>NZ_VXCY01000029.1:0-1238 GCF_052850735.1 Pseudomonas sp. 910_21 | reverse complement strand
TGCTACGAGCGCATCGAGCGCGGCCTGTGCGAGGGGCTCAACGAACGCCTGGACATGTCGCCGACCCTGCCCAATGGCGTGAGCAATCCAGGCTTGCTGCGCCCGGCCGGCTACAGCTTGCCCGAGGACGATGATGGTAAGGCCAGCAACCCCGACGCGGTGTACTACCGGCGCAAATTCGGCGCCTCGGCCAACGGCGCCGACAGCCGCAGCGTGGTCATTCCGTTCTATTGGGGCTTTCGCGAGGAAGAGCAGCACATCATCAAGGATGCGCCCCACGGCGAGTGGATGGATCGCAATAAAAACCGCCTGGACAAGGCCGGCACCCTGGAGGGGGGGCATTTCGTCAATGCCACCACCAACCTGCCGGACATGTGGGGCAAGGGCTTCAACGGCAAGCTGTTTGGCTTCATTTCCCTGAATCTGCTTGCCGGAGAGCTGACTCACCCATTGTTCTCCGCGCCTGGTCGCCGCTACATGGTGCTGGCGGCGATGCGCCTGGCGATGCTGATCAGGATCATCCGCAAGCGCTACCCCAACGACACAGTGAATGTGGTCGGCCACAGCCAAGGCACGCTCATCACGCTACTGGCCCATGCATTTCTCAATGAGGACAAGGTGCGGCCGGCCGACGGCGTGGTGATGATCAACTCGCCCTATAGCCTGCGCGAACCCAACATGGAGAAGCTTCAGGGCTTTGGCGCGCAGCAGACGGCCGAGGCCCGCCTGGCGACCCTTGATGCCATCCTGAAGTTCATGACCGCAGCGCCCAATCCGTACCCGGCCTTGTCGAGTATCGCCCTCAAGAACTGCCAGGGTTATGGCGCTATTGGCGGGCCTGGCTGGAGCGGTGGCAAAGCCTGCGAAACCACGATTGACGCCAAGCGCATTGCCTTCAACGAGCGCGACAACCGAGGCAGCGTCTACCTGTACTTCACCCCACAGGACCAGACCGTTGGCCTGGCCAACGTCCAGGGGATCGGCTGGCAGGGCGTTGACGAGCACCTGTATGGCAAGCCACTGCGCCGGACTTTGCCGATGAGCTTTCACCAACGAATCTTTACCCTGCGCAAGCGCGGCGGTGAAAAGGAACTGATCGGTTTGCACACGCCGCCCTATGTCTACCCATTGCTGCTCAAGGGGGAGGACACCTGGGAAGACGCCGGTCTGCCGTACAAGCAGCGGATGTCCGTGGCCCGCGCCTCCCTTGAGCAAGGGAAGTCGGTGATGCTGACCGC
>NZ_VXCY01000028.1:0-1384 GCF_052850735.1 Pseudomonas sp. 910_21 | reverse complement strand
GGACTCGCCCACTGGAATAGTGATGGTCTGGCCGTTGGACAGGGTCACTACCACTGGCGAGCCAGTCACTGGCGCGGTGACCGATGCGGTGTACACCACGGTTCCACCTTCGGCCACGCTTGGCGTGGCGGTCAGGCTCACCGTCGACGTATCGATAGTATCGGTGACATCGGTCACCGCTGGAGCCGGGTTGGTTTCCAGGTTCTCGAAGTTGCCGCCCTCGGCCTTGCTGATGGTGACTTCGACCTTGCCGGCATCTTTGTAAACATCATCCGCAGGAGCGGCAACGGTTGCAGTCCCCGAAGTGGCGCCTGCCGCGATGGTGATGACGGCACCGTTGGAGAGTGTGACCGTGACCGGTGTGCCAGCGGCGTTGGTCAGGGTGGCGGTGTAGACGATGGACCCACCTTCGGCCACGGAGTCGGTGGCCGACAGGCTCAGGGTGGTGGTATCTGGCGTATCGGTAACGCTGGTCTCAGCGGGTTTATCGCTGATTTCCAGTTTTTCGTAGTTACCGCCATCGGTCTTGGTGATGGTGGTGCTCAGAGAGCTACCGCCAGCCAGGGCGTCATTCGGTGCAGTGAAGTTCACGCTGCCGGAGGACTCGCCCACTGGAATAGTGATGGTCTGTCCGTTGGACAGGGTCACCACAACCGGCGAGCCAGTCACTGGCGCGGTGACCGATGCGGTGTAAACCACGATGCCGCCTTCGGCGACGCTTGGCGTAGCAGTCAGGCTGACGGTGGAAGTGTCGATGGTGTCGGTGACATCAGTCACAGCCGGAGCTGGGTTGGTGACCAGGTTCTCGAAGTTGCCGCCATCCGCTTTGGTGATGGTGACTTCAACCTTACCGGCATCTTTGTAGACGTCATCGGCTGGTGCCGCGACGGTGGCGGTGCCAGTTGTGGCGCCTGCGGCAATGGTGATCACCGCGCCGTTGCTCAGGGTCACGGTGACCGGAGTACCGGCAGCGTTGGTCAGGGTCGCGGTGTAAACAATCGAACCGCCTTCTGCCACGGTATCGGTAGCAGTCACGCTGAGGGTGGTGGTGTCCGGTGTGTCGGTGACCGAGGTTTCAGCTGGCTTGTCGTTGATCTCCAGCTTCTCGTAGTTGCCGCCGTCAGCCTTGGTGATGGTGGTGCTCAAGGAGCTGCCACCGGCCAGGGCATCGTTGGGTGCGGTGAAGTTCACGGTAGCGGACGATTCGCCCACCGGGATGGTGATGGTCTGGCCATTGGACAGCGTTACTACGACCGGGGAGCCAGTTACTGGGGCGGACACCGAGGCTGTGTACACCACGATGCCGCCTTCGGAGACGCTTGGGGTCGCGGTTAACGAAACGGTGCTGGTATCGATAGTGTCAGTGACATCAGTCACGGCTGGA
>NZ_VXCY01000027.1:0-1467 GCF_052850735.1 Pseudomonas sp. 910_21 | reverse complement strand
TCCCTGACCTATGCCACCGATCTGTTCGAGGCCTCCACCATCGAGCGTCTGGCCCAGTCCTGGGTGCAGTTGCTGCAGGGCATTGTCCAGCAGCCGCGCCAGCGCCTGGGGGACCTGCCGCTGCTGGGTGCTGCCGAGCAGCACCAGTTGCTGCACGAGTGGACCCCGGCTACCGGTGAGTTCCCCAGCGATGGCTGTGTGCAGCAGTTGGTGGAAGCACAAGTACTGAAAACCCCTAACGCCGAAGCTCTGCTATTTGCCGGTCAGCGCCTGAGCTACCGGCAGCTCAACGAGCGGGCCAACCGTCTGGCGCACAAGCTGATCGAGCTGGGCGTGGGGCCTGAAGTGCGGGTGGGTGTGGCCTTGCAGCGCACCCCGGAAATGGTCGTGGCGCTGTTGGCGGTGCTCAAGGCCGGTGGCGCCTATGTGCCCCTGGACCCGGATTATCCGCAGGATCGTCTGGCCCACATGCTGCGCGACAGTCAGGCGCAGATCCTGTTGACCGAAAGCGCCTTGCTGGCGCTGCTGCCGTCCGTGGAATCCCTGCAGACCCTGCAACTGGATGCCCAGCCGGGCTGGCTGGATGGGTACTCGACAGACGACCCGGCGCCACGAGCGACCCCGGACAATCTGGCCTATGTGATCTACACCTCCGGTTCCACCGGTCTGCCCAAGGGCGTGGCGATTGCCCATCGCAACGTGCTGGCGCTGATCCACTGGTCGAACCGGGTGTACAGCGCTGAAGACCTGCAAGGAGTACTGGCTTCCACCTCGATCTGCTTCGACCTGTCGGTGTGGGAGCTGTTTGTCACCCTGTCCAGCGGCGGTTCCATCGTCCTGGCCCGCAATGCCCTGGAACTGCCGGAGCTGGTGGACCGTGATCGGGTGCGCCTGATCAACACCGTGCCGTCGGCAATTGCCGCGCTGCAACGCAGCGGGCAGATTCCGCCTAGCGTGCGAATCATCAACCTGGCGGGCGAACCACTGAAGCAGGCCTTGGTAGATAGCCTCTACCAACAGCCCGGGCTGGTGCATGTCTACGACCTGTACGGCCCTTCGGAAGACACCACCTACTCGACCTACACCCGACGCGAGGCGGGAGGGCAGGCCAATATCGGCCGGGCCATCAGCAACACCCAGAGCTACATCCTCAGTCCGGACCTGCAACCGGTGCCGGTGGGCAGTGCCGGCGAGCTGTATCTGGCCGGTGCCGGGGTGACCCGAGGCTACCTGGCGCGTCCAGGGCTGACCGCCGAGAAGTTCGTGCCCAACCCGTTCTCCAGCGACGGGGGCCGGGTGTACCGCACCGGCGACCTGACCCGTTACCGCGCCGACGGGGTGATCGAGTACATCGGCCGTATCGACCATCAGGTGAAGATCCGTGGTTTCCGTATCGAGCTGGGGGAAATCGAAGCGCGGCTGGTGCAGCAGGCGGCGGTGCGTGAAGCCTTTGTCCTGGCCCATGAC
>NZ_VXCY01000026.1:0-1896 GCF_052850735.1 Pseudomonas sp. 910_21 | reverse complement strand
AGCGAGAACGGCCAGCAACTGGTGGCCTATATCGTGCCGAGCGACGCCGCTATGGCGGTGGCAGGGGAAGCCCAGACAGCCCTGCGCGAAAGCATCAAGACGGCGCTGAAAGAGCATGTGCCGGACTACATGGTGCCGGCCTACCTGCTGTTCCTGGAGGCACTGCCCCTGACCCCGAACGGCAAGCTCGATCGCAAGGCCCTGCCCAAGGTCGACGCCCAGCAGATGCAGCAAGTCTACGTGGCGCCGCAGAGCGAGCTGGAGCAACAGGTCGCGGCGATCTGGGCTGATGTGCTGAAGCTGGATCGGGTGGGCATGAGCGACAACTTCTTCGAGCTGGGCGGCCACTCCCTGTTGGTGGCTCAGGTGGTGACTCGGGTCAAGCAGCAGTTTGGCGTGGATATGCCCATCAAGTCGCTGTTCGGCGCGGAGAGCCTCGCAGCCTTTATCGAGAAGGTTCAGGCCCTGCGGCAGACAACTTCTTCACTGCAGGATGAATTGGCTAAATCTTTGGAGGCCCTCAAACGTTTATCTCCCGATGATCTTGAAAAAATAATTTCTTAGGCGAGGTAGTACATGCAAGCTTTAATCGACTCGGTAGGCACGCTTTCTTCCAAGGAAAGAAGAGCCCTGGCGATTTTGCTTAAAGAAAAGGGCATCAACCTCTTTGGTATCGCTCCTATCTGCAGCCGCGGCGCCGACGAGGCGCCGGTTCTCTCCTATACCCAGGAAAGCCAATGGTTCCTTTGGCAACTGGAGCCCGACAGCACCGCCTACCACATCACCACGGCGCTGCGCTTGACCGGAGAACTGGACCTCGACGCGCTGCGCCATGCATTCGATACCCTGATTGCCCGGCATGAAACCCTGCGCACTACCTTTTCCGAAGACGATGGCACTGCGGTACAGGTGGTCCATCCACCGGCACCGCTGGACATCGAGGTCATCGAACTGCACGCCGGCGGCCTGTCCTATGAGGCCCAGGTCCATGCCCTGACCGACAGCAAGAGCCAGCCGCCCTTCGATCTGCGCAATGGCCCGCTGTTGCGGGCCAAGTTGCTGCGGGTGGCGGCAGACGAGCATGTGCTGGTCCTGACCCAGCACCACATCGTTTCCGATGGCTGGTCGATGGGGGTGATGGTCGACGAGCTGATCCAGCTCTATGCCGGTTACCGCCAGGGGCGCACGGTCAGCCTGCCGGAGCTGCCGATTCAATACGCCGACTATGCCAACTGGCAGCGCCAGTGGATGGACGCCGGCGAGCGTGAGCGGCAACTGGGCTACTGGCTGGAGCAACTGGCCGGGGAGCAGCCCTTGCTGATGCTGCCGCTGGACCACTCGCGCCCGGCGATCCAGAGCTATCGGGGGGCGCTGCTGGATATCCCGTTGCCGGAAGAGTTGCGCCTGGGCCTCAAGCAATTGGCCCAGCGTGAAGGGGCGACCCTGTTCATGCTGTTGCTGGCCTCGTTCCAGGTCCTGCTGCACCGCTACAGCGGTCAGGCGGACATCCGCGTCGGGGTGCCCACCGCTAACCGCAACCGGGTGGAGACCGAGCGCCTGATCGGCTTCTTCGTCAATACCCAGGTGTTCAAGGCCGAGGTCGACGGGCAACTGGGCTTCAATGATTTCCTGCAGCAGGTCAAGCAGACCGCGCTGATGGCCCAGTCCCACCAGGACTTGCCTTTCGAGCAGTTGGTGGAAGCCTTGCGCCCCGAGCGCAGCCTGAGCCACAGCCCGCTGTTCCAGGCGATGTTCAACCACCAGACCGCAGTCAAGAAGGGCGGGCAGAGCCAGCGCCTGGACGACCTCAGTATCGAGACCCTGAGTTGGCAGGGGCGCGCCGCGCAGTTCGACCTGACCCTGGATACCTTCGAATCCGAGGATGGTCTCTGGGCC
>NZ_VXCY01000025.1:0-2346 GCF_052850735.1 Pseudomonas sp. 910_21 | reverse complement strand
ACCGGCAAGGTCATTGACGCCATGCACCACGATGGTCACGCAGGGCTTGGGGGGAGGCGCGATCAGGTGCACATCGCCACCGCCTGGCAGGGTGATCGCTTCACCGGTGCAAATGGTCCTCATCCGAACGGCGTCATTCATCGTGCGTGTCCTCCTTGATGTTGCGCTGCGATCCTTCGAGCCCGACAATCTGCGCGGGTCAGGACGCGCAAGGCGTCAGATTTTTCTTCCAGGCAAAACTCGGTAACGGTGTTGTCGACCGTCTGCTGGTGCAGTCGGCTCCGCTCGTTGAAATGAATGAACAGGTTGTAACTGCCTCCTGGTTGTAAAGCCTCATGTCTGAGAACCCTTACGGTTGCTCCCGGGTAGTTGCCAAACAAGGTGAGATCCGGCTGCTGCCAACCAGCGGGGAGCGCAATGTCCCATATCGTTTCATCGCAACGCTGAGCACCAAGGCGGCAGAGAAGCACATGCGTAATTTCTAGATTGTTGGTTTCAGCCAACAGGGGACGCAGATCAACGACAGGCTGGTTATCCCTGATCAAGACCGGGGTCGCTGGCGGCATTCTGGAAACGGCCTGGACAGAGGTTGCGATCAGGGCGATCAACAGGAATAAAGGCGATATATCAGACTTCATGACTTGGTACCCTGACGCAGTTTTTTCAATGTGAATTCGATTTTTGCCAAGGACTCAGTTGCCCCTTTGGCCGACGTCGGCAGCCCTCATCTGCAGCTCATCTTTGATCGTGCTTATCCTCATTGAGGCATGAACAGCAAGCATCCAGATTACGGGCTACACCCCATCGATTCAGGGCAGTGATTGCCGCTCTTCGGCATTTCTTCGAGCCAGGCAAAGCGCCGATTCCTGGACTTTTACCCCCTCCCCTTCGTCTATCAGACAAAACTCCAAAAAGGTGCTGGAAACTGTTTGTTTATGCCAACGACCGCGCTCCTTGAAATGAATATTGAGGTTGTAACTACCCCCCGGCTGCAGCGCTTTGCGGTTCTGCGTTCTGACCAAAGCACCGGGGTAGTCGCCCAACAATTCTATTTGCGGCTGAATCCAGCCGTCGGGAAGGTCAATATCCCAGAGCGTTTCGTAACACCTGCTGGCGGTCCGACGGCAGAGAAACACATGGGTGATCTCCAGGTTGTTGGTGTCCGCCAACAGAGGTCGAAGGTCCGCTATTGGACGACCGGAATTGATCGTCACTGGAGTTTCCGGAGGACGTTTGGACACGGCCCATGTTGGCCATGGCATCAGCAAAACCCCACAGAACACAGCAAACATCAGGCCTTTCATCGTTCAATACCCCGCCGGGAAGTTGCCCAATACAGGCTTGAGCTTTGTCAGTACCTGAGTGTTTCCAGATTCCAGGCCTTGGTAGTAATCACGCACAATGTCTCCTTGCTGCTCGATGTTGTAGTCCTTGAGCGTCTTCCCAGGCTCCACCTGATACTGGTACTGGTCTCCTATCAGGAACTGCTTTGCCTGCTGATAGGCGCCCACCAACAGCACATTGACGCCGTGCTGGTGTTGCCATACGTGGGTCATTTCGTGAATGAACAAGCCTCGCTCATCGGCCGGCAGCAGGCTCCAGTCGGCCACACCTCGCAAGTCCTCCCCAAAGTAGATGTGCCCGTTGGGGGCCATTACGTAGTTCTTGCCCTGCCACGGCACATAGTCCTCATCACGCAAGCGCACCTTGTCGTAATCGATAGAGTCGCCAAACACACGTTTCGCCAGAGTGATCTCTCCCTCCGTCAGGGCCCGCCCTTTTTCCCTATCCGGTTCGGAGAAGGCCTTGGCCACGAGAGCTGCCGCTCCCACTGCTGCAGCGGCCGCAATCAATGGCGTGCTCGAACGCTGCATGCTCACCTTGGCGATACTCATGGCATCTTTCTGCAACAGCTGCGTCGCGCCTTGTGCATCGGTCACGCCTTCGACGATTTCACCATTGGCCAGGGTGATCTTGTAGGGCACGTTGGGCATGGCTGACTGACCATCGATCTGCTTGAGCATGAAGCGCCGCTGGGTATCGCCCACGTTGAAGTTCGGCAACTGCGCCGCAAGACTGGCCCCGCCGACGAGGCTGTGTTTAGCCGCCTTGACCGTGAAATTGCCTGGCATGCCCAGCTCAATATTGCCGCCCTTGAGCGTCAGGTAAGCCCCGCCGCACATCAGGGTGATGTGCTCCTTGGCAGACACCAGGACGTGCTGCTTGCTTGCACTGACTTCCACGCTCTGATCCGCTTCCAGGCGAATGCTGTTCTGTTGCGCCTGCAGCAACATCAGCCCCTGGTGGCTGATGTGGCGCATCTCGCCGCTCTGGGCGAACAGGCCA
>NZ_VXCY01000024.1:0-3333 GCF_052850735.1 Pseudomonas sp. 910_21 | reverse complement strand
GTAGCTCAGGCGCTGCTCGGCGAAGAACACCGCCGGCGCATCCGGGGCCTTGGCCGCCTGATCGGCGAACAGCTGATGGACAAAACGGTGGGTCGGGTAGACCACATCGGTGTGGTCCCAATCCTGGCGAATGCGGCGCTGCTCGTCCTGCGTCAGCAATGGCAACTCACCCAGCCCAGTCTGTGGATGCTCCATCAGGCTCAGCAACAGGCCCTGCAAGTGCCCGCCCAACTGCACCATTGAAGGTTCGGAGAAAGATTCACGGGCATAGATGAACTCGAACGACAGGCTCGCCCCCAGGTTCACCGCGACGGTCAGTGGGTAGTTGGTCTGCTCGTGGTTGCCCACCGCGCCAAAGCGCAGTTGCGCCGGAGCGCCTTTTTCCAGGGCCTCGGACACCGGGTAGTTCTCAAACACCAGGATGTTGTCGAACAGCGCATCCCCACCCAGCCCGGCCCAGCGCTGCACTTCGTACAGCGGCGTGTATTCATAGTCGCGCAGCGCCAGGTTGCGGCTCTGCACCGCTTGCAGCCATTGGCTCACGGTCATGTCCGGGCGCGGCGTGGCCACCACTGGCAAGGTGTTGATGAACAGGCCCACCTGCTGCTCGATGCCTTTGAGCTCCGCCGGGCGCCCCGCTACCGTGGCGCCGAACACCACGCTGTCCTGCCCGGTGCAACGCTGCAGCAACAGCAGCCACGCCGCCTGCACCAGGGTGTTGACCGTGACCTTCTGCTGCCGGGCAAATTCGCCAAGCCGAGCCGTCTGTGCCAGGTCCAGCTCGCGATGGTGCTTGCCGTGGCCGGTGCCGGCCGCAATGTCCGCGACCCGGGACAGCGCCTGGGTCAGGCGGGTCGGTTCATCCAGCGTCTGCAGTTGTTCTTTCCAGAACTTTTCACAGGCCTGGGCATCCTGGCGTTGCAGCCAGGCGATGTAGTCCCGGTAGCGGCCCGGAGCGTGGCTGGGCAACTGACCGGCATAACGTTGCAGCACTTCGCCGAGCAACTGCGAGTTGCTCCAGCCGTCCATCAGGATGTGATGGTTGGTGTAGATCAGGTGGTAGCGCTGCTCGTCGATACGCACCAGGGTCAGGCGCAACAAGGGCACGGCATCCAGCTCGAAGCCACGCTGGCGCTCGGCGGTGGCCAGGGTATCCAGGGCTTCCTGCTGCTGCGGCTGGCCGCGCCAGTCATGTTCGGTGCAGTCCAGGGCAATGTGCTTGTGCACCACTTGCAGCGGCGTCGACACCTCGCCCTGCCAGATAAAGCCGGTGCGCAGGATGTCATGCCGATCGAGGGCCGCCTGCCAGGCCTGCTGGAAGCGCAGCGGATCGAGGCCATCCACGTCTACCCGCAGCTGGTTGATGTAGTCGCCCGCCGCCTGCTCGTAGAGGGTATGAAACAGCATGCCCTGTTGCATCGGCGACAGGGGGTAGAGGTCTTCGACACCGGCCATCGACACCGGCAGGCGATCCAGTTGCTGCTGGTTCAGGCCCGCCAGCGGGAAGTCCGACGGGGTCGCGCCCGCCTGCTCCGGTGTGCAGCAATGCGCCACCAGCGCCTTGAGTTCCTCGGCATAGTCGTCGGCCAGCCGCTGCACAGTGGCGGTATCGAACATCTGCTGGCTGAAGGTCCAACTCAGGCTCAACTCGCCGCCATAGACCTGGCCATCCAGGCTCAGCCAGTTGCTCAGCGGGGCGAGTGGGCTCTGGTCGTCGCCCTTGGCTTCACCGCTGGGTTTGAACAGGGAATCCTGCTCGTCGAAACTGCCGTCGAACTGGCCCAGGTAGTTGAAGGTGATACGCGGTACAGCCAGGGCTGCCAGGGTCTGCTGCGCCTGAGCATCCCCCAGGTAACGCAGGGCGCCAAAGCCGATGCCCTTGTTCGGCACCGCCCGCAGCTGTTCCTTGATGAACTTGATCGAGTCGGCCAGGGACGCCTGTGGCGTGAGCTTCACCGGGAACATGCTGGTGAACCAGCCTACGGTGCGGGTCAGGTCGATGCTGTCGAACAGGTCTTCACGACCGTGGCCTTCCAACTGCACCAGGGCACTGGCTTCGCCGGTCCAGCGGGTGATGACCCGGGCCAGGGCAGTGAGCAGCAGATCGTTGATCTGGGTGCGGTAGGCCGCCGGGGCATCCTGCAGCAGGCGCTGGGTATGGGCCTTGTCCAGACGTGAACTCAGGCTGCTGGCGTGCTGGTTCTGCAATGCGGTCACCGGGCGGTCCAGCGGCAGGCTCGACTCGACACCCTGCAACTGGGCCTGCCAGTACTTGAGTTCTTCCTGCAGCGCCGCACCTTGGGCATAGGCCCGCATCTGCTCGGCCCAGGCCTGGGTCGAGCTGGTCTTGGCCGGCAATGCCAGGGGCTGGCCGGCGCTGAGTTGAGCGTGGGCCAGTTGCAGATCCTCAAGCAGGATCCGCCAGGACACCCCGTCCACCACCAGGTGGTGGATCACCAGCAACAGGCGCTGGTTGCCGTCCTCCAGGCTGAACAGCACAGCCCGCAGCAGCGGCCCGTCCTGCAGGTTCAGGCTGCGCTGCGCCTCGATCGCGGACTGTTCCATGGCCTGGGCGCCATCCACCGCGACCTGCCAGAGCAGCTCCGGCTGCTGGTCGGCATCGGCAAACCGCGCCGACCAGCCATCCGCCTCCTGACTGAACTGCAAGCGCAAGGCGTCATGCTGCACCCACAGTGCCTGCAAGGCGCTCTCTACCACCTCGGCGCGCAGCGGCTGGGCCGGCTTGAGCAGCACTGACTGGTTCCAGTGATGGCGTTCGCTCATGGGCGACTCGAAGAACCACTGCTGCACCGGCAGCAGCGCAGTTGCGCCATGCACCGGGCCCTGGTCGATCTGCACCCCGCCCTCACCCTGCTCGGCCACTGCCGCCAGCCCCTGTACCGTCTGGTACTGGAACAGATCCCGCGGGGTAAAGCGGATACCGGCCTGCCGCGCGCGGCTGACCACCTGGATCGAGATGATCGAATCACCGCCCAGTTCGAAGAAGTTGTCGGTCGCACCGACCTGTTCAAGCTTCAGCACATCGGCCCAGATCGCCGCGATCTGTTGCTCCAGTTCGCTCTGCGGCGCCACGTAGACCTGCTGCATCTGCTGGGCGTCGACCTTGGGCAGGGCCTTGCGATCGAGCTTGCCATTCGGGGTCAGGGGCAGCGCCTCCAGGAACAGCAGGTAGGCCGGCACCATGTAGTCCGGCACATGCTCTTTCAGCGCCGTCTTGATGCTTTCGCGCAGGGCCGCCTGAGCGTCCCCTGCCACCGCCATTGCGGCGTCGCTCGGCACGATATAGGCCACCAGTTGCTGGCCGTTCTCGCC
>NZ_VXCY01000023.1:0-3796 GCF_052850735.1 Pseudomonas sp. 910_21 | reverse complement strand
ATACAAGCGACCGCCATCGCTACTGAACGGATCGGGAATGAAACGCTCGGCAGTCAGGCCTGGGCGGTCGTGGTAACCCCGGGCCAGCAGGTCGCCACCGATCATCAGCTCGCCAATCACACCGTTGAGCGGCAGGTTGCCGCTGTTGTCCAGCAAATAGATAGAGCGGCCCGGCAGGGCCTTGCCCAGTGGAATCACCGCCGGCAGCGGCTCGGTCCCCTTCAGGTAGGCACCGCAGTCATGGGCCGTGGCACTCACGGTGGCCTCGGTCGGCCCGTAGGTGTTGAGCAGGCAGGCGTGTTTCAGGCCGGCCTGTTTCCAGGCGGCCACACCTTCCGCCGGCATGGCCTCGCCCCCCAGGTTGAGCTGACGCAGGCGGCCAAAGTCCCGCGGCCCCTTGGCGGCGAAGTCCTTGCCCAGCATGAACCAGTAGGCGGTGCTCAAGTCGACGATGCTGATGCCTTGTTCGATCAGCTCGCGGTAGAAGGTTTCGCTGTCCCACAGCTCCTTGCCGCGGATCACCACCGAAGCACCACGGATCAGCGCCGGGTACAGCTGTTCGACAAAGGCATCAAAGTTGAAGGTGGAGAACTGCAAGCCACGGTCCGTAGCCGTCATGTTGAAATAGCTGGCGGTGGCCCGTGCATGCTGGCTCAGGGCGTTGTGGGTGATGCCTACGCCCTTGGGCCGGCCGGTGGAGCCGGAGGTGTACATCACGTAGGCCAGGTTTTCTGCACTGCTGCGCTCTGGCGGGTTGCCCTGCGCCATACCGGCCAGCCAGACGGGAGCCTGGTCCAGGCACAGGTACGGCACCACGAGGCCATCCTGCAAACGCTCCAGCAGCGGCGACTGGGTCAGCAGCAACTGGATGCCGCTGTCCTGCATCATGTAGTGCAGGCGCTCCTGGGGGTACTCAGGGTCCAGCGGCACATAGGCGCCGCCAGCCTTGAGCACCGCCAGCAAGCCGACAATCATGTCCAGCCCACGTTCCACGGCGATGCCCACCCGCACATCCGGGCCCACGCCCTGCTCGATCAGCTTATGGGCCAACTGGTTGGCCCGCTGGTTGAACTGGCCATAGCTCAGTTGCTCACCGGCGCACAGCAGCGCCACGGCATCCGGAGTGCGCGCGGCCTGGGCTTCGATCAACTGGTGGATATTCAGGTCTCGGCCCACTTGCCCGGCCGCCCGGCGGGACTCTTGTTCAACGGCTGCCCGTTGCCCGTCGCTGAGCAGCGAAAGATCCCCCAGGCACTGCCCGGGGTTGCCGATCATGGCCAGCAGCAGGTGCTGCAGACCCTCGGCCAGTTGCCGGATCACTGCGCCACTGAAGTGCTGGCACGAATAGCTGTAGTCGAACGACAAGCGTTCAGCGACAAACACCGACAACGTCAGCGGATAGTTGGTCTGCTCATGATTGCCTACCGCGCCAAATTGCAACTGTGCCGGCGAACCTTTCTCCAGGGCTTCGGACACCGGGTAGTTCTCGAACACCAGGATGTTGTCGAACAGGGCCTCGCCCCCCAGGCCGGCCCAGCGCTGCACGTCGTACAGCGGCGTGTGTTCAAAGTCACGCAGGGCCAGGTTGCGCTCCTGCACAGCCTGCAACCAGTCGCTGACCGACAACTGCGGACGTGGCGCGGCCACCACCGGCAAGGTGTTGATGAACAGGCCGATCTGCTGCTCCACGCCCTTGAGTTCCGCCGGCCGGCCGGACACCGTGGCGCCGAACACCACCGTGTCTTGCCCGGTGCAGCGTTGCAGCAGCAACAGCCAGGCGGCCTGCACCAGGGTGTTGACCGTGACTTTCTGCTGGCGGGCAAACTCGCCCAGGCTGCGGGTCTGGACCTCGTCGAGGGTGCAGCCATGGCTACCATGCCCCTCCTCCAGCGGCGCACGTGCACCGGTAGCAATGGCCTGGGCCAGACGGGTCGGCTCATCCAGCCCCTGCAGTTGCTGTTTCCAGAAATGCTCACTGAGGGTTGCGTCCTGGCGTTGCAGCCAGGCGATGTAGTCGCGGTAGCGCCCGGTCAAGTGCTGCGGCAATTGACCGGCATAACGTTGCAGTACTTCACCGAGCAACTGCGAGTTGCTCCAGCCATCCATCAGGATGTGGTGGTTGGTGTAGATCAGGTGGTAGCGCTGTTCGCCAGTACGCACCAGAGTCAGGCGCAACAGAGGTGCAACGGCCAGATCGAAGCCCCGTTGACGTTCGGTCGCCGCCAGGGCGTCCAGGGCTTGCGGGGCCTGTTGCGTCGAGCGCCAGTCGTGCTCAGCACACTCCGGGCTGACCTGCTTGTACACCACCTGGATCGGCGCCGGCAGCTCGCCCTGCCAGAGGAAACCGCTACGCAGGATGTCATGGCGCTCGATGGTTGCCTGCCAGGCCTGGCGGAAGCGCTCGGGATCGAGCCCGTCCACGTCCACCCGCAACTGGTTGATGTAGTCGCCGCCCTCCTCTTGATACAGAGTGTGGAACAGCATGCCTTGCTGCATCGGCGACAGCGGATAAAGGTCTTCGACCTTGGCCAGGGCCAGCGGCAAGCGGTCCAGCTGCTGCTGGTTCAAGCCGGCCAGCGGGAAGTCCGACGGCGTCGCGCCACGGTGCTCGGGCTGGCTGCAATGCTCGATCAGGGCCTGGAGCTCCTGGGCATACTCGTCTGCCAGGCGCTGGATGGTGGTGGTATCGAACATCGCCTGGCTGAAGTTCCAGCCTAGGCTCAGCTCACCGCCATAGACCTGACCGTTGAGGGTCAGCCAGTTGCCCAGGGGGGCTTGCAGGCTCTGGTCGTCGCCCTTGGCCTCATTGGCCGGGACAAACCATGCCTGCTGCTCATCGAAACTGCCGTCGAACTGGCCCAGGTAGTTGAAGGTGATGCGCGGCACCGCCAGTGCGGCGAGGGCTGTCTGTGCTTGCGCATCCCCTAGGTAGCGCAAGGCACCGAAGCCGATGCCCTTGTTCGGCACCGCCCGCAGCTGTTCCTTGATGAGCTTGATCGAGTCGGCCAGCGCCGGCTGCGGTGTCAGCTTCACCGGGAACACGCTGGTGAACCAGCCCACGGTGCGGCTCAGGTCGATGCTGTCGAACAGCTCTTCGCGGCCGTGGCCTTCCAGTTGCACCAGGGCGCTGCTGTCGCCGGTCCAGCGGGTAATGACCCGGGCCAGAGCGGTGAGCAGCAGATCGTTGATCTGGGTGCGATAGGCTGCCGGCGCGTCCTGCAACAGGCGCTGGGTATCACCCTTGCTCAGCCGGGTTTCGACACTGCTCGCGTGCTGGTTCTGCAAACCGTCGTGGCCATGGTCACAGGGCAGGTTCGGCTCGACACCCTGCAGTTGCGCCTGCCAGTAAGCCAGCTCCTGCTGCAGCGCCGCGCTGTTGGCATAGGCTTGCAATTGCCCGGCCCAGGCCTGGGTCGAGCTGGACTTGGTCGGCAGCGCCTGATTGCCCAACAGGGCTTGCAGATCCTCCAGGAGAATCCGCCAGGACACCCCATCCACCACCAGGTGATGGACGATCAGCAACAGGCGCTGGCTCTGATCGGCCAGGGTGAACAGCACGCCACGCAACAACGGGCCGGCCTGCAGGTCGAGACTGCGCTGGGCCTGCCCGGCAAACTGCTGCAACGCCTGGGCGTCGACCACATTGGCCTGCCACAGCAGTTGCACCGACTCATCGGCGTCGGCAAAGGCTGCGCTCCACATGCCCTGATGTTCGGTAAAACGCAGGCGCAGGGCATCGTGCTGCACCGTCAGGGCCTGTAATGCGCTTTCCAGGGTCTGGGCTTGCAGCGCCTGT
>NZ_VXCY01000022.1:0-3838 GCF_052850735.1 Pseudomonas sp. 910_21 | reverse complement strand
GAAGCCTCTGAGTGCCCAGGCACTGCAGCAGGGCTTGCAAGCCTTGCTCGAACACCACGACGGCCTGCGCCTGAAGTTTGTCGAAGAAGGCGCAGCCTGGGTCGCGACTTATGCTCCGCTGGGGCAGGTGACTGCGGCACCGTTGGCGGCGACGCAGGCCGATGCGCTGCTGTGGCTGGCGGACGACGCCAATGAAGAATCGCTGCAAGCCCTGTGTGATACCGCACAGCGCAGCCTCGATCTGCAACAGGGGCCTTTACTGCGTGCCGTGCTCTTCACGTTGCAGGACGGCACCCAGCGCCTGCTGCTGGCCATCCATCACCTGGTGGTGGACGGGGTGTCCTGGCGGGTGCTGCTGGAGGACCTGCATCAGGCCCTGGTACAGCAGGCCGCCGGGCAAGCCATCAAACTGCCGGCCAAAACCAGCTCCTCTCAGGCCTGGGCCGGGCAATTGCAAGCCTATGCCAACAGCGCGGCGCTGCAGCAGGAGCTGGGTTACTGGCAGGCGCAACTGCAGGGCGTCGAGTCGGGCCTGCCTTGTGACCGGACAACGGATCAGGTCGTGATCAAGGACGCCCTGAGCGTCAGCACCGAACTGGACCCGAGCTATACCCAGCGTCTGTTGCAGGACGCGCCGGCAGCCTATCGCACCCAGATCAACGATCTGCTGCTCACTGCCCTGGCCCGGGTCATTACCCGCTGGACCGGCGACAGCAGCGCCCTGGTGCAACTGGAGGGCCACGGCCGCGAAGAGCTTTTCGACAGCATCGACCTGAGCCGCACTGTGGGCTGGTTCACCAGCATGTTCCCGGTGAAGCTGACACCGCAGCCGGCGCTGGCCGACTCGATCAAGCTCATCAAGGAACAGCTGCGGGCGGTGCCGAACAAGGGCATCGGCTTTGGTGCCCTGCGCCACCTGGGGGATGCTCAAGCACAGGCAGCCCTCGCGGCACTGGCGGTGCCGCGCATCACCTTCAACTACCTGGGCCAGTTCGATGGCAGCTTCGATGAGCCGGATGCCTGGTTTGCCCCCAGCGCCGAAGCCAAGGGTGCCGATCAAGGCGCCCAGGCTCCGCTGGGCAACTGGCTGAGCATCAATGGCCAGGTCTATGGCGGCCAATTGAAGCTGGGCTGGACCTTCAGCCAGGCGATGTTCGATACCACCACCATCCAGCGCTTGGCAGACGAGTATGCCCAGGAGCTCCAGGCCCTGATCGAGCATTGCAGCCAGCCCGAGCACCGTGGGGTGACCCCGTCGGACTTCCCGCTGGCGGGCCTGAACCAACAGCAACTGGACCAGTTGCCACTGGCCCTGGCTGAGGTCGAAGACCTTTATCCGCTGTCGCCGATGCAGCAAGGCATGCTGTTCCACACCCTCTACGAGCAGGGCGCGGGCGACTACATCAACCAACTGCGGGTGGATGTGGACGGGCTTGAGCCCGAGCGCTTCCGCCAGGCCTGGCAGGCGGCCATCGACGGCCATGACATCCTGCGCAGCGGCTTCCTCTGGCAGGGCGAGCTGCCGGCGCCGATCCAGGTGGTGCACAAGCGTATCCGCCTGGACTTTGTCGAGCATGACTGGCGGGCGAACGAGGCCGTGCCAGCCGCCCTGGATGGTTTGGCCGAGGAGGAGCGCCTGCGTGGTTTCGACCTGCTGGCCGCGCCACTGCTACGCCTGACTCTGGTGCGCACTGGCGAGCAGCGTTACCACCTGATCTACACCAACCACCACATCCTGATGGACGGCTGGAGCAACTCACGGCTGCTAGGGGAAGTGCTGCAGCGCTATGCGGGGCAGTTCGCGAGCCAGGCACCCGGGCGCTATCGCGACTACATCGCCTGGCTGCAACGCCAGGACGCCCAGCTCAGTGAGACCTTCTGGAAACAGCAACTGGCGGCCCTGGATGAGCCGACCCGTCTGGCCCAGGCCATCAGCCGCGGTGGCCAGGCTCCGGCCGGCAAGGGCTACGCCGCCCATCAGCAGCACCTGGATCTGCAACAGACGCAACGCTTGAGCGAGTTCGCCCGCCAGCAGAAGGTCACGGTCAATACCCTGGTGCAAGCCGCTTGGCTGTTGCTGCTGCAACGCTACACCGGGCAGGACAGCGTGGTGTTCGGTGCCACCGTGTCCGGGCGTCCGGCGGAGCTCAGGGGCGTGGAGCAGCAGATCGGCCTGTTCATCAACACTCTGCCGGTCGTGGCTGCGCCGCGTCCGGACATGCCTGTCAGTGACTGGTTGCAACTGGTGCAGGAACGCAATCTGGCCCTGCGTGACTTTGAACACACGCCGCTGTACGACGTGCAGCGCTGGGCCGGCCTGGGGGGCGAGGCGCTGTTCGACAACATCCTGGTGTTCGAGAACTACCCGGTGTCCGAGGCCCTGGCCCAAGGCGCCCCGGCACAGTTGCGCTTTGGCATGGCGGCCAACCATGAGCAGACCAACTACCCGCTGACCCTGTCGGTCTACTTGGGGCAGACTCTGGCGTTCGACTACAGCTATGCCCTGGAGCATTTCGCCCAGGCGAACATCCAGCAACTGGCGGGCTACCTGGAGCAGGTGCTCATGGCGCTGGTGGAGCAGCCGCAGTCGAGCATCGGCGAGTTGGCGCTGACTGGCGCTACCGAGCGCCGCTTGATCGAGGAACAACGCAGTCGTACTCCGGCGCGTGACCTGTCGCCGCTCTGTGTCCAGCAGTTGATCGAGACCCAGGCCGCGCGCACTCCGGATGCCGTGGCGCTGCTGTGCGCCGGTGAGCCACTGAGCTATGGCCAATTCAACCAGAGGGCCAACCAGTTGGCCCATAAGTTGATCGAGCAGGGCGTGGGCCCGGATGTGCGGGTGGGCATCGCCGTGGAGCGCGGGCTGGACATGATTGTCGGATTGCTGGCAGTGCTCAAGGCCGGCGGCGCCTACGTGCCGCTGGACCCCGAGTACCCCCAGGACCGGCTGCACTACATGATGCAGGACAGCGGCATCCAGCTGCTGCTGACCCAGACTCCACTGCTGGAGCGCCTGCGCGACGGCGTGGAGGTACCCCACCTGTGCCTGGATCAGCAGGGCCTGGACGGCTATGCCCGGAGCAACCCGCAACCGCGGGCGCAGGGTGCCAACCTGGCGTACGTGATGTACACCTCCGGCTCCACCGGACGGCCCAAGGGTGTAGATATCAGCCACAGCGCCTTGAGCCAGCACGCCCAGGTTTCCCGGGACTACTTCAACATGAGCGCGGCAGACCGTGGCCTGCAGTTCTCCACCTTCAACTTCGACGCCTTTGTCGAACAGCTGTACCCGGCGCTGATCTGTGGCGCCTCGGTGGTGATTCGCGGCAAGGAGCTGTGGGACAGCGAAACCTTCTACCGCGAGCTGATCGAGCAGGGCATCAGCATCGTCGACTTGAGCACCGCTTACTGGTTCATGCTGGGCAAGGATTTCGCCACCCGCGAACCCCGCGACTTCGGTCGCCTGCGCCAGCTCAACCTGGGGGGCGAAGCCATGCCGGCAGAAGGCGTGGCGGCGTGGAAGAAGGCCGGCCTGAAACACGCCTGCCTGCTCAACACCTACGGGCCGACCGAGGCCACGGTGAGCGTTACCGCCCATGACTGCAGTCGCTACCTGCAGGATGGGCAGGCGTTGCCGAGCCAGATGCCGCTGGGCAAGGGTTTGCCGGGCCGCTCCATCTACCTGCTGGACAACAGCGGCAACCTGACCCTCAGCGGCGCAACCGGCGAGCTGATGATCGGTGGCGAGTTGCTGGCCCGGGGTTATCACGACCGCCCAGGCCTGACCGCCGAGCGTTTCATTCCCGATCCGTTCAGCAGCGATGGTGGGCGCCTGTAC
>NZ_VXCY01000021.1:0-5130 GCF_052850735.1 Pseudomonas sp. 910_21 | reverse complement strand
ACCGCTGGTGCGCGAGGCAGTGGTACTGGCCCAGGAGGCAGCCGGTGGTCCACAGCTGGTGGCCTACGTGGTGGCGGCCGCGGGCGTGGCGGTGGAGGGCCCGGAACAGCAGACGCAGTTGCGCGAGCAATTGAAAGCGGCCCTCAAGCAGGTGTTGCCGGACTACATGCTGCCGGCGCACCTGCTGTTCCTCGAAGCGTTGCCGCTGAGCCCCAACGGCAAGCTGGACCGCAAGGCCCTGCCCAAGGCCGACGCCAGCCTGTTGCAGCAGGCCTACATCGCTCCACAGAGCGAACTGGAACAGCAGGTCGCGGCGATCTGGGCCCAGGTGCTGGAGGTCGAGCAGGTGGGCATGAACGATAACTTCTTTGAACTAGGTGGGCATTCCTTGTTGGTAACCGCGATGGTCTCTCGAGTCCAGCTCAAGCTTGGGCGCCAGGTCAGTGTGCAGATGGCGTTTGAATTTCCCTCCCTGGGGCTGTTTGTCAGCCAGTTGCAGAAGACGCCCGGCCAGGTGCAAGACGCCGACCTGAGTGCGCTGGAACTGTTGCTCGACGAAATGGAGGCTGTGTAATGGACAACACCACCGCGCTGAAAATTGTCAAAGGCTTCATCCTGCTACCCCTGGAAAAACGCAAGGTCTACCTGCAGAAGATGCTCGAACAGGGCATCTCCCCGGCCAACCTGCCGATTCCCGAGGTACGCCTGAGCCAGGAGCACCTGCCGCTGTCCTATGCCCAGCAACGCCAGTGGTTCCTCTGGCAACTGGCGCCCGAGAGCACGGCCTATCACATTCCCAAAGCCCTGCGCCTGCGCGGGAAGCTGAACGTCGAGGCCTTGCAGCGCAGTTTTGACAGCCTGATCGCCCGCCATGAAAGCCTGCGCACGCATTTTGTCGAGGAGGCCGACACGGCGCTGCAGGTGGTCGCCCCCGAGGCGCGCCTGGAACTGGTGCGCCAGGCACTGCCGGCGCAGGCGAGCGAACAGCAGATCCAGGTGGCCGTGCAGGACTTCGTCCAGGCCCAGACCCGGCAGCTGTTCGATCTGCTGGCCGGGCCGTTGCTCAGGGTCGGCCTGTTGCAGGTGGCCGAGGATGACCATGTGCTGGTCCTGACCCAGCACCACATCGTCTCCGATGGCTGGTCGATGCAGGTCATGGTGGATGAACTGATCGCGCTCTACATCGGTTACTGCCAAGGGCAGACGGCGCCGTTGCCGGCGCTGCCGATCCAGTATGCCGACTACGCCCTCTGGCAGCGCCACTGGATGGAGGCCGGTGAAAAGGACCGGCAACTGGCCTACTGGACGGCGCAACTGGGCGGCGAGCAACCTTTGCTCGAACTGCCTCTGGACCGCCCGCGTCCCGCGGTGCAGAGCCATCGGGGCGGGCGCCTGGAGCTGACCCTGGAGCAGCCGTTGAGTGAAGCCCTGGGCAGCCTGGCCCAGCGGGAAGGGGTGACCCTGTTCATGCTGTTGCTGGCCTCTTTCCAGACCCTGCTGCACCGCTACAGCGGCCAGGCCGATATCCGCGTCGGTGTACCCATTGCCAACCGCAACCGGGTCGAGACCGAGCGCCTGATCGGCTTCTTCGTCAACACCCAGGTGCTCAAGGCCGAGATCGACGGGCAGATGTCCTTCAGCCAGCTGTTGCAGCAGGTGCGCCAGACCGCCCTGGCGGCGCAGGCGCACCAGGACCTGCCTTTCGAGCAACTGGTGGAGGCCTTGCAGCCGGAGCGCAGCCTGAGCCACAACCCGCTGTTCCAAGTGATGTTCAACCACCAGGTGGAAGCGGCGGTCGCAGGCAAACCCCTGAACCTGCCTGGCCTGAGCATCGAGGCTCTGGACTCCCAAGGGCAGTCGGCGCAGTTCGATCTGACCCTGGACACCGTGGAAACCCAGGGTCGGATCGCCGCGTCCCTGGTCTATGCCACCGATGTGTTCGACGCCGCCACCATCGAGCGCCTGGCCGCCCATTGGCGTCATTTGCTGCAAGGCGTTGCCCGCCAGCCGCAGCAGCGCATCGGCCTGTTGCCATTGCTGGGGGCCGACGAGCAGGCGCAGATCCTCGACCAGTGGAACCCGCAGCAGCAGGCATTCCCTTCCCGGGCCTGCGTCCATCAGCTCATCGAGGCTCAGGCCGCCAGGGCGCCCCAGGCCATTGCCCTGACCTTCGCCGGGCAGAGCCTGGACTACCGGCAGCTCAACGATCGGGCCAACCGCCTGGCGCACAAGCTCATCGAGCAGGGCGTGGGCCCCAATGTACTGGTGGGGCTGGCGGTGGAGCGCAGCCTGGAGATGGTCATTGGCCTGCTGGCGATCCTCAAGGCCGGCGGTGCCTATGTGCCGCTGGACCCGGCCTATCCCCAGGATCGCCTGCAGCACATGATGCAGGACAGCGCCATCGCGTTGCTGCTGACCCAGGGGCATCTGCTGCAGGGCTTGCCGGCGTTTGCCGGCAGTACCTGGTTGCTGGAGCAACCCCTGGACGGCTACCGGGTCGACAACCCCGAGGTCGGGGTAACACCCGAGGACTTGGCCTACGTGATCTATACCTCCGGCTCCACCGGCAAGCCCAAGGGCACCTTGCAGCCGCACCATAACGTCCTGCGCCTGTTCGCGGCCACCCAGGAGTGGTTCCAGTTCGGCCCCGAGGATGTCTGGAGCCTGTTCCACTCCTATGCGTTCGACTTCTCGGTGTGGGAGATTTTCGGGGCCCTGTTGTACGGCGGGCGGCTGCTGATCGTGCCCCAGGAGGTGGCGCGCTCGGCCCAGGACTTCTACCCGCTGCTCTGCGCCGAAGGCGTGACGGTGCTCAACCAGACGCCGTCGGCGTTCCGCCAGTTGATGCACGTGGCCTGCAGCGCCGAGCCTGTGCATCGGTTGCGCTACATCGTGTTCGGTGGCGAGGCTCTGGAGGTCAATACCCTGCAACCCTGGTTCCAGCGTTTCGGCGATCAGCGCCCGCAGTTGGTGAACATGTACGGCATCACCGAAACCACGGTACACGTGACCTATCGTCCCTTGTCCGTGGCGGATCTGAGCCTGACGGGGGCCAGCCCGATTGGCGAGCTGATTCCCGACATGTCCTGGTATTTGCTGGACGGCAACCTGCAACCGGTGCCCAAGGGCTGCATCGGTGAGCTGTATGTCGGGCGTGCCGGGCTGGCCTGGGGCTACCTGAACCGCGGCGACTTGAGTGCGGCGCGGTTTGTCCCGGACCCGTTCGGCGAGGCTGGTGGGCGTCTCTACCGCACCGGCGATCTGGCGCGTTATCAGGCCGACGGTTCGATCGGCTACATCGGCCGTATCGACCACCAGGTGAAGATCCGCGGTTTCCGTATCGAGCTGGGGGAGATCGAAGCGCGGCTGCTGGAATTGTCTGCGGTGCGTGAGGCGGTGGTGCTGGCCCCGGAAGGCCCCGACGGCCCGCAACTGGTGGCCTACGTGGTGCCCGCCGGCCTGGACTGGAACGGCCAGGACCCGCTTGCCGAGCAACTGCCACTGCGCGACGCCATCAAGGTCGGGCTGCGCGAGCACCTGCCGGGCTACATGGTTCCGGCCCATGTGCTGTTCCTCCAGGCGCTGCCCCTGACCGCCAACGGCAAGCTCAATCGCGCTGCCTTGCCGGCCATCGACGGCAGCCTGTTGCAGCAGGCCCACGTGGCCCCGCGCAGCGAGCGCGAACAGCAAGTGGCCGGGATCTGGGCCCAGGTGCTGAAACTGGAAAAGGTCGGCTTGACCGATAACTTCTTCGAGCTCGGCGGCCATTCGCTGCTGGCTACCCAGGTGATGTCGCGCATCCGCCAGGAGCTGGGCATCGAGGCGCCGCTCAAGCTGCTGTTCGAAGGCGAGTCGCTGGAAGATTTCGTCCGCCTGCTGGGGCCGGAAACCGCCCAGCCACTCCAGTCGATTCCCCTGGTGGACCGGCAGCAGCCGCTGGTGGTGTCCTATGCCCAGGAGCGCCAGTGGTTCCTCTGGCAGCTGGACCCCGACAGCAGCGCCTATCACATCCCCATGGCCCTGCGCCTGCGTGGCGCTCTGGATAGCCAGGCCCTGCAAAGCAGTTTCGATGCCTTGATCGCCCGCCATGAAAGCTTGCGCACGCACTTTGTCGAGAGCGCCGGGGGCCTGACCCAGGTGATCGCGGCCCAGGCCCGTTTGCCCATCAGCCAGCAGGACTTGTCCCTGCTGGTGGAGGCCGGCAATGCCGATGACTTGATCAAGCAGGTCATCGACACTCAGGTACGGCAGGCGTTCGACCTGCGCCAGGGGCCTTTGCTGCGGGCCACCCTGGTGCGCCTGGCGGCGGACGAGCATGTGCTGGTGCTGGTCCAGCATCACATCGTTTCCGATGGCTGGTCGATGCAGTTGATGGTGGAGGAACTGATCCGGCTCTACGGCGCCCATAGCCAGGGGCAGGAGGCCGAGTTGCCGGCGCTGGCGGTGCAGTACGCGGACTACGCTGCCTGGCAACGCCAGTGGATGGAAGCCGGTGAGCGCGAGCGGCAACTGGATTACTGGTTGCAGCAACTGGAAGGCGGCGCTCAGGTTCTGGATTTGCCTCTGGACCATCCGCGGCCGTTGCAGCAAAGCCACAAGGGCGCGCGCCATGGCATCAGCCTGGATGGCGCCTTACCGGGGGGGCTGAAACAGCTGGCCCAGCGCGAAGGGGTCACGCTGTTCATGCTGTTGCTGGCCTCGTTCCAGGTACTGCTGCACCGCTACAGCGGTCAGGCGGACATCCGCGTCGGGGTGCCGACCGCCAACCGCAACCGGGTGGAGACCGAGCGCCTGATCGGCTTCTTCGTCAATACCCAGGTGTTCAAGGCTGAAGTCGACGGGCAACTGAGCTTCAGCGACTTTCTAAGTCAGGTCAAAAGACGCGCGTTGGAGGCCCAGGAACATCAGGACCTGCCCTTCGAACAACTGGTGGAAGCCCTCAAGCCGGAGCGCAGCCTGAGCTACAGCCCGCTGTTCCAGGTGATGTTCAACCACCAGGCTGCCGCCCGCCAGGACGCTGCAACCCTGGAGATTCCAGGGTTGCAGGTGCAGATGCTCAGTGGCGAGGACAGCACGACCCAGTTCGATCTGAGCCTGGACACCTTCGAGTCCGGGGATCGCCTCTGGGCT
>NZ_VXCY01000020.1:0-5484 GCF_052850735.1 Pseudomonas sp. 910_21 | reverse complement strand
ACCTACTCTCACATGGGGAAACCCCACACTACCATCGGCGATGCATCGTTTCACTTCTGAGTTCGGGATGGGATCAGGTGGTTCCAACGCTCTATGGTCGTCAAGAAATTCGGTAGCCAGACCGTCGCTTATGCAACGTGCCAGCAAATGGGTATGTAATAGATTCGTGTGCTTTGTGAGCGGTGCAAACTTTCGGTTTGTTTCGTCTTCACACACCGCAACTCGCTTCTTAAGCAAATTGCTTGGGTGTTATATGGTCAAGCCTCACGGGCAATTAGTATTGGTTAGCTCAACGCCTCACAGCGCTTACACACCCAACCTATCAACGTCGTAGTCTTCGACGGCCCTTCAGGGAACTCAAGGTTCCAGTGAGATCTCATCTTGAGGCAAGTTTCCCGCTTAGATGCTTTCAGCGGTTATCTTTTCCGAACATAGCTACCCGGCAATGCCACTGGCGTGACAACCGGAACACCAGAGGTTCGTCCACTCCGGTCCTCTCGTACTAGGAGCAGCCCCTCTCAAATCTCAAACGTCCACGGCAGATAGGGACCGAACTGTCTCACGACGTTCTAAACCCAGCTCGCGTACCACTTTAAATGGCGAACAGCCATACCCTTGGGACCGGCTTCAGCCCCAGGATGTGATGAGCCGACATCGAGGTGCCAAACACCGCCGTCGATATGAACTCTTGGGCGGTATCAGCCTGTTATCCCCGGAGTACCTTTTATCCGTTGAGCGATGGCCCTTCCATACAGAACCACCGGATCACTAAGACCTACTTTCGTACCTGCTCGACGTGTCTGTCTCGCAGTCAAGCGCGCTTTTGCCTTTATACTCTACGACCGATTTCCGACCGGTCTGAGCGCACCTTCGTACTCCTCCGTTACTCTTTAGGAGGAGACCGCCCCAGTCAAACTACCCACCATACACTGTCCTCGATCCGGATAACGGACCTGAGTTAGAACCTCAAAGTTGCCAGGGTGGTATTTCAAGGATGGCTCCACGCAAACTGGCGTTCACGCTTCAAAGCCTCCCACCTATCCTACACAAGCAAATTCAAAGTCCAGTGCAAAGCTATAGTAAAGGTTCACGGGGTCTTTCCGTCTAGCCGCGGATACACTGCATCTTCACAGCGATTTCAATTTCACTGAGTCTCGGGTGGAGACAGCGCCGCCATCGTTACGCCATTCGTGCAGGTCGGAACTTACCCGACAAGGAATTTCGCTACCTTAGGACCGTTATAGTTACGGCCGCCGTTTACCGGGGCTTCGATCAAGAGCTTCGCGTTAGCTAACCCCATCAATTAACCTTCCGGCACCGGGCAGGCGTCACACCCTATACGTCCACTTTCGTGTTTGCAGAGTGCTGTGTTTTTAATAAACAGTCGCAGCGGCCTGGTATCTTCGACCGGCATGAGCTTACGGAGCAAGTCCTTCACCCTCACCGGCGCACCTTCTCCCGAAGTTACGGTGCCATTTTGCCTAGTTCCTTCACCCGAGTTCTCTCAAGCGCCTTGGTATTCTCTACCCAACCACCTGTGTCGGTTTGGGGTACGGTTCCTAGTTATCTGAAGCTTAGAAGCTTTTCTTGGAAGCATGGCATCAACCACTTCGTCACCTAAAAGGTAACTCGTCATCAGCTCTCGGCCTTAGAATCCCGGATTTACCTAAGATTCCAGCCTACCACCTTAAACTTGGACAACCAACGCCAAGCTGGCCTAGCCTTCTCCGTCCCTCCATCGCAATAACTAGAAGTACAGGAATATTAACCTGTTTTCCATCGACTACGCTTTTCAGCCTCGCCTTAGGGACCGACTAACCCTGCGTCGATTAACGTTGCGCAGGAAACCTTGGTCTTTCGGCGTGGGTGTTTTTCACACCCATTGTCGTTACTCATGTCAGCATTCGCACTTCTGATACCTCCAGCAAGCTTCTCAACTCACCTTCACAGGCTTACAGAACGCTCCTCTACCGCATCACTTACGTGATACCCGTAGCTTCGGTGTATGGTTTGAGCCCCGTTACATCTTCCGCGCAGGCCGACTCGACTAGTGAGCTATTACGCTTTCTTTAAAGGGTGGCTGCTTCTAAGCCAACCTCCTAGCTGTCTAAGCCTTCCCACATCGTTTCCCACTTAACCATAACTTTGGGACCTTAGCTGACGGTCTGGGTTGTTTCCCTTTTCACGACGGACGTTAGCACCCGCCGTGTGTCTCCCATGCTCGGCACTTGTAGGTATTCGGAGTTTGCATCGGTTTGGTAAGTCGGGATGACCCCCTAGCCGAAACAGTGCTCTACCCCCTACAGTGATACATGAGGCGCTACCTAAATAGCTTTCGAGGAGAACCAGCTATCTCCGAGCTTGATTAGCCTTTCACTCCGATCCACAGGTCATCCGCTAACTTTTCAACGGTAGTCGGTTCGGTCCTCCAGTCAGTGTTACCTAACCTTCAACCTGCCCATGGATAGATCGCCCGGTTTCGGGTCTATTCCCAGCGACTAGACGCCCTATTAAGACTCGCTTTCGCTACGCCTCCCCTATTCGGTTAAGCTCGCCACTGAAAATAAGTCGCTGACCCATTATACAAAAGGTACGCAGTCACAGAACAAAGTCTGCTCCCACTGCTTGTACGCATACGGTTTCAGGATCTATTTCACTCCCCTCTCCGGGGTTCTTTTCGCCTTTCCCTCACGGTACTAGTTCACTATCGGTCAGTCAGTAGTATTTAGCCTTGGAGGATGGTCCCCCCATATTCAGACAAGGTTTCTCGTGCCCCGTCCTACTCGATTTCATGACTAAGAGATTTTCGCGTACAGGGCTATCACCCACTATGGCCGCACTTTCCAGAGCGTTCCGCTAATCTCAAAGCCACTTAAGGGCTAGTCCCCGTTCGCTCGCCACTACTAAGGGAATCTCGGTTGATTTCTTTTCCTCAGGGTACTTAGATGTTTCAGTTCCCCTGGTTCGCCTCTTGCACCTATGTATTCAGTACAAGATAACCATCTTATGATGGCTGGGTTCCCCCATTCAGACATCTCCGGATCAAAGTCTGTTTGCCGACTCCCCGAAGCTTTTCGCAGGCTACCACGTCTTTCATCGCCTCTGACTGCCAAGGCATCCACCGTATGCGCTTCTTCACTTGACCATATAACCCCAAGCAATCTGGTTATACTATGAAGACGACATTCGCCGAAAATTTGCAATTGCTGCTCAATTAAGAGCCTCACAAATTTTACCTTAGCCTGATCCGTTACCAGTGAAAGTAACGTTCAGTCTATCTTTCTATCACATACCCAAATTTTTAAAGAACGATCTAATCAAAAGACTAGAAATCAACATTCAAAGTGAATGCTCATTTCTAAGCTTTCAGAAGCAGTTTATGGTGGAGCCAAGCGGGATCGAACCGCTGACCTCCTGCGTGCAAGGCAGGCGCTCTCCCAGCTGAGCTATGGCCCCATAACAAAATTGGTGGGTCTGGGCAGATTCGAACTGCCGACCTCACCCTTATCAGGGGTGCGCTCTAACCAACTGAGCTACAGACCCAATTTCGAGCTTGTAACTGTTAGCTTGGAGCTATCAGCTTGGAGCTTAAAGCTGCTTCTATCGTCTTCTTCAATGAATCAAGCAATTCGTGTGGGAACTTATGGAGCAGCTGATGTCGTCGATTAAGGAGGTGATCCAGCCGCAGGTTCCCCTACGGCTACCTTGTTACGACTTCACCCCAGTCATGAATCACACCGTGGTAACCGTCCTCCCGAAGGTTAGACTAGCTACTTCTGGTGCAACCCACTCCCATGGTGTGACGGGCGGTGTGTACAAGGCCCGGGAACGTATTCACCGCGACATTCTGATTCGCGATTACTAGCGATTCCGACTTCACGCAGTCGAGTTGCAGACTGCGATCCGGACTACGATCGGTTTTATGGGATTAGCTCCACCTCGCGGCTTGGCAACCCTTTGTACCGACCATTGTAGCACGTGTGTAGCCCAGGCCGTAAGGGCCATGATGACTTGACGTCATCCCCACCTTCCTCCGGTTTGTCACCGGCAGTCTCCTTAGAGTGCCCACCATAACGTGCTGGTAACTAAGGACAAGGGTTGCGCTCGTTACGGGACTTAACCCAACATCTCACGACACGAGCTGACGACAGCCATGCAGCACCTGTCTCAATGTTCCCGAAGGCACCAATCTATCTCTAGAAAGTTCATTGGATGTCAAGGCCTGGTAAGGTTCTTCGCGTTGCTTCGAATTAAACCACATGCTCCACCGCTTGTGCGGGCCCCCGTCAATTCATTTGAGTTTTAACCTTGCGGCCGTACTCCCCAGGCGGTCAACTTAATGCGTTAGCTGCGCCACTAAGAGCTCAAGGCTCCCAACGGCTAGTTGACATCGTTTACGGCGTGGACTACCAGGGTATCTAATCCTGTTTGCTCCCCACGCTTTCGCACCTCAGTGTCAGTATCAGTCCAGGTGGTCGCCTTCGCCACTGGTGTTCCTTCCTATATCTACGCATTTCACCGCTACACAGGAAATTCCACCACCCTCTACCATACTCTAGCTTGCCAGTTTTGGATGCAGTTCCCAGGTTGAGCCCGGGGCTTTCACATTCAACTTAACAAACCACCTACGCGCGCTTTACGCCCAGTAATTCCGATTAACGCTTGCACCCTCTGTATTACCGCGGCTGCTGGCACAGAGTTAGCCGGTGCTTATTCTGTCGGTAACGTCAAAACAATCACGTATTAGGTAACTGCCCTTCCTCCCAACTTAAAGTGCTTTACAATCCGAAGACCTTCTTCACACACGCGGCATGGCTGGATCAGGCTTTCGCCCATTGTCCAATATTCCCCACTGCTGCCTCCCGTAGGAGTCTGGACCGTGTCTCAGTTCCAGTGTGACTGATCATCCTCTCAGACCAGTTACGGATCGTAGCCTTGGTGAGCCATTACCTCACCAACTAGCTAATCCGACCTAGGCTCATCTAATAGCGTGAGGTCCGAAGATCCCCCACTTTCTCCCGTAGGACGTATGCGGTATTAGCGCCCGTTTCCGGACGTTATCCCCCACTACTAGGCAGATTCCTAGGCATTACTCACCCGTCCGCCGCTCGCCACCAGGTACAAGTACCCGTGCTGCCGCTCGACTTGCATGTGTTAGGCCTGCCGCCAGCGTTCAATCTGAGCCATGATCAAACTCTTCAGTTCAAACATCTTTGGGTTTTGAGAAAACCCTAAACTTGGCTCAGCAATCGTTGGTTACATCTTTGATTTCTCGCGGAGTAACTTGTGATGCTGATAATCTTTTTGACTATCAGTCTGACTCCACAAGCACCCACACGAATTGCTTGATTCAGTTGTTAAAGAGCGGTTGGTTAAGATCTTTCGTCTCAACCGAGGCGCGCATTCTACAGCAGCCTCATTTGCTGTCAAGTGATTTTTTTAAGAAGTTTTCAAAGTTTCCTTTTTAACTTCAACCACTTGCGC
>NZ_VXCY01000002.1:0-1059893 GCF_052850735.1 Pseudomonas sp. 910_21 | reverse complement strand
CAACCGCTTTCGACCGAGAGGATCGAATCGTTAATAAGGCGAAAACACACTGCCCTACCAACTGCTTCTGGCTTCGATGAACTGAAGCGTAACCGCCGCCGAAAACTGCGTAACTCGTTGAATCTCAAGGAGTTTTCCGTTTCGACTGCGCCGGAAGTGGGGCGAATTATAGACCTGTAGAATCTGCCGTCAAGGGTTAATTTGCATTTTCTATGATTCAACGCAAAAAGCCTTGCCGACAGCTTCTATATAGAAGCGCAAAAAAGACTTTGCGCACTATATTGCTCATCGCTCATTAGTTAAGCATCATGGCCCACATGCTCCTCCCCTCACACTCTGGATGACTCCCTGCATGAACGACCAACCGCGCAGCCTTGCCTCGACCTTGTTTCCGGTGGGGCTACTGCTTATTGCCATGGCCTCGATTCAATCGGGCGCCTCCCTGGCCAAGAGCATGTTCCCCGTCGTTGGCGCCCAAGGCACAACCACCCTGCGCCTGATCTTCGCCAGCATCATCATGCTGCTTCTATTAAGACCATGGCGCGCCAAGTTCACCGCCAATACCCTGCGCACCGTGATCGTCTACGGTATGGCCTTGGGCGGGATGAACTTCCTCTTCTATATGTCCCTGAGAACTGTGCCCCTGGGAATTGCTGTCGCTCTGGAGTTCACCGGCCCCTTGGCGGTGGCCATCTACGCCTCACGCAAGGCTATCGACTTCCTGTGGATCGCCCTGGCCATCGTCGGACTACTGCTGCTCATTCCCACTGGAGCCACCGAAACCGCCATCGACCCGGTGGGCGCAGGCTACGCATTGGGGGCCGGAGTCTGCTGGGCACTGTACATCCTGTTCGGGCAAAAGGCCGGGGCCGAGAACGGTATCCAGACCGCAGCCCTGGGAGTAATGATCGCAGCACTCTTCGTCGCCCCCATTGGCATCGTCCACGCCGGCGCCGCCTTACTCACCCCTTCCTTGATCCCCGTAGCCCTGGGCGTGGCCATCTTGTCTACCGCGCTTCCTTATAGTCTGGAGATGGTCGCCCTAACCCGCATGCCAGCACGCACCTTTGGCACCCTGATGAGTATCGAACCTGCTTTCGGCGCACTTTCCGGCCTGCTGTTCCTGCACGAATACCTTTCCCTTGCGCAGTGGATGGCCATCGCCTGCATCATCCTTGCTTCCGTAGGAGCAACCATGACTATGCGTCGCGAGTCCAAACCATTAGTTGCGGTTGATTGAGATTCAACTCTGGTAATTACCGTTCAATTAGGCCATGTTTAGTCGGCTACTCAACGTCAACCATGGAGTTGTCAGACAGGGATATCGCAAACGTAAAAGACCACCGGTAATGCAGTCACACTCGGGCGATAGATCCGGGGCTAGCGATAAGGACGGGGATGAAACGATTTTTGATAGTGTTGGCCGTACTTGCTATTGCAGGCTGCGCTGCGACCGCGAAAACTGAAGTCAAACGGGGTAAGAAAGGACTCCACATCAACTGCTCGGGTTTGTCTTCTTCCTGGGACAAGTGCTACACCAAGGCCACCCAGTCCTGCGGCCCCAAGGGCTACAAGGTGATCGCAAAATCTGGTGATACCGTGGAAGACCCGGGGGATTACCCCTTCGGCCTGAACCCAGCCGGTTATACCAGCCGCAGCATGATCGTTATCTGCAAATAGCGGTACCGTTCAATCTTCGGGCAGCCCTTCCAGCTGCCCAATGATCTGCTCATGACTCGATGCCAGCACCTGCTGCTGAATACTCGGGCTTACCAGCATTCGCGCCACCACCAGCGCGCCGACACACTGCGACAGGATCGACCAGGCCAGGCTCTCGCTGCCCAAGGTCTGCGCCCAAGCCTGATGCAAACGGCAGATCCAGTCTTGCGCCTCCTGCCGTACTTCGACACTGCCCCGAGCAATCTCCGCGCCCAACGCTGGCAACGCACATCCCGCCCCCGGCTGCTGCAGATGCGCCACACTCAGGTACTGCTTCAAGCAACGCCGCAGCTTTGCCTGATTCTGCTGCCCCTCCCCGCCCAGACGCTCCAGGCTCTGGCTCAACTCGCGCTCGACGATGGAGCCGAACAGCTCGTCCTTGGATGTGAAGTGAGTATAAAAAGCCCCGCCACTGAGGCCGATGGCCTTCATTAACGCATCCACACCGACGGTAGAAAAACCATCGTTCTTGGCCTGGGTTGCACTGCTCTGCAACAGGCGTTCTCGGGTTTCCTGCTTATGACCGACTGAATAACGCATTCCTGATGGACTCCCCTACTTGCTTGACGACAGAAAAATCATAGCATAACGTTCGTTTAGTTAACGATCGTTTACCAAACAGCGAGCCTCCCATGACTACAGCCTTGAACAAGAACAAAGTCGTACTGGTGGTCGGTGCCGGTGATGCCACCGGTGGCGCCATTGCCAAGCGTTTCGCCGCAGAAGGCTTTACTGCCTGCGTGACCCGACGCAGCGCAGACAAACTGCAGCCGCTGGTAGACGCCATCCAGCAAACCGGTGGCCAAGCCCATGGCTTTGCCTGCGATGCCCGGAAAGAGGAGGACGTGGTGGCACTGATCGAACAGATCGAAACCCAGATTGGCCCGATCGAAGCCTTCGTCTTCAACATCGGTGCCAACGTCCCTTGCAGCATCCTTGAGGAAACCGCACGTAAATACTTCAAGATCTGGGAGATGGCCTGTTTTTCAGGCTTCCTCAATGCCCGCGAGGTGGCCAAGCGCATGGTCACCCGCAAGCGCGGCACCATCCTGTTCACCGGCGCCACCGCCGGGGTCCGCGGCGCCGCGGGCTTTGCCGCCTTTGCCGGCGCCAAGCACGGCATCCGCGCACTGGCCCAGAGCATGGCCCGGGAACTGGGGCCCTTGAACATCCACGTCGGCCATATCATCGTCGACGGTGCCATCGACACCGACTTCATCCGCACCAGCTTTCCCGAGAAATATGCCCTCAAGGATCAGGATGGCATCCTCAACCCCGAGCATATCGCCGAGAACTACTGGTACCTGCACAGCCAGCCCCGGGATGCCTGGACCTTCGAACTGGACCTGCGCCCCTGGAGCGAACGCTGGTAACCCCCTCTCCATAACAACAATCAGGGAATCTGGATCATGAATAAAAAGGTGGAGTTCTACTTCGACCTGGGCAGCCCTACTTCATACCTGGCTTACACCCAACTGCCGAAGATCTGTGCCCAGACCGGCAGTCAACTGGTCTACCAACCCATGCTGCTGGGCGGCGTCTTCAAGACCACCGGCAACGCGTCCCCCATCAGCGTCCCTGCCAAAGGCCGCTACATGTTGCAGGACCTGGCGCGCTTCGCCCAACGCTATCAGGTGCAGCTCAATTTCAACCCGCACTTTCCCATCAATACCCTGCTGCTGATGCGCGCCACTACCGGAGTGCAGATGCATTTGCCGGAACGCTTCATCGATTTCGTCGACTGCCTGTTCCGTGCACTCTGGGTCGACAAACGCAACCTCAACGACGCCGCCAGCGTCGCCCAGGTCCTGGAACAAGGCGGTTTCGACCCACAACAGATCCTCGACCTGAGCAATGCCGAGGACGTCAAGACCGCTCTCAAGAACAAGACCGAACAGGCGTTGCAACGGGGAGTATTCGGTGCTCCCAGCATGTTCGTGGGTGAGGAACTGTTTTTCGGTCAGGATCGGCTCGACTTCGTCCGAGAAGCCTTGAGCAAGTAACCACTGGCATCTGCGGCGACGCTTGAGTCGCCGCAGCCACCTCACCCGCGTTGCGCGGGTGAGGCCTTACTTCAGATCGCCGCAGTCCGAGCCTGCAACCACTCCAGCGCCGCCCCTTCCAACAGTGGACTGAGACGCCGACGAACATCACCGTGATAAGCGTTGAACCACTCACGCTCCTCCTGAGTCAGCAACGACGGCTCCAGGCAACGGCTGTCGATCGGGCACAGCGTCAGGGTTTCAAACCTCAGGAACTCACCAAACTCAGTAGTACCTGCCTCGCGGTTCAACACCAGATTCTCGATCCGCACTCCCCAACGCCCGGGACGATAAGTCCCCGGCTCGATGGAGGTGATCATCCCCGGCTGCATCGCGGTTTGCGGCGCTGGTGCGGCCTGATAGGCAATCACCTGCGGACCTTCATGAACGTTCAGGAAGTAACCGACACCATGCCCGGTGCCATGTCCGTAATCCACGCCTTCGGCCCAGATCGACGCACGAGCGATGGCATCCAGCAACGGCGAAAGAATGCCCCGTGGGAACTGCGCCCGGGACAACGCGATAACCCCCTTGAGCACTCGGGTGCAATCGCGCTTCTGCTCGGCACTCGGAGTACCGATAGGCACCATGCGGGTGATATCGGTGGTGCCGCCCAGGTACTGGCCACCGGAGTCGATCAGCAACAGACCATCGCCCTCGATCACCGCGTGCTCTTCAGGCGTAGCGTGGTAATGAGGCATCGCCCCATTGGCATTGAATGCGGCAATGGTATTGAAACTCAGGGATACGTAGCCCGGACGCCGCTCACGAGCCGCCGTCAGGTGTTTATCAATGGTCAGCTCGGTGACTCGTTCACGACCCAGGGCGCTCTCCAACCAGGCGAAGAATTCACAGAGGGCCGCGCCATCCTGCTCCATGGCCTGGCGAATGTGCTCGGCGTCCGCCAGGCTCTTGCGCGACTTGGCCAAGGTCGTGGGGTTGAGCCCTTCCAGCAGTTTCACCCCGGGAAGCAGATTGTCCAGCAGGCCACTGGTGACCCGTGCCGGATCAATCTGCAAGGTCGCACCTTCAGGCACTGCGCGCAGCGCCGCCGCCACTTCCGAATAGTCCCGCAGGCTCACGCCATCCGCCTCCAGCACCCCACGCAGGTGGTCATCGACCTTGCTCAAGGCCACGAACAAAGTGGCCTGCTGCTGGCTGATCAGGGCGAAGGACACAAACACCGGGTTGAATGAAACATCCGCCCCCCGCAGGTTGAACAGCCAGGCGATATCGTCGAGGGTGGCAATGAAATGCCAGTCCGCGCCCCGCTCCTTCAGGGTTTCCCGCAGCTTGCCGAGCTTCTCCACCCGGCTCTGCGTCGCCTGCGGCGGCAAGTGTTGATAGACCGGCTGATCCGGCAACGCGGGACGATCACTCCACACCTCCTGAAGCAGATCGATATCGGTCCGTAGATGGGCTCCGCGTTCCTGCAACTTGGCGCCCAAAGTGCGGGCCGAAGCCACAGCCATCACCGCGCCATCCACCGCCACCACCGCACCTTGCGGAGTCTGCTCCGCCAGCCAGTCCAGGGGGCCGGGCTGGCCCGGCTGCAACTTCACCAGTTCGATACCGCTGCCCTTGAGCTCCTTGCTGGCCTGTTCCCAATAACGACTGTCGGCCCAGACCCCGGCGAAATCCGCGGTCACGATCAGCGTGCCCACCGAGCCATGAAAGCCCGACAGCCACTGGCGCCCCTGCCAGTAACCCGGCAGGTATTCCGACAGATGCGGGTCGGCCGACGGCACCAGCAAGGCATGAATGCCCTCGCGGCTCATCAACTGACGGACGTGCGCCAAGCGCTGGGTGACCACTCCCTGGGTCGAAGGCTGGGTACTCATTGTGTCTCCTTAACCGGCTTATTCATTGTTATGGAAGGTCGAGATCACTCGCCCCTCAAGACTGGGCTCCGGCCCAGAACGCCGGAGCGGTGGCGCATGACGCCTTGATCAACTGTGCGGCGCGATCCACATCCTCCTCGGTGGTGAAACGCCCAAGGCTCAAGCGGATGGTGCGAGCGGCCTGTGATGCATCGTGCCCCAGGGCCAGCAGCACATGGGAAGGCGCATGGCTCGCCGAGTTGCAGGCCGAGGTCGCGGAAAACGCCAGGGACGCACTCAGTGCCGCCGAATCGAAGCCCCCCTCGCTGAAAGTCAGGCTCAAGGTATGGGGAATGCGCTGGCCGACACTGCCATTCAAGCGCAGGCCGGCAATGCCCGCCAGTTGCTCCAGCAATCGCTGGCGCAGACGGACGATGGTCGCGGTTTCTTCCTCGAACAGCTCACCCGCCAGGGCAAAGGCCGCGCCCATGGCGGCGATCTGGTGGGTGGCCAGGGTCCCGGAACGCAATCCGCCTTCGTGACCGCCACCATGAATCTGCGCCAGCAGCCGCTGCTGAGCCCGCGGCCCGACATACAGCGCGCCGATGCCCTTGGGGCCATACAACTTGTGCGCGGAGAACGACATCAGGTCCACCGGCCAGTGCTCAAGATCGATAGCCACCTTGCCGGCACCCTGGGCCGCGTCCACATGCAGCAACGCACCTCGCGCACGCACCACCTGGCCAATCGCCGGGATGTCGTTGAGGGTGCCCAGTTCGTTGTTGACCAGCATCAACGACACCAGAAAAGTGTCGTCGCGCAAGGCTTCACTGACCGCCTGGGCCGTGATCAACCCGTCGGCATCCGGCACCAGATAGGTCACCGCCACACCGGCTTCCTGCAACTGGCGGGCGGTGTCGAGCACCGCCTTATGCTCGATCTGGCTGGTGATGATGTGCCCACCGCTCAGGCCCCGGGCCTGCATCACGCCCTTGAGCGCCAGGTTGTTGGATTCGGTGGCACCGGAGGTCCAGACAATCTGCTCCGGCTGCGCGCCCACCAACTGTGCGACCTGCTGCCGGGCGCGCTCGACACTGCGCCGCGCCTCCTGGCCAAAAGCATGGGAACTGGACGCCGGGTTGCCGAAATTGGCGTTGAAACCCAGACACTCCAGCATCACCTGGATGACCCGCTCATCCACCGGCGTGGTGGCGGCGTAGTCGAAATAAAGAGGACGTTTGTTCATGACTGAAGACCCGCAGAGCTTGTTCCAGGATCGGCATTGGCTCAGAGAAGATGACGCACAAACGCGCCGTACAAGAACGGCGCGTCAAAGCAGGCACTCAGCAATACGCGATCGGATGCAGTTAAAGAAGAACAACTTCGTTTAAAAGTGCGTAGGAACGCTCCTGGGACGCAGCTTAACAGGCTCGGGGCAACGCGTTGAAGCGCCGCTTAACTGATGTTTTCCAGCAGCAGCGGCGCCAGGGAAATCACCAGCAATCCGGCCATTCCCAGATTGAACAGGCGCAGCCAGCGAGGATTGCGCAGCACGTTGCGCAGCAGGCTGCCGCACGCGGCCCAAAGGCTGACCGTAGGCGCATTGATCAAGGCGAACACCGCCGCGATCACCAGCACATTGGTGAAGTAGCCCTGCAACGGGGTGTAAGTGCTGATAGCCCCCACCGCCATCACCCAAGCCTTGGGATTGACCCACTGAAACGCCGCAGCCCCCCAATACCCCAACGGTTGCCCCTGGCCCTGTTGCTCCTCGGACATGGGCCCGGAACGGGCGATCTTCCACGCCAGGTACAGCAGGTACGCCGCTCCGACATATCGCAGCACGCTGTACAGCAACGGATAGGCCTCGAACACCGCCCCCAGGCCCAGGCCAACCGCCAGCACCAGAACGAAAAAACCGCAACTGATGCCGAGGATATGAGGAATGGAACGGTTGAAGCCGAAGTTCACCCCCGAGGCCAGCAACATGGTGTTGTTAGGGCCGGGCGTGATGGAAGTGACCAAGGCAAACAGGGCGAACGCCAACAGCAGGTCAAGGGAAAGGGTCATGAATGCAAGGTCCTGGGCAAGGTCGATCAGGTCTCGACCCTAACTCAGGGCCTGCCTGAAACCCACGGACAGTTGCGCAAAACTTCGACCAGTACAGTTTTAATCAACTGGCCGGATGGTGCCGACTGATATTGCGTTGGGCGCTCATCTCGCCCTGCCCATCGAACGCCCCAGGACGGCCAAGCAGCTCGGCCTTTTTCTGCTGGTACTCATCGAACGACAGGCCGCGACGATTCAAGGCTTCCAACGCCAGTTCGCGAGTTTCCCGGGCCGTGTAGGGACGCAACTCAGGAGTGCCCGGGCTGGCACAGCCGGCCAGCACACTAAAAACCAACATCAACAGAACAATGGAGGAAGCCTTCATGGCGAGCACCTGGAGCGGGTTGCGAACAATGCACAAAGGCTACTCCCGCACCAGCAACGGCAAAAATCATCCAGCTCGATAGTCGCTATCGACTGTTCCAAGGTCTTGGCAGTCGCGCCTCATATTCCATAACGACCTATAAATATGGAAACAAGCTCTTTTGAGGAATAACAACAAGCCTTTATAACAGCTGCATTGCGTTGCCCAACTGTTGCCCTGGCAACTGTTTGCCCAGCAACAGTCGATCAACAAAACAGTGCCTGCGCAACAGCAGCCAATCCGCTCCGGATCGCCCACAACCCCTGCAATACAAGGCTTTTACGGGTTGGTACAGCTCTTGCTCCCGATCCAGGACACCTGCCATTGCTCGCAGAGCAACTGTTTAAAAAGGAACCGATCATGTCCCGTCCCTTGAACGTTGTTGCCCTCTCCGGTGGAACCTGGCGCCCGTCCCGCACCCTGGTGCTGACCCAGGCCCTGCTGGACGAACTGTCCGGGCACCTGCCGATCAACAGCCACCTCATCGAATTGGGCGATATTGCCCGTCCGGTAGGCGCAGCCCTGTCGCGCCAGGAACTGCCGGCCGAAGTCGAGGCCGAGCTCCAGGCCATCGAAAACGCCGACCTGTTGATCGTCGCCGCCCCGGTCTATCGCGGCTCCTACCCCGGCCTGCTCAAGCATCTGTTCGACCTCATCGACCTGAACGCCCTGATCGATACCCCGGTGCTGCTGGCCGCAACCGGAGGCAGCGAACGCCACGCCCTGGTGCTGGATCACCAGTTGCGTCCGCTGTTCAGTTTCTTCCAGGCCCTGACCCTGCCGATTGGCGTGTACGCCACCGAAGCCGACTTCAGCAATTACCAGATCACCAGCGAACTGTTGAAAGCCCGCATCCAGCTGGCCGCCGAACGGGCCGCGCCGCTGTTTGGCGCTCACCCGAAAAACCTGCTGAAAATCGCTTAAGGACCTGTCATGGATGTGTTCTGGTTTCTTCCGACCCACGGCGACGGCCACTTCCTGGGCACTGCCCAGGGCGCCCGCCCGGTCACCCTCAACTACCTCAAGCAAGTGGCCCAGGCTGCGGACAGCCTGGGCTACCACGGCGTGCTGATTCCCACCGGACGCTCCTGCGAAGACTCCTGGGTCATCGCCTCGGCCCTGGTGCCGCTGACCGAACGCCTGCGCTATCTGGTGGCAATTCGCCCGGGAATCATCTCCCCCACCGTTTCCGCGCGCATGGCCGCAACCCTGGACCGGCTGTCCAACGGTCGCCTGCTGATCAACGTAGTCACCGGTGGCGATCCGGACGAAAACCGTGGCGATGGTAGCTTCCTCAGCCACAGCGAACGCTACGAAGTGACTGACGAATTCCTGCAGATCTGGCGCCGGGTGCTGCAAGGCGAAGCCGTGGACTTCGAAGGCAAGCACCTGCATGTACAGAACGCCAAAGCCCTGTATCCACCGGTGCAGAAGCCCTATCCACCGCTGTACTTCGGCGGTTCCTCCGAGGCCGCTCACGAATTGGCCGCCGATCAGGTGGATGTCTACCTGACCTGGGGCGAGCCTCCTGCAGCGGTCGCCCAAAAGCTGGCCGACGTGCGCGAACGCGCTGCGCGCAAGGGCCGCACCGTGAAGTTCGGCATCCGCCTGCACGTGATCGTCCGCGAAACCGAGGACGAAGCCTGGAAAGCCGCGGACAGGTTGATCGAACACATCAGCGACGAAACCATCGCCGCCGCCCAGCAATCCTTCTCGCGCTTCGACTCCGAAGGTCAGCGGCGCATGGCCGCCCTGCACGGCGGTCGCCGTGATCAGTTGCAGATCGCTCCCAACCTCTGGGCCGGAGTCGGCCTGGTGCGTGGCGGTGCCGGCACCGCCCTGGTGGGCAACCCGCAGCAAGTGGCCGAACGCATCAAGGAGTACGCCGACCTGGGCATCGAGAGCTTTATCTTCTCCGGCTACCCGCATCTGGAAGAGGCCTATCGCTTCGCCGAACTGGTGTTCCCACTGCTGCCGGAACCCTATGCCAGCCTGGCCGGCCGTGGCGTCACCAACCTGACCGGGCCGTTCGGCGAAATGATCGCCAACGACGTGTTGCCCAACAGCCGCTGAAATCCCCAAAGCTGTTGTAGGAGCCGGCTTGCCGGCGAAGGCGATCTTTCGGCCCTCTTCGCTGGCAAGCCAGCTTCTACAGCTCGCAGCACCTTTTCCCGGCCGCCACAACGGCCACGAACGAGGAACACCGCGTGACTGCCAAACCGCAAAGCGCCCTGTTGTCCCCCTTGCAGACCGCTCGCCAACTGACCGCCGAGTTTGCCCTCACCGCCGTCGAACGCGATGAACGTGGCGGCACCCCCAAGGCCGAGCGCGATGCCCTGCGCCACAGCGGCCTGCTGGCCCTGAGCATCCCCACCCAGTTCGGCGGGCTCGGCGCGCCCTGGAGCGAAACCCTGAACATCGTCCGCGAGTTCGCCAGGGTCGACAGCTCCATCGCCCACGTCTTTGGCTTCCATCACTTGATGCTGGCCACCGTGCGCCTGTTCGCCAAGCCAGAGCAATGGCAACCCTGGTTCGAACAGACCGCGCGCAAGAACTGGTTCTGGGGCAACGCCCTCAATCCGTTGGACACCCGCACCCTGGTCCGGAACCTCGGCGGTTGGCGCGAGTTCTCCGGCAAAAAGAGCTTCTGCTCCGGGGCCAGCGATTCGGAAATGCTCATCGCCTCGGCGGTGGATGAAAGCAACGGCGGCAAATTGCTGATCGCCGCCATCCCCAGCGGCCGCAGCGGCATCACCCTGCACAACGACTGGAACAACATGGGTCAGCGCCAGACCGACAGCGGCAGCGCCACCTTTGAACGGGTCAGGGTGGAAGAGTCGGAACTGCTGCTGGACCCGGGCCCGCTGAGCACGCCGTTCGCCTGCCTGCGCCCGCTGATCGCCCAACTGACCTTCACCCACATGTTCCTCGGCATCGCCGAAGGCGCCTTCGAGGAAGCCCGGCAATACACCCTCACCGAGACCCGGGTCTGGCATAGATCCAGCGCCCAGGATGTGCGCCAGGACCCTTATGTACTGCGCCACTACGGCGAATTCTGGGTGGCCCTGGAAGGCATCCGCCTGCTGGTGGAGCGGGCCGCCGGGCTGCTGGACCAGGCGTGGGCCAAAGGCCCCGGCCTCAGCGCCGAGGAGCGCGGGCACCTGGCCACCGCCATCGCCACCGCCAAGGTCGCCGCCAGCCGCCAGGGCCTGGACCTGTGCAGTCGCCTGTTCGAAGTCACCGGCGCACGCTCGACCCACGCTTCCCTGCGCCTGGACCGCCATTGGCGCAACCTGCGCACCCAGACCCTGCACGACCCGCTGGATTACAAGCTCCACGAACTGGGCGACTGGGCACTGAACCAGTCCCTGCCGACCCCGACCTTCTACTCCTAGCCTTATTGTTCACGGAGAGTGCCGATGCAGCTTCTGACCCTACCGCCCTCGCCCGCCCTGGCGACCTCGATCCGCGCCACCGCCCAGGTGTTCGAGGACCCGAAATCCCAGGCCCTGCTGGCGCACCTGCAACAGGTGGCACCCAGTGAAGCCAGCGTGCTGATCATCGGTGAAACCGGGACCGGCAAGGAACTGGTGGCACGCCACATCCACAACCTCAGCGCCCGGCGCAACCGGCCGTTCGTGGCGGTGAACTGCGGCGCCTTCTCCGAATCCCTGGTAGAGGCCGAACTGTTCGGCCATGAAAAAGGCGCCTTCACCGGCGCCCTCAGCGCCAAGGCCGGCTGGTTCGAAGAGGCCGACGGCGGCACCCTGTTCCTCGACGAGATCGGCGATTTGCCCATGGCCATCCAGGTCAAACTGCTGCGGGTGCTGCAGGAGCGTGAAGTGGTGCGCCTGGGCTCGCGCAAAAGCATTCCCATCGACGTGCGGGTCCTGGCCGCCACCAACGTGCAACTGGAAAAGGCCATCAATGCCGGGCACTTTCGCGAGGACCTGTACTACCGCCTGGACGTGGTCAGCCTGGAACTGAGCCCGCTGCGCGAACGCCCCGGCGACATCCTGCCCCTGACCCGGCACTTCATCGAGGCCTACAGCCAGCGTCTGGGTTACGGCAGCATCAGCATCAGCAAGGAGGCCGAACACAAACTCAAGAGCTACAGCTGGCCGGGCAACATCCGCGAACTGGAAAACGTCATCCACCACACCCTGTTGATCTGCCGCAATGGCGTGATCGAGCGCGATGACCTGCGCCTGTCGAACATGCGCATCGAGCGCGCCGACGACAGCCATCCCAGCCACGACGACTCCGCCGAAGCGCTGCTGGACCGCGCCTTCCAGAAACTCTTCGCCGAGCAGGCCGGCGCCTTGCATGAAAAGGTCGAGGACGCCCTGCTGCGCGCAGCCTATCGCTTCAGCCACTACAACCAGGTGCACACCGCCAACCTGCTGGGCTTGAGCCGCAACGTCACCCGCACCCGGCTGATCAAGATCGGCGAACTGGCGGTCAACAAGCGCCGCCCGGTGGACGCCCACAGCGAACGCACCCTGCAGCTGTCGATCTAGAGCAGGTTGCAGTGCAGGGCATTGTCCTGGCTGCGGGCAATGCTGCTCAGCACCTGGAACGAACCGAAGGTCACGGTCTTGGCCTGATGGGTCAGGATCAACTGCCAGAAATCCTGCTCGCCGCTCTCGAAACGCTCGAAAGCCGCCTCGCCGGCTTCCCGGGATTGCCATTGCAGGTAATTGAGCACCCGCCGACCATCGTCGCTGGCCTGCACGCTGGCACTGAGAAAGCCGCCATAGCCCTGGGCCAGGCGCTCGGTCTGCGCGGACAAGGCCGACACCAGGGCCTCCTGCTGATGAGGCTCGATCTCGAACTCGATCAATTGGGTAAAGCTGCGGTTTCTCTCAAATACGGCCATGAACTGCTCCCTACGGCGGTCGGACAGAATCTTGCGATTGAATGCGCTGCAGGGTAAAACCTCTAGTTAAGTCAAGGTCAAGCCTGTTTTTCATCCTGGTGCCCTTTAATGATCGAACCCGACGCCCTCCACAAAGAACTGACGGTTGGCCAACTGTCGGCCCGCAGCGGCGTGGCCGTGACCGCCTTGCATTTCTACGAAACCAAGGGGCTGATCAAGAGCAATCGCAACGCGGGCAACCAACGGCGCTACCCGCGTTCAGTGCTGCGTCGCGTGTCCCTGATCAAGGTGGCCCAGCGCCTGGGCATTCCCCTGGCGGAGATTGGCCAGGCCCTGGCGACTCTGCCCGCCGACCGCGCGCCCAGTGCCGCGGACTGGCAGCGCCTGTCGGAACAATGGAGCCGCGAACTGGACGAACGCATCCGCCAACTGAGCCTGCTGCGCGAGCGGCTGAACCAGTGCATCGGCTGTGGCTGCCTGTCCATGGAAGGGTGTCCGCTGCGCAATTATGGAGATGCCCTGGGAGACGCCGGCCCGGGCGCCCGCCTGCTGGAGCCCGACGCCGCCACCGACACTCCATAGCCGGCTTCCCTCGTAGGAACCGGCTTGCCGGCCAAGGCTGACTCTCGGGCCTCTTCGCTGGCAAGCCAGTTCCTACAGCGACAGCGCCCTCTTACCCGGAGGAGCCGGCTTGCCGGCGAAGGCGATCTCACGGGCCTCTTCCCTCGCAAGCCAGCTCCGACAGCGACATCGCCTTCATACCCGTAGGAGCCGGCTTGCCGGCTTGCCGGCGAAGGCGATCTCACAGGCCTCTTCCCTCGCAAGGCAGATGCCCACTCAGCGCTGGCAGGTAAGAAAACCTGTGGAGCATCGTAAGTAAAAACTTCCCTATGCTAATGTCGCGTCCTGCTTCCTACGACGAGCTCCGCTTCCATGCCAAGGACTGCCTCCTTCGAAAAGCCACGCTGGCTGCGCGATCTGCTGCGCTTTCTACCCCTGAAAAGCCAATTCGTACTGTCCGGCAATGTCCGCGACCTGCAAGCCAGTGAGGTGGCCCCCGGGGTCATTACCCCCCAGCCCTTCAACCTCAATCTGCGCGACGAACTGCTGGCGGCGGGCTACGCCCAGGTGCTGAGCTGGGACCCCCTTGGCGGTCTGCGCGTGCTGCTGCCTCCGGGCAGCGAACCGGCCCAGGCCGACAACCTGCTGCGCGAGTTGGGCCTGACCCCGGTGGAAGGAGCGGCGCCGGCCGGCCTCGATTTGCTGGCAGCCACCTTGCCGCGCCTGGTGGAGCGCCAAGGCGCGCCGCTGGCCCTGATTGTCGACTTTGCATCACGCCTGGTGATCCGCAATGACGCCCTGAGCGCCGCCGAGCACCAACTGTTCACCCAGGCCCTGGTGTTGTCCCACCAGGCCCGCAGTCGACCTGCCGGGGAACAGCGCACGCCGTTCTTCAACAGCATCCTCTGGGTGGTGGAAAAGGAAGGCGACCTGCCCGACTGGATGCTGATCGACAACCCGCGCCTGCGCCCCATTCCCGTGTCCAAACCCGACCAGCAGGCCCGCCAGGCGTTGGCGCCGGCGCTGTTGCGAGGCCTGCCCGGCGCCCAGGAGGCCAGCGAAGAAAGCCGCGACAACGCAGTGCGAGCCTTCGTTGAGAATACCGAAGGCCTGCTGCTGCTCGACCTCAATGCGATCGTCCAACTGGCCCGGGTCGAAGGCCTGGCCATGGAGCGCATTGGCGACGCGGTGCGCCGCTATAAAGTCGGCGTCACCGAAGACCCCTGGCTGAAGATCGACCGCCAGCGCATCCGCCAGGCCGACGACTTCATCCGCCAGCGGGTCAAGGGCCAGGCCCACGCGGTGACCCACATGCTGGATATCGTCAAGCGCGCCATGACCGGGGTCGGCGCCAGCCGCAAGGGCAACCGCCCCCGGGGCGTGGCGTTTCTTGCCGGGCCCACCGGGGTCGGCAAGACCGAACTGGCCAAGACCATCACCAGCCTGCTGTTTGGCGATGAAAGCGCATACATCCGCTTCGATATGTCGGAATTCAGCGCCGAACACGCCGACCAGCGCCTGGTAGGCGCGCCACCCGGCTATGTGGGCTACGACGTGGGCGGCGAACTGACCAACGCGATCCGCGAAAAACCCTTCAGCGTGGTGCTGTTCGACGAGATCGAAAAGGCCCACCCGCGAATCCTCGACAAGTTCCTGCAGATCCTCGATGACGGTGTGCTCACCTCAGGCCGGGGCGACCGGGTGTACTTCTCCGAGGCGCTGATCGTCTTCACCTCCAACCTGGGCATCTACCGCCAGGGCGACAACGGCGAACGGGTGGCCAACGTGCAGCCCGGCGAGGCCTTCGAAGCGGTGCAGGGCAAGGTCCAGGGCGAGATCGAGCGCTATTTCAAGCTGGTGCTCAACCGGCCGGAAATCCTCAACCGGATCGGCGAGAACATCATCGTCTTCGACTTCATCCGCCCGGACATCGCCGAGCAGATCTTCCAGCAGATGGTCGGCAACATCCTCGCCGACCTGGCCGCCCAGGCCCTGCATGTACAACTCGATGACGACTCCCAGCACAGCCTGCGCCAGCTGTGCCTGCAGGATTTGTCCAACGGCGGCCGGGGCATTCGCAACCAGCTGGAAGCGCACCTGCTCAACCCCCTGGCCCGGGCCCTGTTCGACCAGGATGCGCAGCCCGGCCAATCCTTCGAAGTTCGCCAACTGCAGGCCGGCAGCCTGCAACTGCTAGCCCGCGCCTCGTGAACATCAGCCTGTCGCGGGTGCACTTCCCGGTCACCACCTTGGGGCCCGGGCAGCGCCTGGGTCTGTGGTTCCAGGGCTGCAGCATCCGTTGTGCAGGCTGCATTTCCGCGGACACCTGGGGACCGGGCAAGCAGCCATTGCCGTTGACCAAGGTGCTGCACGACCTGCAACCCTGGCTGGCCCAGGCCGAAGGCATCACCCTGTCCGGTGGCGAGCCCTTCGACCAGCCCGAGGCGCTACTGGCCCTGCTTAGAGCCCTGCGCGAACGCACCCAGGTCGACATCCTGGTCTACAGCGGCCACGCCCTGGAAACCCTGCAACCGCTGCTGAAACAAGCCGAAGGCCTGCTGGACGCACTGATCTGCGACCCCTTCGAGCAACAACAGGCGCAAACGCTGGTCCTACGGGGCAGCGACAACCAGCGCCTGATCCTCTTGACCGAGCTGGGCCGCCAGCGTCTGTCCGCCTACCAGCGCCCGCTGCACCGCGAGGACCGCGCGCTGGATGTGATGTTCGACGACGACGGCAGTGTCTGGATGGCTGGAATCCCTCGGCGTGACGACCTGCTGCGTCTGCGCGACCTGCTGCACGACCAGGGCCACCAACTCCAGATCAGCGCCCACACCTCACGCCGCCGTTAACCGGAACCGCTACCGATGATACGTTTTTGCCCCAATTGCCAGACTGAACGCTCACTGGCCGAAATCTTCTGCGAAGGGCGGGTCGACAACCGAGCCTGCGGCTGGGAACTGTCCGCCGAAGCGATTCATCCCGAAGGCTGGCGCCCACAGCCGGTAGTCACCCTCGAAGCGCTTGAGCCGCAGCCCCCGGTCGCAGCGGACAGCGGCTCCCCCCTGGTCTGCGGCAACGGCCACGCCATGGCGGACGGCGACCTGATGTGCCTGGTCTGCGGCGCCGACCCGCTCGCCCCGGAGCAACAACCACCCACCGCGCCCCCAGCCGCCGACAGTGAAACCGTGATCGAAGGCTGGCGCCTGTTGCGTCAGATCAGCAGCGGCGGCGTGCGCGAGCGCTTTATCGCCGAGCACCGTGAAACCGCACACCAGGCGGTACTGACCCTGTACCAGGCCGGCGCCGAACCCGACCCGGCGGTGTACGAAGCCCTCAAGCGCCTGCCCCGGGAGCATGTACCGGACATCATCCTCACCGGCCGCTGGGACGAGCGCGCCTTCGAAGTAGCCGAAGAACTCACCGGCGGCACCCTGGCCGACCTGGGGATCGTGGTCAGCGATCGGGCGGCGGTGCAGCACATCGTCCGTGAACTGGGCCAAGCCCTGCATGCCTTCAGCGAAGCCGGCTTGCGCCACCGCGACCTGCGTCCCGCGACCTTGCTGGTGCGCAGCCGTGAGCCCCTGGACCTGGTGGTCAGCGGCTTCGGCTCGGCGCGTCTGTCCGAGTTCGACCTGGACATCGTCTCGCCTCTGGAAACCAGCCGCTACATGGCCCCCGAAGCCATCGCTGGGGGCGTGGCCGCCGCCTCCGACTGGTGGAGCCTGGGGATGATCCTGCTGGAACAGTTGACCCAGGGTGAGTGCTTCGCCGGCATCAATGCCAACGCCTACCTGATTCACATTCTGGCCAATGGCGTACTGCTGCCGGACGACCTCGACCCACGCCTGGAGCTGCTGCTGCGCGGCCTGCTGGCCCGGGATCGTCACCAGCGCTGGCAATGGCCCCAGGTGCAGGCCTGGCTGCAGGGCGAAAGCCCCAGCGTACCGGACTCGATCGCCAGCGAAGAGGACGCCGAGGAAGGCGCCAGCATCGCACTGGGCAGCCGGCGCTTTCGCCGACCGGGGCCGTTTGCCCTGGCGGCCGCCGAGGTCGAGCACTGGCCCCAGGCCCTGGATCACCTGTTGCGTGGGGTGATCGTCACCTGGGCCGAACAGGCTGGATTATCTGCCCGGCACTTGGCCGGCCTGCGCCAGGTGGCCCAGCACCAGGAGCTGGAAGACGACACCCGGCTGATGCTGGCGCTGAAACTGCTGAACCCGGAAATGCCGCTGATCCTGCGCGGCGAGATCGTCACCCCGGGCTGGCTGCTGGAGCATCCCCTGGACGGTTACCGGTTGATCAGCGGCCCGGCCCCGGACCTGCTGGAACGCCTGGAAACCGAGCACTGGCTGTCGCGGCTCAAACTACGGGCCGAACAGGTGCGCCAACGCGCCCTGCACCAGGCCATCGAACTGGACGAGGACCAGCTGCGCATCTACCTGCTCTCCAGTTCCCGCGCTCGTCTGGCCGCCCAGTGGGAAGAGCGCCAACGCCTGCTGCCGGACAGCGAGCACAACGGCATCTTGTCCCTGGCCGACCGACGCACCATCAGCGAAGAAGACCTGATCGTGCTGCTCAGTGCCGCCATCGGCCAGTTCCGCTCGGTGGACGCCATCCTCGAAGAAGCCACCACCCTGGCCCGCGAGGCCGTGGTCCTGAGCTTCGATGCCGATAGCGCCCGTACCCTGCTGGGGCTGCCGCGCCCGGCCTTGTACCGTGAAATTGACGAACGCATCAGCGGCTTCGCCCGCTGTGGCGTACCGAGCATCGATGAGTGGGCCGAGCAATTTCGCCTGGAACGGCGCATGCCCCTGGCCAAGGCCCTGGTGCTGCTAGCCATCGGCGCCGAACAGTGGCTGGAGCCGCAAAGGCAGCATTACGTTTCGCAGATCCTCGACTTTTTCGAGAAGAAGGTCGCCAGCGTGGTGCTGCGCGGCCCGCTGGTGCGCATGAGCATCGGCAAGACCACCGCCCGGGTCGACCTCAACGAATTGCACAGTGAACGCAGCCCGGCCCCGGCGCTGCTGGATCATCTGGTCGCGCGCAACGCCCAGCCCATCACCCTCGACCCGGCGTGCTTCGCCGAGAACCCGCAGCTGGATGCGCGACTCAACAGCCTGTACCGCCAAAGCTCGCTGTACAAACGCGACACCGGGATCGATGGCCTGTACCTGGGCTTCCCCTTCCTCCTGACCCGGGACCCGCGTGGTACCACCCGCACCCGCATCGCCCCCTTGCTGCTGTGGCCGGTCAAGCTGCTGCTGGAAGTCGGCAGCCGCGGCAAGGTGGCCCTGGTCTTCGACAGCGAGCGTGAAGAGGTGCGCCTCAACCCGGGGCTCGACACCTTGCTGGGCATCGATGCCGCCAAGCTCTGGCGCAAGGCCGCCGACGAACTGCTGGGGCGCTCGGCGCTCAAGGCCGGCGACGTCATGGACGCCTTCGGCATGCTGGCCACTGCCAGCTCCCGAGTGCTCGGCAGCCTGCCGCCGGCGACCACCGAAGTGCAGCCCTACCAGGATCAACTGGCCTGTGCCGCCGTGCTGTTCCATGTGGCCTTCATGGGCCAGGCCATCGGCGAGGATCTGCGCCAGCTCAAGGCCCTGCCTCCCGGCGGCACCGGCCTGGAAACCGCCCTGCGCCTGAACCCGACGCAACCAGACAGCAGCGACAGCCAGGCCACCGCGCTCGCGCCTGAACTGCAGCGCTTCTTTACCGTGGCCAGCGACCCCTCCCAGGAAGCCGCCGTACTCCAGGCCCGCCAGGCCCCCGGGTTGCTGGTGGAAGGCCCACCCGGCACCGGCAAGAGCCAGACCATCGTCAACATGGTGGCCGATGCCATCGGTCGCCAGCGCAGCCTGCTGATCGTCTGCCAGAAGCACGCCGCCCTGGAAGTGGTGCACAAGCGCCTGGTGGCCGAGGGTCTGGGCAACCGGGTGGTGATGCTCAACGACATCAACCGCGACCGTGAACCGGTGATCCGCAGTGTCCGCGAACAGCTCGAAGCCCTGTTCAAGGGCGATGCCGCCCAGCAACCCTGGCTGCACCAGCGCGAACGCCTGGCGGCGCGCATCGAAGCCCTGGAAGGTGAACTGGATCGTTTCCACCTGAGCCTGCACCGCATCGATGAACACTGTGGCTTGAGCTACCGCCAGTTGATCGGCGAACTGATCGGCCTGGAACAGGGGCCTGCGCCACTGGATGTTCCGGTCTTGCGCCAGCACCTGGCCGCCCTGGACATCGCCGACCTGACGCGTCTGGAAGAAGCCTGTGCACCGCTGATCCGCCTGTGGCTGCCGGCCCGCTATGAACAGAGCGCCCTGGCCCAACTGCAACCTTTCCCCACTGATGCAGCCACCCTGCAAGCGTTCAACCAGGGCTTCGAGCGCCTGTTGAGCTGCGAAGAGCAGCGCCTGGACACCCTGCAGGCGCACCCGGCCGACTTCGAAGTCGACGACCCGGCGCCCTACCGCGCCTGGCTTGAACAGCACGTGCACAGCCTGCTGGGCCTGGACGATGAGCGCCGCCAACGGCTGGCGCGCTGGCTCCCCCTGTTCCGTGGCAGCAACAGCCAAGTAACGCAAGGCGACGAGCTGATCCAAGCCCTGCAGGCCCTGCGCCAACAACTGGAGCAATGCGACGCGGCGGCCCATCAGGCCGATCTGGCGCCGGGCCTCAGCGCCCTGCCCGCGGCCCAGCTGCGCACCCTGCAGCACCGCACCCGCGCGGTTATCCAGGGTCGTTCCTGGCTGGCACGCCTCAACCCGCTGCGCCTGATCCGCCAGCGCCAGTTGCTGGCCTTCCTCGCTGAACAGGGCGCCCCGGCCGAGCCGCAGCGCCTGCCGGAACTGCTGGCGGCGGCCCAGCTGGAAAGCCAGTGGCGGCCATTGCGCAACCAGTTGCAGCAACTGCATCAGCAACTGAGCCTTGCAGAGATCGCCAGCGACTGTGGCCCGGGCCTGCTGCCGCAGGTACGCCAGGACCTCGGGCACCTGGAAGAGATCCGCACCCTGGCGCAGGCCATGGCGCAAGCTCCCCGGGTGGAGCAACTGGACGCAGTGGTCCTGACCGGCCAACGGCAATCTTTGGACAGCCTGCTGGCCGGTTATGACGCGGCCTTTATCCGCCACAGCGTGCGCCAGGACAGCCTGACTGCCCTGCAACGCCTGAATCAGTGGCTGCAACCCGAGCTGCTGGGCCAATTGCGCCAGCGCGTGGAGCTCAACCAGAGCAATCAGTTGCCCCTCAATCGCCTGCGCGAAGCCTTGCCGACCCTGAGCGCCTACCAGGCGTTCCGCGCCCGGGCCGGCCAACTGGCGCCGGCAGACCTGGAGTTGCTGGGGGTACTGCGGGACTACCAAGCGACGCTCGATGGGATTCCCGCCGAGCAACTGGAAACCGTGGTCCGACGCATGCTCAACCGTGAAGCGCGACTGGGCTGGAAACGCCAGATGGAACAACGCCAACCCGAGCTGATGCTGGAGCACAGCGAAACCGCGGCGAAGATCACCAGCCTCGGGGAAGCCGACACCCAGATGCGCAGCCTCAACCGCCAACTGCTCAGTGAAGGCATCGAGCTGTCGCGCCTGGGTACCCGCAAACAATGGGAAGACGTCACCCGCCTCACTGGACGGCGTTCGCGCAGGCTGCGCGAGTTCATGGAGATGGGCGCGGGGCTGGGGCTGATGAGCCTGCGACCGGTGTGGCTGATGAACCCGGACGTGGCCAGCCGGGTGCTGCCGCTCAAGCCCGGACTGTTCGATATCGTGATCTACGACGAAGCCTCGCAGATGCCCGTGGAGTTCGCCCTGCCGACCCTGTACCGGGGCCGAGTCACGGTGGTCAGTGGCGACGAGAAGCAGATGCCGCCCACGGCCTTCTTCTCCAGCCGGGTGGAAAGCGACGAAGCCGAACTGTTCGAGGGCGACCAGCCGGACGCCGACGCTGACGAAGAACAACGCGAAGCCTTCGAAGACACCTGGAACCGTCGCGAAATCAAGGACTGCCCGGACCTGCTGCAACTGGCCCGCAGCGCGTTGCCCGCCACCACCCTGCAGATCCACTACCGCTCGGCCTACCGTGAGCTGATCGGTTTCTCCAACGCCTCGTTCTATGGCAACCGGTTAAGCATTCCGGTGCGTCACCCAGAGGCCAATATCCTCGCCATCAAGCCGTTGGAACTGATCCGCGTGGACGGCATCTACCAGCAGCAGGTCAACCCTGACGAGGCCGAACGGGTGGTCGACTACCTGGCCGAGCTGTGGCAAACGCCCTACGCCGAACGACCCTCGGTGGGCGTGGTGACCTTCAACCGCAAGCAGGCCGACCTGATCGAGGAGCGCCTGGAGCTGCGCGCCGAGCAGGACCCGGTGTTTCGTGCGGCCTACAGCCAGGAGCGCGAACGCAGCGAGGACGGCGAGGACATGTCGGTGTTCGTCAAGAACGTCGAGAACGTCCAGGGCGATGAGCGCGACATCATCGTGTTCTCCTCGACCTTCGGGCGTAACAGCCAGGGCAGTTTCCGGCGCAACTTCGGGGTCCTGGGGCAAACCGGCGGCGAACGTCGGCTCAATGTGGCGGTAACCCGGGCCCGGCGCAAAGTGGTGATGATCACCTCGATGCCGATTGCCGATATCTCCGACATGCTCACCACCCAGCGCCCACCCGCCAGCCCGCGGGACTACCTGCAAGGCTACCTGGAGTACGCCCGCGCCCTGTCGGCCGGTGAGTTCGCCAGCGGCCACAACCTGCTGGGGCGTTTGGTCACCGAGCGCCAGGATGCAAAGGTCCAGCACAACGCCCACAGCGACGGTTTCACCCAGGCGGTAGCGGCATTCATCCGTACCCTGGGCTGGAACCCGGTCAGTGCCAACGAAGGGGATGCCTTCGGCCTGGACTTTGCCATCGAGCACCCCGATACCGGGCTCTACGCCCTGGGCATCGAATGCGATACCCCGCGCCATGGGCTGCTGAGCCGCGCCCGCTCCCGGGAGATCTGGCGGCCATCGGTCCTGCGCCGGGCCATTCCCCATCTGCATCGGGTCTCGTCGCAAGCCTGGTACCACGACCCGCAAAGCGAACGTGCGCGTCTGCAGGCCGCCATCGAGCAGGCCCTGCAACCGCTGGCCGGCAGTGCGGCACAGACGCAACCCCAAGCCCTGGCTGACACGGAGCAAACCCCATGAGCGGCCCGAAAGTGGTGCGTATCGTCACCCGCGAAGAGATCCTGGAAATCTGCGCCGGCCACCTGCGGCGCCTGGAGCAGGCGATTGCCCGCTGGGAAGCACAGGCGCAACGCCTGGGGCAACTGAGCGAACAGGAACGGGCCGCCACCCACGGGCGTTTCCAACAGTTGCGCCAATTGATCGAGGCCGATCGCCTGCTGGATCTGCAAAAGCAGGTGCCAATCGAAATCCAGTTCCTCAAGGACGATCTGCAACAGCGGGAAAACCGCGCGGTGCAGCAGGCCACGCAACAGCGCCAACTGGCCCGCCGCCAGCGGGAAAACGCCGCCACTCTGCTGGGCGCGCTGCAAGGCAAAGCGCTGCCAACCGAACTGCTGCAACAGTTGCAGGCGATTGCCGACGGACAGCCCGTGGCGGCTGTCGAGTCGACTCTCGCCCAGGGTTTCGCCAGCCTCGGTGCCGCAGCCGAAGAACAGGGCCTGAGCGAGGCACAGCAGCAACTGGCCCGACGCCTGCAAGGCGAGAATGCTACCCAGACCCTGGCGCAATGGCGCGCCGCCCATGAGCAAAAGGAACCCAGGCTGGAACGCATCGAGCAACACATTGCCCAGTTGCTGACCCTCGATGATCAGGCCAGTGCCGAACCCTACCTGGCCAAGTTGCGCCAGATAGACGCCGAAACCCGCGTGCAGCAGCGCAACCTGCTGCTGGACAGCCTGGTGCTGGAACTGGCCCAGGCCACCCGCGACAGCCATGAACGCCGCGCGCGCCTGGTTCTTCTCCAGGAGCTGGCCAATGAAGTCGCGATCCTGTGTCCCGCGGCTGTCGAGCAAGAGCTGGCCCAGGCCGGACAATGCAGCCTGGCCAATATGGCGCCAGTGGATGAGCTGATTGCCCGGTTCAACACGCTGATCGAAGCCGAGCTGCAACAACGCGCCGCCCTGGCCCGCCGCCAGGCAGTACTCGAAGGCCTGGCTGGCCTGGGCTACGAAGTCCGCGAGGGCATGGCCACTGCCTGGGCCAAGGAAGGTCGGGTAGTGCTGCGCAAGAGCGCCACTCCGGGGTATGGCGTGGAGGTCGGAGGCACGGCCGACAACGGCCGGCTGCAAGTACGTGCGGTGGCCCTCAGCGCCCAGCGCGATACCCTGCGCGACAAAGACATCGAGACCCTCTGGTGCGGCGAATTCCAGCGTCTGCAAGCCCTGCTGGCCGCCCAGGGTGACGCCCTGAGCATCGAGAAAGCACTGGCCGTAGGGGCCGTACCGCTCAAGGAAGTGCAACTGGACGACACCCGGCAGGAATACCGGGAGCAGGCGCAACAGCGCACCTGACCCCCCTCGCCCTGTGGGGACCGGCTTGCCGACGAAGGCAATCTCACGGGCCTCTTCGCTGGCAAGCCAGCTCCTACCTATCCGCCTCGCCTGTAGGAGCCGGCTTGCCGGCGAAGGCAATCTCACGGGCCCCTTCGCTGGCAAGCCAGCTCCTACAATTCGCCTCCCCGTGGGAGCCGGGGATCGGGCGGCGGTCAGAAGCCGGGGGCGATCTGGCCTTTGTAGCGGGTCAGGATGAATTGGCGCACTGCGTCGGAGTTCAGTGCCTTGGCCAGTTTCTGAATCCGCGGGTCGTTGAGGTTGTCCGGGCGGGCCACCAGAAATTCGATGTACAGGTCTTTGCCCTTCTCCACGATCAAGGCGCTGTTGGTGTCGATCCCGGCTTCCAGGGCGTAGTTGGCGAACACGAACGCCAGGTCCACCTGGCTCACCGAGCGGGCCAGCAAGGCGCCTTCCAGTTCACGGATCTTCAGGTGCTTGGGGTTGTCGACGATGTCACGCGGGGTGGCCAGGGTGTTGCTCGGGTCCTTGAGCTTGATCAGCCCCGCCTCATGCAGCAGCACCAGGGCACGACCGGTGTTCACCGGATCGTTGGGAATCGACACCGTGGCACCGTCCTTGAGTTCGGCGATGCTCTTGATCCGGGTGGAATAGGCACCGAAAGGCTCGATGTGCACCCCCACCACCGGCACCAGGTCGGTGTGCCGGGTCTTGTTGAAGTCATCAAGGAACGGCCGGTACTGGTAGTAGTTGGCGTCGAGGTTCTTCAACGCCAATTGCTGGTTGGGCTGGATGAAGTCGGTGAAGACCTTGATGTCCAAGTCCACGCCCTCCCTGGCCAACTCAGGCTTGATGAATTCGAGGATCTCGGCGTGAGGCACCGGGGTGGCGCCCACCAGCAGTTTCTCGTTGGCATGAACGCTCAAGGACAGCACAGCGGCCAATACGGCCAGGGTCTTTTTCATGGAGTTGCTCCTAAGGCAGATGACTGACAGCCGTCGTGAGGCGCACGTGGGCCGGGTGTTGTGGGTGTTTTTCAAGGGTTTGATTCAGCGTCGGCTGTAACGCGCCACCAGGCGGTCGCCGGTCATTTGCAGGGCCTGCACCAGCACCAGCAACAGGACCACGGTGACCAGCATCACGTCGGTCTGGAAACGCTGGTAGCCGTAGCGAATCGCCAGGTCCCCCAGCCCGCCACCGCCGATCACTCCGGCCATGGCGGTGTAGTCCACCAGCACGATGGCGGTCACCGTGACCGCTGCCAGCAGGCCGCCTCGGGCTTCCGGCAACAACGTGTGGCGGATGATCTGCCAGGTGCTGCCGCCCATGGCCTGGGTCGCCTCCACCACCCCGCGGTCCACTTCCCGCAGGGCGGTTTCCACCAGCCGGGCAAAGAACGGCGTGCAGCCCACCACCAGCGGCGGGATGGTGCCGGGCACCCCGAGGGAAGTGCCCACCAGCAAGGTGGTCAGGGGAATCAGCACGATCAGCAGGATGATGAAGGGCAACGAGCGCAGCACGTTGACCAGCACCGACAGCACTCGATAAACGCCCTGGGCTTCATGCAACTGGCGCTTGCCGGTGAGAAACAACAGCACCCCCAACGGCAGCCCCAGCAGCACGGTAAAGCCCAGGGCCGCACCGAGCATGCTCAGGGTGTCGAGACAGGCCTGGGCGATATCGGCCCAGTAGATGTTCTTGAACCACTCGGCCATGGCGTCAGGACCAGTCGTGGCGCGGTGGCTTGATGTCGTTGAGCAGCCAGTTGCCCACCACGTGGTACTTCCAGCGCACCGGGTCGTGCAGGGTGTGTACCCGGGCATTGCGCCAGTGGCGGTCGAAGTTGTGGCATTTGAGGGTCGAGCGGGTGCCGCCCAACTCGAACAGCTTGTTGCTGGCCTCGATGGCGATCTCGGTGGTCAGCACCTTGGCCTTGGCCACCGCCAGGGAAGCCCGGGCAACACTGTCTTCATCGGGTGCCGGACGCGCCGCGTCCAGGGCCAGGCCGGCCCGTTCCAGCAGGGCTTCGGCGGCCTCCAGGCGGATATCCAGGGCCCCCACCTGGATGATGGTCAATGGATCTTCACTGGCCTTTTCCACCCCGGCGTCGATCCACGGCCGGGCGTGCTGACGAACAAAGGCGATGGTGTCCCGCAGCGCCGCCCGGGCGATGCCGGCGTCGATGGCCGCCGTGGTCAGCTGGGCGAAGGGCCCGGCCAGGGTCGGGCTTTCATAGGAGCGATAGGTGGGGAACAGGTTGAAGGCCGGCACCTGCAGGTTTTGCGCCAGCACCGTGCCGCTGGACGTGGTGCGCTGGCCGATGCTGTCCCAGTCATCGATCACCGCCAGTCCCTCGCTGCCCCGGGGCACGAAGGCCAGTTGCCCGCGGCCCTGCTCGTCCAGAGCCAGCACCGCCAGCCAGTGAGCGTACAGCGAACCGGTGCAATAACCCTTGCGGCCGTTGATCACATAACCGTCACCTGAACGACGGATGCTGGCCTGAATGTCCTGAACGTTCTTGCCGCCGGTTTCCGACAGCGCATTGGCAAAACGGTGGCCTTGCAGGGCCAGGGCGAAAAAATGCGTCTGCTGCTCCGGAGTGCCTTGCAGGCGGATGTCTTCCAGCAGGCAGTAGTGGTTCTGCGGGATCTGCCCCAGGGACGGATCGGCTGTGGAGATGATGGCGATCACTTCTGCCAGCACCGCGTAGGACACCTGGGCCCCGCCATATTCCCGGGGCACGCTGATGCCCCACAGGCCACTGTTGGAATAGAGGTCGACCAGCTGCGAGGGCACCTCACGAGTGCGGTCGCGCTCGGCGTCCTGCTCCAGCAGGACCGCCGCCACGCGCCGGGCCACGACCAACGCTTCGGCGCCATCGCGGATCACATGGGCAGCCGGGGTATGCAGGGGATAAAAGGCAGATTCAGGCAATGAAGACATACAGCGCTCTCGGGGCGAATGAAGGTTCCACCCCGTCATTGCAGCTTCTGTGCCGAAAGATCAGGCCTGTGAATTCAAGGATTTACAGGCCGTTCCTGGCGGTTGCCCAGTGGGCCGCCAGACACATTGCTGGAGGGCTGTTGGTGGGCCAACAGTGAATCGCTGTTGCCTGGACGACACCTCGTCGGCCCACACCGGTACCGAAGGTTCCCGGGTATAGAGTGAAAGCTGCTCGATCCGGCGACGGACCCGTTTCCAAAAACAACATCAAGGAGAAACCCAGATGAGCGTCAAACCCATTCCCGAAGGCTTCAGCGGCGTCACTCCCTACTTGGGCATCAAGCGCGCCGCCGAGGCCATCGAGTTCTACAAGCAGGCCTTCGGCGCGGTGGAAACCATGCGCCTGGACATGCCCGACGGCAGCGTCGGCCATGCCGAACTGCGCATCGGCGGCTCGGCCATCATGCTCGGCAGCCCCTGCGAAGAAACCCCGATGGACAGCCCGGACACCCACAAGACCTCGGTTGGGTTGCATCTGTACGTGGAAGATGTCGATAGCAGCTTCGCCCGGGCATTGGCCGCCGGCGGCAGCGAAGTGTCGGCGCTCAAGGACCAGTTCTATGGCGATCGCAGCGCCAGCCTGCGAGACCCGTTCGGGCATGTCTGGTTTCTGGCCAGCCGCAAGGAAGACCTGAGTACCGAGGAAATCAGCCGACGGGCGCAGGAAATGTTCCAGCAACAGCCCCATTGACCCGCCCTGAGGCCCAACACACCGTAGGAACCGGCTTGCCGGCAAAGCCCCTCTCACGGCCCCCCTCTTGTAGGAGCCGGCTTGCCGGCGAAGGCGATCTCACGGTCCCCTTCGCTGGCAAGCCAGTTCCTACTCCGGCCAGCCGCCCCTGATGCACAAACCGAAAGCCCAGGAAAAATCCCATTTTCATGGGGTTTCCCGGGCTTCGTAACATTTACTTTCATATCGCCTTTCAGGATTTACGATTCTCATTCGTCTTAATTAGATGCAGCAGGCCGCGTTGGCCAAGGCTATGCCCGGCACCTTTGTGCCAGGCCCGGCCCAGGGTTCCAGTGCCGCTCCATTCCTCGAATCAAGACGCCCACTCCATGTCGAAGAAGTCCCGTTCAAAAATCTGGTTTCTGGTGCACAGCTGGCTGGCCCTGCCCATCTGGTTCTTTGTGCTGATCGTCTGTGTCACCGGCACCCTGGCGGTGGTCAGCCAGGAGATCGTGTGGCTGGCCAATCCGGATATCCGAGCCAGCAAACCCAGCGATGATGCGCAGCCGCTCAATTACGACCAGATCGTGGCGGCCATCAAGCAGGCCGAACCCAGCACCCGCATCGATACCATCGTGACCCCGGACGAAAGCCATTTCGCCCTGAGTGTCAGCGTCAGCTACCCGGACGGCCGCTCCCCGACGCTGTACGTCAACCCCTACACCGGGGTGATCCAGGGCACCAGCCCAGAGTTCGACTTCCAGGGCTTCACCCGGGCCCTGCATGGCTGGTGGCTGGTGCCCTTCACCAACGGCTATAGCTGGGGCTGGTACCTGGTATCGTTCCTGGGCCTGCCGATGCTGATTTCGTTGATCACCGGACTGGTGGTCTACAAGAAGTTCTGGAAGGGCTTTCTCAAGCCGACCTTGCGCCTGCGCCATGGGGCACGGATCTTCTGGGGCGACTTCCACCGCTTGAGCGGTATCTGGTCCATCTGGTTTATCACGGTGATCTCGATCACCGGCACCTGGTTCCTGATCGAGGCCGTTCTCGCCGACAACCACGTCAGCATTTCCAGCCAACCCATTGTCCCGGTCATCGCCCGCGAGCAGGTGCCGGCCACCACTGACGGCAGCCCGGCACCGATGATCGGCCTGGACCAGGCCATCGGCATCGCCACCCAGAAGATCCCCGGCTTCGACATCAGCTTCGTCAGCCTGCCAAGCAATGCCTACAGCCACCTGTACGTGGGCGGTCGTGGCTGGTACCCGCTGATGTACCAGACCGCCAACATCAACCCCTACACCGGCTCCCTGGACACCTCGCACCTGCTGAGCGACCGCAACACCCTGGAGTTCGTCACCGAGTCCATGCGCCCGCTGCACACCGGTGATTTTGGCGGGATCTGGGTCAAGCTGATCTGGTTCTTCTTCGGCCTGGTGCTGAGCATGATGGTCCTCAGCGGCCTGTTGATCTGGACCAAGCGCACCGCCCTGGCCACCGCCAACGCCCTCAAGCGTGAGGAGAAGGCCGCTCGTGCGCGTCCCGCCAGCAAACCCGTGCCGACGCCCACCCCGGCCATGAGCATCGAAACTTCGGAGAGCCACTCGTGAGCCAGACCCACAGCGCAACCGCGCCTTCGTTGCTGAGCCGGCTTTGGCACAAATGGCGCTTTCACCTGAATATCCTGCTGTTGCTGATCCCCCTGGGCTTCATGCCCAAGTACTTCGCCGACGTCGCATTGTTTCGGGGTGAAAGCGGCCTGGGGGAACGAGAAATCGGCGAAGTCCAGGTTGGTCCCTGGAGCCTGCGCCTGGCCGAGATGCGCAACGAAGCTCCCCGCAGCGATGGCCCCGCCGGCCACCTGAAAAGCTTCAACGCCGCCCTGTGCCAGGCCTGCATCGAGCCGGTCAAGGCTACCTACCTGCGCATCGGCAAACCCCGCAGCCTGCGGGCCGCCGGAGTGATCTTCTTCGGCAGCCCGTATCGCATGGGGGCCAGCCTGCCGATTCCGGAAAAGACCAAAGCCGACGCTGAGCTGTGGATCACCATGGAAGGCTGGGACGGCAGCATGCACCAGGCATCCATTCCCCTGAGCAAGGCTTCACCCGCCACCGTGGCCTGGCTCGAAAAACAAGGAGGCAAATGATGATTCGCGCAGTATCCACCCGGCGCCTCGGCGGCGCTGCCCTGTTGCTGCTGGGCGCCGCCTTCAGCCATAGCGCCCTGGCCCACAACCCGATGTGCGAGTGCAAGGCTATCGACGCCGAGCAGATCCGCTGCACCGGCGGCTTTTCCGATGGCAGCGGCGCACCGGGGGTGACCCTGGACGTGATCGGCTACGACGAAAGCATTCTGGTGCCGGGCAAGCTGGGGGCCGATTCGACCCTGACCTTCAAGAAGCCCGCCAGCGAGTTTTACGTGCTCTTCGATGCGGGCCCCGGCCACGTGGTCGAGATCGACCAAGCGGATATCGAGGCCCCATGAACCCAGCCACCACCCAGGTCGTGCGCCCCGCCGGCGCCGGCCACGAAACCCTCTATGTGCTGTTGTTGTGCGCGCTGATCCTGAGTGTGGCCGCCACGGTGGTGCTGTGGCGCGGCGAAAAAGTCGAAACCGCCAGCGTCGCCAGCCACCAACTGGACGCTCGCCGCGACCTGAGCGCTGGTGAACAAGGCATCTACGCCGACCTGCGGGTGACCCTCGATGAAATCCACCTGCTGCTGGCCGAAAGCCAGACGCTGCCGAGCCCGGAGCAACTGGCCGAGGAAGGCTTCGCCCCCTTCGCCCAGGACGCCAGCTCGGTGAGCCGTGGTGGCCATGCCTGGCAATTGCAGGATCGGGCCTACCTGGGCCTGAGCCAGAACCCGCAAGTGGCCGGTTCCTTTCTGATGCGCCTGGATACCGAGGATCAGGCCAAGGTGGATATCTGGCTCAATCGTGCCCCGTCCGTCACCGTGCCTGTCGATCTCAGCGACTCGCAGCTGGCCGCCGCCGGCTGGCAACAGGTGGTCGCGCAATTCGATGCCGGGGTGACTCGCCAGCATCGCCACTGAATCCACGTACTCCCCGAGAGAAGACTGCAAGCCCATGCCTATTTCATCGCAACGCCGCCCCTTCCTGCGGGTGCTGCTGGTCAGCCTGCTGGCCCTGGTGCTCAGCCCCCTGGTCAGCGCCGACCCGGCCAAGCGCCTGCGCATTGGCATCACCCTGCACCCCTACTACAGCTACGTGGCCAATATCGTCGGCGACAAGGCCGAAGTGGTGCCGCTGATTCCCGCCGGCTTCAACCCCCACGCCTACGAGCCCCGGGCCGAGGACATCAAGCGCATTGGCACCCTGGACGTGATCGTGCTCAACGGCGTGGGCCACGATGACTTCGCCGACCGCATGATCGCCGCCAGCGAGCGCCCGGACATCCCGGTGATCGAAGCCAACGAAAACGTGCCGCTGCTGGCCGCCACCGGCGTCGCCGCCCGGGGCGCCGGCAAAGTGGTCAACCCGCACACCTTCCTGTCCATCAGCGCCTCCATCGCCCAGGTCAACAACATCGCCCGGGAGCTGGGCAAGATGGACCCGGCCAACGCCAAGACCTACACCCAGAACGCCCGTGCCTATGGCAAGCGCCTGCGGCAGATGCGCGCCGATGCCCTGGCCAAGCTGACCCAGGCACCCAATGCCGACCTGCGGGTGGCCACGGTGCACGCAGCCTACGACTACCTGCTGCGCGAGTTCGGCCTGCAAGTCACCGCGGTGGTGGAACCGGCCCACGGCATCGAGCCCAGCCCCAGTCAGCTGAAAAAGACCATCGACCAACTGCGGGAACTCGACGTCAAGGTGATCTTCTCGGAGATGGACTTCCCCTCCACCTACGTCGAGACCATCCAGCGCGAATCCGGGGTCAAGCTCTACCCGCTGTCGCACATTTCCTACGGCGACTACAGCGCCGAGAAATACGAGAAGGAAATGAAAGGCAACCTCGACACCGTGGTCCGGGCCATCCAGGAGGCCGGGGCATGACCGCCATCGAGACCCTGCTGCGGGGCCCGGCCATCGAGTTCGATCAGGTCAGCCTGACCCTGGGCAACACCACCATCCTCGACCGCGTGACCTTCCAGGTGCAGCCCGGCAGCGTGCACGCACTGGTGGGCCCCAACGGCGGCGGCAAGAGTTCGCTGATCAAGACCCTGCTGGGGCAGATGCCGCACCAGGGCCAATTGCGCCTGCAATGGCCGGATGCGCCCGGCACCATCGGCTACGTGCCCCAGGCCCTGGAGTTCGACCGTGGCCTGCCGATGACCGTGGACGATTTCATGGCTGCCATGTGCCAGCGCCGCCCGGCCTTTCTCGGCCTCAGCCGACATTACGCCCAGGCCATAGGCGAGGCCCTGGAACGGGTCGGCATGCAAGACAAGCGCAAACGGCGCATGGGTGCTCTGTCCGGCGGTGAACGCCAGCGCGTGCTGCTGGCCCAGGGTCTGATCCCGGCCCCGCAACTGCTGGTACTGGACGAACCGATGTCGGCCCTGGACGAGGCCGGGATCCAGGTCTTCGAACGCCTGCTCCACGATTGGCGCCAGAGCGGCATCACCCTGCTGTGGATCGAGCACGACCTGGAAGCCGTGGGCCGTCTGGCAGACCGGGTCACCGGCCTCAATCGCCGGGTGCTGTTCGACGGCCCGGCGCAGCAGACCCTGACCCCGGAGCGCCTGCTCAGCCTGTTCTCCACTCATCCACGAACCGCCGGGAGTGCTGCCTGATGACCTATGAAGCTTTTCGCCTGATGGTCCAGGGCTGGGCTTCGGCCGGCTACCTGCCCGAAGCCCTGGCCTACGGGTTCGTGGTCAATGCACTGCTGGCCGGCCTGCTGATCGGGCCGGTGCTCGGTGGCCTGGGCACCCTGGTGGTGGTCAAGCGCTTCGCCTTCTTCTCCGAAGCGGTAGGCCACGCTGCCCTCACCGGGGTGGCCATCGGCATTCTCCTGGGCGAGCCCTACACCGGTCCCTACGGCAGCCTGTTCGGCTACTGCCTGCTGTTCGGCATCCTCCTCAACTACCTGCGCAACCGCACCGGGCTGGCCCCGGACACCCTGATTGGGGTCTTCCTCTCGGTGTCCCTGGCCCTGGGCGCCAGCCTGCTGCTGATCCTGGCCGGCAAGATCAACGTGCACATTCTGGAAAACGTGCTGTTCGGCTCGGTGCTCACGGTCAACGGCAACGACCTCTTGGTGCTGTTGATCGTCGGCGCCCTGGTGCTGGGCCTGAGCCTGCCGCTGTACAACCGCATCATGCTGGCCAGCTTCAACCCGCAGCTGGCGGCCGTGCGCGGCGTCGCCGTCAAGACCCTGGACTACCTGTTCGTGATCCTGGTGACCCTGATCACCGTGGCCGCGGTCAAGGTCATCGGCGCCATCCTGGTGGGCGCGCTGCTGGTGATTCCGGCCGCTGCCGCCCGCTTGCTCAGCCAGTCCCTCAAGGGCTTCTTCTGGATCTCGGTGAGCATCGCCACCGTCAGCACCTTGTGCGGCATCCTGCTGCCGATCGTCTTCGACCTGCCGGTGCCCTCCGGCGCGGCAATCATCCTGGTGGCCGGTGTCGCCTTCGCCCTGGCCGCCATCGCCCGTGGCACTGTCCCCAGCCTGAAAGGGAATATCGGATAAATGCACAGTTCATTGCGTCACTTGTCATTGCGTCAGCTGAGCCTGGCCCTGGTCCTCGGCGGCCTGATCAGCACCCCGGCCCTGGCCGAGCGCGACCACTTCGAGCCGATGCGCGTGGTCGCCAGCCACGGCATGGGCAATACCGCGCTGCACAGCGCCACCTCGGAAAAACCGCTGACGGTGCTGGCCTCCCTGCCGGTGACCTTCGGCCTGGGGCAGATCCTGCTGCAAGGCACCCGCGTCCAGCTGGAACGGGCGGCCCCGGCCAACCTGCCGGGCTCGCGGCAGACCGCCTACTTCACCGGACGCGGCGCCCCGGCCCTGACCCAACTGGCGCTGAACGCCGACGCGGTGATCGGCCTGCGTTCGATCTGGCCGGACGACCCGCTGTACCCCAACGCCCGGCGCAGCAACATCCGTATCGTCGAGATCGATGCCGCCCGCCCAGTGGACGGCGCCCTGCCCGGGGTGGCCCTGCAACCGGGCAAGAGCGACGGGCTCAACGCTCAGCCCTGGCTGTCCAGCAACAACCTGGGACGCATGGCGGATGTGCTCGCCGCCGACCTGGCACGCCTGGCCCCCGAAGCCAAGCCACAGATCGAGAACAACCTGGCGGGGCTGAAACAACGCCTGCTCAAACTCAGCGCCGACAGCGAAGCGCGCCTGGCCGAGGCCGACAACCTCAGCGTGCTGAGCCTCTCCGAGCACTTTGGCTATCTGGTCAGCGGCCTGAACCTGGAGCTGGTGGAAGTCGACGCCCGCGCCGACAACGAATGGACGCCCGAAGCGCTGCAGAAGCTGCAAGCCCGGCTCAAGGACAATGATGTGGCCATTGTCCTGCACCATCGCCAGCCGTCCGATGCCCTGAAAGCCGCGGTCAGCGCCGGCGGCAGCCAGTTGCTGGTGCTGGAAACCGACAGCGCCGACCCACTCGGCGAACTGGAAGGCAACCTGCAGAAAGTCACCCAGGCCCTGGCCCCGAAAAGCTGAGCCTACCCCTGTCGCCGCTGCCGCCGGTTCGGCGGCGGCGCTTACATATTCCCTCAAGATTGTCGTCCTTTCCCGGTGCTAGTCTGCGCTTCGCAAAAATGCCCAGACAGGAAATCCACGCCATGAGCGAATACCTGAAACTCAACAAGACCAATTGGGACGAACGCGCGCCCTTGCACGCCGCCTCGGCGGATTACGCGGTGCAGCGCTTTGTCGACGACCCGCAGTTTCTCTCCGATGTCGTGCAGTTCGACCGCCCCCTGCTGGGCAACATCCAGGGCCTGCGCGGCGTGCACCTGCAATGCCATATCGGCACCGATACCCTGTCCCTGGCGCGCCTCGGTGCGCGGATGAGCGGGTTGGATTTTTCCTCGGCCTCCCTGGCTGAAGCCCGGACCCTGGCCCAGCGCTGCAACACCGCCATCGACTACCACGAGTCGGACGTGTTCGCGGCCGCCGAAGTCCTGCCCCGCGGCGAGTTCGATCTGGTCTACACCGGCATCGGCGCCCTGTGCTGGCTGCCCAGCATCGAGCGCTGGGCGCACACCGTCGGCGCCCTGCTCAAGCCCGGTGGCCGGCTGTTTATCCGCGAGGGGCATCCAATGCTCTGGGCCCTGGACGAGGGTCACAGCGACTCGCTGCAAGTGGCGTTTCCCTACTTCGAACGCAGCGAGCCGCTGGTCTGGGACGATGACGCCACCTACGTGGAAACCGACAGCAGCCTCAAGGCCACGGTGACCCACGAGTGGAATCACGGCATGGGCGAAATCATCAGCGCCCTGTTGGGCCAGGGCTTGCAGATCACCGGTCTGGTGGAGCACCAGAGCATCCCCTGGGAAGCCCTCCCCGGGCAGATGATCGTTGATGAACGCGGCGAATGGCGGCTCAAGGACGCGCCATGGCGCCTGCCCTTGAGCTACACCTTGCAGGCCATCAAGCCCGCGGCCTGATCGCCGGGCATGAAAAAGCCCGCTGACCTCAAGGGTTCAGCGGGCTTTTTTGCGTTTGGAGCAGCGGCTACAGAGCCCGTGCCGAAGATCAGCCGGCCACAGCCTGCTGGTCCATCTTCTGGCGCAGGCTCAGCGGACGCATGTCGGTCCAGACTTCCTCGATGTAGGCCAGGCAGTCCTTCTTGAAACCGCTCTTGCCCACAGTGCGCCAGCCTTGGGGCACGGCCTTGTAGTCGGGCCAGATCGAGTATTGCTCTTCGTGGTTGACCACCACCTGGAACAGGATGTCCTCACGGTCGAATACTGAAGTCATTGCTTGTCTCCATCGCTAATAAGGTGTGCCGCGCCGCGGGCGTGACAGTTGTGTAGAAGGAACGAATCAGGGCTGCGAAAAATTAGAGGCTGGCCACTGCCGCCGCCACCGCCTTGCTGAAGATCCCCGCCACCTGATCGATCTGCGCCGCGCTGATGATCAGCGGCGGCAGGAAGCGCACCACGCTGCCATGGCGCCCGCCCAGTTCAAGGATCAGGCCGCGCTTGAGGCATTCACGCTGTACCAGGGGAGCCAGGCGCGAATGCTGTGGCGGATGGCCCTGGGCGTCCGGCGCGCCGGCCGGGTCCACCAGTTCCACGCCGAGCATCAGACCACGGCCACGGATATCCCCCAACTGCGGGTAGTCGCGTTGCAGGATCAGCAAGTGCTCGCGCAAGCGCTCGCCCATGGCCGCCGCGTGCTCGGGCAGTCGGTGCTCCTTGAGGTAGCGCATCACCGCGGAACCGGTGGCCATGGCCATCTGATTGCCGCGGAAGGTGCCGGCGTGAGCCCCCGGCTGCCAGGTGTCGAGCCAGTCGCGATAGACCATCACCGCCAGCGGCAGGCTGCCGCCGATGGCCTTGGACATCACCACCACATCGGGAATGATCCCGGCGTGCTCGAAGGCGAACATCTTGCCGGTGCGACCGAAGCCGCTCTGGATTTCATCGACGATCAGCGCCACCCCCGCCTTCTCGGTGATGCGACGCACACCCCGCAGCCATTCCAGGTCCGCCGGGATCACCCCGCCCTCGCCCTGCACGGCCTCGACGATGACCGCCGCCGGCAGGGCCACTCCCGCTTCCGGGTCGCTCAGCAGGTTTTCCAGGTAATGCAGGTTGACCTTGACCCCCTCGGCGCCGCCCAGACCGAACGGACAGCGGTAGTCATAGGGAAAGGGCAAAAACTGCACGCCGTTGTTCAAGAGTCCCGCCAGCGGACGCTTGGGCCCCAGGCTGCCCATCAGGCTCAGCGCGCCCTGGCTCATGCCGTGGTAACCGCCCTGGAACGACAGCACGGTGCTGCGTCCGGTGGCGGTGCGCACCAGTTTCAGCGCGGCTTCCACGGCATCGGTGCCGGTGGGGCCGCAGAACTGGATCTTGGCCTCGGCGGCCAGGGCCTCGGGCAACAGGCCGAACAGGTCCTGGACGAACTGATCCTTGACCGGGGTGGTCAGGTCCAGGGTCAACAGCGGCAACTCATCGGCCAGCACCTGCTGGATCGCGGCGATCACCACCGGGTGATTGTGGCCCAGGGCCAGGGTCCCGGCACCGGCCAGGCAATCGATGAAACGCCGGCCCTCGACGTCCTCGACGTGGATGCCGCTGGCCCGCTTGAGGGCCAGGGGGATGCGTCGCGGATAGCTGCGGGCATTGGATTCCTGGCGACTTTGACGGGCCAGCAGGGGCGATTCGTCGAACTGGTAAAGCGTCTCTGCCGGGGTGGCGCCAAGGCCCACCGGCGAATCTTCCATAAGGCTGGTAACGGCTGACATGTCTCGAACCCTCACGCTGCAATTTGAGCAAAACGGCCACCGGCCGGATGCGCAGCCGAAGCAGGGTGCGCACTGACAGGTTTTCCTGTTCTAAAAACGCATCAGCGCGGTCGGGATTTACACCCCGGGGCGAGGAAATTGCACATGCCGCCCCGTAGGAGCCAGCTTGCTGGCGAAGGCGATCTTTCGGGCCCCTTCGCTGGCAAGCCAGCTCCTACAGTGGACGGTGATGGGTCAGGCGCGGTGGGCAGGCAGGGTCAGTTCGACGCGCAGGCCGTCGGGGCGGCTGTCAAAGTGCAGCTCGCAACCGCAACGCTGGACAATGGCCTGGACAATCGCCAGGCCCAGGCCGCAACCGCTACTCTGGCTGTCACGCCAGAAGCGCTGCGTCAGGTGCTGCAGGTTTTCTGCGGGGATACCCGAGCCATGGTCACGTACCTGGAAGCGCAGGCGACCGGCGACAATCTCCAGATTCAACTCCACCGGGCATTCTTCCGGCGTATGCCGCAGGGCGTTGTCCAGCAGGTTGCGCAAAGCGGCAATGGCCAGGGTCGAGGGCATTTCCACCGGGGCCTCGGCAGCGTTGTCCCCCAGGTGCACCTTGACCCGGGCGCGGGCGCCCACGGCGGCATCCTGGATCGCCAGGCGCGCCACCTGCTCGGCGTTGCAGTGCACACCGTCATCGAACGACAGGCTGCCCTCGACCCGGGCCAGCAACAGCAGTTGCTCCAGGGTCCGGTGCATGCGGTCGGCCCCTTCTTCGGCTCGGGCCAGGGACTGGTCACGGGCCGCACCTTCGGTCATGCGCGCTACTTGCAGGTGAGTCTTGATTGCGGTCAACGGGCTGCGCAGCTCGTGGGCTGCGTCACCGGTCAGCCGGCGCTCGCGTTCGATGGTCTTGGCGATGCGCTGGAACAGCTGGTTCTGGGTTTCCAGCAACGGCCGCAGCTCACTGGGCATGGGCTGGATCTGCAGCGGCTCCAGGGAATCGGCGCTGCGGCGCATCAGGGCGTCGCGGATCCGGTTCAGTGGTGCCAGGCTCTGGCCGATGCCCAGCCACAGCAGCCACAGGCAGCCGAGCAAGGCCACGCCCACCGGCACCGAAGCGGCGAGCAGCACCGACATGTTCAGGGCCTCGCGTTCCACCTGACGGTCGGCGGTGGTGATGCGCAAGTCACCGCGCACCAGGGTGAAGGTGCGCCAGGGCGCACCGTCGATCATCTGGTCATGAAAGCCCAGCTTCTCGGCTTCCAGGGTGTGTTCCGGAGTGCTGTGGCTGCGGGCCAGGATCTGCCCACGCAAGGAACTGACCTGGCAGGCCATGCCCCCAGGAATGGTCAGGGCCGCACTATTGATCTGATTGCCCGGGGCGTGGGACGGCAGCGTCGGCATCTGTTCCAGCAGGCCGGCCACCATGCGCGCCGAGGCCACCAGGCGCTGGTCCAGGGAGAACATCATCTGATTGCGCAGATCACTGAGCATCCAGGCCGCAGCCAGGGCCCAGATCAGAATGAAGGCAGCGCCGAGGGTCATGCTCAGGCGCAGGCGCAGGCTCCTCACTTACGGATTCTCCTCGCCATCCGCCGGGCCCAGGCGATAGCCCAGGCCACGCACGGTTTCGACGATACCGTTGCCGAGTTTGCGTCGCAGGTGGTGGATGTGCACATTCAGCGCGTTGCTCTCCAGCTCATCGTTGAAGCCATAGACGCTGTCCTTGAGCTGCTCGCTGGAGAGCACCCGGCCACGGTTGTGCAGCAGCGCCTGGAGCAGGGATTGCTCACGCCGGGACAAGTCCACCGGCTGGCCACCCAGCAGGGTTTCCCGGGTGCTGGGGTCATAGGTCAGGCGTCCGTGTTCAATGAGGTTGACGCTGCGCCCCGCCACCCGGCGCAACAGGGTGTGCAGGCGCGCCGCCAGTTCCCGCAGGTCGAACGGCTTGAGCAGGTAGTCGTCGGCCCCGGCCTGCAGGCCGTCGACCCGGTCGGTCACCGAGTCCCGGGCGGTGAGAATCAGCACCGGAATCTCCAGGCCCTGCTGGCGCTGTTGCTTGAGCAACTTCAAACCATCTTCATCCGGCAGGCCCAAGTCCAGTACCATCACGTCGAAATCGGCCACGCCGAGCATGGCCCGCGCCGCAGAAGCGGTAGCCACATGCTCGACCGTCAGGCCCTGGGCCGTGAGGCCGGCGACTATCCCGCTGGCAATCAGCTCATCATCTTCACAGACAAGTACGTGCATGGTCGGTCCTGTAACAAAGGCGTTGATTAAGCAGGCTGCGGATTAAGCGGACATTATGCCTGCCGCCCACTGGCCACAAGCCAGGCAGGGTTAATCATCGGTTAATCAGGACCCGCCATTGTGCTCGCTACTTGCACCGGTTTAAGGCTTGGCCATGCGTCGATTGTTCATTTTGCTGTTCATGCTGTTCACCACCCTGGCGCAAGCCGGCAACAACCCGTTCGAGGTCAAGCCCGACTTCCTGCCGGTGGGCAAGGCCTTCGTGTTCACCTCCGAACGCCTGCCTTCCGGGGAAACCCAATTGTTCTGGCAGATCGCCGACGGCTACTACCTGTACCAGAAGCGCCTGAAGTTCGACGGCCTGCCGCCCGAGCAGCAACCGACCTTGCCGGCGGGTGAAGACCACAGCGACGAATTCTTCGGCGAACAGACGGTGTATCGCCAAGGCCTGGAAGTAAAATTGCCCGCCGCCGCCAGCGGCAAGATCAAGCTGGGCTGGCAGGGCTGTGCCGACGCCGGCCTGTGCTACCCGCCGCAAACCCTGGAAGTGGACCTGGGCGGTGCGCCCACAGTCGCTGCCGCCAACTCTGCGACAACCAGCGGCGGCTCGGCCCAGGACCAGTTGCTGGCCAATGAGCTGCAACAGAAATCCTGGGGCCTGGGCCTGCTGGCCTTCTTCGGCTTCGGCCTGCTGCTGGCCTTCGCCCCCTGTTCGCTGCCGATGTTGCCGATTCTCGCCGGCATGGTCGTCGGCAGCGGCGCCAGCCCGCGCCGCGGCTTGGCCCTGGCCTCAAGCTACGTGCTGTGCATGGCCCTGGTGTATGCCGGCATGGGGGTGATCGCCGCCCTGCTGGGCAGCAACCTGCAGGCCTGGCTGCAACAACCCTGGGTGCTGGGCAGTTTCGCCGCCCTGTTCGTCCTGCTGTCGCTGCCGATGTTCGGCTTCTTTGAATTGCAGTTGCCCGTGGCCCTGCGTGACCGCCTGGAAGGTGCCAGTCGCCAGCGCCAGGGCGGCAGCCTGATCGGCTGTGGCGCTCTCGGCGCGCTGTCTGCGCTGCTGGTGGGCCCGTGCATGACCGCGCCCCTGGCCGGTGGCCTGCTGTACATCGCCCAGACCGGCAATGCCCTGTTTGGCGGCCTGGCGCTGTTCGCCCTGGGCCTGGGCATCGGCCTGCCCCTGCTGTTGCTGGTGACCGTGGGCAACCGCTTCCTGCCCAAGCCGGGGCCGTGGATGAACCTGCTCAAGGGCGTGTTCGGCTTCCTGTTCCTGGGCACCGCCATCTACATGCTGCGCCCGGTACTGGGCGCCAGCCTGTGGATAGGTTTGTGGGGCGCCCTGGCCCTGGTACTCGCCTACTGCGCCTGGCAACAGCGGGCCATCGCCGGGCGGCTGGTGCACGCCTTCGGTGCCAGCTCGGTACTGTTCGGGGTCTGGGGCAGCATGCTGCTGGTGGGCGCCGCCGGTGGCAGCGACGAGCTGTGGCGGCCACTGAAGGTCTACAGCGGTGGCGGTGTGGCCAGCAGCGTCACTGCCCATGATGCCTTTACCACCGTGAAGTCCCCGGCCGAGCTGCAAAGCGCCCTGGACAATGCTCAGGCCCAGGGCCAGTGGGTGCTGTTGGACTACTACGCCGACTGGTGCGTGTCCTGCAAGATCATGGAGAAAACCGTGTTCGGCCAGCCCCAGGTCCTGGATGCCCTGAAGGACGTGCGCCTGCTGCGCCTGGACGTCACCCTGGACAACGCCGACGGCCGCGAACTCCTGAGCCGCTACAAAGTGCCGGGGCCACCGAGCATGCTGTGGATCGGCCCGGACGGCAGCGAGCGCCGCAGCCAGCGCATCACCGGCGAAGTGGATGCCAGCACCTTCCTGCAACGCTGGACCCAGACTCGGGAAGCCCGTTGATGCTGACCTTTACCATCGGCACCTTTGCCATTGCCCTCAACCACCTGCTGCTGATCAGTGCCCTGGCCCTGGCCACCCTGGTGGGCTGGCGGGTGGCCAAGCGCGGCGGTGACAACCCTGAGTCGGTGCTGTTTTCGCTGTTCCTGCTGGGCATGCTGGCGGCGCGGATCAGCTTCGTCATCGCCTACTGGAAGCACTACCGCCACGACCTGTGGATGATCATCGACCTGCGCGACGGCGGCTTCCTGGCGTGGCCCGGGGTCATCCTCATGCTCTTGGCGGCCCTGGCCTGGGGCTGGAAACGCCCGGCACTGCGTCGCCCCCTGGGCGCCGGAGTCGGCAGCGGCCTGGCCTTCTGGCTGCTGGCGACCCTGTCCCTGACCCTCTACGACCAGGGCACGCGCCTGCCCGAAGTGGCCCTGCACAATGCCACCGGCGACCACGTGCAACTCACCGACTACCAGGGCGGGCCCTTGGTGATCAATCTCTGGGCCACCTGGTGCCCGCCGTGCCGGCGAGAGATGCCGGTGCTGGAAAAAGCCCAGCAGCAACGCCCGGACCTGACCTTCCTGTTCGTCAACCAGGGCGAAAGCATGCAAAGCGTGGCCACCTTCCTCGCCACCCAGGAACTGAACCTGGACAACGTCCTGTTCGACGGCGGTGGCCGCCTGGGCCAGGCCGTGGGTTCCATGGCCTTGCCGACTACGCTGTTCTACAGCGCCGACGGCCGCCTGCTGGGCAGCCACCTGGGAGAGTTGTCCGAGGCCAGCCTGGCCCGGGCCCTGGAAAATTTCGACGGCATACACCCGACTCCGGTCGCCCCATCAAGGAAACCGCCATGCCCTTCATCCGCCACCTGCTGAGCCTGTCTTTGGGCGCAGCGTTGCTCAACGTGCCGCTGCTGCAGGCCGAAGAACTGCCTGCACCGATCCGCAAGATCGAGGAAAAAGGCGCCAAGATCATCGGCAGCTTCGATGCGCCGGACGGCCTCAAGGGCTACGCCGCGCAGTACCAGAACCGCGGCATGACCCTGTACCTCACCCCTGACGGCAAGCACGTGCTGCTGGGCAACCTGTACGACGCCGACGGCAAGGACCTGAGCGCCGAACCCTTGCAGAAACTGGTCTACGCGCCGATGGCCAAGGAGGTCTGGGGCAACCTGGACAAGAGCAACTGGATCGCCGACGGCAAGGCCGATGCACCGCGCATCGTCTACCTGTTCAGCGACCCCAACTGCCCCTACTGCAATATGTTCTGGGAACAGGCACGGCCCTGGGTCAAGGCCGGCAAAGTGCAGCTGCGGCATATCATGGTGGGCATCATCCGCGAAGACAGCCCGGGCAAATCCGCCGCCCTGCTGGCCGCCAAAGACCCGCAACAGGCCCTGCAGGATCATGAAAAGGCCGGCAAGGGCAGCGCCCTGAAACCCCTGGCCAGTATTCCTGCAGCGGTCCAGGCCAAACTCGACGCCAACATGAAACTGATGGAAGAGCTAGAGCTGTCGGCGACCCCGGCGATCTTCTACCTCGACGACAAGGGTGAGCTGCAACAGCAGCAGGGCGCCCCGGCCCCGGGCAAGCTGACCCAGATCCTCGGCCCGAAATAAATCCCCGCCCCTGTAGGAGCCGGCTTGCCGGCGAAGGCGTCCTTGCGACGGGCGCCTGGCTTGCGGGCCCCTTCGCTGGCAAGCCAGCTCCTACAACGCGTATCCCCAACCGTAGGAGCCGGCTTGCCGGCGAAAGCGTCCTTGCGACGGGCGCCTGGCTTGCGGGCCCCTTCGCTGGCAAGCCAGCTCCTACGACGGAAAAATCGCGCTTCAACCATTGCGCTGTAAAAACCCCAACAAGGCCCGGGTCACGAATTCCGGGTTCTCCAAGCTGGAAATATGCCCGGCCTCGGGAACCAGCTGGTAAGGGCAGCCGATGCGTTCGGCCATCTCGATGGTTTCCGCCGGCGGCCGCGGCTGGTCCTGGTCGCCGCACAGCAGCAAGGTGTTGCGCGCATCCAAATGCGCCAACTGATCCAGCACATCCGCCCGGCTGAAGGTAATGCGCCCCATGGGAATCACGCTCTGGCGCAGGCCCTCGGCGGGCAGCGCCGCGAGGCTGGCGCGAAAATCCTGGAACAGCGCCGACTGCCGATCGATACCCGGACGGAAGAAGATCGGCACCACGATATCCAGCAGCGCTTCGGCGATCAGGCCGCTGTCCTCGATCTGCTGGAACAGGGAAAAGTAATACTGCCGGGTCGGCTCAGGCTCGGCGCCCAGGTAAGTGTCCATCAGCACCAACCCGTCGATGCGCTGCGGCGCCGCCAGGGCCAGACGCGCGCCCCACATGCCGCCCACCGACAAGCCCACCAGGGTCACCCGTTCGATCTGCAAATGATCGAGCAAGGCCAACATCTGCCGTGCCACATCGTCCAGCGACGCGGTGCCTGCCGGCAACGGCCCGGACTGGCCATGGCCCCACAGGTCCACGGCAATCACCCGGTACTGTGCCGACAACGCCTCGATCTGCGGCGCCCACATGCTCGTGTCCCACAAATAACTGCCGGCCAGGAACACCACCGGCCCCTGGCCCTGGTCAAGGTAGTGCAACGGTTGTCCATCGAGGGTGGCGAAAGGCATCGGCTAGCTCCTATAGGGAATGACGAAAAAGGTCCGACAGACTGTGCCGTGAACCAGGCTCAGTCAATCGGACCGGGGCGACAAAAACGTATCAGGAGATGCCCGGATTCAGGCCCCGCGCTGGCCGTCGAGCAAGGCCTCCACCACCGCGCGGGCCATCTCCACCGAATGCACCATGGACCAGATCAGCCCGCGCTCCAGGCCGCTGCCCTGCTGGGTGATTTCATCGCAGACCTCTTCGGCGCATTTGAGCAACAACGCCACGTGCACCAAGGCCTCTTCGGCGCTAACGCCTTCGCGCACGCTGAACAGCGAGTCGGGGGAAACGGGTTTGGCTTGGGTCGTGAGCTGGAACAGCGCGGAGTCCAGCGGTTGCCGGGCAAGGGCCACGCGCAGGGTGGCGTTGGCGGCCTTGAGGGCGGGATCGCGATAGGACGTGGGGGGATCGGGGACGAGCTTTTTCATGGTCAAACTCCTGGTAATGACAAGGAGCTGACACCGTTCGCTTGCACACGAATAAGGTGGCAGCCGTACGCGGGTGTGCAAGACCGAGTTACCAGAACCCCGGCAGATCCGAAGATCTCCCGCGCACGGCCGCCATAACACGGCGAACATGAAATCGCTCAGGCATGACTGAGCGCTTATGCGTCTGGTAACGGTCGGACTTGCACATCCGAGCCATCGATTGGGCGATGGCTCCGGAACCCTAGCCCGCCCACCCGACGCATTCAAGCGGCCCGCAGTTTCTCGGAAATGCCTTACAAAAGAAAGCGACTAAACGCCATCCCAGCGACCTTCCAGCCGGCTTGCCGGCGAAGGCGTCCTTCAGGCTGGCGCATGGCTTGCGGGCCTCTTCGCTGGCAAGCCAGCTCCTACAACACGTATCCCCGCCCGTAGGAGCCGGCTTGCCGGCGAAGGCGTCCTTCAGGCTGGCGTATGGATTACGGGCCTGTTCGCTGGCAAGCCAGCTCCTACAGAGGGCGTGTCCGCCTTAGGGCTGGGCCTCAGCGGTACTCTTCCGGCGCCTCGCGTTCGAGGATTTCCTCCAGGTCGCTCAGGTCACCGCGCTCCTTGAGAATGCCGCTGACCTGCTCGATCCACGCCTGCTCCGAGGCAATCCCCGCCCACGACTGGCTGCCGAAGCCGTGATACGGCCGATCATCGAAGGTGCTGATCAGCAACTGGTTGAAGCGCCTGGTGTCCAGGTTGTTGCGCTGGACCTGCACTTGCAGCGCCCCCAGCACTTTCTGCTGCTCTTGCGGGTTGGGGCGATAGTGGTAGAGCCGCGGCGTGCTGAGCACCAGGAACTCCGGTGGCAGGTTTTCATCGATGGCCGCCTGCAGGCGGTAATGACCATCGAGAATCAGGTGGCAGTTCAGGCCGCTGACATACCACAGCAGGATCGGCGGCAAGCTGCCTTCGCGGGCTTTTTTGCGCCACCATTTCAAGCGCCCGGAATGGGGGGCCACGGCATGCAGGCCGACCACCGCCCCGCCGCCCTCGTACAACTCGACCCAGCGCGCCGAGCCGGGCTGCTGATTGTCGAGGATGTTGCGGCCGTAGATCGCCCACTGCGGCATATGGCTCTGGGCATCTTCACCGCCCTTGAAGTACCAGGCTTCGGTGCCGCTGAGCAGCGGCCGCAGGGGTTTCTGGGACTGCGGGCGCAGGGCCCGCACCAGCCAGTAGCCGGGGTAGAAGAAGTCCGGCTGGTGCTGCATCAGTTGCTCGACGAAGAAGCGGCTCCAGGCCTTGAGGCGCTGGGCCGGGTCGAGGCGCGCCTGTTGTTCAACCTGAGGCGAGTCGATGGGTCCCACCAGGGTTTGCGGCAGTTGCTCCTGCAGGTGATTGCGCACCAGCCACACGCCGTAGAGGCAGCGGGACATGGTGCCCCAGAGCAGGGTCTGGTCCCCCAGCACCAACTGCATGCGGCGGTTGTTGCCGCTGAGCAGGCACAGGTTGGGCTTGCTGTTGGCCGAGCATTTGACGTCCACGCCGAGGCCGTTCCAGTGGCCGGCCAAATCCTCGATGTCACGCCAGAAAATCTGTTCCACGATTGTCCATAATCCTTAATCAATGACCGGCCCTGCGGCGGACGGGCGCGAATATAGCAGAGTGTTTGGGGACCTGTTCGCCGGCAAGCCGGCTCCTACAAGCAGCCCCCCTGTAGGAGCTGGCTTGCCAGCGAACACGGCCAGCGCCCTACCCACGCCGGGCAATCACCGCCTCCATCTGGTCCTCCAGCCCTTGCCCGCTCAGGCACTGGCACACCTCGTCGCACCACTGCGATTGCGGCTCGTTGCCGGCCCAGGCCGGGGTAGCGCTGCGGTATTGCGGCCGGTCATCGAACGCCTGGATCAGCACCCGGTTGAGGTGCTCGGTGCTCAGGGCCGGGTTGCGCGGCACCGCGTCGCCGCGCTTGCGCAGTGAATCCATGACCCGCTGCTGATGCTCCAGGCTCGGCGTGAAGTCGCGCTCGCGGGTGGCGCTGAGGACGATGAATGATGGCGCGAGGTTTTCCGCAATGGCCGCCTGCAAGCGGTAATGCCCATCGATGACCACATAGGAGGCCAGCCCGCCGACGTACCACAGCAGAATCGGCGGCAGGCTGCCTTCCCGGGCCTTCTTGCGCCACCATTTCAAGCGCCCGGCTTGGGGATCGACCCGGTGCAGGCCAATGAGCTTGCCGCCGCCGTGCCACCAGTCGATCCACTCCAGGGTCTGGGGTTGCAGGTTGTCGAGAAAATCCTCGCCGTACAGGTGCCAGCTGGGCACGTGGGTCAAAGGATCGATCACCGAGGTGAAGCGCCAGTGGTCCAGGCCGTTCGCGGTGCTGGAGGGCTCCGGCAGCAGGCTCTGGGCCAGCCAGAAACCGGGGGTGAGGAAGTGCCGGGCGCTTTCGCTGAGGCGGCTGACGAAATAGCGGCTCCAGGCCTTGATCCGTAGCTCAGGCGCCAGGGCTGCGTACTGTTGGACTGTGGGTGAGTCGATGGGGGCCAGCATTCGGCATTCGGCGCCTTCCGCCAGCGGGTTGCGCACCAGCCAGACGCCGCCGTGATCCCAGGCGAAGGTGGCCCAGAACAGTGGCGTGTCGTGGTGCATCAGCTTGATCCGGGCATTGTTGCCGGTGCGCAGGTGCAGCGGCGGCCTGTCCGTGGCGCCCGCTTCGACTTCAACACCGAGGCCACTCCAGTTGCCCAGGGAGTCTTCGATGTCGTGCCAGTAAAGCTGTTCTGCCATGGTTCCGCTCCTTGAACTGTCTGAAACGACAAAGCCCGACAGGGCTGCTGTCGGGCAATGCGCGGCGGACTATTTCAAACTGAAGGTTATTTAGCCATTGGCCCCATTCATGGTTGCAGCAATGGCAGCAGCCCATGCGTCACGGCCAAATAGTACAAATCGAGACTCTATACCCTGCTTTGTAAAAACAGATAAAGAGTTGGGGAAAACGGGGATAAGACCTAAAAATCTAGTCCATGCCGGCTGCAATGACTGGATGTTTGAGATTTCAATCTCGTCAGGAGCGCTTTGAAAGTTAAATTTATGCGCGACAAATAGCACACGCTGGTTCGTCAAAAAAAGCCTTCCGCCCACCGTCTCAATATTTCTTTGAAGGTTTGCTGGCCCTTCTTTGATGATTTTTTCGCCGCCTCGCAACTCTGCTTTCATTCGGTGCATCCTTGTCATTTTTTCTTCATGCTCAGTCCAATCGATAAGGGCAAACCAAACCCTTAGCTTAATACTGCCTTTGTATTTCCCCCCCTGTATAGGCTTCCTGTAGAGACCGCTCGGTTATGCAGCGGCCGTAAAGCCTGAATGGGCGACCTTCCTGAAGGAGTGAGGCGCAGCCTTTGGGGTGGCTGCGCCCGCCGTAAAAGCTTACAAGCCCTCCAGCTCGGCCATCAGGTCACTCAGGCGGTCGACCTTCTCCTCGCTGATTTCATTGGCACCCAAACCGTCGATGTACGCGGCCAACTCCTGCACCGTGCTGCATTCGAACATGGCCCGCAGCGGTACGTTGCGTTGCAGGGTTTTCTGTACCCGCGAGGCGATCTGCGTGGCCAGCAAGGAATGCCCGCCCAACTCGAAGAAGTTGTCGCGCACGCCCACTCGTTCGACCTTGAGCACCTCGGCCCAGATATCGGCCAGGGTTTGCTCCAGTTCATTGCCCGGCGCTTGATAGTCCTGGCTCTGCAGCTGGCCGATCTCCAAGGCCGGCAGGGCCTTGCGATCGAGCTTGCCGTTGGCGTTGAGGGGCAGGCGTTCCAGCCACAGCCAGTGCAGCGGCACCATGTATTCCGGCAGCTCGGCGCGCAGCCGCGGCTTGATCCGCTCCAGGCACTCGCTCGGGCTCAGGCTTGAGTCACTGGCGACCAGATAGCCCACCAGATGCTTGCCGTTGACCCCTTCCTGCACACCCACGGCGGCATCGCGCAGTTCCGGCTGTTCGTGCAGGCGCGCTTCGATTTCCCCCAGTTCGATGCGATAGCCACGGATCTTCACTTGGTGGTCGATACGGCCAACGTATTCCAATACGCCGTCGCTGCGCCGGCGTGCCAGGTCGCCGGTGCGGTACAGGCGTTCGCCCGCAGCACCGAACGGATGGGGCACGAAGGCCAGCGCTGTACGCAACGGGTCGCTGACGTAACCGCGGCCGACACCGGTGCCGGCCACGCACAACTCGCCGACCGCGCCCAGGGGCACCAGCTCCAGGGCTTCGTCCATCAGGTACAGGCGGTTGTTGTCGGTGGGCGTACCGATGGGCAGGTAGGCGCCCCGGGTCGAGGCCAGGTCGACGCGGAAGAAGGCCACGTCATCGGAGCATTCCGCCGGACCGTAGGCGTTCACCAGGCCGACCTGTGGATAACGCAGCAGCCATTGGTGCGCCAACTCCGGTGGCATGGCCTCGCCGGTGGGCAGCATCCAGCGCAGGCCATCCAGGGCGATAGCGTCCTGGGCGAGCATGCCCTGGATCAGCGACGGCACGCTCTCCAGCACCGTGATGCCCTGCTCCTCGACGTGGGCCAGGAGGCCCTGGGGATCGTGAGCGATGGTGTTGGGCACGATGTCGACCCGGGCGCCGAACAGCGGTGCGGCAAGGAACTGCCAGACCGATATGTCGAAGCTCTGGGACGCCGTCTGGGCGATCACGTCGGCCTCGCTCAGTTGCAGGTACGGCACCTTGCTCAGCTGGTTGTTGAGCATGCCGCGCTGCTCCACCATCACGCCCTTGGGCAGGCCGGTGGAACCGGAGGTGTAGATCACGTAGGCCAGGTTGTCCGGCGCGCTGTAGCGGCCCGGGTTGCTCTCGGCATGCCCGGCGGCTTGCAGCTCCTCCCAGACCAGCAGCCGCGGACGCCCGGCACAGGCGAACTCGTCCAGCAGGGCCTGGGCCTGTTCGCGGCAGGCCGCGCTGCAGACCAGGATCGGCGTGCGACTGAGTTCGATGATGCGGCCCAGGCGCTGACTTGGCAGGCCCGGGTCCAGGGGCAGGTAGCCGGCCCCGGCCTTGAAGCTGCCGATGATCATGCCCAGCAGTTCCAGGCCGCGCTCGGCCAGCAAGGCCACCGGCTGATCAAAACCCACGCCGTTGGCGATCAGGGCGTGGCCCAGACGGTTGCTGCGCTGGTTCAACTCGGCATAGCTATAGCGCTGATCCAGGCAACTGGCGGCAACGCGTTGCGGATGGGCTGCCACCTGGGCCTCGAACAGCTCCACGTAGCTGCGCTCCAGCGGGTACTCATGCTCGCTCTGGTTGCAGCCGGCGAGCAGGAAGTCCTGCTCCTCTTCACCCAGCAGCGGCAGTTCGGCCATGTCGCCGTGGAAACCCTGCATCAGGGCCAGCAGCAGGCGCTTGAACTCGCCGAGCATGCGCTCAATGGTCGCCTGCTCGAAGTAGCGCTGGTCGTAGGACAGGTGCAGGCCCAGGTCATCCCCCGGGTAGCACACGGCAGTGATCGGGAAGTTGGTATGGGTACGGCCGGAATCCGAACTGGCGTTCAGGCTCTGGGCACGGTCCAGCACCGAGACTTCCACCGGGGCGTTCTCGAACACGAACAGGCTGTCGAACAGCGGCTGGCCCTTGGGCAGTTCGCTGGTTTCCTGGATCGCCACCAGCGGCAGGTACTCGTATTCGCGCAGCTGCATGTTGCTGTCGAGCAAGCCGCTGAGCCACTGGCGCACGCTGCAGCGCTGCCCCTCCTCGGGCAGCTTGACCCGCAGGGCGATGCTGTTGATGAACAGGCCGACGGTGCGTTGCATCTGCGGCATGTCCACCGGGCGCCCGGCCACGGTGACGCCGAACAGCACGTCGCGATCGCCGCTCATGCGCCGCAGCACCAGGGCCCAGGCCGCCTGGGCGAAGGTGTTGATGGTCAGCTGATGCTGTTGCGCCAGCTCGCGCAGTTGCGCACCGTCCCGGGCATCGAGGCGGGTGTAGCAGTCGCCGACTGTCATGCCGCCGCTGTCGCCGGCGTGTTCGCGCAGGAACGGCCGGTCGCTGGGGATCGGCGTGGTGCGTTCAAAACCTTCAAGGTTCTGCCGCCACCACTGCCGCGCCTGCGACAGGCTCTGGTGCTGCAGCCAGCCGATGTAGTCGCGGTAACGCGGTGGCACCGCCAGCTGCGCCTCGCGACCTTCGCCCAGGGCGGTGTAGATCTCGAAGAAGTCGTTCATCAGCAACGAGCGGCACCAGGCATCGATGAGGATGTGGTGGTTGCTCATCATGAACCAGTAGCGCGCAGCGCCGACGCGGATCAGCCGCAGGTGGAACGGCGCCTGATTGAGCAGATCGAAGCCGGCCTCACGCTCCTGTTTATGCAGGGCCTGCAGCTTGGCCTCTTGCTCGGCCTCGGGCACCGCGCTCCAGTCGAGGAACTCGATCGGGGTGCGGCCCGGCTTGTGGATAACTTGCAGCATGTCTTCGCCGACGTTCCAGCAGAAGGACGCGCGCAGAGCCTCATGGCGGGCCACCACCGCCTGCCAGGCCTGGGCGAAACGCTCCGGGTCCAGTTCGCTGTTGATGCGGTAGCGGTCCTGCATGTAATACAGGCCGGTGCCCGGCTCCAGCAGGGTGTGCAGCAGCATGCCTTCCTGCATCGGGGTCAGCGGGTAGACGTCTTCGATCTGCGCCGCCGGCACCGGCAGGCCATCGAGCTGGGCCTGGGTCAAGCGCGCCAGGGGGAAGTCCGACGGCGTCAGGCCACCGGCATCGTCCTTCAGGCAATGGGCGATCAGGCTCTGCAGCTCGCCCAGGTAGGCGCTCGCCAGCTCGCCGATCAACTCGGCATCGAAACGTTCGCCACTGTAGGTCCAGCGCAGCACCAGTTCGCCGCCATAGACCTGGCTGTCGATGCTCAGCTCGTTGGGCAACGGGGCTTCAGGTGCGTGGGCCGGGCCCACGGATTCATCCAGCGGGCGCAGCAAGGCATCGGCGCCAAAGCTCTGGTCGAACTGCCCCAGGTAGTTGAAGGTCACCGGCGCCAGCGGCAGCGCCGCCAGGGCCTCGCGGCAGCTTGCATCTGCCAGGTAGCGCAGCACGCCATAACCCAGGCCCTTGTGCGGCACGGCCCGCAGTTGTTCCTTGATGGCCTTGATCGACGCGCCCTGCCCGGCCGCTTCCTCCACCTGCAACGGCGTCAGGCGCAGCGGATAGGCGCTGGTGAACCAGCCCACGGTGCGGGTCAGGTCGATCTCGTCGAACAGCGCCTCGCGGCCGTGGCCTTCCAGTTGCACCAGGGCCGAAGGCTGCCCGCTCCAGCGGCACAGCACCCGAGCCAGGGCGGTCAGCAGCAGGTCATTGACCTGGGTGCGGTAGGCCGCCGGAGCCTGTTGCAGCAACTGGCGGGTGCGTTCGGCATCCAGGGTCACGCTGTGGCTGCGGGCCTGTTGATGCTGCTGGCTGCCAGCGGCATTCAAGCCCGGCAGTTGCGCGGCCGGGCCAGCCAGTTGTTGCTGCCACCAGCTCAGTTCTTCACGCAGGGATTCGCTGCCGGCATAGGCTTGCAGGCGGCTCGACCAGTCCCGCAGGGCGCTGGTCTTGGCCGGCAAGTTCAGGGCCTGTCCGGCTTGCAACTGACGATAGGCGTTTTGCAAATCTTCCAGCAGCACGCGCCAGGACACACCGTCCACCACCAGGTGGTGGATGGCCAGCAGCACCCGTTGCTCGCCTTCAGGGCCGTCCACCAGCACCGCCCGCAGCAGCGGCCCGTGTTCCAGGTCGAGGCTGCGCTGGGCATCGGCGAACAGCGCCTCGCAGGTGTCCATGGACGGCACCCGCACCTGCCACAACAAGGGAGCATCGGACAGCGGCAGGTACTCGGCACGCCACTGTCCGCCCGACCGATTGAAGCGCAGGCGCAGGGCGTCGTGTTGCTCCAGCACCGCCAGCAGGGCTTGCTCCAGCAACGACGCATCCAGGGTGCCCAGCGGTTCCAGCAACAAGGCCTGGTTCCAGTGCTGCGGCTGGGGAATACGGCTGTCGAAGAACCAGTGCTGGATCGGCGTCAGCGGCGCTTCGCCACTGAGCTGGCCCTGCTCGGCGCTGACGCGCTGAGTGTGGCTGGCAACCCGCGCCAGGGTCTGCACGGTCTGGTGCTGGAACAGGTCCCGCGGGGTGAAATGAATCCCCAGCTGGCGGGCGCGGCTGACCACCTGGATCGACAGGATCGAGTCGCCCCCCAGTTCGAAGAAGTTGTCGTTGAGGCCCACTTGCTGCACGTTCAGCACTTCGCCCCAGACCCCGGCCAGGGTCTGTTCCAGCTCGTTGCTCGGCGCCACATACTGCTGGCGATTGAGCTCCGGATCGGGCATCGGCAGGGCTCGGCGATCGAGCTTGCCGTTGGCGGTCAGCGGCATGCTGCCGAGCAGGATCAGGTGGGTCGGCACCATGTAGTCCGGCAGCTGGGTTTTCAGCTGCTGCTTGAGGGCTTCGCGCAGGTTGGCCTGCTGCACCTCGTTGTGCTCGGCCACTTCGCTGACCAAATAGCCGGCCAGCTGTTTGCCGGCCGGGGTGTCGAGAGCCAGCACCACCGCTTCACGCACAGCCGGATGATCCAGCAGACGGGTTTCGATTTCCCCCAGCTCGATGCGGAAGCCGCGAATTTTCACTTGATGATCGACTCGGCCGATGTACTCCAGCTGGCCGTCGGCGCACTGGCGCACCAGATCCCCGGTGCGGTACAGGCGCCCGCCATCGGTGGCGAATGGGTCGGCGACAAAGCGCTCGGCACTCATCCCCGGACGACGGTGATAACCCTGGGCCAGACCGGCACCGCCGACATACAGCTCACCCGTCGCGCCCTGAGGCACCAGCGCCAGATCGGCATCGAGAATGTAAGCCACCCGCGCCCCGACAATGCGGCCGATCGGCACGCTGGCCACGCCGTCCGCCAAGTGCTCAGGCGCCAGGCTGGCCAAGGGCATGACCACGGTTTCGGTGGGGCCGTAGGCGTTGAAGAACAGGCTCGGCTGGAACGCCGCGCGGATGCGCTGCAGGTGTTCGCCGGTCAGGGCCTCGCCGCCAGTGATGCACATGCGCACCGGCAGGGTCTGCTGCTGGGTCGCCAGATGCTGGGCCAACTGGCTGCCGTAGCTCGGGGTGAAGCCGAGGATGCTGATGCGATGCTGACGAATCAGCTGGCAGATTTCCTCGGCGTCCCACTGGCCCTGGGCCCGCAGCACCACCTGGGCACCGCTGAGCAGCGGCACCAGCAAGCGCTCGGTGGCGGCGTCGAAGTTGATGGAATAGAAGTGCAGCTCGCAATCGTCCGCGCGCATGCCGAAACGACGGATCACCGCCTGGCAGTGCATGGCAATTTCCCCGTGGGACACCACCACGCCCTTGGGCTGGCCGGTGGAGCCGGAGGTGTAGATCAGGTACGCCTGATGCTGGGGCAGGCTGATGAAGGGCAATTCGCCGGCCGGGTAGTCGGCCAGCAGCGCGCCGTCTTCCTCCAGGCACCAACGACCGACACCCGTCGGCAACTCACCCAGGGCGGCGAACATCCGCGCATCACTGAGGAGCAGGCCGATGCCGCTGTCCTCGATCATGTAGTGCAGGCGATCCAGGGGGTATTCCGGGTCCAGGGGCACGTAGGCGCCACCGGCCTTGAGGATCGCCAGCAAGCCCACGACCATTTCCAGGGAACGCTCCAGCGCCAGGCCGACCCGCACTTGCGGGCCCACGCCACGCTCACGAAGCATCCAGGCCAGGCGGTTGGCGCGGCTGTCCAGTTCGCTGTAGCTCAGGGTCTGTCCGGCGAAGGTCAGGGCCGGGGCGTCCTTGCGGGCCAGGGCCTGTTCGCTGAACAGGTGGTGGATGCACTGGTCCAGACGTTGCTCGCCGGGCTCGACACTCAAACTGTCCAGCAGCTGTTGCTGCTCCTCGGCGTGCAGCAGCGGCAACTCGCACAGACGCTGTTGCGGATTGCTGAGCAAGGCCTCCAGCAGATTGCGCCAATGGGCCGCCATGCGCGCAATGCGCGGCTCGTCGAACAGGTCGGTGCTGTAGGTCAGGCAGCAGCCCAGACGCTGATCCAGGTCGGTGACTTCCAGGTTGAGGTCGAACTTGGTGGCCCGGGCATCGTTGACCAGGTATTGCACGGTCATGCCCGCCAACTGCCGGCTTTGCTGGAACTCCCAGCGCTGGACGTTACACATCACCTGGAACAGCGGGTTGTAGGCGGTACTGCGCGGTGGTTGCAAGGCTTCCACCAGATGGTCGAACGGCAGGTCCTGGTGCGACTGGCCCTCGATCACGGTGTGGCGTACCTGCTCCAGCAACTGGCCGACGCTCATCTGCCCGTCGAGCTGGCAACGCAGCACCTGGGTGTTGAGGAAGGCGCCGATCAGCCCTTCGCTTTCTGGACGGATGCGGTTGGCCACCGGCGCGCCGATGCGCAGGTCGCTCTGGCCGCTGTAGCGGTACAGCAGCAGCGACAACGCGGCGGTCATGGTCATGAACAGGGTCAGGCCGTGCTCGGCATTGAAGGCGCGCACCCGGGCCGCCAGTTCGTCGCTCAAATCGAAGCGGTACAGCTCGCCCTGGTGGCTTTGCACCGCTGGGCGTGGCCGGTCGCTGGGCAGTTCCAGCAGCGGGTGTTCGCGGCCCAGTTGCCCGGTCCAGTAGTCCAACTGACGCTGGCGCTCGCCGGATTCCAGCCACTGGCGCTGCCAGACGCTGTAATCCAGGTACTGCACCGGCAAGGGTTCCAGGGGCGATTCGCGGTCGTCGAGGAAGGCTTCGTACAGCGCGCCCAGCTCGCGAGCGAAGATGTCCATGGCCCAGCCTTCGGTGACGATGTGGTGCAGGGTCAGGACGAAGTAGTGCTCCTGCTCGCCGGCCTTGACCAGACAGGCGCGCAGCAAAGGGCCGGTCTCCAGGTCGAAGGGCTGGTGGGCTTCGCTGTCCGCCAGTTGTTGCAGGCGTTGTTGCCGGGCATCCGGAGCCAGGGCCGAGAAATCCTTCCAGGCCATGCGCAGGCCGGTATCGGCATGCACCTGCTGATGGGCCACGCCATTGACGCTGGGGAAGGTGGTGCGCAGGGTTTCATGGCGCAGGATCAGTGCCTGCAACGCCGCCTCGAAACGGCCCACGTCGAGCACGCCAGACAGCCGCGCCATACCGCCAACGTTGTAGGCCGGGCTATCGGGTTCCATCTGCCAGAGGAACCACATGCGCTGCTGGGAATAGGACAGCGGCACCGGCAGGCTGCGGTCGACCCGGGCAATCGGCGGCTGCTGATTGCGCGCACCGGATTGCTGGATCAGCAGCACCTGTTCGGCAAAGGCCCCCAGTTCGCTGGCTTCAAACAGTGCCCGTAACGGCAGTTCGACATCGCAGGCCTGGCGGGTACGGGAAATGATCTGGGTGGCCAGCAGCGAATGCCCGCCCAGGGCGAAAAAGTCGTCCTTGAGGCCGATCCGTGGCTGCCCCAGCACTTCGCGCCAGATCTGGGCGATCTGCCGCTCCAGATCGGTGCCCGGCTCGACGTGCTCGCGCACCTGCCATTGCGGCTCCGGCAAGGCCCGGCGATCCAGCTTGCCGCTGGGGCTCAGGGGCATGGCGTCCAGGCGCAGCAGTTGCGCCGGCACCATGTACTCCGGCAGTTCAGCGGCCAGGGCATTTTTCAGCCGGGCGCTGTGTTCGGTTTGATCTTCGTCGGTGGCATTAGCGGTGTAGTAGCCGATCAACTGCGCACCGGCGACGGTGTCCCGCACCAGCACTGCGGCCTGGGCCACGCCGTCCTGGGCCAGCAGCCGCGCTTCGATTTCCTGCGGCTCGACCCGAAAGCCCCGCAGCTTGACCTGCTGGTCGAGGCGACCGAGGTATTCCAGCACGCCGTCGGCGCACCAGCGTACGCGGTCACCGGTGCGGTACAGGCGCGCACCCTCCTCACTCAGGGGGTCGACCACAAAGCGTTCGGCGGTCAGCGCCGGGCGCCCCAGGTAACCCCGGGCCAGGCCCTGGCCGCTGATGCACAGCTCGCCGGGCACCCCGACGGGCATCAGGTTGAGCTCGGCATCCAGCACCCGGCACAGCACATTGCCCAGCGGGCGGCCGATGGGCGAGCGCTCGCCGTCATCCACCGAACACTGCCAGTGGGTGACGTTGATCGCGGTTTCGGTGGGGCCGTAGCGGTTGTGCAGTTGCGCGTTCGGCAACAGTTGCAGCAGGCGGTTGCGCAGTTCGGCGGGCAAAGCTTCGCCACCGGAGAACACCCGGCGCAGGCTGTGGCATTGGGCGCTCAACGGCTCCTCGACAAACAGCTGCAACAGCGGCGGCACGAAGTGCAGCGTGGTGACGCCGTACTCCTGCACCAGCTGAGCGATGCGATGGGGATCGCGGTGCTCGCCGGGGGCGGCGAGCAGCAGGCGGCAGCCGCTGATCAGCGGCCAGAAGCACTCCCACACCGACACGTCGAAGCTGATGGGAGCCTTCTGCATCAGCACATCGTCGGCGTGCAGCTGGTAGTTGTCCTGCATCCATTGCAGGCGCTCCATCAGCGCGCGGTGGGTGTTGCCGACGCCCTTGGGCTGACCGGTGGAGCCGGAGGTGTAGATCACGTAGGCCAGGTGGTCGCCGTGCAGGTGCAGGCCCGGGGCCTGGCTCGGCCAGCTGTCGAGCTTGAGGCTGTCCATGGCGAGGGTGCTGACGCCTTGGGCCTCGGGCATCTGGCCCAGCAAATGGGTCTGGGTCAGCAGCAGCTCCACGCCACTGTCTTCGAGCATGTAGGCCAGGCGCTCGGCGGGGTAGTCCGGGTCCAGGGGTACGTAGGCGCCACCGGCCTTGATGATCGCCAGCAGGCCGATCAGCAGTTGCGGCGAACGTTCGGCGGCGATGGCCACGCACACGTCCGGGCCGACGCCCTTGTCCCGCAGGTAGTGGGCCAGGCGGTTGGCCTGGGCGTGGAGTTCGGCAAAGCTCAGTTGGCCGCCGTCCCAGACCAGCGCGGTGCGCTCCGGGGTCTGCTGCAGTTGTTCCTGCAGGCGCTCCGGCAACCAACGCTCGGCGGGCGCACAGGGGGCCACGCTCCATTGCTGCAGCTGCGCTGCTTCGGCCTTGCCGAGCAACGGCAAGTCGCCCAGGGCGCTGTCCGGTTGCTGGCAGGCATGCTCCAGCAGGCTGATGAAGTGCCCAGCCAGACGCTGGATGCTGGTCGCCTCGAACAGCTCGTCGGCGTAGTCGAACGCCAGGCTCAAGCGGCCGTTGCGGTCTTCCTCGGTATGCAGTTGCAGGTCGAACTTGGCCTCGCGGCTGTGCCACGGCAGCTCTTCGGCCAGCAGCCCGGGCAGACGGCGCAAGGCGCTGAGGTCGCGCTGCTGGTGGTTGAACATGACCTGGAACAGGCCTTGCTCGCGGGCTTCGGGGAGGGCTTCGAGCAACTGTTCGAAGGGCAGGTCCTGATGAGCCTGGGCTTCAAGGGCGGTGCGGCGGGTCTGTTGCAGCAGCTCGGCGAAGGTCTGGCGCGAATCCAGCTGGCCGCGCAATACCTGGGTGTTGATGAAAAAGCCCAGCAGGCCCTGGGTTTCCAGGCGCGGACGGTTGGCGTTGGGCACACCGATGCGGATATCGGTCTGTCCGCTGTAGCGGTGCAGCAGGGTCTGAAAGGTGGCCAGCAACAGCATGAACGGCGTCACTTGCTGGGCCTGGGCAGTCTGGCGGATCGCCTCGCTGAGGGTCGCGCTCAAGCGCTGGCTGTGGCGCGCCGCGCTGTGGCGGACCTGGGCCGAGCGCGGGTGGTCGGTGGCCAGGCTGAGTACCGGAGCCTCGCCGGCCAGCTGGCGCTTCCAGTAGTCCAGCTGGCGCTGGCCTTCGCCCTGGGCCAGCCATTGACGCTGCCAACTGCCGTAATCGGCGTACTGCAAGGTCAGGGGGGCCAGGTCCAGGTTTTGCCCCTGGGCCGCCGCGGCGTAGAGCCGGGAGAACTCGTCGATCAGCACATTCAGCGACCAGCCGTCGGCGATGATGTGGTGCAAGGTCAGCAGCAGTTGGTGCTCTTCGTCATCCAGGCGCACCAGGGTCGCCCAGTACAGCGGGCCTTGCTCCAGGTCGAACTGGGTGCGGGCTTCATCCTCGCGGATCTGCAGGGCGCGGGCTTCACGCTCGGCCACAGGCAAATCGCTGATATCGATCACTTGCAGATTGAATTCGCCAGCGGCGTCCACCTGCTGCAGGGCCTGGCCGTCACGCTCGAAGAAGCGCGTGCGCAGGGCTTCGTGGCGCTGGAGCAACTGCTGGAAGCTGGTACGCAGGGCGTCTTCGTCCAGTTCGCCACGCAGACGCAGGCCGCCGGGAATGTTGTAGGCGCTGCTGTGCGGGTCCAGTTGCCAGGTGATCCACAGACGGTTCTGTGCCAGGGATTGGGGCAGCGGCTGCTGGCGCGACAGGGCGTTGATGCTGCCCTGGGCCACGCCGCCGTCCTGTTGCAGGCGCGCCACGGCGGCGCTGAAGGCGCCCAGGGTCGGGGCCTCGAACAACAGGCGCAGGCTCAACTCCAGGCCCAGTTCCTGACCCAGGCGGGCCATGACCTGGGTGGCCGCGATGGAGTTGCCTCCCAGGAGGAAGAAGTGATCGTCGGCGGCCACTGCCGTGCATTGCAGTTGTTCCTGCCAGATCCGCCCGATCAGGCTTTGCAGCGCGTCGCCGGAACCTTCGCCGACCCGCGCGGGTTCGCTGCCGGCTTGCGGGAACAGCGCGTAGTAATCCAGGCTGCCATCGGCCAGACGGGTGCGGCAGGCGGAGCGCTGCAACTTGCCGCTGGAGGTTTTCGGCAGGGCCCCGGGGTTGAGCAACACCACCACGCTGGGCGCTTCCTGGCAGGCTTCGGCCACGGCCTGGCGGATGGCCTTGATCAGCGCTTCGGGGGGCAGGATCTTCTGCACGCTGCGGCTGATTTCCGCAGCGATGCCGATACCTTCCTGCCCCTGGTCGCTGACCGCGAACGCTGCCACCCGGCCCTTGCGCACCACTTCCACTTCGCGCTCGATGGTCTTTTCGATGTCCTGGGGATACAGGTTGTGCCCGCGCACGATCAGCAGGTCCTTCAGGCGCCCGGTGATGAACAGCTCACCGTCGCGCATGAAACCCAGGTCACCGGTGCGCAGCCAGGTACGGCCGGCATGCTGAACGAAGGTCTTGGCGCTGGCTTCGGGATTGCGCCAGTAGCCGTGGGCAATGCTCGGCCCGGCGGCCCAGACTTCGCCGATGCGGTTGTCAGGTAATTCGCTGAGTTGCTGAGGATCCATTACCAGCACGGCGTGTTCCGGCTGGCTGAAGCCGCAGCTCATCATCGCGCTGCCCTGCCCCGGCTCGGCACGGTTCTGCGCCAGGGCCTGGTCGTCCAGGTGCAGGGCCGGGATGCCCCGGCCGCGCACGCCACCGGCGACGAACAGAGTGGCTTCGGCCAGGCCGTAGGAAGCCAGGAAGTTGTCGCGACAAAAACCGCTGGCGCTGAATTTTTCGGCAAAGCGCTCCAGGGTGTCGAGGCGGATCGGCTCCGAACCGGAATAAGCCACGCGCCAGCCGCTGAGGTCGAGACGCTCCAGGGCCGATTCACTGACTCGCTCGCTGCACAGGCGGTAGGCGAAATCCGGGCCGCCGCTGATGGTGCCGCCGTATTCGCTGATCGCTTCCAGCCAGCGTACGGGCCGCGCCAGGAAGTAGGCCGGTGACATCAGCACACAGGGCACGCCGCTGAAAATCGGTTGCAGCAGGCCGCCGATCAAGCCCATGTCGTGGTACAGCGGCAGCCAGCTAACGATCACGTCGTCCGGGTTGAGGTCGATACCGAAACCGCGACGGATCAACAGCTCGTTGGCCACCAGATTGCCGTGGCTGACCTGCACGCCCTTGGGCAGCGCAGTGGAACCGGAGGTGTATTGCAGGAAGGCGATGTCGTCGTCCTTAAGCTCAACCGCCTGCCAGTCTTCGGCCAGCCCGGCGTCCAGGGTGTCCACGCACAGCAGGTGTGGTGCGCCCGCGGCCTGCAGCTCGTCCATTTGCGCCAGCGACTCCCGCAGCCCGGCGCTGGTCAGCAGCAGACGCGGCTCGGCGTCGGCAAGGATCGAGATCAAGCGTTCCTGGTGATGACGACGGGTCGACTCCGGCGGATAGGCCGGCACCGCGATGACCCCGGCATACAGGCAGCCGAAAAACGCCGCGACGTAATCCGCACCACTGGGGAACAACAGGACCGCCCGATCCCCCTGCTCGGCATCGGCTTGCAGGGCGGCCGCAATGGTCCGCGCACGAAGGTCCAGATCCCGATAACTGAGGACCACGCTCTGCGCCTGCTCTTCGGCGAGGAAACGCAACGCCACTTGATCAGGTGCCAGGACTGCCCGGCGTTGAAGGGCTTGGGCCAGGGTACTGGGGAGTTCGAACGCGTCCGTCATGGGGTTTCCTGCCAGGATTATGCTTGCAATGGAGATCGGGCCTCGCTCTGCCATAACTTAAAAAACTATCTATAAATCAAATAGTTATAAGTAAATCATGGGCATCCGGAAAGCGCCGTGGCCGGGCCTGCTGCCCGGAATCTTTCTCCAATGAGAACGGATGACGTCTTGAAATAATTAGTCCGCATGCTGCCCTTCATGGCCCTGATCCACCCCATGAACGAGCAGCCGTTCTCAATCTGCACCGACAGAGAGCATTAGTTCTTTTTCTCAATTGACAATCATTATCATTCAGCCTAATTTGTCGCTCGATGTGTAGGACAGGTCGGATTTTTCTGACGTCCCACTTACCTCTTTGCAACAAGGTGATTTCCATGACGGAACAAGTATCCACAAGCAGGTGCGATTCACCGTTACTCCAGGCTTTTGTCGACAACCGTCTGATCCTGGTCAAGATCGCAGCCCGTATTACCGGCTGCCGATCCCGGGCTGAAGATGTGGTCCAGGATGCCTTTTTCCGCCTGCAGTCGGCGCCGCAAATCACCTCCTCGTTCAAGGCCCAGCTCAGCTACCTGTTCCAGATCGTGCGCAACCTGGCCATCGATCACTACCGCAAGCAGGCCTTGGAGCAGAAGTATTCAGGCACTGAAGAGGAAGGCTTGAATGTGGTCATTCATGGCGCTTCACCTGAAACCTCCCACATGAACTTTTCCACCCTGGAAAACATCGCCGAAGCCCTGACCGAGCTGCCCAGCCGCACGCGCTACGCCTTCGAGATGTATCGCCTGCACGGCGTCCCACAAAAGGACATCGCCAAGGAGCTGGGGGTCTCGCCGACCCTGGTGAACTTCATGATTCGCGATGCCCTGGTGCATTGCCGCAAAGTCTCGGGCAACCGACCCGATACCTTCGCCCGCCGCTGACCTGCGACCGGCACCCTGCATCCCCTGGCTTGAGCCGTGTTCACACCTCAAGCAGGCCACTCTGGCCAAGCACCAGCAATGCCGCACGTTTGTGCAACAGATCGAATTCCTGCTGGCAGTACCGACAACGGTTATGCCCGGCACAGACGGGGGTGTGGGCGAATGCCGGGGGCGCTTGCGTGCCCGGCGGGTCCAGGTACAAAGCATGCACCTGCGCCGACAACCAGAATGCCAGCCGGTCCTGCCGGGCCTCCTCTACGGACTGGGCGTCGATGGGCGTCGGCCCCCGGGTACAGATCCACTCGAACAGCCGCTGCCGGCCGGCAACCTCGTCGATCACCGGCGCTCTGCCTGCGGATACAGCCTCGACACTCAGCGGATTCACAAGGGACATGGCAAGGCTCACCGTCAATGGGCATTCAACCAAGTGACGTGGGCCGTCAGGAGAAATTTAGGCGCGCTCCCCGCAGAACCGGGAAAACCCGGACCTCAGGCGTGGGGCACGGGCATCACGACGATGCGGTAGGGATCGAAGATTTTGCGCATCTGGCCGTTGTCCCGGAGTTTTTGCAGGAGCCCGGCAAAGTCTTCGGCGCTGATGGGCGCCTTGGGCCGGATCAGGGTGTAGTGGTGGTAGACCTGATCGATGCGCTGGGACACCAGCAACTGGCCGTTGCTCTGGGCATTGCGCGCCAGGAAGTCGCTGAGGTAGGAACGGGTCACCAGGGCGATGTCCGCCCTGCCCCGCAGCACCATCAGCAGGTTGCTGTCATGGGAATAGGTGAGCGTGGCGTTGTAGGTATCGGCCAGGTACTTGGGGTCGGCATTGAACTGGGCAAAGGCGTAGTGATAACCGCTGAACAGGGCCAGGCGCTTGCCCTTGAGGTCGGCAAAATACTCCTGGCCGCGGCCGGGCTCGCGCTGGGCAACAAAAATCTCCGCATCTTCCAGGCCCATGTCGACACTGGTATGGGCAATGTTCTGCCAGCCCCAGGCCGGATTCTCGAAGATCGCCAGGTCCACCCGACCTTGTTCGAAATCTCGGAAGCGCCGGGGAATCGAGGTGGGTACCAGAACGAACTGGTAGTCGTCCTGGGACTGGTTGAGGACTTCCACCAACTGCGGCAGCACACCGGTATCGGCACCGGTTTCAGGACGGACGGTATAGGGCGGAAAATGCGCCGCCGCGACCCGCACCAGCTGCGCCGAGGAGGCCGGACAGACCCAAAGTGTTGCCAGCGCCAGCAAGAGCATTCGCAAGGCTGACCGCAGCGGCAAGGACATCAAGGCAACACACCTCGGATAAAAGAAAGGGAATGCCGTAAAGCTAGGCGTTTTCGGGCGCTTCGACAATCTCGCGGCAGAGAATAAATCAGCGCCTCAATGATCCTTGAGCACCAACAGCAAGGCTTCCTGGGCCAATTGCTCCAAAGTCATGCTGCCCTGGGCGCGGAACCAGGTGGTGGTCCAGGACAACGCCCCCGTGAGGAAGCGCCGGGTGATGAACACATCGCCCTTGATGAATCCGGCGTCCTTGGCCTCGCCCAGCACCTGCAGCCAGATCTGTTCGTAGATGTCCCGCAATGCCAGGACCGCGGCCTGGCCTTGCGGAGACAGCGAGCGCCACTCATAGACCAGCACCGCCATGGCTTCGCCGCTGCCGCCCATGATCGATTGCAGTTCGCAGCGGATCAGCGCCAACACTCGCTCGCGCACGCTGCCGGCCTCGGCCAGTTCGGCGCGCATCAAGGCAGTGTTGTAGTGGATGGTTTCCTGCATGACGGCGCGCAGGATGTCGTCCTTGCTCTTGAAGTGGTGGAAGATGCTGCCGGATTGAATGCCCACCGCGCCGGCCAGATCCCGCACCGTGGTGCGCTCGTAGCCCTTGTTGCGAAACAGGTGCGCGGCGGTCTGCAACAGCTTGCCCCGGGCGCTCTCGGGATCGGTCACTTGTCCGCTGGCGATCAGCTCGCGCACTACCTGCAAGGCTTTTTGCTCGTCCACCGGTGTTCTCCTACCGTCACTTCGTCAATAGCTCAGCCCGAAACCGGCTGTAGCGCGCGCAATTTAAGCCCCCTACTGCCACCAAGCAAGCGCTTGGGTCGAAGAATCCATTCGCCCATTTACAAACCAAGCGCTTGCTTGGTAGCCTCCTCGCAGTTCTTTTTTCGAGAGCCCTGCCATGACCAAGACCGTACGAATCGGCTGCGCCAGCGCCTTCTGGGGCGACACCAGCAGCGCCGCCGCGCAACTGGTGGAAGGTGGACGCCTGGATTACCTGGTGTTCGATTACCTGGCGGAGATCACCCTGTCGATCATGGCCGGGGCCCGCATGAAAGACCCGGACTCAGGTTACGCCACGGATTTCGTCGAGGTGCTCAAGCCGCTGCTGGCGTCGATCCATGAACAGCAGATCCGCGTGATCAGCAATGCCGGCGGGGTCAATCCCCACGCCTGCGCCAGGGCCTTGCGCACCGCCTGCGAACAGGCCGGGGTGCCGCTGAAGATCGCCGTGCTGCTGGGGGACGACCTGCAACCGCAGTTCAAGCAACTGGCCGGCGCCGGGATCAAGGAAATGTTCAGCGATGCCCCCTTACCACCGATGTGCGTCTCCACCAATGCCTACCTGGGTGCCCCGGGCATCGTCGAGGCCCTGGGCCTGGGGGCGGATATCGTGATCACCGGTCGCGGTGTCGACAGCGCGGTGGTCAGTGGCGCTCTGGTCCACGAGTTCGCCTGGTCCTGGCGGGACTACGACCGCCTGGCCCAGGCGGCCCTCGCCGGGCACATCATCGAGTGTGGCGCCCAGTGCAGCGGCGGTAACTTCACCGATTGGCGCGACGTGCCGGACTACGAACACATCGGTTTTCCCATTGTCGAGGTCGACGCCGACGGCGGGTTCGTGGTCAGCAAGGCCCCGGGCACCGGTGGGCTCATCAGTCCGCTGACGGTCGGTGAGCAGTTGCTGTACGAAATCGGCAATCCACGGGCATATCTGCTTCCCGATGTGGTGTGCGATTTCTCCCAGGTGCAGGTGCAGCAGTCAGCACCGAATGAAGTCCGGGTCCAGGGCGCCAAGGGCCTGCCCCCGAGCCACCAGTACAAGGTCAGCGCCACCTACCCGGACGGTTTCCGTTGCACCGCCAGTTGCCTGATGGCCGGGATCGACGCGGTGGCCAAGGCGCGCCGGGTCAGCCAGGCGATCATCGACAAGACCCGCGAAATGTTCAGCCAGCGCGGCTGGCCAGACTACAGCGAAGTCAACATCGAGCTGTTGGGCAGCGAGGCCACTTACGGCGCCCATGGCCGGCGCCAGGACAGCCGCGAAGTGGTGATCAAGCTGGCGGTGCGCCATCCGCACAAGGCAGCGCTGGTGCTGTTCTCCCGGGAGATTGCCCAGGCTGCCACCGGCATGGCTCCAGGGCTGACCGGCATCGTCGGCGGACGCCCCACGGTGTATCCGGTGATCCGGCTGTTTTCTTTCCTGCTGGACAAGGACGCCTGCCACCTGGAAATCGACCTCGCCGGCCAGCGTCATCCCTGCACCCTGCCCGAAGTCGACCGCCTGGACGCCAGCGCCCTGCCCGCCCCGCATTCACTGCCCAAACCCCAAGGCCGTCCCGACGCCAGCGTGCCCCTGGTCAAGCTGGCGGTGGCACGCTCGGGCGACAAGGGCAACCACAGCAACATCGGCGTGCTGGCGCGTCACCCCGACTACCTGCCGTGGATCGCTGAAGCCCTGACCCCCGAAGTGCTGGTGGACTGGATGGGGCATGTGCTGGACCCGGTCCACGGCCGTGTACAGCGCTGGTACCTGCCGGGTATCCATGGCCTCAACTTCCTGCTGGAAAACGCCCTGGGCGGCGGCGGTGTCGCCAGCCTGCGCATCGACCCACAAGGCAAGGCCTTCGCCCAGCAGTTGCTGGAAATCCAGATCCCGGTGCCCCAGCGCATCGCCGACGCCGTCAACTAAAGGAGCTGCCGTGGTGTACGACTCGATTTTCAAAGCGCAATTGTTCGCCGGCCAGACCATCATCGTCACCGGCGGCGGCAGCGGCATCGGCCGTTGCACGGCCCATGAGCTGGCGGCACTGGGCGCCCAGGTGCTGCTGGTGGGGCGCAAGGCGGAGAAACTGCAGAAGGTTGCCGGGGAGATTGCCGAGGACGGCGGCCAGGCTCATTGGCAAGCCTGTGACATTCGCGACGAGGAAGCAGTCAAGACCCTGGTGGGGCAGTTGATCGAGCGCTACGGGCCGATCCATGGCCTGGTGAACAATGCCGGCGGCCAATATCCGGCGCCCCTGGCTTCGATCAACCAGAAAGGTTTCGAAACCGTGCTGCGCACCAATCTGGTGGGCGGTTTCCTGATGGCCCGGGAAGTGTTCAACGAGTCTATGAGCCGCCACGGCGGCAGCATCGTCAATATGCTCGCCGACATGTGGGGCGGCATGCCCGGCATGGGCCACTCCGGCGCGGCGCGCTCGGGTATGGACAACTTCACCAAGACCGCCGCCTACGAATGGGGCCATGCCGGCGTCCGGGTCAACGCCGTGGCCCCGGGCTGGATCGCCTCCAGTGGCATGGACACTTACGAAGGCGCGTTCAAGGCCGTCATTCCCACCCTGCGCGAGCACGTGCCGCTCAAACGCATTGGCACGGAATCGGAAGTCAGCGCGGCCATCGTGTTTCTGCTCAGCCCCGGCGCGGCCTTTGTCAGTGGCAGCACCCTGCGCATCGACGGCGCCGCCAGCCTCGGCAGCCGCGCCTGGCCGTTGGCCAAGGCGCGCAACAGTGAGTCGTACAACGGTTTTCATCGGGCCTACCTGCCCGATGTGCTCAAAGGCGAGGACTGAGCCATGCCGGTGATCCTATCCCAGCTCGATCCCCACAGCCCGCAGTTCGCCCAGAACCGCGAGGCGATGCTGACAGACCTGCAACAGTTGCAGACGCTGCAGCAGAACCTACTGAACAAGGCGGCCGAGGCCAAGGCCAAGTTCGACAAGCGCGGCCAGTTGCTGCCCCGGGACCGCCTCAACTTGCTGCTGGACCCCGGAGCGCCCTTTCTTGAACTGGCCAGCCTCGCCGGCTACAAGCTGCACGACGACAAGGACGGCAGCCAGGCCGGCGGCGGCCTGATCGCCGGCATCGGTTATGTGTGCGGGGTGCGCATGCTGGTGGTGGCCAATAACAGTGCGATCAAGGGCGGGACCATTTCCCCCAGCGGCCTGAAGAAGTCCCTGCGCCTGCAACAGATCGCCATGGAGAACAAACTGCCAGTGGTGACCCTGGCGGAAAGCGGTGGCGCCAACCTTAACTACGCGGCGGAGATCTTCGTCGAAGGTGCGCGCAGTTTCGCCAATCAGGCGCGGATGTCGGCCATGGGCCTGCCACAGATCACCGTGGTCCACGGTTCGGCCACCGCCGGCGGCGCCTATCAGCCCGGGCTCTCGGATTACGTGGTGGTGGTGCGCGGCAAGGCCAAGCTGTTTCTCGCCGGGCCGCCACTGCTCAAGGCCGCCACCGGCGAGGTGGCCACCGATGAACAACTGGGCGGGGCCGAGATGCACGCCCAGGTCGCCGGCACTGCCGAGTACCTGGCGGAGAACGACGCCGACGGCATCCGCATCGTCCGCGAGATCGTCAGCCTGTTGCCCTGGAACGCCCAACTGCCGGTACAACCGGCCAGAACCTGGAGCGAGCCGCTGTACCCCATCGACGAACTGCTCGGCCTGATTCCCGACGATCCGAAAAAACCCTATGACGCCCGGGAAATCATCGCCCGCCTGGCGGACGGCTCGCAGTTCCTGGAGTTCAAGGGCGAGTTCGATGCCCAGACCCTGTGTGGCCACCTGCAGATCCAGGGCCGGCCCTGTGGTTTTATCGGCAACAACGGCCCGATCACGCCCCAGGGTGCGATCAAGGCGGCGCAGTTTATCCAGCTTTGCGACCAGAGCCGCACGCCCTTGCTGTTTTTCCACAACACCACCGGTTTCATGGTGGGTACCGAGTCGGAACAGCAAGGGGTGATCAAGCACGGCGCCAAGCTGATCCAGGCGGTGGCCAATGCCCGGGTGCCGAAGCTGACCATCGTCGTCGGCGGCTCCTATGGCGCCGGCAACTATGCGATGTGTGGCCGAGGCCTGGACCCGCGCTTCATCTTCGCCTGGCCCAACAGCCGTACCGCGGTGATGGGCGGCGCCCAGGCCGGCAAGGTGCTGCGCATCGTCACCGAGGCCAAGCATGCGAAGAGCGGCCAGGAGGCGGACCCGAAGATGCTCGACATGCTGGAACAGGTCACGGCGCAGAAGCTCGACAGCCAGTCCACCGCCTTGTACGGCAGCGCCAACCTGTGGGACGACGGCCTGATCGACCCCCGGGATACCCGCACGCTCCTGGGCTATCTGCTGGACATCTGCCATGAGGCCGATGCCCGGGTCTTGCAGCCCAACAGTTTCGGTGTGGCACGGTTTTGATAGGGCATTTCGCGGTCTGACCCCACTTGAGGAGAACAACAATGATCTTCACCCAGGAACACGAAGAGCTGCGGCGCACGGTGCGCCATTTTGTCGACCGCGAAATCAACCCCCATGTGGAGGAATGGGAGAAAGCCGGGCGCTTTCCCATCCACGAGATTTTCCGCAAGGCCGGCGAACTGGGGCTGCTGGGCATCTCCAAGCCGGAAAAGTTCGGCGGCATGGGCCTGGACTACAGCTATTCCATCGTCGCCGCCGAAGAGTTCGGCACCATCCATTGCGGCGGCATTCCCATGTCCATCGGCGTACAGACCGACATGTGCACCCCGGCCCTGGCGCGCTTCGGTTCCGATGAGCTGCGCGACGAGTTTCTGCGGCCGGCCATCACGGGCGAGCAGGTCGGCTGCATCGGCGTCTCCGAAGTCGGCGCCGGTTCCGATGTGGCCGGGCTCAAGACCCACGCCCGCAAGGACGGCGACGACTACGTGATCAACGGCAGCAAGATGTGGATCACCAACTCCCCCAGCGCCGACTTCATCTGTCTGCTGGCCAATACCTCGGACGACAAGCCCCACGTCAACAAGTCGCTGATCATGGTGCCGATGAACACCCCGGGCATCAGCCTCAGTTCGCACCTGGACAAGCTCGGCATGCGCAGCTCGGAAACCGCCCAGGTATTCTTCGACAACGTGCGGGTGCCCCAGCGCAATCGTATCGGTCATGAAGGCGCCGGTTTCATGATGCAGATGCTGCAGTTCCAGGAGGAACGGCTGTTCGGCGCGGCGAACATGATCAAGGGCCTGGAGTACTGCGTGGACAGCACCATCGAGTACTGCAAGGAGCGCCGCACCTTTGGCAACCCGCTGATCGACAATCAGGTGATCCACTTCCGCCTGGCCGAACTGTCCACCGAGATCGAGTGCCTGCGGGCCCTGGTCTACCAGGCTACCGAGCAGTATGTGCGCGGCCAGGACGTGACTCGCCTGGCCTCCATGGCCAAACTCAAGGCCGGGCGCCTGGGCCGCGAGGTCAGCGACAGCTGCCTGCAGTACTGGGGCGGCATGGGCTTCATGTGGGACAACCCGGTGGCCCGCGCCTATCGCGATGTGCGCCTGGTTTCCATTGGCGGCGGCGCCGACGAGATCATGCTGGGGATCATCTGCAAACTCATGGGCATCCTGCCGGGGAAAAAGAAATGAGCCCGCTCCCGGCCTGCCAGACCCTGCTGCTGGAATCGCGCAATGGTGTGCTGTTCATCACCCTCAACCGCCCCGAAAGCCGCAACGCCATGAGCCTGCAGATGGTAGAGGAACTGCGTACCGTGCTCGCCGCCGTGCGAGAGCGCCGGAGCATCCGCGCCCTGGTCCTGCGGGGTGCCGCCGGCCACTTCTGTGCCGGTGGCGACCTCAAGGACATGGCCGGCGCCCGCGCCCGAGGCAGCGTTGCCTACCGTGAACTGAACCGGGCCTTCGGTGCGCTGCTCGAAGAAGCCCAGCAGACAACCCAGGTGCTGGTCTGCGTGCTGCAGGGCGCGGTGCTGGGCGGCGGCTTCGGCCTGGCGTGTGTCAGCGATATCGCCATCGCCGAACACAGTGCGCAGTTCGGCATGCCGGAAACCGGCCTCGGTCTGCTGCCGGCGCAGATCGCCCCCTTCGTGGTGCGGCGCATCGGCCTGACCCAGGCCCGACGCCTGACCCTGACCGCCGCCCGCTTCGACGGGGCCGAGGCCCTGCGCCTGGGCCTGGTGCACTTTGTCGAGGCTGATCCCCGGGCCCTGGAAGAACGCCTTGAACAGCAGTTGTCGCAGGTCCTGCGCTGCGCCCCCGGGGCCAACGCTGCGACCAAGGCCCTGCTTCTGGCCAGCGTCGACCAGCCTCTGGGGCCGCTGCTGGATCAGGCCGCCGAAGACTTCGCCCAGGCCGTCACCGGGGCCGAAGGCCTCGAAGGCACCCTGGCCTTTGTGCAGAAACGCAAACCGACCTGGGCCAGCTGAGCCCTTTCAGGAGCCGGCTTGCCGGCGAACGCCCCCCACCGATTCCCGGGAGCCTGTATGCCCACCTTCAGCAAGATCCTGATCGCCAACCGTGGTGAAATCGCCTGCCGCATCCAGCGCACCGCCCAGGCCCTGGGCTACCGCACCGTGGCCGTGTACAGCGACGCCGACGCCGATGCCCTGCATGTGCACATGGCCGACGAAGCCATCCACATCGGCCCGTCCCCGGTGCAGCAGTCCTACCTCAACAGCGGCGCAATCCTCGACGCCGCCCGACGCAGCGGTGCCGACGCCATCCACCCTGGCTACGGCTTCCTCTCGGAAAACCCCGAGTTCGCCGCGGCCTGTGCAGCCGCGGGCATCACCTTCATTGGCCCCAGTGCCGCCGCCATCGAACTGATGGGCAGCAAGCGCCGCTCGAAGATCGCCATGCTCGAAGCCGGCGTGCCTTGTATCCAGGGTTACCAGGGCGAGGAGCAGGACGACGCCACTTTGCAGCGCGAGGCCGAGCGCATCGGCTATCCGCTGATGATCAAGGCCAGCGCCGGGGGCGGCGGACGCGGCATGCGCCTGGTGCAGCGTCACGAGCAACTGCTGGAACAGATCCGTACCGCTCGCTCGGAAGCCCTGCATGCCTTCGGCAGCGACGAGCTGATTCTGGAGCAGGCGCTGATCGAGCCCCGGCACGTGGAAATGCAGGTCTTCGGCGACCAGCACGGTCATTTGATCTATTTGGGTGAACGGGACTGCTCGATTCAGCGCCGCCATCAGAAGGTCATCGAAGAGGCCCCCTGCCCGGTAATGACCGAGGAACTGCGTCGGGCCATGGGCGAGGCGGCGCTCAAGGCCGGACGCGCGGTGAACTATGTCGGCGCCGGCACCGTGGAGTTCCTGCTGGACGCCCGCGGTCAGTTCTACTTCCTGGAAATGAACACCCGCCTGCAGGTGGAGCATCCGGTCACCGAACTGGTCACCGGCCTGGATCTGGTGGCCCTGCAGTTGCAAGTCGCTGCCGGCGAGCCGCTACCCCTGACCCAGGAGCAAGTACAGCTCAACGGCCATGCCATTGAAGTGCGCCTGTACGCCGAGGACCCGGCGCAGAACTTCCTGCCCCAGACCGGCCAGGTTCTGCGCTGGGAGCCGGCGCCGGGGATACGCATCGACCACGGCTTGCAGGAAGGCCAATGGGTCAGCCCCTTCTACGACCCGATGCTGGGCAAGCTGATCGCCCACGGCGCCACCCGCGAGGAAGCCCGGCGCAAGCTGTTGCGCGGGGTCGAGGACTGTGTGCTGCTGGGGCTTGAGAGCAACCGTCGGCTGCTGGCCGGCTTGCTCAGGCACCCGGTATTTGCCAGTGGTCGGTTCAGCACCGGGTTCATCGCCGAACACTTTGCCGAGGACCCGAGCCTGCAACCGCAGCACCCCAGCCACGAGGAACTGGCCATCGCCGCTGCGCTCTTCTATCACCACAGCGCCAGCGCACACCGCTCAAACCTGAGTGCCTGGCGCAACAATGCCAGTGTGCCCCTGGGCTACCGCATCGGTCTGGATGACAGTCAATGGTCGTTGGAACTGAGCCCCTCGGCATCGGGCCTGTTGCACGTACAGCAGGGGGATGAGGTGTGGACAATCAAGGTCATGGCCGCCGATGGCCGCCGGGCCACACTGGAGGTCGCGGGCATTCGCCGGCACTACGCCTATCAACTGCACGACGGCGAACTCTGGCTGAGCAGCCGCCAGGGCAGCCTGCATCTGCAGGACCGCACCCATGCGCCGGTACAGGGTCAACTGGGCGCCGATTCCGGCACCCTCAAGGCGCCCATGGACGGGGCCATAGTCGACGTGCTGGTCAGTGAAGGCATGAGTGTCAGCAAGGGCCAACTGCTGCTGGTGCTGGAGGCAATGAAGATGGAACACCCGCTCAAGGCCGGGATCGACGGAGTGATCACCCGGGTCCAGGTCAACCTCGGGGACCAGGTGAAGAACCGGCAGATTCTGCTGGAGGTGGAGCAAGCCGGTCCCGCCTCGGAAATGGAGCACTAGGCGGATGCGTCAGCTTTGGCTACGCTCAAGCCTCATCAGGAGTTTGAAGGCTGGAATTTGCGATGCCCCACTGGCTGGTAATAGATCTGGAAGCCACGACGGATGAAGGGGGCTGGCCGGTAAGCGAGATGGAAATCATCGAAATCGGAGCCACCCTGGTCAATCGCCAGGGTCGGGAACAGGACCATTTCCAGCGTTTCGTCCGTCCCTTGCGACGTCCGCGGCTGACGCCGTTCTGTCGCGAGCTGACCCATATCACTCAGGCCAATATCGACAGCGCCGCACCGTTGAGCGAAGTCTGGACCCTGTTCGAACGCTGGCTCGGCCAGCATCAGTCGCGCCTGGAGGGTTGGGCCAGCTGGGGCGACTACGACCGCAAGCAACTGCAACTGGAGTGGCATAACCAGCAACTGCACAGCCTGTTGAATGACGTCCCGCACATGAACCTCAAGCAGCGCTTTGCCAAAGCCCGGCGTCTGGAGCGCCCCCTGGGCCTGAATGCTGCCTTGCAACTGGCCGGCATGCAGTTCAACGGCCAACAGCATCGAGCCCTGGAAGATGCACGTAATACAGCACGCTTATTGCCGCTGATTCTTCCATGATGGCGGCAGGTGACGGCCTTGGAGGCCTTGTGCATACTGGCCGACCTTTTTGACCCTTTCTTGAGGAATCGCCCATGTTTAAAGTCAACGAGTACTTCGACGGCACCGTCAAGTCGATTGCCTTCGGCACGGCCGAAGGTCCAGCCACCATTGGCGTCATGGCCCCGGGCGAATACGAGTTCGGTACAGCGCAACGGGAAATCATGCACGTGGTGTCCGGCGCCCTGACCGTGCGCCTGCCCGACAGCGCCGACTGGGAAACCTTTCCTGCCGGCAGCCAGTTCAACGTACCGGCCAACAGCAAGTTCCAGCTGAAAGTCGCCGTGGAAACCGCGTATCTGTGCGAGTACCGCGGTTGATTCACCTGTCACGGCTATCGCGCTGACAAAAAAATGCCCGTTTCCTAAAGAGACGGGCATTTTTCATGGAGCCAAGAAACGCTATTCGAGGACGGTCACGGGCATCCCCACCTGCAATCGACCATTGCCGTCGTTGACCAGGTTCTGTCCGAACATCGCGCCGTCAGCCTGGGCGCGATACTTCTGCAAGGTGGCCAGGGGTTCGCGGTCGGCGCTGCGTTCACCAGTCTGTGGATCAATGGTGGTCAGGATGCAACGCGAACACGGCTTGACCACACGAAACTCGACATCGCCAATCCGTATGCGCCGCCACTGGTCCTCGGCAAAGGCCTCGCTGCCTTCGATCACCAGATTGGGTCGAAAACGCAGCATCTCCAGAGGCCGACCCACCCGACCCGACAGGTCCTCCAGGGACGCCTGACCAATCAACAACAGCGGAAAACCATCGGCAAACGCCACTTGATCGTCGTCCCTGCCGTAACCGGCAGCGGTGCTCCGCGCCCGTTCCGCGGGCACCTGCACCAAGCGGGTAGGCTTGCCAATGAACTCACTGACCCAGGCGCCCGCCTCGTCCCCGGCATCGGGCACCCGCAGGCTGTCGTGCCAGATGGTGACGCCGCGCAGTGCGGCATCGGCCACCGGCAGGGGCACATCAAGGGTGGAAAACCCGGGAGCGCTGAGGGTCAGGCCACCCTGGTCATTGCACAGCGCCGAGAGCTGACTCATGCGCCCCACGGCACGCTGGGTGAGGAAGCGCCCGCTGGCCTCATCCACCAGCATCCAGCGGCGATCCCCCTCCAGACCGAGCTTGTCCAGGCCGATCTGTTGCAGGGTTTCGCCCCTGGCGGATTTCAACGGGTATCGATAAAGCGCGCTAAGACGCATGTCCAGCTCCCTGTGTGGGCAAAAAAGCTCACCCTATACCAGCGCTTCGACGAAACAAAGACGCAAGGGAAAAGCGGCCGGACATCCCCCGAATCAGACGCTGACTTCATCCAGCATCAAACGCTGACGGACCACGTCCACCAGTTTGTCCGGTTGAAACTTGGAGAGGAAGTTGTCGCAACCGACTTTCTTCACCATGGATTCGTTGAAGCTGCCGGACAAGGATGTATGCAGCACCACATAGAGCCCACGCAGTCGCGGGTCGTTGCGGATCTCGGTAGTCAGGCGATAGCCGTCCATCTCCGGCATTTCCGCATCGGTGAACACCATCAACAGCTTGTCGGTCATGTCGACCCCGGTATCGGCCCAGGCCTTGAGCATGTTCAGAGCCTTGAGGCCATCGCTGGCGATGTGCATCTTCACACCGAGCTGGCCGAGGGTATCGCGCAGTTGCGAGAGCGCCACATTGGAGTCGTCCACCAGCAGCACTTCGCGGCCGCGAGCACGCTCCAGCACGGGATCTTCCAGCTTGTCCCGGGAAACCTTGGCGTTGTAGGGCACGATTTCCGCCAGGACTTTCTCGACGTCGATGATTTCCACCAGCTGCTCGTCAACCTTGCTGATGGCCGTCAGGTAGTGCTGGCGTCCGGCGCTGGTAGGCGGCGGCATGATGGCTTCCCAGTTCATGTTGACGATGCGGTCCACGCCGCCCACCAGGAACGCCTGAACCGAACGGTTGTACTCGGTGACGATAATGGTGCTGTTGGGCCCCGGGACCAGCGGGCGCATGCCGATGGCCTGGGACAGGTCGATGACCGGCAGGGTCTGGCCACGCAGGTTGACCACACCGCAAACGAATGGATGGCGCTGCGGCATCAGGGTCAGCTTGGGCAGTTGCAGGACTTCCTGGACCTTGAAGACGTTGATCGCGAACAACTGCCGACCGGCCAGACGGAACATGAGGATTTCCAGGCGATTCTCACCCACCAGTTGCGTGCGTTGATCTACCGTGTCGAGAATGCCGGCCATTAATGACTCCTGGGCTTGTTCTGATGAATTCACTAAAGACTGATATCGGCGGGATTCGCCGTATCTTGACTCGCATGCAAATTGCCACACGAAAGCCATTGATGTCACATTAACATCATGCTTTACTGAGGCGGTCAATTCAGCAGCATGACTCTCCGACGACGCGACCTTGTTCGCGACGTGAAGTTCCCGCGCCTAAGGGTTTCCCCTAGCAACAATCAGGACCATCCTGATATTCGCAATATCCAATAGCCATTAATGTGACGCCATTCTCATTGCATGAACGGAGTCAGGCTTTTGTTTGTGATCGCAGAAAGGTGGCCCAGTACCCTTTCAAGCCCAAGCACCCACACCCATCAAGCCCCAGCGCACCTGCGCCGCATTGCTGTGGCCGGTATTCGGGCTGCTTGCGCAAGCGATGAACATCGGCTCTTACGGCCCCTTGCGAGCCCTGAAAAATATTCAGATTTATCTTATATACAAACGCAAAAAACGCGCCCTACCTTAAAACCGTTCAGCCAACGCCCTATCCCGTCATCGGACTCGAAGTCATGGAGATAAGCATGCTAAAGGACGGCCGCAAGTGCGCTCCCCCCCTGCCTGAGTTCCTGCTTGAAGCCCAGGCCCTGCTGGCTAAATCGGAAGATTGCCTGAGCCATCTGCACTTGATCAGGAATGACGAAGAGGCGATCAATTGCCTGCTCGCCAGCCTGCTGTGTCTGGCCCAGACAGCGGCTCGCCATTCCATCAGCCCGCTGGCCGAATTCGCCGTGCATATTCATGGCGTGCTGAAACCCACAGCACATCCGCTGGACCTTAACGACCCAATCCTCGACGCCTTGAAAAGCTGCCTGACCCTGATGGCCTGGCAACTGGAACTGATCGACCCGCACAACGGCCAACTCAATCTGGATGACAGCGAACAGGTCCTGCTGATCGATGAACTGACCGATCAAGTGGCGCAAAACTGCACCTGCGCTTATCCATCCTGCACCCATTGAAGTTGCACTTGTGCCGCTGGATGGCAGATAAAACCCGTAGTTACGATAGCCAGCCCGAAACATCAGTAAGACTTCAGGTTTCGGGTCAAATATCTGGTCGTTATTGAGTATTTCATACCCAAGAGCGACATCATCGATTCAATAACTTCAATTAGAGCCAGCCCCGGGACTTACTGTTCGGCCCCATATACGTGCCCGCAAAACCGTCCGCAACCCCCAATATCCTCGGCCTCTCCAAGGCCTATGGAGGACATGGAACAGACGTTCCGCAGGCCCATATTCCTGACTTTCAAGACATATATACCTGTGCGTATAAACGCGACCAACGGTATCTTCGGTGGTATTATGTCGCCCATAAACGGACACAGTTAATGGCACTTTGATTCCAATGTCGGCAGTCACTACTCGGCTTGTACAAGACAAACAGACAAGGTTGATTGAAACCGGGTATTCAAATAGCACCGTTTCTCAAACAAGCCCCGTCATCCATCCCTGACCGGGCTCTCGCAGCGAACATTCATTGGCTCCATCCGCTATGTACGCCAGCCTCAAGTCACTCTTCTCTTGGCCCCTCTCCCGAGATCATCTGCGCTGGCTCAGCCTGTTGCTGTGTTCCTGCTCGACCCTGGGCAATGTGCTGATCTATTGCCTGGGCCGGCCCCTGCCGATGATCTTGCTGTTGCTCAATGTCGCGGCTCTGACCTGTATCTGGATGCAATACGGCTATTCGCGAAAGTCCATTCGCTTCCAGCCCCAGGAACTCGCCGAACGCCTGCTTGAGGTCAAGGAGAATGAGCGGCACCGCCTCAGCCGTGAACTGCACGATGACATCGGCCAGTTGCTGACAGCGGCAAAACTGCAGACCGACTGGCTCAAGCGGCGCCTGCCGGATGACCTGCAGGCATCCTGCGCGTTACTGGGCACCACCCTGGAAGAGACCCTGGCCAAGGTGCGTGACGTGTCCGCGATCCTCAATCCCCGGCAGTTGGCCAGCCTGGGACTGGAAGCCAGCCTGCGCGCCCACCTGCTCAAGACCCTGGAAAACACCTCGGTGCACTGGAGCCTGGAATGCCGCCAGCGCCTGTCGGGAATCCCGGAGGAAATGGCCGTCGCAGCGTTCCGCATCACTCAGGAGGCGGTCACCAACATGCTGCGCCACGCCCAGGCGAAAAACCTGCTGGTGCGGGTGCAGCGACTGCCGGAAGGTCTTTCGCTGTTCATCAGCGACGATGGCCAGGGGTTCGCCCCGGCCAGCGATCCCGGCGCCCTGGGCCAGCGCGGCATGGCCGGGATGCAGGAACGAATCAGCCAGTTGGGCGGCCTGTTGCAGGTCACCAGCGAGGTCGACCAAGGCACCCAGATCGAAGCACTCTTTCCCTGGGCCCCTCGCACCCTGGAGCGGGCCAGCACGAATAAGGTTTCACATTGACCTGTAATTTACTCTTGGTGGATGACCACTCGCTTATCAGGGCTGGCGTGCGTGCCCTGGTCATGGACATTCCCGGATACGCGGTGATCGGTGAAGCCGATGATGGCGCACACCTGCTGGAGATGGTCGAGAAACTGCATCCGGACATCGTCCTGCTGGACCTGTCGATGAAACGCATTGGCGGTCTCGACGCCCTGCGCCGGCTCAAGGCGATGCGGCCCCAGAGCAAAGTCCTGATCCTGTCGATGCACACCGATCCCACCCTGATCATGCAGGCCCTGGAATCCGGCGCCCACGGCTATTTGCTCAAGGACACCACTGCCACCGAACTCGAACATGCCCTGCAAGCGCTGCGCAACAACGAGCGCTACCTGAGCCCGGCCATTGCTCACACAGTGATCAACCAGGCGCTGACCCGGGCCCAGAAGCACCAGCCCCAGCCTGTGGAAAACCACAACCTGACGGCTCGCCAGCTGGAAATCCTGCGGCTGATCGTGCGCGGCAAATCCACCCGGGAGATCGCCCTGGGCCTGGGTTTGAGCATCAAGACCGTGGAAACCCACCGCTCACAGATCATGAAGCGCCTGCAGATCTTCGACGTCGCCGGGCTGGTGCTGTTCGCCGTGCGCGAGCGCATCATCAGCCTCGACGACTGACTCAGCGTGCGCCGCCGAGCAAAGGCGAATCTGCCGGCAAATGCACCTGCAAAGCCGCAGGGCGAGCAGTGAAACGCAAGGTGTCGCCCTGCAGCGGCTCGCCGTCGAGATTGATGTCCAGGCCTCTTGAGGCCTTGATCTCGACCCAGGGCAGGCGCGCGCGGACAAACATATTGTCGATCCCCAAGCCACCGGCCAGCAGGTTCTTCAGGGTACCTACCAGTTCCTGAGGCGCCGGCAGAATGCTGATATCCAGCAAGCCGTCGTCGGCCAGAGCTCCCGGGCAAAGCTCATGCCCGCCCCCCGCCTGCCGGCCATTGCCGATGCCCAGAGCCAGCAACTCACCACGCCAATGGAAATCCGGCCCCTGCAACTCGCCATAGGCCGCACTCAACTCGGCAAAGCGCGACAGCCCGGTGAACAGATAAGCGGCACCGCCAAGGACTTTCTTCAAGTCCTCAGAGGTGTTGGCGGTGACCTGGCTACCAAAGCCGCCGGTGGCCATATTGAGGAAAATCTGCCCGCCAACCTCCCCCAGGTCGACCGCCCGGGCCGGGACTTCCAGCAGGTCCAGGGCCGCTGCCGGGTCAAGGGGAACACCCGCAGCCCGGGCAAAGTCATTGGCCGTGCCCAGTGGCAGCAGCACCAGACTGGCCGGGGCCGAGGCATTGGCCAGAGCTTCGGCAATGTCCCGCAGCGTACCGTCGCCGCCTCCGGCAATCAGCCGGGTATGCCCCGCGTCCAGCGCCTCGTTCACCAGCCGCTGGGCATCTCCCGCCTCCCAGGTCAGGCGCACCGCAACCTCCCAACCGGCAGCGCGCTTGGCCTCGACCGCAGCGCGCACCTCATCGTTGAGAGCTTGTTTGCCGTGCAGTATCAACAGTGCCTTGCGCTCACTCATCAGCCATGACTCCGGTTATGGGTTCCTTGAAGGATGTTGACCTTGGGCACAGCGAAAAAAGTCTGTTCCATTGATTATTTTTTTGCCTAAGCCAGTCTGGTTCGTGCCTCCCGCTCATGACCGAGGTTAGCCTGACAACGAGGGAAATCTTCCATCGCTAGCCTGCTTTCGATTAGCCAGCCGCTGTTTCATGAGCTTTACTGAGCCAGGTCGTTTAGATGATGAAGTGCAGGCCATCGCGCTTACCGGTGCCCAGAGGCCCACCCGAGTACGCCGAAAACCCTGCCTGCGCCAATGAACACCTGCCACGACCATGGATGAGTCGGTGTGGTTTTTTCGGTGTCGGGAAGCACAACGGGAAGCAAGAAATAGTTTCGAACTTCCTGACGGTCCTTCCAGTCAACCGGTTTGCCTTGGATCGAGGGAATTGATCTTATGCGGTTGCAACCTGTAGACAGCCTGTTATTGACTCGTCCCAGCATGGTCGAGTACTTCCTGTTCGGCATACGCGTGGTCCATGGCGCAACCGCGATCATTCCGGGACTGTTGCTGCTCCTGCTGTCGAACACTGACCTCACCGTACTGAAAAGCGACCTGACCATCCTGCTGTTCTTCGGCGTCATCAGTGTCCTGATCTTCCAGGCCCTGGGAGTCTACGCCGAGTCGATTTTCAGCAACCGACTGCGCTTCCAACTCACCCTGTTTGCCTGGGCCTCTTCGTTTTGTGTGCTGCTGTTCATGCATCACTCGATGCAGATGTTCAAGGCCATCAATAGCCCCCAATTGCTCGCCTGGTTCATCGGCAGCTTTGTGTTGTTCGGAATCGAGCGCCTGGTTCTCCTGACCCTGTTCCAGCAACTGATGCTACGGGGGGTATTCCTGCAGAACGCGGTGATTCTCGGCGCCACGGAAAACGGCCAGCGCCTGGCGGAATACCTGGCCCAGCACCAGGACATCCGCTCGGGCGTCATCGGCTTCATCGATGACCGCATCGGCCGTCTGCCCAAGACCCTGTGCAATCTGCCGCTGCTGGGCAACTCCAGCGACCTGGAGCGCTTGATCCGCGAGGAAAAGGTCACCCAGGTCCTGGTGGCCCTGCCCTGGTCGGCGGAAAACCGCATGGCCTATGTCATCCGCGAGCTGCGCCGACTGCCGGTGAACGTGCTGCTGGTGCCCGACATGGTGGCCTTCCGACACGCCCACAACCGCATCACTGAAGTCGCCAACCTGCCGATGTTCAACGCCTCCGAAGTACCTCTGCGAGGCTGGTCACCCGTCTTCAAGCGCCTGGAAGACATGCTGCTGTCCACTCTGGCCCTGGTGCTGCTGTCTCCTGTGATGTTGCTGGTGGCCCTGGCGATCAAGCTGGACTCCAAGGGCCCGGTGCTGTTCAAGCAGAAGCGCTACGGCTACAACAACCGGCTGATCGAGGTCTACAAGTTCCGCTCGATGCACCAGCATTTGAGCGACGCCAACGCCGAGAAACAGACCACCCGTGGCGACCCGCGCATCACCCGGGTCGGACGAGTCATCCGCAAGACCAGCCTCGACGAGCTGCCCCAACTGTTCAATGTGTTCGCCGGCAGCATGTCCATGGTTGGCCCGCGGCCCCACGCTACGGCAACCAAGGCTGCCGGCATCCTCTTCGAAGAGGCGGTCAAGGAATACACCTCCCGCCACAGGGTGAAGCCGGGCATCACCGGGCTGGCGCAGATCAATGGTTACCGCGGCGAAACCGACACCCTGGAAAAGATCGAAAAACGTGTCGAATTCGACCTGGAATACATCGAAAACTGGTCAGTCTGGTTTGACCTGTACATCCTGTTCCGCACTATTCCGTCCGTCATCATGACCCGCGAGGCCTTCTGAATGAGCACACTCATTCCCTGCATCATTGCTGGCGGCGCCGGCACCCGCCTGTGGCCGGTATCCCGCGAGGCGATGCCCAAACCCTTCATGCGCCTACCGGACGGCGAGAGCCTGCTGCAGAAGACCTTCGTGCGCGCCACGGCGCTCAAGGACGTCGGCCGCCTGCTGACGGTAACCAACCGCGAAGTGTTCTTTCGCACCCTGGATGATTACCGCCTGCTGAACAAAACCCGAGTCGATCTGGATTTCATCCTCGAACCCTTCGGGCGCAACACCGCGCCGGCCATTGCCGCAGCGGCCCTGCATGTCAGCCGCCTGTACGGCGATGATGCGCAGCTGCTGGTGCTGCCCGCCGACCACCTGATCAAGGACGTCCAGGCCTTCGCCGCGGCGGTGGACAGCGCCCGACAACTGGCCGAACAAGGTTGGCTGGTGACCTTCGGCATAGTGCCGACCCATGCTGAAACCGGCTTCGGCTACATCGAGAAAGGCCAGGGCCTGAACAGCGAGAGCTTCCAGGTCAGTCGCTTCGTCGAAAAGCCCGATGCCGCGACGGCCCAGCGTTACGTCGATGGCGGCCTGCACCTGTGGAACGGCGGGATGTTCTGCATGCGCACCGACGTGATCCTCCAGGAGCTGCGGGAATTTGTCCCGGAGGTGGTCAGCGCCGTCGAGCACTGCCTGGAGCAGAGCCATCGCAAGGAAGGCAAGCACGAACTGCAAGTGGAACTGGACGGCGAAAGCTTCGCCCTGGCCCCCGACATCTCCATCGACTACGCGGTGATGGAGCGCTCGAAGAAAGTGGCGGTGGTGCCTTGCCAGCTGGGCTGGAGCGACATCGGCTCATGGCAGGCGGTGCGAGAACTGACCCCGGCGGACGAACACGGCAATCAGTGCAACGGCGAGACCGTGCTGCACGATGTCAGCAACTGCTACATCGACTCGCGCAAGCGTCTGGTGGGCGGGGTCGGCCTGAACAACCTGATCATCATCGACACCCCGGATGCACTGCTGGTGGCCGATGGCAACCGCAGCCAGGACGTCAAGCTGATCGCCCAGGAACTCAAGCGCCTGGGCCATGACGCCTACAAACTGCACCGCACCGTGACCCGGCCCTGGGGCACCTACACCGTGCTCGAGGAGGGACCACGCTTCAAGATCAAACGCATCATGGTCAAGCCCGAAGCCTCCCTGTCCCTGCAGATGCACCACCATCGCAGCGAGCACTGGATAGTGGTCAGCGGCATGGCCCGGGTGACCAATGGCGAGGATGAGTTCCTGCTCAACACCAACGAGTCGACCTTCATCAAGCCCGGTCGCACCCATCGGCTGGTCAATCCCGGAGTGATTGATCTGGTGATGATCGAAGTGCAGAGCGGGGAGTACCTCGGTGAAGACGACATCGTGCGCTTCAACGACATTTATGGACGCGCCCCCGCCGAACCCGGCAAAACCTGAAACAGCGCTTGACCCGTGAATCTGGCCCGACAGGGAGTTGTGACTATGCACGCCAGGAAGATCGCTCAATGAAGAGACTGCTGCTGATTTCCAGTATTTTCATGCTCTGTGCCTGCTCCATACCCGCGAAGGTGGAATTGCCTCCCAGTCAGGATCTGCAGGCTGCACACCGCGCCGGCGATGCCCTGGCCGGCCAGCCGCTGCCGCCCCAGCGGATTCGCCCGGGAGACACCCTGCGCATCGTCCGCAACACCGGCGAGGCGCCGTCGATCTCGGCCTTCACCGCCAACTCGATCTACGAACTGACCCTGTTCACCGTGCTCAACGACGGCACCTTTGCCTATCCCTACGCCGGGCAGATAAAAGCTGCGGGGCTGACCCCGCAACAGCTGACCCAGGTCCTGGAAAACAAGCTGAAGAACATCTACCAGGACTCGGCCCTGACGGTGAACATCAACCAGGCGCCGGGCAACACGGTGTTCGTCGGCGGCTCGGTGCGCAATCCGGCGTCCCTGCCGGTGACCGTGACCACCACCCTGGAACAGGCGATTGTGGGCGCTGGCGGCCTGCTGTCGGTGGGCGACAGCCGCAACATCGCGCTGCTGCGCGAGGGCGAGGACGGCCGCTACAAGACCTACTTTTTCGACTACCGAAAATTCATGATCGCCGGCAACGCCGGAGCCGCGCCGGTACTGCTGCAACGCGGCGACGTGGTCTTCGTGCCCAAGTCCAGCGTAGGCAACGGCATTGAATGGGTGGATGTGTACCTCAACCAGTTGATTCCGTTCACCAAGTCGATCGGTATCGGGGCGAGTTACGAAATCAATCGCCAGTCGGCCAACTGATCGCCAAGGACAGCACTCATGATCAATATCCGTTCCTTTCGCGATCTGCTGCGGTTGTTCTTCATCTTCAAGCGCGAGGTCAAGATCACCGTTCTGGTGACCTTCATCATCATCGTGCTGGGGGCTTTCTTGCTGCCCAACCGCTTCGAATCCACCGCCCTGCTGCTGGTCAAGCCCGGACGCGACACCAGCACCCTGCCGATCGAGATTGCCGACCGCCAGGCAGTAGTGGTTCCCAGCGCCCAGCGCGACCCGATCATCGATGAAGAGCGCATCCTCGCCGGCGAGCCCATTGCCCGCAAAGTGGCGCAGCAGTACCTCGACGACCTGTCCCGCCAGCCCCAGCCCGGCGGGTTCCTGGGCAGTGTGAAGAATGCCGTGAAAGGCGCGCTGGAAGGCCTGGTTGATCTGCTGCGAGGCACCCTGCAGTTGGTCGGTCTTGTGGAAAAGCAGACTCCGGTCGAACGCCTGACCGAACGCATGCTGAAAAACTTCAGCGTGACCCACGCCACAGGCTCTTCGGTGATGGAAGTGAGCTTCACCTGGAACGATCCGCAAGTGGCCCAGACGGTGGTCAAGAGCTGGATCGAGCATTACCAGCAGGAGCGTGCGCAAACCCTCGGCCGCAAAAGCCTGTACGCCTTCTATGAAACCGAAAGCGCCAGCACCAACCAGCGCATCCTCGGCTACAAGACGCAGATCGCCGACTACTTGAACCAACTGGGGGCGGTGAGCATCGACGAGCGCCTCAACGACATCTCGCGCAACCTCAATAACCTCAAGGGCGAGCACCTCAATACCACCCGGGCGGTGGCGTCCACCAAGAGCGGCCTGGACACCATCCAGAAACAGCTCAACAGCATGAAGAAAGAGATCAGCATCGGCCGCCAGATGAGTCTCAACCCCGATCGCCAGGATCTGCAGCAGCGGATCAACGCCAAACAGATCGAACGCCAGGAAATGCTCCGCACCTTCAAGGAAGGTGCGCCGCCGGTGCGGGCCATGGATACCGCCATTGCCAACCTGCAAGCCTTGCTGAAATCGGAAAACAGCACAGTGCAGCGCAGCGAGAACCTTGCGCCAAATCCGGTCTATACCCGCCTGCAGAACAGCTTCGCTGATCAACAGGCGAGCCTCAGCCGCCTGCAGACCCAGGCCGCCCAGCAACAGACCCAGTTGCTCAAGCTGGAACAGGACCGGCGCCAGGCCCTGGCCCTGGAGCCGGAACTGGCACGCCTGCAACGCGAACTCAGCGCGGCGGAAAAGAGCTTTGCGCTGTACAGCGACAGCACCGAGAAAGCGCGGATCGACCGCGAACTGGACCAGAGCCAGATCAGCAATATCGCGGTGATCGAAGAAGCCACTTTCAAGCCCAGCCGGGTCTTTCCCAAGAGCCTGAGCATGCTGCTGGCGGCCATTCCCCTGAGTCTGGCCGTGGGCCTGCTGGCGCTGTACTTCTTCTATCTGCTGGATCAGCGCATCCATGACGGCGACCAGATCGAAGAGCGCTTCGGGGTCAAGGTCTGGAGCAGCCTGCAGGACCTGGACAGCCACCTGCCGCAACGCAACAGCGCCTTTACCGCGAGCCTCTATCGGCTGTACGGCGTACTGCCCCTGGAGCGGGTCGCGGAACAGGGGCTGGTGATCGGCCTGACCTCGGCACGCCACGGCGAAGGGGTGAGTTTCGTCACCGGCCACCTGCGGGACCTGCTGCAGGAGCGCGGCCATCAGGTCCGGGTCAACGGCCCGGCCAAGGCCGCTCCCGGGGAAATCGTGCTGCTGGAAGCCTCCGGCTTCTTTTCCAACCAGGAGGCCTTTGTCAGCCTGCGGGAGGCCAACCTGATCGCTCTGATCGTCGAAGCCGAAACCACCACAGTGCCGGTGCTGCAGAACGCCCTGTCGATCCTCAATACCGCGTTCAAGCGGGTCGACGGCATCATCATCAACCGTCGACGCTTCGGCATCCCGGAGAACGTGCTGAATTTCATGGCGCGGATCAGGAGTCCAAGCTGATGCATATCGCCCTGCTGGCTCCCATGCCTCCCGAACAGAACGGCATCGCCGACTACGCCGCACACCTGCGCGCCGCCTTGGAGGGCCTGGGACTGCGGGTCAGCACGCCCCTGGCGGGAGTGGGCAACGATCCGGATCGGGCGGTGGAACGTGTGGCGCAAACGGACTGGCAGGGCATTGATCTGGTCCACGCCGAACTGGGGGGTGGCCGGCTGGCGGAGTTTCACGCCCTCAAGGCCTTGCGCCAGCGCTTTCCCAGCCTGCCGTTGAGCGCCACGGTACACGACCCCGAGCGCCTGGTCTGGCGTCGGGCCCGCCTGCCCTGGCCACTGTCACTGGCGACACGGCTGCCCTCGCCCCTGCCGCAGATTGCCACGGTACTGACCGATCCGATCTGCCTGTACGAGGAACAGCAACTGGCCCGCAGCCTCAACCGGCTCATTACCCTGACCCACGCCGGTGGCGAGTGCCTGCGCCAGCGCATGGGGCTGCGAGCGGAGCAGATGGTGGTCATCCCCCACGGCAACCTGGCGATCCCCGCCCAGCCGCTGCCACCGCTGTCGCCCTTGAAGCTGCTGTATTTCGGTTTCATCTATCGCGGCAAGGGCATCGAGGACCTGCTGGACGCACTGGCCATGGCCTTCGCCCAGCAACCCGGGATGCGCCAGCGCCTGCGCCTGACCCTGGCCGGCGGCAGTGAGCCGGAAATGGCCTTCGGCAGTGCCGGCAGCTACCTCGAACAACTGCGCCAGCACATCCAGCGCCTGAACCTGCAGGACAACATCGATTGGCAGCTGGACCTGCCGGCCACGGATATCCCCAAGGTGATCCAGGCCCACCATGTGATGGTCCTGCCCTATCGGGAGTCGAGCAAGCTGAAGGTCCTGGGCAAGTTGCGCGGCACCAGCGGCGCCTTGTCCTGGGCGGTGGCATGCGGACGCGGGGCCATCACCTCCGACGCCCGCTCCTTCGCCGAAGAAGTGGCCCAGGACAACGGTGTGATCTTTCCCCAGGGCAACGTCGCGGCCCTGGCCGCCGAGCTCAGCCATTTGTGCACCAGCCCCGAGCGGGTGGAGCGCTGGGCCGAACACGCCGGGGTGATCGGTGCCCGACGGGTCTGGAGCCATACCGCCGAACGCTTTGCCCGAGTGTTCACGGATGCCTGTGGAGGCGCTGCACATGTATACGCTACGTAGATCGCGCAGCTTGCTGCTGGTACTGGCCTGCCTGGCCTGGCCGGCCCTGGCGGACAATAACCTGCGAGCACCGCGGCCGGTGGTGTGGAAGGACTTTCTCGGGGTCAACGCCCAGTTCCAGTACTTCTCTCCCAGCGTCTATCAGAAACAGATGGACCGTCTCGATGCCCTCGGCCTGAACTGGGTCCGCCTGTCGATTCACTGGGCAATGATCGAGCCCAGCGAGAACGACCTGCAACTCAACGCCCTGGATGGCGCGATGACGGCCATGCAGAGCCGCCACTACAACATCCTGGCCTACATGGTGGGCTCGGCCCCCTTCGCCGCCAACATTCCCCCTGGCGCCGCCCCTTCCGACCAGTACCCGCCCAAGGACTTCAATGTCTTCGCCCAGCGCATGCGCATGCTCGCCCAGCGCTATCCCCAGGTGAACACCTGGCAAGTGTGGAACGAGCCCAACATCGTCTGGCTGCCCAAGGAAGACCCGGCTGCCTACGACCGCCTGCTCGAAACCACCACCAGCGCAATCCGCTCGGCCATTCCCGGCAAGCCCGTGGCCACCGCCGGCATGGCCTATTACAGCCAGATGCGCAACACCCCGGGACTGATGCTCGAGGACCTGCTGGAGCAGGGCCTGGGTAACGAAAACCTGATCGCCGCCTACCACCCCTATTCCGAGTATCCGGAAGGCGATGACGCCACGGCCAAGGACTTCCTGGTGCGCGGCAACTTCCTCAATAGCGGCCTGCACAGCCAGGGCGTGCAACAGGTCTGGGCCACCGAATGGGGCTGGTCGAGCTACACCAGCGGCGAGCGCGAGATGCAGGCGATGATCGGCGTCAATGGCCAGGCCGACTACACACTACGACGCCTGGCGCTGATGGCGACCATGGACTATCAGCGAATCTTCCTGTTCAACCTCAGTGACCTCGATGCCCGCGCCAGCAACCGTGACCAGTCCTACGGCCTGGTGGACCTGGCGAGCGATCCCAAGCCGGTGTATGCCGCCCTCAAGCACTTTTTCGACGTCACCGGACCCAGCCTGGCCCCGGCCGACCCTCCGCAGTTGAACAATGCCCCGAGCGATCTGTACAGCATCGCCTGGACCCGGCCCGACGGCTCCCATGTCTGGATGTTCTGGAGTGCCAGCGGCGCCAGCCTGCAGATCCCCGGGCTCAATGCTGCTGCCCTGTACGACCCGCTGGCCGCAACCCGCACCGACTTGAGCGGGCAGCAAGGCCTCAGTGTGCCGTTGAAAACCAGCCTGCAACTCCTGGTGTGGTGAACATGAAGATCCTCTGGACCCTGCCCTACCTGCCCTGGCCCGCCACCAGCGGCGGCAAGACCCGGCAATACCACCTGCTGCGAGCCCTCGCGGCCCGAGGTCATCGCATTACTTTGCTGGTGCAGTCGAAAACCCCGCTGGACGAGGCCACCCGCGCCGCCCTGGAGCCCTGGCTGGAACGCCTGATCGTGCTGCCCCGGCGCCCCTTGCGCAGCCTCAAGACCCTGTTCTCGGTACTGTTCGCGCCCTATCCGATGCTGGCCGATATCAATGGCCTGGCGGGGCCGCTGCAACAGCGCTTTCGCCAACTGCTGGACGAGCACTGGGACGTGATCCAGATCGAGCACAGCTACAGTTTCCAGCCCTTTGAACAACCGCTGCAGCAACTGCAGCGGGACTTCGTCCTCACCGAGCACAATGTCGAATCGGCCCTGGGCGCCGCCAGCTATGACCGCCTGCCGGCCTGGTCGAAACCCTTCACCCTGTATGACCAGTGGCGCTACCGACGCTGGGAGCGTCGGGTGTTCCAACAGGCGACCCAGGTCATCGCAGTCACCGAACAGGATGCCCTGACCCTGGCCCGACTCAGCGGCAAGCCTGCCGCAGTGGTGGTCAATGGCGTCGACTGCGAACACTACGCCTCAGTCCAGCCGGACCTGACCAGCCAGCGCCTGCTGTTTATCGGCAACTACGAATACAGCCCCAACCTGGATGCCGTGGAATGGGCCCTGGAGGAGATCCTGCCGCGCCTCTGGGCGCTCAACCCGGACGTACGCTTCGCCATCTGTGGCTACGCCCTGCCGGACAGTTTTCGCCAGCGTTGGCCAGACCCGCGCATCGAGTGGCAAGGCTTCGTCCCCGACCTGCGGGACCTGCAACGACGCTCGACGCTGTTCTTCGCGCCCCTGCGCCAGGGCGGCGGCTCCAAGCTCAAGGTGCTGGAAGCCATGGCCGCCGGCTTGCCGGTGGTCACCACAGCCCAGGGCAGCTCGGGGTTGCAGGTGGAAAACGGCCGGCACTACCTGGGCAGCGAAGACCCCGGCGCCCTGGCGCAGATCCTCGCCGAAGCCCTCGCCGACCCCGAGCGCCTGCAACGCATAGGCGACGCCGGACGCGGCTACGTGTTGGCCGAACACGACTGGACCGTTGCCGCCGCCCAACTGGAAGCGGTCTACCAGCAACTCCCCTCAGCCAAGGAAGAAGTGTCCGTATGCGCATAGGTCTGGATTACCGCCCCGCCGCGGGCTACAGCAACACTGGAATCGGCCGGCAGAACCTGGCACTGGAAGAGGCCCTGCGAGCCAACCCCGAGGTCAGCCTGCAATTGTTCGGCGTGGCCCCCGAGGAGCATCCCCTGCGCCGTCGCGTGCACTGCCCCCGCTGGGGCGCGCCTTTGCAGGGGATCCATCGGCTGCCGGGGCGACTGCGCTTCGAGGGCGGCTTTCTCCCCGGCGCGCTGCGGGAGGCTGGCATCGAGCTGTACATCTGCAACTTCAACATGGGCCTGCCCCTGGGCAAGAAACCCCAGGAACTGCGCTATGTGCTGCAGCTGCATGACCTGTTCCAGCTGACCCTGAGCAACAGCCACGGTTCCCGGCTCAAGGAGCGGATCTACGGGCTCAGCGACGCGCTGTCCATCGCTCATTCGGTGAAGCAGGCGGATCGGATCTGGACGCCTTCGCAGTACACCGCCGACGCATTGGTGAAACGCTTCCCGGGAGCCCGGGACAAGGTCCGGGTACTGCCCAATCTGGTCACCGGCTTTCACGGTGAAGCCGCTGACATCAGCGACCTGCAGCTTCCCGAGCGCTACTGGCTGGCAGTCGGCACCCGCGAACCGCGCAAGAACATTCCCTGGTTCGTGGGTGCCTGGCAGGCCGCCCGCCAGCAGTCCCCCGAAGTGCCCGAACTGGTGCTGATCGGCGCTCCGGAGCACCTGCCCGGCGAGCTGCGAACGCTGCATGGCCTGCACTTTCTCAGCGATATCAGCGACCGCCAGCTACATGCCGTCTACCTCAAGGCTCTGCGACTGTGGCAGCCCTCCTACGCCGAGGGCTTCGGGCTGCCGGTGATCGAGGCCCTGAGCGTCGGCACCCCGGTGGCGGTGGCCAGCGGCTCGGCCCTGGACGAAATCACCCCGGCCACCAGCCCGCGCTTCTCCCCCACCGACAGCAACGCCTTGAGCCAGCTGATGGTGCAACTGGCCAGCGCCTCAACGGAAGATCCCGAGACACTCAAGGCCTGGGCCGACGGTTACGCCGAGAGCGCCTATCGCCAGCGCTTCGATGAACTGCTCGAGGAACTCAAGTAATGCCCATCGCTCTGCCAGTGGCGCTGACCTTCAGCCTGGTCTTCGGCGTGCTGATCTGGCTGCTGCCACCGTTGAAGGTACTGGTGCTGATGGTCGGCATCGCGGCAGCGGTGACGGTACTCCGCCAGCCCATGCGCGGGCTGCTGCTGTTCGCCGTGCTGGCGACTTTCCTGCCTTACTCGACGGTACAGATCGGCCTGCGCACGACGATCTCCGAAGCCCTGCTGCTATTGGTCTGGGCCAGTATTCTGCTGCAGAGCCTGCTCTCCAATCTGCCGCCTGCCCCCAGGCTGCTGCGCACCGAAAAGCTGCTGCTGGCGCTGATGGCCTTCAGCGCCTTGCCGTTTGTCATCGGTCAACTGACGGTGCATGCCGACGGCAACGGGCCGGTGAACTGGGTGCGCTGGCTGCTCAACCTGTCGGCGCTGTTCCTGGTACGGCGCCTGCTGCAGGAACCCAAGGCTCGGGAGCAGTTGGTCGGCGGCTTGCTGCTGGGCACTCTGTTGCTTCTGCTGCTGTCGATTCCGATGTTTCTGAAAAACGGCAGCGCCACCGCCATGACCCCGATCCTGGAAAAGCTCGGCTACGGCGGTATCGAGGTGCTGGGGGACAGCCTCAGCGCCCTGGCCAATCGCATGGGCTCGCCCTGGATGCACCCCAACGTCACCGGCGGCGCCATGGCGCTGCTTCTGCCCCTGGCCTTCTGCTTCGGCCTGACCCGCAGCGGCTGGCAGCGCAACCTGGGGCTGGCCGTGGCCCTGCTTGGAGCGGCCGGGCTCTTGCTTTCCGGCTCCCGGGGCGCCTTGCTGAGTCTGTTGATCGTACTGATCTGGATGGCCCGTCAGCGCGTGCCCTATACCGGGCGCATGCTGATGGGCGGCTTGGTCCTCGGCGCCTTGCTGCTGATGTCCTACCCACCGCTGCAGGATCGCTTGCTGACCCTGTTCTCCTCCAACGATGCCAGTACCAGCGTGCGGGTCGACGAGTACTCGCACTTCCCCGCGGCCATGGCGATGTTCCCCTTCGGCATCGGCTTCAAGGTCGACCCTCCCGTGCCGGGCACTGGCCTGTGGGGCATCTCCAACCTGTGGCTGAACTTCATCTACAAGATCGGCGTACCCGGCATGCTGCTATTCGTCGCGGTGATCTGGAGCTGGTGGCGGGAAACCCGCGGCACCGGGCTGCAGGTCCGCTTGAACCGCGACAACGCTCTCTGGCTCGGCAGCGGCGCCGGTCTCAGCGCCGCCCTGATCAGCGGCCTGTTCGACCACTATTTCAGCTTTACCCAGGTGCTGATCGCTCTGTTCTGGCTGCTGCTGGGCCTCAATCTGCATGAAGCCAGGCGTTTGCGGCTCAAGGCCGGGGTACCCATGCCACGGGTTACTTCAGACTCCCTTCCCTCAGGAATCCGCCCATGAAACATCGCCTTTTCCACTCGCAGAACCTGAAGCAGGCACTGCCTGAATATGCGCACAAGATGGGCGTGAGCCTTGAGGAACTGGAGGCGGCCTATCAGTGGATGCTGGAAAACGACGTGGTGTTCGAACAACCGCTCAAGGGCAACGTGCTGACCTACATCAGCTACCTGAACATCGAGTCGAAGATCGAGCCGCCCTTGCCCCGGCGCTTCTATGCCTTGCTGGGCCGCGAGCTCAAAGGCGCATTGATCCCCATGTATGGCATCAACTGGCCGACCCTGCGCGACCGCATGCTGCGAGTCTGGGAGCAGGTCTACAACATCCTCATCTGCAAGATCCCCAGCCACACCCTGCGTCTGTTCTGGCTGCGCATGGGCGGCGCGAAGATCGGCAAGGGCTCCACCGTCTGGCGCAACACCGAGGTGCTTGGGGTCGACAGCCTGCGCATCGGCCAGGACAGCACCGTGGCCTGGCACTGCCAGCTGGATGCCCGGGGCGGGCTGATCATCGGCGACCATGTGACCATCGCCTCCCATGTACTGATCATCGCCGGCGGCCATGACCTCAAGGAGCCGGAATTCTGGGCCGTGGGCGGGCCGATCTATATCCATGACTACGCCTGGATCGCCAGCCGGGCCCTGCTGTCCTTCGGTGCCGAGATCGGTGAGGGCGCGGTGGTCGGCGGGCAGTCGGTGGTGTCCAAGCCAGTGCCGCCCTATGCCATCGTCAGTGGCCCGGACGCGATCATCAAAGGCGAGCGCTGCCGCAACCTCAACTACAAAGTGGGCGGCAAAGGCCTGTTCACTTTGTTCCACTAGGCCACGCCCATGTTCGGCGCGACGCTGTGGCTGACTCTGGCAACGCTGACCGGACTGGCCGCCGGCTTTGCCCGGGAATGGCTGCTGGTGGCGGCCTGGGGCGCCGGGGGGCAGAGCGACGGATTCCTGGTGGCGATGTTCCTGCCCGAAGCCTTGCGCATGGCCCTGGCCGCAGGCCTGCTCAGCGCCGCCGCATTACCCCTGTATCAGCAACGCTCGGCCCCGGAACAGCAGGCCTGGCTCAGTGCCCTGACCCCGCGCCTGCTGCTGTGCGGGCTGTCACTGGCTGCGCTCCTGAGCCTCGGCGCGCCGTTGTGGGTCCGCCTGATCGGCCCCGGACTGGGCAGCGACGGCTACGCCCTGGCCAGCGGTGGCTTGCGCTGGCTGGCCTGGTGCGCTCCGGGGTTTGTCCTGCACAGCCTGTTCTGTGTGCCGCTGCAAGCCCGATCGCGCTTCGTCCTGGCCGGCCTGGGCTCGCTGCTTTTCAACGTGCCGCCGGTGATCTACCTGGCCAGCTTTCATCATGACTCGACCCCCGTCGGGCTGGCGGGCGCCTGCGTGCTGGGCAGCGTGCTGATGCCCACGGTGCTGCTGCCGAGCCTGCTGCGGGATGGCTGGCGCCCCTGGCGGATTCAGGGCGCTCCCGGCGCCGGTCGCGAACTGCTGCAACGGATCGGCCCACTGCTGAGCAGCAACCTGGCCAGCCAGGGCCTGGCCCTGCTGGAGCGCATGGCCGCATCGCTGCTGGGGGAAGGGGCGGTCACCTGGATCAACCTGGCGCGCAAGTTGATCAACCTGCCGCTGATTGCCCTGATGAGCCTCAACCAGGTGCTGCTCGGACTGATGAGCGGCAGCGCCGGCGAACAGCGCCTGGGCCTGCTGCGCAAGGGCCTGAGCAGCGCCACCCTGTTGACGATTCCGGCGGTGGTAGGGTTGATCGGCGCAGCGGCGGCACTGGTTCATCTGCTGCTGCCCAGCCAGGCCGCCGGCAGTCCCCTGCCGGAACTGCTGGCATGGTTTTCGGTGCCGCTGATGTTCGGCGCCTGGAACGCGCTGCTGGCCCGCTACGCCTACGCAGCGGGGGATACACGCATGCCACTGGCTTGCGAGCTCGCCGGCAGCCTGCTCAACGCCTTGCTGCTGGCCTTGCTGCCGTACTTCTTCGGCTTGATCGGCATCGCCCTGGCGGCCATCTGCGGCGTGATCCTCACCGGGTTGCTGCTGATGCGACGCCAGCAACTGCTGGGACTGGTGCCTTGGCGCAGCCATTGGCTGATCGGTATCGGCGGTATGGCACTGGCCGCGCTGTTCCTCCATCCGCTGACCTCGACCTGGTGGCAACTGGGATTGAGCAGCGCCTGTGGCCTGCTGCTGTTGCTGACCCTCGCGGCCTGGCTGCGGCCCTGGCGCCCGAACCTGATCTGAACCGGAGGGATGGACAATGTCGACACTGCGCGTGGCCTGTGTGATCCCGACCTACAACGGCCGTCAGGACCTGTCCCGGCTGCTGGACTCCCTGGACATCCAGAGCGCGGCGTTCGATACCCTGATCGTCGACTCCAGCTCCAGCGACGGCAGCTACGAGCTGGCGCTGGCACGCGGCCCCAGCGTGCTACGCATCGACAGCCGCGACTTCAACCATGGCGGCACCCGGCAACTGATGGTAGAGCGCAACGCCGACTACGACGTGTACGTGTTCATGACCCAGGACGCCTACCTGGAGGATGCCGAGGGCATCGCCCGCATCGTCGCGCCCTTCGCCGACCCGCAAGTGGGGGCGGTGTGCGGTCGCCAGCTGCCACACTTGAATGCCAGTCCCCTGGCCACCCACGCGCGGCTGTTCAACTACCCGCCGACCTCCCAGGTGAAAAGCCTGGCTGACGTGCCGACGCTGGGAATCAAGACCGCCTTCATGTCCAACTCTTTCTCCGCCTACCGGCGCGAGGCCCTGATGCAGGTCGGCGGCTTTCCCAAGCATGTGATCCTGTCCGAGGACATGTACGTGGGCGCCAGGATGCTCCTGGCGGGCTGGAAGGTTGCCTACGAAGGTCGAGCCTGTTGCCGCCACTCCCATAACTACAGCCTCAAGGAAGAGTTTCGCCGCTACTTCGACATCGGCGTGTTCCACGCCCGGGAGCCCTGGATTCGCCAGGCATTCGGCGGTGCCGGCGGCGAGGGCCTGCGCTACGTCAAGTCCGAGCTGCAGTTCCTCGGTCCGCGGCGCCTGCTGCAATGGCCGGGGTCGCTGCTGCGCAACGGGGTGAAACTGATCGCCTACAAACTCAGCCAGCAGGAACGCTATCTGCCCCTGGGCCTGAAGAAAAGACTCGGCATGTACAAGCGCTACTGGGACAGCCCCTACGCGTGAACTGCAGGTCCGAGTTTTAAAGCGAATTTCCTGACCGAAGAATGAGAATTGCCTGAATTGACCCTGCAGAGCCAATCAGTGACTGTGGATGCCAGGCGCTGACGCCTTACACAGGGAAGTGCACGGTCATGAACGACAAGGGGTTTTATCCACGAGGGCAATCACCGCTCAATCGCATCAAGGGCAGTTCCTGGCTGGCGGACCCACCGGCTCGGGACTTCGACTTGCCGCACTCGTCCGAGGCCTGCCCGACTCACTCCAGGCTGTTATCGATACTCAAGCGCCTGGCCTGGCTGACGCTCACGGCCTCGATACTGGCCGGCCTGGTGACCTGGGGTTTGCACAGCCGTTTCGGCCTGCTGCTGTTACTGCTACTGCGCTGAACCGCGGAGTGCGGGCCCGGTGCTGAACCGGGCCCGGGTCCGCTCAATCCAGCACTTCACTCAAGGGAATGAAGCTGACCCAATCGCCTTCCTCCAGGGTCCGCCCCTCCAGCACCTCTACCAAACCTTCGGCCCAGGCCGCACTACGCAGTACGCCCGAACTCTGGTTGCGATAGATGATCGCCCGCCCATTCTCCAGGCGTCCGCGCAAGTATTCGCGACGATTGCCAGGCTGGGGCCAGACAAAACCTGCCGGCACCTGGAAGCTCAATGGTTGCACCTGCTGCACGCCCTGGCGCCGCAACAGATAAGGCCGCGCCAACAGGGCGAAAGTCACCAGGGTCGATGCCGGATTGCCCGGCAGGCCAATCACCGGTACCCCACGAAAGTGTCCGAAGGTCAGGGGTTTACCAGGCTTGATCGCCAGTTTCCACAGGGCCAGCTCACCGGCTTCCCGCAGGGCGATGCCGAGAAAGTCCGCCTCCCCCACCGAGACCCCACCGGTGGACAGGATCAGGTCCACATCCCCCAACTCCGCCAGGCGCTGACGGGTCGCGGGCAGGTCGTCGGGGAGGATTCCCGCATCCAGCACGTCACAACCCAGACGCTGCAACCAACTGCACAGCAGCACTCGATTGCTGTTGTAGATCTGCCCCGGACCAAGAGGCCGGCCAGGCTCCACCAGTTCGTCGCCGGTGGACAATACCGCCACCCGGACTCGACGCAGCACCTCCAGCTCGGCACATCCCAAGGACGCCGCCAGGCCCTGCTCGATGGGCCCCAAGCGCGTACCGGCCGTCAGGACCTGCTCACCCACAGTGGTTTCCTGGCCCTGGGGGCGGATGTTCTGGCCGACCTTCAGTGGCTCGGTAAAACGTACTCGCTGATCGTCCTGAACCTGGGCGTTTTCCTGCATCTCGACGCAATCCGCACCCGCCGGCAGCGGAGCGCCAGTGAAGATCCGGGCACAGGTTCCAGGCTGCAAGGGTTCGGGGGACTGTCCGGCGAAAACTCGCTGGCTGACCGGCAAGGGCTCACCCTTCCAGTCCTCAAGGCGCAAGGCGTATCCATCCATGGCGCTATTGGGCCAAGGCGGCAGATCCAGACTGGATACCAGCGCCTCAGCCAGTACCCGGCCTTCGGTGGCGGCCAACGGCAGCCGTTCACGCTCGACAATGGGCGCCGCCTCGGCCATGGCCAACAGGCGCTCCAAGGCCTCCTCCACTGGCATCAAGGCCCCCTGCTTGCCCGGCTTACCCACGGGATTCACAGGGCGCCGCCTGTTTCAGATGAGGGACGAAGTTGCACGGCCGATGCCGCGAGTCCAGTTGCTCGGCCAGTATCCCGTCCCAGCCGGTACGCACCGCATTGGTGGAGCCCGGCAGGCAGCACACCAGGGTGCCATTGGCCAGACCGGCCAAGGCACGGGACTGCACAGTGGAGGTGCCGATATCCGCCACCGATATCTGCCGGAACAGCTCGCCGAAACCATCGACCTGCTTGTCCAGCAGGCAGGCCACCGCTTCCGGAGTGCTGTCGCGACCGGTAAAACCGGTGCCGCCGGTGATCAACACCACCTGCACCACGTCATCGGCGATCCAGGTCGCGACCTGGGCGCGGATCTTGTACAGATCGTCCTTGAGCAACACCCGCGCAGCCAGACGATGGCCCGCGGCGCCCAGGCGCTCGACGAAGACCTGGCCGGAGGTGTCGGTTTCCAGGGTGCGGGTGTCACTGACGGTCAACACCGCAATGTTCAGGGCAGCAAAAGGTACATCAGCCTTGGCTTTCATAGGCTCGATCCAGAGGTAGGAGACACAGCCCGGTGTTATATCACAGCCCTTTGTTCCGACGCCGCTGCGGGGTCGGCATTCACCTTGCCCCGGACTTCCAGCGCAAGCAGCCCAGGCATCGAGAAAGCCAGATCTCGGACGATCAGACACTGTGAGTTAAGCTGCAGCCGCCAACGCCTGCGATCCGCCCGGCAACGTGACAGAATGTCCCTGGCCAAGGAACTTGCAGGCGTTGTATACGTCTGAAGACCAGCACTCAAAAGTACTCATTTCGGAGACACACAATGACTCAACGGACCCTCGCCACTCTCATGCTCGCACTGGGCCTGGCCACTCTCGCCGGTTGCGCCTCGCCGACAGTGATCACCTTGAATGACGGTCGCGAAATCCAGGCCGTCGATACCCCTAAATACGACAAGGATTCCGGCTTCTACGAGTTTGAACAACTGGACGGCAAACAGACTCGCATCAACAAGGATCAGGTGCGCACTGTCAAGGAGCTGTAAGTCCGACAGTGGTTGTTTTGCTTCCATAAAACCCGCCTTTGGCGGGTTTTATTGTTTCTGCGAGACGGTTTTTCACCACTGCAGGCTGATGCGGCTTTCGAACTCGCGCTCCTGCCCGGTCAACGGATCGATGAAGCGCAAGCCCTGGGCCAGCAGCTTCAGTGGATTGTCATAGTCGTCCTCGGCATCCTTGAGCACCTCGGGATAGAACGGGTCATTGCAGATCGCCGCTCCAAGGGCACTCATGTGTACCCGCAACTGGTGCTTCTTGCCCGTCACCGGGTACAAGGCATAGCGCCACAGGTCGCCCTGCCTTTCCCTGACGTCGATGGCAGTTTCGGTATTGCTCGGCCCCTCTGCCTCCTGCATGCGGAAGAAGGGCTCCCCGTTCACCAATCGGCTTTTGTGCACCAGGGGGAAAGTCAGGTGTGGCAAGGCACCGGCAATGGCTTCATAGCGTTTCTCGATCTGCCGGGTGGGGAACAACGCCTGATAGGCCGAGCGACTACCGGGATGGGCAGAAAAAAGCACCAGCCCCGCCGTGTGCCGGTCAATGCGATGCAGGGGCACCAGACTCGGGTTGTCCAGGTGGCGGATAAGGCGACGCAGCAAGGTCTGCTCGACGTACTCGCCCGCAGGGGTGACCGGAAGAAAATGCGGTTTATCCACCACCACCAGATGCTCGTCGGCATAGAGGATGGTCTCCTGCACCGGGATTACCTTCTCATCCGGCACCTCGCGAAAATAATGAATCCGCAAGCCTTCGCGATAGGCCAGGTCCAGGCTGATGGGCTGGCCCTGCCCATCCAGCACCCGGCCGCGGGCAATACGATCCAGCCATTGCTCACGACTGATGGCCTTGAAGTGATCACACAGGCAATCCAGCACCGTCGGCCAGGAGCCGGGGGGCAGGTACAAGGTGCTGGCCTGGTGCTGTGCAGCGGAAAAGCTCGCGGAGGACATACAAAAGCTCGAAGGATCAATGCGAAGCGGCATTATCCAACAGCGACCCTCAGGAACCTAGAAGCAGTTTGCCCACCTCAGGCACAGGAGTGCTTGGCCTGGGCCGCTGCCTCGGTGAACTCCTTGAGCCAGCGCAGCACATCCACCGCCTCCCAGCGGCCCGGATCATAGAGGGCATAGAGCAAACCCTGATAACCCACCACATCCAACTGCCGGTGGTAACCCGCGCGCTGGAACAGCGCTTCGATCTCGGCAAAACAGGTATTGAAGTGCAGCTTGTTGAAAGGTGTCTTGCCCTCGGTGACCAACCCATCCAGGCGCAACTCAAGCACCGCCTCACGGAGCACATCGGTGGACATGCTGTTCACGCTGTTTTTCAGTTGTTCGACATTGACCATCATTTATTCCTTTAACGGTTTGAAGCGTCCGCCACATCCATCAGGGCTGCTTGCGCCCCACATAACTGACCACCCACAACACCACGCCCCAGATCTCGATCGAACCCAGGTCATCCAGCACCAGAGAAGGGATTGAAGGACGCGCCGCCTTGAGCAACAGACCACCACGAGGATCGGGGGCCAGCAGGCGCAGCGAATATTCATGGGCGCCTTGAGGACGTACCACAAGGTACTGGTCCACCACCGGGGTGGCCGAGCGATCAACAATCAGCCGGTCCCCAGGGTAGATGCCAAAGCCCAGCAGGTTGTCGTCGTCCACCAGCAGGCCGTGGATCTGAGGAGCCCCCAGACCCAGGGTCCGATCCAGGGAAAACCCGCTACCGGTGGGCTCATTGGCCAGGGAAGCGCAACCGCTGTCACCCAGTTCCAGAAAACAGGCTGGCAACGGCTGTAAGCGTTCGGTACCGGTCAGGAAAGTGAGAGACATGGCGAGACTCCTCGATAGCTGTATATGCATACAGTAAACGAATCGACGGATCTCGCCAATGAATTCCGACCACGGGCGACAGGCGGAAGCCCGGATGTTGCAAGCCAAGCGTCAGCGCAGGAACGCCACCACCTGCTCAGCGTCGAAGGGCCAGCCGAGCTCGGCGCCATTGTCCACCCGGCGCAGCACCGGGATGCGCAGGCCATAGCTTTCGAACAGCTCCTGACTCTCGGCAATGTCCACCAGCTCGACCATCAGGCCGTGCTCCACCAGAGGCATCAACTCGGCTTCGGCCAGCTCGCACAGATGGCAACCAAGGGTGCCGAACAATTGGCATTCAGGGGGCATGACAGTGCAACCGTAAAAGAACAGGCCGTTATTCTAGGCCCGGTAGAAAAAGCCGTCGACCCGACATCTTCAGAGAATGAACCGTACCCGGCGGCTGGCCAGGATCAACAGCGGCGCCACGCCAAAAGCCAGTACCAGCACCAGCCCCGTCATCGGGTTGCCGTAAACCATTCCCAGCGCCAGGGCACCGTAGATGAACCAGGGGTGCACGTAGTACACCGCCGAAGACAGCTTTGCGGCGAAATTGCTTTCACTGCTCCGAACGTACACCAGCGGCAACAAAAACAGCGCCGGGGCGATCACCAGCAACGACAGGAGAAAATCGAAGTTCTGCTGGACGTCGGCCCGCAGGACAAAGTTCACCCCGGCCTCGGCCAGGATCACCCCCAGCCCCAGGATCAGCCAGCACCAGACGACGCGCCGGCTGAGGTGCTGCGCCAACTGATGCCGGGCACAGAGAAAGCCGATGGCCATGAACGGAAAGCCCATGAACAGGAAGTTGCGCGCGGTGTAGTCGTTCTGGTTGAAATGCTGGGCAAACTCGTTGGGCAACTGGAAGTACACCCGTGCGTACTGCAGGCACAGGCCGCTGAGGAAGGCCAGCAACGCCAGGCCGGCCAGGGGCGCAGAACGCCAGTTACGCAGCAACAGCAACACCACCCCGCCACCGAGCATGCCCAGCAGGTACCACAGGTGGAAATAGCCGATCAGCAACTTCTTCACTACTCCCAGTATCCCGCCCAGGCTGAGGATGGTCGCCGGATCGACGTATTGCGGGCTGTAGACCAGCATCCAGAACAAGTAGATCAACAGGCCGCGCTTGAACCACTGGGCAAAGGAGTGACCGCCGCTAAGGGTCTGGTACAGGTAGTAACCGTTGATGATGAAGAAGGTCGGCACCGCCACCCGGAACAGGCCGTTGCACAGCACATAGCCCGCCCAGTTGTAGTTGCCCCCCAACAGTTTGCAGTGCAACGCCACCACCATCACCGCCAGCAGGACTTTCAGGGCATCAAGATTTGCATTGAGGACTTTCGGCATCGATGGCTACCCGAATAAGCAGGAACAACCCTGGCCGTTACACCGGATCGAAATGTTTACGCTGGGGCGCGGAGCTGAAGCGGCGTTTGCAGTAGGCCGTGGCGCGATCGAGGATCGGCTTCTCGTAGAACTGGTATCCCACCCAGCCATAACAGACCACCGCCGTCATCATCAGTACACAGAAGACCAGGTTGTCCACATAACTGGCAGGCCAGGAGCCGACCACCTGCCAGGCCCTGCCCACCACCCCCAACACCAGCAGATGAGATAGATAGATGGTGTAGGACATATCACCCGTAGCCGTCAGAAACCCAGGCATCCGGATCAACTGCCGCCGCTCCAGCAGCGCCAGGGACAGCACCAGCGTGCCAAACGTCAGCCCTACCGCCAGTACTCTTGGCAACCCCTCGGTGAAAAACAGCTGATAGCCATGGATCAGCGGCACCCCCACCAGCAACGCCGCGGCCAGCGCGCCCCAGACCAGCACCGTGGGCACCCTGGTGCTGTAGGGCCCATAGAAAAACAGCGCCAGGGCACTGCCGGCAATGAATTCCAGCGCATAGGGATGCAGCATGATCTTCAGCGCCGGGGAATAGTCCTGCCAGCTCTGCAACAGGTTGAAGACCACCAGCGCCAATGCCCACAGCAGCAGAATCAGCGGCAGGCGCCGCTCCTTGAAGAACAGGAACACCGTGAACATCAGGTAGAACCACAATTCGAACAGCAGCGACCAGGCCACCATCACCAGCAGCACCTTGTCATTGGGCAGCAGCAGGAACGACATCCACAGGTTCGAGCCGCCATGGCTGCTGTTCACCAGCCCCGGCTGCCACAGGTACACCCCCAGGGTGATGAAGAAATACAACCAATAGGTCGGGTAGATCCGTGACAGGCGATTGAACAGGAAGCGCTGGGTCTCGAGGCTCTTCTGGAAGCGTCCGCGGCTGACAATGACCATCACGAAACCGCTGATGACAAAGAACAGATCGACCCCGAGCTGGAAGAAGTCCAGCCATGCCGGCAACAGGATGTCGCCACCGGAATACTTGCTCTCCACCGACATCATGTGAAACAGCACCACGCCCAATACCGCGATGCCCCGCAACCCTTGCAGCGAATACAGACGCTCCATAAATCTCTCCGGCTCCTCACTGGCAGGCACCTGCAGACCCGCCCGGGCGCAGCTTTTCTCAACAGGCCTTGAGCATAGCGAAGGCTCATGAATATGAGACATTCTCGATAAAGAATGACGTGAGTCAGAATCGTTTACCGCCAGCCGGGCGATCCTCGCGCCTTTTTGCCTCTAGGCTTTGCCCTGCCCGCCCCCTTGTCCGGAGATGCCCGTTGTTTGCCAATCTGCTGATTATTCTCGCTTCGTCACTGGTGGTCATTGCGCTGTTCCGGCGCCTGAGCCTGCCACCGGTCCTGGGCTATCTGTCGGTGGGGCTGATGGTCGGGCCCACCGCCCTGGACTGGGTCAATGACAGCGAGGACCTGCCGGACCTGGCGGAACTGGGGGTGGTCTTCCTGCTGTTTTCCCTGGGCCTGGAATTCTCCCTGTCGAAAATGCTCGCCCTGCGCCGCGTGGTGTTTGGCCTGGGCAGCCTGCAAGTGCTGTGCAGCGGCCTGATCCTCGGCGTGCTCCTGGCCTTGTTCGGCATGCCCCTGACCTCGGCGCTGATGCTGGGTACCGGCCTGGCCCTATCGTCCACCGCCATCGTCAGCAAAGAGCTGACCAGCCTTGGCGAGATCTTCAGCAGCCACGGACAGAACGCCATCGGTGTGCTGCTGTTCCAGGACGTGGTGGCGGTGCTGTTGCTGACCCTGGTCCCGGTCTTCGCCGGCCACAGTGACCAGGCCTGGTACTGGGCCCTGCCCGCCACCCTGGGCAAGACCCTGGTGCTGTTCTTCGGCCTGCTGCTGGCCAGCCGCTGGCTGCTGCCCCGGCTGTTCCACGAAGTCGCCGCCTCCCACTCTGCCGAGCTGTTCGTGCTGCTGGCCCTGGTGATTGTGCTACTGACCGCCTGGCTCACCCACTTGCTGGGTCTGTCGCCGGCCCTCGGGGCCTTCCTGGCCGGCATGCTGCTGGGAGAAAGCCACTACCGGCACCAGATCGAAGCCGATATCCGTCCGTTCCGCGACATTCTCCTCGGGCTGTTCTTCGTCAGTATCGGCATGCTCATCGACCTGCAACTGTTCATCGACCACAGCCTGTTGATCCTCGGCCTGACCCTGGCCCTGCTGCTGATCAAGGGTTCGGTAGTGGCCGCCCTGCTCAAGCTGCGCGGCAGTGACGGCGAGACCGCCTGGCGCAGCGGCCTGGCCCTGGCCCAGGGTGGTGAGTTCTGCTTCGCCCTGATGGCGCAGATGCAACTGAGCCAGATGATCCCGTCGCAGATCAGCAGCCTGCTGCTGGCTGCCACCTTCTGCTCCATGCTGCTGACCCCGCTGCTGCTGCGCGCCGCCCCGGTAATCACTGCCCGCCTGCACCGCAAGCCCAACCAGGCCGCCCAACTGGAGGAAATCAGCGCGCAGAACGCCCAGTTGCAGGGCCACGTCCTGATCTGCGGTTATGGCCGGGTCGGCCAATCCATCGGACGTTTCCTGCGCCATGAGCAACTGCGCTACATCGCCCTGGACGATGATCCGGTGCGGGTCCAGGAAGCCTCGGCGGCGGAAAGCTGCGTGCATTACGGCGACTGCCGGCGAAGTGACCTGCTGGCGGCGGTTGGCCTGGAGCGGGCACGACTGCTGGTGATTGCGGTGGATAAGACCGACATCGCGCTGAATGTACTCAAGGCCGCGCGGCGCCTGGACCGCAACGTGCCGATCCTGGTACGGACCCGGGATGACAGCCAGTTGGCGGAACTCAAGGCCGCCGGCGCCAATGAAGTGGTGCCCGAGCTGTTGGAGTCGAGCCTGATGCTGGCCTCCCACGCCCTGATCATGCTTGGCCTGCCAGAGCAACGGGTACAACGCACCGTGGACGAGGTGCGGCACAGCCGCTATCGCCTGCTGCACGGCTTCTACCATGGGGCGCAAAGCAGCACCCAGGACAATCACGAACCGCCCGCAGTACAGATGCACGCCGTGAACCTCGACGCCGACGCCCACGCCTGCAACCGGGTGCTGCAAGAGCTGGGGCTGGAAGCGCTGGGCGTGGATGTGCGCGGGATACAGCGCGATGGCCGCGATCTGCCCCTGGGCCAGACCTCGCGCCTGCAAGCCGGCGACCGGGTGCTGGTGTCCGGCACCCAGGCCGCGATCGAGGCCTGCGAAGCACGCCTGCTGGGCGGTTGAGGCCGTCCCGCCCTGGCCCCGAGCAGCTCGTTGCCAGGGCCCTTGGCCGCTCAGTCCTGGCTTACGGCACCGATCTTGTGCAGCGACAGGTCAGCGCCGTAGTACTCCTGCTCCTGGGTCAGGCGCAGCCCGCAGACGGCCTTGATCACGCCATACACGGCGAATCCGCCCAGCAGCGCCACCAGTACCCCGAGGCCGGTGCCCATCAACTGGCTGGCCAGGCTGACACCGCCCAATCCACCCAATGCACTCTGGCCGAAGATCCCGCAGGCAATCCCGCCCCACACACCGCACAGGCCATGCAGCGGCCAGACCCCGAGCACATCGTCGATCTTCCAGCGGCTCTGGGCAGCGATGAAGCACCAGACGAACAAGGCCCCGGCAATCGCCCCGGTGACCAAGGCGCCCACCGGATGCATCAGGTCCGAACCGGCACAGATCGCCACCAACCCGGCCAATGGCCCGTTGTGCAGGAAGCCCGGGTCATTGCGCCCAACGATCAACGCCGCTACGGTGCCGCCGACCATGGCCATCAGCGAGTTCACCGCCACCAGCCCGCTCACCCCTTGCAGAGTCTGGGCGCTCATCACGTTGAAACCGAACCAGCCGACAATCAGGATCCACGAGCCCAACGCCAGGAAGGGAATGCTCGACGGCGCGAACGCCACCAGCTTGCCGTCGCGATAACGGCCGTTGCGTGGCCCCAGCAACAGCACCGCTGCCAGCGCCAGCCAGCCGCCCATGGCGTGCACCACCACGGACCCGGCAAAATCATGGAAGCTGGCGCCAAAGCGCTGTTGCAACCAGGCTTGCACCCCGAAGTTGCCGTTCCACACCAGCCCCTCGAAGAACGGATAGACGAACGCCACGATCAGCACCGTGGCGCACAATTGCGGCACAAAACGCGCACGCTCGGCGATGCCACCGGAGATAATCGCCGGAATCGCCGCGGCGAAGGTCAGCAGGAAAAAGAACTTCACCAGACCGTAGCCGTGGTCGGCACTGATCACCGCCGCCGGTTGCAGGAAGCTCACGCCATAGGAGATCCAATAGCCTATAAAGAAATAGGCCAGGGTCGAGACGGCGAAGTCGCTGAGGATTTTCGACAGTGCATTGACTTGGTTCTTCTGCCGGACCGTGCCCACTTCAAGGAAGGCAAAACCGGCGTGCATGGCCAGGACCATGACCGCACCGAGCAGAATGAACAGGGTGTTGGAACCGTGGACCAGGGTGTCCACAGCGCTTTGCAGATTTTCCATGGAGTAGGCAGATCCGAAATCGGCCATCATCTCCCCGGCTCCACGGCCGGCCTTGCACCAAGTTGGCTCCGGGACGCGTCATCATGCGTAATCGGTGAACCGTTTTGGCGCGCCAGGGGCCGTACGCGAAACCACGGGAAGGCGATTGACCTGAGGTTGTGATTTTTTTGCCCAGGGTTTACGCGGGCTGCAGCGCCACCCTTGCTCGTTTTCGGCGCAAGCCTCACGTCTTGCGCACCAGGACAAAGCAAAAGCTGTACCAGACAATTACAGTGAACCTTCGCTCGGGGCTCACACTCATAGCTCACACACGCAATCAACGGAGAAACAACCATGGCCAGCAAAACGGCGAAGACGGCTCAAGAAGTACTGATGGCGGATTTTCAGGCACTGGTCAGTGACACGGAGCGTCTGCTGGAACACACCGCGACCCTGGCCGGCGACCAGGCCGATGAATTGCGCGAGCAGATCCACGACAGCCTGCTCAAGGCCCGGGAAACCCTGCAACTGACGGAGGACTCCCTGCGCCAGCGTGGCCAGGCTGCAGTCACCGCCGCTGAGGACTATGTGCAGAGCAACCCTTGGCAATCCGTCGGTATCGCTGCCGGCGTCGGCTTTCTCATCGGCCTGCTGGCGACGCGGCGCTGATATGGCTATCGGCGAATCCACTTCGTCCGGCAGCGGTCCAAGCGCGTCCTCGCGGCGCCTGGGGGCTGCTGTCCTGGGCCTGTTGCACAGCCACGTCGAATTGTTCGGCATCGAGTTGCAGGAACAGAAAGCGCGCACCGTAAGCCTGCTGCTGTTCGCCGGCCTGGCCCTGGTGTTTGCCCTGCTGTTGCTGGTGGGGTTGTCGGCGCTGGTGCTGATCCTGCTGTGGGACAGCTACCGCCTGGCCGGGATCATCGGCCTGTGCGTGTTCTATACCCTGGCGGCACTGTTCTGCGGCCTGCGCCTGAAGTCGGCGATCTTCGATGAATCCTCGCCCTTCCACGCCACGCTCGAAGAGCTGGCCAATGATCGGGAGCGCCTGCTGCCATGAAGTTGCCGGACATTCCGCAAAACACCTCACGCCGGGAAATGCGCAAGGTACTGATCCGCCTGCGCATGGAAATGCACCGCCAGGAAATCCGCCACGAGTCCCAGCAATTGCTGCAACCCCTGCAACGGGTCCGCGGCCTTGGGCAAAGCTGGCAGGAAGGCTTTGGCATCAAGCACGCGCCACTTTGGGGCGTGGCGGCGGTGACCCTGTTGGGGTTCATCACCGGCAAGGGTGCCAAGAGCGGCGGCACCAGCAGCCTCACCCGTCTGATACGCCTGGGCACCAGCCTGTTGCCACTGATCAGGCTGGCGCTGCAAGGCACCTCGCGCAAACCCTGAGCGACCAACAGCAACCGGCCTGCAAGCAGCCTCTGCTGATCTGGCTGCATTCTTGCTAAGCAACCCGGATCGGCCCCCTTACCCAGGGGCCGATCCAGGGTGTGTGAAAACGCCGTATTGCCGAAAACGGCAGTGTTCACACAGCCTGGACGCCTGTCTACCCGACAGCCTCAGCTCCCTACCAACAAGACTCTGATAAGGAGGCCCTGTGATCGACGGGCAACCGCTCGCCTGCTTCCAGCCATTTATCGATACCGCTACCGGGCGCATCGCCGGGGTCGAAGCCCTGGGCCGCCTGCGCCAGGGCAATGGGCAACTGGCGTCGGTGGGGCCGCTGTTCGCCGATCCCCGCACCCCTTCCAGCGCCTTGCGCCGTCTTGATCGCCTGGTCCGCGACGACGCTTTGCGCCGCCTCCACGAAGCCCCGGCGGACTGGTTCCTGAGCCTGAACATTTCCCCACGCTGGATCAGTCGATTGCGGCCAGGCCAGCCATTGCCCAGCCTCAAGCAGTTGCAGCAAAACGATGTCGATCCACGGCGCATCGTCTTCGAGATCACCGAGCTGGGGGGCAACAGCCAGCGCCTGACGGAGGTGGTGGCGCGCTATCGCCAGGCGGGGGCGCGAATCGCCATCGACGATTTCGGCGCCGGCTACTCGCAACTGGACCGGGTACTGGCGCTGCAACCGGACATCCTCAAGCTCGATATGCGCCTGTTTCAGGCCGCTGCCCGGGGCGGGCCCAGCAGCGATGTGGTCAAGGCCCTGGCACAGATGGCGGAAAAAACCGGCTGCTGGATCATCGCCGAAGGAGTGGAAACCGAGGCCGAACTGGATTTCGCCCTGGAGTGCGGTTCCCGTTATGTACAGGGCTTCCTGTTTGCCCGGGCCGAGGAACAGCTGTTCGCCAGCGATGCCTTTGTCCAGCCCTTCGCCCGCCTGCGGGAGCGCTATGTGCGGCACAAGCTGGCCGAACGCAACCGCCTGATGCGCATGCGCCAGCAACTGGCAGAGCTGATGAACCTGTTGCAGGCCTGGGCCCAGGCTCAGGCCCCCATCAGCCAACTGCCCGCAGTGGAGGCCTTTCCCTGGCTGCTGCGTTTCTACCAGTGCGACCGTCACGGCACCCAACTGACGCCCAACCTGGAATGGCGCCACAACCGCTGGCAGGCCGACAGCAGCTACGTGGGCCACAACTGGTCCTGGCGCCCGTACTTCTATCACCTGCTGGCCGAAGGCTGGGAAGAGCGCCGCCTGACCCTGTCCAACACCTACCGCGACGCCACCAGCAACCAGTATTGCCTGACTGCCGGCCAGTTCTTCGACAACGGCCAGCGCCTGTTGCTGATCGATATCGACGCTGCCGGCCTGTAACCCCACCCCATCTGCCGGCGAGCGCGGCGACGTGATGGATGCACGACCTACGGGCCCTTTCGCCGGCAAGCCGGCTCCTACAGGTGAGGCGCAGGCCAGGCCATTGCCGTGCAGGAGCTGGCTTGCCAGCGAAGGCGTCCGCCAGATGGATACATGAGCGCAGGCCATGCGCCTCTTGCGGCCACGCCCGGGAACCCGGAAGCTGGGCGCCTCAGTTTTTTTTCGGAGAGACCCCGCCTTGGATTGGCAGACCCTGCTCACCCGCGAACGCCTCGGAAAGCCAGTGCACAGCCCAGAAGAACTCGGCCGTAGCCCTTTCCATAAAGACCATGACCGCATCATCTTCTCCGGCGCCTTCCGCCGCCTGGGGCGCAAGACCCAGGTGCACCCGGTGTCCAGCAACGACCATATCCATACCCGCCTGACCCACTCCCTGGAAGTCAGTTGCGTCGGTCGTTCCCTGGGCATGCGCGTGGGCGAGACTCTACGTGGCGCCCTGCCCGACTGGTGCGAACCCAGCGACCTGGGGATGGTGGTGCAATCCGCCTGCCTGGCCCACGACATCGGCAACCCGCCCTTCGGCCATTCCGGCGAAGACGCCATCCGCCACTGGTTCCAGCAGGCCGCCGGACGCGGCTGGCTTGACGCCATGAGCGAGGCGGAGCGCCTGGACTTCCTCAATTTCGAAGGCAATGCCCAGGGTTTCCGGGTCCTGACTCAGTTGGAGTATCACCAGTTCGACGGCGGCACCCGGCTGACCTACGCCACCCTCGGCACCTACCTCAAATACCCCTGGACCGCGCGCCACGCCGACTCCCTGGGCTACAAGAAACACAAGTTCGGCTGCTACCAGAGCGAACTGCCGCTGCTGGAACAGATCGCCCACAAGCTGGGCCTGCCGCAGTTGGAGGAACAGCGCTGGGCCCGGCATCCGCTGGTGTACCTGATGGAAGCGGCGGACGACATCTGCTACGCCCTGATCGACCTCGAAGACGGCCTGGAGATGGACCTGCTGGAGTACGCGGAGGTCGAGGCCCTGCTGTTGGGGCTGGTGGGCAACGACCTGCCAGAAACCTATCGCCAGCTGGGCCCGGGGGACTCTCGCCGACGGCGCCTGGCGATCTTGCGGGGCAAGGCCATCGAGCATTTGACCAACGCCGCCGCCCGGGCCTTTGTCGAACAGCAGGACGCCCTGCTGGCCGGCACCCTGCACGGCGACCTGGTGGAGCACATGCACGGCCCAGCCAAGCGCTGCGTGCTCAACGCCAAGGACGTAGCACGGCGCAAGATCTTCCAGGACAAGCGCAAGACCCTGCACGAGATCGGCGCCTACACCACCCTGGAAATACTCCTGAACTCCTTCTGCGGTGCCGCACTGGAGCAGCACGGCGGCAAGACTCCGTCGTTCAAGAACCAGCGGATTCTCGATCTGCTGGGCAACAATGCACCGGACCCGAACTGGCCGCTGCACAAGTCGTTCCTGCGGATGATCGACTTCATCGCTGGCATGACCGACAGCTATGCCAGTGAAATGGCCCGGGAAATGACCGGGCGCTCAAGCCCGCAATGACCCTCCTCCATCAAGTGCCTGGCTGCGGCGCCAGGCACTTGATATGACCTGCAACATCCAATCGACAACTAAGGGATTCCCCTAGACGGGCCATCACAACAACGACCCGTGAACTTCGAATATGCGCCGAGACAGGGGGCAGCACACTCGTGATTCCGGGCATCTCACTCTGGAGCTTCAGTATAAGGAATTCCCTGACAATCATTACTTCAATTAAAAACAGGCGAGACTAGAGCAACTACTCGAATAGAAAGAGCAACTAGCCATAAACACTCACCGCAGTCGTTAACGTTATTGCCCCGTCATCACAGAATTACACACTTCACCTGGATTCAACCAAACATCCTACCTTTCAAAAATCCTCATAATTCGCTGCACCCCTTGCCGATCAAGGCCGACAGGAAAATTTTGTTAGCCTTCTATGCATTTACAATTTACGTACAAATCGAGTTTTTGCTTTCGGATAGTCTCAATTTCATCCAGTAATTCCCCCGCTGACCACCCCCGGAAAAATTAATTTCACACTGCGCTGTAACGTTTCGACCAGCACTCACTCAACCCTTTTGTCATAACCTGAATTTGCACTGAAGCACCCGGCTCTCACTCAGGATTTGTCACTCTCGAGCACTTGAAGATTGGCCCCCGATATAGATATCGACGGCGCCTCATATTCACAGTGCAGAACTTAAAGCGACGTCACTAGTTGAGCCTCACCGATCGGCTTTTCTGTTGTTCGTCACTTGGTCTTTTTACAGTAAGGATGCCAAGTGCCCTATTCATCACGCACTGACCGCTCCCTTCTCGCCCACACCGGCAACTGGTGCCTGGGACTGGTACTGGGTCTGACCTGCCTGACCCCGGCCTTGGCCGACGACCTGCAACCAGGCCAGGAAGCCCTGCGCCTGCAGCAGCAACAGCAACGGGACCTGCAGCAGTTGCAACTGGAGCAGCGCCAGCGGCAGATGCAGCGCGGCAGCTTCAGCAGCACCCCGGCCACGCCCACCCTGCCGGAACAGACCGCCAGCGACAGCCGCTGCTGGCCCCTGAGCGGCACCCGCATCGGTGGCGTCAGTCTGTTCGCCAAGACCCGGCTCAATGACTACATCAAGCCGTACGTAGCGCCGTGCATGGGGGTCAATCAGATCAACCAGCTGCTGGCAGCCATCACCCGTCTCTACGTCGAGGCCGGCTACATCGCCAGCCGCCCCTACCTGGCCAGCACCCCGGCTGCCGGCCACAGCCTGGATATCCTGGTGGAAGAAGGCTACGTCGAAGCCATCGAACTGGCCGACCAGAGCCTGCCAGTCTCCTTGGGCGGGGCTTTCCCGGGCATGCTCGGCAAGCCCCTGAACCTGCGAGACCTGGAGCAGGGCCTGGATCAACTGAACCGCCTGCGCTCCCTGGACCTGACCGCCGACATCGCCCCAGGCAGCCAGCCCGGTGCCTCGCGGATCATCCTGCGTTCGCGCAGCAGCGCCGCGCGCTGGGGCCTTGGGCTGGGTGTGGATAACCTCGGCAGTGCCGGCACCGGCCGCGACCGGCAGTCGATCAACCTCAATCTGGACAGCCCGTTGCAGATCAACGACGCGCTGAACCTGAACTACAGCGACACCCTCAACCACGGCCCGCGCTACAGCCGCAGCAGCAGCCTGTTCTACTCGGTGCCCTACGGTTACTGGACCTACAGCCTGTTCGCCAGCCACGCCGAATACCGCGCCCCGCTCAAGCTGGCCCGCACCACCCTGTACAACAGCGGCCGCACCGACATGGTCAGCGGCCGCGCCGACCGGGTGCTGTGGCGCGACCAGAGCCACCAGCTCAGCGCCAACCTGCAACTGGCCTACAAGGATGTGGACAGCTACCTGCAAAAAGCCCACCTGCAGATCCAGAGCCCGACCCTGACCGTGGCCGAGGCGGGGCTCAACCTGTTCTGGCTCAACAGCGCGGTATGGAACCTGGATGTCAATTACGCCCAGGGCCTGACCTGGTTCGGCGCCGATCGCGACTCGCAACAGCTGCAACGCAACCTGCCCCAGGCGCAGTTCCGCAAGTACCGCGCCGGCCTCAGCCAATGGCGCAACGGCCAGTGGGGCGAGCAGCGCTGGCAATGGCAGAGCCAGCTCTCGGCCCAGTACAGCCCGGACCCGCTGCCGGCCATCGAGCAACTGCTGGGCACCGACGATTCTGCGGTGCGCGGCTACCGCATCAACAGCGCCTCCGGCGCCATCGGCGCGGTCTGGCGCAACACCCTGCGCCTACCCCTGAACAGCGACCTGCCGGTCAAGATCACCCCACGCCTGGGCCTGGACAACGGCTGGATCAAGGCCGAGCACGGTGCCCAGAGCCGCCATCTCGGCGGTGCCAGCCTGGGCCTCAACCTGGCGTGGAAAAAACTCCAGGTCGACCTGGATTACCAACGCAGCCTCACCACCCCGCAGGGCTTTCGCACGGAGCCGGAAGTCTGGCTGGCCAGGTTCAGCCTGCAGATTTGATCAACCGCCGATTAGCCTGAAACACCCGATGAACCTGAGCACCACGCGCCGTTGCACCCAAGAAAGCAACGCCCGGCTCACCCACTCAGCACGAGGTTCTCATGCCTGACAACACTCATAGATTCAACCTTTCACCCCAGGGCACACTGCGCTGGACCATCGCCGGCCTGCTGCTGGTGTCCCATCTGCCCCTGGCCCTGGCCGGCGGAATCACCGTGGTCGAAGGCCCCGGCGGCACCCCACAGCTGCAAAACCAGGGTGGCGTACCCATCGTCAACATCGTCGCGCCCAATGCCGGCGGCCTGTCCCACAACCAGTTCCTCGACTACAACGTCGGGCAACAAGGCGTGGTCTTGAACAACGCCCTGCAGGCCGGGCAATCGCAACTGGCCGGGCAACTGGCAGCCAACGCACAGCTCCAGGGCCAGGCGGCCAGCGTGATCCTCAACGAAGTGATCAGTCGCAACGCCTCGCAACTCAATGGCGCCCAGGAAATCTTCGGCCGCGCCGCCGATTTCGTACTGGCCAACCCCAATGGCATCTCGGTCAATGGCGGCAGCTTCATCAACACCCCCAACGCCAGCCTGGTGGTGGGCCGCCCGGAACTGCAGGACGGCAAGCTGCAGGGTCTCGACACCCAGGGCGCCCGAGGCCAGCTGGATATCCACGGCGGCGGCCTGCGCAATGCCGAAGGCTCGATCAACCTGATCGCCCCGCGCATCGACAGCAAGGGCAGCCTCGCCGCCCGGGACCAGTTGAACGTGACCGTGGGCCGCAACCAGCTCGACTACCCCAGCGGCAAGGTGCTGAAGGTCGACCCGACCAGCCACACCCAGGATCAACGCATCGATGCCAGCCTGTTCGGCGCCATGCAGGCCGGACGGATCAACATCGTCAGCACCGCCGAAGGTGCTGGAGTCCGCGTGGGCGCCGTCCAGGTGGATGGCCGCGACGGAGTCAAGCTGAGCTCCGCCGGTGATCTGGACATCCGCGGCGAGGCCGTGGCCAACAGCCTCGACGCCACGCGCGCCGGCGTGCGCAGCCAGGGCGATATCGAACTCCACGGTGCCAAGGACCTGACCCTGGCCGCCACCGACGTCAGCGGCCGCAACGTCAAGCTCGATGCCGGGCGCAACCTTACCCTGAGCAGTATCGAAAGCCGCAAGCTCCAGGAAAAACGCCAGCAGTGGGACAAGAGCACCATCGGCATCACCTGGGAAACCTATGACCGTACCGAGACCGACAGCGATACGCGCCAGCACGGTAACAAGGTAGTGGCCCAGCATGACGCCGAGCTGAACTCCGGCGCCAATACCCAGATCCAGGGCAGCAGCGTCGAAGCCGGCAATCGCCTGAGTGCCCGCAGCGGCGGCGACATGCAACTGACTGCCGCCACCGAAACCCAGACCCAGCGCGACCAGGGCCAGCACCGCAAGCACCTGTGGAAGGAAAACTGGGACAGCGCCAGCAGCCAGCAGCGCAGCGTCACCAGCCAGCTCAAGAGCGGCAAGCAACTGCAACTCGACAGCCAGCAGAAACTGCGCCTTGAGGGCGCCGAGCTGCACAGCCAGGGCGACATCCAGCTGGCCGCCAAGGACGTCGACATCAACAGCGCCAGCCGTCGGCAGAGCCAAAGCAACCAGCAGTACTCCGGTGACCTGGTGGGCGGTGGTTTCTTCGGCAAGAACGCCGACGGCGACCAGGGCAAGACCGAGAACCAGGGCAGCAAGGTCAACGCCGACGGCAAGCTGATCGTGCGCGCCGACAGTGTGCGCATCAGCGGCAGCCAGGCCCGGGGCGGCACCCAGGCCAGCGTCATCAGTGAAAAGGGTTCGCTGACCATCGACGGTGTGCAGGACACCTCCCACCGCAACAGCCACAGCAAGGACAGCAAGTTCTTCGGTATCGCCAAGGATGAAAGCCGTCAGCAGCACAAGGACAGCACCACCGTCAGCAGCCAGGTGCGTTCGGACAGCAACCTCAAGCTGCAAAGTGCCGAGGACCTGACCATCAGCGGCTCCCAGGTCGCCGCTACGGGAGCACTGGACGCCAGCGCCAAGGGCACGATCAAGGTCGTCGCAGCCGAAGACACCCAGCACGACAGCAACAGCACCCAGAAGCGCGGCTTCGACGCCTACGCCAAGGAAAACGCACCGGGCACCGGCCAGTACCGGGCTGGGGTTCGCTACCAGGATGAGCAGCGCAACGACAGCAGCGACAGCACCCGGCAACAGGCCTCCAGCCTCACTGGCGGCACCCTGGCGGTCACTGCCGGCGAGGATCTCAAGGTGCAAGGCAGCGACCTTGCGGCCACGGCCGGCGATGCCAGCCTGAGCGGCAAGAATGTCCAGCTGCTGGCCGCGGACAATAAAACCCAGAAGCACAGCGACAGCACCACCACCGGTGGCGGCTTCTACTACACCGGCGGCCTGGATCGCGCCGGCAACGGCGTGGAAGTGGCCCACAACAGCAGCCAGGACAGCAGCAGCAAGAGCACTGCCCAGACCAGCAACATCGCTGCCAGCGGCAACCTGACCATCAATGCCGGCAACCGCCTGAGCACCGAAGGCGCCCAGGTCAAGGCCGGCGGCGCATTGCAGGTCAATGCCGCCGAGATCGACAATCAGGCCGCGCACAACAGCGAAAGCAGCAGCCACAAGGAGAACAACTGGGCGGTGGATGTCGGCGCCAACGTCGAATACAAGGGCGTCACCCGCCCCATCGAAAAGGCCATCCAGGGCGTGGCCCAGCGCAAGTTCCACCAGCCTGGGGTGCTCGATGCCCTGGAACAGCCCAATGTCGGGCTCGATGTGGATGTCAGCCACCAGAACCGCCAACGCAGCGAAAACGCCAGCACCGCAGTGGTCAGCCAGCTGAGCGGCGCCCAGGTCGCGGTCAAGGCCGACGGGCAACTCAAGGACCAGGGCACCCAGTACCGCGCCACCGACGGTGCCGTGCAGATCAGTGCCGGCAGCCTGGTAGCCAGTGCCGCCAGCGATACCCACAGCAGCAGCGAACAGGCCGTGGACGCCAAGGTTGGCGTGCGGGTCTACACCAACACCGGTGAAGACCTGAACATCCGCGCCAGTGGTGCCGGCGGCAGCAGCAACGTCACCAGCAGCACCGAGAAGGCCCAGGTCGGCAGCTACGCCGGCAGCCAGGGCGTGGACATCAAGGTCGGTGGCGATGCCAGCTTCGAAGGCAGCCAGTTCAATGGCGGCCTGGGCGGCGTCAACATCAAGACCGACGGCAAGCTGGCACTCAATCAGGCCAATGACCGCCAGAGCAGCAGCAACTCCAGTCTGCGTGGCGATGCCTCCCTGACCCTGGGCACCACTCCGGGTACCAGCGGCACCAACCTCAACGTCGGGGCCGGGTTGCAACTGGATCACAAGAGCCTCGAGCAGCAGGACAGCCAGGCGCGGGTCGCCAGCATCCAGGGCCAGGGACCGGTCAACCTCAAGAGTGCAACCGACCTGACGCTGCAAGGCACACAGATCGGCAACGCCGCACGTCCGGCCGGCGACATCACCCTGGACGCCGGCGGCAAGCTCGACCTGCAAGCGGCGGTGGACACCCACCATAGCCAGGGCAGCAACCTCGGTGGCGGCTTCACGGCCGGTGGCAGCAAGACCAGCAGCGAGCAAAGCAGCGGCAAGAGCGTCAACCTCAGCGCCAACTTCAACATTGGCCGAGTCTCTGAAAACGACCAGAGCCAGCGCGGCGCCCAGCTCTACAGCCAAGGCCAGGTACTACTGGGCAGCGCAGCCGAGGGCGACAACGCCATTCACCTGCAGGGCACGCGGATCGACGCCGCCAAAGTGGTGCTGGATGCGGCCCAGGGCGGCATCTACCAGGAGTCGGCGCAATCCACCCAGGCTCACAACAACTGGGGCCTGACCCTGGGCGCCGGTGGCAGCATGGGCAAGACCACCCTGGCCGACGCCAGTGAGCACGACTCGCCGAAAGTCGATCGCGGGATCAATGCCCGGGTCAAGATCGACGTCGATCAGCGTCAGAGCACGACTCAGCACAACAGCCTGATCAAGGCCGATCAGGTGACCCTCAACAGTGCCGGCAACGTGCATCTGGCCGGCGCCAACATCGAGGCGCAGCGGCTCGACGGGGCCATAGGTGGCGACCTCAACATCGAAAGCCGTCAGGACCGGCTGCGTAACACCCAGGTCAACATCGACGCCAAACTGGACGTGGCGAAAAACCAGCCGGGGCTGGTGAGCAAGCTGGCCAAACCCGCCGGCCCACTCAAGGACAGCCTGCAGGCCAAGGCCGAAAAAGGCTTCGACAAGCACCGCGAAAAGCTGGAAAACGCCGTCGACAAAGGGGTGGAAAAGGTCAGTTCGGCCAAGGACAGCGTGGTCGCCAAGGCCAGCGACGCCAAGGAGCGCCTGGGGGAGAAACTCAGCCGCAGCGGCAGCTACGACGTCAACCCTGAACCACGCGGCGCCATTGGCAACGGCGTGGACAAGGCCAAGAACTACCTGGCCGACAAAGCCGACGCCGTGGGCAACCGTCTCTCCAGCCTGAAAGAGCGCTTCTGGCCAAAAACCAGCGACAGCTATTCGGTCAGCGAGAAGAACACCGCCGGCAGCAAGGTGGCCAATACCGCTGAAGGCGTGCTGTTTGGCGACAAGAGCGGTAATACCTCCTATACCCCGAGCTTGAAGCTGAACGTCAGCCACGAGAGCAAGAACCGCGTGGAACAGGCTTCGGGGATCAGCGCTCAACAGGGCGTCAACCTGAAGGTCGGCGGCGAAACCCAGCTCACCGGTGCCCGCATCGGGGCCAGCGAAGGTCGCGTCGAACTGGGGGGGTCCAAGGTCACCAGCACCGACCTGGCCGGCTCGGAATTGCGCGTGGACGTCGGCGCCAATCTGTCCAAGTCACCGGTCAACGTTGCCCTGGGCAGCGCTGCCGAACTGACCCGTAAACAGGACGACGCCACCCAGAAGGACCAGTTGTTCAACCTCGGTCCGCTGCGTGTCGGCGGCCACAGTGACAGCCAGCTGCTGCAAGCCGGCATCGATCAGAAAACTCCATGAGGCCCAGGCCGCCCTCCTCGCGGGGGGCGGCCTGCGATGGCATTCACCAGCGCCTTTTAGCGGCCGTCCCCTACGGCCCGATGCACATCTATCCGACTTTAACTTCCCTTCACTGCCAACTGGCTGTAATACCTCCCCTTATTCGTTGTAGGACCCGTCTTAGATTGGGTTTTTCCACACTTTCGCAACTACTTCCACTCCCTCAGCTGGGCTACTGTTCGAACCTCCATTTACCGGCAGGAGACCAGCATGGGCTCAGTACTTATCGTTGATGATCACCCCGTCATACGCCTGGCCATTCGCATTCTGCTGGAACACGAGGGCTATAAAATCTTCGGGGAAACCGATAATGGAGTCGATGCCTTGCAAATGGTCCGCGAATGCGAACCGGATCTGGTCATACTCGATATCTGCATTCCAAAACTCGATGGCCTGGAGCTGCTGGAGCGCTTGAGCAACATGCCCAGGCCCTTGCGAATCCTGGTCCTCACAGCCCAGTCAGCGGCCTTGTTCGCCAATCGCTGCATGCGCGCCGGGGCCAGCGGCTATGTCTGCAAACAAGAAGATCTGAGTGAACTGCTCAGTGCCATCAAGGCCATCTGCAGTGGCTACAACTACTTCCCTAGCCAGGCGTTGCAAGTTGATCGGAGCGCTCTTGGTGCAACTTTGGAGTTGGCACAGTTCAATTCGCTGAATGATCGGGAGTTGATGGTGCTGAAACTTTTTGCAATGGGCCAAACCAATAAGGAAATTGCCACGGGCATGTTTCTCAGCAACAAGACTGTCAGTACTTACAAGAAGCGCATCATGCAAAAACTCGCCACCACTTCCATGAATGAACTGGTGGACATGGCCAAGCGCAATGAACTGATATGAAGCGCCAGATCCTGAAGCCCTGGCCTTGCCGAGCGCCCCGGCGATGATCGAAGTCCTGTGCTCGCCATTGGTCGTTATCACGCTGCTGGTCCTGATGCTCGCGTCATGGCTGAACCAGGCCCGACTCCACCGACAACTGCGCAGGCTGCGGCAACAATCAGGGGCACTGGAACAGTCAGTGGCCGCCCTGGACACCGGCAAGCGCCAAGCTGAAGAAGCCAACCGGCGCAAAAGCCAGTTCCTGGGGCACATGGGCCATGAAATCCGCACTCCGCTGAACGCCTTCATCGGGCTGCTGGAGCTGATGCTGCAACGAACCGGGGCCCATTCGCGAAACCATGCCTCCCTGGAACTGGCCCTGGGCGCCGCCAGGGATTTGCGCGAGCTGCTCGGGGACCTGCTGGACATCAGCCGGATCGAATCCGGCCACCTGCAACTGAACCCAACCTGGAGCAGCCTGCGGGGCAGCGTCGATGGGGTGATGGGAGTGTTCCAGGCCCTGGCTCTCCAGAAGCACCTGGACCTCAACCTTGAGTTCAAGGCACCGGAGCCGGAACCCCTGGTGCTGATCGACGCCCTGCGTTTCAAGCAGGTGCTGGCGAATCTGCTGAGCAACGCGATCAAGTTCACCCACCAGGGTGCGGTGCAGGTCAGATTGCAACTGCAACCTGCGATGCGTGCGGGGCACTACGAGCTGAAACTGCAGGTGCTGGACACCGGCATAGGCATTCCCCGGGAGGAACGGCAACGGCTGTTGCAACCCTTTGCCCAGGTTGACCCGCACAGCCAGTCGCCCCGGGACAGTACCGGGCTCGGGCTGCCCATCAGCCATCAGCTGTGCCGGCAGATGGGCGGCAAACTGAGCCTGCACGGGCGCAGCGGCCCCGGCAGCGAAGCCCGGGTGGAGTTGCCCCTGGCCGGACGAGAGGGAGCTGCCGAGACCAGCCCGGCCAACGTGCCCCAGGCCAACCAGCTGCCTCTGGACATCCTGCTGGCGGACGACCATCGCGCCAGCCTGACACTGCTGCAGGAACAACTGGAATACCTCGGGCACCGGGTCACCTGCGCCGGGGATGGGCGGCAGGCTTATGAGCAATGGCAAAAAGGCGATTTCGACCTGCTGATCGTCGATTGCAACATGCCCTTGATGAACGGCTATCAACTGGCCGAGGCCATCCGCCGGAACGAAGCGCGGCAACAGCGGCCGGCGGTGACCCTGCTCGGTTGCAGCGCCAGCGACGATCCCCAGACAATCCAGCGCTGCCGCAATGCCGGCATGCACGACTGCCTGCTCAAGCCCCTGGACCTGAACCTGCTGGGCCAGAAGCTGGAGACACTCAAGGCGCTGCCCAGGGCGGACAGTTTCAGCATGTCGGTCCTGCGCACCCTGACCCGCAACCAGCCATTGTTTGTCTTGCGCATGCTCAAGGAGCTCCTGCAGTGCTGTCGCGAAGATCGCCTCGCCCTGGGGCTCATTCCGGCCGACGATCCCCAGGCGTTGCGGGCCCTGGCACACAAGGTCAAGGGCTCGGCGCAAATGGTCGGCGCCACCTCTTTGCAGGCCCGTTGCGAAGCCCTGGAGCGGGCCTGCCAGGACAATGCCGGGATCGATGCCAGCGCTGCAATCAACGCCCTGGACCTGGCCCTGCTGCGTTTTACCCAGTCCCTGCTGCAGCATCTGGATCAGCATCCGCAACAGGCGCCGGCCGCTTCCTCCCCTGCCGCGAATCCAGGGGGCTCAGACCTCGCGGATCGTCGATGATCAAGCCTCTTGCCAGGCACATATCAAAAGGCCAGTATTCCAGCGCCATGATTCACCTCCGCGAGGTCCGTGCCCACGGACTTCCCGACACCCTAATCTCCAGGCAGGGCCAAGGCAGAGAGTACCGGCCTTAACTATGCTTGGTTCCTGAGCCATGCCTGATGTGCCCTTGGAGAGAATTGGAATGCCGAGCACGCCACCGCCTGCACAACGTCGCTTTCCTCTTCATATCCATATCAGCGCGATGTTCACCCTGCTGCTGCTCCTGACTGGCGTAGTGCTGGGTATCTACAACTACCAACAGACCACCCGCATCATTCTGGGCAGCAGTGAAAAGCTCTTCCAGCGCATCGAACAGGATGTGCGCAGCGACCTGAAATCCACCTACAACCCCATACGCCACCTGCTCAGCCTGCTGGCGGACAGTCCGGCGGCCCAGGCTTCGAACCTGGAACAGCGCCTGGCGCTGCTCAGACCGTTCAGCCAGTCGTTGCTGGACAACCCGGACCTGGCCTCGCTGTACCTGGGATATGCCAATGGCGACTTCTTCATGGTGCGGCCACTGCGCAACGCCGAGATCAAGGACAAGCGCCATGCCCCGCCGGACAGTGCCTACGAAGTCTGGAGCATCGAGCGCAATGCCAGCAGCGGCCAGGTTCACTCCCAGTCGCTGTTCTATGACGCAGGGCTGTCCCTGATCGACCGCCTGGAACACTCCGACGAGCGCTACGACCCGCGAACCCGCGACTGGTTCTCCAGCGCCCGAAGCGATGCCGACCAGATCACCACCCGACCCTATGTGTTCTATTCCACCCTCAACGTCGGCACCACCCTGGCCCGGCGCAGCGGCAGAATGGCGGTGATCGCCGCCGATCTGACCCTCGAACAACTGTCGTCGACCCTGGCCAAGCACCGGGTCACACCGGCCACCGAGGTGGCGCTGCTGGATGACCAGGGCAACGTCGTGGCCTACCCCGAAAGCCACAAGCTGCTGCTGGAGCAACGCAGCGCGCGCCTGATCAAGGGCAACGACCTGAACCCGGTGCTCGATGCCCTGTTGCAGGGGCAGACCACTGACGGTCACTTGCAGGCCCTGGGACGCAACTGGATAGTCGCCAGCAGCCATATCGCCGAAGGCGGACCCGGCGGGCTGCAACTGGCGTTGCTGGTGCCCGAGGACGAACTGCTGGCCGATGCCTACCGCCTGCGCTGGCAAGGGGCCTTGATCACGCTGACCACCCTGCTGCTGTGCCTGCCCCTTGGCTGGCTGATCTCGCGCATTCTGGTGCGGCCACTGCACGCCCTGGTACAGGAGGCGGATGCCATCCGCAGCTTCAATTTCGACTACCCGGTGTCGCGGCGCTCGCCCGTGCTGGAGGTGGACCAACTGAGCCTGTCCATGGCCAGGATGAAGGAGACCCTGGCCAGTTTCTTCGAGATCAACGCCAGTCTGTCCGCCGAAACCCGCTTCGATCCCCTGTTGCAACGGGTGCTGTTCGAGACCGTGAAGATCGCCCAGGCCCAGGCCGGGCTGATCTACCTCTCGGAAAGCAAGGGTTCGCGCCTGGAGCCCTATGGCCTGATCATCGATGGGCAACTCCAGGACCTGCCGCGCTTCAATATCGCCACCAAGGACCTGACGGACCCGAGACTCCCGGACTGGCTGCATCAATTGACCGACAACGACAATGTGGTCACGACCCTGGGTTTCGAACAGGCCGGCAGCCTGCAAAGCGTGCTACTGGCCCTGGACAGTCCCAGCGCCCATCTGGTGGGCATCCGCTTGCGCAATCGGCACAACGAAACGGTGGGCATGCTCTTGCTGTTTCTGGTGGACAGCGGCACCGAGGCTGACCTGGACAAACTCAGCCCAGACCGTATCGCCTTTATCCAGGCCGTGTCCGCCACCGCCGCGCTGTGCATCGAGAGCCAGCGCCTGCAGAACAAGCAGAAGCAGTTGCTGGACGCTTTTATCCAGTTGCTGGCCGGTGCCATCGATGCCAAGAGTCCCTACACCGGCGGCCACTGCCAGCGCGTGCCGGCCCTGACCCTGATGCTGGCCGAAGCCGCTGCCGCCAGCCAGGACCCGAGGTTCGCCGCCTACCAACCCAGCGACGACGAGTGGGAAGCCTTGCATATCGCCGCCTGGCTGCATGACTGCGGCAAGGTCACGACCCCGGAATACGTGGTGGACAAGGCCACCAAGCTGGAAACCCTGAATGACCGGATTCATGAAATCCGCACCCGCTTCGAAGTGCTCAAGCGCGATGCCTGGATCGACTACTGGCGGGCCGTGGCCGAAGGCGCCGAGGCATCCACCCAGGCCGCCGAGCGCGACGCCCGCCTGCAGGTCCTGGATGAGGATTTCGCTTTTGTCGCGCGCTGCAATCTGGGGGCCGAGTTCATGGCCGAGGCCGACCAGCAGCGCTTGCAGAACATCGCCCAGCGCACCTGGAGCCGGACCCTGGATGATCGCCTGGGAGTTTCCTGGGAAGAGCAGCAACGCCAGGAGCGCACGCCAGCGCCCAGCCTGCCGGTGCAGGAGCGACTGCTGGCGGACAAGCCGGAACATCTGCTGGAGCGCAGTGCCGTGGAGATCATGGCGGCGGACAATCCCTGGGGCTTCAAGCTCCAGATGCCGGCCCACAAGTACAACCGTGGCGAGCTGTACAACCTGAGCATTCCCCGGGGCACGCTGACCGCCGAGGAGCGCTATGTGATCAACCACCACATCGTGCAGACCATCATCATGCTCGAGCACCTGCCCTTCCCCAGCCACTTGCAGAACGTGGCGGAGATCGCCGGCGGCCATCACGAGAAAATGGACGGCAGCGGCTACCCCAAACAGCTCAAGCGCGAGCAGATGAGCCTGCCGGCGCGGATGATGGCGATTGCCGATATTTTCGAGGCCCTGACTGCGGCAGACCGTCCCTACAAGAAGGGCAAGACCCTGAGTGAAGCGCTGAACATCATGGCCATGATGTGCCGCGACGCCCACATCGACCCGGAATTGTTCGAGTTGTTCATCCAGCAACGGATCTACCAGCGCTACGCCGAACGCTTCCTGGCGCCGCAGCAGGTGGACCCGGTGGATCAGGACGCACTGTTGCAGAAGGCGGGCTTGAGCGCCCGCTAGACGTCAGAAGTCGCTCAGGCGCAGGAAGATCGCTGCCAGTTGCTCGATCCCCGCCTGGTCCGCCACGCTGAAGCGGGCCAGCTTGGGGCTGTCCAGGTCGAGCACGCCGATCAGCCGGCCATCCTTGAGCAACGGCACCACCAACTCGCTGTTGGAAGCACTGTCACAGGCGATGTGTCCGGCAAAGGCATGCACGTCTTCCACTCGTTGGGTCTGCAGGGTGGCCGCAGCAGTGCCGCACACCCCACGGCCAAAGGGAATCCGCACGCAGGCGATCTGGCCCTGGAACGGGCCGAGCACCAATTCCTGGTTGCGGTTGAGGTAGAACCCCGCCCAGTTCAGGTCATCCAACTGGCTGAACAGGAACGCCGAGAACTGCGCCGCATTGGCGATAAAGTCGCGTTCATCGGCCAACAGCGACTCCAGCTGTGCGCACAGCAACCCATAGCCATTGAGGCCTTGGCCGGCGCTTTGCAAATCGATCATGCTTTTTGCTCCAACAACTGCAAACCCACCCAATAGCGGGCAAATTGATAGGCACAACGGCCGTTACGGTTGCCCCGGCCCGTGGCCCAGCGCACCGCCAGAATGTCCAGGGCCTCGTCGCGCTGCCACATCAGGCCCGCCTTGCTCGCCAGCTCGCCGATCCAGTGCTCCACCACATTGAGGAAGTGTTCCTGGGTGAAGGGGTAGAACGACAGCCACAGGCCAAAGCGGTCCGACAAGGCAATTTTGTCCTCCACCGCTTCGCTGGGGTGCAGTTCGCCGTCGACGCGCTTCCAGTTCTCGTTGTCGCTTTCCTTTTCCGGCACCAGGTGCCGACGGTTCGAGGTGGCGTACAACAGCACGTTCTCCGGAGCCTGCTCCAGGGAGCCATCGAGTACGCTCTTGAGCACCCGGTAGTCGCCCTCGCCGGCCTCGAACGACAGGTCGTCGCAGAACAGCACGAAACGCTGGGGCAGCTTGACCAGTTGCTCCACCACCCGCGGCAGGTCCGCCAGGTGATCGCGCTCGATCTCGATCAGCCGCAGACCGCCCTTGGCGTGCTCGGCCAGCAAGGCACGCACCAGGGAGGATTTACCGGTGCCACGGGAGCCCCAGAGCAAGGCATGGTTGGCCGGCAGGCCGTCGAGGAACTGCTGGGTATTGCGTGCCAACTGCTCGCGCTGCTTGTCGACCCCGATCAGATCGCTCAGGCGCATATCCAGGCTGACTTCCAGGGGCAGCAGGAAGCCGCTGCGGCCTTCACGCTGCCAACGGGCTGCCAGGCATTGGTTCCAGTCGATGCTCTGGCGCAAGGTGGGCAGCAGCGGTTCGATCCGGGCCAGGACAGCATCGGCACGTTCAAGAAATGCATTCAATCGGGCATCCACGACTTTTCCTCAGGCACGTTCAAGGTAATGATGCGTCACACAGACCAAACGCCGTCCTGATCAAAGGGTCTATCGCCTTATCAGCTGCTGCCAGGCCAGGCCGGCAACCAAAGATGATCAGCTATGCTTGCGCAGCGAAGGGAAACGAAAGTGGTTCAGCCCCCCATGGATATCAAGTTCACCAACCGCCTGTCCTATAAACAGGCACGGCTCACCGTGCTGGTGGGTTTCATTCTGGGGACCGCGCTCAGTCTGCTGCAAATCGGCATCGATTATGCCAGCGAAGATGCCTCCATCAATCGTGAAATTCAGTCACTGCTGGAAATCAGTCACAATCCGGCCTCACGCATTGCCTACAACATCGACTCCGAACTGGCCCAGGAACTGACCCTGGGCCTGCTGCGTTCCCCGGCGATCATTCGTGCGCAGCTCATCGACAACAACAATACCCTGTTGGCCAACGTCGAACGGCCCGCGCAACAGAGCCGTTACCGGGCCCTCAGCGACTTCCTGTTCGGTGCCGACCGGCAGTTCGAGGACCGTCTGTACCTCAGCCACCTGCCCGAGGAGTCTCTCGGCACCCTGCACCTGGACGTCGACACCTACGCCTTCGGCAGCCGCTTCCTGCGCCGTGCCGAGGTCACCCTGATCAACGGCTTCGCCCGTAGCCTGATCCTCACCGGGATTCTCCTGGCCCTGTTCTACGTGATGCTGACCAAACCCCTGGTGGGGGTAATCCGCGAGCTCAGCAGCCGTGACCCGCGCAGCCCGCAACAGACCAGACTGGAGTTTCCCCACGGCCACGAGAACGATGAAGTCGGGGTCTTGGTCAAGGTGGCCAACCAGCAGTTCGAGATCATGGCCACCGAGATCCAGCAACGACGCAATGCCGAGAACCGCCTGACCGAATACCTCGGACAGCTGGAAAACATCGTCTCGGCACGCACCACCGAACTCAAGGCCAGCAACGCCCGGCTCAGCCAGTCCAACGAGGAGCTGGAAGTCGCCCGGCGCACCGCCCTGGACATGGCCCAGGCCCGCGCTGCGTTCCTGGCCAACATGAGCCACGAGATCCGCACACCGCTCAACGGCCTGCTGGGAATGATCGCCCTGTCCCTGGACAGCCCGCTGAACCCCGAACAGCGCCAGCAACTGTCCATCGCCCACGACTCCGGCAAAGTCCTGGTGGAGCTGCTCAACGATATTCTCGACATGTCCAAGTTCGACGCTGGGCAGTTGGAGCTGGAGCGCATCCCCTTCGACCTCGGGGTGCTGGTGGAGGACACCGCCAACCTGTTGTCGCAGAACGCGGCAGCCAGCGTGGAACTGGCCTGCCTGATTGCCCCGGACTTTCCGGCCCTGGTGCTGGGGGACCCGATGCGGGTGCGGCAGATCGTCAGCAACCTGCTGTCCAATGCCCTCAAGTTCACCCGCTTCGGCCGGGTCGATGTACGCCTGAGCACCCTGGGCGACGGAGTGCGTATCGAGATCTGCGACACCGGCATCGGCATTGCCCAGGAAGCCCAGGTGCGGATCTTCCAGCCCTATACCCAAGCGGGCGCCGGTATCACTCGCCAATACGGCGGCACGGGGTTGGGACTGGCCCTGACCTACAACCTCTGCGAGGCCATGAACGGGCGCTTGAGCATCAGCTCGGAAGTGGGCTTCGGCAGTCAGTTCTGCGCCGATCTGCCGCTGCCGTGCCACACCCCGGCCGTTGCGCCACCGGCGCTGTCCGGCAAGATCATCGCCATCACCGACGCTGGCAGCGGCCTGGCTGAACTGCTGGGTTCCCTGCTGCCGACCTGGGGGCTCGACTACCAGCGCTACGACATCGAGGACTCGCTGGCCGGGCTCGACCCCGACCTGCTGATCACCGATTGCCCGGAATGCCTGTTCGGCCTGCGCCCGGCCATTACCGCGCCGATCCTGCTGGTGACCGCCTATGGCAGCTTCCTGCCCAGCGAAGAGGCCAGCGCCCTGGCGCCGCTGCAGCAACAGGCTCGCCCCCTGGCGCGCAATGCCTTGTATCAGACCCTGCGCCGCTCGTTGCTGGCGGAAACCATTACCCTCAATGACGCCCAGCTGGAAATGCCCGCGCAGATCCGCCGGGCAGACATCCTGCTGGTGGAGGACAACCCGGTGAACCAGCTGGTGGCCAAAGGCATGCTCAGCAAGCTCGGCTGCGCCGTGACCGTGGCCGCCCATGGCGCCGAGGCCCTCAACCAGCTGGAACACAACCGCTTCGACCTGGTGCTGATGGACTGCAACATGCCGGTCATGGACGGTTACGAGGCCAGCCGACAGATCCGTCGCAGCGGACGCTGGCCGGACTTGCCGATCATTGCCCTGACCGCCAATGCCATGCCCGAGGAGCGCGAACGCTGCCGGGTGGCGGGCATGAGTGACTACCTGGCCAAGCCATTCCGTCGCGAGGAACTGATCGCCCTGCTGGATCTGTGGGTGCCCACTACGACAAGGCTTTGATCTGCTGCAGCAGGTGATCGAGGCCGTCACGCAACTGGTCCAGACTGTTGAGGTCGACCCCGCTGTCGCACAGCAGCGCCGCCTTGAGCGGCGGCACCTGATCCCGTAGCGCCAGGCCTGTTTCACTCAAGCTCAGGTGCACTTCCCGCTCATCACGCCCTGAGCGTTGACGCTGCACCAGTTGCAGCTGCTCAAGACGCTTGAGCAGCGGGGTCAGGGTGCCGGAATCCAGGGACAGACGCTCCCCCAGGGCCTTCACCGTTGGCTGCGGCACAGGCGCCGCCTGCCACTCCCACAGCACCAGCATCACCAGGTACTGCGGGTAGGTCAGGCCCAGACAGTCGAGCATCGGCTTGTAGCCACGAACCACCGCTCGCGAGGCAGCGTACAGTTTGAAGCACAGCTGGGAATCGAGTTTCAGTGAATCCACCGACAGGTCGTTCATTTGAGCAGGGCTTCAATCTCGCGGCTCAGGTCCTGAGGCTTGGTCGCTGGCGCGAAGCGCTTGACCAGCTTGCCGTCCTGGCCAATCAGGAACTTGGTGAAATTCCATTTGATGCCCTGGGAACCCAGGACCCCGGGTGCACGTTTCTTCAACTGGACGAACAGCGGGTGGGCGGCGGCGCCATTGACTTCGATCTTCTTGAACAGCGGGAAGCTGACGCCGTAGTTCAGCTCGCAGAACTCGGAAATCGCCCCTTCATTGCCCGGTTCCTGCTTGCCGAACTGGTTGCACGGGAAGCCCAGCACCACCAGGCCCTGGTCCTTGTAGGTCTGCCACAGCTCCTCCAGCCCCTTGTACTGGGGGGTGAAACCACACTTGCTGGCGGTGTTGACCACCAGCACAGCCTTGCCGGCGAAGTCCGCCAGGGTCTTCTGTTCACCCTTGATGGTGGTGCAGGGAATAGTCAGCAGCGAATCGGTCATGGCAGCAATTCCATTCAAGATAAGAGGCGGAAAAATAGCGCCCAATTAAATTGTGCGCAATTTAATTAATCGAAAGGCGACTCCGAAGAATCGCCCTGTTACTTAACGCGGAACCAGATCCAGGCACACCGAGTTGATGCAATAACGCAAGCCGGTGGGCGGCGGACCGTCCGGGAAAACATGGCCCAGGTGGGCATCGCATTTGGCACAGACCACTTCGGTCCGGATCATGCCGTGGCTCACGTCACGAATCTCGACCATGGCACTGTCGGCGATGGGTTCAAAGAAACTCGGCCAGCCACAACCGGAGTCGAATTTGGCCGTGGAGTCGAACAGCGGCTCATTGCAGCAGATGCAATGATAGACCCCATCGGTCTTGGTGCCGTTGTACTTGCCCGAGAAGGGGCGTTCGGTGCCCTTGAGCCGGCAGACGTTGTACTGCTCCGGATCGAGCATCGCCCGCCACTCTTCCAGGGTTTTTTCCAGCTTTTCCATGGTCCTTCCTCTGCAACGGAAAAAGCCCGATCTGTATCTTTTCCACGGATCGGGCGGCACGTATGATTGCGCCTCGTCAGACGCCAGTCTGGCAGCCGCGTTACACCCATTCAAACGGATTTTGCCGCAGCCGGTGCGGGCTACAGGCCGGTGTGACACGGCAGGATTCCCAGTACGGTAGTTCATCCTCCGCCTGGATCGTTCATTTTCGGGAACACATCGCCATGCAGGTCAGCAAATCGAACAAGCTCGCCAACGTCTGTTATGACATTCGCGGCCCAGTGCTCAAGCACGCCAAACGCCTGGAAGAGGAAGGCCATCGCATCCTCAAGCTGAATATCGGCAACCCGGCACCCTTTGGCTTCGAAGCGCCGGACGAAATTCTTCAGGATGTGATCCGCAACCTGCCCACCGCCCAGGGCTACAGCGACTCCAAGGGCCTGTTCAGTGCGCGCAAGGCGGTGATGCAGTACTACCAGCAGAAACAGGTGGAAGGCATTGGCATTGAAGACATCTACCTGGGCAACGGCGTCTCCGAGCTGATCGTGATGGCCATGCAGGCCCTGCTCAACAATGGCGACGAAGTGCTGGTCCCGGCGCCCGATTACCCGCTGTGGACCGCCGCGGTGAGCCTGGCCGGCGGCAACCCGGTGCACTACCTGTGCGACGAGCAGGCCAACTGGTGGCCGGACCTGGCCGACATCAAGGCCAAGATCACCCCGAACACCAAGGCCCTGGTGATCATCAACCCGAACAACCCCACCGGCGCCGTGTACCCCAAGGAAGTGCTGCTGGGCATGCTGGAACTGGCCCGTCAGCACAACCTGGTGGTGTTCTCGGACGAGATCTACGACAAGATCCTCTACGATGACGCTGTGCATATCTGCACCGCCTCCCTGGCGCCGGACCTGCTGTGCCTGACCTTCAACGGATTGTCCAAATCCTATCGGGTGGCGGGTTTCCGTTCCGGCTGGGTGGCCATTTCCGGTCCCAAGCAGCATGCGCTGAGCTATATCGAAGGCATCGACATGCTGGCCAACATGCGCCTATGCGCCAACGTGCCCAGCCAGCATGCGATCCAGACCGCCCTGGGCGGTTACCAGAGCATCAATGATCTGGTGCTACCGCCGGGCCGCCTGCTGGAACAGCGCAACCGCACCTGGGAGCTGCTCAACGACATTCCCGGGGTGAGCTGCGTGAAACCCATGGGCGCGCTGTACGCCTTCCCGCGGATCGATCCTAAGATCTGCCCGATCCACAATGACGAGAAGTTCGTCCTCGACCTGCTGCTCTCGGAAAAGCTCCTGGTAGTCCAGGGCACCGCGTTCAACTGGCCTTGGCCCGATCACTTCCGCGTGGTGACCCTGCCTCGGGTAGATGACCTGGAACAGGCCATCGGTCGGATCGGAAGTTTCCTCAAGTCCTACCGCCAGTAATCCGTACGACGCAGTGCGATCCTGACCCGATCGCACTGCGATTAATTCAGCAACACATCTTCACTGCCCTGCTCCACGCCCCTTCTATAAGCTTGCACTTTCTACCCTGCCCACTGTCACAAGGTCTGCGCCGAAGTCGGGGGTTGGCCGTGCCTGACAATCGCCTGTGACAATCCCCGATGAAGTTGCAAGGCGAGCGTCTAGCCCCGGGCCAAGCGACACAGTTTGAAATAGAAGCCGTATTGAATAGGCCGTTGCTGCACCTTATATACCCCGCAGTACGCTACATCTTTAGCTTGAGGAGATTTCTACAACCATGATGCGAATCCTGCTGTTTTTGGCCACTAACCTTGCGGTCGTGCTGATTGCCAGCATCACCCTGAGCCTTTTCGGCTTCAACGGGTTCATGGCGGCCAATGGGGTTGACCTGAACCTCAATCAGCTGCTGATTTTCTGTGCGGTCTTTGGTTTTGCCGGTTCGCTGTTCTCACTGTTCATCTCCAAGTGGATGGCGAAGATGAGCACCAGCACGCAGATCATCACTCAACCGCGCACCCGCCATGAGCAATGGTTGTTGCAAACCGTTGAGCAACTATCCCGCGAAGCCGGGATCAAGATGCCCGAAGTGGGTATTTTCCCGGCCTACGAGGCCAACGCCTTCGCCACCGGCTGGAACAAGAACGACGCCCTAGTGGCGGTCAGCCAAGGCCTGCTGGAGCGTTTCTCGCCCGATGAAGTCAAGGCCGTGCTGGCCCACGAGATCGGTCACGTTGCCAACGGCGACATGGTGACCCTGGCACTGATCCAGGGCGTGGTGAACACCTTCGTGATGTTCTTCGCGCGGATCATCGGCAACTTCGTCGACAAGGTGATCTTCAAGAACGAAGAAGGCCAGGGCATTGCCTACTACGTGGCGACCATCTTCGCCGAACTGGTTCTGGGCTTTCTCGCCAGCGCCATCGTCATGTGGTTCTCGCGCAAGCGGGAATACCGTGCCGACGAAGCCGGTGCTCGCCTGGCCGGCACCAACGCCATGATCGGCGCCCTGCAGCGCCTGCGCTCGGAACAGGGCCTGCCGGTGCATATGCCCGACACCCTGAACGCCTTCGGCATCAACGGCGGTATCAAGCAGGGCCTGGCTCGTATGTTCATGAGCCACCCGCCGCTGGAAGAGCGTATCGACGCCCTGCGTCGTCGCGGCTGATCAGCCAACCGGAAACACCCAAAAGGGCGACGCGAGTCGCCCTTTTGCATGGCGCGGGAAAATACCTGTCAGCGTCCGCCCTGCTTTTCCAGACGATAGACTCGCTCCACCAGCCGCGTGACTCCATTCTGGAGAAACTTCCAGCTCTCCCCAAGAATATCGCGCTCAACCTCTACCTCCAGCTGCCAAGTACTCCCGAGCCGCTGACGGACTTCATCGTCGAGTACCGCGAATGGCGGACCGTCCAACTGGGACTGATCGTAATCCATGGTAATCAATAGCCCCTTGCAGCCCGCAGGTAGCAGAGCATTGAGGTGCGCGGCGTAGCGCTGACGCATTTCGGGGGGCAAGGCGATCATCGCGGCACGGTCGTACAGTGCGGTACAACCCGCCATATCCTCGGCAGCCAGGGTAAAGAAGTCGCCGCACCAGAGCTGGATCGGACCATGGGCATAGACCTTGAAGCCGCCTTGCTGGCTGAGCTGCGGTTCTAGATTGTGCTCGCGAAAGAAGTCCTCAACGGCCTTCTCCGCCAACTCGATGCCCAGCACCTGAAAACCCTGGTTGGCAAGCCAGATCAGGTCCAGGCTCTTGCCGCACAGGGGCACCAGCACCCGCGCGTCCGTGGGCAGGCCCAAACCCGGCCAGTACTGTTGCAGGTAGGGATTGACCTCTGCTAGGTGAAAGCCGATCTGATCGCGCTCCCAGCGCTTGTGCCAAAAGTCCGCGTGCATGAGAAGTCCTTAAAATTCGATCAAAAAGCGCTAAAACTTATATTAGATTTAGATCAATGATCTGATTGAAGATGGCGCATCTTAACCTTCAGGACCTTCTTCATGCTTCCCAGCCTGTTTATCTCCCACGGTTCCCCCATGCTGGCCCTGGAGCCCGGTGCCAGTGGTCCCGCCCTGGCCAACCTAGCGGCACAGCTGCCACGCCCCAAGGCCATCCTGGTGGTTTCAGCCCATTGGGAGAGCCAGGATCTGCGGGTCAGCGCCCACCCTCATCCGGAAACCTGGCATGACTTCGGCGGCTTCCCCGCCGCCCTGTTTGCCGTGCAATACCCGGCTCCCGGCGATCCTGAACTGGCGGCACAAGTGGTGGAGCTGCTCAAGGCCGACGGCCTGCCGGCGCAGCTGGACAACCAGCGCCCCTTCGACCACGGCGCCTGGGTGCCGCTGTCGCTGATGTACCCGCAAGCAGACATCCCGGTGATCCAATTGTCGCTGCCCAGTCGCCTGGGCCCCGCCCTGCAGACCCGCATCGGTCGTGCCTTGGCGAGCCTGCGGGAACAAGGCGTGTTGCTGATCGGCTCCGGCAGCATTACCCACAACCTGCGGGAACTGGACTGGCACGCTGGCCCGGAAAGTGTCGAACCCTGGGCCAAGGTCTTTCGTGACTGGATGATCGAAAAACTGGCGGCCAACGACGAAGCAGCCCTGCACGACTATCGGCAGCAGGCACCGAATGCCGTGCGCAGCCACCCGAGCGATGAACACCTGCTGCCGCTGTACTTCGCCCGAGGTGCCGGTGGCGAATTCAGCGTGGCCCACCAGGGGTTCACCATGGGCGCGCTGGGCATGGATATCTATCGCTTCGGCTGATAGCTCTCCGGCAAGCCGACGCCTGCAAATCCCAGGCAAAAAAAATCCCCGAACCAGTCGGGGATTTTTTATGCCTGATCAATCAGCCCGAGGGCGGATCAATCTTCGCGGTAGCGACGCAGCTTCAGCTGCTTGCCGGCAACGCGAGTGTCTTTGAGCTTGGTCAGCAGACGGTCCAGACCGTCTTCCGGCAGCTCTACCAGACTGAAGCTGTCGCGCACCTGGATGCGACCGATAGCCTCACGAGCCAGGCCACCTTCGTTGAGGATCGCGCCCAAGAGGTTCTTGGCGGCGATACCGTCACGAGCACCCAGTGCGGTACGGCAGCGCGCACGACCTTCGCCCAGAGGCATTGGCGCGCGACGCTCACGGTCACCACGATCTGGACGATCACCGGAACGCTCAGGACGATCACCACGTGGAGCGCTGTTGGGCACCAGTGGACGCTCTTTCTCGATGGCTGCCAGGTTCAGCGCTTGACCGTTGGTGGCCTTGCGCAGCAGGGCCGCGGCCAGGGCACGCGGGCTGCAACCGATATCGGCAGTCAGGCGATCCAGCAGCTCACCGTGGGTGGCTTCAGCGTCAGCTACCAGAGGCGACAGGCTGTTGGTCAGCTTCTTGATGCGAGCATCAAGAACAGCTTGGGCGTCCGGCAGACGAACTTCGGCAACCTTCTGACCGGTCACACGCTCGATCACTTGCAGCATGCGGCGCTCACGCGGAGTCACCAGCAGCAGCGCACGACCTTCGCGACCGGCACGGCCGGTACGGCCAATACGGTGCACGTAGGATTCCGGGTCGTATGGCATGTCCACGTTGAATACGTGGGTGATGCGCGGTACGTCCAGACCACGAGCGGCTACGTCGGTCGCGACAACGATGTCCAGACGGCCATCCTTGAGGGAGTCGATGACGCGCTCACGCTGGTTCTGGGCAATGTCACCGTTCAGCGCAGCGGCCTTGTAGCCTTTGGCTTCCAGGGCACTGGCCAGATCCAGGGTCGCTTGCTTGGTGCGCACGAACATGATCAGGGCGTCGAAATCTTCAACTTCCAGCAGGCTCAGAACAGCAGAGGTCTTCTGGTCAGCGTGAACCAGCAGGTGAGCCTGCTCGATCGCGGTGACAGTCTGGGTCTTGCTCTGGATCTTGACGTGTTTCGGGTCCTTCAGGTGACGCTCGGCGATGGCCCGGATCGACTGCGGCAGAGTGGCCGAAAACAGTACGGTCTGGCGGGACTCAGGCATGGCCTTGAAGATGACTTCCAGGTCATCCATGAAGCCCAGCTTGAGCATTTCGTCGGCTTCGTCGAGAACCAGGTGGTTCACGGTGGCCAGGACTTTTTCGTCGCGACGCAGGTGGTCGCACAGACGGCCCGGAGTGGCGACAACGATCTGTGCGCCATTACGGATTGCTTTCAATTGTGGGCCCATCGGCGCACCGCCGTAGACGGCCACAACAGTCACGCCCGGCATTTGCTTGGCGTAGGTTTCGAAAGCGGTTGCAACTTGTAGCGCCAACTCACGGGTTGGGGCCAGGATCAGAGCTTGCGGCTCGCGCTTGGACGGATCAATGCGGTGCAGGATAGGCAGGGCAAAGGCAGCGGTTTTACCGGTACCGGTTTGCGCCTGACCAATCATATCGTGACCGGCAAGGATGATCGGGATCGACTGCTGCTGAATAGCCGAAGGCTCTTCATAGCCGGTAGCGACTACTGCAGCGACAATATTGGGATGAAGTTCAAGAGCGGCGAAGCCGCCGATTTCCTGGGTCATGGGTCTGCCTCTAAGTGCATCCGCAAAGACCCATGCTCCAAAGCTGCGCATGCCGTGTAAGACTCAAGAGTCACCCTGGCAGCTTTGTCGGCGGGGATTTGCGAAAACGATTGGATGAATGGATCGTCAAGGATAGTCCGCGCAGCGGACAAGCAGCCGAAGCTGACTTCGGGGAATTGCATTACCTAAACGTGGCCCGGCTAAAGGCCGGCGCGCACTATACCGGAATTACTCAAAAAAGGGAGTTTTTTTTATCGGAAAACTCCGCTGAACGCCCGATGGTCACGGGCTTTGCGCAGACTCGGACGGCGCGCTATTTTGCTCAGGCCCGCAGCTGTTGGTCGTAACGCTAAAACGATTCACCTTTGTGCTTGAAAGCCTTCCTGCACATTCCCTGCTTCCCCCATGAGGATCGCGCCCATGAATCAGCCCAGTGCCAGCCGTGTCAGCCGCGAACAACGCGGTCACCTGTTTCTAATCGGCCTGGACCGGGTCGCCAAGCGCAATGCCTTCGACCTTGAACTGCTCAACCAGTTGAGCCTGGCCTATGGTGAGTTCGAAGCCAGCAGCGAAGCCCGCATCGCCGTGGTATTCGGCCACGGCGAACACTTTACCGCGGGGCTGGACCTGGCCAATGTCGGCGCCACCCTGGCACAGGGCTGGCAGGCACCTCCCGGCGGCTGCGACCCTTGGGGGGTGTTCGCCGGACCGCGGGTAAGCAAGCCTGTGATAGTCGCTGTACAGGGTTACTGCCTGACCATCGGAATCGAACTGATGCTGGCGGCGGATATCAATCTGTGTGCCAGCAATACGCGCTTTGCCCAGATGGAAGTGCAGCGCGGCATCTTTCCCTTCGGCGGCGCGACCCTGCGCCTGCATCAACTGGCCGGCTGGGGCAATGCCATGCGCTGGTTGCTGACCGGTGACGAGTTCGACGCCCATGAAGCCCTGCGCCTGGGGCTGGTCCAGGAGGTGATGGCCAGTGAGGACCTGCTGCCCCGGGCCATTGAACTGGCCGAGCGGATTGCTCGGCAGGCGCCGCTGGGGGTGCAGGCAACGCTGATGTCAGCGCGTCAGGCCAGGCTTGAAGGCGAGACGGTGGCCGCTCAGGGCTTGCCGCCGCTGATACACAAACTGATGAACAGCGAGGACGCCAAGGAAGGCGTGCGGGCGATGATCGAGAAGCGGCCGGGGGTGTTCAAGGGGTGTTGAACAGGCCGGCCGGCAGATTGTCTTCGCCGGCGAGCCGGCTCCTGCAACAAGCTCATGTGGCGGGGCGAATGGCCTTGATCAGCGACTGCAGGGAATAGCCCAGGCGCGGGGCCAGGGCTTCGGCCCGGGCGGTCAGGCTCGGCAGGTCCAGGTCCTGCTCCAGGTCGGACGGCACGATCAGGATCACATTGCCCTCCTTCACCGGCAGCTCCCAGTAGTGGCGGTGATAAAGGCCACGCAACAAGGCTGCCCCCAGGGGCTTGCCGTCATCGGTGGCCCACTGGTTGATCACCAGCCAGCCTCCGGGATTGAGGCGCTTCTGGCAGTTTTCCAGAAAGCCCCAGGCCAGATGGCCGACGCCCGGGCCGACATCGGTGTACAGGTCGACGAAGATCAGGTCGGCGGATTCGGCACTGTCCAGCAACTCCAGGGCGTCACCGACTCTTATATAAAGACGCGGATCATCGTCCAGGCCCAGGTACTCGATGGCCAGGCGTGGAACATCCGGGCGCAGTTCAATGGCTTCGACGTCTTCCAGAGGCAGGAACTTCAGGCAGGCCTGAGTCAGGGTGCCGGCGCCCAGGCCGAGAAACAGTGCGCTCTCCGGTGCCTCATGGCACAGGGCACCGATCAGCATGGCCCGGGTGTAGTCGTACTCCAGCCAGCTGGGATCGGCGGTGAACACGCAGCTTTGCTCGATGGCGTCGCCAAATTCGAGGAAGCGGTAGTCCGCCACTTCCAATACCCGAATCATGCCGAACTGGTCATGAACCTCGGCGAGCACACGCTCGACGCGCTCCTCAGTCATTTCATCTCCTAGTCGCGGGGCTCGCAATCGGGCCGGCGCGATAAACCAACCGCTCGGCAGCGAGCGGGAAAGGCGCGATTGTCGGCCAAGCGAGAGGAGCAGGTCACGCACTAATTTGCTGCTAACATGCCCCTCCCACCGTAAAGCACTCGAGTCCGCGATGAGCCAACCCTGGAGCCCCGACAGCTGGCGCGCCTTGCCGATCCAGCAACAACCCCAGTACCCCGACGCTGCGCATCTGCTGCAGGTCGAGCAAACCCTGGCCAGTTATCCACCGCTGGTGTTTGCCGGTGAAGCCCGGGAGTTGCGCCGCCAGTTTGCCGAAGTGACCCAGGGCCGCGCCTTCCTGCTCCAGGGCGGCGACTGCGCCGAAAGCTTTGCCGAATTCTCCGCCGCGAAGATCCGCGACACCTTCAAGGTGCTGCTGCAGATGGCCATTGTCATGACCTTTGCCGCCGGCTGCCCTGTGGTCAAGGTCGGACGCATGGCCGGCCAGTTCGCCAAGCCACGCTCGGCCAACGACGAAACCATCAATGGCGTGACCTTGCCGGCCTATCGCGGCGACATCGTCAACGGCATCGGCTTCGATGAAAAAAGCCGGGTGCCAGACCCGGACCGCCTGCTGCAGTCCTACCACCAGGCCACGGCCACCCTGAACCTGTTGCGGGCCTTCGCCCAAGGCGGCTTTGCCGACCTGCATCAAGTGCACAAGTGGAACCTGGACTTCATCGCCAACTCGGCCCTGGCCGAGAAGTACAGCCAGCTGGCGAACCGCATCGATGAAACCCTGGCCTTCATGCGTGCCTGCGGCATGGACAGCTCGCCGCAACTGCGCGAGACCAGCTTCTTCACCGCCCACGAAGCGCTGCTGCTCAATTACGAAGAGGCCTTTGTCCGCCGTGACAGCCTGACCAACGACTACTACGACTGCTCGGCGCACATGCTGTGGATCGGCGACCGTACCCGCCAGTTGGACGGTGCCCACGTCGAGTTCCTGCGGGGTGTGAATAACCCGATCGGGGTCAAGGTCGGCCCGAGCATGAACACCGAGGAACTGATCCGCCTGATCGACATTCTCAACCCGAGCAACGATCCAGGCCGTCTCAACCTGATCGTGCGCATGGGCGCCAACAAAGTCGGCGACCACCTGCCGCAACTGATCCGCGCGGTAGAGAGCGAAGGCAAGCAAGTGCTCTGGAGCTCTGACCCGATGCACGGCAACACCATCAAGGCCAGCAGTGGCTACAAGACCCGGGATTTCGCGCAGATCCTGACCGAGGTCAAGGAATTCTTCCAGGTGCATCAGGCGGAAGGCAGCTATGCCGGCGGCATTCATATCGAGATGACCGGGCAGAACGTCACCGAGTGCATCGGCGGCGCACGGCCGATTACCGAGGATGGCTTGTCGGATCGCTACCACACCCATTGCGATCCACGGATGAATGCCGACCAGTCCCTGGAATTGGCCTTCCTGATTGCCGAGACCTTGAAGCAGGTCAAACGCTAAGAGCGCTTTCGCAGGCGAGCCCGCTCCTACAAGGGCTGTGTAGGAGCGGGCTCGCCCGCGAAGCTCTTCACGCCAGCACCTCACGCAGTCGGCGCGCACCCTCACGCTGGCAATTGAGCTGAATCTGTTCCAACCCCAGCCAGTCGGCCATCTTTCGCAATTGCGCGGCCAATGCCCGGATTCCCTCTTCATCCAGACCGGGCTCCTCTTCATGCACCCCATGCACCGCCAGACGCCCCAGGGCCCGCTCCGCTCGCAGATCGACCCGAGCGGCAATCCGCTCGTGATGCAGGAACGGCAACACGTAATAGCCATAGACCCGCTTGTGCCGGGGCGTGTAGATCTCCAGCCGATAGCGGAAATCGAACAGCCGCTCAGTGCGGCTGCGCTCCCAGATCAGTGAATCGAACGGTGACAACAGCGCACTGGCCTCGACCTTGCGCGGCACCTTGACCTGCGGCAAGCAATAGGCCGGCTGACGCCAGCCCTGAACCTCGCAGACCAGCAACTCACCGGACTCCACCAGTTCGGCCAGTCGTGCACGGCTGTCGCCTGGATCGAGACGAAAATAATCCCGAAGGTCCTTTTCCGTGGCCACGCCCAAGGCGGTTGCGCCATGCAGCACCAGGCGGCGCTGGGCCTGAGCCTCATCCAGCAGCGGTTGCCGAAGGATCTGCGGTGCGATCACTCGCTCCGGCAAATCGTACAGGCGCTCGAAACCGCGGCGCCCCGCCACCGTCACTTCACCGGCCGCGAACAGCCATTCCAGCGCATGCTTTTCATCGCTCCAATCCCACCAGGGCCCGGCACGTTCCTCACGGGTGGACAGACTTCCCGCGCCCAACGCTCCTTGCGCCTCAACCGCGGCCATTACCCGACGGACAGTGGCCTGGCGCTCCTGGCCAAAGCGCGTCAACTGGGAGTAGATGCCCTGCCCCTGCTTTGCCCTCTGCATCCGCCAGCGCATCAGCGGGTACATGGACATGGGCAGCAACGACGCCTCATGCCCCCAGTATTCAAACAACGTGCGTTGCCGGCCCTGACTCCAGGCGGCCTGGTCGAGCAACTGCTGTGGATAACTGCCAAGGCGGGAAAACAACGGCAAGTAATGCGCCCGCACCAACGCGTTGACCGAATCGATCTGCAGCAGACCCAGGCGTTCTATCTGCTGATTGAGGCGTGCGGCCTTGATCGTTGCCGACGTCTGGCGCCCGCCGAACCCTTGGGCCGCCAGTGCCAGACGTCGAGCCTGCTTGAGAGAGAAAGAGCATTGTGCGGGCATGGGAGTTCTCCTTGTCTGCCCGCACGCTAGCGCACCGGGAACCGGCTTGTGTAGCGCTCTTGCGATTATTTATGCATGGGGTCGTCCCAGAACGGACGGACCCTCTCGTGCTCGACATCGGCCCGAGTCAGCCCCATATCCTTCAACGCTTCATCGCTCAGCCTCGCCAGCATCCGGCGCTCGTGCCCGATCTCGTACCAGCGTACGGCCTTGTGCCATAACGCACTGGGCGAAAGCGCCTGAAATGACAGTTTGTGGACCAGCAAATAACCCTTTTGACCTTTCATCATCTTGCCCTCCAGTGGGGATGACGTCAGTGTCTGCTCGGGATTAAGATCAATCCAACGAATGTTTCTTATGCCATTCATCTCAGGATTTGATGGAATGTCCCAGTTCCCCAGCATCGACACCGAAGTTCTGCGCACCTTTGTCGCCATCGCCGATGAGGGCGGTTTTACCCGGGCCGGTGAACGGGTCAATCGCACTCAATCCGCGGTGAGCATGCAGATGAAACGTCTGGAAGAGGATGTGCTGCAACGCCAGCTGTTCCAACGTGACGGGCGCCAGGTCAAGCTCACCGCCGAGGGTCAGGTGCTGCTGGGCTATGCCCGGCGCATCCTGAAACTGCACAGCGAAGTGTTCAATACCCTGCGCGAACCGCACATGGTGGGCCTGGTTCGCATCGGCACTCCGGATGATTATGTGATGCGTTTTCTGCCGGGAATCCTGTCGCGCTTTGCCCAAAGCTACCCGCTGATCCAGATCGAGGTGCATTGCGAATCGAGCAAACAGTTGCTGCAACGCCAGGATCTGGACCTGTCCATCGTCACCCGCGAGCCGGGCAGCGAGATCGGCCAGCTATTGCGCAAGGAGCGTTTTGTCTGGGCCGTTGCCCAGTGCTTCAATCCCCACGAGCAATCGCCATTGCCCCTGGCGATGTTCAACAGCGACTGTTTTTGCAGACTCTGGGCCTGCAACGCCCTGGACGCCGCCGGACTCGACTACCGGATTGCCTACAACAGCTCGAGCCTGGCGGCGCTGATGGCCGTGGTCAGTGCAGGGCTGGCGATCACCGCACAACTGGAAAGCCTGATCACCCCGGACATGCGCATTCTCGGTGAGGCCGAGGGGCTGCCCCAATTGCCCGAGGCGAGCATCATGCTGCTGCGCAACCTCAATACTCCCTCCCCCATCACCGAGTGCCTGGCGGAGCACATTGTCGAAGGCTTCAAACTTTAAAGGCCAGCATCACCGCGCACACCACCAGGAAACCGCAGAACAGCGCCCGCAGCAGACGCTCGGGCAACGCATGAGCCACCTTCACTCCCCAGCTGATGCTCAACAGGCCGCCTGCTGCCAATGGCAGACCGATCATCCAGTCAACTTGATGATGGAAGCCGTAGGTCACCAGGGTCACGCCGGTGCTCGGCAACGCCAGAGCCAGGGACAGCCCTTGTGCCACCACCTGGGTGGTGCCAAAGACGCTGGTCAGTATCGGTGTGGCCACAACCGCGCCACCGACCCCGAACAACCCGCCCATGGCGCCGGACGCTGCACCGAGAACGCCCAGCCACGGCCAGGAGTAGCGCATCCGGGCACCGGCCGGTGTGTCGGCCATGAACATCCGCAACAGGTTGTAGGCCGACAGCACCAGGAGAAAGGCGACAAAGCCAATACGCATCTTCTGGGCATCGATGCCCACCGCCCAGATCGAACCGAGCCAGGCGAAACAAAAGCCCATCACTGCCAGGGGCAAGGCATGGCGCAATTCAATCCGGTTGCGCTGGTGGTAACGCCACAGCGCCAGCATCACATTGGGCACCACCATCACCAGTGCCGTGCCCTGGGCAATCTGCTGATCCAGGCCGAACAACACCCCCAGCACGGGAATCGCGATCAAGCCGCCACCGATACCGAACAAACCGCCCACAGTGCCCAGAGCCGCGCCCAACAGCAGATACATCACTAACTCGATCAAAGCCGCTCTCCTCACCTGAGATCTGCATGCTACGCAGTCGGCCCTGGCACGGAAACGCACAGCAACGCACAATGGCTGTGCCGTTTCCGCATAAGCGCTCTGACCATGAATCCCAATACCCTCACCGACCAACTGGGGCTGTTTCTCGATGTGCTGGAAGCCGGCAGCTTTTCCGCCGCGGCTCGCCGTCATCCACTGACCCCCTCCGCCGTGGCCCGGCGTATCGACAGCCTGGAAAGTGCCGTGGGCACCACACTGTTCATGCGCACCACCCATGCAGTGGTTGCCACCGCCGCCGGCCTGGCCTTCGCCGAACGGGCCCGGCGCATCGTCGCTGAACTGCAACTGGCCCGGGCCGAGGCGGTGTCTCTGAGCCATGCGCCGGAAGGCCTGATCCGCATCGATGCCCCGGCCGCCTTCGGCCGCCGTCATCTGGCACCGGCGATCGCCGACTTCCTGGTGCGCTATCCCGGCCTGGATGTACAACTGCACCTGATCGACAGCTTCGTCGACATGCAGGGCTCGCACCTGGGCAAAGTGGACCTGGTCCTGCGGGCCGGGCAACGGGTGGATACCCGGATGGTGGCCACCTCCCTGGCCAGCATCGTACGCATTGCCTGCGCCAGTCCGTCCTACCTGAAGAGCCGTGGCACCCCGACTCACCCCGCTGAACTCAACCAGCACGACGGCCTCGACTGGGATGGCCTGGCACCGTTGTTCGCCTGGCGCTTTGAGTGGGACGGACAGGTGCAAAGTCATCGCCCGCAACGCATCCGCCTCAGCGCCAACAATGCCGAAGCCCTGCTTTCGGGAGCCTTGGCTGGGCTGGGTATTGCTCACTTGCCCACCTGGCTGGTGAGTGAATACCTGTTGCGCGGAGAGCTGGTGCCGTTGTTCTGTGATAACGGTCTGCCCAAGCCGGAAACCGCCGGCATCTATGCCTTACGCATGGAGCAGCATCCCAATGCCCGTAGCCGCCTGCTGTTGGAGTACCTGAAAAGTCGCTTCAGTCCGGTTCCGCCATGGGACCTGGCACTGCAGAGTGCAATGGGCTGACATCGACGAAAATTATCTGGCGCATTAAAGACTCGCCCGCTAGATTCAGGACCATTAACGACCAAGGCCCCCGACATGACCACCGATCGCTCTACCCCGGATACCTGCGAACAGTTGCTGTTGGACAACCAAGTGTGTTTCGCCCTGCACTCCACATCGCTGCTGCTGACCAAGGTCTACAAACCATTGCTGCAGCAACTGGGGCTGACCTACCCGCAGTACCTGGCAATGCTGGTGCTCTGGGAGCGCGATGGGCTGACCGTCGGCGAAATCAGCCAGCGCCTGCTGACCGACCCCGGCTCGCTGACGCCCTTACTCAAGCGCCTGGAAGCCGAGGGCCTGCTGAGCCGCACCCGCAGCCGGGAAGATGAGCGAGTGGTGATTGTCGAGCTGACCGAGCGGGGTCGTGCACTGCAGGGTCAGGCTCGGGAAATTCCCCAGTGCATCCTCGGCGCCAGCGGTCGGACGGTGGAGCAGTTGCGGCAGCTGCAGGAAGATTTGCAAGTGCTGAGGGGGCATTTGCAGAACAGTCTTTGAGGCTTCGCTGGCAAGCCAGCTCCTACAGTTGCGGCTGGTTTTTAGCAAAAATATATTTTTTAAAATCAATGAGTTGAGCCGGAGCCAGAGCCTTAGGCAAAGGGCTGCGTAAAATTTATCTTGCGCACTAAATATTTGAGCGATACATTTATTTCGCACTTACTTAGCGCGCAAACAATTAGCGCAAAAATAACCCAGCACGAGGCTTTCACCATGCAGACTCTCTACACCGCAGTTGCAACCGCCACCGGTGGCCGTGATGGCCGCGCTGTTTCCAGCGACAACATCCTCGACGTCAAACTGGCCACCCCCAAGGAACTCGGCGGGGCCGGTGGGCAGGCGACCAACCCGGAACAGTTGTTCGCCGCCGGCTATTCGGCCTGTTTTATCGGCGCTCTGAAGTTCGTTGCCAGCCAGAGCAAGCGCAAGATCCCGGACAACGCCTCGATCACCGCCCATGTTGGCATCGGTCAGATCCCTGGTGGCTTTGGCTTGGATATCGATCTGCATGTCAGCCTTCCGGGCCTGGCTCAGGAAGAGGCGCAAAGCCTGGTGGATGCCGCACATCAGGTCTGCCCCTACTCCAACGCCACCCGTGGCAATGTTGATGTACGCCTGCACGTGAACGTCTGAAACGGTAAACGCCAGGCATAAAAAAGCCCGACTCAAGGTCGGGCTTTTTCATGTACAAGGTCGGGCCAGGATTAAACCTTGGCACGGCCCTTGTAGGAACCGCCTTCGCGGGTATCGATCTCGATCATGTCGCCGATTTCGATGAAGTCCGCAACGCTCAGCTCGGTACCGTTTTTCAGTTTGGCAGGCTTCATCACCTTGCCCGAAGTGTCGCCGCGAGCGGAACCTTCGGTGTAGTCAACCTGGCGCACGATGGTGGTCGGCAGGTCAACGGAAACCAGACGGTCTTCGAAGAACACAGCTTCGCAAACGTCGGTCATGCCTTCTTCGATGAACGGCAGAACCGCTTCGATGTCTTCGGCGTTCAGCTCGTACATGGTGTAGTCAGTGGTGTCCATGAACGTGTAGGTGTCACCGCTGATGAACGACAGGGTCGCTTCTTTGCGATCCAGGATCACGTCGTCCAGTTTGTCGTCCGCACCGTAAACGGTTTCGGTCTTATAACCGGTCAGCAGGTTCTTCAGTTTGGTCTTCATGATCGCGCTGTTACGACCGGACTTGGTGAATTCAGCTTTCTGAACCAGCCAAGGATCGTTGTCGATACGGATCACGGTACCGGGTTTGAGTTCTTTACCAGTTTTCATTGCGAATATCCGAATTTGGATGGGATTTACAAAAATCTAGGCCGCGTATCATATCCAATTTAGGTAAAACTGCACCAGCGCCGCAGCAAGATCGGCTTGCAAGCCTTGTTCCAGACACCATTGTTCGGCGTGCGCGGCGACTTCGGGCCAGTGTTGCAGCAGGTTTTTCCAGGCTTGGGCCATCGCCGCCTCGGTATTCCAGGCTTGCCACAGGGCCCGCACCGCCGCCTGGGCGTCAGGTGAAAGCGTCCGAGTGTACAAGGCGAGAAAGGCCTCGAGCTTGTCCAGATGGATGTCTTCGTCCTGACGGTAGATATGCCAAAGCATCGGCCGCCCGGCCCATTGCGCCCGAACAAAGGAGTCCTCTCCACGCACCGCGTTGAAATCGCAGCACCACAGCAGACGGTCGTAATCTTCCTGGCGAACAAAAGGCAGGACCTGGACCGTCAGGGACTGCCGGATCTGCAGGCTGCCCACACTCAACGACACGTCTCCCAGCCAGCGCTGTACATCTCCCAGGATGCGCCCTTCGGGCACCAGCAAATGGGTCTGTTGCGTATCGAGTGCCAAGGCGTCGAGCCAGCTGCCAAGCCCGGCATTTTCATAGGCGAACAGCGATATCAAGCGACAATCAGTTGCAGGGGTCACCCCCAGCCCCTGGAGAAAATCCAGCTTGGCCTGACGATCCCGCTGGAAAGCCCGACGCCGCTCCAGCAATCCGGCTTCGCGCAGCAAACCACCCGTGCCGGCCTGGAACCCGGGAAAGAAGAAGTACTTCTGTACGCCACGAAACTTCACTGACGGCAGGCCGTGGCAGCCACTGACCCAGTCCTCGGCGCTCAGGTAATCCAGGTTCAGCCACAAGGGCGCACGCTGGCGCTCGGCCATCGCCTCCATATAGGCATGGGGCAACTGACAGGCAAACGCGGCGATCACCACATCGGCTGCAGCTTCAGGTTGCCACTGGGCCGGCCAGTGTCGTACCTCGACCCCATCCTGAATTTGGCTGTGTCGCTGGGAGTCGATCTCTGGACAGATCTTTTCAAAGGCCCGCAGATCATCGACCCACAAACGCACCGTGCATTGATGCTCGGCCACCAACTGTCGGGCCAGGCGCCAGGTCACGCCGATGTCGCCGTAGTTGTCGACCACGCTGCAAAAAATATCCCAGGAGGCTTTCATTCCAGTCCCCGATTGGCAAAGGCGCCGATTGTCCGCATAAATGCTCCTGCGCAGAAGAGCCAACCTCGATTAATCTTCATGCGACAATCAGCCCTCGCCCACTATCGCCCGCCAGGAGGCAACCATGTCCTATCGCCCGCCCGCTCGTCGCTCCTTGCGCATCAGCTTCAATGCCCTGGCGCTCAGCGGCAGCATTGCCCTGGGCCTGTGGCTGGGTTTTCTGGCGATTGCCCTGACCTGCTGGCTGGCCTCGCACTTTCTCTTCAGCCAGCAACTGGCCCCTGTAGCGCAAGCCGTGCAGCAATTGGCGAAGCCGCCGGTGGTTGCGCCGGAGCCGCCCAATCGGCTGTTCGAGCAGTATCAGGAAAACCTGCGCAAGAACGAAGAGTTGCAATCCCTGGATAACGCTCGTAGCAACCCGCGCAACCTGTCCAATCCCAAATGCCAGTTCTGGTTGCAACAGGACCAGACTGCCCCCAGCGAAAAGAGCCGGGCCAACGTCCTGCAGTTCTGTAATTGATCATGAATAAACAGTCTGTCTGCCAATTGATTCTGCAACAGCTCCGAGAGGATCTGGAGGTCGCGGTGCGCGCTGCGCAAACCGCCTACGAAACCGCCACTCACGAAGAGAATATCGCCGAGAACAAGTACGACACCCTGGGACTGGAAGCCTCCTACCTGGCGGCCGGCCAGGCTCGGCGGGTCGAGGAAATCCGTCAGGCACTGAATCTCTGGCAGAACCTGACTCTGCGATCCTACGACCCACAGGCCGGGATTCAGGTCGGTGCGTTGCTGGGACTAGAGGATGAAAACGGCCACGAACAATGGCTGTTTCTCGGCCCCGATGGGGCTGGCCTGAAAGTCTATGTGGTGGGTCAGCTGGTGACCGTCATCACCCCGCGGTCACCGCTGGGCAAGAGCCTGATGGGCAAGTTCGAGGGCGACGAGGTGGAGATCGTGGTGGCGGGCGCTCGGCAACAGTTCACTGTCACCGAGGTCCGCTAGCTGAAATCAGTGAACCGGCAGTTCGACGCCGTCGAACAGTTCTTCCAGTTCCTGCTTGTTATGGCATTGAATCGCCTTGGCCATGACTTCGCGCGTCAGGTGCGGGGCAAACTTCTCGATGAAGTCGCACATGAAGCCGCGCAGGAATGTACCGCGACGGAAACCGATCTTGGTGATGCTCGACTCGAACAGCTCGCTGGCGTCCAGTACCACCAGGTCATTGTCGAGCTTGGTATCGACCGCCATCTTGGCGACGATACCCACCCCCAGCCCCAGGCGCACATAGGTCTTGATCACGTCGGCGTCAGCGGCGGTGAACACCACTTTTGGCGTCAGGCCACGATGGCTGAAGGCTTCATCGAGCTTGGAGCGGCCGGTGAAACCAAACACGTAGGTAACGATGGGGTATTCGGCCAGGGTTTCCAGGGTCAGCTTCGGCAGCTTGGTCAGTGGGTGGCCCTGAGGCACGACCACGCAACGGTTCCAGCGATAGCACGGCATCATCACCAGATCACCGAACAGCTCCAGAGCCTCGGTGGCGATGGCAAAATCCACGGTGCCGTCAGCGGCCATTTCAGCGATCTGCATCGGCGAGCCCTGGTGCATGTGCAGCGCCACATCGGGGTATTGCTTGATGAAGCTGCTGATCACTGGCGGCAGGGCGTAACGTGCCTGGGTGTGGGTGGTAGCGATGGACAGGGTGCCCTTCTTCTCGTTGGAGAACTCCTGGGCGATCTGCTTGATGCTTTCGACCTTGCGCAGGATCTCGCCGGCGGTGGTGATGATCCGCTCACCGGCCGGGGTCACGCGGGTCAGATGCTTGCCGCTGCGAGCGAAGACCTCAACCCCAAGCTCGTCTTCGAGCAGACGGATCTGCTTGCTGATACCCGGTTGTGAGGTGTAAAGGCTTTGGGCGGTAGCGGAGACGTTGAGGTCGTGGTGCGCCACTTCCCAGATGTAGCGCAATTGTTGAAGCTTCATATGAATCCCTCAAAGCAGGTAGACGCCACGGGTATCAGCGACGGTATATAACTATATTAATGGTCAGGAGAATAAATCTAGAACTTTTATTCAGAATTTTCCATTCCGCCCTCAGACATCCCCCTGACGCCGACGCTGCACCAGAGGCACCAGATAAACCGGCACTTTGGCCAGTTGCAAAACCCGTGCTGCCGTACGCCCCAAAGGGGTTTGCGCACCGCCCCCGTGGCTGTGACTTCCTACGATCAGCAAATCCACCGAGAGTTTCGCCGCCTGATCCAGAATCACCTGGGATGGGTCCCCTTGAAGCACTCGCACCGACTGGATCAAGGTCAGGTCCTGCATGCCCTCCCCCAACTCCTCGCGAAAACTGTCCAGCACCCGCTGCTCGATATTGGCCATTACCGTGCTCAAGCCCTGGCGGTGAAACTCGTTCAAGGACTGCTCATCCAGATAGCTCTGCAACACCGATTCGGCAAATAGCCCCATGGGTTCCACTGCGTGCACTACATGTAAGTCGGCATTGAACGTTCGAGCCAGCTCCAGGGCATGCTGCATGACAAAGGGCGCATACAGACCGAGGTCGGTGGCATACAGCATCGAACGAATCATATGACCTCCTCAACTGCCAAGATGGCGGAGATTGATTCAGCTTAGCAGTGCCTGGAACTGTGGGAGGTTCGACGCAAAACCGGGGATTTTAGGGCTCAATCCCTGGCTTCGTTGCTGATGCCGTGGGGCACGTGACCGGTGGCAACCACTTCGCGGGCCAACTCGCAGTGCCCCGCCTGGTCGTCGAAAAAAACATCGGCGGCAAAGGCTTCAAGAAAGGCGGCTTTCTCCAGGCCGCCCAGGAACAAGGACTCGTCCAGACGAATGTCCCACTCGCGCAAAGTGCGGATCACCCGCTCATGGGCCGGCGCCGAACGCGCAGTGACCAAGGCTGTGCGAATCGGGCAGGCATCGTTGGGAAACTCGCCCTGAAGCAGATTGAGTGCCGCTAGAAATCCCTTGAACGGGCCGCCCGGCAATGGTTCCCGGGCCGATTGCTGCTCACTGGCCTGAAAGGCCTCCAGGCCACCGGCTTGATAGACCCGCTCCGAATCATCGGAAAACAGCACAGCGTCACCGTCGAAGGCGATGCGCAACTCGCCATTGGCGGCACGCCGAGCACCGCCGGAGAGGATGGTCGCGGCAGCAAACCCAGCCTCCAGAGCACTGCGTACGTCGTCGGCATGGGTAGAGAGAAACAGATCGCTGCCAAAGGCCGCCAGATAAGGATAGGGACTGCGACCGCCGACGAACGCCGCACGAGAAATACCCAGACCGTAATGCTGGATCGAGTTGAACACCCGTAGACCGGTGTCGGCACTGTTGCGTGAAACCAGCACCACCTCGACCCGCGCACGCCCCAGACTGGCATTGAAACTGAGCAGCTTCTTCACCAGGGGGAAGGCATCGCCCGGCTCGAGGATCTCCTCCTCGTGTTCGATCTGGTACTGCCTGTAAGCCTCGACACCCTGGGCCAGATAGACCTTATGACTGTCGCTCAGATCGAATAGCGCCCGTGACGAAATCGCCACCACCAGCTTGCCATCCAGGCCCTTTGCCATATTCCGTCCCCTTCAGGTAATCCGCTCAAGCGTGATGCCGATCGATGAAACTCAAGGCCTGGTACAACGCCTGGATTTTCGGCAGCTCACAGCCAGCGGCCCTGGCTGCCGCCAAAGGTGCGGCATAAATGGCTGCCAACTCCAGAGGGCGCTGGTGCAGGAAATCATGGTACATGCTCGGCCAGTAATCGGGCATGTGCTCGGTGGACTTGAACAGTTGCTGAGCGTAGGCATCTGGAATGACATGGCCACAAGCCGCAGCCCCCTGCAGCACTTCCTGCATGAGGTCCTGAATCAACTCGCGACTGTCCGGATCGGCCATCAGCGGCGTAGTACTGGCCTTGAGCAGCACCGACAGACCGTTGTAAGGCACATTCCACACCAGCTTCTGCCAACGCGCCTGATGCAGGTTGCCCATGGCCTGGGAATCAAGCCCGGCTGCACGAAACAACGCCGCCCCTTCTTCGACAATAGTCTGGCTCAACGCCGGATCAGCGCTTGCCGGACCACTGTGGTAGCCCAAATTGACCGCACCGAGAGCCTGGTGCTCAATCTGGCCGGGACCCGCCCGATGAACACAGATAAAGCACAAGCCACCCAATAGATGCAGCGACTCAGGAAGCACGGCGCGCAGGCCATCTTCAACGTCCAGGCCGTTCTGCAGTAACAGAACCTTGGCATCAGGCGCCGCCGCTTGAATGATCGCCGGCGCCAACTGGACATTGCTGGTGGTCTTGGCCCCCACCAGCAGCCAATCACAAGGCGGCATCTCCTCAGCGCTGGCGTACGCCTGAACCGGTTTCAGGCTCAACGCCCCGTGCTGAGCGCTGTTGACCTGCAGCCCCTGCTCCACCACCGTCGAGAACTCGCTGCGTAATAGAAAGTGCACGTCGAAACCGGCGCGTGCCAGCATCACCCCGTAAAAACCTCCGATCGCTCCGGTCCCGATAATGCCCACACGCGGTTTACGACCTGCATCCATCAAGGCAACTCCTCTGGTATTCGATTAAGCGCCTGACGCAGGCCCTCAGAGAGCTCCTTGTACGTCAGCCGCGACTGCAACGCCCCATAAAACTCACCGTCGCTCACCACGAACAGGGCCGGCAGGTGAAACACCTGATAGCGCTCCACCGCGCCTCCGCTGTCAGCGGCATCGACCCAGCACAACCGATCGACCGGCAAGCCCAGCCCCGGCAGTTGCGCCCGCGCCCAACGGCAACTGGAGCAGCCGACGCTGGTGAAAAGCACCAGGGAAACGCCGTCCAGGCCCAGCAATTGCTGGTCGATATCGAAGTCTGTCAGTTCCAATTCGACCACTATACTGGGGGAAACAATGTCAATTGGACGACACTCGGAGTCTGCGGTCATGGGACGTTTTTTGCCTCATCCTGATGATGTTCCGGTTGAGCTGACCCTGCGTAAATACGCCTGCATTTCCCGTCAGCGTTTGCACACTATCAGCCTCGGTGGCATGGCGTGCAATTACCACCGTGCCTGGCGCCACGGCACCGCACTTGAAGTGTATATGCCGACGCTGGGGGAAAATGCGCGCTACAACGGCTATGTCGCCTGGTGCCTGAAGCGCAAGCGCGGCTACCTGGTGGGCATCGCTTTCGTCGATGAACAAACGCTGTTCGGCGCCCGCATGGGCGAACAGGTGTGCCAGATCGCCCGATACTGCCGCCTGCATGAACCTCAGAGCGAACAACAATGCATCGAGGCCCTGGCTCTGAATTGGGTCGAGCAGCACGCAGAGGACTATTCCGAGGACCGCGTGCACCAGGCTTTTGTACAGCCTTAGCCCAATAAAACCGCCGCCAGCCCATTGTAGAGTCACCGGGTAACGCGCTAAGGTTCCGCTCCCCGACGCGCCCAAATCCGCTGTGCTCCGCCGCGCGGGGATCGCTGGCGGCCGGCACCCGTGACCTGACGAGTAACACGATGGCTGATTTACCGATCAACGACCTTAACGTCGCCTCCAACGAGACCCTGATCACCCCTGATCAACTCAAACGAGACATCCCGCTGAGCGACACCGCCTTGCGCACCGTGACCAAGGGTCGCGAAGTGATTCGCAACATCCTCGACGGCACTGATCACCGTCTGTTCATCGTCATTGGGCCCTGCTCAATCCACGACATCAAGGCAGCACACGAGTACGCCGAACGTCTCAAGGCCTTAGCAGCGGAAGTCTCCGACACTCTCTATCTGGTAATGCGGGTGTACTTCGAGAAACCCCGTACTACTGTCGGCTGGAAAGGCCTGATCAACGACCCTTACCTGGATGACTCGTTCAAGATTCAGGACGGTTTGCATATCGGGCGGCAACTGTTGCTGGACCTGGCTGAAATGGGCCTTCCTACCGCCACTGAAGCCCTTGACCCGATCTCCCCGCAATATCTGCAAGACCTGATCAGTTGGTCGGCCATCGGTGCCCGCACCACCGAATCCCAGACCCACCGGGAAATGGCTTCCGGCCTGTCGTCGGCCGTGGGCTTCAAGAATGGCACCGACGGTGGCCTCACCGTGGCGATCAACGCGCTGCAATCGGTATCCAGCCCGCATCGTTTCCTGGGGATCAACCCACAAGGCGGCGTATCGATCGTCACCACCAAAGGCAATGCCTACGGCCACGTGGTGCTGCGTGGTGGCAATGGCAAGCCGAACTATGACTCGGTGAGTGTCGCTGTCTGCGAGCAAGCCCTGAGCAAGGCCAAGATCAAGCCGAACATCATGATCGACTGCAGCCATGCCAACTCCAACAAGGATCCGGCGCTGCAACCTCTGGTCATGGAGAACGTCGCCAACCAGATATTGGAAGGCAACCAGTCGATCATCGGCCTGATGGTGGAAAGTCATCTGAACTGGGGTTGCCAGGCGATTCCCAAGGACCTGTCGGACCTGCAGTACGGCGTATCGATTACCGACGCCTGCATCGACTGGGAAAGCACCGAGAAAACCCTGCGCAGCATGCACGCCAAGCTCAAGGACGTACTGCCAAAACGCGATCGCAGCTGATCCTTTTCGCCAGATACAAAAACGCCGGGCCAAGCCCGGCGTTTTTCATGGTCGCCCCGATCAGAGCTTTGCGGCGTGACGCTGATGGCGTTCCATGTAGCGTTCTACATAAGAGCAGGATGGAATCACTGTGTAGCCCATACGCTCGGCATACTCCAGCGCCTGCTCAGTCAGTGCCGCGGCAATGCCGCGCCCACGCAATGCGTTGGGCACGAAGGTGCGGTAGATATCCAGGGTTTGCTTACCCAGGTCCATATAGGTCAGGTAGGCACGATGACCGTCCACATTGGTCTCGAACTGATGACCAGCCTGGTCATGGTGGATGGACAACGCCTCGCTCATCACTACTCCTTGCGGGTCTGGAATGCTGACCCCTACCTTACCGATGTTTTTCCGGCGAAGGAACAACTTACGCCACCTCGTGCCTGTCGGACGCCGCGAAGAAGGCATCGCTCTTACATCACGAGCACGTTACAAAATAGTAGGCGCCCTTGGCATAAATGCTCAAGCCATACTCGTCACAGATCAGCGCAAAATGCCCTCAGCAAGCCTTGCAGAAACCACCGTCAGGCCCAGTGCAAAAATGCGTTGAGGCTATACATCGCCGGATGCTGAAACTTAAGACGAGCGCCGCCTCTTAAAGTCACCGGCAAGATGGGCAAAGATAGGTCAAGGCTAGGCAGATTCTGAAGAAAAGTGCCATCGACACAATATAGACCGACTTTAGCCTAGACTCCGAAACAGCGCATGGAAAAGTCCAAGACCAATGCTGGCAAACAACCAGCCCCCTCTGACAGAGCCTTGCCGCTGAATATTTTTTATACAACCGCTTCAAAAGTTGCTCGAAAAAGAATCACCGCCTAGAATTTTTTTTGCTTCTTGCGCTACGTCAGTTTACTTACTACAAGTAATGGGTAGTATGTACGCCGGCTATTTCCTCACTCTGAGGTGATAGCTACTAATAGAAAGTCCTTGAAGGGGAACACGATGAACAACGTTCTGAAATTCTCTGCTCTGGCTCTGGCCGCAGTTCTGGCTACCGGTTGCAGCAGCGTATCCAAAGAAACCGAAGCTCGTCTGACTGCTACTGAAGACGCAGCAGCTCGTGCTCAGGCTCGTGCAGACGAAGCCTATCGTAAAGCTGATGAAGCTCTGGCTGCTGCTCAAAAAGCACAACAGACTGCTGACGAAGCTAACGAGCGCGCTCTGCGTATGCTGGAAAAAGCTAGCCGCAAGTAATAGTCCCTCGGGATTGTTATCAAGCCGATCCATTTTTTGGATCGGCTTTTTTATTGCCTGGGATTTTCCACAGGCAATAAAAAACCCGTCGATACCGGCAGGTATCAACGGGTTGTTGTTCTATCCCTTACTGCTGCAGATCGAACGGAGCGCTGGACAACGATGTTGCAGGCGCCGTGGTCGGTATTGCGATCTCCACTGGCAAGCCATCTTCGGCCGCCACTACATCCCTGACCACATCCCAGTTCATGCGCAGGTTGTTGGCCAGATCTTCGCGCTTGAGCAAGGCATTGATCACCGCAGTGTGCTTGTCGACCACTGAAGGATTACCCTTGTCATCCAAAGGTGTATGCGCCTCCAGATAGACTTTGCCATCGCTGATACCGAACTTGTACGGATCGTTGATGATACGCACGGAAGTTCCTACCGGAACCATGCCGGCCATTTCCAGCACGTTGTTGTTGAGCATGCGGAAACAGCCATGGCTGGTGCGCATGCCGATGCCGAACTTCTTGTTCGAACCGTGGATCAGGTAACCGGGCGTACCCAGGGTGAACTTGAACGGCCCGAGCGGGTTGTCCGGCCCTGCCGGCACGACGCTCGGCAGCGGATCACCGTCCGCAGCATGTTCGGCTCGGATTGACGCCGGCGGAGTCCAGGTTGGATTCGGGGTTTTCGCAGTAATGCTGGTATGCGCGATCGGCGAGCCCCAGCCCTCACGTCCAATGCCCAACGGGAAGGTGTAAACCACATTCCGCCCCTTGGGGAAGTAGTAAAGACGATACTCCGCCAGGTTGATCACAATGCCCTCACGGGGCCCGGGGGGCAGGATGAAACGGGTGGGCAGGATGACCTCGGTGCCCGCACCGGGCAACCAGGGGTCGACTCCCGGGTTGGCCGCCACCATCTCCAGATACCCCAGGTCATAAGCAGTACCCAGGTCGGCGAAGGTGTCTTCGTACTTGGCCTTGATCACCTGCACCTGGCCGACGATGTCGTCACCGGGCGGTGGTAGAGGCAATTCCAATGCTGCAACGGGACCGACCACACACAATGCGGCAAGTGTCAGGCAGCGGGTGACGGCGGGGAGGCGCGGCAACATCCGGATAATCCTTCGCATGAACAACGAGTGATAGAAACGCGATTGTACACCCCGCCCTCTGGCTGCGGGAGCCAAGCGGGAGACACAAGCACAGACACATGAAATCCCTGTCGAAACGGTCCGCTATCGACCGCCTACAGCTCGAAGCGCAACTCAGGCCAGATCGGCGGGGTGCCACGCTTTTGCGACTCCAGGATTGCCCGACACAAAGGGCAGAGTCGCTGATCCTGGAAAATCGTCCGATCCACACTCGACCAGCGCGGCTGCGCGGGCAACAAAGTGCCGCACAACGTCCGGTCGGCGGAACCGCCCAACTCCAGCTGACGCGTCACCAGATGCACTCGAACTTCCTGGCAGGCGAACAGGTCAAGCTGTTCATCAGGCTCGATCAGTTGATAGGCAAACAGGGACCAGGCGGGACGCGGCATCGAGGGCTCCAAATCGGGGGCGCCACATTAGCCGAAACACTGCCGCTAGAAAAGCGTCAAAGCAGCGGTTTTAGCGTCGGCCAGACATTTTCCAGCAACTTGTCCTGAGCCGCTGCTGCAGGGTGCAGACCGTCTGCCTGCATCAGCTCGGGATGACCACCGACCCCATCAAGAAAAAACGGCACCAGCGCCACCTTCTTGTCACTGGCCAACTGGCTATAAACCTGGGCGAACGCCTGTGTGTAGCGCACACCATAGTTGGGCGGCAATTGCATGCCCAACAGCAGCACCTTGGCTCCACCGGCCTGGGCACTGTCGATCATCGACGCAAGATTTTGTTGCAATTGCTGAGGCGGCTGACCGCGCAGGCCATCGTTGCCGCCCAACTCGAGGATCACCACCTCAGGCTTATGCTCTGCAAGCAGCGCCGGCAGCCGCGCCAGGCCACCGGCACTGGTGTCGCCACTGACCGAGGCGTTGACCACTTTGTCGGTGAAACCCTGGTCCTTGAGCCGCTTATCCAACAGAGCCACCCACCCTTCGCGGGTATCCAGGCCGAAAGCCGCACTGATACTATCGCCCACGATCAGGACCGTACCCGCCGCTGCGTTCTGGGCCATGCACATCAAGGCCAGGCCGGCACTCAAAAACCATACACGCATCGGATTCTCCATGGGCGCAAGCATTCTCACTGCGCGGAACCTTAGCAAAGTGGTTCCCAGCGCGGAAGGTGAACTGACCATCCTTCATGAACTCAGTCTGGAGCTGAACCAGGGCGACAGTCTGGCCATAGTCGGCGCCTCAGGGTCTGGAAAATCCACACTGCTCGGTTTGCTGGCGGGACTCGACCTGCCCAGTAGTGGTGAGGTCACCCTCGCCGGCCAAGCCTTGAGTCGCCTGGATGAAGATCAGCGGGCACGGGTCAGGGCCGAGCACGTTGGGTTCGTGTTTCAATCCTTCCAGTTGCTCGACAGCCTCAACGCCCTGGAAAACGTCATGCTCCCTCTGGAGCTGGATGGCCGCCGCGACGCCCGTGAGCGCGCCACCGAGCTGCTGCGACGGGTCGGCCTCGGCCAGCGCCTGAGCCACTCGCCCCGCCAGCTTTCCGGCGGTGAGCAACAACGAGTGGCCATCGCCCGGGCCTTTGCCGCCGAACCCGACGTGCTGTTTGCCGACGAACCTACCGGCAACCTCGACAGCCACACCGGTGAACGCATCAGCGACCTGCTGTTCGAGCTCAACAAGGAGAGCGGCACGACCCTGGTGCTGGTGACCCATGATGAACGCCTGGCCCATCGTTGCCGGCGCCTGATCCGTCTTGAAGCGGGCTTGCTGGTCGCCCCTCTGGAGCCTTGATGGCACGTCTGCCGCTGTTGCGCCTGTTCAGCCTCGCCCTGCGTCAGCTGTTGCGCGATGCCCGCGCCGGGGAGTTAAGGGTGCTGTTCTTTGCCATGCTGGTGGCTGTGGCGGCAAGCACCGCCATTGGTTATTTCGGTGCCCGCCTGAACGGAGCCATGCTGCTGCGGGCTACTGAATTCCTCGGGGCTGACCTGCTTCTGGAGGGCAGCTCGCCGGCACGCCCGGAACAGACCGACAGCGGGCGGGCACTGGGACTCGATCATGCGCGCATCGTCGAATTCTCCAGCGTTATCGCCACCGACAATGGTATTCAACTGTCGAGTATCAAGGCAGTGGACAGTGCCTACCCACTACGCGGCCAGCTCAAGAGTGCGCCAGCGCCCTACGGCGTTGAAGAGCCCGGAGGAGGTCCAAAGGCCGGCGAAGCCTGGGTCGAATCACGCCTGCTGACCGCGCTGAATCTGAAGATCGGCGACAGCATCGACGTCGGTACGCAGCCCCTGCGCCTGGCGCGGGTCCTGACCTATGAGCCCGACCGAGCCGGCAACTTCTATAGCCTGACGCCTAGAGTGCTGATCAGCCTGGATGACCTGCAAGCCACTGGCGTCGTTCAGCCGGGCAGCCGGGTCAGCTACAAGGAGCTCTGGCGCGGCCCGGCGCCGGCTCTTGAGAGCTATCGCCAACTGATCAAGCCGGGCCTGGCGGCCAACCAGCGACTACAGGATGCCCGCGATGGCAACCAGCAGATTGGGGGGGCCTTGGGCAAGGCTGAGCGTTACCTGAACATGGCTAGTCTGGTGGCCGTGTTGCTATCCGGGGTCGCCGTCGCCCTATCGGCCAATCGTTTCGCAGCCCGGCGCTTCGATGCCAGCGCATTGCTACGCTGCCTCGGCCTATCGCGGCGGGAAACCATGCTGCTGTTCAGCGTGCAATTGGGACTTCTGGGGCTCCTGGCCAGCCTCTGCGGCGCACTGCTGGGGTGGTTGGCCCAACTTGGCCTGTTCTATCTGCTGCATGACCTGCTGCCCAGCGATGTGCCTCCAGGAGGCCTGTTCCCGGCCATCGCCGGCATCGGCACCGGGCTGGTAGCCCTGGCAGGGTTTGCCCTACCCCCTCTGGCCGCCTTGGGGCGGGTCCCGCCACTTCGAGTGTTACGCCGTGACCTGCTGCCCATTCCTTCCAGTACCTGGATGATCTACGGCACCGCACTTTTTGCCCTGGGCCTGATCATGTGGCGCCTGAGCCTGGATCTGATCCTGACCTTTGCCCTGCTCGGCGGCGGCCTGATAGCGGCGCTGGTACTGGGCGGGTTACTGCTTTTGGTGCTGCAAAGCCTGCGGCGCCTGCTGGCCCGTTCTTCCCTGCCCTGGCGACTGGGGCTTGGCCAGTTGCTGCGGCATCCCTTGGCGGCGGCCGGACAGTCCCTGGCCTTTGGACTGATTCTGCTGTCCATGGCACTGATCGCCCTGCTGCGGGGCGAACTGCTGGATACCTGGCAGAACCAGTTGCCGAAGAATGCCCCCAATTACTTTGCACTGAATATCCTTCCCGCCGAAAAACAGGCTTTTAGCGAACGCCTGGTACAACTTTCTGCCCCTTCAGCGCCGCTGTATCCGGTAGTTCCAGGACGCCTGGTGAGCATCAACGGTGAGCCTGTAAGGGAGATTGTCAGTAAGGACTCCAGTGGCGACCGTGCGGTACAGCGCGACCTGAGCCTGACCTGGGCCGCCGACCTGCCGGCCGGCAACCGCATCACCGAAGGCGACTGGTGGTCAGCGCAGCCCGCCGGTGATGTGCCCGGCGTATCGGTAGAGGCCAAGGTTGCACAAAGCCTGAAACTGAAACTGGGAGACCAACTGACCTTCACCGTCGCGGGCGTTAATCGGGAAGCCCGGGTTACCAGCCTGCGCAGCATCAACTGGGACAACTTCCAACCGAACTTCTTCATGATCTTCCAGCCAGGCACCCTGAAAGACCTGCCTGCCACCTATCTGACCAGCTTTTATCTAAGTCCGGGACACGACCAGCAGGTCATCGAGCTATCCAGGGCCTTTCCAGCGGTGACCATTCTTCAAGTGGAGGCCTTGCTGGAGCAACTGCGTAGCATCCTGGCCCAGGTCACTCTGGCGGTGGAGTATGTATTGCTGTTTGTCCTGGCGGCGGGAATGGCAGTGCTGTTTTCCGGCCTGCAGGCCACATTGGACGAGCGCATTCGCCAAGGCGCGCTGTTACGCGCCCTCGGTGCCGAGAGGCGGTTGCTGGTCAAGGCACGGCGGATCGAATTCGGTCTTCTAGGTGCAGTCAGCGGCCTGCTGGCGGCCCTGGGTAGCGAATTGGTCAGCCTGGTGCTTTACCGGTTCGCCTTCGACCTGCCCTGGCACCCACATCCCTGGCTGTTGCTGCTGCCGCTGATCGGTGCCCTGCTGGTGGGCGGGGCCGGCGTTTTTGGTACCCGCCGGGCGTTGAACGCCAGCCCATTGAGCGTCCTGCGCGAAGGATGAAGAGCAACAGCTCGCCAGTACAGGCTGGCGAGCCTACTTCACATAGTCGATCTGATTGATCCACCAGCAGGTCTCGCCTGCCGGGGTATGGACGATGGCCTCATCACCCACTTCCTTCTTCAACAGCGCCCTGGCCATTGGCGAGTCGATGGAAATGTAGTCCTTGCGCAGATAAATCTCGTCGTATCCGACGATACGAAAGCGCTTGATCTCCTCAGCCTCGTTTTCCACCTCCACCCAGGCACCAAAGAACACCCGCCCCTCTTGCTCTGGCGCGTAGGAAACCACCTTCATGTCTTCCAGCCGCTTGCGTATGTAACGCACCCGGCGATCAATCTCCCGCAAGAGTTTTTTGTTGTACTGATAGTCCGCGTTCTCACTGCGGTCACCCAGTGAAGCGGCCCAAGTGACCTTCTGGGTGATATCCGGGCGTTTCTCCCGCCACAGATAATCCAACTCCTGCTTCAGAGCGTCGTAACCATCCTGTGTGATGAGCTTGGTACTCAATTGGCTTGTCACCTTCCAGCCTTGTACATGCTGTTCTGTTTTTGAATGAACCAATGCACTCGGCCTGTCGTGGGAGGCTGTTGCGCCCCCCTCAACCAGCCCGGCAGCACTATCAGATTTGTCCGATTTAGATTTCAGAGAGGTCAGCCAATCATAGGGCCAAACAGCTGGGGCTTACGTCACAAGACACACTTCAAGCATCAGTGTTTGCACCCAGCGCACAGTACAACGTGAAACCTACTTATCCAAAGCACCCGCCAACACTGACCAACACCTCTAAAAACAAAGGGAACGCACTAAATGGGCAACATCATTATCGTCGATGACCACCCTCTGATTCGACTGGCCATCAGGTCGGTGCTGGAACCCCACCATCACACCATCGTCGCCGAAGCCGACAACGGTGCGGACGCAGTGCAACTGGTGCGAAAGCACATGCCGGACCTGTTGATCCTCGACCTGGGTATACCCAACCTGGACGGCTTTTCGGTCATCGCCCATATCAAGTCCGCGGACCTGCTTGTAAAAACCCTGGTCCTGACTTCCAGTGATTCGAAGAACTTCGCCCTGCGCTGCCTGCAAGCTGGAGCAGCGGGTTTTCTGTGCAAGACCGAAAACCTTCACGAACTGGCCAATGCAGTTAAAGCCATTCTGTCCGGGTACAGCTACTTTCCGGAAGACACCATCAATATCCTGCAGCAGAACACCAATGCCGCCAGCCAGGAAAGCGTGTTGATCTCGCGCCTGACCGATCGCGAGATCACGGTCCTGAAGCTCCTGGCCACCGGCCTCAACAACCAGCAGATTGCCGACGCTCTGTTGATCAGCCACAAGACCGTCAGTACCTACAAGGTTCGCTTGCTCAAGCGCTTCAACATTTCCAACCTCGTGGCGCTGGCCGACCTGGCAAAACGTAACGCCGTAGTTTGAACACCAAACCGTTGTCGCTTCATTAATAACCGGCCGTAGCTGCAACTGGGAACTTCCCAATCAGTGCCTGTGTAGGTGGAGTCACGATCTGAATACGGCGCAGTTCAGCAGCAGACTGTACAGCGCCGTCGGAACCGCTCTGCAACTAGCGGCGAATGATCAGCCCTTGACGGGCGACACGGGTCAGTTGCTTGATGACTTCAGCGGCATCCGCTGCACTGGGGGCCGGAATGACCGCCAGATCAAAGCTGTCGCTGGCAAAACGCGCCAATGACTCGCCCTCTTCGACAAACTGAATCAAAAAGGCAGACGGGCCCGGGGAACGCCGTGGCCAGCCGTCGAGATAACGCAACAATGTAGGTTGGTGTTTGCCGCCAAGAAGGATTTTCGGGTTGCGCTGGGAAAGACTCGCCGTGATCGGCGCAAGACGTACAAGGGGGCGTGGTGCATTCATCGTATTGTGTCTCTGCCTCAAGTTTCTGCCGGGCAGGTGAGAGGCAACACCGAACCAGCGCTTTAGCGGTATTTCGAAGCCAGACTATAGCTTCTATCAGTGATCTTTCGACTCACTTGGCGCCCCGCAAGTAGCTGTTTAAATCGGCGCATAGGCAGCATCCTAGAGAAGCCGACAGGTCAGTGTCAAGATTTCCCAGCAACGAAAAAGGCCTGCATTGGCAGGCCTTGAAAATTTTCCTGGCAGTTGATCCAGAGCCTCCGGAGACCGCCTTGGCAGATGAATCAAGCCCATCAGGTCACTTGGTTATTGCTGCATCCACAGACAACTTGCCAGCCCCTTCGAACAGGACCGCGACAGTACCGCCCAGCAGAGCCAGGGCGAACTCATAACCGTTATTGGCCATGAACAAACCGTTGCCGATATGCACCGAGAAGATCGCCACCAGCAAGGTGAAGGACAAGCCCAAGGCTGCCGGACGCGCAAGCAGACCAATCACCAGCGCCAAGCCAGCGAAGAACTCGGTACCACCTGCCAACAACGCCATCAGATAGCCAGGAGCCAGGCCTATGCTTTCCATCCACTGAGCCGTTCCCGCCAGACCACCACCCCCGAACCAGCCAAAGAGTTTCTGCGAACCGTGGGCCGCAAAGATGATGCCGACGAAGATCCGTAAAACGGTCAAGCCGTAACCGGCGCGAGTACTCAGTAGGTTTTTGATCAGTGTGCTCATGTTCTGTAGTCCTGTGTAAGGTGGGGAAGTTGGTCGCCATATTAATCAGCTTTTATCATGTTAAAAGCGCAAAAAACCCAAGATAAAAATCAGTTTTTTCGATCATTTTCGAGACACAACTTTTCGTTCCGGAGGCTCCAGAGAGTCTCGCTCGCGGTCAAACGCCAGATAGTATTTATTGACGCTATTAACATAGCTGACCGCGCCCATGCCCACCTGCTCCATGGCAATACGCTCAACCTGGAAGAACCATTGATTGGGATTCAATCCGCGGCGCCGGGCCTCGCTGCGCATTCCCTGTACCCGTTCCGGGCCCATATTGTAGGCCGCCAGGACGAACGCCATACGCTCGCGCTCGTTGAGCTTGGGGCTGGCGAAGAACTTGCGGCGGATCATCGCCAGGTACTTGGCCCCGGCCTGAACATTGTTGTCCAGCGACTGGATATTGTTGACCCCGACCCGCTGCGCCGCCGAAGGGGTGATCTGCATCAGTCCGGTTGGGCCGCTGCCGCTCCTGGCGTTGGGCTGCAACGCCGACTCCTTGAAGGCCAGGGCCGCCAGATTCAGCCAGTCCATACCCTGCTCCCCTGCATGCTTCTGCAGCACCGGCCGAAGCTTTTCCAGGCGCTGTCGATCGGCACGAGCCAGGGGGTAATGCACCTGGTATTGGCGGCGGTAGATGCGCAGGAAGGCTACATCCTGGTCCGCCGGGGTTTTATAGGTCTTGAGGAAACGATCGATGCTTGCCCGCAACATCGAGGCATCGCGCCGAACAAACCAATGCTCCTCTCCCGGTTCACTGATCTTCAATTGCTTGTCAAAACGCAACTTGGGCAGGATCTTGCTCCAACGCTCGGCAATCGGCTGCTCGACAATGGTCAGGTGAAAGATCCCGCCCTGGACCATTTCCAGCACATCCTCCACCGCCAGACTGGGGTCCACCCACTCGACCTTGATCGGCGCCAGCTTATGCAGTGCCAGTTTCTGATTGATCTGGCTCACCGCGTCCCCGGCGGCGCTGCCGGTGGTCAGGGTCAAGGTCTTGCCGGACAACTGTTCGATACGCGTATAACGACGCTCGCCCTTGATCCCCACCAACAGTAAGGGAACATTGCTGACGATCGGGTCGCTGGAACTGACCGCATGCCCTGGCTGGGCCTCCAACAATTCCCCGGGTGCTACCAGGTCCCCTTCTCCTCGCTGCAAGGCGCCCAGCAGTTGATCCTTGGCTTTGGGGATGATCTTGAGGCTGATTTCCTGGCCGTCACGGGCATGGCCGTTGAGATACTGCTCGAACGAGCGCAGACGATGGTACTCGACGCCAATGGCCTGGCCCTGGACTTCACCGGAACTATTGCGGCTCTGATTGACCAGTACCCGCAGCACACGACTGCTGCGGATCTCCGCCAGGTCGCGGACCTTTCCCGCAGTCTGGGTTTCCGACGGCCCGGCCAAGCGCGCCACGGCCGGCATTGGCAGCAACAACGTCAGGCACAGCGCGAGCAATATCGAGGGTCGGGTCATCCGTTCTCCGCAAAGAATACTGTTCAACCCTTCGTCGTTTTTTGAAGAATTGATCGACAGAAACAGAGCGCCATGAGCACTGGCAGGGTGCGAAAGACAAGCGCAATGACAGCAAAAAGCCTGGACATCACGTTCTTCCGGCAGCAAAAGACAGCGTTAACTCGTTGTAGTTCTTGGTTTTTCTTATAAATCTACAGCTCTGATATGCTTTCCGGCCGCAGGCGGAGATAGCACCATGCAACTCATCGATATCGGCGTCAACCTGACCAATCCCTGTTTTGCCGAAAAACACCAAGCTGTTCTCGATCGTGCTTATGAGGCTGGGGTCTGCCAATTAATCCTGACCGGAACCAGCGTCGAAGGCAGCGAACAGGCCCTGGAACTGTGCCAGCAACTGGACAGCAACGGGCAGCGGCTGTTCGCTACCGCGGGCCTGCACCCTCACTCTGCCAGTGACTGGAATACCGACAGCTCCCGGCGTCTGCGTGCACTGCTCAGCGAGCCACGGGTACGTGCAGTGGGCGAATGCGGACTGGACTTCAATCGCGATTTCTCCCCCCGCCCACAACAGGAAAAAGTCCTGGAAGAACACTTGGCCCTGGCGGCCGAGCTGCAACTGCCGGTGTTCCTCCACGAGCGCGACGCCAATCAGCGTCTGCTGGATATCCTGCGGGACTTTCGTGACCGTTTGCCAGCAGCCGTGGTGCATTGCTTCACCGGTGAACAACGGGCGCTGTTCAGTTACCTTGATCTTGACCTGCACATCGGCATTACCGGCTGGATCTGCGACGAACGCCGGGGCACCCACCTGCACCCACTGGTGCGCAACATCCCCCGCGGGCGTCTGATGCTGGAAAGCGATGCCCCCTATCTGCTGCCGCGCAGCCTGCGTCCAAAACCGAAGAACGGCCGTAACGAACCGGCCTACCTGACTGAAGTATTGAGGGAAGTGGCACTGCACCGGGAAGAGACCCCGACAGACCTGGCCAACCACAGCACCGCCTGCTCCAGAGCTTTCTTCCGCTTGCCAGAGATTGCTTGACTCATATCAAGATTTTTCCGAGATCATGGCGGCACAATACTGGCACCTTGCCAATACTGTTTCGCTCAATCAGAGAAGACCTTCTATGGGTGCCTGGCTTAGCAATATCTCGTTGAAATACAAATTCTGGGCGGTCAATGCGGTCGCCTTTGTGACCACCTTGTTATTGGTGCTGTACGCCGTGCAACTGGAGCAGCAGGCACGTAGCCAGACCGCCCAAGCCGCCGCCCATAGCCAGGCCCTGCTGCTCAATGCCTGGCCTGCAGGACAGCCCCTGCCCACCGATGAACACCTACTGACTTTCTCCCAGGGACAGACGCCCAGTTTCAACGACCAGACGTTGCCCGAGCTGAACGGCGCCAACGGCTGGATCGAGATCAACCACATGCCGCTGTTCGGTGCCAACCCGTTGCTGGGCGCCGAAGTCGTCCATCGCGCCGACGGCCAGCAGGTCGCAGTACTGGCCCATGCTCCAAGCCTGGCCCAGGTTTTCAGCGACCGCTTCACCAACTATGCGGTGGCCGTATTCATCCTGATGTTCGCCATGCTCTGCGCCTCGCAGTTGCTGATTCGCTTTCTCCTCAGCCAGCTCAATACCCTCAAAGACGTCATGCTGCATGTTGAGAAGACCGGCGACCTGTCTGCCCGCGTACCGCTGTCCTGTAAGGACGAAGTGGGCCAGATGGCCAGCGCCTTCAACGCCATGCAGGCCGGTTATCAACGGGTGGTGAATACTGTGGCCAATACCGCTCGCCAGTTGGATCAGGGCGCCGCGCGCCTGGCCTCGAGCATGAATGATGTACGCCACGGCATGCTCGGCCAGCAGAGCGAAACCGATCAGGCCGCCACTGCCATCAACGAGATGTCCGCCACCGTCTACCACATTGCCCAGCATGCGGGTGCCACTCGGGACCTGTCGCAAACCGCAGACGCCCTGGCAGGCACCGGCCATGAAGTGGTCGGCCGAGTGCAAAAATCCATAGCCGGGCTGTCCAGTGGCGTGCAGCAAACCGCCGAGATGATTCAGAAACTCGCCGAGGACAGCCAGAAGATCAACGGCGTGGTCAACGTCATCCACAGCATCGCCGAACAAACCAACCTGCTGGCGCTCAACGCTGCCATCGAAGCCGCCCGAGCCGGTGAAATGGGCCGCGGCTTTGCCGTGGTGGCAGATGAAGTACGCAACCTGGCCAAGCGCGTACAGGCTTCCACCGACGAAATCACCGGCATGGTATCCGCCCTGCAAGCCGGCACCCGCGATGCGGTGGACTTCATGCAGGAAAGCTCGTTCAAGGCCGACGACTGCGTGCAGCAGGCACAGGAAGCCGGGGCGGCACTGGCGGAAATTACCGGTGCGGTGGCACAGATGCGCGAAAGCAACACTCAGATCGCCGTCGCCGCAGAACAACAGAGCCAGGTGGCCGAAGAAATGAACCGAGCGGTGGTCAGCATTCGCGATGTCACCGAAAACACCGTGCAACAGACCGTTGCTTCCGCCACCACCAGCAGTGAACTGGCGACCCTGGCCGGCGAATTGAGCAAGGCCATCGGCCAGTTGAAACTCTGATCCGGCAGGATAAGCGACCGCCCCATCGCAACCACTTGCCCCCCAACCCACTGGCTATCGAACCGATAGCCAGTCTTGATTCGCCGCCAAACCGACTGCGCCCTATTCTTGGTTCATGAGTTTTCAAGCACTAAGGATGATCATCATGGGCAAACGTCACCCCAACCTCCCCGCCTGGCAATGGCGCGTCTACCCACAAAACCATCAGCATCCGACCAACCTGGTTTTGCACCTGATTGCCGTCCCCCTGTTTATCGTCGGTTTTCTGTTGATTGCTTCGGGAGTGTTCTCGCTGAGTTTCCTGAGCCTGGCCATTGGCGTGCTCGGAGTGCTGGCTGCCCTGGGTTTGCAGCGTCACGGCCATAGCCTGGAGGCACAAGCTTCCGAGCCCTTCAGTGATCGCAAAGATGCGGTACAACGCCTGCTGGTGGAGCAGTTCGTGACCTTTCCACGCTTTGTCCTCAGCGGTGCCTGGCGGCAACGCCACCGTCACTGAAGGCTCAGGCGAAGATGGTTACCGTCTGCCGGCTCAGGGCAATCAGTTGTCCCTCAGGACTCCACAACGCTGCGGCGGCGTGCCCGTAACCATCCCGGGCATGCTCGATTTCCACCCGGTACTTGCACCAGTCCAGGGTGCTGACTGACAACAACGGCTGGACGAATTCGATGGTCCAGGTCAGGGTGCTGCCCGCCGCAGGCTTGTTCAAATGCGGCAACAGGGCCGGCGGCCAGGCATCCACCAGCGCCAGGATATGCGCCTCGGTCACTGGTTCCTCCTTGACATCCCCACGCAGGCGTACCCAGCCCCCCATGTCCCGGGAACGGTTGCCAGTGAAGGGCATGCCGCCGATGCTCCAACGCATTGCCAGATGACGCATGAATTCCGGCGTCACGCCCTTGATGTAGGGCAGTTCCTGGCACTCATCCCAATGCTTCATCTCAGGCGCCGGTAGGGCGCCAACACTGACCGCAGACTCACGGGAAGCGCCAAAACTGCCCTGCACCAAGGTCACCACTTGGCCGTCCTGCATGGCGCGTCCCAGCACCTGGCTGACAGCCTTGCCTTCGCGCAGCACATCCACTTCAAAACTGACCGGTACATCCGGTGACACTGGACCGACAAAGGTGACCGCCAGGGAGCGTACTGGCCTGTCCAGCGGGACCTTTGCCCGCATCGCTTCGTACTGCAAGGCAACCACCAGGCCACCAAAACTGGCGCGCCCCTGAGCCCACTCGGCCGGAATGGTCAGCGCCTGGGGTTGGCCGCGTACGGCCTCAAGCAAATCGTAAAAACGCATGAAAACCTCGGGGGGGCAAAAAATAGACTCAGGGATCTTAACCAGCGTCGTAGAGCCGCACAGCCACTATTCCGGCCAAAGCAGCGGACAGATAAGCCGCACAACAGCGATCAGTTCCTGAAGCAAGCGCCGTGAAGCTTGTCCAGCACCTGGTCGGCGCGGGCCTGGGACTGGAGCATGGTTTTACGCCAAGTGGCTACACAGGGCAGCAAGTCCATCTGCTGTTCGGCCTGAGCCAGCCATTGCCAGCAATCATGCCAATCGCCCAGTGCTCCCTGGGCTGCCTTGAGGCGTTTCATGGCTTGGGGTGGCAAACGATCCAGTTCCGGGTAGGCATCAGCGGCGTAGCGCACACGCTTGATCAACAGTCGCAGGCGATGACGATCATGGGCAGGATCGCGCAACGCCTCTCCCAGGACTTTCCACTGCTTGGACAAGCGCTTTTCAATCTTTCCCCGTAAACCACGCAGCAGCCCCTGCCGCTCGGAAGCCCGTAGAAACCGCGGAAACGCATCCAGTACCAGGAACAACTGCGCCAACTGCGGCCCTGCTGCTATCGCCGAATACTCCCCGTCCAACTGGGCAATGCGATGCTCGGCGGCAGCATGCAGACCATGCTGATGCAGATAGGCCGCCAGCACTTCACGGTCACGAATCGGCGTCGTCAGCTGTCCAACCGCACTGGCCGCGGCCTCCAACTGCTCGACACCGGGCAAACCGCGCAGTGGACGCAACAAGCTGCGCAAGCGGCGCACAGTAATACGCAAATCGTGCAGTGCCTCGGCATCGGTGACGGCAGACAGGCGCGCCTGACAAGCCAGCAAGCTCACTTCCAGGCCCAGGATCTGAGCCACCAATCGATCAACCAAGGCAGACATCTGGCTTTCCCCAACACGGCTCACAAGCCCGACATGGGCTTATCCGACTCAAGAATGGCACCCCAGGCCCAAGAACGGCATTGCGCCAGGTCATTCGGGTCCGGGGTGGTGATTGACCGCTTCAGCGTAGCGGCTGGCGCGGCTCAGCGCCCGGCGCGGGACTCACGAATATAGAAGCGCGCCTTCTCGGCTTTCTTGGTGCAACCTTCAAAGGCTTCGAATTGCTGCTGAGTCTTGGCGCCGGTCAGCAACGACAAGGCCTTGGAGTAACTCACAGTGCCGGCGAAGCCTTCGGCCTTGGCCAGGTCCAGTTCGTGCCAGGCGGCGTCCAGCTGAGTGCCGCAGCTGTCGCGGTAGGCGGTCTTGCCTGCACAACCGGTCAGTACCAATGCCATCAGGGGCAAGCAGATCCAGGCTTTCATCAATGACACCTCAAGAAAAGAAAACAGTCGTACAGGTTAAGACGATCACAGCGTAAAAAAGTGCCTGACTCATCCCTTGGAAAATATAGCCGCAGGAGCATAGCCGCACGGCCCGAGACCCCCTAGGAAAAAACACCGGGCAGGTCCGGCCTCGTATCAGCAATTGAACCCCGGGGCGCTATGGGTGCATTGTTGCAACCTGTTTGGCGAAGGGACGAATCATGAACAAACGTGTCGCATTGGTCCTCGGCTCGGGGGGCGCTCGCGGGTACGCCCATATCGGGGTCATCGAGGAAATCGAAAGACGCGGGTATGACATCGCCTGCATCGCCGGTTGCTCCATGGGCGCCGTGGTGGGCGGCATCTACGCCGCAGGCAAGCTCGCCGAGTATCGGGAGTGGATCGAAAGCCTGGATTACCTCGATGTACTGCGCCTGGTGGACGTGAGCTTCCGCCTGGGGGCGATTCGCGGCGAGAAAGTCTTTGGCCAGATCCGCAAGATCGTCGGAGAAGTGAATATCGAAGACCTGCGCATTCCCTACACCGCAGTAGCCACCGACCTGACCAACCAACAGGAAATCTGGTTCCAGGAAGGCTGCCTGCATCAAGCCATGCGCGCGTCCGCAGCCATCCCCAGCCTGTTCACCCCGGTGATGCAGGGCAACCGCATGCTGGTGGACGGCGGTCTGCTCAACCCGCTGCCGATCGTGCCGGTGGTCTCCAGCCATTGCGACCTGATCATCGCAGTCAACCTCAACTCCACCAACCAGCGCCATTATCAGTTGCCGGTGATCCAGCGCCCACCGGCGTTCAAAAGCCGCTTCGACAGCCTGATCAACTCCCTGGGTTCGCACTTGCCATTCCGGCGCAAACAGGCCGAGCAACTGTTGCTGCTCGAACAGGAAGCCTTCAAGAGCGAAGCCGCCGAGATCAATCCCTGGGTCGAGGGTGCCGAACCGGAATCCCAGCAACCGGCGGCTGCACCAGAAACTGACGGTGCCCCAAAGTCCGCCAGCGGTTCGTTCATCATCGACAACGTCGGTCCGGCCTCGCTACTGGACTTGGTGAACCAGAGCTTCGAGGTGATGCAGACGTCCCTGGCCCAGTACAAGATCGCCGGCTACCCACCGGACATATTGATCAACGTGCCTAAGCGCGTGTGCCGGTTCTTCGAGTTCTACAAGGCCCCGGAACTGATCGCCCTGGGTCGGGAAATCGCCAGCGACACCCTGGACCGCTACGAACAGGAACAGTAGCAAGCCCCGATATTCCGGGCCCTGAGGCTCAGGGCTCTCCCCCCAAGAGACGGTAGCCAACCCCCGCCTCGGTAACGATGAACCGTGGCTGGGTCGGATCATCCGCCAGTTTCTGGCGCAAATGCCCGACCACGATCCGCAGGTAATGGCTGTCCTCAGTGTGGGTCGGCCCCCAGATGTCCTTGAGCAGCTGCTGCTGGGTGATCACCCGCCCGGGGTGTCGTGCCAGTTGCGCCAGCACGGCGTACTCCTTGCGCGTCAGGGCCACTTCCTGGCCATCCAGCAATATCCGACGGTAGGCCAGGTCCACCGTCAGCGGCCCCACCTGCAATGCCGCTTCCTGTACCTCCCCCGCCGGCGCCTGGCGCAACAGGGCGCGGATGCGTGCCAGGAACTCCTGGATGCCGAAAGGCTTGGTCACATAATCGTTGGCGCCACCGTCCAGGGCTTCGACCTTCTGCACCTCGCTGGCACGTACCGAGAGCACCAGCACCGGTACCGTCGACCACTCGCGAAACTCGCGCAGTACCTGCTGGCCATCCATGTCCGGCAGCCCCAGGTCGAGCACCAGCAAGTCGGGCTTGTTCAGCGCCGCCTGGGCCAGGCCCTCGGTACCGGTACCGGCTTCAATCACTTTGTATCCTTGGGACGCCAAGCTGATGCGCAGGAACTTGCGGATCTGCGGCTCGTCGTCGATGACCAGGATGGTCGCGGTCTGGCTCATGGTTTCAATTCAAGACAAATAAGAGGCAAAAGAGTAGCGCAAGGCTGCTCCGGTAATCCGGGTAGCGCTTGCGGTGCGAGGCGTGACTGCGTTCTACAGGTATTCACAGATCCTGCTCAAGCTCCGGCTGGGTTTGCAATGGCAAGTGCAAGGCGATGCAAGTGCCATGGCCGTCAATACCGTCGGCGACACTGATATGCCCGCCGTGGGCGCCAACCATGCCCTGACAGATCGCCAGCCCCAGTCCCGTTCCGTGCCCGCCCCGATCGCCACGGGCAGCGGTGTAGAACATGTCGAAGATCTTCGCCCGCTCGTCCTCGGGAATCCCCGGGCCCTCATCGCTGACGGCAAAACTCAATTCGTGCTCATCGGCACTGACCTTGAGTTGCAGGCGACCCTGGTTTGGCGAAAAGCGCGCTGCGTTCTCCAGGACATTGACCAGTGCCTGCTCGATCAGGGCGGCATGCACATGGAGCAACGGCAGGTCTGGTGGCAATTCGGTGCTCACCTGCAGCGGCGCCAGCACCGCACGCAGGCGGTTCAGGGCACTGCCGACTATGTCCCCCGGCGCAACCCAGTCGCGAGCCAGTTTCAACGCGCCATGGCCGAGCCGGGTCATGTCCAGCAAGTTCTGGATGTAGCGATCCAGGCGCTCGGCCTCATCCCGGGTGCCTTCCAGGAGTTCTCGCCGGTCTTCCAGGGGAATCGCCTCCCCCAGCGCCAACAGGCTGTCGATGCTGCCGCGCATCGAGGTCAGCGGTGTGCGCAGATCGTGGGACACCGAGGCCAGCAAGGCACTGCGTAACTGCTCGGTTTCACCGTGCAGTCGCGCCGCCTCCAGATCCTCCGCCAGGCGCGCCCGGGCCAGCGCCTGGGCCAGGGGCTGGCTGAGGGCGGTGAGCAAGCGGCGCCGCTGGCCACTGAACTCTTCGCCTTCCCTGGGACACACACCCAACAAACCCAAGGGGCCGTCGTCCACCGACAATGGCCACCACCACCAGCGCCCGAAGGGCAAGGTCCCGGTTCCCAGCCCCGCGGGCTGATCGTGCTGCCAGGCCCAATCGGCCGCCGCACGTTCAGCCTCGGAGAACTGCGGCGAGCCACCGGTTTCGACTTTCCAGCCGCCTTGCCCGTCGCGATTGAGCAGACAGATACGCAACTCGTCACGCCCATTCAGGTGCTGAGCTGCAGCACTGATCACCGCTTGCCGGTCAGTGGCAGCGGTGAGCTTGCGCGACAGGTCCAGCAGTTCACCGGTTTCCTCCTGGGTCTCGCGTAGGGCCTGCAATTGCCGCCGCTGGCGCGCCGCAAGGTTGCCGGTGAGCGCGGCCATGAGCAGGAAAAACAGCAAAGTCAGCACATCCTCTTCACGCTGGATGGCAAAGGAGAAACTCGGCGGGATAAACAGAAAGTCATAGCTCAGGAACGACAGCGCCGCGCAAGCCAGGGCCGGCCCCAGGCTGCTGCGCACGGCCACCAGCAACACCGCGGCAAGAAACACCAGAGAGATGTTCGGCAACGGCAGCACACTGGCCACCCCCCAGGCCAGGGCACTGGCCAACACGGTCGCCAACAGCGCCAGGGCATAGTCGAACCACAGCAGCGAGTGCTTGGCCCGCAAGCCCGGCTGATGGGGTTGCGGCTCGCTGTCCAGGACATTGATTTCCAGGCCATCGGCATTACGCAAGAGGCGCGCCGCCAGGCCGCCACCAAACCAGCGCCGACGCCAGCGGCGGCTGGATTGCCCCACCAGCAACAAACTGGCGCGGCGTTCGCTGGCGTGCTGGATCAGGGTTTTGGCCACCTCGCCAGCCCGCAGCAGGACCACCTCCCCTCCCAGGCGCTCCGCCAGTTGCTGCGCCGCCTGCAAGCGCAGACGCGACTGCTCGTCCCGCAGCCGACCGTTGTCCACATGCACCAGGCTCCAGGGCAGATGCCGACGCTGAGCCACACGACTGGCATGCCGCACCAGGCGCTCGGCCTGGGCATCGCCGTCAATGCCCACCAGCAAACGTCCACGCACCGCCGGGGCCGCTTGCCCCAATTGGCGATAGCCCAGGGCCAGGTCGTTATCCACCTGAGCCGCAGCGGTCTGCATCGCCAACTCCCGCAACGCGGTGAGATTGGTCTGGGTGAAAAAGGCGTCGATGGCCGCCCGCGCCTGCTCCGGTACATAGACCTTGCCGTCCCGCAGGCGCTCCAGCAGCTCTCGCGGCGGCAGGTCCACCAGCAGCAATTCGTAGGCTTCCTGCAGCACCCAGTCGGGCAGCGTCTCGCGGACCTGGACTCCGGTGATGCCACGCACCTGATCGTTGAGGCTCTCCAGGTGCTGGACATTGACCGTGGTGAACACGTCGATACCCGCCGCCAGCAGCTCCTGGATATCCTGCCAGCGCTTGGCATGCCGGCTGCCCGGAGCATTGCTGTGGGCCAGTTCGTCCACCAGTACCAGCTTGGGCCTGGCCTTCAACAGGCCGTCCAGGTCCATCTCTTCGAGCAGCACCCCGCGGTATTCCGAGCGTACCAGGGGCTGCTGTGGCAAGCCGCTGAGCAGCGCTTCGGTTTCGGCACGACCATGGGTTTCCACCACCCCGGCGAGCACTTTGACCCCTTGGCGCATTTGCGTGTGGGCGGCCTGGAGCATGGCGTAGGTCTTGCCGACGCCGGGAGCGGCGCCAAGAAAGACCTTGAGCCGGCCGCGGCCATCCCGGGGCAGATCAGCAAGCAGCGCGTCGGCGCGGCCGGAATCACTCATGGGTTATCTCTCTGCAACAAAACATTCAGTTCAATCCGCACTCTAGACGCTGTCACCCATACCAACAGCAGCGGTTACAGATTCTCCAGGGCCTGATTCAGGGCCAGTACATTGACCACCGGCGGCCCCACCAGCGGCCGCTCGGTATGAGCCTGCACCAGCGCCTCTAGCTTGGCCGCCGGCAGATTGCGCGCCGCCGCGACCCGCGCCAGTTGATAGTCAATTGCCTCGGGTGGCAAGTGCGGATCAAGGCCACTGCCAGAGGTGGTCAGCAAGGCCAGTGGCACCGGCCCTTGACCTGGCACCTGGAGCTTTTGGGCATCGTCGATCACCCGCGTGGCCAAGGCCGGGTTGCTCGGCGCCAGGTTGCTGGCACCACTGGACACCGTGGCAAAGGCTCCCGCCGATGGGCGTGGATGAAACCAGGCATCGCCAACAAAATCCTGGGCGATCAGGGCCGAACCACGCACCTTGCCCTGGGCATCACGCACCAGGCTGCCATTGGCCTGGTCCGGGAATGCCACCTGGGCCACGCCGGTGACCACCAGTGGATAGGCCACGCCGGTAATCAGTGTCATCAACACAATCAGGCTCAAGGCCGGACGCAATACGCTAGTCATTTCTCTATCCTCGATTCATTCAATGCCGCAGGCGGGTTACACCAGGTGCAAGGCGGTCAGCAGCATGTCGATCAGCTTGATCCCGACAAAGGGCACTACTATCCCGCCCACACCGTAGATCAGCAGGTTGCGCCGCAGCAGGTGGGCGGCACTGGCGGCCTGGACCCTGACCCCGCGCAACGCCAGAGGGATCAGCACCACGATGATCAGGGCGTTGAATACGATCGCCGAGAGAATCGCGCTCTGCGGGCTGGTCAGGTGCATGATGTTGAGCACACCCAGCTGTGGATAAATCGCCGCGAACAGCGCCGGCAGAATGGCAAAGTACTTGGCGACGTCGTTGGCGATGGAAAAGGTGGTCAAGGCGCCACGGGTCACCAGCAGCTCCTTGCCGATCTGCACCACGTCCAGCAGCTTGGTCGGATCACTGTCCAGGTCGACCATGTTGGCCGCCTCGCGGGCCGCCTGGGTGCCGTCGTTCATCGCCATGCCGACATCGGCCTGGGCCAGTGCCGGGGCGTCGTTGGCACCGTCGCCGCACATCGCCACCAGGCGCCCGTCGTTCTGCTCATGACGGATGCGCGCCAGTTTCTTTTCCGGCGTGGCTTCGGCCAGTACGTCGTCGACCCCGGCTTCGGCAGCGATGGCGGCAGCGGTCAGCGGGTTGTCGCCAGTCACCATGACAGTGCGAATCCCCAGCTTGCGCAACTCGGCGAAACGTTCGCGGATACCCGGCTTGACCACATCCTTGAGGTGAATGGCCCCGAGCATCCGGCCTTCGCCGCAGACCAGCAGTGGAGTACCCCCGCTCTGGGCGATCTTGTCGATTTCCCGGGACAGGGCCGGCGCCAGGTCGCTGCGTTTGAGGCCGACAAAGTTCAGCACCGAATCCACCGCCCCCTTGCGATAGATCCGGCCCTGGTAATCGACGCCGGACAGGCGGGTTTCCGCACTGAATGGCACAGCAGTCAAGACTTCACTGGCCGGTTCAGGCTGTGGATAAAGTTCACGCAGGTACTCGACGATGGATTTGCCTTCGGCGGTGTCATCCGCCAGGGAAGCCAGCAATGCCGCTTCGGCCAGTTCTCGTGCGTTCACGCCGGGAGCGGGATGAATGGCGCTGCAACGACGGTTGCCGAAGGTGATGGTGCCGGTCTTGTCCAGCAACAACACGTGCACATCCCCCGCGGCCTCCACTGCACGCCCGGATTTGGCGATCACATTGAGGCGTACCAGGCGATCCATCCCGGCAATACCGATGGCCGACAGCAGGCCGCCGATGGTGGTGGGAATCAGGGTCACCAATAGCGCCACCAGGAACACCAGCGGCAGGCTGCCATTGGCGAAGTGGGCGAAGGGCTGCAGGGTCACCACCACCAGCAGAAAGATCAGGGTCAGGCCGATCAGCAGGATATCCAGGGCCACTTCGTTGGGGGTCTTCTGGCGCTTGGCGCCTTCCACCAGGGCGATCATGCGATCCAGGGTCGACTCGCCGGGATTGCTGGTGATACGCACCAGCAGCCAATCGGAAACCAGCCGGGTGTTGCCGGTCACCGCTGAGCGATCGCCACCGGACTCGCGGATCACCGGCGCCGACTCACCAGTGATCGCCGCCTCGTTGACCGCGGCAATGCCCTCGATCACCTCGCCGTCTCCCGGGATCATTTCCCCGGCTTGGACCCGCACCACATCGCCTTTGCGCAGGTTGATCGCCGGCACCACCTGAAAGGTGCCTTCGCTGGTGCGACGACGAGCACTCAAGCCTTCGCTGCCGGCCTTGAGGCTGTCGGCCCGGGCCTTGCCACGACCCTCTGCCAGGGCTTCGGCAAAGTTGGCGAAGAGCACGGTGAACCACAGCCAGAGGGCAATCTGTGCCGCGACGAACGTCGGTACCGAAGTATCCGGCACGAAACACAGCACGGTGGTCAGGATCGCCGTCAACTCCACCACCAACATCACTGGCGAACGTTGCAACTGGCGAGGGTCGAGCTTGACGAAGGCCTGAATCAGCGCTGGGCGCCACAGGGCAGAGATCGCGGTACTCGAAGATTCGGCCTGGGTGCGCTTGGCCTTGGCGGCCGAATCAACAGCCTTGTTCGAGGCTGGAACATGCATATTCATCATCAGGTCCTCAGAAGCCCATGCTCAAGTGTTCAGCGATTGGGCCCAACGCCAGGGTCGGCAGGAAGGTCAGGCCGCCCACCAGCAAAATGGTCACGGTCAACAAAGCCACGAACAACGGGCCGTGGGTGGGAAAGCTGTTCTGGCCGATGGGTGCGGTTTTCTTCAGCCCCAGGCTGCCAGCCAGGGCCAGCACCGGCAGGATGTAGCCGAAACGTCCGATCAGCATGCCCAGGCCCAGCATCAGGTTATGGAAGGGGCTGTTGGCACTGAAGCCGCCAAAGGCCGAACCGTTGTTGGCGCTGGCCGAGGTGTAGGCGTACAGCAACTGGCTAAAACCGTGGGGTCCTGGGTTGCTGATGGCGGCGGCCGGGCCAGGCAGGCTGGCGGCCAGGGCACCGAGAACGAGAACGCCAATGGGCATCACCATCAGGGTCACCACCAGCAATTGCACTTCCTTGGCCTGAAGCTTCTTGCCCAGGTACTCCGGGGTGCGACCAATCATCAGCCCAGCCAGGAATACCGCGATCAACACGTTCAGCAACATGCCGTAGAGGCCGGCGCCAACCCCGCCGAAGATCACCTCACCCACCATCATGTTGATCAGCGCCACCATCCCGCTCAGGGGATTCAGGCTGTCATGCATGCCGTTCACCGAACCGTTGGACGCGGCCGTGGTGGTCACCGACCAGAGCACCGTGGCGGTCGTGCCGAAGCGCGCTTCCTTGCCTTCCAGAGGCGCCGCCTGCTCCACCGCAGCATTCTGCAGCGCCGGGTTGGGTTGATACTCCGCCCACAACGAGGTGGCGCCGCCAATCAGGAACAGGGCAAACATGCAGGCGATGATGGCGCGGCTCTGGCGCAGATCCTTGACGTAGTGGCCGAAAGTGAACACCAGGGCCACGGGAATCAGGATGATCGACACCAGTTCGAACAGATTGCTCCAGGCGCTGGGGTTCTCGAACGGGTGAGCCGAGTTGACACCGAAGAAGCCACCGCCGTTGGTACCCAACTGCTTGATGGCGATCTGGCTCGCCGCCGGACCCAGGGGAATCACCTGGTCGTTGCCTTGCAGGGTCAGGGCATCCACGTAGTGGGCAAAGGTCTGGGGCACGCCCTGCCAGACCAGGAACAGCGCCAGCAGCAAACACAGCGGCAGCAAGCCATAGAGGGTCGCACGAGTCATGTCGACCCAGAAGTTACCCAGGGTGCGCACCGAACGCCGGCCAATGCCGCGGCACAAGGCAACCAGCACCGCCAGCCCGGTGGCGGCGCTAACGAAGTTCTGCACGGTCAGGCCGACCATCTGGCTGAGGTAGCTCAGGGAAGCCTCACCGCTGTAGGACTGCCAGTTGGTGTTGGTCATGAAACTGACGGCGGTGTTGAATGCCAGGGTCCATTCCTGTCCCGGAAGATTCTGCGGGTTGAGCGGCAGATGATCCTGGAACAGCAGGATGGCAAACAGCAGGACAAAACCCGCCAGGTTGAAGGCCAGCAAGGCCAAGGTGTATTTCTGCCAGCTCTGCTCGTCCTGTGGATCGACCCCGGAAATCCGGTAGCACGCATGCTCCACCGGCCCCAGGACCGGGGTCAGCCAGGTGCGCTGGCCTTCCATGACCTTGTAGTAGAAACGTCCCAGCCAAGGCGCGGGCAATAGCACCAGGGCGAAGAAGGCGAGGAGCAGCCAATAGTCATAACTGTGCATAGCCGCAGCTCCTAGTTCCGATCCGCGCGCAGCAGCGCAACCAGTAGATAAACGAACAGGCCCACTGCCAGTAGCAGTGACACCGCATCCAGAATGTTCATGGAATGTCTCCGAGGTACGGCGATTGCCGCGAATGCAGCCATTGTCCGCAGGGTGCCTGTAAAGGAACGAGATCGACGGGGTGGGCGGCCCATAAAGAAAGCGTAAAGACTGGCTTTATGCGGCGTTTACCCGGGCGGCTGGAGGACGGTACCGGCAGCACCGATGCTCCCTTGCCCCAATGGGAGGCACCGGGATGCACCAGACTGATATCGATCGACGACAAAAAGCTGGGAAACATCCTCGATACGACAGCTTTCCTGGCTTTACGACGGCCGTCACGAGACTGGCATAGGCGCTGCACAGACCAGTCCCGAGCACTTCCAACCGTTCAGGGAGCAACCGATGAACACACAACTCAAGCCCACTTTGGGCACGTTGCATTTATGGGGTATTGCGGTCGGTCTGGTGATTTCCGGGGAATACTTCGGCTGGAGCTATGGCTGGGGCGTGGCCGGTACCCTTGGTTTCCTTGTGACCTCTTTACTGGTCGCCACCATGTATACCTGCTTTATATTCAGTTTCACCGAGCTGACCACGGCCATTCCCCATGCTGGAGGCCCCTTTGCCTACAGCCGGCGCGCCTTTGGTGAGAAAGGCGGCTTGATTGCCGGGTTGGCCACCCTGATCGAGTTCGTCTTTGCGCCTCCGGCCATTGCCCTGGCCATTGGCGCTTACCTGAATGTGCAGTTTCCGGCGCTGGACCCCAAGCATGCCGCGGTGGGTGCCTACCTCGTCTTCATGGGCCTGAACATTCTCGGGGTGAAACTGGCGGCCACCTTCGAACTGGTGGTCTGCGTACTGGCGGTGGCTGAGCTACTGGTATTCATGGGCGTGGTAGCACCGGCCTTCAGCTTCAGCAACTTCGCCCTCAATGGCTGGGCCGGAGCCGACACCTTCGGTGCCCCGGCGATTGCCGGGATGTTCGCCGCCATCCCCTTCGCTATCTGGTTCTTCCTGGCCATTGAGGGCGCGGCCATGGCCGCCGAAGAAGCCAAAGACCCCAAACGCACCATTCCCAAGGCCTATATCAGCGGCATCCTGACCCTGGTACTGCTGGCCATGGGGGTGATGTTCTTCGCGGGTGGCGTAGGTGATTGGCGTACCCTGTCAAATATCAACGACCCGCTGCCCCAGGCGATGAAAGCCGTGGTGGGTGACAGTTCCGGCTGGCTGCACATGCTGGTATGGATCGGCCTGTTTGGCCTCGTGGCCAGCTTCCACGGGATCATTCTCGGATATTCACGGCAGTTCTTTGCCCTGGCCCGTGCCGGTTATCTGCCTGCATCCCTGGCCAGGCTGTCACGTTTCCAGACGCCGCACCGGGCGATCATCGCCGGCGGCTTGATCGGTATCGCCGCGATCTACAGCGACGGCCTGATCAACCTGGGCGGCATGACCCTGACCGCCGCTATGATCACCATGGCGGTATTCGGCGCCATCGTGATGTACATCATGAGCATGCTCAGCCTGTTCAAATTGCGCCGGGCCGAACCGGACCTGCCACGCAGCTTCCGCGCCCCGGGCTACCCGCTGGTACCCGCCATCGCACTGGCCCTGGCGCTGGTGTGTCTGGTGGCCATGGCCTGGTTCAACGCACTGATTGGCCTGATCTTCCTCGGCTTCATGGTGCTGGGTTTCATTTACTTCCAGCTCACCGCACAACTGCGGGCCGATGCCCCGGCGGATGCCATGCTCACCGGTTTGTAAGCATAGAGCGCTACTGGCCAGAACAATCAGGCATACAATGGAACCAGTGCGAAACGCTTTAACTCAAAGCATTACAGGCAGTCCCGAGGGCGAACCTTCGCCCTCGGGAAACTGCCGTTCAAGGAGAGCCCTATGCCCTGGTATGCCTGGTTGATTCTGGTGGTTGCTATCGGTTCGATCGTCGGCGGCTTGATGATGCTGCGCGACACCGCCAACAAGGTGGAGCTGACTGATGAGCAACGTAAACGCGTAGCCGAACGCAACGCGGAAATGGATGCCAAGGAAGCGCGGGATCGTTGAGCCCGTCAGCCCCTTCGTCCAACGCTGAAGGGGCTGTTCAAGGCTCTACTTTTCCCATTCGGCCTTGGCGATGTGCAAGCCGTGCTGACCGTTGTAGGCCGCCCGTTCCGGCTGGCTCCAGCCTTCGAGCAGTAACTCTTCGAGACGATAGATTTCCACCCCCAGTGGACGGCACACACTCAAAGGGTCCTGAGCCTCGGGGCCCCACATAGGCAAGGAAAGATCGCCCCCCGGGCAGGTCGACAGTGCACACAGCAGGTCGATTTCGGCAAAGAACTCCAGATAGTCACCCTTCTGCGCCGGGCAGGCCTTCATGAAATACATGTCGTCATGATTAAGGCCGGTGCACTGAAAAATATTCAATACGTCATGTACGTCGAACTCGGTCAGGCCATGGGGCAGGACCGCCCGCGTCAGGTTGGAATGGCAGTGATGATGAAAATCCTCGCCTGTAAGCATTCGATTCACATAAGGATCGCAACGGGTGCCCAATAAATCGTGCAGGCGCCCGCCATGCTCGTCGATGCCATAATTCGCCAGGCTGTCATCGGTGATCGTGACCAGTGGCCGTAAGAAAGGCAGGTTCGACCAGAGCCGATCATGGGTGCTGACATGGGCTCCCTGGAGTTGCCGAGTACGTGCGGCCCATAGACGTTCCCGCGGGTCATTGGCATTCCAGACGTTGAAGTCACCCACTTGCGGGCCTGCCGGCGTGGTCACTCGAAACACATGACCGGCGGGCACCTTCCAGGCCCGGCCGGTACGGATCGGAACCTCGAACTGCTCAATCAGCGTACGTTGTGCCCGGTTATCACGGATACGTTCATAAAAGGTCGTATCCACCTGCAGCGCCGAACCTTTGCTGACCTGATAAGCCGCTGGATAGTCTTTGTACATGGGTATGGCCCTCACTCAGTGACGGAAGGATTGACTGAACATATTCAGCAGCAGGCGCTCGGAGTCATCCAGGTATGCCTCCATTGCCTCGCCGGCGCGGGCCTTGTCACCCTCCACCAGCCATTGGTAAATCTGCCGGTCACGAACCAGCCAGGGCGCCTGGAACAACGCTTCATCCGGCGCCGCACAAAACACCAGACGCAATTGCGCCACTACATTGGTGAAAAACTCATCGAACAGGGGGGAATCCAGTAGCCCCACCACCTGCTGATGAAAGCGCAAACCATGGGTACCGACAGCACGCCAGTCCTCACGCTCCCTGGCCAGTTCGGCCGCCTCGATGGCATCGAGCATCCGATCGGTCTGGCTCTCACTCAGCGGCCTTGCACTGGCGATCGCCTGCAACTCCAGAGTCCGACGCACTCGGAACAGATCCCTTACCTCATCACTGCTCAGGCGTCTGACCACAACGCCCTTATGACGGACATAGTGGGTCAACCCCTCCTGGCCCAAGCAGTGCAAAGCTTCACGTATGGTGTTGCGGGAAGCGTTGTAGATGTTGACCAACTCGCTCTCCACCAACGGCATGCCAGGCGACAGGCGACCACCGATAATGTCCCCACGCAGCTCCACCCTAATCTGGTCTGCCAGGGATAAACCGCTGCTCATGGAAATACCTCGAGTATTGTTCAACAATTCGTGATCAAACCTTAGTCACTTATCGTGCCAACTCCTGATAACCCTTCCACACCCTCCATACCTGTCGGAAAGCTGTAAATACGCAAAAAACCCCACTGATAAGTAGGGACAAGATCTGATGATCCTTGGTTAAAATAGCGCTCTAGTTGTGGAGGTTTCTCAAATGCGTTATTCAGCAGACCATAAAGCTCAGACACATCAACGCATTATCAAAGAAGCTTCGGAACGTTTTCGTCGTGATGGAATAGGGGGAACAGGTTTACAACCCCTGATGAAGGCCCTGGGCTTGACCCATGGTGGTTTCTACTCCCACTTCAAGTCCAAGGATGATCTGGTAGAAGAAGCCCTTTGCGCAGCAGCACAAGACCTTGACGCCCACTGCGCAGCACTGTTCGCACAAGAACAGCCTTTGCAAGCGTTTATCGACAACTATCTTTCCGAGTGGCACCGCAGCTCACCTCATCAAGGCTGCCCCCTACCAACCATGAGCTCGGAACTCGGCCAGCGCGGCCAACCCAGCCCCACAACCGATGCTGTGCTCAATGCCAGGCTCGCCCAAGTGGAAGCGACCCTGCAAGGTGGAGATAAGGCGCAACGCAGCCTGATGATCATGTCGACCCTGGTGGGAGCGTTGATGCTATCGCGCAGCGTGGAAAATCCTGAACTGGCGGTACAGATACTGGAGGTCGTCAGTGAGGGCCTGAAGAAACAGGAGCGGGAATAATACAATCCGCTCCAAGCTCCCCCTTACTTGTAACGCGCGGCGGCACTGTTCCTGGAAAGATTGGGAGCCAAGGCCAGTCGTGCGGCCACCAGCGCTTGCCAATCCGCCGGGTCGGGAAGCGAAGGCAGCGTGATCAACTCTCCCTGGTCGAAACCACTCAATGCCGCGTCCACCATCTCAGCCGCCTCCATCACCATCTCTGGCGGGATGGCCGTTGCATCCAGGCCTGAACGCTCCCAGATCTCGGTACGGGTAACCCCGGGCAAGACCGCCTGAACCTGAACGCCACTGTCTTTCAACTCAGTCTGCAGCGACTGAGTCAGACTGAGCACGTAAGCTTTGGTAGCACTGTAAGTTGCATTGAAGCGCTCAGGGATTAACGCCACCACCGAGGCAATATTGATGATCGCCCCTCGCCCAGCCGCGGAAAAACTCGTCGCGGCCACTCCAGCCAGACGAGTCAAGGCCAACACATTGAGCTGGATCATGCGCTCCATCTGATCCAGATCGGCGCCGGCCAAAGGCCCGTTGGCAGCCACGCCCGCATTGTTCAGCAGCAAGCTGATGCCTGGGTCTTCACGCAACCGTTGCTCTACCTTCAACAGGTCATCCTTGAGCGTCAGATCCGCCTTCAATACCTCAACCTGAACCTGATACCTAGTACTGAGGGCTGCGGCTGCCGCCCGCAAACGGCCCTCATCCCTGGCGACCAGTAGCAAATCGAAATCCCGCGCCGCCAAACGTTCAGCGTAAATTGCACCGATACCGGATGACGCACCGGTAACCACCGCCGTACCTTGGGATCGAACCGAACTCATAGCAGTGCTCCTGACAATACTTGAAAGTAATGAACGCCTCCGATTGGAAGATCCGGCGAACGAAAAAACATTACACCTATAATATTTTTACGACACCATGAAAAAAATCTAACCCAGTGATACAGATTCACTGCCAGGCTCCAAATCCGCCCTGAAATGCAGAAGGCCGGTCAGTGACCGGCCTTCGACTGCTACTGGATCAGGTCAGTTGACGACGAGCTTGTCTCGATTGCGCTCCAGAATAGTCTTGCCGATACCTTTGACCTCCAGCAGTTCATCCACCGAAGCAAAGGGACCGTTCTCTTCACGATAAGCGACAATCGCCTTGGCCTTGGCCTCGCCAATACCAAAAAGCTCGCGCTGCAGGACAGCCATATCGGCAGTATTAAGGTTGATTTTGCTGACTTGAGGTGTTGCCTGCTCTACTGCCTCAGGAGCTGCAGCTTGCGCCTTGACGACAGGCGCTGCTTGAGCTGCGAGCGAAAGGCTGGCTAGAAAGGCAAAGATCAGCGAGAAGAAATAAGAGTTACGCATAGTGACGCTCCATGACATCGAGTAAGGAAAGCAGCTTTTCCGAAGCTGCCTTCCAAACCTAGGTGATGCCGCAGGCAAGTCAAAAGCAGGAGGGTTACCGGTTGTGTAGATTCAAGGCTTAAGACGCCGTTGTTGATAAACCCAGTCGACGATTTCACCGTCCGGTGTATAACCACTCACCGTCTCACGAAGCAGTTGTCGAACTCTTGCATAATCATCTGACTCAAGCGCAGCAAGGAGTTCGCTGAGCTTGGCCTTGAGCACATCCCAAGACAGATGATCCTCATTAGCGCTCATGATCATTGGGTGTTGCGTGGCCACTACGTTGTCACCAATCAGCAACTCTTCGTAAAGCTTTTCACCGGGACGAAGGCCGGTGAACTCGATGGCGATATCGCCGTGAGGATTTTTTTCCGAGCGGATGCTCAGCCCGGATAGATGAATCATTTTTTCTGCCAACTCGACAATTTTCACTGGCTCGCCCATATCCAGCACAAATACATCACCGCCCTGCCCCATCGATCCAGCCTGGATCACCAACTGAGCGGCCTCCGGAATAGTCATGAAATAACGCGTAATCTTCGGATGAGTAACCGTTAACGGACCACCTGATTTGATCTGTTTGTGGAACAGTGGAATGACCGAGCCTGAGGAGCCCAATACATTACCGAAGCGCACCATGGTGAAACGAGTTTTATTTACCCTCGAAATATTTGAAGAGTCATTGAACAACACTGGCGCCACTTCTTCGCTCAACGCCTGAAGAGTGAGTTCCGCCAAACGCTTGGTGCTACCCATTACGTTAGTTGGGCGAACAGCCTTATCAGTGGAAATCAGTACAAAGTTAGCTACGCCGGATTGCAACGCGGCCTGCGCGGTATTGAGCGTACCCATCACATTATTAAGCACGCCTTCGGCAATATTATGCTCCACCATAGGTACGTGCTTATAAGCAGCAGCATGATAAACCGTCTCGACACTCCAGGTTTTCATGACAGACAACAGCTTTTCGTAGTTACGCACAGAGCCTAAGATCGGGAGCAGTTTTACAATACGCGCCTCTCTCGACACACGCTGTTCAAGCTCAGACAAAATACTGTATAGATTGAACTCACTATGATCGAGCAGTATCAGAGTGGTGGGGCTCAAGGACAGAATCTGTCGACAAAGCTCGGATCCAATAGAGCCCCCCGCACCTGTCACCAGAACAGTTCTCCCTTTTATACAGTGCGCTAACAAATCGCCTTGAGCAGGCACAGAGTCACGTCCAAGCAAGTCCGCGATGTCTACCTCTTGAATGTCATCGACCTTCACTCGTCCGCTGGCCAAATCCATGAAACCAGGAACACTTCGAACATGAAGGGGGAAACCTTCCAGATAACCCAGAATCTCTCTGCGGCGACTACGAGTGGACGAAGGGATAGCCAGAAGTATCTCTTCCGCACCTGTTTCGTCGATCATCTGTTGCAAATGCTTGGGTTTGTATACTTGTAGTCCCGCGATCATCCGGTCAGCGATGCTGCTGTCATCGTCGATAAATGCCACCGGACGCATCAGTCGCCCCAATCGCAACGCTGCTACCAGCTGATTGCCCGCCGCGCCTGCACCATAAATGGCTACCTTGGGTAAACCATCATCCCGATTGGTGAACGGCACATGCTGGGCTGTAGTGAACCAATCCCCCAGAAAGTACTGGCGCATAGCAAGCCGAAGCCCACCGATCATTACCATACTCAACCACCAATAGTTGAACACGATTGAGCGTGGCACCACAGTTTGATGATTGCTATACAGATAAACGACCAAAGCAAGAACCAAGGCCGACAGCGTCACAGCCTTAACTATTGCAATAAGGGCATCGTTACCAAAATAGCGCATGACCGCACGATACATTCCGAACCGTACAAACAAAGGTATGGCAACGACGGGTGCGCTAGCAAAGAGCCAGAAATGCACAATAAAGGGATTGTTCAGGTCATCAAAGCCCAACCGAACGACAAACGCCATCCATAACGCAGTCCACACCAAAAAAATGTCGGTGATGACTTGCAGGACTCGCTTCTGTCGACGTGGAAGCCTTAACAGACATGTTCGTATTTTATCCATAATCTCTTTTTTCGAACCCCGGCCTCTTGCCTCGATCTATGTTACACACTGATGCGGAGCACTCACTTCCCTACCCCTGGCATCGAGCCTTATCAGCCGGTTTTCTCCAACTCCCCCGCATGAAACCGGATAGCAAGGACCACCAAAGGCGCATAAGCCAGCACCAGTCCAATACTACCATCCAAGTCGAAAAGCCCCACGCACATGGCAATTGGCAGCAGCCAAAGGACGTTGATGACCATGACTGCCAGAGTCACCGGCAGATGTCGACCAAACTGACGGGAGGCAAACTGATAAGCATGGCTACGATGAGCCTCATAAACTTTATCTCCACGTAACAATCTACGAATCAGAGTAAAAGTCGCATCAACGATGAATACTCCAAGAAGAATCAACCAAACCCAAAGAAAACGTGAGGAGGTCCAAGCAGCCTGTACTGAAAACACACCTAAAATAAGCCCGAGAAAACCACTGCCCGCATCTCCCATAAAAATGCGCGCGGGAGGAAAATTCCAATAAAGGAATCCCAATACTGCTACGGCTAATAGCAGTGGCATCCAGATCAACGATATGTCTCCGGCCAACCAATAGATAACGCATGCGCCAAGACATGCGCTCACTGCCTGCACGCTAGCTATTCCATCAATACCATCCATGAAGTTATATAGATTAAGCATCCAGACTAGATAGAAAACAGCGAAAAAATGACCAACCCATGAAAGGTTGAAGTCAACCCCCAGCAACTGTACAGGAGGCAAACCACCCAGCCAGGCCAACGCCCAAATCGAGGCAAAAAAATGAGCAAGTAGCCTCCAACGTGCGGCTATATGTCCATGATCATCCAGAAAACCAATCACAGCAGTCAGCGCACCCGCTCCCCATAGAGACCAAATATACGGCCAAGGCACATCAGCAATAAAAGTCAGAAGAGGACTGGCTACAAGAAAACTCAAGACAATTGCAACCCCGCCCCCTCTTGGGGTAGGCACCGAATGAGAGCTACGGTTATTGGGAATATCCATCAGGCTGCGGGCTAGCGCATAGCGCCGTAGCACCCAAGTCAACAAAAGCGAAATGCCGAGCACCGCCAACATCAACCACCAGATTGCCATGTATATTTTTTTCCCTAATTCAAAACAAGAGAGCAACTACAACTAGAACTAGAACTGCTCAATCTAAACAATGAAAAATCTCATGAATAACACTCTTGATATGCACGAAGAGTCAGGAGTGACTGTCAAGAAAATGCTTGGCCGTAAGACTAAGCGCGACATCTACAGATATAGGTGGAGTCCACCCCAGTAACTCGCGATTCTTAGCGATATCAACTTGAAGCGAGCCGCACAATCGTTGAGACAGGGCTTTTTTCCCAAAAATGGCCGCACCAAACTTCAAAAACCCACTCGGCACAGGCAACAAGCGAGCAGACCGCCCTAGTGCAGTTCCCATTTTTTCCAACAACACAGTTGTTGACAGATCATCACCGTCACTAACCAAAAATGTCTGATTTGCGGCTTTGGGATGGTCAATGCACGTAACAATCAGGTCTACCAAGTTACCCAGCGCAACTAAACTGCGGCGATTATGTATAGCACCAAAAGGTAAAGGAACACCTCTATACAACCATTGCATCATACTCAAGAAGTTCGCCTTAACCCCAGGACCATATACAAGCGTAGGGCGAATGATCACTACTTCCATTCCAGTTTGAGATGCGATGGTCATAAGCCCCTTTTCCGCTTCCATCTTGGAAATTCCGTAGGGATCCACCGGAGCTGGCTCAATATCTGCTGTGTAGGGAGCATCAAGCGAAGTCTCCTCACCGTTCACTTTTATGGAGCTAATGAATATCAAACGACGCACCCCTCTTTGCGCAGCTTGTCGCGCAAGATTCAGCGTTCCGTCAACATTAACTTTCCGAAATTCAGCGAGAGGATCAAGAGAGGAATCATGCATTACATGAACACGAGCAGCCGCGTGTATTACGACATCACAATCCAACAGGGCCTGAGCCCAGTCCGTAAAGCCATCAATCTGATCAATCTGAGCAGTGAGCGTAGTGGATAGCAGCCCTTGTACTGGCTTACGTACTGCCAAGGTTAGCTTCTGAGTTGAAATCTTAGACAAGCATTCATGAACAGCTCCTCCCACAAAACCGGATGCTCCTGTCAAAAGGATCCTGCTCATTTCCTACTATACCTTCTTAAACTGGCGCCACAGGATAGTATCTGAAGCACTCGAAAAGCGGCATTATGCGCTTATAGAGCCCTGACGATCCACATCCAGTAGCAAAAAATCCTCGCAACCTTATAAAAATTTAGCGAAGCACCAAGCTTTTACAAAACACACACCAACAAATCAAATAAAAGTTCTACTTAAAAACACACTAGAAAAACAACCCAACACATACATCAATCTATAAAACACCGAAATACTTTAGAAGAACCAGAGCTCCATATAACAACTTTCAAAAAACTTTATTCATTAAAAAACACCAATAAACGCACTAAAGAAGCTAACTTTAAGTAAAATCAGAATGGTGATGACTCCTTAGCCTACAGACTCAGAGCCCATCCCCCTCCTCTTCATTTACTCGATCTCGAAGCTCCTTACCCGGTTTAAAATGGGGCACAAACTTCCCATCCAAGCTAACTGACTGACCCGTTTTTGGGTTCCGACCTACCCGAGGAGCGCGATAGTGAAGCGAGAAGCTACCAAACCCTCGAATCTCAATCCGATCCCCAGTAGCCAAACACTGAGACATTTGCTCAAGCATCGTCTTGATGGCCAACTCGACATCCTTGGATGACAGCAGCCCTTGATGGGTGACAATTCGTTCGATCAACTCCGACTTCGTCATATTTTTCCCTTCTTTTTCAAGCAGCTAGGTCAGTGCTCAAAAGGTTTTAGCATGCCCTGAAGGTTTTGAACAGCCCAAGCGCTGAGTTGCTAACACAAACTTCTTTTGCCACTGGTAGAGACCCAGATACAAGAATCCAAGCCTCTCTATCGACACATCACGAGCATCGTACGTGTGAGGTACCCCGCTGGATTCCAGCCGAACGGATAATCTCCCTCCTCGTCCCTGGCGTCGCTCGACTTGGTGATAACTCTGTAACCACTAGCCTGACACTCACTCGCAGCACGTGCGTAGCACTTCTCCCAACCCGACCCCAAACCTGAACAATCGATCTCGATACCACTGCCCCCACGAACAGCATAGGTTTTTACATTGGCCGTACAGCCAACCAATAGAAGAACCAAAACAACCACACCCAGCCTGCTCATACTCTTCCTTATGCCATGCCAGCCCTTGCTACTCGAATGGTGCACTTCCAAAGTAAAGCCTAGCTCCAAATATGCAGCCGCCCCACTCAAGAAAGAGACAACTCACGGCATGTGTTGGTTTCCCACATGGAGAACTCTCAAACTAACGATTTTTGAGCAAAAAAAAGAGCGACCGAAGTCGCTCTTTTTTATGGTCTGACAGAACTTAGTTCTGCTTTTCCATCTGTGCACGCAGCAGGTCGCCCAGAGTGGTAGGACCAGCAGCGATATCAGAAGCAGCTGGCTTGTCGCGCAGGCTCTGGATAGCTTCTTTCTCGTCTTCAACGTCTTTCGACTTGATCGAGAGCTGGATTACACGGCTCTTACGGTCAACGCTGATGATCTTGGCTTCAACTTCTTCGCCTTCTTTCAGAACGTTACGAGCATCTTCGATGCGGTCACGGCTGATTTCGGAGGCTTTCAGAGTAGCTTCGATATCGTTAGCCAGGGTGATGATGGCGCCTTTGGCGTCAACTTCTTTTACAACACCCTTAACGATTGCGCCTTTGTCGTTCTCTTGTACGTACTCGGAGAACGGATCGCTTTCCAGTTGCTTGATACCCAGGGAGATACGCTCACGCTCTGGGTCAACAGACAGGATAACGGTGTCCAGCTCGTCGCCCTTCTTGAAGCGGCGTACGGCTTCTTCGCCCACTTCGTTCCAGGAGATGTCGGACAGATGAACCAGACCGTCGATGCCGCCGTCCAGACCAATGAAGATACCGAAATCGGTGATCGACTTGATGGTACCGGAGATTTTATCGCCCTTGTTGAACTGGCCAGAGAAGTCTTCCCATGGGTTGGACTTGCACTGCTTGATGCCGAGGGAGATACGACGACGCTCTTCGTCGATGTCCAGAACCATAACTTCCACTTCGTCGCCAACTTGTACGACTTTCGAAGGGTGGATGTTCTTGTTGGTCCAGTCCATTTCCGAAACGTGTACCAGACCTTCAACGCCTTCTTCCAGCTCAGCGAAGCAGCCGTAGTCGGTCAGGTTGGTTACACGAGCGGTAACGCGGGTGCTTTCTGGGTAACGAGCCTTGATAGCGACCCATGGATCTTCGCCCAGCTGCTTCAGGCCCAGGGAAACACGATTGCGCTCGCGATCGTATTTCAGAACCTTGACATCGATCTCGTCGCCAACGTTGACGATTTCGGAAGGATGCTTGATACGCTTCCAAGCCATGTCGGTGATGTGCAGCAGGCCATCGACGCCGCCCAGATCAACGAATGCGCCGTAATCGGTGAGGTTCTTGACGATACCTTTGACTTGCTGACCTTCCTGCAGGGATTCCAGCAGAGCTTCACGCTCAGCGGAGTTCTCGGCTTCGAGGACGCTACGACGGGAAACGACAACGTTGTTGCGCTTCTGGTCGAGTTTGATGACTTTAAACTCGAGCTCTTTGCCTTCCAGGTGCGTGGTGTCGCGCACTGGACGGACGTCAACCAGAGAACCTGGCAGGAACGCACGGATGCCGTTAACGTCGACAGTGAAGCCGCCTTTAACCTTACCGTTGATAACGCCCTTGACCACTTCTTCGGCTGCGAAGGCTGCTTCCAGAACGATCCAGCATTCAGCGCGCTTGGCTTTTTCACGGGAGAGCTTGGTTTCACCGAAGCCGTCTTCAACCGAGTCCAGAGCAACGTGAACTTCATCACCAACATTGATGGACAGTTCGCCAGCATCGTTGTAGAACTGCTCAAGCGGGATAAGCGCTTCAGACTTCAGACCAGCGTGAACGGTTACCCAACGCGCTTGGTAGTCGATGTCGACGATAACACCGGTGATGATGGAGCCTGCCTGAAGGTTCAGGGTTTTTAGGCTTTCTTCAAAGAGTTCCGCAAAGCTTTCGCTCATTTTAATTCCTGTTGATAAGGGCGAAGAATCCGCCCATCTGCCACATCCCAGACAATGTGGGTTACGTTCATATAAAAGAAAGATCGCAGGACTATGACTGGTCCCCCGCGATCTTCCTTGTTCACCCGGCAATATCGCGAATGGCGATCTCGCTCAAGATGCGTTGCAACACCTGATCGATGGACAACTCCGTGGAATCCAGCTGTATGGCGTCAGCCGCCGGCTTGAGCGGGGCTACCGCTCGCTGGGTGTCGCGCTCGTCGCGCGCACGTATCTCATCTAGCAGACTCGACAGACTAACACCATCGACTTTTCCCTTCAACTGCAAGTAGCGCCGACGAGCGCGCTCTTCGGCACTGGCAGTCAGGAAAATCTTCAATGGAGCATCAGGAAACACCACGGTGCCCATATCGCGACCATCCGCAACCAGGCCCGGCGGCTCCTGGAATGCGCGCTGGCGCTGCAACAAGGCATCACGCACAGCCGGCAGCGCTGCCACTTGAGACGCCCAGGCTCCAACCTGCTCATTGCGCAGGTCGTCGGTCACATCATCGCCCTCGAGGATGATCCGCTGTGGGTGATTTTCAGTGGCACCGAGAAACTGCACATCCAGATGAGCCGCCAACAGCTTCAGCGATTCTTCGTTAGTCAGGTCAACACCATGATTGCGTGCAGCGAAAGCCAGCAGCCGATAAAGAGCCCCGGAGTCCAGCAGACACCAACCCAGATGCTTGGCCAGCTTGCCAGCAATGGTGCCTTTACCTGAACCACTTGGCCCATCAATGGTGATCACGGGCGCCTTGATATTCACGACTGAGCCTCTTGCGCGACACGAATCCCCACCTGCGCGCACAACGCAAGAAAGTTCGGGAACGAGGTAGCAACATTCGCACAGTCATGGATACGAATCGGCGCATTGGCGCGCAACGAAGCAACGCTGAATGCCATGGCGATACGGTGATCACCATGACCATGCACTTCACCACCGCCAATCTGGCCACCATCAATGATGATGCCGTCAGGAGTCGGCTCACACTTGACTCCCAAGGTCAGCAAACCATCAGCCATTACCTGGATACGATCGGACTCCTTGACCCGCAGCTCTTCCGCGCCACGCAGCACAGTACGCCCTTCGGCGCAGGCGGCAGCCACAAATAGCACAGGGAATTCGTCGATCGCCAATGGCACCAACTCTTCAGGAATCTCGATCCCCTTGAGCTTGGCGGCACGTACATGCAAATCGGCGACCGGCTCACCGCCGACTTCGCGCTGGTTTTCCAGACGAATATCACCCCCCATCAGGCGCAGGATATCGATCACGCCAGTACGGGTCGGGTTGATGCCCACATGCTCCAGCACCAACTCGGAGCCTTCGGCGATGGAAGCAGCTACCAGAAAGAACGCCGCAGAAGAAATGTCCGCGGGGACTTCGATATGAGTCGCCTTGAGCTTACCGCCCGACTCAACGGAGGCGGTTGCGCCATCAACATTCACCGAGTAGCCAAAACCACGCAGCATACGCTCAGTATGGTCGCGGGTCGGCGCTGGCTCAGTGACTGTGGTCTTACCCTCAGCATACAAGCCAGCCAGCAGCAGACAGGACTTAACCTGAGCACTAGCCATTGGCAAGGTGTAGGTCAACCCTTTGAGCTGGTGACCACCACGAATCACCATCGGCGGGCGACCTTCGGCCGCCGTCTCGATCACCGCACCCATTTCCCGCAGCGGGTTGGCCACGCGATTCATCGGACGCTTGGAGAGCGAGGGGTCCCCTGTCAGGGTGCTATCGAAGCTCTGTGCAGCCAGCAGACCGGAGAGCAGGCGCATCGAAGTACCGGAGTTACCCAGATAGATCGGGCCCGGCGCCGGCTTCAAACCGTGTAGACCAACACCATGAATAGTCACACGCCCATGGTGCGGACCTTCGATGACCACTCCCATGTCGCGGAAGGCCTGCAGCGTCGCCAGAGCATCCTCACCCTCGAGGAACCCCTCGACTTCGGTGGTACCTTCAGCCAGGGAGCCAAGCATGATCGAACGGTGGGAAATCGATTTGTCGCCCGGTACACGAATCCGCCCAGACAGGCGGCCACCAGGATTTGCCAGGAAAATCAGATCGTTGGAGTTCATAGCGTCCACATAGGCCCGGCGGGCCAGGATTTTACCGAAATGCTCGCGGGCAACCCGGGCGCGAGTGAATACGCCCAATAACTGATGCCCGTCCCCTGCATCAACCGCGTCGCGCAAGGCGTCGAGGTCGTTGCGAAATGTATCGAGTGTGCGCAGAACTGCTTCGCGGTTGGCGAGAAAGATGTCATGCCACATGACCGGGTCGCTGCCGGCGATTCTCGTGAAATCGCGGAACCCGCCCGCAGCGTAACGGAAGATGTCGAGATTTTCACTGCGCTTGGCCAAGGAGTCGACCAGACCAAATGCCAGCAAGTGCGGCAGATGACTGGTCGCGGCCAGGACTTCGTCGTGGCGCTCGACCTGCATGTGCTCAACATCTGCTCCCAACTCACGCCAAAGCTTGTCGACAAGATCCAGCGCGGCAGGATCGGTTTGCTCCAGAGGCGTCAGAATCACTTTGTGACGACGGAACAACTGCGCATTGGAGGCCTCGACGCCGCTCTGCTCGGAGCCGGCAATCGGATGCCCCGGGACGAACCGCGTCGGCATGCCTGCAAAGGCCACCTGCGCCGCACGCACCACATTGCCCTTGGCACTGCCGACGTCAGTCAGCACAGCCGCCCCCAGATCCATTCCGGCCAACAGTGCCAGCAGTTTTTCCATGGCCAGGATCGGTACTGCGAGCTGAATCACATCGGCGCCCTGGCAAGCCAGAGCCAAGTCTTCTTCACAGCGATCCACTACCCCCAGTTCAACCGCCAACTGGCGAGACTGCGGGTCCAGATCGACACCAACCACTTCGCGGCATACACCACTTTCACGCAACCCCTTGGCAAAGGAGCCACCAATCAACCCCAGGCCGATCACCACCAGGCGACCGATCATAGGCACAGCAGATTGCATTGGAATGACATCAACCACGAGCCAGAACCTTGGCCAAAGCCTCAAGGAAGCGAGTATTTTCCGCCGGCAAGCCAATAGTGACGCGCAGATGGTTCGGCATCCCGTAGTTAGCCACCGGACGCACGATCACACCTTCGCGCAACAACCCCTGGAACACTGGCGCGGCTTCACGCCCCAGGTCCACAGCGATGAAATTGCCCTTGGAAGAGATCCAGCTCAAACCCAGACCACGGAAACCCGCCTCCAGCTGCTGCATGCCCGACTCATTCAAACGACGGCTTTCAGCCAGATAATCCGCATCCTGCAGCGCGGCGCAGGCCGCCGCCAAAGCCAGGCTGTTGACGTTGAACGGCTGGCGGACTCGGTTCAGGACATCCGCCACCACCGAGGTCGAGAGTCCATAACCGACCCGCAGGGCCGCCAGGCCGTAGGCCTTGGAGAAGGTCCGCGATACCAGCAGGTTCGGGTAGGCCGCCAGGAAGTCCAGACCGTCCGGCAGGTCACTGCCTTCGGCATACTCGATATAGGCCTCATCCAGCACTACCAGCACATGGGCCGGCACGTCCTGAAGAAACTCATCCAGCTCCTCGGCACCAAACCAGGTCCCCGTCGGGTTGTTCGGATTGGCGATGAACACCACACGGGTCTGCTCATCGATAGCCTTGAGCATGGCCGGCAAGTCGTGCCCCCATTTGTTGGCGGGAATGACTTTTGCCTGAGCACCGACTGCTTGGGTAACGATGGGGTAGACGGCAAACGCGTGCTCACTGAACACCGCATTCAGGCCTGGCGCCAGATAGGCGCGAGCCACCAGCTCCAGAATGTCGTTGGAACCGTTACCCAGGGTCACCTGCTGAATCTCCACGCCGCAGCGCTCGGCCAACAGAGACTTGAGAGCAAAGCCGTTGCCATCGGGGTAACGAGTCAGTTCCGCCAACTCGTCGCGAATCGCCGCCAGCGCCTTGGGACTGGCGCCCAGCGGATTTTCATTGCTCGCCAGCTTGACGATGGTGGCCGGATCGATGTCCAGCTCACGGGCCAGTTCGTCCACGGGCTTGCCCGGAACGTAAGGCGAAAGTTGTTGCACGCCTGGTTGTGCCAGTGCGAGGAAGTCGCCACTCATTGTTAAAGCCTCAGAGAACCGCTTTCGGGTAGGAACCCAGCACCTTGAGTGCCACTGCTTCCTGACTGATCTTCTCCAGCACACCCTTGACCAACGGATCACGGTGGTGGCCGACGAAGTCGATGAAGAACACATAGGTCCATTTGCCACTGCGCGAAGGTCGGGTCTCGATTCGCGTCAGGTCGATACCGTTGTCGTGGAACGGCACCAGAAGCTCGTGCAATGCGCCCGGCTTGTTGCTCATGGACACGATGATGGAAGTCTTGTCGTCGCCGGTAGGCGGCACTTCCTGATTGCCGATCATCAAGAAGCGCGTGGAGTTGTCCGGACGATCTTCAATCTTCTCCGCCAGACGAGTCAGCCCATAAAGGCCTGCAGCCATGTCGCCGGCGATGGCTGCCGAATTCCACTCGCCCTTGACCCGCTTGGCCGCTTCGGCGTTGCTGGATACCGCCACACGCTCGACATTCGGATAGTGCGCGTCCAGCCACTTGCGGCACTGGGCCAATGATTGGGCGTGAGAGTAGATACGGCTGATGCTGTCAGTTTTAGTGTTTTCACCCACCAGCAAATGGTGGTGAATACGCAGCTCGACCTCTCCGCAGATCACCATGTCGTGCTCGAGGAAACTGTCGAGGGTGTGGTTGACCGCACCCTCAGTGGAGTTTTCCACCGGCACCACACCGAAGTTCACCGCACCAGCAGCCACTTCACGGAACACTTCGTCGATCGCAGCCATCGGCTTGCTGATCACCGCATGGCCGAAATGCTTCATCGCCGCGGCCTGAGTGAAGGTGCCTTCAGGACCGAGGTAGGCCACTTTCAGCGGCTGCTCCAGGGCCAGGCACGAAGACATGATTTCGCGAAACAAACGCGCCATCTCTTCATTGCCCAGCGGCCCCTGGTTGCGCTCCATCACCCGCTTGAGCACCTGAGCCTCACGCTCCGGACGATAGAATACCGGCACTTCGCCTTCTGCCAGGGAGGCCATCTTGACCCGGGCGACTTCCTGGGCGCACCGCGCACGCTCACTGATCAGTTCCAGGACCTTCTCGTCCAGGGCGTCAATGCGCAGGCGCAGGGCCTTGAGTTCTTGCTCAGACATCAGCCATGTTCCTTCTCGAACTCCGCCATGTAGGCCACCAGCGCATTGACTGCGTTGATGTCCACGGCGTTATAGATGGAGGCGCGCATGCCGCCCACCGAGCGATGCCCCTTGAGATTTAACAGGCCACGAGCCTCAGCACCCACCAGGAACGGCTTGTCCAGACGATCGTCCGCCAGGCGGAAAGGCACGTTCATCCATGAGCGATCGGACTTGTTGATCGGGTTGCTGTAAAGACCGCTGGCGTCGATGAAGTCATACAGAGTGCGCTGCTTGGCCTCGTTGAGCTTGGCAATGGCTTGCACCCCACCTTGCTCCTTGAGCCATTCGAACACCAGACCGGACAGGTACCAGGCCAGGGTCGGCGGCGTGTTGTACATCGAGCCGTTGTCTGCCGCGACCTTGTAGTCAAGCATGGTCGGGCACAGAGAACGGGCACGACCCAACAGGTCTTCGCGAATGATGTTCACCAGGATGCCGCTGGGGCCAATGTTCTTCTGCGCGCCGGCGTAGATCATGCCGAAACGGGAGATATCCACAGGGCGCGAGAGGATGTCCGAAGACATGTCGGCCACCAGGGGAACGTCGCCGGTTTCCGGGATCCAGTTGAACTCCAGGCCACCGATGGTTTCGTTCGGCGCGTAGTGCACGTAGGCGGCGTCTTTCGACAACTGCCATTCGTTCTGACCGGGAATCGCAAAGTAGTCATAAGGCTTGGCAGTGGCCGCAACATTGACCTGACCGTAACGAGAGGCCTCTTCAATGGCTTTCTGCGACCAGATACCGGTGTCGATATAGTCGGCCTTACCGCCTTCAGGCAACAGGTTCAGTGGAATCTGGGCAAATTGCTGACTGGCGCCGCCTTGCAGGAACAGCACTTTATAGTTCGAGGGGATATTCAGCAGGTCACGCAGATCCTGCTCCGCCTTGGTGGCGATGGAGACAAACTCATCGCTGCGATGACTCATCTCCATGACTGACAGGCCCTTGCCATGCCAATCCAGCAATTCGGCCTGGGCACGCAACAGGACAGCTTCAGGTAGCGCAGCGGGACCTGCGCAGAAGTTATAGGCTCGTTTGCTCACATCCACTCTCGCTATGCATTCACGGTAGCGGACAGAGCAAACACTCTGCCCTGCTACGATTTATTTAGTCTTTCGACTCTTCTTCGCCTGCGGCGTCTGCCTGTTGGCCATCGGTTGCATCATCCGGCTCGGCTACCGCATCCAGCACGGTGCCCTCGAATTCAGCGCCCTCTTCACCTTCGTACTCTTCGCCTTCGATCTCCGATGGCTCCTGCACCCGCTCCAGGCCCACCAGGGTTTCATCGCTGGCCAGCTTGATCAGAGTCACGCCCTGAGTGTTACGGCCCAGGCTCGATACTTCGTCGACACGAGTACGAACCAGGGTGCCCTGATCGGAAATCAACATGATCTCCTCACCGTCCAGTACCTGAACCGCGCCTACCAGGCGACCGTTACGCTCGTTACTGACCATGGCGATAACGCCCTGACCGCCACGCTTGTACTCAGGGAATTCGCTGATGGCGGTGCGCTTGCCGAAACCACGCTCGGAAGCGGTGAGGATCTGGCTGCCCTCCTCCGGAATCAGCATGGAGATCAGCTTCTGGCCTTCAGCCAAGCGCATGCCGCGAACACCGCGAGCGGTACGACCCATGGCGCGTACGTCGGACTCCTTGAAGCGAGTCACTTTGCCACCATCGGAGAACAGCATGACTTCACGCTCGCCATCGGTAATGGCAGCACTGATCAGCACGTCACCTTCGTCCAGCTCCAGAGCGATCAGACCGACGCTGCGCTGACGGCTGAAGGATTCCAGCGGGGTCTTCTTCACAGTGCCGTTGGCGGTAGCCATGAAGATGTAGTGACCTTCGGTGTATTCCTCTACCGGCAGCATGGTGGTGATGTACTCACCATCGTCCAGCGGCAGCAGGTTCACCAGCGGACGGCCGCGAGCAGCACGGGATGCTTCAGGAATCTCGTAAGTCTTGAGCCAGTACACCTTACCCTTGCTGGAGAACAGCAGCAGCGTGGTGTGGCTGTTGGCTACCAGCAGGTGAGCGATGTAGTCCTCATCCTTGACGCCAGTGGCCGATTTGCCTTTACCGCCACGACGCTGGGCCTGATACGCAGCCAGCGGCTGGGTCTTGGCATAGCCGCCGTGGGAGATGGTCACTACACGCTCTTCTTCCGGGATCATGTCGCCCAGAGTCAGGTCCAGGCGCGCATCGAGGATCTCGGTGCGGCGCACATCGCCGTATTCGGCGCGGATCACTTCCAGCTCTTCGCGGATCACTTCCATCAGGCGCGTGGCGCTGTTGAGGATGCGGATCAGTTCACCGATCTGGTTGAGAATCTCCTGGTACTCGGCCAGCAGTTTTTCGTGCTCGAGGCCGGTCAGGCGGTGCAGACGCAGTTCCAGAATGGCTTGCGCCTGCTCCGGGGACAGGAAGTACTTGCCATCGCGCAGACCGTATTGCGGATCGAGGTTTTCCGGACGGCAGGAGTCTGCACCGGCACGCTCGACCATGGTCATCACCGCGCTGGACTCCCAAGGGGTGCTGATCAGCGCTTCCTTGGCTTCCGACGGCGTTGGCGAGGCCTTGATCAGGGCGATGACCGGGTCAATGTTGGACAGGGCAACGGCCTGACCTTCAAGGATATGGCCACGCTCACGCGCCTTGCGCAGCTCGAATACGGTACGACGGGTCACCACTTCGCGGCGGTGACGAACGAAGGCTTCCAGCAGATCCTTGAGATTGAGGATCCGCGGACGGCCGTCAATCAGCGCCACGATATTGATGCCGAACACGGCTTGCAGTTGGGTCTGGGCGTAGAGGTTGTTGAGGATCACCTCAGGCACTTCGCCGCGACGCAGCTCGATGACCACGCGCATACCGTCCTTGTCGGACTCGTCCCGCAGCTCGGTAATGCCTTCGAGCTTCTTCTCTTTCACCAGCTCGGCGATCTTCTCGATCAGACGGGCCTTGTTCAACTGGTACGGCAGCTCGGTGATGACGATCTGCTGGCGGCCACCGACTTTGTCGATGTCTTCGATGATCGAGCGGGCACGCATATAGATGCGTCCACGGCCAGTGCGGTAGGCCTCGATGATGCCTTCACGACCATTGATGATCGCCGCGGTCGGGAAGTCCGGACCGGGGATGTACTGCATCAGCTCGTCGACGGTCAGCTCGGGGTTGTCGATCAGCGCCAGGCAACCGTCGATGACTTCACCGAGGTTGTGCGGCGGAATGTTGGTCGCCATGCCCACGGCAATACCGCTGGAGCCGTTGACCAGCAGGTTGGGGATCTTGGTCGGCATGACCGCCGGGATCATCTCGGTGCCGTCGTAGTTCGGCACCCAGTCCACGGTTTCCTTGTGTAGGTCGGCCAGCAGCTCGTGCGCCAGCTTGGTCATGCGCACTTCGGTGTATCGCATGGCCGCCGCGTTGTCGCCGTCGACCGAACCGAAGTTACCCTGGCCGTCTACCAGCAGGTAGCGCAGGGAGAATGGCTGGGCCATACGAACGATGGTGTCGTACACCGCGGTATCACCGTGAGGGTGATACTTACCGATCACGTCACCGACAACACGGGCAGATTTCTTGTACGGCTTGTTCCAGTCGTTACCGAGCTCGCTCATCGCGTACAGCACACGCCGGTGCACGGGCTTCAAGCCATCGCGCGCATCAGGCAGTGCCCGCCCGACGATTACGCTCATCGCGTAGTCGAGGTAGGACTGTTTCAGCTCGTCTTCGATATTGACCGGGAGGATTTCTTTGGCCAGTTCGCCCATGAGAAGCCTGATTCCTTTTTCTGGTGAAACTTCGTCACATCCATATGGGACGAACGAAGCTCGCCGCTGCAGGCCTAGTGCCATGCACCGACTTACGACAAATCAACAAGTTATGCCATGGATTTGCGCAGTGAAGGCAGTCGCATCGGACCGCCTTGGAAACCGCCGGATGTTATCACAATCGCCGCCACGCACCTATCCCCCTGACGCGCATGGAGCATAGTTAGTTGACCGGTGACAGCCTGATAAGAGACGAGAGAGGCTCAGAGGCCAAATTCGCACACATTTATGTGTTTTTTCTGACCCGACGGCCCGCCTCGGCAGGTCATAGAGAGCAACGTTCGAGGCCGCACATCAATGCAAGCGCTTACGACACATCAATTGCGCCATTTTTGCCGTGTCAGGACGTTCGACAATGCCCTTTTCGGTGACGATGGCGTCGATCAGGTCCGCAGGCGTCACATCGAATACCGGATTGAAGACCTCCACATCCGCCCCCACCCGCTTGCCAGCGAGCTCCAGCAACTCTGCGGCGTCGCGCTCCTCGATGGGAATGTCATCTCCACTCGCCAGATTCAAGTCGATGGTCGAACTGGACGCCACCACCATGAAGCGCACTCCGTGATGCATGGCATTGACCGCCAGTTGATAGGTGCCGATCTTGTTCGCCACATCGCCATTGGCGGCGATTCGGTCAGCACCGACAACGACCCAGGTCACACCTTTGGTCTTCATGATGTGGGCGGCGGCGGAGTCGGCGTTCAAGGTCACAGGAATGCCCTCACTGGCCAATTCCCAGGCCGTCAGGCGCGACCCTTGCAGCCAGGGACGAGTTTCATCGACATGAACTCGCTCCACCATGCCTTCCAGCCAAGCCGCACGAATCACCCCCAAAGCCGTACCGAAGCCGCCGGTCGCCAGAGCGCCTGTATTGCAGTGGGTCAACAAGGCTTGGGGATTGCCCTGATGCCGGCGAATCAAATCCACACCCAACTGGGCCATGGTCAGGTTGGCCTCACGATCACTCTCATGGATCGACATGGCTTCGGCTTCCAGCGCCGCCAGCGGCTCAGCCTGGTCCCTGACCCGACCCAGACGCTCGCGCATGCGATTCAAGGCCCAGAACAGATTGCCACCGGTCGGGCGAGACTCCGCCAACAGGGCGAAATCCGCCTCCAAAGCGGCGAGCCAATCGCCGCCTGCGACAAAGCGCGCACGAGCCGCCAAAACCAAACCATAAGCTGCGCTGATGCCAATGGCTGGAGCGCCGCGCACCACCATTGAACGAATCGCCTCGGCGACCCCGGCCACGCTGTCGCAGGCAACCCAGGTCTCCTCGAAGGGCAGGTTCCGCTGATCGAGCAGGTACAGAGTGTTATCCCGCCAATCAATGGCCTTGACCTTCTCCGCAGCCAACAGACGATCGCGCATCCCTCACCCCGCACTCATGAACAAAAGCCGCGGATTATAGCGATCCCCCCGCCAAGACGCTCGGGTATACTTCGCCATCCTTTATATGAAGCCTTGGACCGATATTCGATGCCGAACCGTGAGACTGCGCTCGACCTGCTGCTGTTACCGACCTGGTTGGTACCGGTGGAGCCAGCCGGCGTCGTCCTCAAGGAACACGGCCTGGGCATCCGCGACGGGCGCATCCTGTTCATCGGCCCGCGAGCCGAGGCGCTGAGGTATCGCGCCACCGAAGTCCGCGAACTGCCTGGCATGCTGCTCAGCCCGGGACTGATCAATGCCCACGGGCATGCAACCATGACACTGTTTCGCGGTCTGGCCGACGATCTGCCGCTGATGACCTGGCTGGAAAAGCATATCTGGCCTGCCGAAGCCAAGTGGGTGGATGAAGCCTTCGTCCGAGACGGTACCGACCTGGCCATCGCCGAGCAGATCAAAGGCGGTATCACCTGTTTCTCTGACATGTACTTCTATCCGAAGGTTGCCAGCGAGCGCGTTCACAACAGCGGCATACGTGCCCAGATCGCCATCCCGATCCTCGACTTCCCCATTCCTGGTGCCCACGACGCCGACGAAGCCATTCGTCAGGGCGTCGAACTGTTTGGCGATCTCAAGCATCATCCAAGGATCAAGATCACCTTCGGCCCCCATGCGCCCTATACCGTAGGCGACGAGAATCTGGAAAAAGTCCGGATGATCGCCGAAGAACTCGACGCCCCGATCCACATGCATGTACATGAAACCGCGTTCGAAGTGCAGCAATCCCTGGAGCAGCGTGGCGAGCGCCCCCTGGCCCGCCTGGCTCGACTGGGCCTCCTGGGGCCGCGCTTCCAGGCCGTTCATATGACCCAAATCAGCGATGACGACCTGGCTTTACTGGTAGAAACCAACACCAGCGTCATTCATTGCCCGGAATCCAACCTGAAACTGGCCAGCGGCTTTTGCCCGGTAGAGCACCTGTGGCAAGCCGGGGTCAACGTCGCGGTGGGTACCGATGGTGCGGCCAGCAACAACGATCTGGACCTGCTGGGGGAAGTTCGTACCGCCGCCCTGCTGGCCAAAGCCGTGGCTGGTTCGGCAACCGCCCTGGATGCCCATCGCGCCCTGCGCATGGCCACCCTGAACGGCGCCAGAGCCATGGGACTGGAAAGCGAAGTAGGCTCTCTGGAAATCGGCAAGGCCGCAGACATGGTGGCCTTCGACCTGTCCGGCCTGGCCCAGCAACCGATTTACGACCCAGTGTCGCAACTGATCTACGCCACTGGCCGGGACTGCGTAAAACACCTGTGGGTCGCCGGCAAGCAACTGCTGGATGACCGGCGCCTCACCCGCCAGGACGAACAACAGCTGAGCGCCACTGCCCGCGGCTGGGGCCAGCGCATCAGCGGCCATACCCAATAACCCGGACCTTGAGCGGACGCTTGAGGCCCAACAGAGAATTTCTTAGCTTTGGAGTATCACTCATGAGCAACGTCGACCACGCTGAAATCGCCAAATTCGAAGCCCTGGCCCATCGCTGGTGGGACCGCGAAAGCGAATTCAAGCCCCTGCACGACATAAACCCGCTACGGGTCAACTGGATCGACGAACGGGTCGGACTGGCCGGCAAGAAGGTGCTCGACGTCGGCTGTGGTGGCGGCATCCTCAGCGAGGCCATGGCCCAGCGCGGTGCCACCGTGACCGGGATCGACATGGGCGAAGCCCCTCTGGCAGTTGCCCAGTTGCACCAGCTGGAATCCGGCGTGAATGTCGAGTACCGGCAGATCACCGCCGAAGCCCTGGCCGAGGAGATGCCCGAGCAGTTCGACGTGGTCACCTGCCTGGAAATGCTTGAGCACGTCCCCGACCCTTCGTCGGTGATCCGCGCCTGCTTCCGCATGGTCAAGCCCGGCGGTCAGGTGTTTTTCTCCACCATCAACCGCAACCCCAAGGCTTACCTGTTCGCCATCATCGGTGCGGAATACATCATGAAACTGCTGCCTCGCGGCACCCATGATTTCAAGAAATTCATCCGTCCTTCGGAGCTCGGCGCCTGGAGCCGCTCTGCCGGCCTGACCGTCAAGGACATCATCGGCCTGACCTACAACCCCCTGACCAAGCACTACAAACTGGCAGCGGACGTTGACGTCAACTACATGATCCAGACCCTGCGAGAGGAGTGAGACATGGCCATCAGAGCCGTTCTTTTCGATATGGATGGCACCCTGCTCGACACCGCGCCCGACTTCATCGCAGTCTGCCAGGGCATGCGCCGTGATCGCGGCCTGCCGCCGATTGCCGACCAACATATCCGCGACGAAGTCTCGGGCGGCGCCAAGGCCATGGTAGCCGTGACCTTTTCCATGGACCCGGAATCCCCGGGGTTCGAGGAGTTGCGCCTGGAGTTCCTTGAGCGCTACCTCAAGCATTGCGCCGTGCACAGCAAACTCTTCGACGGCATGGCCGAACTGCTGGCCGATATCGAAAAGGCCAATCTGATCTGGGGGGTGGTGACCAACAAGCCGCTGCGCTTCGCCGAGCCGATCATGCAGCAATTGGGACTGGCCGAACGCTCGGCGTTGCTGATCTGTCCCGACCATGTGAAAAACAGCAAGCCCGACCCCGAGCCGCTGATCCTTGCATGCAAGATGCTCGAGCTGGACCCGTCCACCGTGCTGTTCGTAGGCGACGATCTGCGGGATATCGAATCCGGCCGCGACGCGGGCACCAAGACCGCCGCCGTGACCTACGGCTACATCCATCCGGACGATAATCCCCGGCACTGGGGCGCCGACGTGGTGGTCAACCATCCGCTGGAGTTGCGCCAGGTTCTGGATAACGCATTGTGCAGCTGCTAAACGGCAGCATTCCCGGCTAAGCGCCGGAGACGATCGAATTTCTGTTGAGGCCTTTTATGTTTGATTATTCCGCTCGCCCCGAACTGCTCAAGGACCGGGTCATTCTGGTCACCGGCGCCGGGCGTGGTATCGGCGCTGCCGCCGCCAAGACCTTTGCCGCCCACGGCGCCACCGTACTCCTGCTGGGCAAGACCGAAGCCAACCTGACCGAGGTCTACGACGCCATCGAAGCGGCCGGCCATCCCCAGCCGGCAGTGATTCCGTTCAACCTGGAAACTGCCCTGCCGCACCAGTATGACGAACTGGCGGCGATGATCGAGACCGAGTTCGGCCACCTCGACGGCCTGCTGCACAACGCCTCGATCATTGGCCCACGCACACCGCTGGAGCAGCTGTCGGGGGAAAACTTCATGCGAGTGATGCAAGTCAACGTCAACGCCATGTTCATGCTGACCAGCACCCTGCTGCCGCTGCTCAAACTGTCCCAGGATGCTTCGGTGGTCTTCACCTCCAGCAGCGTCGGCCGCAAGGGACGGGCCTATTGGGGCGCCTACGGCGTGTCCAAATTCGCCACCGAAGGCCTGATGCAGACCCTGGCCGATGAGCTGGATACCGTGGCTCCGGTCCGGGCCAACAGCATCAACCCGGGCGCCACCCGCACCAGCATGCGTGCCCAGGCCTACCCGGGCGAAAACCCCAGCAATAACCCGACACCGGAAGAGATCATGCCGGTCTACCTGTATCTGATGGGCCCGGACAGCACCGGAATCAACGGCCAGGCTTTCGACGCGCAGTAATCCCCTCCCGTTCGTCGCGACAGAATACTGTCGCGACGTCTTGGCAAGCCCCGATCCCCGCGGGTTTCAAGCCAAACAAATGTCAATCAAGGTGAGCCGTTTTCTCGCAGACTCACCAACCAATTGAATTCAAACAAGTTTTATTCGTGTGAACCGAATGGCACGAGTTTCGCTCTAAGAACACTCAACCCACGGCGTATTGACACTGTGGAAAACGGCTTGTGCCGAGGGCTTTCTAGCCAAAGGTGAAGCGGCATAAAATATGCGCGATTGTCCTACGGGACTGAAGGAACAGTATGACGCGCAGCTCTGAGCCGCTCTCACCTAGGCAGAAACACCGTACATAGTGCTCAGGGGGCTCAAGCTCAGATGAAAACACCGACCCAGACCAACGCAATTGACTTCGATAGCGCCAAATTGCAACGCCTGGGCTTTGGCCAGCAGACGCCGCTGATCAAACAACCCGTCAGCCTCGGACAATTGCGCCAGCAACTGGGACTGCAACTGCAAACCAGCCTTGAGCCGCAACGCATCCTCGGCCTGTTCTTTCGCGAAGTGCAACGCCTGGTCCCCCTCGACGCCCTGCATTACCAGCATTCCCCCAGCGATCTGCGCCTGGAATTCGGCCAGCGCGGGCACCACTCCATCAGCTACAGCCTGAGCCACGAAGGCCAGCCCATGGGCGAGCTGGTCTTCCGCCGCAACCAACGCTTCAGCGATACCGAACAGGGTCACCTGGAGTCGTTGCTCTCTACCCTTTTGTACCCGATGCGCAACGCCTTGCTGTATCGCGCCGCAACCCGCAGCGCCCTGCGCGATCCGTTGACCGACACCGGCAACCGCATCGCCATGGACCAGACCCTGCAACGGGAAATCGAGATGGCTCGCCGCCACTCGCTTCCACTGTCCCTGCTGATGCTGGACATCGACCATTTCAAGCGCATCAACGACAGTTACGGCCACAGCACCGGCGACGAAGTGCTCAAGGCCGTTGCCGCCTCGATCAAGGGGCAATTGCGCAATGTGGACATGGTGTTTCGCTTTGGCGGGGAAGAGTTTCTGATCCTGCTTTCCAACACCGGGCGCGACGCGGCGGCAATGGTCGGAGAACGACTGAGAAATGCCGCCCAAGCCCAGGAGTACTGGGCTGATGGCAAACTGATCGAACTCACCGTCAGCCTGGGCTGTTCGACCCTGTTGCCGGGTGAGTCCGCAGAGAGCCTGCTGCGCCGCGCCGATAGCGCGCTGTACGTGGCCAAACGGGAAGGACGCAATCGACTGGCAATGGCGGGCTAGGTACCAGGCCCCGCCCCTGCCATATCAATCACGGGCAACTCCACCACCACGGGCCGCTATCGCCCGTGACAATCGACCTGCCCGCCAAGCCCCGACTTACCCCTCAGCCAGTGCGAGACGCTCGCGGGTCACCGTGGTCTTTTCCTGCTGCATGCAGCGCTCCAGGAACAGGTACATATAGTCATAGCTCTTGCAGATGGCCTGGCGCAGCTCAACCTGCAGGGCCTTGCTCGGATTCAAACCCGCCAGGGTGACGATAATTTCCAGGGCTTCCCAGGGATGGGCATCATCGTACTGGGCATGCATCTTCAGCCACTTCATAGCGCGCTTGCGGTCTTCTTCCGGGAACGCGGCGGCATAGATGCCGTTGGAACAGACCAGGGCCGACCATTCGCCCGTCGCCCCTTCGATGGCGTAATTGGTAGCGGCGATAGCCACGATCAGCGAATCCGCCGAACTGGTGTGCCAGCACCAGTGACTCAGGGCGTGCAGTTCCGGCGGCACTTGCTGAGCTTGCAAGTCCTCCAGGGTCACACCATGGGCTCGACTCCAATGCACCCAGTAATCGGCATGATTGAGTTCGACACGAATGTTGCGCATCAGCCAGCGCCGCGCCATGTCTTCGCCGGGATGACGGGCAAAGCGAGTCTTGGTCAGGTTCTGCGCCATATACAGGGCGAACTGTTCAACCACAGGCCAGCCGCCGATCAGGTACTGACGCATGACTTTGGCACTGAGTTTGTTGTCGCGCATGCGCTGATACAGCTCATGCTCCACCACACGGCGCTTGCTCTCGCTGCAGTCCTGGATCAATTGCTGGGTCCAGGCGGGGTAGCTGGCAGCTTCCATGAGCGGACCGGTTCGGTTGAATGTGTCGATCACTGTCGGGCTCCTTTTGATTGTGATGTGCGGATCCAAAAGAGGTTTCAACGGAACGTGCCGGGCGCCTTGAACAACAAAGGCTGTGGCCGCACGGGTCGACACTGCAGGCTGTCACAGGTAAACAATTGCGGGCGTTCAATAATGTAGCCTTGAGCATAATCCACGCCGATCTCAAGCAGGGCCTGCTCGATCTGCGGTGTTTCAACAAACTCGGCAATCGTGCGCTTACCCATGACATGCCCGATGTGGTTGATCACCTCGACCATGGCGCGGTTAATCGGGTCGTCCAGCATATCCTTTACGAAACTTCCATCGATCTTGAGGAAGTCTACAGGCAAATGTTTGAGATAAGCGAACGACGACATTCCCGCACAAAAGTCATCCAGGGAAAAATGGCAGCCCAAACCCTTGAGTTCATTTATAAAACGGATCGCGCTGCCCAAATTGGCAATTGCGCTGGTTTCAGTAATTTCAAAACAGATCATCTTCGGCGGCACGCCATAGACAACGAACTGCTCTCGCAGGAAGTCGAGAAACTCGTCGTCACCAATGGTGATGCCCGAGAGATTGATCGCACACATGGCCATCGGCCCTTCCCGGCCCTCGGCAATGCACTGAGCGATGATCTTGAAGACGTTCTGCACCACCCAGCGATCCAGGGAGGTCATCAGGCCGTAACGCTCCGCCGCAGGAATGAAGCTGTCCGGCAGGATCATCCGACCGGCCTCGTCGTGCAGACGCAGAAGAATCTCCACGTGGCCACCATCGTGCTCGGTACGACCTAGAGCGGTGATTTCCTGGGAATAGAGACAGAAGCGGTTTTCCTCAAGGGCCATATGCAGCCGCTGAACCCAGGCCATCTCGCCGAATCGCAGGGACAATTCCGAATCGTCGGCATGGTAGACCTGCACCCGGTTGCGACCTTTCTCCTTGGCCATGTAACAAGCCATATCCGCTGCCCGCAACGATGCCTCAAGCGTGGTGGGAGTCTGGGCGATATGCACCAGCCCAATGCTCACGGTGGTCACGAATGGCCGGCCCTTCCAGACGAAATGCAGGTTCTGCACCGTCTGGCGCAGCCCTTCGGCAATCTTCTCCGCGGCCTCCGGCGAGCAGTTCTCCAGGAGAATCCCGAACTCGTCCCCTCCCAATCGGGCCAGGGTGTCACCTTCGCGCAGCCCCGACTGCAGCAACGCACAGATGTGCCGCAGCAACTCATCCCCAGCAGCATGGCCACAGGTGTCGTTGACCAGCTTGAACTGGTCCAGATCCAGAAACATCAGCGCATGCCGGGCGGGCTGGCGGATCAGGCTGTGCAACGCCTGCTCCAGGCGGAATTCGAACTCCCGGCGATTGGCCAGACCGGTCAAGGCATCGTGGGTCGCCTGCCAGGATAGATTGGCGATGTACTGCCGCTCCTGGGTCATGTCGTGCAACACCAGTACCGTGCCACTGACCTTCCCGGCATTGCGGATCGGCGCCCCCACCAGAGTCACCGAAACCGTACTGCCATCCAGCCGCTGGATCAGCTTGGAATGCTCGCTGCCACCACTGAGCTGACCACTGAGGATGTGTTCGATCAGAGTGAAGCCGTCGGCCTGGGCGTTTTCGTCCAAGAGATTGAACAAGGCCGCCAGGGGCAGCCCCACCGCCTGCTCGGCCTTCCAGCGAGTCAGTTCTTCCGCCGCTGGGTTCATATAGGCAATGGCGCCCTCGACATCCGTGGTGATCACCCCGTCACCAATGGACTGCAAGGTGATCTGCGCGCGCTCCTTCTCCAGTTGCAACGCGTCGGCAAAGGCATGCCGTTGGGCCAGCAACTTGTGGGTGCGCAGCAAGGCCAGGGCAATCAGGATCAGCGCCGTGGCCAGGTTGGTCACCAGCAACAGACGCAGGATGACCCGCGACCCCTCCCCCAAAGCATCGCTGAAAGCCTTTGCTGCGGGAGTGACGCCATCGTTGATGGCAAAGATCTGGCTCTTCCAGCGCTGCACATCGCCTTCACCGGCGCTGTTGCTGCTAATCCCCTGGTGCATCTCTCGGGCCACGGTATCGAGCTGCAGCAGGTAGCCGTCCCCCACAGTCCACAGATCGATGGCTTTTTCCAGGTAACTGAAATGACGGAAGTTGAGGTACAGCCAGATCAGGCTGGGGACGTCATCCGGGTGATTGCCCCCCTTGAGAATCCCCAGGCGCGCAGCCTCCAGGTCCGGCGGCTGGCGATCCAGGGCCACCCGCAGCTCATGCCCGCCCTGGGGTACGGCTATGGCGTTCTGGTACTTGAGGAAGGTGCCTTCGTCGCGGCTGTCGGCATACAGATTGAGGTAGTAGATGGCGTCTTTCTGGCCTTTGGACCACAGGCTCTCACCGGCAACATAGCCACGCACTGCCGACAGGACATACAGGCTGAGGCCGCCCAACAGCGCTTGAAATAACACCACGGCGATAAAGGGCCAGACGATGCCCAACAACCGCGGCGTTGCGAAAGTCCGCTTTTGCTTCATGAGGGTCCTTGCTTGCGCACTGCCAAATGAACACCCAGTAGTCCCGTCTCAGACAGCACAGATTAGGCTAATTTCCATGGATCCGACGCAGGCTGAGCAGCGTCCGGACCGAACCTTCACGGGGAAACGGCCGCTCTTTCACGCTGAAACGGTTATTCCACCAGGAAATTCAAGCACTAAACACAGAAACCCGGACAAAACTCAAGACTATCGAACCTGCTGCAAATGCCCGTATAGCTTGGCATAAAGACCACCATCGGCAATCAGCTGCTGATGGTCGCCATCTTCGGCAATCTGCCCGCCATCGAACACCAAAACCCGGTCAGCCTGTTTAACCGCCGAAAGGCGATGAGCAATGATCAGCGTAGTCCGCTCCCGCAGAAAACGCGTCAAGGCCTGATGCAGGTTGTACTCGGTGGCGGCGTCCAGGGCGGACGTGGCTTCGTCGAGAATCACCACCTTGGGTTCGGCCAGCACCATCCGCGCAATAGCCAGGCGCTGGCGCTGTCCACCGGAAAGGCGCACACCGGAACGCCCGACCACACTGTCCAGGCCCAGGGGCAGAGCCCTGACGGTGGGTTCCATCTGGGCAATTTCCAGGGCCTGCCAGCAAGCGCTGTCACTGCGCTCGCGGCCCATGGTCAGGTTGGCGCGAATCGTGTCGTTGAACAGCGCAGGATGCTGCAGCACCACCGCGACGTTATCCCGTACCGTCTCCAGGCCGATTTCCTGCTGAGTGGCACCGCCAAAGCGGATCACTCCGGTCTGCGGCGTATACAACCCCAGCAACAGCTGCACCAAAGTACTCTTGCCCCCGCCGCTGGCACCGACAATGGCCACTTTCTCGCCTGGGGCAATAGACAGGTTCAGGTTGTCCAGCACCCGCTCATCGCCATAACCGAAGCTCAGGCCGCGGACTTCGATGCCGACGGTTTCGCGCCCCTGGAACGGATCCACGCCACCGCTGTACTGCGGCTCATCGGCCCGCGCCAGCAACTCGTTGATCCGGGTCAGGGCCCCGCCCGCGGCGTAATAGGCGTATTGCAGATTCAGCAACTGTTCTACCGGGCCGATCATGAACCACAGGTAGCTGAACACCGCCAGCATCTGGCCGATGGACAGGTCGGAGAACAGCACTGTGAGCATTGCCGCCGCACGAAAAATGTCGATGCCGAACTGGAACAGCAAACCGCTGGCCCGGCCCGAGGCGTCGCTTTTCCACTGTGAGGCTACGGCGTAGTCCCGCACCTCCTCGGCACGCTGGCCCAAGCGTCCAAGAAAGTAGCCCTGGCGGTTGCCGGCGCGGATCTCCTGAATCGCCTCCAAGGTCTCGGTCAGGGCCTGGGTGAAGCGCGAAGTGCTGTCGTTTTCCAGCTTCTTCAGGTGTTTGACTCGCTTGCCCAGTTGCACCGTGGCAAAAATCACCAACGGGTTGAACAGCAGGATCAGCAGGGCCAGCTTCCAGTGCATCCACATCAGAATGCCGGCCGTGCCCACCAGGGTCAGCATGGCCACCAGGAATCGGCTCAGGGTTTCACCGACAAACTTGTCCACCGTGTCCAGGTCGGTGACCAGATGCGTGGTGACCGTGCCTCCCCCAAGGCTTTCGTACTCCCCCAGGGAAATGCGCTTGAGCCGTTCAATCAGACGCACGCGGATCCGATAGACGATGTCCTTGGCCAAACCGGCAAACAACCGCGCCTGGACCACGTTGAACACCAGAGCGGAGCAACGCAGGATCAGGGTGACCAAAAGCATCAGCCCGATATAGCCCGCCGCACTTTGCCAGCCATCGGGCAGCAGGCGGTTCATCACTTGTAATGCGCCATCGCCATGGCCCAGCAGCACCTCGTCCACCAGCAACGGCAGCAACAGCGGAATCGGCACACTGCACAGGGTCGCCAGCACGGCCACACCATTGGCGATCCACAGCGACTTTCTGTGTTGCAGGGCCAGACGACGGATTTCCCCCCAGCTCAGACGATCTACGTTTTTAGCGGGGGCGCTTGAATCGACCGGATCAGGCACAGGCGGCGCGCTCCAGCCAGCGTCCCAGCAACGGCGACAACTCGCTCAGCGGCTGATAGCCGTTGGTCAGCAAGGCCAACTGGCCGTTGCGCTCCGCCAGCAAGGTGGGAAATCCGGCAATCCCCAGGTCCTGGACCCAAGTGAAATCCGCTGCCGTGGCAGCATGCTGCTCGGCGCGGTCGAAGGCTTCGGCGAACTCGATCCGCGGAACCCCAGCCTGCTCCGCCAACTCCACCAGCACGCTGGCCAGGGTGACATCGCGGCCTTCGACATAAAACGCCCGCTGGATCAGCCCCAGCAGTTTCCAGGCACAGTCCGGAGCCAGGCTGCGGGCGGTGACGATGGCCCGACAAGCCGGCTCGGTGTCATAGACAAAGCCATCGGGCAAGGCTGCGTCGAAGGTGAACGGCTGGCCGGTGGCCTGATGGACCGCCTGCCAGTGTTCAAGGATGTAGCGCCGGGTATTGGGCTCCAGTGCCGCGCCGCTGCCGGTGCGCAAGCCGCCCACCACCAGATGCAACTCGACTCCGGCAGCCTGGGCCTGCTCTGCCAGGGCCTGGGCCACGGGCGCAAAGCCCCAGCACCATGAACACATCGGGTCCATCACATAGAGCAGGCGGGCAGACATGGCTCAAGCCTCGGAAGGTGATTGCTTGTAGTTGTAACCAATCGGGTGCGGCATGTTGCGAGCCTTGGCCAACTCGATCTGTTTCTGCCGATCGATGGCGCTGCGGCGAGTCTTCTCGCTCAGCTTGTCCCAGCAATGAGGACAACTGATCCCCGGCACATAGTGTTCGCTAGCCCGATCCTCGACGCTCACCGGAGTGCGGCAGGCATGACATTGATCGTAGTCGCCTTCGCTCAGGTCGTGGCGCACCGTGACCCGGTTATCGAATACGAAGCAGTCGCCCTGCCATTTGCTCTCTTGCTGCGGCACCTCTTCGAGGTACTTGAGGATCCCGCCCTTGAGGTGGAACACCTCGTCGAACCCTTCGCTGAGCATATAGCTCGATGCCTTCTCGCAACGGATGCCACCGGTGCAGAACATCGCCACCTTCTTGTGCTTGCTCGGGTCGAAGTGGGCTTTGATGTAATCGGGGAACTCGCGAAAGCTGGTGGTCTTGGGGTCGATGGCGCCTTCGAAGGTGCCGATGGACACTTCGTAATCGTTACGGGTGTCGATCAGCAGCACTTCGGGGTCGCTGATCAGGGCGTTCCAGTCCTGTGGCTCGACATAGGTCCCGACTTTCTTGTTGGGATCGACGCCGGGCACACCCAAAGTAACGATCTCTTTCTTCAACTTGACCTTGGTGCGGTAGAACGGCTGCTCATCGCAGTACGACTCTTTGTGATCGATATCGATCATGCGCGGATCGTTCTTCAGCCAGGCCAGCAGCCCGTCGATGCCTTCGCGGCTGCCGGATACCGTGCCGTTGATGCCTTCTTCAGCGATCAGCAGGGTGCCCTTGATGCCGTTGTCCAGCATGGCCTGCAGCAGGGGCTCGCGCAGGCTGACGTAATCTTCGAGGGTGACGAACTTGTACAGTGCCGCCACGACAATGGGTTGTGTCATGGGAAATCTCCAGGTGGCTACCCTCGTAAAGGGTGAACCGGATGCAAAAAAAAACGCGCCGGCATAAGCGGCGCGTTGCGGATTCTATCAAAAAAACCGCGATTAATGCTGACTGCCTCCGGCGCAGGTAGGCGAAGCCGGAGCCACACCGATCTTCGACCACTCCTCGGGCGTGTAAGTGTGCAGCGCCAACGCATGGAACTGGCCCATCAGCTCACCCAGGGTGGCGTAGACCTTCTGATGGCGCTTGACGCTGTTGAGGCCGGCGAACTGCTCGCTGACCAGTACCGCCTTGAAGTGGGTTTCCAGGCCACGGCTGTGCATGTGGCTTTCATCCAGCACTTGCAGGTGCTCGGGCTGCAATGCCCCGAGCGCCGACTCGATACGTTGTTGCATGGTCATTGCGGACTCCGCTTACTTCTTCTTCGCCGGTGCTGCCTTAGGCTCGAGCTCGGCGGTCATGTCGGCCAGCAGCTTGTTCACCACTGGTACCGCGCTTTCCAGCTTGGCCTGGGTCATCTGCGCCGATTGCTGAGTCAGCTGGGGCATTTTCTCCAGGACTTTCTTGCCCAGTGGCGACTGGTAGAACGCCACCAGGTCCTTGAGCTCGGATTCGCTGAAGTTGCTGGTGTAGAGCTTGACCATGTCCGGCTTCAGCTTGTTCCAGCCAATGGCCTGATCCAGGGCGGCATTGGCTTTGGCCTGGTAGGTTTCCAGCAGGGCACGTTTGGATTCCGGGGCTTTGGTCTGCTCAAAGCGCTGGGCGAACATTTGCTGAACTTGCATGTACACCGGAGTACCGAGCTTGTCCGCATGGGCCAGGGTCAGGAAGGCCTCGGCACTGGCGTTGTGGCTGGCGGTATCGGCAAGAACCTGGCCGCTGGCACACACCAGAACAACCGCGGTACAGATGGCACGAAAACGGGTCATCGAGTTTCCTATCTAGCAGGCGAGGTAAAACCCCAAGGGCGACCATTCTGCGCCTATTAATCCGCGTCCCTCAACCCCACCCCCTGACGCCCCCTGGTTTTGCCCGGGTGGCGGGCGGAAAAACCCCATTCACGGAACCCGAGCCGCAGATCAGGGCCTAAACTGGCCAGTCAGACTTGGAGGAATGCCACGATGAATCGAATCGAAACCGACAGCCTGGGTCAGGTTGAAGTCCCGGAAGAAGCCTATTGGGGCGCACAGACCCAACGTTCGCTGGTCAATTTCGCCATCGGCAACGAGCGCATGCCTCTATCCGTGCTGCATGCCCTGGCCCTGATCAAGAAAGCCGCCGCCCGAGTCAACGATCGCAACGGCGACGTGCCCGCCGACATCGCCCGCCTGATCGAACAGGCCGCCGACGAGGTGCTGGCCGGCGAGCATGATGACCAGTTCCCCCTGGTGGTGTGGCAGACCGGCAGCGGTACCCAGAGCAACATGAACGTCAACGAGGTGCTGGCCGGCCGGGCCAACGAGCTGGCGGGCAACCCCCGGGGCGGCAAATCCCCGGTGCACCCCAACGATCACGTCAATCGCTCGCAAAGCTCCAACGACTGCTTTCCCACCGCCATGCACATCGCTGCCGCCCAGGCCGTGCAGTTCCAGTTGCTGCCGGCGATCAGCGAACTGTCCGGAGGCCTGGCCGAACTGTCGGCCCGACACATGAAGCTGGTGAAAACCGGCCGCACCCACATGATGGATGCCACCCCGATCACCTTTGGCCAGGAAATTTCCGCCTTTATCGCCCAACTGGGATACGCCGAACGAGCCATCCGCGGCGCCTTGCCTGCGGTGTGCGAGTTGGCCCAGGGCGGCACCGCCGTGGGCACCGGACTGAACTCGCCCCACGGCTTCGGTGAGGCCATCGCCGCCGAACTGGCCGCCCTTTCCGGCCTGCCCTTCGTCACCGCCCCCAACAAGTTCGCCGCCCTGGCCGGCCACGAACCGCTGACCAATCTGTCCGGCGCGCTGAAAACCCTCGCCGTGTGCCTGATGAAAATCGCCAACGACCTGCGCCTGCTGGGCTCGGGACCGCGAGCGGGACTGGCGGAGGTCAAACTGCCGGCCAACGAACCGGGCAGCTCGATCATGCCCGGCAAGGTCAATCCAACCCAATGCGAAGCGCTGTCGATGCTGGCCTGTCAGGTGATGGGCAATGACGTGGCAATCGGCTTTGCCGCCAGCCAGGGCCATCTGCAGCTGAACGTGTTCAAACCGGTGATCATTCACAACCTGCTGCAATCGATCCGTCTGCTGGCCGATGGCTGCAGCAACTTCCAGCATCACTGCATCGCCGGACTAGAGCCCGATCCACTGCAGATGGCCGAGCACCTGGAACGAGGCCTCATGCTGGTGACCGCGCTCAATACCCACATCGGCTATGACAAGTCCGCCGAAATCGCCAAGAAGGCCTACGCCGAGAATCTGACCCTGCGCGAAGCCGCGCTGGAGCTGGGCTACCTGACCGATGAGCAGTTCGACGCCTGGGTGCGACCGGAAAACATGCTGGAGGCTGGGAAACAGGGTTAGCGCGGCGTATTTTTCGCTGGCAAGCCAGCTCCTACCGCCACACTTCTGTAGGAGCTGGCTTGCCGGCGAAGCTCACCCCGCAGCGATCCGCTGCCGCCGGGCGCGCAACCCTGCCATCAACGACGGCCCCAACGCCGTCAGCGCCGAACCCAGTACCACCAGCAGCGCCCCGCCATAACCCAGGCCATTGATCTCCTCGGCGTGCACATACTCCGGCCAGACCCAGGCCGCCCAGGCCACCGCGGCAAAAGTCACCAAAGGCGTAATGGCCAGAGTCGCACTGACCCGCGACGCCTCCCAATGGGCCAGGGCTTCGGCAAAGGCGCCATAGGCGATCAGGGTATTCAGGCAACAGGCCAGCAACAGCCAGCCCTGCAACGGACTCAGCTCCAAGGCCTCCAACGGATGCACCCACGGGGTGAGCAACAGCGCGCAGAACAGGTAGATCACCATCATCACCTGCAATGAATTCCACACGCTCAACAACTGCTTCTGGCCCAGGGCATAAAAAGTCCAGACCGCCGAAGCCGCGAGAATGGTGAGAACGCCAGCGGTGTAGTCACTCAGGGAGGTCAACAGCTCGGTCAGTCGCTGATTGAAAAACAGCCCGAAACCGAGCAAGAGCACCAGCAGTCCCAGGCCTTGCCCCAGGCTGAAGCGTTCCTTGAACACAAAGACACTGGCGATCAGCAACAGGATCGGGCCCATCTGCACCACCAGTTGCGCAGTGCCCGGGCTCAGCAGGTTCAGGCCCATCAGGTACAACACATAGTTGCCCACCAGACCGCAGACCGAAATCGGCACCAGCCACACACCCTTGGGACCGAGCGCGCGCCAGCGCGGCAAACGCCCCACCGCCGCCAGATAGAAAAACAGACAGCCGCCGGACACCAGCAGGCGAAACCAGGTCACGGTCACCGGGTCCATCACCAGCAGCACTTGCTTGAGCTTGATGGGCAGGATGCCCCACAACAACGCGGTCAATAAGGCGAGGAACAAGCCATAAACCCAACGACCGGACGAGACATGCATGCGAACCCCACAAAGCCTGACGAGCAAGGTTCACATTCTAGGCCCGGGCCAGGAGCCGACACAGAGACAGTTGGCAGCAAAGCGCAAACGCGATTGTGCAGGTCGTAAAAAGCACAAGCCGTCCCCCGTAGGAGCCGGCTTGCCGGCGAAGCCCGAAACCTAGCGCACGGCTTCGAACAGCCCCGTAGCCCCCATCCCGCCCCCCACACACATGGTGACGATGCCGTACCGCAGGTTGCGCCGCTGCAACTCACGCACCAGATGCCCCACCTGACGGGAACCGGTCATGCCAAACGGGTGGCCAATGGCAATCGAGCCGCCATTGACGTTGTACTTGGCGTTATCGATCTCCAGCCGATCCCGGGCATACAGGCACTGGGACGCGAAGGCCTCGTTGAGTTCCCACAGGTCGATGTCATCCACTGTCAGGCCCTTGGCCTTGAGCAGCTTGGGCACCGAGAACACCGGGCCGATCCCCATTTCGTCCGGCTCGCAGCCGGCCACGGTAAAGCCGCGGAAAAACGCCTTGGGCTTGAGTCCCAGGGCCAGGGCCCGTTCCAGGCTCATCACCAGGGTCATCGAGGCACCATCGGACAGCTGCGAAGAGTTGCCCGCGGTCACCGAACCATCCTCGGCAAACACCGGCTTCAGCGCTGCGAGGTTCTCCAGAGTGGTGTCGGGGCGGTTGCAGTCGTCACGATCCACCAGGCCGTCAACCATCTGCACCTGCCCGGTGTTCTTGTCCTCGACCTTGTACTTGACCGTCATCGGTACGATCTCGTCACTGAACAGGCCATCAGCCTGGGCCTGGGCGGTACGTTGCTGACTTTGCAGGGAGTAGAGGTCCTGGGCCTCGCGGCTGACGTTGTAGCGCCGGGCCACCACTTCGGCGGTCTGGCCCATGGGGAAGTAGATGCCCGGCACCTGCTCCTTGAGCAACGGGTTGATCAGGTTGTCGGTGTTGACGCTCCTCATGGTCAGGCTGATGGATTCGACACCGCCGGCGACGATGATGTCGCTGCAGCCGGAGGCGATCTGGTTGGCGGCGATGGCGATCGCCTGCAGGCCCGAGGAGCAGAAACGGTTGAGGGTCATGCCCGCCGTGCCGGTGCCCAGCGCGGAGAGCACGGCAACGTTGCGACCGATGTTGAACCCCTGGGCCCCTTCATTGGAGCCGGCGCCGACGATGCAGTCCTCGACACTGGCCGGGTCGATGCCGTTGCGGGCGAGCAGCGCATTGACGCAGTGGGCGGCCATGTCATCCGGACGGGTCTGGTTGAACTTGCCCCGAAAGGACTTGGCCAGGCCAGTCCGTACGCTGTCGACGATCACCACTTCACGCATGACGCACCTCATTGTTGTTGGGGGCAGGAAAGAGCATCGAGCATAGATCCCCCTCCTCGCCCACCGCGACAATCATTCACTGGGCGTATGCGCGACCATCGGCCTACTTCTTGTCCTTCTTCTGTTTTTTATCGTGCTTGTCGGAACGCTCGAAGGCCGCCTCCAGGGCCCGGTTGATGGTGCGCAGAACCTTGACCCGAGCCCAGCGCTTGTCGTTGGCCTCCACCAGCGTCCAGGGCGCCACTTCGGTGCTGGTACGGTCCACCATGTCGCCGACGGCGGCGCGATAGTCACCCCACTTGTCGCGGTTGCGCCAATCGTCCTCGGTGATCTTGAAGCGCTTGAAGGGAATCGCCTCCCGTGCCTGGAAGCGCTCCAATTGTGTGTCCTTGTCGATGGCCAGCCAGAACTTCACCACGATCACCCGGGCATCGGCCAATTGCTCCTCGAAATCGTTGATCTCGCTGTAGGCCCGCAGCCAGTCAGCGGGCTGACAGAAGCCCTCGACCCGCTCCACCAGCACCCGGCCGTACCAGGAACGGTCGAAGATGGTGAACTTGCCGCGCGCCGGAATATGCCGCCAGAAACGCCAGAGGTAGGGCTGCGCACGTTCATCTTCAGTGGGCGCGGCAATCGGCACGATGCTGTACTGGCGCGGGTCGAGCGCCGCCGCGACGCGGCGAATGGCGCCGCCCTTGCCGGCCGCGTCGTTGCCTTCAAACACGGCCACCAGGGCATGCTTGCGCATGCGCTTGTCCCGCAGCAAACCGGCCAGACGCGCCTGTTCGGTAATCAACTGTTCCTCGTAGTCGTCCTTGTCCAGGTGCTGGGTCATGTCCAGGCTGTCCAGCAGACTGAGCTGATCCACTGCCGACGGCAGCGGTGCAGCATTGACCTGGGCCGGTCTCAACGGCTGACGGTTCAAGGCATTCTGCAGCCCTTCCAACAGAATCCGTCCCACGGTGAGACTGCGGTAATGGGGGTCGACGCCCTCGATCACATGCCAGGGCGCGTAATCTCGACTGGTGCGGCGCAAGACCCGCTCGCCGTACTTGACGAACTTGTCGTAGGTTTCCGACTGCTGCCAATCCAGCGGGCTGATGCGCCAGCTGTGCAGCGGGTCATCCTGCAGGGACTTGAGGCGATCCTTCATCTGTTTCTTGGACAGGTGAAACCAGAACTTGAAGATCAGCGCGCCTTCATCGCAGAGCATCTTTTCCAGGCGTTCGGCGCCATTGATTGCCTGGTCCAGGCGCGGGTCCTTGATCTCGCCATGTACCCGGCCCTGGAGCATCTGGCTGTACCAGTTGCCGAAAAACACCCCCATGCGCCCCTTGGCCGGAAGCATCCGCCAGTAGCGCCAGGCCGGAGGCCGGGCCAGTTCCTCATCGGTTTGCTGGTCGAAGGTGCGCACTTCGATCAGACGCGGGTCCATCCATTCGTTGAGCAACTTGACCGTCTCGCCCTTGCCCGCGCCCTCGACGCCGTTGATCAGCACTATCACTGGAAACTTGGCCTTCTGGCGTAGCTCGAACTGTGCTTCGAGCAAGGCCTCACGCAGGGCCGGCACCTCGGCGTCGTAGGTTTCTTTGTCGATGGCGTGACCGATTTCAGCGGATTCGAACATGGGCGGCTTCCTTCCAAGAATTGTCCAAGACTAGCGGATGGACCTGCGCCAAGGAAAACAAATCCCTGAACCCGCCAAGGCTTGCCGTGGATCAGGCACGGGGCCGGTGATCGGCTAGAATGGCCGCCTTGCGCCGAACGAGCCGAACATGACACCAGAACTGCCCCACGCCCAGCTCGACTGGGACGACCAAGGACGCCCGCGCTCGCGGGTCTTCGATGATGTGTACTTCTCCAGCGAATCGGGCCTGGATGAAACCCGTCATGTGTTCATCGAACAGAACCGCCTGCGGGAGCGCTTTGCCGCGCTGAAGGCGGGCGAGAGATTTGTCATCGGTGAAACCGGCTTCGGCACCGGGCTGAATTTTCTCTGCGCCTGGCAGTTGTTCCAGGAGCAGGCGCCGGCCACTGCCCGGCTGCATTTTGTCAGCGTCGAAAAGTACCCCTTGAACCCTGCCGATCTGCAACGGGCCCTGGCCCTGTGGCCGGAACTGGCGAACCTGGCACAGCAACTGCTCAGGCACTACATCGCCGTGCACCAGGGCTTCCAGCGCATCGCCCTGGAGGGCGGCCGGGTCACCCTGACCCTGCTGATCGGCGATGCCCTGGAGCAACTGCCGCAACTGGACGCCCAGATCGATGCCTGGTTTCTCGACGGCTTCGCCCCGGCAAAGAACCCCGACATGTGGACCCCGGAACTGTTCGCAGAACTGGCGCGCCTGGCCGCACCGGGCTCCACCCTCAGCACCTTCACCAGCACCGGCTGGGTACGGCGCCTGTTGAATGGCGCTGGCTTCAAGATGAAGCGCACCCCGGGCATCGGCCACAAGTGGGAAGTGCTGCGGGGCGAGTTCCTCGGGTGGCCCGAGGACACCCCACAGCCAGCCCGGGCCAAGCCCTGGTTCGCGCGCCCGGCGCCCCAGACCAGGACCGCCCTGGTGATCGGCGGCGGACTGGCCGGTTGCGCCAGTGCCGCGAGCCTCGCCGCACGCGGCTGGCAGGTGCAACTACTGGAGCGCCACGACCAACTGGCCCAGGAAGCCTCGGGCAATCCGCAAGGGGTGCTTTACCTCAAGCTTTCAGCCCACGGCACGGCACTGTCGCAAATGATCCTCAGTGGCTTCGGCTACACCCGACGCCAACTGGAACACCTGCAACGCGGCCAGGACTGGGACGCTTGCGGGGTGCTGCAACTGGCGTTCAATCCCAAGGAAGCCGAGCGCCAGGCGCAGTTGGCGACCGCCTTCCCCACCGACTTGCTGCATGTTCTGGATCAACCACACGCCCAGGCCCTGGCCGGCATCGGCCTGGACCACGGCGGCCTGTTCTATCCCGAAGGTGGCTGGGTGCATCCGCCCGCCCTGTGCCAGTGGCAGGCCAAGCATCCGCAGATCCGGGTCCTGACTCATCAGGACGTGCTGGAGTTACGCCGGGTCGACCAGCAATGGCAAGCCTGGGACGGCGAACGGATGCTGGCCAGTGCGGCGGTGGTGATCCTTGCCGGTGCCGCCGAAATCAAACGCTTCCCGGCCAGCGCCGAATTGCCCCTCAAGCGCATCCGCGGGCAGATCACCCGCCTGCCACAGACCGCGCACAGCCAGAGCCTGGCCACCGTGGTCTGCGCCGAGGGCTACGTCGCTCCGCCGCGACTGGGCGAGCACACCCTGGGCGCCAGCTTCGACTTCAAGAGCCAGGACCTGACGCCGACCACGGCCGAACACGCCGGCAACCTTGCGATGCTGCGGGAAATTTCCAGCGACCTGCTGCAACGCCTGAACGCCGAACAGTTGCCCCTGGACAGCCTGCAAGGCCGCGCGGCCTTCCGTTGTACCAGCCCGGACTACCTGCCCATCGTCGGTCCCCTGGCGGACCCGGAAGCGTTCGCCGACACCTACGCCGCCCTGGGCAAGGACGCACGTCAGGTGCCGGACCTGCCCTGCCCCTGGCTCGACGGTCTGTACATCAACAGCGGTCATGGTTCTCGCGGCTTGATTACCGCACCGTTGTCCGGCGAACTGCTGGCCGCCTGGCTGGAAAACGAGCCGCTGCCACTGCCCAGGAGCGTGGCCGAAGCCTGCCATCCAAACCGCTTCGCCCTGCGCCGCCTGATTCGCGGCAAGGCCTGACCCAGCGCGGCGGTCTTCATTCCTGAAGGCCGCCGATGGCCATTGGACAGCGCTCAGCATCAACTCCCGCCCCCCAGCAACACCCATCGGCTTATAACCGATCGGTCTAAAACTCCCGAGTTATGCACAGGTCAGTTTCCAGGTAGCCGCCGTTTTGGCGACTGCGGATTGACTCTCCCCAACGGAAAAACCGGTAAGGACTTATGTGCGGATTAGCTGGCGAATTACGCTTTGATCATCAACCTGCCGACCTGGCAGCGGTTGAACGAATCACTCATCACCTGGCCCCTCGTGGCCCCGACGCCTGGGGCTTTCACAGCCAGGGCCCAATCGCCCTCGGCCATCGGCGGCTGAAAATCATGGACCTGTCGGATGGCTCGGCGCAGCCCATGATCGACAACCAGCTGGGGCTGTCCCTGGCCTTCAACGGCGCCATCTACAACTTCCCCGAATTGCGCGCCGAACTGGAAGCCCTGGGCTATGCCTTCCATTCCGGCGGCGACACCGAAGTGCTACTCAAGGGCTATCACGCCTGGGGCGCCGACCTGCTGCCCAAGCTCAACGGCATGTTCGCCTTCGCTATCTGGGAGCGTGATGCCCAGCGCCTGTTCATCGCCCGCGACCGCCTCGGGGTCAAGCCTTTGTACCTGTCGCGCAGCGGCCAGCGGCTGCGCTTCGCCTCGGCACTGCCGGCCTTGCTCAAGGGCGGCGATATCAATCCGATCCTCGACCCGGTGGCGCTCAATCACTACCTGAACTTCCACGCTGTGGTCCCGGCGCCACGCACCTTGCTGGCGGGCATTGAAAAACTGCCGCCGGCCACCTGGATGCGCATCGAGGCGGACGGCCGCAGCGAACAGCAGATCTGGTGGTCCCTGCCCTACGGCCCCCGTGCCGACGAAGCCCGGCTGACGCTGGAAGACTGGACTGACCGGGTGCTCGATAGCACCCGCAAGGCAGTGGCCATCCGCCAACGGGCGGCGGTCGATGTGGGCGTGCTGCTCTCTGGCGGTGTCGACTCCAGCCTGCTGGTAGGCCTGCTGCGAGAAGTCGGGGTGGACAACCTGTCGACCTTCTCTATCGGTTTCGAGGATGCCGGCGGCGAACGGGGCGACGAGTTCCAGTACTCGGATCTGATCGCCCGGCACTACGGCACCCGGCATCACCAACTGCGCATCGACGAGCACGAAATCATCAAGCAACTGCCCGCGGCCTTCCGTGCCATGAGCGAGCCAATGGTCAGCCACGACTGCATCGCGTTCTATCTGCTGTCCCGGGAAGTGGCCAAGCACTGCAAGGTGGTGCAAAGCGGCCAGGGCGCCGACGAACTGTTCGCCGGCTACCACTGGTACCCACAAGTGGACGGCGCCAGCGACCCGTATGCCGCCTACCGCGCGGCCTTCTTCGACCGCAGCTACGACGACTACGCGGCCACTGTGCAACCGCAATGGCTGACCGCACACGACGCCGCCGGTGACTTCGTCCGCGAGCATTTCGCCCAGCCCGGCGCCGATGCGCCTGTGGATAAGGCCCTGCGCCTGGACAGCACAGTGATGCTGGTGGATGACCCGGTCAAACGGGTGGACAACATGACCATGGCCTGGGGCCTGGAGGCACGGACGCCGTTCCTCGACTACCGCCTGGTGGAGCTGTCGGCCCGGGTGCCGGCGCGTTTCAAGCTGCCGGACGGCGGCAAGCAGGTGCTCAAGGAAGCGGCGCGGCGGGTGATCCCCAGCGAGGTGATCGACCGCAAGAAAGGCTACTTCCCGGTGCCGGGCCTCAAGCACCTGCAGGGCGACACCCTGGACTGGGTGCGTGAACTGCTGCTGGACCCGAGCCAGGATCGCGGCCTGTTCAACCCGGCCATGCTCGATCGCCTGCTGACCGATCCCCAGGGCCAACTGACGCCCCTGCGCGGCTCCAAGCTGTGGCAACTGGCGGCCTTGAACCTGTGGCTCAGCGAACAAGGAATCTGATCGATGAAAGCTCACGCCACGGCTTACAGCCAACGTCTGCTGCGCGGCCAGGCGCCGTCCTATGAACGTCTGCAAGCGCGCTTTGCCGAAGACGGCAGCGAACCCGGCAATGAACCCATCGCCGTGCATTGCGGCTGGGGCCGACTGCTGATCGGCCATACCTTTCCCAACCCCACCCGCCTCGCCGAGGAGTTGCTCAACGAGCGTCCCGGCGAGCGCGACATCGCTCTGTATGTGGCGGCGCCGCAACAGGTGCTCGGGCTGGAACCGGCGCAACTGTTCCTTGACCCTTCCGACACCCTGCGTCTGTGGTTCAGCGACTATCGCCAGGCCACCCGGGTGTTTCGCGGCTTCCGTATCCGTCGGGCCCAGAGCGAATCCGACTGGCAGGCCATCAATCAGCTGTATCAGGCCCGGGCCATGCTGCCCATCGATCCGAAGCTGCTGACTCCGCGCCATCAGGGCGGTCCGGTGTACTGGCTGGCCGAGGACGAAGACAGCGGCGCGGTGATCGGTAGCGTCATGGGCCTGAACCACCACAAGGCCTACCAGGACCCGGAACACGGCAGCAGCCTCTGGTGCCTGGCGGTGGACCCCGATTGCAGCCGCCCGGGTGTGGGCGAAGTGCTGGTGCGGCACCTGATCGAACACTTCATGAGCCGCGGCCTGAGCTACCTCGACCTGTCGGTGCTGCACGACAACCGCCAGGCCAAGAACCTCTACGCCAAGCTGGGCTTTCGAACCCTGTCGACCTTCGCCATCAAGCGCAAGAACGGCATCAACCAGCCGCTGTTCCTCGGCCCCGGCCCCCAGGCGGACTTCAATCCTTATGCGCGGATCATCGTCGAGGAGGCCCATCGCCGTGGCATCGATGTGCAAGTGGACGACGCCGACGCCGGGCTGTTCACCCTCAGCCACGGCGGGCGCCGGGTGCGTTGCCGGGAATCCCTGAGCGACCTAACCAGCGCCATCAGCATGAGCCTGTGCCAGGACAAGAGCCTGACTCACAAGGTGCTCAAGGGCGCCGGTCTGAAACTGCCCGCCCAGCAATTGGCGGGCAACGCCGACGACAACCTGGAGTTTCTCGACGAGCACCAGCGGGTGGTGGTCAAGCCGTTGGACGGAGAACAGGGACAAGGCGTGGCCGTGGACCTGAGCACGATTGAAGAGGTGCAGCGCGCCATCGACCATGCCCGCCGCTTTGACAGCCGAGTGTTGCTGGAAAGCTTTCACGAAGGGCTGGACCTGCGCATCCTGGTGATCGGCTTTGAAGTGGTGGCCGCGGCCATCCGCCGTCCCGCCGAGATCATCGGCGACGGTCGGCATTCCATTGGCGCCTTGATCGAGGCCCGCAGCCGCCGACGCCAGGCGGCCACCGGCGGCGAAAGCAAGATCCCCCTGGACGCGGAAACCCAGCGCACCCTGCATGCCGCCGGTTACGACTACAACAGCGTGCTGCCGGCCGGCGAGCGGCTGTTCGTCCGGCGCACCGCCAACCTGCACACCGGCGGCACCCTGGAAGACGTCACCGGCATTCTCCATCCGACCCTGGCCGACGCCGCCATCCGCGCGGCCCGGGCTCTGGACATTCCGGTGGTCGGCCTGGACCTGCTGGTGCCGGCAGCAGACCAGCCGGACTACGTGTTCATCGAAGCCAACGAGCGCGCAGGGTTGGCCAACCACGAACCGCAGCCCACTGCCGAGCGTTTTATCGATCTGCTGTTTCCCCACAGCCAGCCGGCGCCTTGATCCTTCGCCGGCCAGCCGGCTCCTGCCCTCATTCGTAGGAGCTGGCTCGCCAGCGAAGGCGCCCCAGGCCCTCCATCCATGCCCTCATCGAAACCATCGATGGCCTTTTTTCATCAGGAGTTTCCATGACCCGCCCGATTCCCCAACCGGACCTCGCCTACCTGCAGAAAGTCCTCCTGGAAATGCTCGCCATTCCCAGCCCCACCGGCTTTACCGACACCATCGTGCGCTACGTCGCCGAACGCCTGGAAGAACTGGGCATCCCCTTCGAACTGACCCGGCGCGGCACCATCCGCGCCACCCTCAAGGGCCAGAAGAACAGCCCTGACCGGGCCGTCTCGGCGCACCTGGACACCATCGGCGCCAGCGTCCGTGCAGTGAAGGACAACGGCCGCCTGACCCTGGCCCCGGTGGGCTGCTGGTCCAGCCGCTTTGCCGAAGGCAGCCGGGTCAGCCTGTTCACCGACAACGGCGTGCTGCGCGGCAGCGTGCTGCCGCTGATGGCCTCCGGCCACGCCTTCAACACCGCGGTGGACGAGTTGCCCATCAGTTGGGACCACATCGAACTGCGCCTGGACGCCTACTGCACCACCCGCGCCGACTGCGAATCCTTAGGCATAGGCGTGGGCGACTTTGTCGCCTTCGACCCGTTGCCGGAGTTCACCGAAAGCGGCCACATCAGCGCCCGGCACCTGGATGACAAGGCCGGCGTCGCCGCCTTGCTGGCGGCGCTCAAGGCCATTGTCGACAGCGGTGAAACCCTGATGATCGACTGCCACCCGCTGTTCACCATCACCGAGGAAACCGGCAGCGGTGCGGCGGCGGCCCTGCCCTGGGATGTCAGTGAATTCGTCGGCATCGACATTGCTCCGGTCGCACCGGGCCAGCACTCCAGCGAGCACGCGGTGAGCGTGGCGATGCAGGACTCCGGCGGCCCTTACGACTATCACCTGTCCCGGCACCTGCTGCGTCTGGCCGCCGAGCACGAGTTGCCGGTGCGCCGCGACCTGTTCCGCTACTACTTCAGCGACGCCCATTCGGCGGTCACCGCCGGCCATGACATCCGTACCGCCCTGCTGGCCTTCGGTTGCGACGCCACCCACGGCTACGAGCGCACCCATATCGACAGCCTGGCGGCGCTCAGCCGCTTGCTCAGTGCCTATATCCTCAGCCCACCGGTGTTCGCCAGCGATGCACAGCCGGCCCAGGGCTCCCTGGACCGCTTCAGTCATCAGCTGGAACACGACACACAGATGGAAAGCGACACTCGGGTGCCCTCGGTGGACAGCCTGGTGGGCAACAAGTCCTGAACCGCGACCCGGGGTTTGTGCGCGCTACAACTGGCGGCACGCCCCCGGGCGCAGTAGCATCCGGGATTGTTTTTCGGAGGCCCCCATGCTGATTCCCCACGACCAACTTGAAGTCGACACCCTGACCCGTCTGATCGAAGACTTCGTCACCCGCGAGGGCACCGACAACGGCGATGAGACGCCTCTGGAAACACGCGTGCTGCGGGTTCGTCAGGCCCTGAGCAAGGGCCAGGCGGTGATCGTTTTCGATCCGGACAGCGAACAGTGCCAGTTGATGCTCAAGCACGACGTGCCCAAGGAGCTGTTCGACTGATGCCTGGACCGGCCCAAGCCCTTGGGCCGGGATGCTTAACCGTTGGAAAAGCGCGGGCCGAACAGAATCACACTGGCCCCGATCACACACAGTGCCAGCCCCAGCCAGTCCGAGCCCAGGGGCCGCACCCGCTCCACCACCGCCAGCCAGCCAATAGAAGCAACAATATAGATGCCACCGTAGGCGGCGTAGGTGCGCCCGGCATAAGTGGCTTCGACTTTGGTCAGCAACAGGGCGAACAGGGTCAGGCTGATCAGGGCGGGAATCACCCACAAGGCGCTCTTGCCCTGGCGCAGCCACATCCAGAAGGCATAGCAGCCGGCGATTTCAAACAGCGCGGCAAGGAAGAACCACAGGTAATTGAGCATGCAAGGTCTCGTCAGGATTGCCAGGTGCCGGCAACCCTAACGAGGCCGTGGTGGTGGGGCAAGCTTAGTTGGCGCCTTGTTTGGCCTTGGCGCGCATCTTGTCCGCCATCAGGGTCATTTCGTCGTACAGCGCCTGAGGGTTTTTCTGCTTCAAGGCCCAGGCCATGCGCCCCTGCTCGTGGGGCAGGATCATGAACTGGCCGGCGTTGACCTGGGTGTGGATGTAATCGGCAATCTGGGCGGCGGTAATCGGCGAGCTTTCCAGCAATTTGCCCACCTGGGCCTTCATCGCCGGGGTCGGACCACGGAAGGAGTCCAGCAGGTTGGTCTGAAAGAATGACGGGCAGACCACGTGCACGCCGATTTCCTGCTGCGCCAGCTCGACCAGCAGGCTCTCGGACAGCGCCACCACTCCGGCCTTGGCCACGTTGTAGTTGCTCATGGCCGGGCCCTGCATCAAGGCGGCCATGGAGGCGATGTTGATGATCTTGCCCTTGCTCTGTTCCAGCAGCGGCAGAAAGGCCTTGCAGCCCTTGACCACGCCCATCAGGTTGATCGCGATCTGCCAGTCCCAATCCTCCAGGGACAGCTCGCTGAAGAACCCGCCGGACGCCACGCCAGCGTTGTTGACGATGATGTCGATGCCGCCGAACTTGACCTCACAGGCCTGGGCAAAGGCCGTCAGCTGGCTGTAGTCACGCACATCACAACGCTGCACGAAACCGTCGCCACCGGCGGCGCGTACCTGCTTCAGGGTTTCCTGCAGGCCCGCCTCGCTGACATCGGACAAGGCCAGCCGCCAGCCATCGCGGGCCCAGCGCAAAGCGATTTCGCGACCCAGGCCGGAGCCGGCGCCAGTAATCATCATGCGATTTTGCATAAAAGTTGCCTTGTTGTTCCGGGGAAGATGGGCCGCAGTGTAGCGAAGGCCCCTGCGCCACCCACGCACCATCAGGGTGCTGAATGCCCCAGGCAAACCGATGACTTGGTGAACACTAGGCGCCCGCAGAGTGCAACGCGTGTCAGGCGTAAAGGAAATAATCCTGAAAGCGGAAAGCATTAAAAAAACTTGGAATTATCTCGATAGACACAGAGTCGGACTTAGTAAGCGCCTGGCTTTATCAATAAGGCCAAGTTGTCCTTGAACGACTGCGTTGTTCAACTCTATTCAAATAAGGAAACCGCCATGGGCACCATACTGATCATCATTCTGATTCTGCTGCTGATTGGCGGCCTGCCAGTATTTCCGCACTCCAGAAGTTGGGGTTATGGCCCTTCGGGGATTATCGGTGTCGTGCTGGTGGTGCTCTTGGTATTGCTGCTACTGGGCAGGATCTGAAACCGGGCACGAGCCTTTAGCAGTGGCCCCTCAGTGACCACTGATCGTGCTTGACGGCCTATTCATAAATCAGGGTAACGGTGGCAGTGGTCCTGACGTGTCCCCCCGTTACCGAAGACTCCGTCTGCACATAACGAGCGGTCAGAGGAATGGCGAGTCGTTCCTTATCCTGGCTGGTGGGCACCGTGGTGAAGTCGGTACGCACCCACAGCGGTTGCAAAACGCTGCTGCCGGTGTCGCCTTTGAACAACTGGATTCCCACCCCCGTTGCCATCTCTTTGCCAGTGTCATTAAGCAAAATGTCGGACTGTCTGTGCATACCATCAATGCGATAGGCAATCTTGACCCCCTTGTCGCAGTCGAGCTCAATCAAGAAGGCCTTGGCCCCCGTGCTACTGCCAATGTGGGTGAAATCTTTCAGATTGGCTGTGGGCATAGGGACACTGTCAAATGGCCTGATGGGACGGCAGCCAGAGTTTTTTTGCGTGAGGGTGAATTGGCTGAGATCGACCAGGTTGGTTTTGAAGTCGGCGTACCAGATCTCCATTCTCAGGTTTTTTGTGGTCCCCGAAGCAATGGGCCCAGTCTTTACCAGTTCAAAGGTGAATCGGTGTGGAACCTCAAACTTCGCATTGAACCAAAGCCCATTACTGAGCTGCACAGTTTTTTTTCTACCGATATAGGTCCCTCCCGGCTGATGAATCTCCGGAGGGCTGTGCCAGAACACTCGGACGCCCACACCAGGAATACCGCTTTCAAATACATGGTTGTCGAGTTCCGCACCTGAGCCTATCAACTCCATATGCATCCAGAAAGGCCCGATATCTCCGCAAGAAATGGTGGTAGCCCCCTTGTTGATCTCATCCTTGAAAATGATGGTACCTATGGGCGCATCACGGGGTATCGAGCGCTCCAAGGCGGTGTAATGAGTGCTCTGAGTTACTCCGCTGCAGATTGCCGCCCACGCGGCTCCTTGCCATAGGGAACAGGCACATAGGAGAGCAATAGGAAAAACCACCGTTCCTCTCAACCTGCCCATACATTGTCTCTTTGTCATATGAGCACCTTGGTTACACCAGAAACATGGATTCTGCGCAGTTGCTTCGACAGGTCATTCATAAAAGAAAGACACCGTCGCATTGCTCCACACTTTTCCGCCTTCCACCGTCGGAGCGGTCTGAATATAACGAGCATTCAAAGGGATAGAGAGCGGCTGCTGATCCTGAGTACCGGAAGCAATGGCCAAGTCGGTACGAGAACCCAGAGCCTGCACCATGGTACTGCCGCCATGACCTTGGAATAGCTGAATGCCCACACCTCGAGCCATACCGTCTCCCTGAGCGTTGAGCAGAACGTTGTCTTTATTAGTCGGACCATCAACTCGGTAAGCCACCCTGATGCCCCGATCACAGAGCAGGTCAATCGAAAAGTCCTTGGAACCTACAGTGAGTCCCTGCTGCTTGAACTCTCTCTGTAATACCGTGGGCAGCTCGATGGGGGGTACAGCCTGGGCTTCACAGCCGCTGTTCTGAGCGACAAATGCCACGTTGCTGAAGATGAGCTCGTTGCTCAACTGGTTGTGATAATAAATTCGAACAATTTGGTTACTGGAGCTACCCGAACTGATGGGGCCTACCTTGACCAGTTCAAACCTGAATTTTTGTGGCGGCTGATAGTTATACGCTTGAATCTGACGCGTGAACCTAGGGTGACTCATATAGGCCCCACCCTCGTGGTACCAGTAAATGCGCATGCCAATCCCGGGTATACCGCTCAGATAAACGTTTTGCCCATAGCTGGACAAGGTCGCACCGCCAACAAAACCGTGATCCAGCCACAATTTCTCACCCCACGACGCTGTGCAGGAGATACTGGCTTTACCCTGATCGATTTCTCGGGTGTAAATCACGCTACCTATGGGCGCATCACGGGGAACTTTTAGCCCGCCCAGCTCCTGACTGGTGATGCGAGTAGACAACGGCGTTCCACTGCAACCCGCCCAACTGTTCCCGGAAAATATCGCCGTGCCCAGGCTCAGCAAAACCGCGCCAGGGATTCTGAAACAAATGCCCCTCATCGAATACCTCCCACTTTTTGTTCTTCAAGCGATGAGCTACAGGACAACTCCAGCTGCTGATAGAACGCCTCTTGTAGCGACTCTTCTTCGCCGACGAAAAAAGGTGCAAGACACTGCTGATCTCTGCTCTCCCCCCACTTGACCAGAAACTCCCCCTGAGTCCCCACTCCTCGAACAAATGCCCTGCCCCCCTGACCAACAAGGGTCAAGGAGTTACCCTGGCTATCGAGCACCTGGGCTCCTAGCGGGATGCTTTGGCCATTGGGTCGCACCAATTTGAGCAATAGAGGACGTCCCACCACTGTCGGATAACTCAGCATGACCACTGCCCCTGCCCGCGGCGCGATCTGTTGCGAAGTCATCTCCAACTCCACGTCCTGGGAAGTCCCCTTGGGGTCAAGCACCATCTCGTTGCGACGATAGGGCGTCAGGCCAGTAACCACCGCGTATCCGTTATCAGCGATTCGAGTCGTTGAGTTGTTCAGTACCTGCGCCCCTTCAGCCCCTGCGGCTCGGAGCACTGCGATGGTTTCGCCCTGTCCTGCTGTTGCGTTGACCCCTCCCGGGTGTGCAACCAAAGTACCCTGCATGCCGAGGTTGGCCTGACGATAGTTTTCCCCCCGGCTGGCCCCGAGGTTATAGCTGGCATAGGCCGTGTCATAACGCAGGTTGCCGCCGTAGCTGTTGCTGCTCTGCCCCCCGTAGCTCTCACGGGAGTCATAGAGGTTATAGCCAAGCTCGCCCTGATTACCGGCAGTGCCACTCAGCGAGTTGTTGATGCTGTAGTTGCGATTACCGTCGTAGCTGATCGACGAACTCAGGTAAGGCGAGTACCGAGTACGCCCCAGCGGCACGCGGAAGCTCAACAGGTATTGATTATCCATGCGCCCGCTGCCATTACGGGTACGACTGGCGCTGAGGTTGAAACTACCCCAGTTGAAACCGTTGGAATACTCCACTTGATAGCTGATATTGCTGCCCTGATCGCGGTTCCAGTAGTTCTGTGCCATACCGGAAAATGCGAGGTAACCCAGACGCTCGCCCAGGGGTTGGTTGAGGTTCAATTGCACCCGGCTACGTTGCTTGAACAGGTTGCTAGGTGTCTCGGTGCTACGCAGGCGGGCAAACTCACCGAAGTTCAGATAGCCCTCGCTGGAAAACCGGTAGGCCGCCACGCTGAAGTTGGTTGCAGTCGTTTCAATGAGCTTGTTGTAAGTCAATCGCAGGCTTTGCCCGCTCATCTGAGCCTGACCGTCAGGCCGCGAATCGTTCAGGCCCGAAGCCTGGGAATAGGTCACATCAGCCGCGACCGCCCCCAACGCAGTGCTCAAGGCTGCCCCTCCCAACAAGGCTCGATAATCCTGTGCAACAATCCCGCCGCCATAACCTGTCAGCAGGTTGGACAGACCGCGCTGATAGCTGCCTTGAAGGAAAGTGGGAGGCGTGTCGAGACGCTGATCGCGATAGCGCCCGGCACTCAGGCTGAAACGCGAACTGTCGGGGCGCAGCAACTGCGCCACTGACGCGTAAGGCACGATAAAGTTCTTGGTCCGCCCATCGGCCTCGGTAATGGTGACGTTGAGGTCACCGGCATAACCGGAGTTGTACAGGTCGTCGATCGCAAATGGGCCAGGGGGCACCGTGGTTTCGTAGAGCAGGCTTTCACCCTGACGCACACTGACCTTGGCCGTAGTATCTGCAACGCCCCGCACCACAGGGGCAAAACCGCGCATGGAGTCGGGCAGCATTCGCTCATCACTGCTCAACTGCAATCCGGTGTAGGGCATGCTGTCGAAGAAGTTGCCAGGGGTGTAGAACTCCCCCAGGGTCAACTGCGCCTGGAGTGCCGTCATGTCCCGCTGTACATAGCTGCTCAGCGCGCTGTAATGACTGCGCCGGCCGCTGGCGGATGAATCGTTGTAGGTGTAGGAACCGTTGTGCCGCAAGCGCCAATCCCCCAGATTGACTCCTCCATTGAGGCTGCTATAGAACTGGCGACTGGTCTGCCCACTGGAACGGTTGTCGTTCAAATTGCTGCTGTAACCGAGAAAAGCGGCATTGACCCCTGAGTCCCAGTCCTTGGGTGATACATAACCACGCTTGGTCTGGCTCAAGTACAGCTGGGAAATGGACAGATCGACCCGCAACTCCGACATATCCACATCGAAACGGCTATGGGCCGGCAGATCATCAGGACCCAGACATTCAGAGGAGAGGGCACGCGCCGCTTGCTCCACGGGCAGCCTGGCAAAGTCCATCCCCAACTGTTCCAGTACGCCTGGCGGCAGACAGGGCTGTACCTTCAAACCGTCAGTGGAGGTCCTGAACAGGATCTCCTGACGCCCCACCCAGTTCTGGTTCAGGTAAAGGTCAAGCCGGTAAGTGCCCGGTGTCAGGGGGTTGCCGCGCTCAAACTGCGACAGGTCCACAGACTGTCCCCGACTGTTATCAAAGAACGCAGGGTTGAACTGGATCAGTTCCTCTGCCTCACTGACTGCACTCAGCATTCCCGACAACAGCGTCGCACCTCCAAAAATGACTTCCGCGCGCAGAGCAAAACGGCCGCACCTCGTGCGCAGGAGGCGGCTAAGCGATAAGAATGGGGGGGGAGACAAAGCGCTCATTACACCTTTCCAGACGTTAAGCACCATGCGCCAGTGCTGACGAAATCACGGCTGTCGTAGTAGCGCGAAGGAAGTTGACCAATGCAGAACCAAGCGCCCGGAATGGCTACTAGGGCTCAAGCGGGGTTTCGCGACGAACCGAAGTTCCGTAGTCGTTGATCCACTCGTAAACCACACTGCCCTGGCCCCCAGGAGGAGACGGTGTTTGCCCTAGCGTGAAGTCAGCAGAGGATTTCGGTGCCAGCATCCGGCTTTGTGCACTCAGACTTGGGCCACTCTTGAGCTTCACATCCACCGAGTTGAAGGAAACGTGAAAGGCCGAGTCATTGCGTACCCTCAGTACGGTCTCAGCACCTGACTTGACCAGGCTCCAACGGAGTTTTTCCGCCGCGTCCATGGCACTTCCCGACAGTTGTGCGGGACGAAAAAACAACTTCAAACGAGTACGAAACGCCAATTGCATGTGGTTGCTGACCTGCCCGGAAGCCAGTGGCGGAACATCCAGCAGGTTGAGCCAATACACCGATTCACGATCCTGTGGGATACCCGGTTGAGGGATGTAGGCGATGCGCAGGGTTTGCCCCTTTCCCTGGTTGATACGGGCCATTGGCGGCATGACCACAAACGGCACGTCCACATCATCAGGCTTGGAATCCGGATTGCCTTCGTCGATCCAGACTTGCACCAGTGCAGGTTGCTCACCCTTATTGCTGAGTCCAAGACTGACTTCACGCTCCTGAGCCGGATAGATGATCCGCGTTCCACTCACTACCACGTTGGCTTGCACCTTCAGGGGCAGCAACACAAGGGCACAGCAGAAACACAGCAGAAACAAAAAATGGCGGGGCATGGCTATCATCACTCGTTGCGCGGAGCCCCGGGGCCTGAACCCCGGGACGACCTTTCCTCACTCAAAAACCATGTCCAGTACAACGTTTGCAGCGACTGGACCACCGGTGGTGTTATCAACACCGGCCAGGTACTGGGCGTAGAAATTCAGCGTCGCGTCTTTGCTGTCCTTATCAACATTCACTTTCTGGATATCGTCAGGAGTGATGGTGTTCAGGTTGAGAGCCCGCTGTTGGCTGTCCAGCAATTGCACCTGAACGTTTGAAGCGGTTTCCTCGCCAGAGTAGGTGTTGATCAAAGCGCCGCTCAGCGCATCCACTTTCGTCAAGTCGGGCTTGAACCAGACCCCCACCGTACTGCCGGAGCAACCGGTGAACTTGAGCTTGAAGGGGGTCAACCCCGCAACAGTGCCCTTTTCAGCCAGTACGCTTGAACCGACAGGGGGCAGATCGACCTTGTGAACGTAGGTACCACTTGCGGTGTTTTCGACGGAGCAGGTTTCGGTGCTGATAAACCCCGTAAATTCCAACCTCACGTCGACTCCATCAGCCCAAGCAGTCCCCGCAGCCGTCAAAAGACCCGAAGCCATACCCGCTGCCACAAATAGCTTTTTCATTCCTCTCTCCATTTACCAATCTTCGTGGCGCATTGCTGATCGCACCATTCAAGAACCGATGCTGCGTGCCTGATCTAGAGCGTTATCCGTATCTGTCTGGGCCGAAGCGGGAGGGATCATTACAGTCTGTTGGGATAGCCGATATGAGATGAATCCTAAAACCCGAGAAACTTCCCAAGTTCGACCAAGAAATCGGCTGTTAACGTAGGAATTTTTCCCGGGAAACATAAGGAAATTCTTAAAACTGGGCAGATGATCTCTTGCAAAACCGATGCGAAATCCTTGGACGGAACACGTCTGCGAACACCGCCTGTTTTCGCTGCAAAAAAAAACACCCCTCATTGAGGGGTGTTCAGTGTGCCGCGAGTCGGGCCCAGTCAGTCCGCCAGCCCTCTGAAAGGATTGGCGGGAGACCTGCGGATCAATCCGGCTTGCCGTTGACCACGCCAGCGGTATTGTCTATCAAGCTCTTGGTCGCGGTCTGCAGGAAAGACTCCAGCTTCTGCTTGAGCTGCGCTTCATCCGCGGCCTCGGGAATCAACTCGCCCCCTGGAGTGGCGCCCAGTTCGTATTTATACAGACGTGGCGGCATTTCCTTGGGCAGCACCAGCACTCGGTCAGCAGTCAGTAACGCTACGGTCTGATCACTGCCCGAAGGCTTGATCACGCCAAAACCCTTGTCGCCTTCCGGCAGATTGAGCAGGTCGCGCCCCCAGCACTGATGCAGCACATCGCCACCGAGACGGCCCATGATGGTGGGCACTATGTCGATCTGAGTGCCCACGGTGTGGTCACGCTGGCCGAATTTTTCCTGGATGCCCGGCGCAATCATCAGCAGCGGTACATTGAAACGCCCCAGGTCCATTTCGGTGATCTGCTGCTCATTGCCGAAACCGTGATCGCCGACCACGACGAACAGCGTCTCCTTGAAGTAAGGTTCCTTGCTCGCCTTCTCGAAGAACTGGCCCAATGCCCAGTCGGAGTAGCGCATGGCAGTCAAGTGCTCATTGAGGCTGCCGCGATCGGTCACCTTGTCCACCGGCAATGGCGTCGGCAACGCATACGGGGTGTGGTTGGACAGGGTCTGCAGCAGAGCGTAGAACGGCTCTTTGCCTTCACGAGCCTTCAGCTCTTCCAGACCACGGTTGAACATGTCCTGGTCGGACACGCCCCAGGTCGGGTCGGAGAACACCGGATTGACGAAGTCATTACGACCAATGAAGTTGGTCATGCCCTGGTTGCTGAAGAACCCCGACTGGTTGTCCCAGGCAAAATCACCGTTGTAGACATACACATCGTCATACTTGCGGGCGCTCAGCAGCTGCGGCAGTCCAGACAGCTTGTGGCTGCCTTCCGGGGTCTGCATCAGGTATTCGAAGCCTGGCAGGTTGGGGAAGCAAGCCATGGTGGCGAACATGCCCTGGTGGGTATGAGTGCCGTTGGAGAAGAAGCGGTCGAACAGCAAGCCTTGCTTCGACAGCTTGTCGAAGTACGGAGTGATCTCCCCTGGACGTCCCAGAGCGCCCACCGAATGCCCGGCGAAGCTTTCCATCAGGATCACCACGACGTTCTTGATCGGCAGGGTCTTGTCCGCATCCGGCGTGTAGTTACGGCGTACGGCGGCAATATCCCCATCCACCAGTTTGTCGCTCGGCACCAGCAGCATGTCGCGCACTGTCTGTTGAGCCAGAGGCTGGGGCAAGGTCGCCTTCCAGATATTGGTGCGATCCTCGGACATCCGATCCTTGGCCGCCGCCATCAACTGCAGCGTGCCATTAAGGCCCAACTGGTTGGCGAAGTTCGATTCGGTGGTGTAGACATCGCCCCAACGCATCGGCGGGCCCTGCCGCAGGGTGCCACGGGCAGCCACTACACAGATCAGCAGGCAGACCACGAATACCGCAATACGTGCATACCAGGGGGCAATCTGGCGTGTGCCGACATTGCCACCGCTGAACGGCCCACGAGGCCGAGTAGCACGGTCGGCACCCTTGAACGCCAGGCTGAGGATCCAGGTCCCCACGGCCCAGGCCAGCAGGTAGCGGACCACTGGGAAACCGTACCAGAGCATGCTCATCACGGTTTTCGGGTCTTCCTTCACATACTGGAAGACCAGACCGTTGAGACGCTGGTGGAACTCACGGTAGAAATCCATCTCCATCAGGCCGAGGAACAGCGCAATACTGGAGGTCACCGTCAGCCAGAAGCGCAGCAACCCGCGAGCCGCCATAGCCCGGGCACTGAGCATGGCCAGCACCAGCGGTACGCTGAGGTAGACCACCAGCCGCAGGTCAAAACGCAGGCCATTGGCAAACGCTTCGAGGAACGTCGAAGCCGGGGTGTCGAGAATCATCTCGCGGTTGTAGATCAACAGCGCGACGCGCAACAAAGAAAACATCACCATCATGACCAGCGCGCACAGCAGCGTGTAGGCCAGATGGGATTTGACGGTCGGTTGCAGCAGGCGATTCGAGGATCGCTGCTGACTCAGGGCATCCGAGTTTGCCATGTCGTTTTAGGACCCATTGGAAGTTTAAGTTGCAAGAATACAGCTGCGTTCTGCCCTCTTATTGCCACCTGAGCGGCGGGGGAATACGCGGTGCGCAAATGGTGCACGATCACTGGAGGCATTGCCATTGATTAGTGGACAGTACCGCCAAACCCACCACCAATGGCTCTGGATCAACAGATTGCAGGGGAGATGACAGGCTAAAAAGCGCCGGCGGATTGTCTTAGAGACTTTGTGAAAATTTCGTTCAACGCATGTTTAGTCACACAAAAAAGGGCCTGACCAGGCTGTGTGAAACGTCGCGAGTGAAGGCAAGACAAGGCAAAAACAGGCGAGGAACGGCCGGGGTCGCGTTCGACTTTAGGGGGCCTAAATGAGCTTCCGAGCCTGTTTTTAACGCAGTATTGCCAAACGCAGTAGTTTTCACACCGCCTGTGACGGCCCTTCTTTTCCCTCGCCGGCAATGACTCCGGGTCTGTTCGTCACACGTCCTGGTTCAGAGCCTGACGTTGCCTCGAGGACCGGCAATGGCCCAGATGATCAGCCCAAGGACGGGAAGGAAGATGATCAACAACACCCAGATAATCTTCATCCCGGTTTCGGCGCCGCTTTTCAGAACGTTGATGATGGCCCAGATATCCAGGGCCAGAATGATCAGGCCAATCAGGCCATTGAAGGTGGAACCCATGGTGTCGCTCCCAAATGAAGGTATGCCTCTTTAGGATAGTCGCGCTGAATCAGGGTTCCGCTTTATTCCACCGCAAATGCGGATTCAGACGTGCACAGCAATCTTCAGCGCTTCCAGAGCCGGCGCCGCGACAATGCCGACCTCGGCACAGAGTTCAAGCACTCGTGGCACATCATTGCCGTAGACCAGCACCATCTGCAGCTCGTCATCCAGCAACTGGCTGAAGTTCATCAGCACGTAACCGCCATTTTCCGGATTCATGCTGCCCATCTGGATCTGGATGCGGTTCAGGGCTGTCAGCGCTTCGATCTTGGCCAACTGCTTGGGCTTGATATTGAAGGTCACGTCCTTGCCGAAAGAGGCAACGATCTGGGCGAACAGGTCGACGTAGGTATCAGCCTGAAACAGCACGGTCTCCGGCAGGCTGCCCACCACCACCCATTCGCCCAGGGGAATGGGGAAGCTGTCGTCGTAGTTGATGTCCGGATTGGCCGCCAGGAACCCCTGGGGATCAGCATAGGCCTGGGCCGCTTCATCGGCGATCTGCTGAATCTCGGCGTCGCCCATGCACCCGGAGCTGATTTTGCTGATGAGTTCGATAAGGGCGGTTTTCATGGGCGCATCCTGAAGGCAAGGAAATTTCGAGGGCGCGAAGGATAGCCTAAAGTGGACGGCCAGACCTATCACCGAGACGAAGGCCCTGCGCCCTCGCCTCCTTCCCCTCGACCTCAGGCCAGAAGTTTTTCCAGTTGTGCGGTGGTGTCCACGGCGCCCATGGTCTTGGCCGCCTCCAGGGCACTGACACCATTGGTATCCCGAGCCCTGGGATCGGCCCCCTGGCTGATCAGGTAGGTAACGATCTCCGTGCGGTTGAACATCGCCGCCATCATCAGCGCAGTACGACCGTCAAACGATGAGCCTTCCACTTGAGCTCCGCCTTCCACCAGAGCCTTGACCACTGCCAGGTCGCCCTTGAAGGCGGCGCCGGCAATCGGGCTCTGGCCATTGTCGTTGCGGATCTCAGGATCGGCCTTGTGCTTGAGCAGCACTTGCACTGCATCCACATGCCCGTGATAGGCGGCCAGCATCAGCAAGGTGTCACCCTTGTGATTGCGCAGGTTGACCGGCAGGCCACTGCCCGCCAGCTTGTCGAGCATCTGTGCATCGCCCTGGCGGGCCACGTTGAATACCTGCTCGACAAACTGGGCGGCCTCATCTTCAGTCATCTGGCGGCTTTTGTCGGTCATCGGAAACTCCAGGTTCGGTCAATCGGAAAGGCCCTAGTTTCCCCAAGCCGGCCGCGGCCTGTCATCCCTTTTTTCCCAAGAGCCGCCATAGGCAGAATCAATAACGCAGACGCCCGCCCTGGATCTCCGCAAAAATCTGCGGGGTCAATTGCACATAGGTGTCCGCCCCAGGAAGCCAGGCATAGACCGGATCGTCACCGGTTCGTTCGAGGTCGAATGCCTGCTCCTTGAGTCGACTCTTCTGGTACTTGAAGGTGCCAGTAGTGTCCATTTTCACCTTGATCCGCAGGAACAGCGGCACCGCGTAAGCCGGAAGCTGCTGCCTGGCGAATTGCAGCAAGGCACTGAAATCCAGGGTCGCCAGAGACTCCGCCGGGGTAATGGCCACCATCCCCGCACGACCGTTGGTGTTGTGGATTTCGACGCCATAGGCCACCACCTCGGCAATTTGCGGGTGCCCCAGCAGAATGTTCTCCACCTCGGTGGTGGAGACGTTCTCGCCCTTCCAGCGATAGGTGTCTCCCAGCCGATCGACGAATTGCACATGGCCAAACCCGATGTCCCGCAGCAGGTCACCGGTATTGAAGTAGCAGTCGCCCTTCTCGAACACGTCCTTGAGGATCACCTTGAGGTTCTTTTCCGGATCGGTGTAACCGTCCAGCGGCGCCTTGTCGTCGATCTTCGCCAGTAGCAGGCCCTGTCCACCCTTGGCCACTTTCTGCATGAAACCCTGGCTGTTGCGCAACGGCGCCCCGGTATCGTGGGCGTACTCCACCAATGCCCAGGGGATCAGGGAAAAACCCACGGTGTTGTCGAAGTTGAGGATATTGCTGAAACCGATATTGCCGTCGCTGGCCGCATACAACTCACACACATGACCCACACCAAAACGTTGCTTGAACTCGCTCCAGACTCCCGGACGCAGGCCATTGCCGATCATCTTCAACACCCCATGCTCGGTATCCCGGGCAGTGCTGGGCTGATCGATCAGGTAGCGACACAACTCACCGACATAACCCACAGTCGTCGCCTTGAACCGACGCGCATCGTCCCAGAACTGACTGGCGCTGAACTTGCGGCGAATGGCGAACCCCGAGGCGCCGGTAATGGCCGAGCCCCAGCAGACGCACAGCCCGGTGGCGTGGTACAGCGGCAAGGTGCAATACACCACGTCGCCGGGCTGCATATCCAGGGCAATGGTGCCGAAGCCGGCAGAGGTGCGCATCCAGCGCCCATGCTTGAAAATCCCCGCCTTGGGCAGACCCGTGGTGCCGGACGTATAGATGTAGAAGCAAGGGTCGTTGAAAAAGATGCGCTGGGCCTGTACCAGATTGTCCGCTGGATAACCGGCGCTCTCGGCCATCAGATTGACCAGGCCGTCCGGAGTCGGTCCGGGGTCGGCGAAGGTGTCCTGATCGGCCACGAACCAGGTGCGAGCCGGATCGATATCCACTTGATCGCGCACCGCGGAAAAAGCCGCCAGCAACTCAGCGCCGACCATGATTCCCACCGGTTTGACCAACTCCAGGCTGTGCACCAGCACGCTTTGGGTCTGAGCGGTGTTGAGCATCGCGCAGATCCCGCCAAGCTTGGCCACCGCCAGCACCGTGACCAGCAACTCAGGACGATTTTCGATGAAAATCGCCAGCACATCGCCCTTGCCGATGCCCTGTTCCCGCAGGTAGGCAGCGATGCGGTTGGCCCATTGATTGACCTGGGAATAACTGAGTACCCGATCGCCATACAACAAGGCCGGCCCCTCGGGATTGCGCAGGGTCGCCTGCTCGAAACTCCAACCCAGTCCGCAGGGTTGGTCAGGCTTGTCGATGTTCCCCGCCTTCATGCCTCGCACCACCCGAGGCAGCGCCTTGGCAATGGACGGCACCTTTCGCAGCATCATGCCCCAGGTAATCATGTCGCTCTTGTGCTTATTCATGGTTGCTCCGGTTCGACAGCAAAGGTCTGTGCCCAGCCAGGCCGGCCGGGTGTTGGCAACACAGCCGGCACAAGGCTCAACCGGGGTTGGCGACCCAGGGTTCGGCAACCGGCAAGCGAAGACTGCGGGGATAACCCGCAAAGGGATAAAGGCAGGGCAAGCACAGCGCTGCTGAGAGCACCGGCATTAATAATGCGGTGGGACCATTCATGGAGGGCGTCCTATGTTCTTATTATCCGTCGGGCAGGATCGCTGGATCACGCCACTACACATTCCATGTCGCAGAGACACCTTTCAAACCTGTTCGGCTGGGTCGCCGATGCAGCGTTGAAACAGCGTCACTGGCTGGAAAATACGTCAGCCGTTGCGGGCCTGTACACGGAGTTTTTGCAAACTTTTGTATCTCCCCACCGGTTATCTCCAAGGCCCTCCAGCCTCATCCATAAACGATTGAATTTTCTCTCAAGGCCAGCGGTCATAACACCGTAGCCACGCCCACGGCCAATCGCCGCCAACCTGCAAAATGCAGGATGCACGATGCACGATGGCCATTCATGCAATTTGCACGAAACCGAAATATCCTTTAAATCATAACTAATTGATTTAAAAGGACTTTATAAAAAACAATACTGGCACAATCGCTGCACCTATCACTCCACGCTTTCTCTTCAAGAGCTAACGGAGCTGATAGACATGAGCCTGATCCAAGAAAAATTTTCCTCCCTGTTCTCCAACTTCGAAGTGACCACCCAACCCCGTCCAGACGGTGGCATCCTGCTCACCCTGCGCAACAGCGAAGGCAAACAGTTCAAGCGTTCGATTTCCTACGCGCAGCTGCATGCCGCCGACCAGCTGTCCTGGGTCATCAGTGCAATTCGTCGTGATTTGGCCGAACAGGCCAGTGAGTTGCCTCAGATTTCCATGCTGCAAAGCCAAAACCGCTTTGCCTTGCCGACTTACCACTCCGCCTAAGCCACCTTCGGCTTCCTGCTCGGGCCGGCCCCACCTTGCGTGGGGCCGGCCCGTTGACGTTGAGCTTCCCGCTCAATCGTCCAGGCGTGGGAACTGACTGGCGATAGCGTCTCCGGTCAGGTTGGCCGCCCAGCCTTGGGGATTGTTGAACAGGCGGATGGCTACCAGGTGCGGCTCCTCCCCCATATCGAACCAATGAGCAGTGCCTGCCGGTACCGAAATCAGGTCGTTCCTTTCGCAAAGAACGGCATAGACATAGTCGTCGATGTGCAGAGAAAACAGCCCGCGTCCAGCGACGAAAAACCGCACTTCATCTTCGCCATGGCGATGCTCGTCGAGAAAGCTGGCACGCAGCTCGACTCGTTGTGGATGGTCACGGTTGAGGCTGATCACATCAACGCTGACATAACCCTGCTCGGTCATCAGCCGATCGATCTGCTCCTGATAGGCCGCTATCACCTCCTCCTGACTGGCCCCCGGCTCGATCCGTGTCGAGGTTTGCCAACGATCGAAGCCAATCCCCTGTTCGGCCAGGGTCGCAGCGATATCGTCGAAGTGGGTCAGAACCTTGTTCGGCAGGTCCGGGCTGGATACGTGGTAGACGGACAGGCTGCTCATAACGGCAACTCCTCTTGCATGCGGGTGGCAATGATAACGGCTGCGGCCAGGGCGGCGACGCTAGCAATACTAAAGGTCAATGTGGCGCCCAGGGCGTTCCAGCTGTAGCCGGAATACAGGGCCCCCAAGGCACCTCCGGTTCCAGCCAGGGCGGCGTACAACGCCTGGCCCTGACCCTGCTGACGAGCGCCGAAGCTGCGTTGCACAAAATGAATGGCTGCGGCGTGAAAACTGCCGAAGGTCGCCGCATGCAGCACCTGCGCCAACAACAGCACCCCGAGATGTTCCGCCAGGCCGCCCAACAGCAACCAGCGCAAAGCCGCCAAGAGGAAACTCGCCAGCAACACCCGGCGCACGGAAAACCGCGCCAGAATCCGGCTCATGGCCAGGAACATCAGCACCTCGGCCACCACCCCCAGGGCCCAGAGCATGCCGATCAGGCCACGGGTATAGCCCAGGCGCTCCAGGTGCAGGGTCAGGAAGGTGTAGTAAGGGCCGTGGCTCATCTGCATCAATGCCACACACAGATAGAAGGCCAACACACCGGGACTGCGCAACTGCTTGATAAAGCCTTCCCCGGCCAGCCGCGGCCCCTGCACCGCAGGCTGGGCGTTGGGCACCCACAGGCTGCTGAGCACGATGCCGCCCATAATCGCCACCAACGCCGCCGGATAGATATCCAGGCTCAACCACTCGAACAGGCGCCCCAAAGCCACCACGGTAAGAATGAAACCGATGGATCCCCAAAGACGGATCTGGCTGTAGCGTGAGGTCTGCCCCTGCAAGTGCGCCAGGGTGATCACTTCGAACTGCGGCAGGACTGCGTGCCAGAAAAACGCGTGCAGGGCCATGACCATGGCCAGCCAGGCATAGCTCTTGTCGACGAAGATCAGGGAAAAACAGATCAGGGTGCAGATTGCACCAAAACGCACGATCGCCAGGCGCCGGCCGGTGTAGTCCCCCAGCCAGCCCCAAAGGTTGGGCGCCACGCAGCGCATGAGCATGGGAATGGCCACCAGTTCGCCGATCCGCGCGCTGGAAAAACCCAGGTGATCGAAATACAGCGCCAGAAACGGCGCCGTCGAGCCCAGCAGGGCGAAATAGAATAGGTAGAAACTGGAAAGCCGCCAGTACGGCAGCGCCGCCACGGTCATCAGACCGTAGCGACTGGCAGAACCGCCATTACAGCTGGCCCAGTACCGGCGTGCTGACGCGCACGTCGGCATTCTGGCCGCGGTGACGCAGCAGTTGATCCATCAGCACGATGGCCATCATGGCTTCTGCAATGGGAGTGGCGCGAATGCCCACGCAAGGGTCGTGACGGCCCTTGGTGATCACGTCCACCGGATTGCCATCAACATCGATGGAGCGGCCTGGCGTGGTGATGCTGGACGTCGGCTTGAGCGCCAGGTGGGCAACGATCGGCTGCCCCGAGGAGATACCGCCAAGAATGCCACCGGCGTTATTGCTGAGGAAACCTTGCGGGGTCAGCTCGTCACGGTGCTCGGTGCCGCGCTGGGCGACGCTGGCGAAACCGGCGCCGATTTCCACGCCCTTGACCGCATTGATGCTCATCAACGCGTGGGCCAGTTCGGCATCCAGACGATCGAAGATCGGCTCGCCCAGGCCCGGCATCACGCCTTCGGCGACCACGGTGATCTTCGCCCCCACGGAATCCTGATCCCGGCGCAATTGGTCCATGTAGGCTTCCAGCTCTGGAACCTTATCCGGATCGGGGCTGAAGAACGCGTTGTCCTCCACCGAATCCCAAGTCTTGAACGGAATCTCGATCGGGCCCAACTGACTCATGTAGCCGCGCACCACGATGCCCTGGCTGGCCAGGTATTTCTTGGCGATGGCCCCGGCCGCCACGCGCATGGCGGTTTCCCGCGCCGAGCTGCGACCGCCGCCACGGTAATCACGAATGCCGTACTTGTGGTGGTAGGTGTAATCGGCGTGAGCCGGACGGAACAGATCCTTGATCGCCGAATAGTCCTTGGACTTCTGGTCGGTATTGCGGATCAACAGGCCAATGGAACAGCCAGTGGTCTTGCCCTCGAACACCCCGGAAAGGATCTCGACTTCATCGGGTTCCTGGCGCTGGGTGGTGTGACGGCTGGTGCCGGGCTTGCGCCGGTCCAGATCACGCTGCAGGTCTTCCAGGGACAGCTCGAGGCCCGGCGGGCAGCCGTCGACAATGGCGACCAACGCCGGACCATGGCTTTCGCCCGCGGTGGTGACAGTGAACAGCTTGCCGTAGGTATTGCCGGACATGCGGGGAGCTCCGTGAAATCAGCCGAAATAACTCAATCAGGATTACTGAAGGGCGCAAGTATACGCAGGCTACCCAACTAGTTCATCCTCGAACCTTCTGCCCCTGGCCGAGTCCAACCGGCACCTTATCCATGATGGCGTGATGATGCTGCGAGTCCTTCTCTTGAGCCTTTCCCTGTTCACCGGCCTGGTCAACGCGGCCGTCCTGCAACGCCCCGTAAGCCTGGAGACCGGCCACGGCGAGCTGTATGGCTCGATGCTGCTGCCCAAATCTGCGCAGCCGGTGCCGGTGGTGCTGATCATTTCCGGTTCCGGCCCCACCGACCGCGACGGCAACAACCCCGACGGCGGGCGCAACGACAGCCTCAAGCGCCTGGCCTGGGTGCTGGCCAAGCACAACATCGCCAGCGTGCGCTACGACAAGCGCGGTGTGGCTGCCAGCCTCGCGGCGACCCCGGATGAACGCAACCTGACCCTCGACGCCTATGTGGCCGACGTCGTGGCCTGGGGCAAGCAGCTCAAGGCCGACCCGCGCCTGGGCCAACTGATCGTGTTGGGACACAGCGAAGGTGCGCTGATCGCCAGCCTCGCCGCCCGCCAACTGGACGCCGCCGGGGTGATCTCCATCTCCGGCACCGCCCGGCCCGTGGATCAGGTGCTGCGCCAGCAACTGAGTTATCGCCTGCCGCCGGCGCTGATGGTGCGCAGCAATGAACTGCTGGACAGCCTCAAGGCCGGTCAGGTCGACAACGATGTGCCGCCGGCCCTGCAAGTGATCTTCCGCCCCAGCGTGCAACCCTATCTGATCACCCTGTTCCGCGAGGACCCGGCCGCCGCTTTCGCCCGCCTGAAAATGCCGGCGCTGATCATCCAGGGCAGCAACGATATCCAGGTCAGCATCGACGACGCCCGGGTGCTCAAGGCGGCGAAACCGGATGCTCAACTGACCTTGATCGATGGCATGAACCATGTACTGCGTATCGTGCCCAACGATCTCAAACGCCAATTGGCGTCCTACAAGGACCCGCAATTGCCCCTGGCGGCGGAACTGGGCCGGTCCATCATCAGTTTTATTGACGGACTTCACACCCGTTAGGCTGTTTTTACCCTCCAGTCCTGAAAAAAACGGCCGATAAGCCTTTGCCGGCCGTTCGATTGCTGTCGGCGCGCAGCGATTGGACAGGACTTGCCGTTATGACTGATACCTCGAATTCACCCGCCACCGAGCAGGAAGCCGCCGTACCGGAAGCGGCGCCGTTGCCGTGGGCGGATGTCCAGGCCGAACATCACAAGATGCTGCGCCTGGCGCCCCTGCAGACCGATCGCGCCACCGGCGGACGCCCTTTGCGTTTTGTCGAGTTCGGTTATGCCGAACGCAACAACAAAGAGCACAGCCTGCTGCGCATGACCATCAGCCTGCCCGGCCAGCGCGTGCGCAAGGAACAGAATCATCTGGATGTCTGGGTCGAGCACGACACCCACCGGGTGCATTTCGAGCCCGAAGGCGGGCTGCAGATCGAACCGCTCAACCGTGGCATCGGACGCTTCCTGCTGGCCCAGGCCGCGCAGTGGGCGCAGAAGAAGTGGCCGCACTACCGGGTGGACGGCTTCGACCTCGCCAACAAGGACGCCCTCAATGAGGACACTCGCCTGCGTCGCGATCATGTGCTGCGCACCCAGGGCTTCGACGTGGTGTATGCCGATGCCCAGCATCTCAAGGGCAGCGTCAAGGATGTTCAGGTGGGCGAGCTGCTGAGCCAGTGGAACACCGAGAAACTGCAGTTCGTGGAGATACTGGAAGCGGCGCAGATGCTCCAACAGGCCGAGCAGAACCTGGAAGAGCTGGAAGTCAAACTGCGCAAGCAGGAAGAGAAAGTCACCAAGTACAAACGTGAAGACACCGGCCTGCGCTTCACCATCACCTGCCTGGTGGCCTTTGCGGTCTTCCAGGCGGGTCTGCTGATCTGGATTGCGACTCACCGCTGAGTCGCAACCTCTTCAAGACTCAAGGCCCGCCTTGCGCGGGCCGGCAATGGCTCAGGCGCGAGCGACGAACAACGCCTGATGCTCGCGGCACTGCTCCGCAGTGAGCATGAACACACCGTGACCGCCGCGTTCGAAGTCCAGCCAGGCGAAGTCGACTTCGGGGTACAGCGCCTCGACGTGCACCTGGCTATTGCCCACTTCGACAATCAGCAAGCCTTTCTCGGTCAGGTGATCAGCGGCCTGGGCCAGCATGCGCCGCACCAGATTCAGACCATCATCGCCACAGGCCAGGCCCAGCTCGGGCTCATGCTGGTACTCGTCCGGCATGTCGGCAAAATCTTCGGCATCGACATACGGCGGGTTGGAAACGATCAGGTCGAAGCGCTGCCCCGGCAAGCCATCGAAACCATCGCCCTGAACGGTGAACACCCGCTCATCGACACCGTGGCGCTCAATATTCTGGTTGGCCACTTCCAGGGCCTCGAAGGACAGGTCGGCCAGCACCACTTCGGCCTCGCGGAACTCATAGGCACAGGCGATGCCGATGCAACCGGAGCCGGTGCACAGATCGAGAATCCGCGCAGGCTCAGTGCCCAGCCAGGGTTCGAAGCGTTTCTCGATCAACTCGCCGATGGGCGAGCGAGGAATCAGCACACGCTCGTCAACGATGAACGACATGCCGCAGAACCAGGCCTCACCCAACAGATAGGCTGTGGGCACGCGCTCTTCGATACGGCGCTTGAGCAGGTGCTGAAGGTGGACCAGTTCATCGTCTTCCAACGCGCAGTCCAGGTAGCTGTCGGCGATTTCCCAGGGCAGGTGCAAGGCTCCGAGCACCAATTGGCGGGCCTCGTCCCAGGCGTTGTCGGTACCATGGCCGAAGAACAGATCCTCCCCATGAAAGCGGCTGACAGCCCAGCGGATATGGTCACGCAAGGTGCGAAGGCGGGAAGTGATCACGGGACAGACTCCTGAAAAAACGACCGGCAATTCTAACAGCCAAAGCGCCTGCCGACGACGAATGAAAAGCCACCCCCGTACAATCGCCCGACAGACCGCTTTTGGCCCGGGAAGCCCAATACCTTGCCCCTCTTGACAAGGCTGCAGGCCAACAACGGCGCACCTTACGTTAGTAGCGATTCACAGAAGCGCTCCGCCGGAGGACAATGTCGCAAAAGCCCCACTCACAGGAGCCCCAGAATGTCCGTTCCAAAGACGATGTTTCAACTCAGCGGTCGTGGTTATGCAGCGGCCAACTTGAGCCACGCGACCCTTGTGATCATCGACGCCCAGAAAGAGTACCTCAGCGGCCCCCTGGCCCTGTCCGGCATGGACAAGGCAGTGGCCAACATCGGCCAACTGCTGGCCGCCGCCCGGGCTGCCGGCCGGCCCATCGTGCATGTACGCCATCTCGGCACCGTCGGCGGCCTGTTCGACCCTCAGGGCGAGCGCGGCGAATTCATCCCCGGCCTTGAGCCCCAAGGCGACGAGACCATTATCGGCAAGCTGCTGCCCAGTGCCTTTCACGGCACCGAACTGGAAAAGCGCCTGCAGGATCTGGGCTCCCTGGACCTGATCGTCGCCGGCTTCATGAGCCACTCCAGCGTCAGCACCACCGTACGTGCAGCGAAGAACCTGGGATTCCGTTGCACCCTGGTGGAGGACGCCTGTGCCACCCGTGACCTGCCCTACAAGGGCGGCATTCTCAGCGCCGAGCATGTTCAGCAGACTGAAATGGCGATCATGGCCGACAACTTCGCCACTCTCGCCCAGACCGCAAGCCTGACCTGACCAGCCTTGGTGAGCGGCTGGCGGGCCGCTCATCCATAAACGCCTCGCATTTGCAGCAATTGCCTTAGCCTCAGGAACCACCCGGTCAACTCCCGGTCGAAGGGCCGATACCCATTGAGGAAGGTCGGAATGAAGATATCCGATGGTTTTGACGCACGCCGATTGCGGCCCAAAAGCCCGCGAAACTGGCGCCTGCGCCTGGGGGCTGGATTCTCTGCATTGCTGGCGACCTTCGGCGTGCTGCTGGCCCTGGCTGGGACCGCAAGCCTGCTGGGACGCGCTCCGGCGCTGGGAGAGCTCAACGCCAGCCCACTGGGCTCGGCGCTGATCCTGCTGATCGGCCTGGTACTGCTGTATGTCGGTGTGCGCCTGTGGCGGCGTTGCCGGCGCCGCATGCGCCAGCCCCTGGCGCTGAACATGGCGCCGCACCTGATGAAAAAACACGACTGACAACCCTGGGCGCGATTTGCGCGCCTTAAGGTGTTCCGAGTTGGGTAAACTAGCCGCCCTTCGCGGAGGCTGACATGCAAGACGACGATTTTTCCCTATTCAAAAACGAGATCCGCGGCGTCAAGCCGATCAAGCACGATCGGGCCGACACAGGCAAACCCAAGGCCGACCGGGCACAGATCGCCAAGCTGCGCCAGGCTGCCACTGTGCGTAGCGAGACCACGACCGTGGACGGGCTGTCCGATCAGTTTGTCATCGATGTGGGGCCTGAAGATGAGCTGATGTGGGCCCGCGACGGGGTCCAGGAAAGCCAGATGCGCAAGCTGAAAATCGGCCAGATTCCCTTTGAAGGCAGCCTCGACCTGCACGGCATGACCGTGGAAAAGGCCCGGGAAACCCTCTGGGCGTTTCTCGCCGAAGCCACCAAGTTCGAAATCCGCTGCGTGCGCGTTACCCACGGCAAGGCCGTGCGCCTGGACGGTAAGCGCCCCATGATCAAAAGCCACGTCAACACCTGGCTACGCCAGCATCCGCAGGTGCTGGGCTTCACCTCCTGCCAGGCCAAACATGGCGGCACCGGGGCGCTGTACGTGATGCTCAAACGCACCATGATGGAAGGCCGCGACGAATAAAGCCGCTGCGCCAAGCTTGCAGCGCCGTGTCCGCCACCGTACCCTTGCCCTTTGCGTAAAATCCCACAGGTAGTTTCATGTCCCTGGAACAGAATTACACCGCGATCCTCGGCCAACTGGGCGAGGACGTCTCCCGCGAGGGCCTGCTCGACACGCCGAAGCGTGCCGCCAAAGCCATGCAGTACCTTTGCCGCGGTTATGCCCAAACCCTGGAAGAGGTCACCAACGGTGCCTTGTTCAGCTCCGACAACAGCGAAATGGTACTGGTCAAGGACATCGAGCTCTACTCGTTGTGCGAACACCATCTGCTGCCATTCATCGGCAAGGCTCATGTTGCCTACATTCCCAGCGGCAAGGTCCTGGGACTGTCGAAAGTCGCGCGCATCGTCGACATGTATGCCCGCCGCCTGCAGATCCAGGAAAACCTCAGCCGGCAGATCGCCGACGCCGTCCAGCAAGTGACCGGCGCCCTTGGGGTTGCCGTGGTGATCGAGGCCAAGCACATGTGCATGATGATGCGCGGTGTGGAGAAGCAGAATTCGTCGATGATCACTTCGGTGATGCTGGGTGAGTTCCGCGAAAATGCCGCGACCCGCAGCGAGTTCCTCAGCCTGATCAAGTAACAGGCCCTGAGCAGAAAAACCGGCGTTGATCGCCGGTTTTTTTTCGTCTGGCAAAAATCAGGTAAGCTGCCGCCCCTTCATTCATGGGCAAGAGGCAATACCGTGATCGTCAAAGCGCTGCGAGTCGGCCTGGGCCAACTCATCATTTTCATCGACTTCATCACCCGCCCGCGCAAGCAGAAGCGCACTGCCGCTGCTCAAGCGCAAGTCGAACAGGCCGCCAAGGGCCTGACCCTGTATCAGTTCCACGCCTGCCCGTTCTGCGTGAAGACCCGCCGTACCCTGCACCGCCTGAACGTGCCAGTAGCGCTGCGCGACGCCAAGAACAATGAGCAGGATCGCCAGACCCTGCTGGAGCAGGGTGGCAAGATCAAGGTGCCGTGCCTGCGTATCGAAGAGAATGGGCAGACCACCTGGATGTATGAATCCAAAGTGATCATCGACTACCTGAACCAGCGCTTCTCGGCTGCTTGATGCCCTCCCCCGGGCTGTTGTCCCGGGCCGATGCAACAGCACGTCAACCGCGAGATCGGCCTGATCCGCCGCCGCGGCCAGCAACTGAGTCCTGCCGCGCAGCGCTGTTATGAACTGCTGGGCCAGTCTTTGACGAACAGCGCGAATTGATGCCCCCCATAAAGCACTGAACCGGCACAAGGCCGGTCCAGTGGGCAACGCCCCTCGCTCAATCGAACATCGCCACATGCTGGGGATGGCTTTGCACCCGTTGCATCCAGGCCTGGATGGCCGGGTAGCGAGTCAGGTCGAAGCCGCCTTCATGGGCCACGTGGGTATAGGCATAGAGTGCGATGTCGGCAATGGAATAGTGCTCGCCCACCAGATATGGCGTACGGCTCAATTGTTTCTCCATCACATCCAGCGCCTTGTAGCCACGCTTGTGCAGCTTCAGGTACTCGTCCCGGCGTTCTTCGGGCAGGCCCTCGTACTGTTCAATGAAGCGCGCCACGGCGATGTAGGGCTCGTGGCTGTACTGCTCGAAGAATTGCCATTGCAGGACCTGGGTACGCAGGCGCGGTTCGCTGGGAAGGAACTCGCTGCCGTCGGCCAGGAAGTTGAGAATCGCGTTGGACTCCCACAGGCAGGTACCGTCTTCCAGCTCCAGTACCGGAATCTTGCCGTTGGGATTCTTCGCCAGGAAAGCTTCGGTCTGGGTATCGCCTCCGAGAATGTCCACTGCCTGCCACTCATAAGGCAGCCCTAGAAGACTGAGCATCAGCTTGATCTTGTAGCAGTTGCCCGAACGGTAATCGCCATAAACCTTGTACATGGCCCTCCCCTTAGGCTGCCTGTGCAGCCTGTGCTTGACGTATTACGGTGGCCAGCCGCTTGAGGCCTTCGTCCAGCCGTGCCGGATCGATATGGCTGAAATTCAACCGCAGATGCCCATGATTGCGCTCCGGTTCAGAGAAGAACGGTTCGCCGGGCATGAAAGTCACGTCTTGTTCCAACGCTGACTTGAGCAAAGTGCGGGTATCCAGGGGTTGTTTCAAGCTCAACCAGAAAAACAGACCACCCTGGGGCACCTGCCAGTCAGCCAGATCGGCAAAATGAGTTTGCAGCGCGACCTGAAAGGCATCACGGCGCAGACGATAGAAACTGCGCAGTTCACCCAAGTGCTGCTGGAACTGATCGCTGCCTATCCACTGCATGGCCTGCCACTGGCCGACACGGTTGGTATGCAGGTCCGCGGACTGTTTCAGGCGCAGCAGATGGGGGAACAGGTCCGGACTGGCGATCAGATACCCAACCCGCAATCCCGGGAGCAGGGTTTTCGATACGGTGCCCGTGTAGATCCAACTGGCCTTTTTCAAGCGGCTGACAATGGGTGTCGCGCTGCCACCGTCGAAGGTCAGCTCGCGATAGGGCTCGTCCTCGATCAGGGTCACGCCGAACTCGTCCAGCAGGGCCGCCACCGCCTCACGCTTGGCTTCGCTATAGCGCACTGCCGAAGGATTCTGGAACGTCGGGATCAGGTAGACGAATGCTGGACGATACTGCTCCAGGCGGGTGCGCATCTGCGCCAGATCCGGACCATCGGCCTCCAGTGGCACCGTCAGGCAGTCGGCACCAAACAACTGGAAGATCTGCAGGGCGGCCAGATAGGTTGGAGCTTCCAACAGGATCTGGGTGCCCTTGTCGATGTACAGCTTCGCCGCCAGATCAAGAGTCTGCTGGGAGCCGCTGACCACCAGGACCTGGCTCGCTTCGCAAGGCACGCCGAGCTTGCGCGCCTCGCCAGCCAGGGCTTCACGCAACTGCGGCTCGCCTTCACTCATACCGTACTGGCCCATGGACAAGGGCATGTCTTGCCACTGCACCTTGGGCAGCATCACCTCGGCCGGCAGCCCTCCAGCGAACGACATCACTTCCGGGCGCTGGGCCGCGGCAAGGATTTCACGGATCAAGGAGCTTTTGAGGCGCGATACACGTTCGGAGAAGGCCATGGAGGTCACCGCTAGCAAAGGTCGGAGGAAATACGTCAAACTGCTTGACCGAAATTACGCCGGTTTTCGCAGATACGTCAATATGCTTGACCTTAAAAGCCAGACCTCGCAACAAGCCGCCATGGAAGCCTTCTTCTTTGGCTATCAGGCCTTTACCGCCAAGGCCGACGAAATGCTCGAGCGCCGCGGCTTGAGTCGCGTGCACCAGCGCATCGTGTTTTTCATTGCCCGCTACCCCGGCCTGAGCGTGAAAGAACTGCTCACGCTGCTGGGGGTGAGCAAGCAGGCGCTGAATACGCCCTTGCGCCAACTCATGGAAATGCACCTGGTAGACAGCGTCGCCCCGGCCAGCGACAAACGAAAACGCCTGTTGCAACTGACCGACGATGGCGTGCGCTTTGAACACTCCCTGCGTCGCGAACAAGTGAAACTGCTGCAACGGGCCTTCGCCGAAGCCGGAGAAAGTGCGGTCAATGGCTGGCTGGCAGTAAACCAGGCACTGGCGGGAAAACCTGTAGACGACTGATAACCCCTTCCTCTCGGCGCGCCCTCCCAGGCCGCCGAGCAGGCGCTGCCCACCTTCCGCGCTATCAGGCATAAAGACCTGACGTGATATAGCCAAGTCCTCAGATTTTTCGCACACAAAACCAAAAACATTATTTGCTTTCTTTGTATACAAAAGCATAATTCGCCACGTGTGAGTTCTTGACCCGCAGGTCAACAAACCCCACAAGCCCTGCCTGCCTCAAAGAGCCGCTGCCCACCCTCCCGTGCCCGGCTCTGGAAAAAACAATAAAACTCTTGAGGAGTACTCGCTGTGGAAAGCCGCAAATCCGAAGCCTCTCCGCTGGACCTCTCGCCCTCGCTGAACAGCGGCTGGCTGGAGCGCATCTTCAAACTCAGATTGCATGGCACCACGGTGAAGACCGAGCTGATTGCCGGTCTGACAACCTTCATCACCATGGCTTACATCATCTTCGTCAATCCCAACATCATGGCCGACGCCGGCATCGATCACGGCGCCGCCTTCGTTGCCACCTGCATCGCCGCCGCCCTGGGCTGCCTGCTGATGGGCCTGTACGCCAACTGGCCGGTGGGCCTGGCCCCGGGCATGGGCCTCAACGCCTTCTTCACTTACACCGTGGTCGGCACCATGGGCTACAACTGGGAAACCGCCCTCGGCGCGGTATTCATCTCCGGGGTGCTGTTCATGATCCTGACCTTGTCGCGGATTCGTGAATGGCTGCTCAACAGCATTCCGGTGAGCTTGCGCTTCGCCATGGGAGCCGGTGTCGGGCTGTTTCTCGGGCTGATCGGGCTGAAAACCGCCGGCATCATCGTCGATAGCCCGGCCACCCTGATCAAGCTTGGCTCCCTGCGTGAACCGGGCCCGCTGCTGGCGGCCATCTGCTTTCTGATGATCGCGGTGCTCAGCTACCACCGAGTATTCGGTGCAATCCTCATCAGCATCATTGCCGTGACCCTGGCCGGTTGGGGCCTGGGGCTGGTGCACTACAACGGCATCCTGTCCACCCCGCCGAGCCTGGCGCCCACCTGGATGGCCATGGATATTGCCGGGGTGTTCAACGTCAGCATGATCAGCGTGGTCCTGGCCTTCCTCTTCGTGCACATGTTCGACACTGCCGGCACCCTGATGGGCGTGGCCCAGCGTGCCGGTCTGGTGAATGCCGACGGCAAGATCGAAAATCTCTCGCGCGCCCTCAAGGCTGACAGTGCTTCTAGCGTCTTCGGTGCAGTGGTCGGGGTGCCACCGGTGACCAGCTACGTGGAAAGTGCCGCCGGTGTGGCCGCTGGCGGTCGGACTGGCCTTACCGCCGTCACCGTGGGTGTGCTATTTATTGCCGCCATGTTCTTTGCTCCGCTGGCAGGCATGATCCCTGCTTACGCTACCGCGGGTGCCTTGATCTATGTCGCGATGCTGATGATGGGAGGCATGGCCCATATCAACTGGGACGAAGCCACTGACAGCATTCCGGCGATTGTCACGGCAATCATGATGCCGCTGACCTTTTCCGTCGCCGACGGCATTGCCCTGGGTTTCATCACCTATGTGGTACTGAAGGCCGGGACGGGCAAACACAAGGAAATCTCCATCAGCCTGTATGTGCTGTGTGCGATCTTCATCGCCAAGTTCATTTTCTTGTAAGTCGCACCTGGTCCTACCCGCCCCATCCCTTCGGATGGGGTTTTTGTGCATATGGAGAATCTAATGAGTGTGGAAACCTGGCTGCTGTTCAGTGGCGCTGCCTTGGTAGTGATCCTGATCCCGGGTCCCTTGTCGTTGCTGATGATCAGCAACAGCCTGAACTATGGCCTGCGCCGCTCATACCCGGCCTTTCTCGGCGGGGTCTTGGCCTCGATCTGCCTGTTGAGCGCATCAGCGTTGGGCCTGGGTGCACTGCTGCTGGCTTCGGAGCAACTGTTCAGCGCCCTGAAGATCGTCGGCGCCCTCTATCTGTTCTACCTCGCCTGGCAGAGCTGGCAGCAATCGCGGCAGCCGTCCCACGGCGCCGTGGTGCCGGAAGTCGCACCGAAACCGCGCTTTCACGCACTGTTCGGGCGCGCTTTTGTCCTGGGAGCCAGCAACCCTAAGGACATTCTGTTCTTTGCCGCATTCCTGCCGCAGTTTCTCAGTGCCCAGCAGCCTTTCCTGCCACAACTGCTGATCATGATCGCTACCTGGACCTTGCTGGACCTGACGTGCAAGCTGGCCTACGGCCTCGGTGCCCATGGCGCCGCGCGTTACTTGCGCAGCGGCAAGGGCCAAAGCTGGTTCAATCGCATCAGTGCCGGGCTGTTCACAGGGGCTGGAGCCGCATCCCTGTTGAGCCGTTAAGCGCTTCGCCGACAAGCCGGCTCCTGCAACGGTCAGCCAGGATCCGACGTGCCGGAGACGACTTTTTAACCGGCGAAAAAAAGCCCGCAGTGTGAGCGGGCAAGGACCAAAGAAGCTATTTGCGCAGGATTCTTGGGGGGAAAGTCCTAGCTTCCTCTGTAGGTCGAATAGCTGTAAGGCGAGATCAGCAGCGGCACGTGGTAATGCTCCTGCTCGGCACTGATACCGAACCGCAGTACTACTACATCAAGGAAAGCCGGCTGTGGCAGTTGTACACCCCGGGCGCGGTAGTAATCGCCAGCGTGGAAATGCAGTTGGTAAACCCCGGAACGGTAGTCATCGCCCTGCAGCAGCGGCGCATCGCAACGGCCATCGCTGTTGGTCAGGGTGCTGGCGACCAACTCCAACTGCGCCCCTTCAACCCGATACAGCTCGACCTTGATAGCGCTGCCGGGGCAGCCGTGTGCGGCATCCAAAACGTGTGTAGTCAAACGTCCCATTGATTCTGCGTGCCTGACGCAACTGCTGCGCCCAGGCCTCGCGCCTCCCGGAGTCAGTGATTGAAAGAGGACCGCGGCGTTTCGACGGGTGAAAGGCTGCGGCGAGGTCATGATTAAGACATTTTTCAAAAAAATTGTACACAATAATAATCGCAAATATTCACTCGCGCACTGCCCCACCCGGGAGCCTGTGGATTGACCTCAACACCACAGCAACAGACGACTTGCCATCCATTAGCTGACCATCCAGGCAAGTTTCTTGCAGCTGTAGGCCATAGCGATAAAAGCAGAAAAATGCAAAAAATCAGGCTTACAAAGTGAATATAAACTTGTATACAATCAGCCCATCGCAGTGACGCTCACCTGGGTTACCGGCTTCAGGTTCCGCCACGCCACCCTTATCACGAATAAGAAGGAAGACTGCAGTGAGCGCTGACTACCCTCGCGACCTGATCGGTTATGGCTCTACCCCCCCTCATCCTCACTGGCCGGGCAATGCCCGTGTCGCCCTGTCCTTCGTGCTCAATTACGAAGAGGGCGGCGAGCGCAACATTCTTCATGGCGATAAGGAATCGGAAGCTTTCCTGTCGGAAATGGTTTCAGCGCAGCCGCTGCAGGGCGAGCGCAACATGAGCATGGAATCGCTGTACGAGTATGGCAGCCGCGCCGGCGTCTGGCGGATCCTCAAGCTGTTCAAGGAATTCGACATTCCGCTGACCATCTTTGCCGTAGCCATGGCCGCTCAGCGCCATCCGGACGTGATCCGCGCCATGGTCGAGGCTGGCCATGAGATCTGCAGCCACGGCTACCGCTGGATCGACTACCAGTACATGGACGAAGCCCAGGAACGCGAGCACATGCTCGAAGCGATCCGCATCCTTACCGAAATCACCGGTGAACGCCCCCTGGGCTGGTACACCGGTCGTACCGGCCCGAACACCCGGCGCCTGGTAATGGAGGAAGGCGGCTTCCTCTATGACTGCGACACCTACGACGACGACCTGCCCTACTGGGAACCCAACAATCCCACTGGCAAGGCGCATCTGGTCATCCCTTACACCCTGGATACCAACGACATGCGTTTCACCCAGGTCCAGGGCTTCAACAAGGGCGACGACTTCTTCCATTACCTCAAAGATGCCTTCGATGTGCTCTACGCCGAAGGTGCCGAAGCCCCGAAGATGCTTTCCATCGGCCTGCACTGTCGTCTGATCGGCCGCCCGGCCCGCCTGGCATCCCTCAAGCGCTTCATCGAATACGTCAAAGGTCACGAGCAGGTCTGGTTCACCCGTCGTGTCGATATCGCCCGCCACTGGCAACAGACCCATCCTTACCAGGGAGCGGCGCAATGACTGCTTTCCAGAGCCTCAAGCCATCGACCCTGAGCCGTGAGGCCTTCGTCGAGGCTTTCGCCGACATCTATGAACATTCGCCATGGGTCGCTGAAAGAGCCTACGACCTGGGGGTTGACGCCTCCGTCGACCAGATTGAAGGCCTGCACCAGCGCATGAGCGATATCCTGCTGAGCGCCGATCACGCCAGCCAGTTGGCACTGATCAACGCTCACCCGGACCTGGCCGGCAAAGCCGCCGTCCAGGGCCAGTTGACCGAAGCCAGCACCAACGAACAGGCTGGCGCCGGCATTCACCAATGCACAGCCGAAGAGTTCCAACGGTTCACCGAGCTGAACGATGCCTACAAGGCCAAGTTCAAGTTTCCCTTCATCATGGCGGTGAAAGGCAGCAACCGGCACCAGATCCTCGCAGCGTTCGAAACCCGTATCCACAACTCGGTGGACACCGAGTTCAAGTGCGCGCTGGCAGAGATCAACAAAATCGCATTGTTCAGATTGCTGACCCTGTAGCGACTCGCTCCTGAGGATAGCCCCGAGAATCTGGATACCTCCTGCTACTCCCGGTTCTGCGTGCATCCCCAGCCACCTATTTCAAGGCAGACAAGAAGAATGAAAGCTTACGCCGTCCCTTTCGAGAAGTTCGTCAACCTGGCCGACGCCCGCCTGGGCACCAAGATCATCTCGGTCACCGATGACTGGTTCGCTGACGCGAACCGCCTGTTCCAGCCAACCCCGGCTATATGGAAGGAAGGCGTGTTCGATGATAACGGCAAGTGGATGGATGGCTGGGAATCCCGTCGCAAGCGCTTCGAAGGTTACGACAGCGCAGTGATCCGCCTGGGCGTGCCGGGCTCGATCAAGGGCGTGGACATCGACACCTCATTCTTCACCGGCAACTTCCCGCCATCGGCATCTCTGGAGGCCTGTTTCCTGAGCGAAGGCGAACCTGGCGAAGACACCCAGTGGGTCGAAGTACTATCTGCTGTCGAGTTGCAAGGCGACAGCCATCACTACCACGAGATCAACAACGACCAGCCGTTCAGTCACCTGCGCTTCAACATCTATCCGGATGGCGGTGTAGCGCGTCTGCGGGTCTACGGCACGCCGTACCGCGACTGGTCGGCCATCGCTGACAACGAACAAGTCGACCTGGCTGCGGCTCTCAACGGTGGTCGTGCCCTGGCCTGCTCCGACGAACACTTCGGACGCATGGGCAACCTTCTCAATCCGGGTCGCGGGATCAACATGGGCGACGGCTGGGAAACTGCTCGTCGTCGCACTCCCGGCAATGACTGGGTGATCGTCGCTCTGGGCCACGCCGGCGAAATCGAGAAGATCATCGTCGATACCCTGCACTTCAAGGGCAACTACCCGGACAGCTGCTCGATCCAGGGCGCATTCGTCAAGGGCGGCACCGACAGCCAGATCGAAACCCAGAGCCTGTTCTGGCGTGAACTGCTGCCCAGCCAGAAGTTGGAAATGCACGCCGAGCACAGCTTTGCCGAGCAGATCAAAGCCCTGGGCCCGATCACTCATATCCGTCTGAACGTGTTTCCAGACGGAGGCGTCAGCCGCTTGCGCCTCCTGGGCAAGGTCGCGAAATAAGGTAGCCCCTCCATCGCAGGCAAACCCGCGTCTTTAGGAGCGAGTTGGCTCGCGATGACCGCAGAACAGACAAAACAAACTCAAGATAAGAAGAACAGCATGCGCACATTGATGATTGAACCCCTGAGCAAAGAAGCCTTCGCCCCTTTCGGTGACGTGATCGAAACCGATGGCAGTGATCACTTCATGATCAACAATGGTTCGACCATGCGCTTCCACCGCCTGGCGACGGTTGAAACCGCCCAGCCGGAGGACCAGGCGATCATCAGCATCTTCCGCGCCGACGCGCTGGAAATGCCGTTGACCATCCGCATGCTGGAACGCCATCCGCTGGGCAGCCAGGCCTTCATTCCGCTGCTCGGCAACCCCTTTCTGATCGTGGTCGCGCCACTTGGCGATGAACCTGTATCAGGCTTGGTCCGCGCCTTCGTCAGTAATGGCAGGCAGGGCATCAATTACCATCGCGGCGTCTGGCACCACCCGGTGCTGACGATCGAAAAGCGGGATGACTTCCTGGTGGTTGATCGCAGTGGCAAAGGCAATAACTGCGATGAGCATTTCTTCAAAGAGGATGAGTGTTTGATCCTCGCCCCCCACCAATAAGAGAAGGTCTGATCACCCGACAACAAGGGTGACAGGCAAGAGGTAAAGACTGTGGAAGCACATCTGTTGGAATGGCTCAACCTGAGCGTGCGTTGGGTACATATGATCACTGGTGTGGCCTGGATCGGCGCATCGTTCTACTTCGTCTGGCTGGAGAACAACCTCAATCGCGTCAACCCCAAGGACGGCCTGTCCGGCGACCTCTGGGCGATTCACGGTGGCGGTATCTATCACCTGGAAAAATACAAACTGGCCCCGCCCTCGATGCCGGAGAACCTGCACTGGTTCAAGTGGGAAGCCTACTTCACCTGGATGTCGGGGATTGCCCTGCTGTGCCTGGTGTTCTACTACAACCCGATGCTCTATCTGGTTGCCCCCGGCAGCGGCCTGACCGGTCCTGAAGGCGTGGCCATCGGTATCGGTGCATTGATCGCCGGCTGGTTCGTCTACGACTTCCTCTGCGATTCGCCATTGGGCAAGAAACCCGCCCTGCTCGGCTTCATCCTGTTCGTTCTGCTGATTGCCGCCGCTTACGGCTTCAGCAAAGTGTTCAGCGGCCGTGGCGCATACCTGCATGTGGGCGCCATCATCGGCACCATCATGGTGGGCAACGTGTTCCGCATCATCATGCCGGCCCAGCGCGCACTGGTGGCGGCGATCGCGGAAAACCGCACACCGGACCCAACCCTGCCGGCCAAGGGTCTGCTGCGTTCGCGTCACAACAACTACTTCACCCTGCCTGTGCTGTTCATCATGATCAGCAACCACTTCCCGAGCACCTACGGCAGCCAGTACAACTGGTTGATCCTGGCCGGGATCGCGGTCCTGGCGGTGTTGGTCCGTCACTACTTCAACACCCGGCATGACAGCCACAAGTTCGCCTGGACCCTGCCCGTTGCTGCATTGGGCATGATCTGCCTGGCCTACGTGACCGGCCCGACGCCAGCCCCCAGTGCCCCTGAAGTAGCCAAGGCCGCCGGCCAGATCGAGTACCAGCCTCTGCCGGAAACCGCCCTGGGCGGTGGCGCCAAACCTGCGGCGCCAGCCAGCGCAGAAGCCCCGGCGGCTCCAGCGGCTCCAGCGGCAAGTCCGGCACAAGCATCCAGCGCCGGTCCGGCCTTTGACAAGGTGCACAGTGTGATCCAGGAGCGCTGCGCGGTTTGCCATTCGGCCAAGCCCACCAGCCCCCTGTTCAGTGCCGCACCAGCCGGGGTGATGTTCGATACCCCTGAACAGATCCGCCTGCAAGCCGCACGTATCCAGGCCCAGGCAGTCACCAGTCAGATCATGCCTTTGGGCAACATCACGCAGATGACCCAACAGGAACGTGAACTGATCGGTGCCTGGATTGCCCAGGGGGCCCAGACCAACTGATCAGCGCCTGTCGCCAGGCCGATTCGCGAGCAAGCTCGCCCCTACAGAACCGGACTCATCTGTAGAGGCGGGCTTGCTTGCCATCAGCCGATCAAGATTTGCCTGCTACAGACACGTTGCGCACCAAGATGCAGCGGTTAAATCACAAGAATAAAAAAGACCCGAGGTATTGCATGTCCGATTCATCCGAACAGTGCGTCCCCGATGCGCCCGCCATTGCGCGCTTGCCTTTCCTGCAACTGATCCTGGTAGGACTGCAACACGTTCTGCTGATGTATGGCGGTGCAATTGCGGTACCGCTGATCATCGGACAGGCCGCGGGCCTGAGTCGTGAAGAAATCGCCTTCCTGATCAACGCCGACCTGCTGGTAGCGGGGATCGCCACCATCGTCCAGTCCTTCGGTATCGGCCCCATGGGCATTCGCATGCCAGTGATGATGGGGGCCAGCTTCGCCGCCGTGGGCAGCATGGTGGCCATGGCCGAGATGCCTGGCATCGGCCTGCAGGGGATCTTCGGCGCCACCATTGCCGCAGGGTTCTTCGGCATGCTGATTGCGCCCTTCATGTCCAAGGTGGTGCGCTTCTTCCCGCCTCTGGTCACTGGGACGGTCATCACCTCGATCGGTCTGTCACTGTTTCCAGTGGCGGTGAACTGGGCCGGCGGCGGCAGCGCTGCCGCGCAATTCGGGTCCCCCATCTATCTGGCTATCGCCGCGCTGGTGCTGGGCACTATCTTGCTGATCCATCGCTTCATGCGGGGCTTCTGGGTCAATATTTCCGTGCTGATCGGCATGGGGCTGGGCTACGTACTCTGCGGTCTGATCGGCATGGTGGACCTCAGCGGCATGGCCCAGGCACCCTGGCTGCAGATCGTCACCCCGCTGCACTTCGGCATGCCCGAGTTCCATCTTGCCCCCATCCTGTCCATGTGCCTGGTGGTGGTGATCATCTTCGTCGAGTCCACCGGGATGTTCCTGGCCCTGGGCAAGATCACCGGCCAGGACGTCACTCCGCGCATGCTGCGTCGCGGTCTGCTCTGTGATGCCGGTGCGTCCTTCTTCGCCGGCTTCCTCAATACCTTTACCCACTCCTCCTTCGCCCAGAACATCGGCCTGGTGCAAATGACCGGAGTTCGCTGCCGTTCCGTGACCATCGTGGCCGGAGGCCTGCTGATCGTCCTCAGCCTGCTGCCCAAGGCGGCCTTCCTGGTGGCTTCGATTCCTCCGGCGGTGCTGGGCGGCGCAGCGATTGCGATGTTCGGCATGGTGGCGGCTACCGGAATCAAGATTCTCCAGGAGGCCGATATCGCCGACCGGCGCAATCAGTTGCTGGTGGCCGTGAGCATCGGCATGGGCCTGATCCCCGTGGTGCGTCCCGAATTCTTTGCCCACCTGCCCCTTTGGATGAGCCCCATCACCCACAGTGGCATCGCCATGGCGACCTTGAGCGCCTTGCTGTTGAACCTGCTGTTCAACATCCTCGGTGGCACCGAACGGGCCGCCGGCAATGCCCGGGAAGCGCATCAGCACTGAGTGGCAACCGGGGCGTCAAATTGGCGCCCCGAGCCTGGTTTTACCGTTCATGCTTGACTGCAGCGACTGCCCGGACCATGGCCGCCCCTGCCCAAAACACGCTGCGCCTTGAAAATAAAAACAAACAGGGAGCAACCATCATGCAGCCTGCACAGGCTAACCCCACCCTGACCGCTGGACGGTCATTGGCGCCCCGAAATGCCTCGAGTTGCCGGCGGCCTTCGCTCTGCTATTGCCTGCCGTCGCCGAGGCCTTGCTGAAATGATCGGCAAGCCTGCCCCAAAGTGGCTGCAAGTGCTCTGTTGCGGAGCACTTGAGCCCTGCCGTGGGAGCCAGTATTCTCCGCGGCCACGCAAATTCGGTCTAAAAAAAAGCCCGGATGAAAAACCTGACCTGAAGGCCAACTTATCCCGGTCCAGACAGGTAACAAGGCGCACGAAATCAATGTTGGAAATACTCTCGGACGACTGTATCTATACAGCCGGACGGGAGTTTTTTGCTTTTTTTCGGCCTTGGCTCAGCTCTTGCTAACAGCAACAAAGCTGACCGATCGGATGGTTTTTTACAGCAAAGAAAAAAGGCGCCAAACCAGAGCGCCGAGCCAAAAAAAACGTGGAACTACCTACTTTGGGAGCAACCGAATGAAACCGATGTGCACACGCCTGATGCTGGCTGCCGGCCTGCTGGCCGGGGGGCAGGCCATGGCTGGCGACCTGCTGCAATGGCAGAACAACAGCCTGACTTACTTGTACGGCAAGAACTTCGAGGTCAACCCGCAGATTCAACAGACGGTGACGTTCGAGCACGCCGACGCCTGGAAGTACGGGGACAACTTCTTTTTCCTCGACCGGATCTTCTACAACGGCAAGAAAGACGGCAACGTCGGCCCGGACACTTATTACGGCGAGTTCAGCCCACGCCTGTCGTTCGGCAAGATCTTTGACCAGAAGTTTGAGTTCGGTCCGATCAAGGATGTGCTGCTGGCCTTCACTTACGAATTCGGCGAAGGCGATAACGAGTCCTACCTGATAGGTCCGGGTTTCGATCTGGCAGTGCCGGGCTTCGACTACTTCCAGCTGAACTTCTACCAGCGCCACACCGAGGGCAGCCGCCCGGGTGACAACGTCTGGCAGATCACCCCAGTGTGGTCCTACACCATTCCCGTGGGCCGCTCGGACATCCTGATCGACGGTTTCATGGACTGGGTGGTGGACAACGACCAGAACGCCAAGGGCACCTACCACGCCAACCTACACTTCAACCCACAGGTCAAATACGACCTGGGCAAGGCACTGAACTGGGGCGCCAAGCAACTGTACGTCGGTTTCGAGTACGACTACTGGAAGAACAAGTACGGCATCGAGGATTCGCGCAACTTCGAGACCAACCAGGACACCGCCAGCCTGTTGGTCAAGTACCACTTCTGATACTCCGTGAGACGGCCGGCCCTCATGTTTCGATGAGCGCCGGCCACTCAGGCTGATGGGACAGCGCGATGCTACCTATCAGGCAAGACGTGATCCGGAGTCCCGCCAGAATGCCGGATCGGCACTCTTGAGCCGTTCCACCGCATTGTGGATATGGCTCAGCGCTGCCTGCCGCGCCCCTTCGACATCACGAGCGGCAATGGCCCCATAGACCGCGAAATGCTCATCGCGCACCGAATGCGCCAGATCCCGGCGCCGCTCCTCGTTGGAACGGGTAATGCGGATCGCCTCCTTGATGAACTGGGCAATGAACTCATGCAATGAGGGATACAGCGGATTGCCGGTGGCCTGGGAAATCGACAAGTGAAAGGCCAGGTCCTGCTCCACGCCGTCCTGGCCGGCCTGCTCGGCCACATCGATGGCCAGCAGCGCCTGGTGGATCGCCTGCAGTTGCTCGGGGGTGTGCCGCTGCGCCGCCAGCGCCGCCGCCTCGCCCTCGATACCACGTCGCAACTCAGTGACTCGGAGCACGGCCTCAATCGACCCGCGTACATCCAGATCGATAGTGAAGGCCTTGATATGCGCGCCCTCACTGACCACGGTGCCGCTACCTTGGCGCACCTCCACCAGCCCGGCCGACTTCAAGCGCGAAATCGCCTCGCGGATGACTGTGCGACTGACACCGAAGCGCTCGCACATGACCGGCTCGGTGGGCAGCCGCGAACCGGGCAGGGCCTCGCCACTGGCGATATGTGACTTGAGTGCCGCGGTCACTTGATCCGCCAGGGTGCCCTTGGCCGCATCCTTGAGCGTCGCCATGGAATCGACGGCGAGGGAAGAGTTGTCAGGCTTGGACATGGGTATCTCTGTATTCAAAGTGACTAACGGTACTGCATTTCATGCACGCCGTCCCGCTCGGTGTCGGGCTATTGAATTCGTATGATGTATTATGATATCTAAGACAGCTCAGCAAGTCCGATAAAAACAAAATCACCCAAATACAAGAAACAAGGATGGGTAAAGACATGACTGAATCACTGTCGCAAACTGCCGCCCGCTCCCCCACCGCCTCGTTTGAAGACCTGGCCTATCGCAAAGTCGCCTGGCGCATCCTGCCGTTGCTGTTGCTGTGCTACCTGGTGGCCTATCTGGATCGGGTCAACGTCGGCTTCGCCAAGTTGCAGATGTCCGAAGACCTGCAATTTTCCGAAGCGGTCTACGGCCTGGGCGCGGGGATCTTCTTCATCGCCTACTTTCTGGTGGAAATTCCCAGCAACCTGATCCTGCATCGGGTCGGTGCGCGCCTGTGGATCGCTCGCATCATGATCAGCTGGGGCATCATTTCCTCGTGCATGGCGTTCGTCAGCACCCCCACCTCCTTCTATGTCATGCGCTTTCTGCTGGGCATCGCCGAAGCCGGGTTCTATCCCGGTGTCATCCTGTATCTGTCCTATTGGTTCCCCTCCAACCGCCGCGGCAAGATGTACGCACTGTTCGCCACCGCAGTACCACTTTCGGGCTTGATTGGTGCACCTCTATCCGGTTGGATCATGAGCGCCCTCAATGGCCACCAGGGCTTCGCGGGGTGGCAATGGATGTTCTTCCTCGAAGGCCTGCCTTCGATTCTGGTGGGCGGCCTGGTGATCTATTGCCTCAGCGACCGTATCGCCGACGCCGGCTGGCTGACCCGCGAAGAAAAAAGCCTGCTGCAGACCCGGATCGAGGCCGAGACCGACGGCCACCAGGTTCACAGCGTCAGGCAAGTGTTCGGGCAACCCCGGATCTGGCTGCTGACCGCCATCTACTTCTGCATGATCGCCGGCTTCTACACCGTTGGTTTCTGGCTGCCCTCGCTGATTCGCCAGGCCGGGGTCAGCGACGTGTTCGAGGTCGGCATGCTCACGGCGATCCCCTATGCCGCTGCAGCGCTGACCATGGTGCTGATCTCCCGCAGCGCCGACCGCTTGCGCGAACGCCGCTGGCATTTGGCGCTGACCGCCGTACTTGGCGGTATCGGCTTGATGATTTCCGCCACCTGGAGCGACAACTTCACGGTATCGATGATCGGCCTGACCCTGGGTGCCATGGGCGCTTTCAGCACCCTGCCGCTGTTCTGGAGCCTGCCCACGGCCTTTCTCGGCGGCACGGCGGCCGCCGCCGGCATTGCCCTGATCAACTCCTGGGGCAACCTCGCCGGTTTCGTCTCGCCCTACCTGATGGGTTTTCTCAAGGACCTGACCCAAAGCACCACCATCGGCATGTACGTCATGGCCAGCGCGTTGTTCATCGGCGCCCTGCTGGTCTTCAAGATCCCCGGAAAACTCGTCAATCGCTGAACAGTTGGAGCCACTCATGAATATTCTTGTTACCGGCGCGGCCGGCTTTCTCGGACGGCGGCTGATCGAAGCCTTGCTGCAACGGGGCACACTCACCGACCGTCACGGCCAATTGCAACCCATCAAGCGCATTACCGCATTCGACCGGGAACCCCTGCAGGGCCTCGATGACCCACGGGTGCAGGTCAAAGGCGGAGACATTACCGATGAACAGGTGCTGGCCAAACTGATCGACGCCGACACCGATAGCATCTTTCATCTGGCCGCCGTGGTCTCCAGCCAGGCGGAAGGCGATTTCGAACTGGGCATGCGGGTCAACTTCAGCGCCACCCAAGGTCTGCTGGAACGGGCGCGCCAGCTGGGCTCCTGCCCAAAGTGGGTGATGACCAGTTCTGTGGCCGTCTTCGGTGGGCAACTGCCGGATAACGTAGACGATGATCAGGTCTGGGCTCCGCAAAGCTCCTATGGAACCCAGAAAGCCATGAATGACCTGCTGCTCGCCGATTACAGCCGACGCGGCTTCGTCGATGGCCGCAGCCTGCGCATGCCAACCATCGTGGTGCGGCCAGGCAAACCGAACCTGGCGGCGTCCAGCTTCGCCAGCGGTATCATCCGAGAACCCCTCAGCGGCCAGGCCAGCGTCTGCCCGGTGCCCCTGGATACCCGACTCTGGTTGATGTCTCCCGCCCAGGCCATTGCCAACATGATCCATGGCCATGAACTGGCCGCGCAGCACTTGAGTCAGGGCCGAGTGATCAACATGCCCGGCCTGTCGCTGACCGTGGCGCAGATGATCGACGCGCTGCGGGAAGTGGCGGGCGACGAGGTTGCCCAGCGTATTCAGCTACGCCCGGATGCCAACATCGAACGCATCGTCGGCTCCTGGCCGGGAGCGTTCAGTGCCGGATATGCCCGCGAACTGGGCTTCACCGCGGACGAGGATTTTGTCGGTGTGATCCGCCAGTTCATCCAGGATTACCTGCCTGACTGACCTCAAGCTGCGAAGGCCCCGGGCTCATCGGCTGGGTCCGGGCCTCAACCCTTCAGGCCCAGAAACCGCGCCAACTCCTCGCCCTTGGCCAGGGCGTCGCTGCGCCCCAGTTCGATCAGCTCGCTGCAATACGCCGCCTCGAACAGCAAATAGCTCAGGACCCCGGCACCACTGGTCCGAGTGGCCCCCGGCCCCCGCAGGAACAAGCGCAATGCTGCTGGCAACTCCTGCCGATGCCTTGCCGCGATCTCGTCGATCGGCTGACTCGGGGCGATCACCAGCACTTCCACCGGAGCAATACCCAAGCCACGATCCGCCGAACTTCCGGGTAACAGCCGACTGAAATGATTGAGCCGTTCCAGCAGTTCGATATCGCTTTCCAGGCTGTCAATGAAGGTGCTGTTGAGCATATGGCCACCGATCTGCGCCAGAGTCGGCTGCTGCCCGGTATAAGCACGCTGCAGGGTGGCGTCCGGATCGTTGCCCCGCGGGTTGCCACTGACCCCCACTACCAGCACGCGGCTGGCGCCCAGATGCAACGCCGGGCTGATGGGCGCCGACTGGCGCACAGCACCGTCGCCGAAATACTCCTGGTCGAGCTTCACTGGCGCGAACAGCAAGGGGATCGCCGCACTGGCCAGCAGGTGGTCCACCGTCAGATGCGTGGGAACGCCGATGCGCCGATGACGCAGCCAGGGATCGATCACCCCGCCACCTTGATAAAAAGTCACCGCCTGTCCGGATTCGTAGCCGAAGGCCGTCACCGCTACCGCATGTAACTGCCCTTGGGAAATGGCCTGATTGATGCCCGAAAGATGCATGTGCTGATTAAGCAGCTCGCGCAGCGGCGAGTTGTTGATCAGCGCCACTGGCACCTGTGCACCAAGCCCCAACAGACTGTGGCCGACAAAACGACTGGCCTGGCGAATCACTCCCGGCCAATCGCTGCGCATCACCTGATCGCTGCGGAAGCTGCGCCAGAATGCCGTGAGACGCTCGATGGCGGCGGGAAAGTCCGTGGCCCCACTGGCCAGACTGACCGCATTGATGGCCCCGGCAGAAGTGCCGACGATCACCGGGAACGGATTGCGCGCGCCGGGCCCCAGCAGCTCGGCAATCGCCGCCAGCACGCCCACCTGATAGGCGGCACGGGCACCGCCGCCGGAAAGAATCAAACCTGTGATCGGTTGCGCAACACTCATCAACTCACTCCATCCGTGGCGCACAAGATCCGGCAATCAATGCCAGGCGGTCAACCGCGCTTCTTGTAGAGCTTGGGCTCGCCCGGCGGCCGACTCTTGAAGCGTCGATGGGCCCAGAGGTACTGCTCGGGACAGGCGCGCAACGCACTTTCCACCCACTGGTTGATCCGCAGGCAATCCTCTTCTTCAGTGGCACCGGGAAAATCTGTCAGGGGTGCATGAATCACCAGGCGATAGCCACTGCCATCGGCCAGGCGCTCCTGGGTGAAAGGCACGACCAGTGCCTTGCCCAGGCGGGCGAACTTGCTGGTGGCGGTCACGGTAGCCGCCTGGATGCCGAACAGCGGCACGAACAGGCTCTGCTTGGCGCCGTAGTCCTGGTCCGGTGCATACCAGATGGCCCGACCGGAGCGCAGCAGCTTGAGCATGCCGCGCACGTCCTCTCGCTCCACGGCCAGGGAATCCAGGTTGTGCCGCTCGCGGCCACGACGCTGAATGAAATCGAACAGCGGGTTCTTGTGTTCGCGGTACATGCCGTCGATGGTGTGCAGCTGACCCAGCAGCGCCGCGCCAATTTCCAGGGTGGTGAAGTGCAGGGCCATGAGAATCACCCCATGACCTTCGCGTTGGGCCTGTTTGAGGTGCTCCAGCCCTTCGACATGGGCCAGGCGCGCCAGGCGCTGCCTGGACCACCACCAACTCATGGCCATTTCGAAGAAGGCGATCCCGGTGGAGGCGAAGTTCTCCTTGAGCAGGCGCTTGCGCTCCGCGGCGGATTTTTCCGGGAAACACAGCTCCAGATTGCGTCGGGCGATAGACCGTCGATCGCCGGCCACTCGATACATCAGCGCCCCCAGGGCACGGCCGATTTGCAGGAGCGCAGGATAGGGCAGCTGGACGATCAGCCATAACACGCCAAGCCCCAGCCACAGCGGCCAGAAACGTGGAGACAAGAATGCAGCTCGAAAACGCGGGCGATCCATTACAGATTCCGGGACAGACAACAAGGTCGCGCATTCTACATCGGTTCGACCTGGCTTGCGGGGCGCGGGCGATCTCGTTATAAGTCTCGGCACTTTTAGTGACAAGCCGCCTTCTGCAGACCATGAGCCAAACCGAATCGCTAGACCAAGATCCTGTGTTCCAGTTAAAGGGCAGCATGCTCGCCATCACGGTGCTGGAACTGGCCCGCAACGACCTTGAAGGCCTCGATCGCCAACTGGCCGCGAAGGTCGCCCAGGCGCCGAACTTCTTCAGCAACGCTCCACTGGTACTGGCGCTGGACAAGCTGCCTGCTGCCGAGGGTTCGGTGGATCTGCCAGGGCTGATGCGTGTCTGCCGCCAGCACGGTCTGCGCACCCTGGCGATTCGCGCCAGTCGGATTGAAGACATTGCAGCGGCCATTGCCGTCGATCTGCCAGTGCTGCCACCTTCCGGTGCCCGGGAGCGCCCTCTCGACCCACCGGAAAGCGAGGTCAAGAAAGTACCGGAAAAGCCGCCTGAACCGACCGTCAAGCCGACCCGCATCATCACTTCGCCAGTACGCGGCGGACAGCAGATTTATGCCCAGGGTGGCGATCTGGTAGTGGTGTCCTCGGTCAGCCCCGGCGCGGAACTTCTCGCCGATGGCAATATCCATGTATACGGCCCAATGCGTGGTCGGGCCCTGGCTGGCGTCAAAGGTGACACCAAGGCTCGGATTTTCTGTCAGCAATTGAGCGCTGAACTGATCTCCATCGCTGGTCAGTACAAGGTTTCCGAAGACCTGCGGCGCGACCCCTTGTGGGGCTCTGGAGTCCAGGTCAGCCTGTCGGGTGACGTGTTGAACATCACACGTCTTTAACGGATACTGCCGCATTTTCCAAACATCTCTAAAACGTAGCGATTACGGCTCAAACGAAGTAGGAAATTGGCAATCAGCAGTGTTTATCGACGATAAATGCTGCCGCTGACCGAGCTCCAGCCAAGGCTGTCCGACTGCAGTAGTTTTCAAGAGATGTTTTTCAGGGGCTAAAAGTCCTTTTTCCTTAGGGGTGAAACACCTTGGCCAAGATTCTCGTGGTTACATCCGGCAAGGGTGGTGTGGGTAAAACCACCACCAGCGCCGCTATCGGTACCGGCCTCGCTCTGCGCGGTCACAAAACAGTCATCGTCGACTTCGACGTCGGCCTGCGTAACCTCGACCTGATCATGGGTTGCGAGCGTCGCGTGGTGTATGACTTCGTCAACGTGGTGAATGGCGAAGCCAACCTGCAGCAAGCCCTGATCAAAGACAAGCGCCTGGAAAACCTCTACGTGCTGGCCGCCAGCCAGACCCGCGACAAAGACGCACTGACCCTGGAAGGCGTAGAAAAAGTCCTGATGGAACTCAAGGAAACCTTCGAGTTCGTGGTCTGCGACTCCCCTGCCGGTATCGAGAAAGGCGCGCACCTGGCGATGTACTTCGCTGATGAAGCGATTGTCGTGACCAACCCTGAAGTGTCTTCGGTCCGTGACTCCGACCGTATGCTCGGCCTGCTGGCCAGCAAGTCCCGTCGCGCCGAAAAGGGCGAAGACGCGATCAAGGAACACCTGCTGCTGACCCGTTACAACCCGGAGCGCGTCAGCAACGGCGAAATGCTCGGTGTTGAAGACGTCAAAGAAATTCTCGCAGTGACCCTGCTGGGCGTGATTCCGGAATCCCAGGCCGTGCTCAAGGCTTCCAACCAGGGCGTGCCGGTGATTCTCGACGACCAGAGCGATGCGGGCCAGGCCTACAGCGACGCAGTCGACCGTTTGCTGGGCAAAACCGTGGAACACCGGTTCCTTGATGTCGAGAAGAAGGGATTCTTCGAGCGCCTGTTTGGAGGTAGATAATGAATCTTTTTGACTTCTTTCGTGCCAGCAAAAAGGTCAGCACCGCGTCGGTAGCGAAAGAGCGTCTACAGATCATCGTGGCGCATGAACGCGGCCAGCGCAGCACCCCTGATTACTTGCCCGCCTTGCAGAAGGAACTGGTGGAAGTGATCCGCAAGTACGTCAATATCGGGTCCGACGACGTGCACGTCGCTCTGGAAAACCAGGGCAGTTGCTCGATCCTGGAACTCAATATCACCCTGCCTGATCGCTGATTGATCCGACGGGAGCCACGGCGGCTCGCTGGCCTCATGCATTGCATGGAGGTTGGCGAGCCGCCGTTGGCGTTTGTTACGAGGCTGTTTTAATGCCGTTGTCGAATATCCACATCCTGCATCAGGACCCCGCGGTTCTGGTGGTGAACAAACCCACCCTGCTGCTTTCAGTCCCCGGTCGCGCCGACGACAACAAGGACTGCCTGATCACTCGCCTGCAGGAAAACGGCTACCCCGAAGCCCGTATCGTCCACCGGCTGGATTGGGAAACCTCGGGCATCATTCTCCTGGCCCGGGACGCTGATACCCATCGCGAACTGTCGCGACAGTTTCATGACCGCGAAACCGAAAAAGCCTACACCGCCCTGTGCTGGGGCCAGCCGGAACTGGACAGCGGCAGCATCGATCTGCCCTTGCGTTATGACCCGCCAACCAAACCCCGGCATGTGGTGGACCACGAATTCGGCAAGCACGCCCTGACCTTCTGGCGAGTGCTGGAGCGCTGCGGCGACTGGTGCCGGGTCGAGTTGACCCCCATCACCGGCCGCTCTCATCAGTTGCGGGTACACATGCTGTCCATCGGCCATCCGCTGCTGGGTGACGGCCTTTATGCCCACCCACAGGCACTGGCGGCCTGGCCCCGCCTATGTCTGCACGCCAGCATGCTCAGCTTCACTCACCCGCAGACTGGCGAGCGCCTGCGCTTCGAGTGCCCCGCGCCGTTCTGACACTCCCCACTGTAGGAGCCGGCTTGCCGGTGATGTCGCCCCGGCGCCTGTTCTTCGCCGGCAAGCCGGCTCCTACAAGGCCCGCCTATACGTTAAACTCGCGCCACTGCTGTCTGGAGCTACTTATGCGCGAAGAGTTGAACCAAGGCCTGATCGACTTCCTCAAGGCCTCCCCTACCCCTTTCCATGCCACTGCCAGCCTTGTTCAACGCCTGGAAGCGGCGGGTTACCAGCGCCTAGACGAGCGCGAGCCGTGGACCACCGAAGCCAACGGCCGCTATTACGTCACCCGCAATGACTCCTCCATCGTCGCCTTCAAGCTGGGCCGGCATTCGCCACTGCAAGGTGGCATCCGCCTGGTGGGCGCCCACACCGACAGTCCCTGCCTGAGGGTCAAGCCCCAGCCTGAACTGCAGCGCCAGGGTTTCTGGCAGCTGGGTGTGGAAGTCTATGGCGGCGCACTGCTGGCCCCCTGGTTCGACCGTGACCTGTCGCTGGCCGGCCGCGTGACCTTCCGCCGCGATGGCAAGGTGGAAAGCCAACTGATCGACTTCAAGGCGCCGATCGCGATCATTCCCAACCTGGCCATCCACCTCAACCGTGAAGCCAATCAGGGCTGGGCGATCAACGCGCAGAACGAACTGCCGCCGATCCTGGCCCAGTTCGCCGGCGATGAGCGGGTGGATTTCCGCGCGGTCCTGACCGACCAACTGGCCCGCGAACACGGCCTGAACGCCGATGTGGTGCTGGACTACGAGCTGAGTTTCTACGACACCCAGAGCGCCGCGGTGATCGGCCTGCACGGTGACTTCATTGCCGGTGCTCGCCTGGACAACCTGCTGTCCTGCTACGCCGGGCTGCAGGCCCTGTTGACGGCCGACAGCGAAGAAACCTGCGTACTGGTGTGCAACGACCATGAAGAAGTCGGCTCCTGCTCGGCTTGCGGCGCTGATGGTCCGATGCTCGAACAGACCCTGCGCCGCCTGCTGCCCGAAGGCGACGAGTTCGTCCGCACCATCCAGAAGTCGCTGCTGATTTCCGCAGACAATGCCCACGGCGTACACCCCAACTACGCCGACAAGCACGACGCCAATCACGGCCCGAAACTCAATGCCGGCCCGGTGATCAAGGTCAACAGCAACCAACGCTACGCCACCAACAGCGAAACTGCCGGTTTCTTCCGCCATCTGTGCATGGCCGAGGAAGTCCCGGTGCAGAGTTTCGTGGTGCGCAGCGACATGGGTTGCGGCTCGACCATCGGCCCGATCACCGCCAGCCACCTGGGAGTGCGCACCGTGGACATCGGCCTGCCTACCTTCGCCATGCACTCCATCCGTGAACTCTGTGGCAGCCACGATCTGGCCCACCTGGTAAAGGTTCTGAGCGCCTTCTACGCCAGCCACGAACTGCCCTGAGTTGTAACCGCGGGCCCCTCAGGGGGCCCCGCCGGTTTCTGATACACATCAACCCGGGTCGCGACAAAGCGACCTAGACTTATGAGTACTCTTCCTGACAAGGCCGTCGCCATGATCTCGATGTCTTCGTTCCACTCCATGCTCATCCCGATTCTCACGGGCATGATTCTCCTGGCCATCGGCTTCAACTTCCGGGACAAGAACCTCGGCGTGTTCAGCATGTGGATCGGCATGCTGCTGATTCTCGGCACCGTGGTTTACAAAATCCTCGCCAAACTGGCGGAATAAATGCAGCGCTCGCCCTCGCATTGAATTTGGCGGCCTCGTACACTCGGTCGATCCGACTTTCTCCGAGGTTGACCGCCCAGTGTTCGCTCGTCTTTTCGCCCTGCCCTGCTATGTGCTTGTCTGCCTGCTGACCTTCCTGCCCCTGAGCAGTGCGCAGGCGGTTGGCCTGCCGGGCCTGCTGGGCAACCAGAGCAAACCGCAACCACAAGCAGAAGAGCCGCTGGGGCAGTCTTTGGACGAGGTGATCAAGTCCCTGGAGAACGACCAGCAACGAGCCAAGCTGCTGGCTGATCTGAAAAAGCTCCGGGATGCCACGAAAAAAGCCCAGCCCGCCACTGAAGAAGGCGTGCTCGGCCTGATTGGCGGCACCCTGTCGAGCCTGGAGAAACAGTTCTCCGGCGCTGATAGCCCCTTGACCCGCTGGACCGACGAGTTCGATCAAGCCCAGGAAGAACTGTCGGCACTGATGCTGCCAGCCAGCCAATGGTTGCCGATCATCTTTGCCTTTGCCCTGATCCTCATGGTCTGGAGCCTGCTGGCCGCCGCGCTGATCTGGCTCAGCCATCGGGTACGCCTGCGTTTCGGTCTCACCGATGAACTGCCCCAGCACCCCAAGACCTGGGACTTGCTGCGTTTCGCCCTGCGCAAGCTCGGCCCCTGGCTGATCGCTCTGCTGATCACCGTCTACATGACCTACTCCCTGCCCTCGTCATTGGGCAAGGACCTGGCCATGGTTCTCGCCTACGCCCTGGTGGTGGGCACCTGTTTTTCGGCGATCTGCGTGGTGGCGTTTTCCGTGCTCGATGGTCCGCACCGTCATCGTGCCCTGTATATCCTGCGCCGCCAGGCGTTCCGGCCGCTGTGGTGGATCGGCAGCTTCGCCGCGTTCGGCGAGGCCCTGAGCGACCCACGGATGGTGGCCAGCCTTGGCCAGCACCTGGCCCACACAGCAGCGACTTTCGCCAATGTCATGGCGGCGCTGTCCACCGGGGTGTTCATCCTGCGCTTCCGCCGGCCGATCGCGCACCTGATCCGCAATCAGCCGCTGTCCCGACGCCTGACCCGCCGCGCCTTGAGCGACACCATCGAAATCATCGGCACTTTCTGGTATCTCCCCGCGCTGGTGCTGGTGGGCATTTCGCTGTTCGCCACCTTCGTTTCCGCCGGCGACACCAGCACGGCCCTTCGCCAGTCACTGTTGTGCACGGTGCTGCTGGTGCTGTGCATGGTGATCAACGGCCTGGTTCGGCGCCACGCCCTCAAGCCCCAGCGTGGGCACAAACGCCATGCGCTGTATTCCGAACGGCTGAAAAGCTTCTTCTATACCCTGGCCCACCTGGCGGTTTGGCTGGCATTCATCGAGCTGGGCCTGCGGGTCTGGGGCATGTCGCTGATCCGCTTCACCGAAGGCGACGGCCATGAAGTCAGCGTCAAGCTGTTCAGCCTCGGCGGCACCCTGATCTTTGCCTGGCTGATCTGGATTCTCAGCGACACCGCGGTGCATCACGCACTGACCCGCTCGCGCAAGGGCCTGGCCAACGCCCGCGCACAGACCATGATGCCGCTGATCCGCAACGTGCTGTTCGTGACGATTTTCATCATCGCCACCATCGTCGCCCTGGCCAACATGGGCATGAACGTCACGCCGCTGCTGGCCGGTGCCGGTGTCATCGGTCTGGCCATCGGCTTTGGCGCCCAGTCCCTGGTGGCAGACTTGATTACCGGTCTGTTCATCATCATCGAGGACTCCCTGGCCATCGATGACTACGTGGATGTCGGCGGTCACCTGGGCACCGTCGAGGGCCTGACCATACGCACCGTGCGCCTGCGGGACATCGACGGCATCGTGCACACCATCCCGTTCAGCGAAATCAAGAGCATCAAGAACTACTCCCGAGAGTTCGGCTACGCGATCTTTCGCGTGGCGATTCCCTACAACATGGAGATCGACGACGCGATCAAGCTGATGCGCGATGTTGGCCAGAAGATGCGTACCGATCCCTTGCAACGACGCAACATCTGGTCGCCGCTGGAGATCCAGGGAGTAGAGAGTTTCGAGTCCGGCAGCGCCATTCTCCGAGCCCGCTTCAAGACGGCTCCGATCAAGCAATGGGAAGTGTCACGGGCGTTCAACCTGTCCCTCAAGCGTCACCTGGACGAAGCCGGACTGGACCTGGCCACCCCGCGCATGAGCATCCAGGTGATTACCCCCGGAGGCACGCCGGAAACACAATGATTTGTGTAGGAGCCGGCTTGCCGGCGAACGGCACTGGCGTCTAAAGAACGTCAACGCCAACATGAATCGCGTCATGCCGCCAGAACTCCAGATCGCAATCGATCAGCCGCTCATGCTGGTCATAGTTGACCCGGGCGATGCGCAGCCCGGGGCTGCCCACCGAGACCTTCAAGGCCGCCGCCGCTTCCGGCTGCAATGACGTGGGCACGATCTCGAAGCGCACCCGTCCGTAATGCAGGTCGTAATGCCGGGCATAGAGCTCGGTGATCGACTGGTTCAGGTCCAGCTCAAGAATCTTCGGAAAGTACTTGGGGTTCAGGTAGTGCTCGACATACAGCACCAGGCGCTCATCGATGCGCCGCGCCCGGCAGATCTGGATCACGCTGGACAGCGCCGGTAATTGCAGCCAGGCACAGACTGCCGCCGAAGCCGGTTGCAGGCGCGCCGAGATCACCTCAGTGGAAGGCACTCGTCCCTGGGCACTGACCATGGCGTGGAAATGACTACGCTGCATCAGGTTGTAGGCCAGGCGCGGCGGCGAAACAAACCAGCCACGGCGCTCCTCACGGTAGATCTGCCCCTGGGCCTCCAGTTGCAGCAAGGCCTCGCGCACAGTGATGCGGGTAGTGGCGAACAACTCGCTGAGCTTGCGCTCGGCCGGCAGCTTGCTACCGGGTGCCAACAGACCATGGGCGATCTGCTCCTGCAGGACCTGGCCGATGGCTGTCACCGCTTTGGTTGCATCAATACGCATCAACGTTACCTATCTGGACTAGACCAGCACTGTTTCAGGGCAGCGCAGGGGCCGGGGCAGTGCTCTGCATCCGTGTCGAAAGCCTAGGCAATGCATATGACTGATAGATGACAAAGCCACTGAGCAGGTCTCTGACAAACTTGCAAATTACCCGCCAGAACCTTGCAGAACGGGTGTTTTGGCATGGTCTACGCTTATTTCGCAGCCCCGGACCTGCACACGAATCCAGGTGCCGACCGCAGGCACCGACATCAAAGTGTCATCCAACACGCCTAAATTGGCTCAGGTATTGCTGACCTAGACCAACCCATCGCAAGACTGTCGATAACAACGCAGCGTTGAACACACCCAAAGGAGCTTCGGATGAAACAGCTTTTCCTGGCATCACTGTTAGGCTCGACCATTGCCCTGTGCACCGCCGCCATGGCCGCTGATAACGACCTGAAAACCCTTGAAGCCGCTGCCAAAGCGGAAGGCGCCGTGAACAGCGTCGGCATGCCCGACGACTGGGCCAACTGGAAAGGCACCTGGGAGGACCTGGCGAAAACCTACGGCCTCAAGCACATCGACACCGACATGAGTTCGGCCCAGGAAATCGCCAAGTTCGCCGCGGAGAAAGACAACGCCAGCGCCGACATCGGCGACGTTGGCGCCGCCTTCGGCCCGATCGCAGTCAAACAGGGCGTAGCCCAACCTTACAAGCCGAGCACCTGGGCTCAGGTCCCGGATTGGGCCAAGGACAAGGACGGCAACTGGGCGCTGGCCTACACCGGCACCATCGCCTTCATCGTCAATAAAAAGCTGCTGCACGGCTCTGATGCACCGAAGAGCTGGGCCGACCTGGAAAAAGGCAAGTACAAGGTTTCCATCGGTGACGTGAGCACCGCCGCACAAGCCGCCAACGGCGTGCTGGCTGCCGCCATTGCCAAGGGCGGTGACGAGAAGAACATCCAGCCAGCGCTGCTGATGTTCGCCGAAATTGCCAAGCAAGGCCGCCTGTCCCTGGCCAACCCGACCATCGCCACCATGGAGAAAGGTGAGGTGGAAGTGGGCGTGGTCTGGGACTTCAACGGCCTCAGCTACCGCAACAAGATGGTCAACAAGGATGACTACGAAGTGCTGATCCCATCCGATGGCTCGGTCATCTCCGGCTACACCACCATCATCAACAAATACGCCAAGCATCCCAATGCCGCCAAACTGGCTCGCGAGTACATCTTCAGCGATGCCGGTCAGACCAACCTGGCACGCGGCAATGCGCGCCCGATCCGTGCCGAGCACCTGACCCTGCCGGCGGACGTCCAGGCCAACCTGCTGCCCAACGAACAGTACAAGCACGTGACCCCGATCAAGGACGCCGACGCCTGGGAGAAAACCTCCAAGTCCCTGCCGCAGAAGTGGCAGGAAGAAGTGATCATCAACATGCCGTAATGCTGCATCAGTCGTAGGAGCCGGCTTGCCGGCGAAGGCCTGTACGAGCGTGCAGATGCCTTCGCCGGCAAGCGCAACGCCGCCCGGCCACTCCTACAGGTTCCATGCGTTGCCTGATCCCGGAGTTCTCCCGCTCATGAAGCACAACGTCATCCTTGTGGTGCTCGACGGCCTCAACCACGAAGTTGCCCGACACGCCATGGGCCACCTGCAAGCCTACGTCGGCGCAGGCCGCGCCGCCCTGTACAAGCTGCAATGCGAATTACCGGCCCTGTCCCGCCCCCTGTACGAATGTATCCTCACCGGTGTCACGCCGATCGACAGCGGTATCGTCCACAACCAGGTCTCGCGCCTGTCCAACCAGCGCAGCATTTTCCACTATGCTCGCGACGCCGGCCGCTCCACTGCCGCCGCGGCCTATCACTGGGTCAGCGAGCTGTACAACCGCAGCCCGTTCAATGCACCACAGGACCGGCACACCGCCAACCCCGATCTGCCGATCCAGTACGGCCACTTCTACTGGAGCGATCACTACCCCGACGCCCACCTGTTCGCCGATGCGGAGAGCCTGCGCCTGCGGTACCAACCGGACTTTCTCCTGGTACACCCGATGAACATCGACGACGCCGGGCACAAGCACGGCCTCGACAGCACCCAGTACCGCAACAGCGCGCGTTCGGCTGACATCATTCTCGCCGACTACCTGCAAGGCTGGCTCGATGCCGGCTACCAGGTTTTGGTGACTGCCGACCACGGCATGAACAACGACCGCTCCCACAACGGCCTGCTGGCCGAGGAGCGGGAAGTCCCGCTGTTCGTTCTCGGCAATGCCTTCAGTCTCGATGCCAACGCCACGCCGAAACAGACCGAACTGTGCGGCACGATCTGCCAGTTGCTCGGCGTGCCCCATGACAAACCCTTCTGCCGGGAGCTGTTGCAGTGAATTCAGTCACCCGTGGCAAATGGCTGGCGGCCCTCTGTCTAGTGCCCTTTGCCCTGTTTTTCATCGTGTTCCAGATCGCCCCGCTGGTGTGGGTACTGATCAACAGCCTGCAGTCGGAAGAGTTCGGCTGGGGCCTGGCCAACTTCAGCAAGATCTTCAGCTCGAAGTTCTACCTGCAGGCGATCCAGTACAGCCTGGAGATCAGTTTCTGGTCCAGCGTGTTCGGCATCATCATCGCGGTACTGGGCAGCTACTCGCTGCGCCGGGTCGACTCCAGACTGCGCAACTTCGTCAACGCCTTCGCCAACATGACCAGCAACTTCGCCGGTGTGCCCCTGGCCTTCGCCTTCATCATCCTCCTGGGGTTCAACGGCACCATCACCATCATGCTCAAGCAGTCGGGGATCATTCAGGACTTCAACCTGTACTCCAAGACCGGGCTGATCATTCTCTACACCTACTTTCAGATTCCCCTGGGTGTGCTGCTGCTGTACCCGGCCTTCGACGCCCTGCGCGAAGACTGGCGTGAATCCGCCGCGTTGCTGGGGGCCAACGGCTGGCAGTTCTGGCGCCACATCGGTCTGCCCGTGCTGACCCCGGCATTGCTGGGCACCTTCGTGATCCTGCTGGCCAACGCCCTGGGCGCCTATGCCACGGTCTACGCCCTGACCACCGGCAACTTCAACGTGCTGCCGATCCGCATTGCCGCCATGGTTTCCGGGGATATCTCCCTGGACCCGAACATGGCCAGCGCCCTGGCGGTGGTGCTGGTGGCCCTGATGACCCTGGTAACCATCGTCCATCAGTTGCTGTTGAAGAGGAGCTACCATGTCTCGCGCTGAACCCGGCTCCGCCGCTCTGTACCACCGGGTGGTGGTCTACCTGCTGTTCGCCATCCTGTTGCTGCCACTGCTGGGGACCTTTGTCTACTCCATCGCCAGCAGTTGGTCAGCCACCATCCTGCCCAGCGGCTTGACCTTCAAGTGGTACCTGCAACTGTGGAGCGACCCGCGCTTCCTCAATGCCTTCGGCCAGTCGCTGCTGGTTTGCGTTGGGGCGCTGGTGCTTTCAGTGGTGCTGATCCTGCCGCTGCTGTTTGTGGTGCACTACCACTTTCCCAAGCTCGACGCGCTGATGAACATCCTGATCCTGCTGCCCTTCGCGGTGCCGCCCGTGGTGTCTTCAGTGGGCCTGCTGCAACTCTATGGCTCAGGCCCCTTCGCCATGGTTGGCACGCCTTGGATTCTCATCGGCTGTTATTTCACTGTCGCCCTGCCATTCATGTACCGGGCCATCACCAACAACCTGCAAGCGATCAACCTGCGGGACCTGATGGACGCCGCCCAACTGCTGGGCGCCAGTACCTGGCAGGCGGCCTTTCTGGTGGTGCTGCCAAACCTGCGCAAAGGTCTGATGGTGGCGCTGCTGCTGTCCTTCTCCTTCCTGTTCGGCGAATTCGTGTTTGCCAACATCCTGGTGGGCACCCGCTATGAAACCCTGCAGGTCTACCTGAACAACATGCGCAACAGCAGCGGCCACTTCACCAGCGCCCTGGTGATCTCCTACTTCTTCTTTGTGCTGGTTCTGACCTGGGCCGCCAACATCTTGAACAAGGACAAAAGCCAATGAGCTTCGTCAGCGTCCAACACCTGCAAAAGAACTACGCAGGCACCACGGTGTTCAGCGATATCAATTGCGAGATCCAGAAAGGTGAGTTCGTCACCCTGCTGGGCCCGTCCGGCTGCGGCAAGTCCACCCTGCTGCGCTGCATCGCCGGGCTGACCCCGGTGGACGGCGGCAAGATCTTTCTCGATGGCCAGGACATAGTGCCCTTGAGCCCGCAGAAACGCGGGATCGGCATGGTGTTTCAGAGCTACGCGCTGTTCCCCAACATGACCGTGGAACAGAACGTCGCCTTCGGCCTGCGCATGCAGAAGGTCAACGCCGATGACAGTCGCAAGCGGGTCCTTGAAGCCTTGCAACTGGTGGAGCTCAACGACTTCGCCAATCGTTATCCACATCAACTGTCCGGTGGCCAGTGCCAGCGGGTGGCCCTGGCCCGCTCACTGGTGACCCGGCCGCGCTTGCTGTTGCTGGACGAACCGCTGTCAGCCCTGGATGCGCGTATTCGCAAGCACCTGCGTGAACAGATCCGCAACATCCAGCGGGAACTGGGGCTGACCACGATTTTTGTCACCCATGATCAAGAGGAGGCCCTGACCATGTCCGATCGGATCTTCCTGATGAACCAGGGCAGGATTGTCCAGAGCGGCGATGCCGAGACGCTCTACACAGCGCCCGTGGATGTATTCGCAGCAGGTTTTATTGGCAACTACAACCTGCTGGACGCCGAAAGTGCCAGCAAGCTGCTGCAGCGCCCGGTCAGCGGGCGTATCGCCATTCGCCCGGAAGCCATCGAACTTGGCAGGGAGGGCCAGCTCGATGCACTGGTTCGCAGCCACAGCCTGCTGGGCAATGTGATTCGCTACCGGGTCGAGGCTCGCGGCGTGGAGCTGGTGGTGGATGTTCTCAACCGTTCGGCCGATGACCTGCACGCTGACGGCCAACGTCTGGCACTGACCATCGATCCTGCCGCCCTGTGTGAGGTAGCCTGACGGCTTTCACGCAATTGATCCTGAAGAGAGAGCTGCACTGATGGCCTTGGCAATTTTTGATCTGGACGAAACCCTGATTCACGGCGACTGCGCCACCCTCTGGAGCGCACAGATGGGCCGCCTTGGCTGGGTCGACAGCGAGTCGTTCATGCGTCGCAACAACGAACTGATGGACGCCTACAGTCATGGCAAGTTGGCCATGGAGGAGTTCATGAGCTTCAGCCTGGAACCCATGGCGGGACGCACCCCGGAAGAGGTAGCGCACCTGGTGGAGCCTTGGGTGGAAGAGGTGATCGAGCCGATCATTTTCAGTGAGGCGTGCACCACCATTGCGGCCCACCGCAAGGCCGGCGACCGGATTCTGGTGATTTCCGCCTCGGGCACCCATCTGGTGAAGCCGATTGCCGCTCGCCTGGGCATCGACGAAGTGCTGGGGATTGAGCTGGAAGTGCTGCACGGCGTGTACAGCGGTCACACCCTTGGCACCCTGACCTACCGCGAAGGCAAGATCACCCGCTTGCTGGAATGGCTGGACGCCGAAGAAGAAAACCTGGAAGGCGCAACGTTCTACTCCGATTCGCGCAATGACCTGCCGCTGCTGCTGCGGGTCGACCATCCCCAGGTAGTGAACCCCGACCCGGTACTACGCGAGCACGCACAAAAGGCCGGCTGGCCGATCCATCACTGGAAATAATCCCCCTCCCGAAATTCGTTGGCTGCCAGCTTGTGTAGGAGCTGGCTTGCCAGCGAACAGCCCCAAAAGCCTGGAGCAAGGTTCGCCAGCAAGCCGGCCCCTACCACAGCAATCACCTCAGGCTGGAGTCGATCACCAGCACCAGCTTGCCCGAGACCTGATTGGTCGCCAGCTCGGCAAAAGCCGCTTCCGCATCCTGAATCGGGAAGGTCTTGGCCAATTGCGGGCTCAGACGCCCTTCGCTGAACAGCGGCCAGACATTCTGCCCAAGGTCGCTCAACAGGTCGGCCTTGAACTGTTCATTGCGGCTGCGCAGGGTCGAACCCAGTAACTGGATACGCTTGGCCAGCACTTGAGCCAGGTCCAGTTGCGCTTCACGCCCCCCCATCAGGCCGATCAATACCCAGCGTCCATCCAGGGCCAGCAGTTTGAGATTGTTGGCTGCATAATTGGCACCCACCGGGTCGAGAATCACATCGAAAGGCGCAAAATCCCGCAGCGCCTCAAGGCCATCGGTACGCACCACACCGCCTTGGGCGCCCAAGCTCTCGCAGTAGGCCAGGCGATCCGCGGAACCAACGCTGACCCAGCACGGATTGCCGAATGCCTTGCACAGCTGGATGGCGGCCGAACCGACGCCGCTGGCCCCCGCGTGCAACAGCACCTTCTCGCCAGGCTTGAGCGCCGCCAGTTGGAACAGATTGAGCCAGGCCGTGCTGTAGACCTCGGGCAACGCCGCGGCCTCGGCCAGGGACAGCCCCTCGGGCACCGGCAGTACATGGCGTGCATCAACCACCACTTCCTCGGCCATGCCGCCACCGGCCAGCAGCGCACACACCCGATCACCGATCTGCCAGGAAGAACCCGGCCCCACTTCGCTGATAATCCCGGAGCACTCCAGGCCCAGGATCGGGCTGGCTCCCGGAGGGGGCGGATAGAGACCTGCACGCTGCAACAGGTCGGCCCGATTGAGCCCCGCAGCCGCCACCCGAATGCGAACTTGCCCTACATCACAGGCAGGACTTGGCTCTTCAACCCACTCCACATGACCTTCAACGCCTTGCAATGCTTTCACAGTGCCTCCATAGTGAGTCTGGACTGAGCCCGGAGCGGTAGCACCGGGCTTTTTGCATTATGCGACCGGTCCTTATGGAACCGGCGACTTCAAAGACGGCCTAATATGCGTTATCAATTGCCCCCGCGTCGAATCAGCATGAAGCATTTGTTCCCCAGCACCGCCCTCGCCCTATTCATTGGTTTCGGCCTTCTGCCGATGTCGACCAATACGTTCGCAGCCAATAGCTGGGATCAACTTCAGCCCGATCGCGATGAGGTAATTGCCAGCCTCAATGTTGTAGAACTGCTCAAACGCCACCATTACAGCAAACCGCCGCTGGATGATGCGCGCTCAGTGATCATCTACGACAGCTACCTGAAGCTGCTGGACCCATCGCGCAGCTACTTCATGGCCAGCGATATCGCGGAGTTCGACAAATGGAAAACCCAGTTTGACGACTTCCTCAAGAGCGGCGACCTGAATGCCGGTTTCACCATCTACAAGCGTTATCTGGACCGGGTCAAAGCGCGTCTGGACTTCGCCTTGGCGGAACTCAACAAAGGCGTCGACAAAATTGACTTCAACGCCAAGGAAACCTTGCTGATCGACCGCAAGGACGCCCCTTGGCTCAAGACCACCGCAGAGCTCGACGACCTGTGGCGCAAACGCGTCAAGGACGAAGTGCTGCGGATGAAAATCGCTGGCAAGGAGCCCAAGCAGATTCAGGAGACGCTGACCAAGCGTTACAAGAATCAGCTGGCGCGCCTGGACCAGACCCGGGCCGAAGACATCTTCCAGGCCTACATCAATACCTTCGCCATGTCTTACGACCCGCATACCAACTATCTTTCGCCGGATAACGCGGAAAACTTCGACATCAACATGAGCCTGTCGCTGGAAGGCATCGGCGCCGTGCTGCAGAGCGACAACGACCAGGTCAAGGTCGTGCGCCTGGTGCCAGCAGGCCCGGCGGACAAAACCAAGCAGGTAGCTCCCGCAGACAAGATCATCGGTGTCGCCCAGGGCGACAAGGAAATGGTCGACGTAGTGGGCTGGCGCCTGGACGAAGTGGTCAAACTGATCCGTGGCCCGAAAGGCACCCTGGTACGCCTGGAAGTGATTCCGGCCAGCAATGCGCCAAACGACCAGACCAGCAAGATCGTGCCTATCACCCGCGAAGCGGTGAAGCTCGAAGACCAGGCGGTGAAGAAGTCGATCCTCAACCTCAAGCAGGATGGGAAGGACTACAAGCTCGGGGTGATCGAGATCCCGGCCTTCTACCTGGACTTCAAGGCCTTCCGTGCTGGCGATCCGGACTACAAGAGCACCACCCGTGACGTGAAGAAACTGCTGACCGAGTTGCAGAAAGACAAGGTTGACGGTGTAGTCATCGACCTGCGCAACAACGGCGGCGGCTCTCTTCAGGAAGCCACCGAACTGACCAGCCTGTTCATCGACAAGGGCCCGACCGTGCTGGTACGCAACGCCGATGGCCGTGTGGATGTGCTCGAAGACGAAAACCCCGGCGCCTTCTACAAAGGCCCGATGGCACTGCTGGTCAACCGTCTCTCGGCCTCGGCCTCGGAGATCTTCGCCGGCGCCATGCAGGACTACCACCGGGCGCTGATCATCGGTGGCCAGACCTTCGGTAAAGGTACAGTGCAAACCATTCAGCCACTGAACCATGGCGAGCTGAAACTGACCCTGGCCAAGTTCTATCGGGTTTCCGGCCAGAGCACCCAGCATCAGGGCGTTCTTCCGGATATCGGTTACCCGTCGATCATCGACACCAAGGAAATCGGCGAGAGCGCACTGCCTGAAGCCATGCCATGGGACACCATTCGCCCGGCCATCAAACCGGCAGTGGATCCGTTCAAGCCGTTCCTGGCCCAGCTCAAGGCCGAACATGAAAATCGTTCGGCGAAGGATCCGGAGTTTGTGTTCATCCGCGACAAGCTGGCCCTGGCACAGAAGCTGATGGCGGAAAAAACCGTCAGCCTCAACGAAGCGGATCGTCGGGCACAGCATGCCGACATCGAAGCCAAGCAACTGGCTCTGGAAAATGCTCGTCGCAAAGCCAAGGGTGAAGAGCCGCTCAAAGAGCTGAAAAAAGAAGACGAGGATGCACTGGCTGCTGCCGAGCCGGACAAAACCAAGCCGGAAGACGATGCCTACCTGAGTGAGACCGGGCGCATTCTGCTGGACTATCTGAAGCTCAACACCTCGGTGGCCAAGCACTGAAGATGATGGCAATTTAATTCGATCGCTCCTCGGATCGTCATTAAACAGTCATCATTCTGTCGTGAAATGAAGGACCGGGCGCCGCTCTTGAATCAGGAGCGGTGCCCGGTCCTTTTTTTATCGATAGAGATCGCCATGACCACGACCGAACAGCTGAGTGCATTGAGTTCAATCCTGGCTCAAAGCGGTTTGCACAGCCTGTTCCAACCGATCATTTCTCTCTCGCAGCGACGCATCCTCGGATACGAAGCCTTGAGCCGCGGCCCCTCCAACAGCCCCCTGCACTCACCGGTCGCCTTGTTTGCCGTGGCCCGCCAGGCCGGGCGCCTGAGCGAACTGGAGATCGCTTGCCGCCACAGCGCCTGCAAACGCTTCAGCGAGCAGCAGTTACCCGGCAAGCTGTTCCTTAACGTATCTCCGGAGTCTCTGCTGGAGGCGGCCCACCAACCCGGCCGTACCCTGCAACTGCTGCAAGACTTTGGCATTCCTCCGAGCCAGGTGGTGATCGAACTCACCGAACAGACCCCCATCGACGACTTTCAGCTATTGCACAATGCCCTGCATCACTACCGGGACATGGGATTTTCCATCGCCCTGGATGACCTCGGCGCCGGTTACTCCAGCCTGCGCCTGTGGTCCGAGCTGCGGCCAGACTATGTAAAGATCGACCGGCACTTTATCGATGGCATCCATCAGGACGCGCTAAAACGCGAATTCGTCGGCTCGATCCTGCAGATTGCCAAGGCATCCCGCGCCCAGGTGATCGCCGAAGGGATTGAGATGCACGAGGAGCTGGCGGTGCTCAGTGAAATGGGTGTCGATCTGGTCCAGGGCTACTTGCTGTGCCGACCGCAGGAACAACCGCCCCGGGATGCCCGGGCGATGATGCCCAAGCATGACCACACCAGCGTGGCACTCAACGATGAAGGCAGTGACCTCAGCGCGCTGCTCAACGAACAGCCCGCCGTGGCCCGCAACACCCCGACAGCCAACGTGCTGGAAGCCTTTCGCCGGCAAGCCAACCTCAACTCTCTGGCGGTCCTCGACGAACAGGGCCAACCCTGCGGGATCGTCCACCGGCATTCGCTTTCGGATGCCCTGCTCAAGCCATTCGCCACCGATCTTTTTGCCCGCAAACCCATCAGCCGCCTGATGAATGACGACTTCCTCGCCGTCGAACTCAGCCAGTCCCTGCAACAGGTGAGCCGCCTGATCACCAGTCGCGCTCGGCAACGCATCGAGGAGGACTTCATCATTACCCTGAACGGGCACTACCTGGGGCTGGGACGGGTAATCGATGTGCTCAAACTGATCACCGAATTGAAAATCCAGCAGGCGCGCTATGCCAATCCCCTAACCCTGTTACCGGGCAATGTGCCCATCCAGCAATGCCTGACCCGCCTGCTGCAGCAAGGGCGCGAGTCAGTGATCTGTTACGTGGACATCGACAGCTTCAAGCCCTTCAACGATATCTACGGTTATGGCCGTGGCGATGAAGTGCTGCTGTGCCTGGCCCAATGCCTGAATGATCGGGTCGATCCGAGTCGTGACTTCGTCGGGCATATTGGCGGGGATGATTTCTTGCTGGTGCTCGGACCTGAAGACTGGCAAAGGCGCCTGAACCAGCTGCTGGACGACTTTCACAGTCAGTGCCGGCGCTTCTACCGCAGCGAACACCTGGAGGCTGGCTGTTTTGTCGCCCCCAACCGTCAAGGAGTGCGTCAGGAGTTCCCCCTGCTGTCACTGTCCATCGGCGTCGTGCACTTGTATCCACAGGCCTGTGGACAACTGGACTCCAGCCAATTGGCAGAGCTGGCGTCCCAGGCCAAGCATCATGCCAAGAATGTTCAGGGTTACAGCATCCACGTGATCGACAGCCTGGAAGCTGCAGCCCGCATGGGAAGCGAGGCGCTCAAGGAACCGATGCGGGATCAGGATGCGAAGACTGATTCAGCTGCGTCAGCTTGAGCTCCGCCAGGGGATGCCCGGCCTTGGCCGAGAGCGTCCACCAACGGCTCGCCTCGGCAGCATCAGGAGCCTTGCTGGCGGAGCCGGCGAGGCTGATCACCCCCAGTTGATAGGCGGCCTTACCGTCACCGGCCAACGCCGCCAGGCGCAGCAGACGAATGCCCTCCTCCCGCGCCCCAAGCCCCTGTCCACGAAAGGTCAGGATGTGTCCGTAGAAACTTTGCGCGTCGACATCCCCCAGATTGGCCATGCGCGCGAATTGCCCCTCCATCCAGCGCCAACTGCGGGGTTCACGGATAAACCACGGCCAATGAAACAACCGGCGCGCCAGCCAATAGCTGAGTCGTGCCTTGAGTCGCCAGAACATTCAAGCCTCCGCTGATTCGGGGTATTCGTACTCGAACACGCGCACCACTTCCGAAGCGTGCCATGAAGCAGCGGCCACGCCATCGGACGGCCCGGAAAAACGTCCCAAACGCTCCACACACTCAAAGAATCCGGTACGAGGCAAACGGCTGGCCCCTTGGCTGATCACCAATGAGCTGCGCAATGGCTGTTCGGCCCGGGCATCCAGGGCCGCCAGATGCTCCAGCGCGGCCGTCAGGGTTTGCATGGCCGGGCTAGGCAGCTGCAATCGCTCCAGCAATGCCCGGTAGGTTAAAAGATGGCGTTGACGACGGGCTTGATCCAGCTCACCCAACAGCCCATCCCAGTGCTGACGACTGATCCTTACACTCACGATTGCTCCCTCCACCCCGGCACCGTCAACTCCCAGGCCAGGCTGCGGCGAATCGCAGCGTCGGGTTGACGCTCGCCACTTTCAATGAGGGCCAGGTAAGACGGACTGATACCTACTTTGCGGGCCAGCGCCTCAATGGCGATGCCCTTCCCTTCGCGCAGATTGCGTAATTGATCCAGGCCCGGAAGACTCTGGGCTGGTGGCGCCGCCTGAGAGGTTGCAGCGGCGTACGGTAGTTGTTCGGTGAGACCTGCGGCTGTCAATAAAGCTTGATACTGAGCCCACGGCAGAACCGCATATTCGGGCTCGCCATCGCGTTCAATAATCTGAATATCCATTACTACCCCGTAGGACAACGACTCTTACCGAGTCGGACTTTTCCCTTGAAGTGTAATCCTAACAGCGGCGGCGGTCGCGGGGAGCATGATTGTTGAGGGAGCGAGTGAATCGCCTCAGTTTTTCCGTGGCCCTTCCAGTTGCAGCTGTTCCGGTGTATCCGGCAGGCGCTCGACCACAGCCAGCTTTTCCGGCATCTGGCGATTACGCCAGGCCCGGAAGGCGCCAAGCTCGTCGTCCAGGGTCTTCATCAACCACGCCAGCACGGCGATGTCGTCAAGCATGCCCAATACCGGGATGAAATCGGGGATCGCGTCCACCGGGCTGAGGAAATACATCAACCCCGCCACCACCGATAGCAAAGCCTTGGCGCTGACGGCGCGATACTCCCCTCGCCAGTAAGCCAGGCACAGCGCCTGGAGCAGGCGCAGGTCCTCCTTGACCTTGCCCAGGCGACCACCTTGGCTAGCCCCCTTGCTGGCCACGGCGAACAACAGCGTCGGTAAACGGCCACGGCTTAGCAACCGACCAGCCAAAGGCAGGAAGCGGGCAAAACTCCAGGGTGCTTTCATCATCACTCCACTGAAATGTTATCCACACAAATTGTGGATAACCTTGTGAACAGAGCTATTTTTCACGGCTGAAAGCCCCGTTTCATAAGGGCTTAGCTCAGATCGGGCGTTTTTTACTCACATAAAAAAACCCATAATTTCATTGACTTGGCAGCCCTCACAGACTACCCACCGCAGATACCCAGTTCTGACCGCCTACGATCGCGCCGGTTCGGACTATTTACCAGCAACGTCCCGCAGAAACGACAACGCCCCGTAAGAACGGGGCGTTGCTTCAGGCGCTGAGACAGGTTACTTGGCGGCGTCCTGCTTGGCTGGATCCTTGATACCCAGCAGCTCCAGTTCAAATACCAGAACCGAGTTGGCCGGGATCGACGGGCTTGGGCTTTGCGCGCCGTAGGCCAGGTCGCTAGGGATGTACAGCTTGTACTTCTCACCCACGTGCATCAATTGCAGGCCTTCAACCCAGCCTGGGATAACGCCGCTGACCGGCAGATCGATCGGGCTGCCACGCTCTACCGAGCTGTCGAATACAGTGCCGTTGGTCAAAGTACCGGTGTAGTGAACAGTGACCACGTCAGTCGGCTTGGGCTGAGGACCGTCAGCCTTCTTCAGCACTTCGTACTGCAGGCCGGAAGCGGTGGTAGTCACGCCGGTTTTCTTGCCGTTTTCCTCGAGGAATTTCTTGCCGGCAGCAGCCGACTCTTCGCTCATCTTGGCCATGCGCTCTTCAGCACGCTTTTGCAGCGCGGCGAAGGCTTCAACCAGTTCGTCATCCTTCAGCTTCTGTTCTTTCTTGCCGACGGCATCTTCAATGCCCTGGGCTACCGCTTTGGAATCCAGATCATCCATGCCTTCCTGGGCGAGACTCTTGCCCATGTTCAGGCCGATACCGTAGGAAGCTTTTTGCGCCGGGGTTTTCAGCTCTACGCTGGTCTGCGAATCACAACCCGCAAGTACCAGGCTAACCAGGGCCACCGCCGCCGCCAACCGATGCTGTTTCATGCTATTTCCTTGTTCATGCGCCTAAAGGGCAATCGAATAAAGCCGCGAGCTTATCAGGCGACCACGACCAATGGCTACCGGCGTAAGAGTAGTAAATGTCCGATAAGTTCACGTCTTTAAACACGTTTTGTACGTTGGGGAACACCCTGCCCATGCGGCTCCGTGAGGCACCGGAACGAGCGCGAATAACCATAGCGCAAGTAATGGCTACTTGCCGCGTCAGAGACGCTCAGGCATAAGGAAAGCAAATTCGACAAGGACGTACATCTTGCGCCTCATCTACCGTGTATTGCTGTTGATTGCCGTGTTGATCGGCATAATCCTGGCCGTAGTCCTGTACTACATCGCCAACCCCAGGCTTCCCGACTACGTGCCCGTCGAGCAGGTGCACTATCTGGAGCAGTGGGATGCCGCCGACCGCCAGACCTACTATTTCACTCCCCAAGGCACTCAGGTCAAAGGCCTGCGCTATGAATGGTTCACCGCCCTGGAGCTGCCCTTCTCCAAGCAGTTCTTCGCGGCGCCGGAGTACCTGGCGCGCTTCGGCTTCCTGGTGGAGCCTGGACAGAAAGCCACGACGCAGAATCCCGGCAACCTGCCAGTAGGGTTCGCCCGGCACCAGAACCCAGGCAGCCCGGAACAGTACCTGGACATCACCTGCGCCGCCTGCCACACCGGGGAACTGCGCTTCAACCATCAGGCACTGCGGATCGATGGTGGCTCGGCGCAACACGTCCTGCCCTCCAGCGTGCCAACCCTGCGTGGCGGCAGTTTCGGCCAAGCGCTGGTAGCCAGCCTGGCCACAACCTATTACAACCCATGGAAATTCGAACGTTTCGCCCGCAAAGTGCTGGGCGCAGACTATGACGCGCAACATGAACAACTGCGCAAGGACTTCAAGGCCTCGTTGGACACCTTCCTCCGAGTAGCCTGGAACGATACCCATCGAGGCCTCTATCCCACCGAGGAAGGCCCGGGTCGCACCGATGCCTTCGGCCGCATAGCCAACGCCAGTTTCGGCGACGCCATTTCTGCGCAGAACTATCGGGTCGCCAACGCCCCGGTGGATTACCCACAACTGTGGGACATCTGGACCTTCGATTGGGTGCAGTGGAACGGTTCGGCGCAGCAACCCATGGCCCGCAACATCGGCGAAGCCCTAGGGGTCGGCGCCACCCTCAATCTGTTCGACAGCGACGGCCAGCCACTCACCGGCGATGCCCGCTACCCGTCCAGTGTGCGGGTTCGCGACCTCAACCATATAGAAGAAACCTTGCAGCGTCTGAAGCCTCCCACTTGGCCGGAGGCACTGCTGGGCACTGTCGATAAACCCTTGGCTGCCAAGGGCCGCAGTCTGTTCGCCAGCCACTGTGCCGGTTGTCACCTACCAACCGTGAGCGAGAGCAATGGCCGACCAGTGCAGCAACTGAAGATGCTCCCGGTCTCGGTGATTGGCACCGATCCGAACTCCGCCAGCAATATCGCCGACCTGCGCTATGACCTGAGCGCCCTGCAATGGGATACCGCCGAACTGGCCAAGTCCAACGTCGAACTGCACCCGACACCCACTGAACCACTGGACCTGCGCCAACTCTCAGCCGCAAAGGGCCTGGCCTACATCACCGCCTTCGTCGAGGAACGTGCCTACCGCGATGCCAAGGTCTCCCCCGAGGAACGACCACGGCTGGATGGCTATGGCCTGCCGATCGGCGTGCGGGAGCTGCGTGCCTACAAGGCCCGGCCACTGGCTGGGGTCTGGGCAACACCGCCTTATCTGCACAACGGCTCGGTGCCCAACCTGTATCAACTGCTTTCGCCGCAATCTGAACGCTCCACCACCTTCTATCGAGGCACCTTCGAATACGATCCCAAGCACTTGGGCTATCGCCCGGAAGCCTTCAAGAACGGCTTTGAATTCGATACCCGCATCAGCGGCAACCACAACAGCGGCCACGAATTCCGTGCCGGGCAGCGTGGCAACGGCGTCATCGGCCCTCTGCTGCAACCTGAAGAACGCTGGGCACTACTGGAATACTTGAAAGTGCTGGGCGGACCGCTGGAGTCACAACTGCCATGAAACTCGATCTCGCAAGAAAACGACCGTCCCTGCTGGGCAGGCTCTGGCTACGCCTCGGCGCATTACTGGGCAAGACTCTGTTATTGCTGGCCGGTATCGGCCTGTTGGGCTGGGCCCTGGGCAGCGCCTGGTTTGCCTGGCAGCACCGTGGCCCGGTGGCGGTACAGGAGCAGATTCCCGCCGATGAAGCCGCACGCACCCAGGACATCATCCAGACCGCCGTACGCATCGTCGATCAGCATCGTGAAGGCACTCGCTACCTGCGCGATGCCCATGCCAAGGCTCATGGCTGCGTGAAAGCCGAGGTCCAGGTGCTCAAGGAGCTGAATTCGGAACTGCGCCAGGGCGTGTTCACCACCCCCGGCCAGACCTGGCAAGCGACTGTGCGTTTGTCCAACGGCAATGCCTATCCGCAGTTCGACAGCATTCGCGACGCCCGCGGCATGGCGATCAAACTGCTGGATGTTCCTGGGCAACAGCTGATCCCTGCGGAATCAGCGCGACGCGAGCAGGACTTCGTGATGTTCAATCATCCGAACTTCTTCGTCAGCGATGTAGCGGAATATCAACAGAACATTGCCGCCCAGGCGGATGGCAAGAAAGTCGGCGCCTTCTTCCCAGCCTGGGATCCTCGCAGTTGGCAGATCCGCCATCTGTTCATCGCCCTAGACACGCTGTCGCCAGCACCGACCAGCCCGACCCAGACCACCTACTTTTCGGTCTCGCCCTACAAGTTCGGTAACGCCAACGCCAAGTTTCGGGTCATGCCAGACCCGGACAGTTGCCCGGCCTACAGCCTGCCAGCGCAGAACCAGGACCTGCCCAACTTCCTGCGCAGCGCACTGATCCAGCAGCTCTCCAGCGATCGGATGCCCGCCTGCTTCGTGTTGCAGATCCAGCGCCAGGACCCGAGCCGGTTCATGCCGATCGAAGACACCAGCATCGAGTGGAAGGAAAGCGAAGCACCGTTTGAAACCGTGGCCCGATTGACGATCCCCGCCCAGGACTTCGACACTCCGGCGCAAAACCTGGCCTGCGACAATCAATCCTTCAATCCATGGTTCGGTATTGAGGCCCATCGCCCTATCGGTGGTATCAACCGCTTGCGCAAAGCGGTGTACGAAGCTGTCAGTGACTACCGGCACAGCCGTAACGCCGAGCAGTAAGCCCAGAAACAAGAAAAGCGGCCTGCGGGCCGCTTTTTTGGGTGCCGGATTTGCCCATCGCCAAACCCCAGACAGCAAAAAGCCCGCGTTAGCGGGCTTTCTGTGGTGACCTGGCGTTCAGTGTTCCAGGTTACCGAATATGGCGCAGCGGACGGGACTCGAACCCGCGACCCCCGGCGTGACAGGCCGGTATTCTAACCGACTGAACTACCGCTGCGCGTAGCGTTGAAAGTAAGTGGTGGGTGATGACGGGATCGAACCGCCGACATTCTGCTTGTAAGGCAGACGCTCTCCCAGCTGAGCTAATCACCCTTTACCTTCGTTGCGGGGCGCATTATGCCACAGAAATTCTTAAAGTGTTGATTTAATTGATAATTTTATCAAAAAAATCTGAATTCCCATGAAATGCCGCATTACCCACAAACTCTTTACAGCAAAAAGCCCGCGCTAGCGGGCTTTCTGTGGTGACCTGGCGTTCAGTGTTCCAGGTTACCGAATATGGCGCAGCGGACGGGACTCGAACCCGCGACCCCCGGCGTGACAGGCCGGTATTCTAACCGACTGAACTACCGCTGCGCGTAACACTGAATGCGAATGGTGGGTGATGACGGGATCGAACCGCCGACATTCTGCTTGTAAGGCAGACGCTCTCCCAGCTGAGCTAATCACCCTTCACGTTCGGTGTGGCGCGCATTCTACGGAGCAGACCCCACTCTGGCAAGCACTTTTTATAATAATTTTTTCAGGCCTTCCAAAGGCTTAGCGAAGGGTTGGCCTGAGCAGCAGCGAAGAGAATAATGCCCTCCTTTGTATAAAGGAGAGATTCACCCCATGTGGTTCAAAAACCTGCTGATCTATCGCCTGACCCAAGATCTGCCTTTTGATGCTGAGGCGCTGGAAACTGCACTGGCGACCAAACTGGCGCGCCCCTGTGCAAGCCAGGAGTTGACCACTTACGGTTTCGTCGCCCCTTTCGGCAAAGGTGAAGACGCCCCGCTGGTGCACGTCAGCCAGGACTTCATGCTGGTAGCAGCGCGCAAGGAAGAACGCATCCTGCCTGGCAGCGTGGTGCGCGACGCGGTAAAGGAAAAGGTCGAAGAGATCGAAGCCGAACAGATGCGCAAGGTCTATAAGAAGGAGCGCGACCAGATCAAGGATGAAATCATCCAAGCGTTCCTGCCCCGTGCCTTTATCCGCCGCTCCTCGACCTTCGCCGCCATCGCCCCGAAACAGGGGCTGATTCTGGTCAACTCCGCCAGCCCCAAACGTGCCGAAGACCTACTCTCCACGCTGCGTGAAGTCCTCGGCACCCTGCCGGTACGTCCACTGACCGTGAAGATTGCTCCGAGCGCGATCATGACCGACTGGGTCAAGACCCAGAAAGCCGCCGACGATTTCTTCGTCCTCGACGAGTGCGAGCTGCGCGACACCCACGAAGACGGCGGCATCGTGCGCTGCAAGCGCCAGGACCTGACCGGCGAGGAAATCCAGCTGCACTTGAGCACCGGCAAGGTGGTCACCCAACTGTCCCTGGCCTGGCAGGACAAACTGTCCTTCATGCTCGACGACAAGATGGTGGTCAAGCGCCTGAAGTTCGAAGACCTGCTGCAGGATCAGGCGGAACAGGACGGCGGCGATGAAGCCCTCGGCCAGCAGGACGCCAGCTTCACCCTGATGATGCTGACTTTCGGCGATTTCCTGCCGGCGTTGTTCGAAGCCCTGGGTGGCGAGGAAATTCCGCAAGGCATCTGACGCCTTGCCCGGATAACCGCTGCGCACTAGACGCCACCGCCTTCGGTGGCGTTTTCACATAATAAGGAACAGGTCATGCGCGCACTGGCTGCACTGAGCCGCTTTGTCGGCAACACCTTCGCTTACTGGGTACTGATCTTTGCCGTGTTGGCATTCCTCCAGCCGACCTGGTTCATCGACCTCAAAGGCGCGATTGTGCCCCTGCTGGGCCTGGTGATGTTTGGCATGGGACTGACCCTGAAGCTCGAAGACTTCGCCGAAGTGGCCCGTCATCCGTGGCGCGTCGCCCTGGGAGTAGTCGCGCACTTCGTAATCATGCCCGGGGTGGCCTGGCTACTCTGCCAGGCCTTCCATCTGCCGCCGGAAATCGCCGTCGGCGTGATTCTCGTGGGCTGCTGCCCCAGTGGCACCTCGTCCAACGTCATGACCTGGCTGGCCCGGGGCGACCTCGCCCTGTCGGTGGCCATCGCCGCAGTCACCACCCTGCTCGCGCCACTCTTGACCCCTGCGCTGATCTGGTTGCTGGCTTCGGCCTGGCTGCCGGTGTCCTTCATGGAGCTGTTCTGGTCGATTCTGCAAGTGGTGCTGCTGCCTATCGTGCTGGGCGTGCTTGCCCAGCGCCTACTGGGCCATCGGGTACAGCATGCGGTGGAAGTGCTGCCGCTGGTTTCGGTGGTCAGCATCGTCATTATCGTCACTGCCGTGGTGGCGGCCAGCCAGGCAAAAATCGCCGAATCCGGGCTGCTGATCATGGCGGTGGTGATGCTGCACAACAGCTTCGGCTACCTGCTGGGCTATTTCACCGGTCGACTCTTCAAGCTGCCACTGGCACAACGCAAATCCCTGGCACTGGAAGTCGGCATGCAGAACTCCGGCCTGGGTGCCGCCCTGGCAAGCGCCCACTTCTCTCCCCTGGCGGCAGTGCCCAGTGCCCTGTTCAGTGTCTGGCATAACATTTCCGGGGCCTTGCTCTCGACCTACTTCCGCCGCATGAGTGACAAGAGCGAGCAAAAACTGGAAACACAACGGGTCGGCGACTGAGCCGAAAATTGATCGACCGATCAGTACTGAGCAGTATACTGCGCAGCGCGAGGACGACCTCGCACTCAATCGAGTGACTTATTTGTGGGGACGACCCCATCAACCGATGAGGTCAGCATGTCCTGGATCATTTTGTTGTTTGCCGGTTTGTTTGAAGTGGGCTGGGCTGTGGGCCTGAAATACACGGACGGCTTCAGCCGTCCGTTACCCACCGCCTTGACCATCCTCGCCATGGCCATCAGCCTGGGTCTGCTGGGTCTGGCCATGAAGGAACTGCCTCTGGGCACGGCCTACGCTATTTGGACCGGGGTCGGTGCCATTGGCACGGTGATCGCCGGGATCATTCTGTTCGGCGAGTCCATGGCCCTGGTGCGCCTGGCCAGCGTAGCGCTGATCATTGCCGGTCTGGTGGGCTTGAAAGTCAGCGCCAGCTGATAGTCAGGTCGCAGAAATAAAAACGCCCGCAGCATTGCGGGCGTTTTTGTGTCCGTCAGAGCATTAACGACGGCTGCCGCGCAGTTGCCCCACCATGGCCTGTAGCTGCGCCGGTTCGGCGGCTTCCACGGCCACGCTCGACCCGGCCACCAGGGTCACTCGTGACCAGAAACGATGGAAGAAACCCTTGCTCGGGTCGCGGCTGAAGAAGCTGCCCCACAGCCCCTGCAAGGCCAGGGGAATCACCGGCACCGGGGTTTCTTCGAGAATCCGTGTCAGGCCGCCCTTGAACTCGTTGATCTCACCATCGGCAGTCAGCTTGCCCTCGGGGAAAATGCACACCAATTCGCCATCGCGAAGATACTGGGCAATCCGCTTGAAGGCTTTTTCATAGATTTCCAGGTCTTCATGCCGGCCGGCAATGGGGATGGTCCCGGCGGTACGGAAGATGAAGTTCAATACCGGCAGGTTGTAGATCTTGTAGTACATCACGAAGCGAATCGGCCGACGTACAGCGCCGCCAATCAACAAGGCGTCAACAAAGGACACGTGATTGCACACCAACAAGGCAGCCCCCTCATCGGGGATCTGCTCCAGATTGCGATGCTCGACGCGGTACATGGAATGGCTGAGCAGCCAGATCAAGAAACGCATGCTGAACTCGGGCACCACTTTGAAGATATAGACGTTGACCGCAACGTTCAGCAGCGACACCACCAGGAACAGGTGAGGAATGGTCAGCTTGACCATGCTCAGCATGACGATGGAAACAATCGCCGATACCACCATGAACAGCGCATTGAGAATATTGTTGGCGGCAATTACCCGGGCCCGCTCATTCTCCGGAGTGCGTGACTGGATCAGCGCGTACAGCGGCACTATATAGAAGCCGCCGAAAACCCCCAGTCCCAGCACGTCGAACAACACCCACCAGGCATGCCCAAAACCCAACAATTCAAGCCAGCCATGACCATTGACACTTTCCGGGATTCCACCGGAATGCCACCACAACAGCAGGCCGAACACCGTCAGGCCAAAGGAGCCGAACGGCACCAGGCCGATCTCTACCTTGCGCCCCGAAAGCTTCTCGCACAGCATCGAGCCCACCGCGATACCCACCGAGAATACGGTGAGAATCAGGGTCACCACCGTCTCGTCACCGTGCATCCATTCCTTGGCATAGGCAGGAATCTGAGTCAGGTAGATCGCCCCGACAAACCAGAACCAGGAGTTGCCGACAATCGACCGCGACACCGCCGGTGTCTGCCCCAAGCCCAGACGCAAGGTGGCCCAGGACTGACTGAAGATGTTCCAGTTCAGGCGCATATCCGGGGTTGCGGCAGCAGCCCGTGGAATGGCCCGACTCGCCAGGTACCCCAACACCGCGACGCCAATGATGGCGAACGAGACGATGGGGGCGTAATGAGCCGAGGACATCATGATCCCGGCGCCGATGGTCCCTGCCAGGATCGCCAGGAAAGTCCCCATTTCCACCAGGCCATTGCCACCCACCAGCTCCTCTTCACGCAAAGCCTGGGGCAGGATTGAATATTTCACCGGGCCAAACAGCGCCGAATGGGTGCCCATGGCAAATAGCGCCACCAGCATCAGCCAGAGATGGTCGAAGACGAACCCCACAGCCCCCACGGTCATGATCGCGATCTCCCCCAGCTTGATCAGGCGAATCAGCGCATCCTTGGCAAACTTCTCACCGAACTGCCCGGCCAGGGCCGAGAACAGAAAGAACGGCAGGATGAACAGCAAGGCACAGAGGTTGACCCAGATCGAGCGATCACCTTCGATGCTCAGCTTGTAGAGAATGGCCAGGATCAACGACTGCTTGAAGATGTTGTCGTTGAAGGCGCCAAGGGATTGCGTGATGAAGAACGGCAGGAACCGCCGCTTGCGGAGCAAGGTGAACTGCGAAGGGTGACTCATCTTCCATGTCCCTGAGTGGCGTGGATACTGTTATTGGAATGTCGAATATCGATCCAGGCCACAACCTTACCTATCTTTGGCGATTATTTCCGTAAGCCCGCAATGCATGGCGAAACAAACAGCTCGCCTTTATAGGCCCCCTGGACCGTGCGCCTGGCCACGATCAGCCACATCAACGCCAGGGCCGCTACCAATACCGCGCCGAATACGTTGAAGAATCCCAGGTGCAAAGTGCTACCCAACTTCAAGGTGGCCAGCGAATACACCCCCAGCGGGAAGGTGAACCCCCACCAGCCGAGGTTGAAGGGGATGCCTTCACGCAGGTAGCGTCGGGTGATCAACACCGCCATCAACATCCACCACAAACCAAACCCCCACAGCGTCAGCCCCGCCACCAGCCCCAGGCCGGCAGCAATCTCACCGACGCCGGGCAGGCCATTGGCGGCAAAGATCGCCGGTGCATCGCCCCCCAGCACCAGCATGCCCAGTGCACCGGTGCCGATCGGGCCCAGGGCCAACCAGCTCGAGGCTGCCATGCTTTCATGGGGCAGTTTATGCAGGGCCATGCGCAACAGCAGGATGGTCAGGATGCTGAACGCCACCGGCAGTGAAAAGGCCCACAACACGTAGCTGGTACTGAGCATCACCAACTGCGCGTGAGCATCCTGCAGATACGGCGCCAGCAGGCCACCGCTGGCCGCAGCCACTTCGGCCGCCACCACAGGCAACAGCCAGACAGCGGTCATCTGATCGATGCTGTGCTCCTGACGAGTGAACATCATGTAGGGGATCAACACTCCACAGGCCAGGGACATGGCCACGTCCAGCCACCACAACACCTGCGCCAGGTGCACCACCGCCTCACCCCAGCGGGGAACACCGAACAACAGCAAGCCGTTGATGATGGTTGCCAACCCCATGGGAATGGTGCCGAAGAACATCGAGACCGTTGAGTGACCAAAGATTCGCCGTGCCTCATCGAAGAACAGCACCCAACGGGCGGCATACATCACCGTGAAGAGCACGAACAGGGCAATGGTCAGCCACCAGAATCCTTCGGCCACCTGATGCAGGCCTGGAACCTGGGCCGGCCACTGGGCCAGCGCCAGGGCCAGAACCCCGGTGCCCATGGTGGCGGCGAACCAGTTGGGGGTGAATTGGCGAATGGCTTCGCGGGGGTGTTGCAGATGACTCAAGGGCCGGCGGCCGGCTTTGACGCTGTGGGTGCATGGCATGACGTGTCTCCTGTCCTCTGATGAGGTGGAGCCCATGGTAGAACCTAATCGAATATCTATATAACGGGTAATTTCTCTATCTGTTATCTACTGAATAGATATTAAGTCCGAGGCGCTGCCTTCAAACTCGATCATCAGTACCCAGGATGTTCTTTCAGTGGATGGGCCACAGGCTCAATTCCCAGGTGCCGTGCAACAAGGCGGCACCGGGCGACGCAGCAGTACCAGAAGAGCGCCGAGGGACAGCAGGATCAGCACGGCCCCATAGCCATCGGTAGTCGCAATCAGGCCGAAGCTGCGGGTCAGGTTGCCTGCCAGCAATGCCGGCAGACAGAACGCCAGATAACTCAGCACATAAAACGCCGACATCAGGCCCGCGCGCTCATGGGGCAAGGCCAGGGGCACCACGCTGCGCAGCGCGCCAAGAAATCCGGCGCCAAAACCGCTGCCCAGCACCAGGGTGCCAAGGAAGAACAGCATCAGGCTGGCACTGTGCACTGCGCCGAGGATCAGCATCATCCCCACCGCCAACAACCCGGCCCCCAGGCGCAGGACCTTGTCCGCCGGTCGCTGGCGCAGAGAAAAGATCATCACTGCACCACTGAGGGTCAGCACCGCCACCAGAGCGCCGCCGATCAGGTTCGAGGTAGACCCGGTAGCGGCGCGCACCAGGGATGGGGCCAAGGACAGATAAAAGCCGCCCACAGCCCATACCGCCACATCCACCGGCAATGCCAGCCATAACGCGCGCCGCGCTTGCGGCGGTACATGCAATGTGGGCCGTAATGAGGCCCAGGCACCAGATTGCGGACTGACACTTTCCGGCAAGCGCCAGACATACAGGGCCTGGACCACGAACACCCCCAACAGCAACCAGTAACTGAGCTGCAGCGGCAACGGCGCGAACTCCACCAGCAAGCTGGCGCCCATGGCGCCGCACGCCATGCCCAGAAGGGGCGCAACACTATTGACCAATGGGCCTTGCTGGCGATCGGTATCCAGCAACGCGGCGCCGAGCACGCTGGTGGCCATGCCAGTGGCAAAGCCCTGCATCACCCTTGCAGCAATCAGCCACTGCACCCCGCTTTCATTGATAAACAGCAGCATCGCCAGGACATTGAGGAGCAAGGCGGCAAAGATCACTGGCCGCCGCCCCAGGTAGTCCGACACAGACCCCACCGTCAGCAGGGCGGCCAGCAGACTCAGGGCATAGACCCCGAACACCAGGGTCAGCATCGCCGGAGAAAAATGCAGGGTTTCCTGGTAAAGGTGATAGAGCGGTGTCGGCACGCTGGAGGCCGCCAGAAAACTGAGCAAGGTAATGGCCAGAAACACCAAACTGCGACGGCTGGACACACAGGTGTCGATAGCACCGGACATAAGCACGCTCCACTAAAGCTAATATTTTGCTTTTGTGCAGTGTGCTACCGCCCCGAGCTTAAAGCAAATTCTTTGTGTTAAGGTTCGTTCCCATGACTATTAAAGAAGCTTTACGCCCAGGCGGCCGTAGCGCCAGGGTTCAGGAATCCATCCATACGGCAGTCCGCCAGCTCCTTGAGGAGCAGGACCGCTCGTCCTTGACCGTGCCGCAGATCGCCACTCGCGCCGGCGTCACCCCCTCGACCATCTACCGACGCTGGGGCGACCTGTCGACCCTGCTGGCCGATGTTGCACTGGCACGCATGCGTCCGGACAGCGAACCGGCCAACACCGGCAGCCTGCGGGGCGACCTGCGGGCCTGGGCCGAGCAGTATCTGGATGAAATGAGTTCGGAGCCCGGACGCAACATGATGCGCGATGTGCAATGCAGCGCGACTCCAGGCTATTGCGTGACTATCCTCAGCGCTCAATTGCAGACTCTCCTCGAACGCTATCAGGACAGTGAAGAACGCCTGCCGGACATCGATCGCCTGCTGAACCTGATCGTGGCGCCGACCGTGTTTCGCATCCTGTTCTCCGCCACGCCACTACCGGTGTCGGAACTCCATGAAATGATCGAGCTCGCCCTGCAACCCTAGCCCGCCCGAACGACCGTCCGGCCCTGCGACATCAGACCGCGCTGATACCTTGGTCGACACTGACGTCAACTCAACATCGTGCCAGACTGTCTGGCCGGGCTGACGTGCCCGGTGTCCTTGCTTCGGAGTTTCCATGTCGTTGTCCAGCGGGCTGATTGCCGCCGTTGCCCTGGCCTATATGGCCATCATGTTCGCCATCGCCTTCTACGGCGACCGTCGCAGCGCGCCCCTTCCGCCGCGAGTGCGGGCCTGGGTGTACAGCCTGTCGCTGGCCGTCTATTGCACCAGCTGGACCTTCTTTGGCGCCGTGGGCCAGGCCGCCGAACAGCTCTGGGCCTTCTTGCCGATTTATCTGGGGCCCATCTTGCTGCTGGTATTCGCCCCCTGGGTCCTGCAGAAGATGGTGATGATCAGCAAGCAGGAGAACATCACCTCCATTGCCGACTTCATTGCCGCCCGATACGGCAAGTCCCAGTCCCTGGCAGTGGTCGTAGCCCTGATCTGTCTGGTGGGGGTGCTGCCCTACATCGCCCTGCAACTCAAGGGCATCGTGCTCGGAGTCAACCTGCTGATCGGTGCCGGAGCCGACGCCATGGGCACTCGCGCCCAGGACACGGCGCTGATCGTGTCGCTGATCCTGGCGTTGTTCACCATTGTCTTCGGCACCCGCAACCTCGACGCCACCGAACACCACCGGGGCATGGTGCTGGCGATTGCCTTTGAATCCCTGGTCAAGCTGTTCGCCTTTCTCGCCGTCGGCGCCTTCGTGACCTTCGGCCTGTATGACGGCTTCGACGACCTGTTCAACCAGGCCATGCTGGCGCCGCGCCTGGAGCAGTACTGGAAGGAAACCATCAATTGGCCATCGATGGTGGTACAAACCGGGGTGGCGATGATGGCAATCATCTGCCTGCCACGACAGTTCCACGTCACCGTGGTGGAAAACATCGAGCCTCAGGACCTGCGCCTGGCCAAATGGGTATTTCCAGCCTACCTGGCCCTGGCCGCACTGTTTGTGGTGCCCATCGCCCTGGCCGGACAGATGCTCCTGCCCAGCAGCGTACTGCCGGACTCCTTCGTTATCAGCCTGCCTCTGGCCCAAGCTCATCCCGCCCTGGCCTTGCTGGCGTTCATCGGTGGCGCCTCGGCCGCCACCGGCATGGTGATCGTGGCCAGCGTGGCGCTGTCGACCATGGTCTCCAACGACATGTTGCTGCCCTGGTTGCTGCGACATAAAAACGCCGAGCGCCCCTTTGAAGTGTTCCGTCACTGGATGCTTTCGGTGCGCCGAGTCAGCATCGTGGTCATCCTGTTGTTGGCCTATGTCAGCTATCGCCTGCTGGGCTCCACCGCCAGTCTGGCCACCATCGGCCAGATTGCGTTCGCCGCCGTGACTCAACTGGCGCCGGCCATGCTCGGCGCGCTGTACTGGAAACAGGCCAACCGTCGAGGGGTGTTTGCCGGACTCGCCGCCGGCACCTTTATCTGGTTTTACACCCTGGTTCTGCCCATCGCTGCCCACAGCCTGGGTTGGTCCCTGAGCAGCTTCCCTGGCCTGGCCTGGCTGCATGGCAATCCGCTGTCCCTGCCGATCACACCGCTGACCCAGGGCGTGGTGCTGTCCCTGGCCGGCAACTTCACCCTGTTCGCCTGGGTCTCGGTGCTGTCACGCACCCGGGTTTCCGAACACTGGCAGGCCGGGCGCTTTATCGGCCAGGAAATCAGCGGTCGCCTCAGCTCACGTTCGATGCTGTCAGTGCAGATCGACGACCTGCTGAAACTGGCCGCGCGCTTTGTCGGTGAAGAGCGCGCCCGCCAAAGCTTCATCCGCTTCGCCTATCGTCAGGGCAAAGGCTTCAACCCGAACCAGAACGCCGACGGCGAATGGATCGCCCACACCGAACGCCTGCTGGCCGGTGTCCTCGGCGCCTCCTCGACCCGAGCCGTGGTCAAGGCCGCCATCGAAGGTCGGGAGATGCAACTCGAAGACGTGGTACGCATCGCTGACGAAGCTTCCGAAGTGCTGCAGTTCAACCGCGCGCTGTTGCAGGGCGCAATCGAAAACATCACCCAGGGCATCAGTGTGGTGGACCAGTCGTTGAAGCTGGTGGCCTGGAACCGTCGTTATCTGGAGCTGTTCAATTACCCCGAAGGCCTGATCAGCGTCGGCCGGCCGATTGCCGACATCATCCGCCACAATGCCGAGCGCGGCCTGTGCGGCCCCGGCGAAGCGGAGGTCCATGTCGCCCGACGCCTGCACTGGATGCGTCAGGGACGGGCCCATACCTCCGAGCGGTTGTTCCCCAATGGCCGGGTCATCGAGTTGATTGGCAACCCGATGCCCGGCGGCGGCTTCGTCATGAGTTTCACCGACATCACCCCGTTCCGCGAGGCCGAGCAGGCCCTGACAGAGGCCAACGAAGGCCTGGAACAACGGGTAGCCGAACGTACCCATGAACTGTCGCAACTCAACGCTGCGCTGACCGAAGCCAAGGGCACGGCGGAAGCGGCCAACCAGTCCAAGACGCGCTTTCTGGCGGCCGTCAGTCACGACCTGATGCAACCCTTGAACGCCGCGCGGCTGTTCTCCGCCGCCCTTTCTCACCAGGACGACGGACTCTCTGTCGAAGCCCAGCAGCTAGTACAGCACCTGGACAGCTCACTGCGCTCTGCCGAAGATCTGATCAGCGACCTGCTGGATATCTCGCGCCTGGAAAACGGCAAGATCACCCCCGATCGCAAACCCTTTGCCCTCAACGAGCTGTTCGACACCCTGGGGGCGGAATTCAAAGCACTGGCCCAGGAACAGGGCCTGCAATTCCGGGTGCGTGGCAGTCATCTACGGATCGACAGTGACATCAAGTTACTGCGGCGGGTCCTGCAGAATTTCCTGACCAACGCCTTCCGTTATGCCAAGGGCCCGGTCCTGCTGGGAGTGCGTCGCCAGGGCGACTCATTGAGCCTGGAAGTCTGGGATCGAGGACCGGGTATTCCTCAGGACAAGCAGCAGGTGATCTTCGAAGAGTTCAAGCGCCTGGACAGCCACCAGACACGCGCCGAAAAAGGCCTGGGACTGGGCCTGGCAATCGCCGACGGCCTGTGCCGGGTCCTCGGCCATCCGTTGCAGGTACGCTCCTGGCCCGGCAAGGGCAGTGTATTCAGTGTCAACGTACCCCTGGCCCGCAGTAGCGTCGTCGTGCCGGGCAAGGCGGTCGAACTCAATGGGCAGTCCCTCAACGGCGGGCAGGTGCTCTGTGTGGACAACGAAGACAGCATCCTGATCGGCATGAACAGCCTGCTTACGCGCTGGGGCTGCCAGGTCTGGACCGCCCGCAACCGCGAGGAGTGCGCAGCGCTGCTCAAAGAAGGCATCCGCCCGCAATTGGCGCTAGTGGACTATCACCTGGACGATGGCGAAACCGGCACCCAGGTCATGGCCTGGCTACGCACCCAGTTGGGTGAGCCGGTGCCGGGAGTGGTGATCAGTGCCGACGGACGCCCGGAAATGGTCGCCCAAGTGCACGCGGCAGGATTGGACTATCTGGCCAAGCCCGTGAAACCGGCAGCCTTGCGTGCCCTGTTGAGTCGTCACCTACCTCTGGGCTGAGCCAATGCCGGGCTACTCCGGCAACTCCAACTCTCGCCCTTCGGCATCGGTCATGGCCCGTTCCAGCAAATCTGCCGGCAAGCTTTTGCTGGCCCTGGCCCCCAGCAACTTGAGCTGCTCACTGCGACTGACCAGATTGCCCCGACCTTCGGTGAGCTTGTTGCGCGCGGCGGAATAAGCCTTGTCCAGTTGCTGCAGACGGTTGCCGACTTCATCCAGATCCTGGATGAACAGCACGAACTTGTCATAGAGCCAGCCCGCGCGCTCGGCGATTTCCCGGGCATTCTGACTCTGACGTTCCTGCTTCCACAGGCTGTCGATCACCCGCAAAGTAGCGAGCAAGGTAGTCGGGCTGACAATGACGATGTGTCGGTCAAACGCTTCCTGAAACAGGTTGGGCTCGGCTTGCAGGGCTGCCGAGAATGCCGCTTCGATGGGTACGAACAGCAACACGAAGTCGAGGCTGTGCAAGCCTTCCAGGCGCTTGTAATCCTTGCCGGCCAAGCCTTTGACGTGGTTGCGCAAGGACAGCACATGCTGCTTCAGGGCCGCCTGGGCAATCTGCGGATCGTCGCTACCGACATACTGCTGGTAGGCCGTAAGGCTGACCTTGGAATCCACCACCACCTGCTTGTCACCCGGCAGCATGATCAGCACATCGGGCTGGAAGCGCTCGCCGTCCGGCCCTTTGAGGCTGACCTGGGTCTGGTATTCGCGCCCCTTCTCCAGGCCGGCGTGCTCCAGTACCCGCTCAAGAATCAGCTCACCCCAATTGCCCTGGGTCTTCTGCCCCTTGAGGGCACGGGTCAGGTTGGTGGCCTCATCACTCAAGCGCAGATTCAGTTGCTGCAAACGCTCCAGCTCCTTGGCCAGGGAAAAGCGCTCGCGGGCCTCGGCCTGATAACTCTCCTCGACCCGTTTTTCGAACGACTGGATGCGCTCCTTGAGCGGGTCCAGCAACTGCCCAAGCCGCTGCTGGCTGGTCTCGGCGAAACGCTGTTCGCGCTCATCGAAAATCTTGCCCGCCAGCTCGGCGAACTGGGCCCGAAGTTCGTCCCTGGAACCTTGCAGATCGGTAAGGCGCTGCTGGTGGCTCTCCTGCTGCTCCCGAAGTTCGGCCTGTAACGAAGCAGCCTGGGCGTCCAGACGCCGCAATTCGTTCTCTTTGGCGGCACGCTCCAGGTTCCAGGCGTGAGCAGCATCGCGGGCGTTGTCTCGCTCAATCTGCAGCAACTCGACCTCTCGACGCAGGGCCGCCAGGTCCGCTTGCTTCAGTGCATTGGCCTGGCTCAGGTCGCTGACTTCATCGCGGCTGGCATCCAGCTGCGCCATGAGCCCTTCCTGGGCCATCTGGGCCGTGGCCAGGCGCTCTTCCAGCAGGGATAGCTCGGACTGGCTGGAACTGGCGCGACGCTGCAGTTGCCAGGCCAGCACCAGTAACGGCAACGCCGCTCCCGCCAGGCCAAGCAGCAGGCTGGTCAAGTCCATAGCCATAGCAATTCCTGTCAACGAAATAAGGAATGAAGGTTAACCAAGCCACCGAGCGTTGGACAGCTCAGTCTTCGATACGGCCCAGTTCCAGTTGAGCACGACGGTCACCGGCGCGGGCTGCCTGGCGTAACAGGTCGTGACCGATACGCCGATCCCGAGCGTTGCCACACTCGCGGCACATCAACTGACCCAGGCGACTTTGCGCCGCGACCACGCCTTCCCGGGCCGGCTGCTTGAGCAAACGTCCGGCAAAATGCTTGACGTTGGGGTTGTGCCCCAGGCGCGGGCTGTCCAGCAACCACAGAGCAACACGCAAGGAGAAGCGCTTGGGTTCGGTAACACTGTCAGGAGGGGCGGTAACAGAAGGTGATACTGAGCGAAACTTCATAAAGCACTGTGGGGCAGATCGGAAGGCGCGCCACTCTACTCCTTTTTTCGCTCGGGTAAAGTCCAAAAGAGCCAGCACGCCCGTCCTAGAGCAAGCGCTTGGGACAATCCACAGAAGCTGTGGATAAGTCAGTGGACAACCCCTCCACAACCCTCCCAAAGCCCCATGAGACGGGCCCTGCAGTCAAACTGACGATTTTTTCACCAGTAAAAAAAGACGATGTTTATCATTGACTTAAATTCTCGAGACAGGCTATAGGGCAAGCCTTGGGGAAGGTGACAACAGGGTGACACGCTGCGCGACAAGTGTGCACAACCGGGCGAAAATTAACGCCAGTAACGCACCGTTTTCGTACACGCCACAAAGACAACGGTTACACAGTAGTCATGGAGCAGTTTCGCCGCTCACCAAACATTTTTCCTAGCACACTTGCATTCCTCGCTTCAACTCAATAGAATCCTCGCCGTTAGTACCAAGCTGAAAGTCAATTCTGGTCGAACAAGTCCCGCCGACACCCTCTCCAATTGAGAGAACATTGTCGAATACCAAGGACCGACCACCTCGCTGGTTTCCAGGTAAAACTCATACTGACATCGCCCTTGAAACGAAATCAAAGGCAATGCCCGAGCCATTTACTCTGACCGAACCAACCTGCAAATTGATCAGGATCTCCACCCTGGGCCCAGAACCTTTGCCCCTGCTGTGTTGCCTGCCCTCCTAAGTACCTACCTGCCAGCCCTAGCGCAACCTTATTAAAGCGCTGCAACTGGCTGCTTTGTTCCAGTCAGGTTCTTCGTTTGACCAATGGTGGTCGACGTTACTGGAACGTTTTAACGTTGCACGGTTCTTAACCGTGTCATTTGTAGGAACACCTAATAATTATGTCTACTCAAATCCAGACTCAGGATGCCATTCGCACCCTCACCCACGCTTTTGCACCCTTGAACTGCCTGATCATGGCCGCTCGCAAAGGCTGCTTCAGTTTCACCCTGGTCAACGAACACGGCATCGCACGTCACAGCGAACGTCTGTACCCCGATCAGTATTCCAGCGCTGAACCGCTGCAGGCAGTGATCGAACGTACTCGTCAGGCCCTGGTGGCCTGATACACCAGAGCGCTAAAACCTCAAAAGCCTCGCTTGATAGCGGGGCTTTTTATTGCCTGTTATTTGCCCATTTGCCACTTCATCCAAAGTACCAATGGATATAAGGCTTATAACAAGAGAACGGAAATATTTTAAAAACAGTCCTTTACAGCATAGATATGACACTACACTTCAACTCAGGCGGCCTGAGCCGCTTCCGGCAAACCTGATCCTTTTATCGCTGCCAAGCTCCTTCAGGTTTAGCCGGTCACTTTCACTCTTCGAGGGCATTATGGGTATCGCCGCCAGCGAGTTGTGCCGCTATGTCATACGCCCGACCCTGATGTATCTGGGCAGTCATAGCAAAACCGCTGAAACCTTGTTGCTGGGCATTGCTGCCAGCCAGTCGGCGCTGGGCTCGGCCCTGCACGATCGCCGCGGCCACGGCCTGTATCGCATCACCGAACTGCGCCACCAGGACCTCTGGGATCACTACCTGGCGCTGGACCCGGAGCGGGCCAGCCTGGTTCGCGGACTGGCCAGCCAGCACGCTTTCCTCAGTGGCCCGCACCTCGAATTGACCGTCAACCTGCGTTACGCCACCGCAATCGCCTGGTTGCTGGTGGAGCAACAACACACCCCGCTCCCCGCTGCCGACGATCTGCTCGGCATGGCTCGTATATGGAGGAAGACCTTTCAACCACAAGGACGTTTGAGAGATTTCGCCTGCGCTTGGCAAACCTGTGTTTCACCGCTGAGCCAGGTCGCCTGCTGACAACGACCATTACAAAGTCGGAGAAAAACCCAAATTTTGGTCGGATTGTCCTACAAAACCGCTCTAAATCAACTGTTACAGCCTATAGCGCCCAGGCCAAAATGTTGGTAATTTTCGCCTCGGTGATCACCAGGAGTTCTAATAATGAAAAAAGTAATGCTCAAATCCACCATAAGTCTCGCGGTTGCACTTGCCTCAACCCAACTCTTCGCCAGCGGCTTTGCTCTTAACGAACAAAGCATCAGCGGCATGGGGACCGGTTTCGCGGGTCGTTCTTCTTCTGCCGAAGATGCAAGCACTGTTTATGGCAACCCTGCCGGTATGTCCCTGCTGAAACGCGATCAAGTTACTGTCGGCGCAGCGGCAATCGATGCCAAGACCAACCTGAAAAACGTCAAGGGCGGCCCACCCGGCGGCACCAGCGACGGCGACATGGTTCCGTTCACCAGCGTTCCCATGGGGTTCTTCGTCAAACAACTGGGTAACGGCTGGGCATTGGGTCTGGGGGCCTATGCACCTTTCGGCCTCGTTACCAACTATGAGTCCAGCTCTGCCAGCCGTTATTACGGTGACAAGAGCGTAGTCAAGGTCGTGACTCTGCAACCGACCGTCAGCTACGCCTTCAATGACATGGTGTCGATTGGCTTTGGCCCGACCATCAACCGCCTGAGCGGTGAACTGACTTCTGCTACGCCATTTCCAAACCCTGCACTCTTCGGCCGCAATGACGGAAGCGTGAAGATCAAGGGAGACGATACCGCCATCGGTTACAACGTCGGCATTATCGTTCAGCCTACCGACACCACTCGTCTGGGTCTGACTTACCACTCGAAGGTCAAGTACAAGCTCGAAGGCCACACCAACATTGCCGGCCCAGGCTTCGGTCCTTTCAATGGCGGCCGTTACGATGCCTCGCTGGATATCACCACCCCGGAAGTCGTCGACTTCTCGGTCACCCAGAAACTGGATGACCAGTGGACTGTCTATGCAGGTAGCACCTGGACTCGCTGGAGCCGCCTGAAAGACATCACCGTGAACAACGAAGGTGTTCCTGCCCTGCTCGGCGGCTCTAGGGGCCCGATCGGCACCATCACCGAACCACAGAACTGGCACGACACCTGGGCCTCGGCTGTAGGTGTTTCCTACAAGGTCAACAAAGAGTGGGTCCTGCGCAGCGGCCTCTCGGTTGACCAGGCGCCAACCAACAACACGGATCGCTCCGTACGTATCCCTACCGGTGACCGTAAGGCGATCAGCTTTGGTGCTGGCTACAGCCCGACTGAAGACCTGACTCTCGACCTGGCGGTTTCGTACCTGAAGGAAGAGGACGTCAACGTCAACAGAACTGGCAAAGGCAATGCCTACAGCGCGACCTACCAGAACAGCGCATGGGGCTACGGCCTGGGCGCTACCTACAAGTTCTAACGAACTCTGGGCCACGCAGTTTCAAGCCAATAAAAAACCCGCCTCTGCGGGTTTTTTATTGGCCGATGAATGCGGGATCAGGACTTCGACGCCAAGGCCTTCTCCACCGCCTCGATGAATTCCGGGTTATCCGGCTTGGTCAGACTGGAAAAGCTGGCAATCACATTGCCCTGGCGATCCACCACGTACTTGTAGAAATTCCACTTCGGCGCATTGCTCTGCTGCGCCAGTACCTTGAACAGATGCACTGCATCCGGCCCTCGAACCTTCTGCGGCTCGGTCATGGTGAACGTCACGCCGTAGTTGACGTAACAGACCTTGGCGGTTTCAGCGCCATCCTTGGACTCCTGCTTGAAATCATTGGACGGCACGCCCACCACTTCCAACCCCTGATCCTTGTAACGCTGATACAGCGCCTCAAGGCCTTTGAACTGAGGGGCGAACCCGCAGAAACTCGCGGTATTGACCACCACTAGCGGCTTGCCGGCAAAGCGCTGGCACAGATCGATGGATTCCTTGGCGTGCAACTTGGGGACAGAGCCCTGCAACAACGCCGGGCAGTCTGCAGCCCAAGCAGAGCCTGCGAAGGTTGCGAGTAATGCCGGAACAACAAACCAGCCCTTAGCCATGTCCAGTGTCCTTAAATAGTGGTCAGGCAACGACGTTACTCGCCCCCTCGCCCGCCTAGCAAGCACCCATGCCCAACTGCATCAGCGCCAGCCCGCCGCGATGCCAGCCCCACCAGGCCAGCAGCAACAACAGGATGCCAACTCCCAGGCCGGCCGCCCAACCCAGCCATGAGCTCATGCCGCACTTGCCTGCAAGCGCGCCACCGGACGCTCACGCACCGGCCAGTTGAGCGCCGCAGCCAGCAAACTGAGAAGAATCGCCACCTGCCAGATCAAGTCGTAACTCCCGGTACGGTCATACACCACTCCTCCCAGCCAACCGCCGAGGAAGGACCCCAACTGGTGGAACAGGAACACAATACCGCCGAGCATGGACAAGTTCCTGACCCCGAACAAGGTAGCCACTGTGCCATTGGTCAAAGGCACGGTGGACAACCAGAGAAAGCCCATGGCCATGCCGAACAGGTAGGCGCTGGCCTGCGTCACGGGCAACCACAGGAACAGACCAATCACCACCGCCCTCAACAAATACAGGCCGGTAAGCAGGCGTGGCTTGGACATCCGCCCTCCCAGCCAGCCGGCGGTATAGGTACCGAAGATATTGAACAGGCCGATCAGGGCCAGAACCGTTGTGCCGACAGTGGCCGGCAGGTGTTGATCCACCAGATAGGCCGGCAGATGCACACCAATGAACACCACCTGGAAGCCACAGACGAAAAAGCCGAACGCCAGCAGCCAGAACCCCGAATGAGAACAGGCCTCACGCAATGCCTCGGACAGGCTCTGCTCATGCCCCAGCACCGGTAGGGGCTTGTCCTTGAGCATGCTCACCAGCGGCACAATCAGTGCTACCAGCAATCCCAGTACCAGCAGCGCCATCGACCAACCCAGCCAGCCAATCAGGCCCAGGGTCCCCGGCAGCATGGCGAACTGACCGAAAGAGCCAGCGGCACTGGCGATCCCCATGCCCATGCTGCGCTTCTCCGGCGGTACTGCCCGGCCGACAACACCGAGAATCACCGAGAAGGAGGTGCCCGACAATCCAATGCCAATCAGCAACCCCGCACTCAAGGACAGCGTCAGGGCCGAATCAGACAGCCCCATGAACACCAGTCCCACGGCATACAGCACGCCACCGATCAGCACCACCCTGGCGGCGCCAAAACGGTCGGCCAGGGCTCCGGTAAAGGGCTGCGCCAGGCCCCAGATCAGGTTCTGCAAGGCAATGGCAAAGGCGAATACTTCACGCCCCCAGCCGAACTGTGCACTCATGGGCGGCAGAAACAGGCCGAAACCATGCCGAACCCCCAGCGACAGCGCCAGGATCAATGCGCTGCCGAGAAGTACCCAGCCGCTGGTGCGCCACATCGATGACATTTTTATTCTCCAAGTGCGGGTATATACCCGCTTATATTCGAACGAAGCACCGTCAGGCGAGTTCGTTCAGCAAGGCCAACAAGGTTTCACGCTTCTCCACCCCAAGCCGATCGATCAGCCGCTGCTGGGCTGCCTCCCAGGCCGGCAAGGCCGCCACCAAGCGCTCATGTCCGGCATCGGTCAGTTGCACCAGACGGTTGCGCTGGTCGTCACCTTCCATCAACCGGACCAGACCCGCAGCCTCCAGCACCCGCACATTACGCCCCAGCGTACTGCGGTCCAGGCCCATGGCATCCGCCAGGCTGGAAATGCTCGGCTGATCGAGGCGCAGCAGGTTGTTCAGCAAAGAATACTGGGCAACATTGATCCCGAAGCCGTCGAGGGCGCCGTCGTAATACCTGCTGACGCCACGAGCGGCACGACGCAGGTTGGTGCACAAACACTGAGAGGGAAGCATGATGCGTGTATATACCCGCGATTAATCCAAGGCAAGAAATTTCAGAAAAAAACAGCCACTGCAGGCCTTGCTCAAAGAACCACCAGCGCCAGCAGTACAGCCGTTTCCAGCAACTCCAACAGAGCCCCCGCTGTATCGCCGGTAGTGCCGCCCAGGCGCCGGATCATCAACTGACGCGACCAGAAGAACAGCACCACCGCCAGCAGCACGGCCCAAAGCCCGCTGTAGCCACCCAGCAGCAAACAGACCAGTACACTCAAGCCCAGCACCTGCCGCCCTGCCAGTGGCGGCAGATGATCGGCCAGGGCCTGCCCCAGGCCACCCGCACGCACATATGGCGTGGAGAGGAACAACCCCAGCAATGAGGCACGCCCAATCAGTGGCGCCAGCAACAAGGCAAAGCCCTGCTGCTGCTCGATCAACGCTACCAGCGCGGCGAACTTGAGCAACAGCACGAGCAACAGCGTCACCACCGCGATGGGCCCGCTTCGGGGGTCCTTCATGATGCTCAGGGTGCGCTCTCGATCACCGAAGCCCCCCAGCCAGGCATCGGCACTGTCTGCCAGTCCATCCAGGTGCAATCCCCCACTGAGCAAGACCCAAGCGCTCAGCAGCAACGCCGCGTGTACCAGCAAAGGGGTGCCAGCGAGCACGGCGTCCAGCAGCCACAACAGCACACCGAACAACAGACCCACCAAGGGATAGAACAGCAATGAGCGTCCCATTTCTTCAGGCTGGGGCATACCCGGCAGGCGAATGGGCAGGCTGCTGAGAAACTGCAGGGCAATCCAGAACGGCAGCATCTCAGCCCTCCTCGCTCAATTGCCCCGTGGAGGCAACTTTCAAGCTGAACAACGCACCGTGACCGACTTCCACATTCAGCAACTGCTCTCGGGGCAGCCCACGTGCCCGGGCCAGCAACAGGCGCATCACCCCGCCATGGCTGATCAACAGCACCCGCTGCCCGGCACAATCGCGCTGCAAGCCCTCGATCGCACCCAGCACCCGTCGGGAAAAGTCCACCACGGGTTCCCCCTGGGGCGGAGTAAAGCTATAGGGGTCGGACCAAAATCGGCCCAGATCATCGGCATTGGTTTCCATCAGCGCCGCTGCGCTCTGCCCCTCCCAAGCGCCAAAATGCAGCTCCTGTACATCAGGCTGCAGAAGCAGGGGCAACTGCAACTGCGCAGCCAGTTGCTCGGCAAAACGCGAGCACCGCTGCAAGGGTGAACTGACGATCAGATCCCAACCCCCGCGCCCCTGAACCCCATCACGCATCTGTTGCCAGCCCCGCGCTGTCAGGGCGTCGTCCAGACTGCCACGCAAACCACCGCCCAGCTCGGTTTCACCGTGGCGCAACAGGTCCAGATGCAGGGTCATGCCGGCCGGTCCGCCACGGCCGCCTCGGCGAAGGTCGCCATCTGCCCGTGCAGATCACAGGCCAGGCGCAGTAACGGCACCGCCAGCGCAGCACCGCTGCCCTCCCCCAGGCGCAAGCCCAGGTCCAGCAACGGGTCGGCTTGCAGAGCACTCAGCACATGCCGGTGTCCCGGCTCGGCTCCTTGATGCGCAAACAGCAGCCATGGACGGCACGCCGGATTCAGGCGCACCGCCACCAGCGCCGCGACACTGCAGATAAACCCATCAACCAGCACTGCGATTCCTTCCTGAGCGCAGGCCAGATAGGCCCCTACCAACGCAGCCACTTCAAAACCACCGAGATTGAACAGCGTCTGCAAGGCATCGTCGCGGGACCCCGCATGCAGGGCTAAGGCCCGCTCGATGACCTGAGCCTTGTGGTTGACCCCTTCGGCATTCAAACCCGTCCCCGGTCCGGCCAACTGCGCCACCGGAATGTCCAGCAACGCACAGGCAATGGCACTGGCGGCAGTGGTGTTGCCAATGCCCATTTCACCGCCGATAAACAGTTGGGCACCCTCGGCACGGGCGCGCAACGCACTGTCACGGCCCGCTTGCAGGGCCAGCTCACCCTGAGCCGGGGTCATGGCCGGCCCCTGGACAAAGTTCTGCGTACCGGCACCGAGATTAAGGTGGCGCACACCCGGCAGGCTCAATCCGAAGGCCACTGTCCCCAGGTCCACCACCTCCAGTTGCGCACCCAGTTGCCGTGCCAGCACGCTGATCGCTGCACCGCCGCTGACAAAGTTCAGCAGCATCTGCCCTGTCACTTCCTGTGGGTAGGCGGATACGCCCTCGGCGACCACCCCGTGATCCCCGGCGAAAATCGAAATCCACAACCGCTCAAGGCATGGCTTGAGCTGTCCTTGCAAACCGGCCAGACGCACCGCCAAGGGCTCCAGTTGACCAAGGGACCCGGCCGGCTTGGTCAATTGCTGCTGACGCTCCAGGGCTTGCTCGACCATCCGGGCATCGACCGCCTTACACGGGTTCAGCCACCAGGAGTTACTCATAACGCAGTTCCTTTCAAAGTCAGGGGCAGACCGGCCACCGTCAGCACCACACGCTGACAACGTTCGGCCAGGGCTTGATGCAGCCAACCGGCTTCATCCACGTAGCGGCGAGTCAATTCGCCCAGGGGCACGACACCCATTCCAGTTTCGTTGCTGACAAAAATGATCTCCCCCGGCAGTGTCGCCACACACTGCAACAAGGCCTCACGTTCGATGGCCAAGCGCTGCTCGTCCTCGAGCATCAGCAGATTGGTCAACCACAGGGTAAGGCAATCCACCAGCAGGCAACGCCCGGTGCCAGCGGCCTGCAGCAGCACCCGGGCCAGCTCCAGCGGCTCTTCGATCAATCCCCATTGGGACGGGCGGCGCTCACGATGATGGGCAATACGTTGATTCATCTCGCCATCCAGGGGCTGGCTGGTGGCGATGTAGATCACCTCAAGGGCGCTGTCAGTGGCCAGTTTTTCCGCCAGGCGACTCTTGCCGGAGCGGGCACCGCCGAGAATCAGTTGCAGCATGCTTGAGCACCTTTGAAAAGTAAGTCCACCGTGGCGCTACAGGCCACAGAGTTTGAGCAGTGCGGCGGTATCCAGATGATGCTCCACCAGGTCCGCCAGACGCTCGATATCGCGTTCGCGCAAGGCGTGGTAATCCACCTCCTGCACATCCTGCAGACCCGCCCAACGCAACAGTGCACCACAGGCTGTCGGAGCCTCGAACAGACCATGCAGATAGGTGCCGAGGATCTGCCCATCGACGCTGCAAGCGCCATCACTGCGACCGTCCTCCAACTGCACCGCAGGCTGCTCCAGGGCCGGGCCGCGAGTGACGCCGGCGTGAATTTCATAGCCACTGACCGGCGCAGTCTCCAGGGTCAAGCAGCCGCTGACGTTACGCAGCTGCTTCTCTGCTTCGAGCACGGTCTCAAAATCCAGCAAGCCCAGGCCCGGGCTGGAGCCCGCCGCGCCCTCCAAACCCAGTGGGTCGTGCAACTGCTTGCCAAGCATCTGCAGTCCACCGCAGATCCCCAGCAGCTTGCCGCCATAACGCAGGTGCCGGGCGATGGCCCGGTCCCAGCCGTTGGCTCGCAGATAGGCCAGATCGCCGCGTACGCTTTTCGAGCCGGGAAGAACGATCAGGTCCGCGGCGGGAATCACCTGCCCTGGGCCGATGAACTGCAAGTCCACCTGAGGATGCAGGCGCAACGGATCGAAATCCGTGTGATTGCTGATGCGCGGCAGCACCGGCACCACCACCTTCAGCACTTGATCGACCTTGCCGGCCTGGCGCTGGTCGATGCCGTCCTCCGCCTCCAGATGCAGGTCCATGACATAGGGCAGCACGCCGATCACCGGCTTGCCGGTACGCGCCTCCAGCCAGTCCAGCCCCGGCTGCAAGAGCGCCAGGTCACCGCGAAAACGATTGATGATGAAGCCCTTGACCCGCGCCTGCTCGCTGGGCGAAAGCAGCTCCAGAGTTCCCACCAGATGGGCGAACACCCCACCACGATTGATATCAGCAATCAGCAGCACCGGACAGTCCACCGCTTCGGCAAACCCCATGTTGGCGATATCGCCAGCCCGCAGATTGATCTCGGCCGGAGAGCCGGCCCCCTCCACCATCACCACCTCATAAGCGCCTCGCAGACGCTCATGGGAAGCCAGAACCGCCTGCATGGCGATGGCCTTGTAGTCGTGATAGGCCACGGCATTCATGGTGGTGACGGCCCGGCCGTGAATGATCACCTGGGAACCGGTGTCGCTGTTGGGCTTGAGCAGCACCGGGTTCATATCGGTGTGGGGCACCAGATTGGCCGCCTGGGCCTGGACCGCCTGGGCCCGTCCGATCTCACCACCATCGGCGGTCACCGCACTGTTGAGCGCCATGTTCTGCGGTTTGAACGGCACCACGCTGACGCCCCGGCGCAACAGCCAGCGACACAGGGCGGTCACTAACGTGCTCTTACCGGCATCCGAGGTGGTGCCCTGTACCATCAGCGTGCTCATGGATAGTCCTTGCGATAAGCCTGCAGCGCCTGTTCCAGGCGCGCCCAATCGGCATCGTCGGCGGGCAGGCCGAAGCGCAGACTGCTGTTGTGGGCAAACAGCCGCAGGAGAATGCCGCGCCGCGCCATGAATTGATAAAGCCGCTCGGCCTCGGCGGTGATCAGCCATTGGAACAGCGCACAGCCGCCTTGGGGCTTGAAGCCATGCTGCTCCAGGACTTCACTCAGACGCTCACTGGCCGCCTCACTGCGCAGACGTTGCCGGGCATGGCCCTCGACATCCCGCAGACAGGCCTGCCCCAGCACCCGGGTAGGTCCACTGACCGCCCAGGGGCCAACCTGCTCCGCCAACAGCCTGAGCAACCGGCGCTCGGCCAGGACAAAGCCCAGGCGTACTCCGGCCAGCCCGAAGAACTTGCCGAATGAACGCAGGACAATCAGCCCCACCTGATGGGCATGCCGGGCCAGGCTCAGTTGCGGGGTGTTATCCATGAAGGCTTCATCCACCACCAACCAGCCACCGCGCTGGGCCAAGCGGGCGTGCCAATCCAGCAGGCGCTCCGGCGTCAGGCTCAAACCGGTGGGGTTGTTGGGGTTGACCACCACCAGCACATCGAGGCTGTCGAGAAAGAAATCCACTTCCTGCTCCAGTACCTCACGCACCCGATAGCCACTGCGCCGCCAGGCCTCGGCGTGCTCGGCATAACAGGGCGACAGGACCCCAACCTTGCCCGCCCGCCGCAGCCGCGGCAGCAGTTGGATCGCCGCCTGGGAACCGGCCACCGGCAACACCTCACTCGCGCCGTAGTAGGCGCAGGCCGCTTGCTCCAGGCCATCATCGGTTTCCGGCAGGCGCGCCCAGGCACGCAGGGCAATGGGCGGCAGGGGAAATGGCCAGGGCGCCAATCCGCTGGACAGATCCAGCCAGGCCTCTTCGGCGATTCCGTGTTCCTGGGCCGCCTTGCGCAACCTTCCACCGTGCTCAAGCATAGAATTCAGCCCCCAGGCACAGAATCAACAACCACAGCCAGACACCTCGCTGCACCAACTGCCAGCCGCGATCGATGGAGTCGGCACTCGCCGGCTCGCCTTCGCCCAGTTGCGGGCGCTGGTGCAACTCACCGTGATAAATCGCTGCGCCGCCCAACTCGACCCCCAGGGCACCCGCTCCAGCCGCCATCACCGGGCCGGCATTGGGGCTGTCCCAGGTCGGGCCCTGGCGCCACCAGCATGTGAGCGCCAGGCGGGTCTTGCCCAGCAAGGCATAGGTCAGGGCCACCAGCCGTGCAGGAATGTAATTGAGCAGGTCGTCGATTCGCGCCGCCGCCCAGCCGAAACGCTCAAAACGCTCGTTGCGATAACCCCACATCGCATCCAGAGTGTTGCTCAGACGATAGAGCACCACCCCTGGCGCGCCGGCCACGGCGAACCAGAACAAGGCGGCGAACACGGCATCGCTGCCGTTTTCCAGCACCGATTCAGTGGCTGCCCGCGCCACTTCGGTGGCGTCCAGCTCACGAGTCTCACGGCTCACCAGAAAGCCGACCCGATGCCGGGCTTCATCCAGGTCGTCACTGCGCAAAGCCTGAGCCACCGGCTCGACGTGCTCGCCGAGGCTGCGAAGACCCAGGGCGCAATACAGTGCAACGATCTCCACCAGCCAACCGATGTAGGGCAGCCAGGACAGGGCCGTGGCCAACAGGGTCAAGGGCAGCACCGCCAGTACCCAGGCCGTGACCCCATGGCTGCGCCAGCCTCGGCCGGCGGCGTTGAAACGTTGCTCGATACGATCCGCCACACGGCCAAAGGCCACCAGCGGATGCCAGCGCTTGGGTTCGCCCAGCAGCGCATCCAGCGCCACCCCGGCGACACTCAGCAACGCCACACTCATTGACTCACTCCCCAGTAATTCTCATACAGCAACTCACTCAATGGCCGGGGTTGCGCCCAGCCCTGCAGCGCCAGCATCGGCGCCGGATAGAACTCGGTAACCGGTCCCAGGCACAACACGGCCAAGGGTTTGGCGCCGGCGGGTAATCCCAGCAGGTCGGCCAGGGCCTGGGGCTCGAACAGCGAAACCCAGCCCATGCCCAGGCCTTCGCTGCGGGCCGCCAGCCAAAGGTTCTGAATGGCACAGGACAGCGAGGCCAGGTCCATTTCCGGCAGGGTCCGCCGTCCAAAGACATGCCGCTCGCGCCCATCCATCAACGCCGCCACCAGCACCTCGGCACAGTCATTGATGCCTTCGACCTTGAGCTTCATGAACTCGTCGGAACGCTCCCCCAACGCCTCGGCAGTGCGCACCCGCTCCTCCTCCACCAACTGCTGGATTCGTCCACGCAGTGGTCGATCGCTGATACGGATAAAGCGCCAGGGTTGCATCAACCCGACACTGGGCGCCTGATGCGCCGCTTCCAGCAAACGCTGCAGCAGCTCGGGCGCGACACTGCCACCGGCGAAGTGACGCATATCCCGGCGTTCGGCAATGGCGCGATAAACCGCCTCACGCTCCGCCGCAGAAAACCCCTGCTCACTCACCTGCCACGCCCTCTGCAGAAGCCGGCACGAACAACGCCGCCACCGCCGCCGGATTGGACGGAAAGTAAAAGTGCACATAGGAGGCAGTCATCCGCCCATCGCGATACACCGCTTCCGCACCACGACCACCATTGGGACTGATGCCACGGGCAATCGGCTCGAGTTGCGTGCTGGTCAGGGAATGATGATAGGTGTGGCCACGCAAGCTGCCCTCCGGCAACTCCACCGCTTGCAAGGCCAGGGCCGCCAGGCGTTTTTGCATCACGGCATCGCCGGGCAGCAACCCCAAGAGATTGGCACGCAGCCCTTCGACGTCGGTCAGGGAGTCCAGCAAATACAGCATGCCACCACACTCCGCGAGCAACGGCTTGCCCGCACCATGGTGAGCACGAATAGCGCCCAGCATCGCGGTGTTTTGCGCCAGTGCCTGATGGTGCAATTCGGGGTAGCCACCGGGCAGGTACAAACTGTCCGCCTCCGGCAACTCGGTGTCATGAATCGGCGAGAAGAAGCTCAACTGCGCGCCCATGGCCCGCAACAGATCCAGGTTGGCGCCATAGGTAAAGGCAAACGCCTCATCCCGCGCTACGGCGATTCGCACACCCGCCAGCAAAGGCTCGCAGGGCTCCGGCGTGGGTGCGGCAAAGCTCACAGCCGGCGGCAGTGCCACTTGGCAACTGCTGGCCAGGGCTGCAGCGGCGGCATCAAGACGCAGGTCCAGATCATTCAGTTCGCTGGCCTGCACCAGCCCCAAATGGCGGCTGGGCAGCTCGATGCCAGTCTCCCGGGACAAGGCTCCATACCAGCGCAGTCCCTCGGTGAGGCTGCCTTCAAGCAACTGCGCGTGACGCAAGGTGCCTACCCGGTTGGCCAGCACCCCAGCGAACGGCAGGTCCGGCTGATAGCGGGCCAGTCCCAGGGCCAGCGCACCAAAGGTCTGGGCCATGGCGGTGCCATCGATCACCCCCAGCACCGGGACTCCGAAATGCCGTGCCAGATCGGCGCTGGAGGGCGTGCCGTCGAACAGCCCCATGACCCCCTCGATCAGAATCAGGTCCGCTTCGCCCGCAGCCTCCCAAAGCAAGCGGCGGCTTTCTTGCTCCCCGACCATCCACATGTCCAGCTGGTACACCGGAGCACCGCTGGCTCGCTCAAGAATCATTGGATCGAGAAAATCCGGACCGCACTTGAATACCCGTACCTTGCGCCCCTGGTTGCGGTGCAAACGGGCCAATGCCGCGGTCACGGTGGTCTTGCCCTGGCCGGAAGCCGGTGCGGCGATCAATACCGCCGGGCAATGACGAACATCGGTCATGAATTCACACTCACAGCTCAACACCTTTCTGCGCCTTGATACCGGCCTGGAACGCATGCTTGATCATGCCCATTTCAGTGACGGTATCCGCCAGCTCGATCATCTCCGGCTTGGCGCCGCGGCCGGTTACCACCACGTGCTGCATGGGGGGACGGGCCTGCAGGTCACTGAGCACCTGATCCAGATCCAGGTAGCCGTGCTTGAGGGCGATGTTCAACTCGTCGAGTACTACCAGGCCAATCTCCGGGTCGTTCAGCAGCTCCCTGGATACCGCCCAGGCCGCTTCGGCCGCAGCAATGTCGCGCTGGCGATCCTGGGTTTCCCAGGTGAAACCCTCACCCATCACGTGAAACCGCACCTGCTCTGGAAAACGCCGGAAGAACAACTCTTCGCCGGTGCTGTTACGGCCCTTGATGAACTGCACCACGCCGCACTGCATACCGTGGCCCATGGACCGCGCCAGCATGCCGAAGGCCGAACTGCTCTTGCCCTTGCCATTGCCGGTCAGCACCAGCAACAAACCACATTCGTTGGGCGAGTTGGCGATGCGCTCATCGATCACGGCTTTTTTGCGCAACATGCGCGCCAGATGGCGTTCGTCACGATCGGGGGATTCACTCATGGGGCAGCTCTCCGTTGGGGCTGGGGAACGGCGGGCAGGAAAAGAAAGAGACGGCGCTAGCCTGGCATCGCCCACCGTGATGCCGTTGGATGGATCAGGCCGGTCTCCGGGCTCATGAGGGGCATCGCTGCCGGGCTGCGCGCCTTCCCATGTCATCGACACAGTGGCATCTGGCACAGCCTTGACTCATCTACCGTTGCGGGGGCAGCGCCGGAATCGTTGCCGTGTCCATCGCTGGAACAGGCACTGACCGGCTTCCCTGTTTCACTCTGTCGACCACGGGCCACAGAGCACCTGAAACAAGTCGCGAAGGTTAGAGGGTTGGGGGTGGAGCGTCAATTAAAGCCGGCCGTCGCACATCGCACAAAACTGCACTGCATCAACAAACTGGCGCCAATCTTGTGCCACACTCAGAGCGGTGATATCAAATAGCCACATTCCGGGACCCAGGTCCTGCCACACAACAATAAGGGGTGAGTTCGATGCAAGGCATGATCATCAGCAATCCAAAGCTGGAATTCCTGCGCCCGATGCTGGAACGCTGGTTCGATTGCATTGACCGCTACAACGCAGTCCGCGGCGATAACGAAACCCCGTACTGGTTCGATGAAAAGGCCAACCTGGGATTACTCTCCGCGGCCGCCTGGATGGCGGAGATGATCAGCCTGGAACACAGCCCCAGCAAGAAGCAGCAGGAGGAAGGTGCTCGCAACGCTCGTACCGACCTGTATCTGGCCACCAAGGACGAACGCGCTTATATCCAGACCACTCAGCGCTGGCCACGGGTCAACAGCCTGCACCTGACCCAGCCATTGCTGGACATTGCCAGTGACGCCAAAAAGATCAGCTATCCCAGCGACCTGAGGCTCGGCTGCCTGTTTGTAGCCCCGCAAAAAGCCCAGCACAGCGCCTCTCCCGAAGAACTTCAGGACATGCTGGACGAGTTGCAAAAGGAGCACTGCTGCGCCGTAGCCTGGTACTTCCCCTACGCCTACCGCAAGCTGCATAACGAAAGCGGCCACTACCATCCGGGGATTGCCGTACTGTTCAAGGAGGCCCGCTGATCAGGCGGAACCATCGACTGGCTATGCTCCTCTATGACTACGACGTTCGTGCACTCATAGGGAAATCAGCATGCTCAAGCTTCAACACACCTTGCTTATCGTTATCGCCGCCGGCCTCACCGCCTGCGGCGAAACCTCCAGCCTGCAAGTCTCAGACGGCACCGGACCGAACCCCAAGCTGCCGGAACCCAATCCCACGCTGATCCCCACGGTCAATATTGCCCCTGCCATCGGCTGGCCCCAAGGCGCAAAACCCACGGCCGCAGCCGGCACCCAGGTTGCCGCCTTCGCCGAAAACCTCGACCACCCACGCTGGCTGTATGTATTGCCCAATGGCGATGTATTGGTGGCTGAAACCAATGCACCACCCAAGCCGGATGACAGTCAGGGCATTCGTGGCTGGATCGCCGGAAAAGTAATGGGCCGAGCCGGCGCAGCCGTCCCCAGCGCCAATCGCATTACCCTGTTGCGGGACCAGGATCACGACGGCGTGGCGGAAACCCGCAGCCTGTTCCTGGAGAACCTCAACTCCCCCTTCGGCATGACCCTGGTGGGCAATGATCTGTATGTGGCGGACACCGACAAGCTGCTGCGCTTCCCCTATCAGAACGGTGACACCCACATCAGCGCAGCCCCCACCAAGGTGCTCGACCTCCCCGGCGGCACACTCAACCACCACTGGACCAAGAACGTCATCGCCAGCAAGGACGCAAGCAAGCTGTATGTCACCGTCGGCTCGAACAGTAACGTTGGGGAAAATGGCCTGGATAAAGAAGAAGGCCGTGCGGCCATCTGGGAAGTGGATCGCGCCAGTGGCAAGCATCGCCTGTTCGCCACCGGCCTGCGCAACCCCAATGGCCTGGCCTGGGAGCCGGTCAGCGGAGCGCTATGGACCGCAGTCAATGAGCGCGACGAAATCGGCAGCGACCTGGTTCCGGATTACATCACCTCGGTCAAGGACGGGGCTTTTTATGGCTGGCCCTTCAGTTACTACGGGCAACACGTGGACGTGCGGGTCAAGCCACAAAATCTCGAGCAGGTGACCAAGGCAATCGCTCCGGATTACGCCGTAGGCCCACATACGGCCTCACTGGGCCTGACCTTCGCCGAAGGCAGCAAACTTCCCGCCCCCTTTACAGAAGGCGCCTTCATCGGCCAGCACGGGTCCTGGAACCGCAAGCCCCACAGCGGCTACAAGGTGATATTCGTGCCTTTCAGCGCGGGCAAACCCCAGGGACAACCAATCGACGTACTCAGCGGCTTTCTCAATGCCGATGAAAAAGCCCTGGGGCGCCCGGTCGGGGTAGTCATCGATCAGCAAGGAGGCCTATTGGTCGCCGATGATGTCGGCAACAAGATCTGGCGGGTATCCGCCGCCAAGGCGCCCTGAGTTCAGCGCTTGCGGCACAGGGTCAGGCCATCCCCCAGGGGCAGCAGTGACAAGTCGATGCGCGAGTCATCCTTCAAGGCACGATTGAGCGCCTGGATGGCTCGGGTATCCTCACTGGCGGCATTCGCCTCCAGCACTCGCCCGCTCCATAGCGTGTTGTCGAACACCGCCAGCCCCCCAACTCGCAGCAAACGCAGGGCGAACTCCAGGTAGGCCGGGTAATTGGCCTTGTCCGCATCGATAAAGATCAGATCGAAAGACTCAAGCGGGCCCGCCTGCTCCAGGCCAGCCAGGGTCTCCAGCGCAGGCGACAGGCGCAGGTCAATACGCTGGTCGACTCCCGCCTCCTTCCAGTAACGACGGGCGGTGGCATTGTAGTCACCGGGAATGTCACAACAGGTCAACGAACCGTCGTCGGGTAGCGCCTGAGCCATGCACAAGGCGCTATAGCCGGTGAAGGTCCCGACCTCGAGGATCCGGCGAGCACCGGTGAGCTTGATCAGCAGCGCGAGGAACTGCCCTTGTTCCGGCGCCACTTGCCAGCGCGCATTGGGCAGCGCCTGGGTTTCGTCACGCAAACGACGCAATAGGGGCGTCTCACGCAGTGAAACGTCCAGCAGGTACTGATAAAGGGCATCGTCGAGGTTGAGAGTACGAGCAGTCACGAGCACCTCGACAGGGAAGGCTTATGGATTGTGCGCCAGATGTTCCGGCTGCAGTACACGCTTGGCGCTCAGGTAGGCCTTCTGCCAATAGGCCTTGGACAGACTGTCGAGCTTAACGGTGCCACCTGTGGCCGGGGCGTGCACGAAACGTCCTTCGCCAACATAAATCCCGGCATGGCTGACCTGAGAACCGCCATTGGTGGCAAAGAAGATCAGGTCACCGGTCTGCAAGGCATTCTTGCCCACATCCGGCGCCTGCATGCCAATCATTTCCCGAGTCGAGCGCGGCAAGGAAATACCCGCCGCATCGCGGTAGACATAACCAATCAGACCGCTGCAATCGAATCCGGAGTCCGGAGTATTGCCACCCCAGCGATAAGGCGTGCCTACCAGGCCCAAGGCGCGAAACAGCACGTCTTCGGCAACCGGAGAAAAAGCCTGGGAGGAGTTGAATACCGGAGCACGTACCACAGGCGCCGGAGGCGGTGTACGGCTGGCGCAGGCACTGAGCAGTGCAGCGAGGGCAATAAGCGCAAAACGGGCCGAGGTCGACATAAGCTGAACAATCCTGATCGGGATGCGGCTTTCTCTGCCGTGGTACTGAAAACAAAACCGCGTAAGCAGGGCTTACGCGGTTAGTTTCAACAATAGATCAGGATTCTAGCGTCTACACGCCAAACTTCAAGTAAGACTTTAACTTCGCCCTACAAATAGTCTGCTTATTTACGTGCAGTGACTACAGTCGGCGCCATGGCGAGGGCTCGCTTGGCTTCGATGAAGGTCTTGCTCCAGTAGCTGTCACCCAGGCTATCGACCCGCACGCCGCCACTGCGACGACTGCTGGAGTGGATGAACTGATCATCCCCCAGGTAGATACCGGCGTGGCTGACGCGCCCACGGCCATTGGTGCTGAAGAACAGCAGATCACCCGGCTTGAGGTTGTTGCGTGCGACCAGAGGAGCCTTGACGTTGATCATTTCGCGAGTGGAACGCGGCAGGTTCATGCCCGCCTCTTCGCGAAACAGATAACCGATGAAACCGCTGCAATCGAAGCCGGCCTCCGAGGTACCGCCGAAACGGTAACGGGTACCGATCAAGGACATGCCGCGCTCGAGGATGCTGTCAGCCAGAACTGGCAACTGGTAAGGCTTGCTGTCAGAGAACTCTGCCAGTTCCTTTTCAGTTGCCAGCTCTTCCTGGTAAACAGCGGAAGACTGGTTTTTTGCGGAGACTTGAGCCTGTTGCACGGGCTGCTGCTGAGACACCGGTGTGTGAGAAGCGCAACCAAACAACAGGGTAACGAGTGCGAGAGGCACGAGGGGTGCGAAGCGATTTAGCATGGGCACGACCGTGGCTTGAAATAAAAGAAGACGCGACTATGCCTTCTATCGCCCTCATTTGCAAATTCAATCGATCAGAATGTGACTTATGAGTTTCTTCCGTACATCTAAGGCTTTAAGCCCATTTTAAGTTCGCCCGCCTCTGGAAACCCTTCCAAAGGTGCGTTTTCTGGCGCCTGAAATATGCCGAACGCATACCAGGGAAACTCTGCAGGCCCCGGTTTTACCAGCCTAGGGTCTCTTTCAGGAAGGGAATGGTCAGTTTGCGCTGAGCTTGCAACGAGGCCTGATCAAGACGTTCGAGCAGCTCGAAAAGAGCACTCATGCTGCGAGTGCCGCGAGTCAGAATAAAATGCCCGACTTCATCGGTCAGGTGCAGTCCACGACGGGACGCACGCAGTTGCAGGGCACGCAATTTATCTTCATCGGAGAGCGGACGCATCTGGAAGATCAGCGCCAGGGTCAGACGGGACTTCAAGTCCGCCAGCTTCACTGGCAACTCTCGGGGCGAGGTCGAGGCCGCGATCAGCAAGCGTCGGCCACTGTCGCGCAAGCGATTGAACAGATGGAACAGTGCCTCTTCCCAATCCGCCTTGCCGGCCACCGCCTGCAGATCATCCAGGCAGACCAGTTCGTACTGTTCAAGGTTGTCGAGAATCTCGATACCACGATCCAGCAACTCTGCCAGCGGCAGATAAACCGCAGGCTCCCCCAACTGCTCGAAACGCAAACACGCCGCCTGCAGCAAGTGAGTACGGCCTACGCCGTCCTTGCCCCAGAGATAGATCAGGCTTTCGGTCCAGCCGGCGTCGGCTTCGCATAGGCGCTCGACGTAGCCGAGTGCAGCGGCATTGGCGCCTGGGTAGTAGTTGATGAAGGTGGCGTCATCACGCAGACGCACACCTAGGGGCAGCTGAATCGGTTTCATGCTGACTGAACAGTTCCAAAGGAACCGTTAGTGGCCTCTGTGTAAAGTTTGCAAAGTTTATACCCGTGACGCCGAGCGCACAATGCAGCAGACCACAAGCAAAATCAAAGGTTTGCGTCAGTCGAAACGGGCTGAAGGGGATTCTTTGACAGCCTGGACAGCAGCAGGTCGATAGTCATGAAGGAACGCCCGCCCGGGGCGCCCCTAATCATCTAGCCCTTCGCCACCCTTACAGTTCGGGGTCTTCAGCACCACTGTAGAGGTCCGAGTCCTTGTACAGGTCGTGCACATGGCGTACCAGCACCATGATCACTGCCGCCACTGGCAGAGCCAGCAGCACCCCGGTAAACCCGAACAGTTCGCCACCAGCGAGGATGGCGAAGATTACCGCCACTGGGTGCAGACCAATCCGGTCCCCCACCAGCAGCGGCGTCAGCACCATCCCCTCCAGCGCCTGCCCCACCATGAATACCGCAACGATGCCGAGCATCGGGTACAGGTCGCCACCAAACTGGAACAGACCGGCAATCAGCGCCGCGCCAATACCTATGACAAAGCCCATATACGGCACGATCGCCGCCAAACCGGCAATCAGCCCAATCAACAAGCCCAATTCGAGCCCTACCAGCATCAGCCCTGCCGCATAGATCACCCCGAGAGCCAGCATCACCAGCAATTGCCCGCGGACAAACGCCCCCAGCACCTCGTGACATTCACCCGCCAGGGACATCACCCGCTCCTCGCGATTGCGCGGCAACAGGCTACGGATCTTGGCCATCATCAGGTCCCAGTCCCGCAACAGGTAGAAGCTGACCACCGGGATCAGCACCAGGTTGGCCAGCCAGCCGATCAGCGCCAGACCCGAAGCGGTGGCCTGGCTCAGCACCACACCCACAATGTCCGTGGTCTGCCCCATATGCTCGCTGATGGCAGCCTTGACCTTGTCGAACTTCCAGAAGCCATCCGCCAGCCCCAACCGGGACTGCACCCAGGGCATTGCCGAGTGCTGTACCCAGTCGAGCATCTGCGGCGCCAACTCATACAATCGCAGCAACTGCTTGGCCAGCATCGGCACCAGTACCAGCAGCAGTGTCATCACAATCAGAGTGAACAGCGCAAACACAGCCACCACGCCCCAGGTACGGGACAGCCCCCATTTTTCCAGGCGATCCACCAGCGGGTCGAACAGATAGGCCAACAACAGCGCCACCAGGAACGGACTCAGGATCGGGTGCAGCAGGTAGACCAACCCACAGACCAGGAGCACTCCACCCAACCAGACCCAACGACGCGTATCAGCCATAAACCACTCCTGCTTCTATATAGAAGGAAATCAACCTGCTACCAACGAAAGCGCAACTGCGCCTGTGTCGCCGCAGCAGCGGCTGGCGCCGAGCCTTGCGCACCTTGCACAGGCACCTGAGGCGCCAGCGCCTCACCAGCCGGAATCTCTTGCAGCTTGGCCAGGGACAACTGCGCCCGCAGTTGCTCCGCGCTGCCGTTGACCCGATAGACGACCCGGTCACCGTCGATACTCTGCAACTGCGCACCGAAAGGCTCCAAAAGGTGCCCCAAGGCTGCGTAGTGCTCCAGGGTCATGCCCTGCACTTCGAGCAACTGCTCGCTGGAAACACCAGGACGGGTAACGAAACGCGGCGCCAGACGCTGACTCACCGCAAGCAATACGCCATCCGCCAAAGCAGCGGTATCAGCCCCCTGAACGGTGCCCTGCTCTTTCTGATCGCCGAGCCACAACCGCCACTTGGCCTGCCATTGGCCGCCCTCTTCACGAGCATGTACCGCCAACAGCGCATCTGCACCATAGCGCTCAGAAGCTTCACGCAGCGGAGCCGGATCGGCGCCTTCAAGATTCGGCGCCGTCGCGACAATCTGCTCATCCAGGTCGCCAAGAGGCAAACGCAAAGGCAAGCCACGATGCTGAGCTGCTCGCCGCAGGGGCGCGGCACTGGCCTGTCCATCCCCGACCAGGCTGGAGCCCTCGGTTGAATCACTCAGCCACCAGCCAAGGATCGACGGCCGGTTGCTACCCCACAACGACAGCCCCGCCTGGCGCAGGGCACGATCGGTGCTGACCGGATCGAAGTCCACCTGCAAGCTTTCCGGCGGCCCGGCGTCATAACCATACTGGCTGATGATCTGCTGCGGGTCCTTGCGGATCGCAGCCAGACCGGGCCCTTGTGCAGCCTTGGCGTCGCCAGTGAGGCGCAGCACCAGGGTTTCAAGTGCTCGCTGGGTGGCCTGGTCGCGCTCTTCGGGCGACTGACTGCTCACCGGCTCACGCACCTGATACAAGCCATTGAGGGTTTCGGCATGACTCGCCAGGCTGACCAATGACAAACAGCCCACAAATAGAAATTTACCCAGACGCATGGAAGATTCCCGACGACAAAAAACGATTGAAACAGCACCCATGAACCGCTGCGAGCAAGGCTGTGACCACAAGCCCCGGCAAAACATTCACCCGTCGCCCGATTGTTTTCGCACTGTCATAACGATAGCCACTTGAGCGCTATACCTTATACAGGCATGGGCAGGAGCACCAACACGGCCAATCGCGGTTTTTTTAACAGGATATGCCTCTACCCGTCGGCCCGAGGATGGCCGCTGCCCCTCAAGCCTGATAAAATCGCGCGCCTTCGCAGACCGGCATCAGCTGGGCACCCTGAAACCCTTTTGCAGTGTTTCGGCAGGCTCTCTGGTTCGGTCGATACCCCTGAATCCCCCCTAAAGGCCTGGATCATGAGCAAGCAACCCTCCCTGAGCTACAAAGACGCCGGTGTAGACATCGACGCCGGTGAAGCATTGGTCGAACGCATCAAGAGCGTCGCCAAGCGCACTGCGCGCCCGGAAGTCATGGGCGGCCTGGGCGGTTTCGGCGCCCTCTGCGAAATCCCGGCCGGCTACAAACAACCTGTACTGGTTTCCGGTACTGACGGCGTCGGCACCAAGCTGCGCCTGGCCCTGAACCTGAACAAGCACGACAGCATCGGCATCGACCTGGTGGCCATGTGCGTCAACGATCTGGTGGTTTGCGGCGCCGAACCGCTGTTCTTCCTCGACTACTACGCCACCGGCAAGCTCAACGTCGACACCGCAGCCCAGGTAGTGACCGGCATCGGCGCCGGCTGCGAACTGTCCGGCTGCTCCCTGGTGGGCGGCGAAACCGCTGAAATGCCAGGCATGTACGAAGGCGAAGACTACGATCTGGCCGGCTTCTGCGTCGGTGTGGTGGAAAAGGCCGAGATCATCGATGGCTCGAAAGTCGCCGCCGGTGACGCCCTGCTGGCCCTGCCATCTTCCGGTCCGCACTCCAACGGCTACTCGCTGATCCGCAAGATCATCGAAGTTTCCGGTGCCGACATCGAAAGCATCCAACTGGACGGCAAGCCACTGACCGACCTGCTGATGGCCCCGACCCGCATCTACGTCAAACCACTGCTCAAACTGATCAAGGACACCGGCGCGGTCAAGGCCATGGCCCACATCACCGGCGGCGGTCTGCTGGACAACATTCCACGGGTACTGCCAAAAGGCGCCCAGGCAGTGGTCGACGTCGCGAGCTGGCAGCGTCCAGCGGTCTTCGACTGGCTGCAAGAGAAAGGCAACGTCGACGAGCACGAAATGCACCGCGTACTGAACTGCGGCGTGGGCATGGTCATCTGCGTCGCCCAGGACCAGGTCGAAAACGCCCTGAACGTTCTGCGTGAAGCCGGCGAGCAGCCTTGGGTCATCGGCCAGATCGCCACCGCAGCCGAAGGCGCGGCCCAGGTCGAGCTGAAGAACCTCAAGGCCCACTGATGCAAGAGCGGATGTCGCCGACCTGTGATGTTGTGGTGCTGCTGTCCGGCACCGGCAGTAACCTGCAAGCCCTGATCGACAACGCGCGGACCGACGACAGTCCGGTTCGCATCGCTGCCGTGATCTCCAACCGCGCTGACGCCTATGGCCTGCAGCGCGCCAAGGAAGCGGGTATTGCTACCCGCTTCCTCGATCACACCACCTTCGAAGGCCGCGAGGCCTTCGACCAGGGGTTGATCGAGCTGATCGATACCTTCCAACCGAAACTGGTGGTACTGGCCGGGTTCATGCGCATTCTCAGCGCTGGATTCGTCCGTCACTACCAGGGCCGTCTGTTGAATATCCACCCTTCGCTGCTACCCAAATACAAAGGGTTACACACTCATCAGCGGGCGCTGGAGGCCAAAGACACCGAGCACGGTTGCAGTGTGCACTTCGTCACCGAGGAACTCGATGGCGGGCCTCTGGTCGTACAGGCTGTGATCCCGGTAGAGTTGCACGACTCGCCGCAAAGCCTGGCGCAGCGAGTGCACGTCCAGGAACACCGGATTTACCCCATGGCCGTACGCTGGTTTGCCGAAGGTCGGCTGACGCTTGGCGATCAGGGTGCTTTACTGGATGGTCAATTACTGGCCGCCAGCGGCTATTTGATTCGAACCTAGGAGATTTTATGCGTCGCGCCCTGCTCTTCGCTTGTGCTCTGTTCGCCCTGCCGGTTGTGCAGGCAGCAGACCTTCACCCGTTCTCCGCCAGCTATACCGCCGACTGGAAGCAGTTGCCCATGAGCGGCACGGCTGAACGCAGCCTGGAAAAAACCGCCAATGGCGCGTGGAAACTCAGCTTCAAGGCATCGATGATGATCGCCAGCCTGAGTGAAGAAAGCACCCTGACCCTGGACAAGGACACTCTGGTGCCCCAGTCCTATCACTTCGAGCGTGGCGGTCTGGGCAAGGCCAAGAAAGCCGACCTGGACTTCGACTGGAACGCGAAGATGGTCACCGGCACCGATCGCGGCGATGCGGTCAAGCTGCCCCTGAACACCGGAATGGTGGATAAATCCACCTATCAACTGGCCCTGCAGCACGACGTGGCCGCCGGCAAGAAGACCATGAGCTATCAAGTGGTCGATGGCGGCGAAGTCGATACCTACGACTTCCGCGTCCTGGGCTCGGAGAAGGTCGACACCAAGGCTGGCCAGATCGATGCGATCAAGGTCGAGCGCGTACGCGACCCGACACAAAGCAAACGCATCACCGTGATGTGGTTCGCCAAGGACTGGGACTACCTCCTGGTACGCCTGCAACAAGTGGAAACCGACGGCAAGGAGTACAACATCATGCTCCTTAACGGCACGGTCAACGGCAAAACCGTCAAAGGCGGCTGAGTCACCACAGAATCAAAGCCCCGCACATGCGGGGCTTTTTTTTGTCCTGGATCTACCTGTCAGCCCCACCCAGGGGCTCTGGCGCAATGCATCAAAGATGAAACTTTTGTCATGAAACTTCCGCCACTGCGGCGAAATGTCACGGTTTTCGCGGGCTGCAGGATTGTCGCCGATCCTGCAAGGGTCTGTTGCAGATCCAGGCAATTTACTTAGCAAGCTAACAAAACATATAACAGAGTCCTGCACACGCCTTGCTGCAGATCAACAGAGATTGGAGCTAGCAGATGACTGTAAAAGTAACTGAACGCGACGATTCACATATGTCCCATGAAGGCGTAGCCGCGGGTGTACGGATCTGGGATGTGCATCAACAAGACATGCTGGTGGGCATGTTCCATTCCGAGAGCGACGCCCACAGCTACAAGGCTGAGCTGGAAAAACTCGAGCAGAACCGCGCACCCCAGAGTTCCTGACTCAACGTCAGCGCAAGAGCGCCGGGATCTCCACGCAGATCCCCGCCCGCCCCCCATAAACGACAAACCCCGCCATGAGCGGGGTTTGTCGTTACTGGAGGCTTACCACATCAGATCATCAGGGATCTGATAGGCCGCGTACGGATCATCCTCATCCGGCGCCTCTGTAGGGGTATTGAGCTGCACGATACGCCGCGGGTCACGCTCCTGGATCTTCAGCGCCGCCTCCCGCGGAATCACCTCGTAACCGCCGCCATGGTGAACGATGGCCAGGGAGCCACTGCTGAGTTTGTTGCGCATCAGGGTGTTCACCGACAGACGCTTGACCTTCTTGTCGTCGACGAAGTTGTAGTAATCCTCGGTGGTCAGCTTGGGCAGACGCGAAACCTCGATCAGTTGCTTGACCTGGGCCGCACGAGCCTTCTGCTCGGCCTTCTCCTGCTGCTGACGATTGAGCTCCTGGTCGCGCTTGACCTTCTCGGCCATGGCTTCCTGAGCTGCACGCTGCTGGGAATCGTCAAGCTCGATCTGGCCTTTATGGGCCAGGCGCTGCTGCTTCTGCTTGTCTTTGCTGACCTGCTTGGCCTGCTTTTGGTTGACCAGCCCTGCTTTGAGCAACTGGTCGCGAAGGGAAAGGCTCATGGTGCTTACTCACTTAGGCAACGGCCTCAGCCGCAGCTGGGCAAATTCTTTTCCTGACGTTTGGCTTCGCCCCACAGGGCATCCAACTCTTCGAGGGTGCAATCTTCCACGGGACGACCGGTATCGCGCAATGCCTGCTCGATAAATCGAAAGCGTCTGTCGAACTTGGCATTGGCACCCCGCAGCGCGGTTTCCGGATCGACCTTGAGGTGCCTGGCCAGGTTAACCACGACAAATAGCAGGTCGCCAATTTCATCGGTGATCGCCGCAGGGTCGTTGTCAGCCATGGCCTCCAACACTTCATCCAGCTCTTCACGGACCTTGTCCACCACCGGCAGGGCTTGCGGCCAATCGAACCCGATCTGGGCCGCACGCTTCTGCAACTTGGCGGCGCGAGACAGAGCCGGCAAGGCCACTGGCACATCGTCCAGCAGAGACAGCTGCTGCGGAGCATCGGACTTCTCTGCACGCTCCTCGGCCTTGATCTGCTCCCAGCGCTCCTTGACCTGTTCTTCATCGAGCCGCGGGATGTCCAGCGGTGCATACAGGTCCCCAGTGGGAAACACATGGGGGTGACGACGGATCAGCTTGCGGGTGATGCTGTCCACCACCCCATCGAATTCAAAGCGCCCCTCTTCCCGGGCCAGTTGGCTGTAGTACACCACCTGGAACAGCAGGTCTCCCAACTCGCCCTGCAAGTGGTCGAAGTCGCCGCGCTCGATAGCGTCGGCCACTTCATAGGCCTCTTCCAGGGTATGAGGGACGATGCTGGCGTAGTTCTGCTTGATGTCCCAAGGGCAGCCGTATTGCGGGTCCCGCAGGCGCGCCATCAGGTGGAGCAGGTCTTCAAGGCTGTACATCAGTTCATCCATTTCATGCGGGCATCACGGGGTTCGATTGCGCCGGGTCTCGATGATGTTCGGCAACTGGGATATGCGCCCCAGCAAACGTCCCAATGCATCCAGGCCCGGAATCTCGATGGTCAAGGACATCAACGCCGTGTTGTCCTCCTTGTTCGACCGGGTGTTGACCGCCAGTACGTTGATGCGCTCATTGAGCAGTACCTGGGACACGTCACGCAGCAGACCGGAACGGTCGTAGGCACGAATGATGATATCCACCGGATAGGTGAGCACCGGCACCGGGCCCCAGCTGACCTGAATGATCCGCTCCGGCTCGCGACCAGCCAGCTGTAGCACCGAGGCGCAATCCTGACGGTGAATACTGACGCCTCGACCCTGGGTGATGTAACCGACGATCGCATCCCCCGGCAGCGGCTGGCAGCAACCTGCCATCTGCGTCATCAAGTTGCCCACGCCCTGGATCTGGATGTCGCCGCGCTTGCCCGGCTTGTAGCCGGCGGCCTTGCGCGGGATCAGCTCCAGCTGTTCATTGCCGCGCTCCGGCTCCACCAGTTGCTGAGCCAGGTTGACCAGTTGCGCCAGACGCAAGTCGCCCGCGCCCAAGGCGGCGAACATGTCCTCGGCAGTCTTCATGTTGGCCTTCTCGGCCAGTTTGTCGAAGTCCACCTGAGGCAGGCCGAGACGGTTCAGTTCGCGTTCCAGCAAGGTCTTGCCGGCGGCGACGTTCTGATCACGGGCCTGCAGCTTGAACCAATGGACGATCTTCGCCCGCGCCCGGGAAGTGGTGACGTAGCCCAGGTTCGGGTTCAGCCAATCGCGACTCGGGGTGCCGTGCTTGCTGGTGATGATCTCCACCTGCTCGCCGGTCTGCAGGCTGTAGTTGAGCGGCACGATGCGCCCATTGATCTTCGCGCCCCGGCAGTTGTGACCGATCTCGGTGTGCACCCGATAAGCGAAGTCCAGCGGCGTGGCGCCCTTGGGCAGGTCGATGGCGTGTCCGTCGGGAGTGAAGATGTACACCCGGTCCGGTTCGATATCCACGCGCAACTGTTCGGCCAGGCCACCGATATCCCCCAGTTCCTCGTGCCATTCCAGCACCTGACGCAGCCAGGAGATCTTCTCTTCGTAATGGTTGGAGCCGGACTTGACGTCGGTGCCCTTGTACTTCCAGTGGGCACAGACCCCCAGCTCCGCCTCCTCATGCATCGCATGGGTACGGATCTGCACTTCCAACACCTTGCCCTCGGGGCCGATCACCGCGGTGTGCAACGAGCGGTAGCCGTTCTCCTTGGGGTTGGCGATGTAGTCGTCGAATTCCTTGGGAATGTGCCGCCACAGGGTATGCACGATGCCCAGCGCGGTGTAGCAATCGCGCATTTCCGGCACCAGCACCCGTACTGCACGTACGTCGTAGATCTGGCTGAACTCCAGCCCCTTGCGCTGCATTTTGCGCCAGATGGAGTAGATGTGCTTGGCCCGCCCGCTGATGTCGGCGTTGACCCCGGTAGCCTTCAATTCGTTCTGCAGCTGGTTCATCACGTCGCTGATGAAGCGCTCGCGATCCAAGCGCCGTTCATGCAGGAGCTTGGCGATCTGCTTGTATTGCTCGGGCTCCAGGTAACGGAAGGACAGGTCCTCCAGCTCCCACTTGATATGGCCGATGCCGAGGCGGTGAGCCAGCGGCGCATAGATATCGAAGACCTCCCGCGCGACTCGGTTGCGCTTCTCTTCGTCGGCGCTCTTCACCGCACGAATGGCGCAGGTCCGCTCGGCCAGCTTGATCAATGCCACTCGCACATCATCAACCATGGCCACCAGCATCTTGCGCAGGTTTTCCACCTGGGCCTGAGTACCGAGCACCAGGGATTGACGAGGGCTGAGACTGGCAGTGATGGCAGCCATGCGCAGCACGCCATCGATCAGCTTGGCCACCACCGGACCAAAACGCTGGCTGACCGCCGGCAGCTGGATCTGGCCCTCGCGGACGCCACGGTACAGTACCGCGGCGACCAGAGAGTCCTGATCCAGTTTGAGATCGGCAAGGATCTCGGCGATCTCCAGGCCCGTGCTGAAACTCGACACGTCCTCGGCGCTGAGATTCTTCGTCGCTATGTGTTGCAACTCAGCCTCGCGAGCGAACTCGCAGGCTTCTTTCAAGGCTTCACGGTCCAGTGCCATGTCGACGCTGACCGTATGATCGAGCCATGCCTCGAGATTGATACTGCCGTCGGTGTTGATCGGCTGGTGCGCTCTCACCTGTACCATCTTGCTTTACCTTCCCTACGACGCACATTCAATGCGTCAAATCGCTGACCTTCAACGCTCGGGCGCAGCTCGCAGGGCCAGCGAACCACACCTGAAAGATCAGTCGGATTAGACAAGCCATCCTAGCTCGCTTCGAATAACGCCATGGCCTCGACATGCGCCGTCTGAGGAAACATATCGAGGATCCCGGCACGTTTTAACCTATAGCCCTGCTTGATCAGTTCGACTGTGTCACGAGCCAAAGTTGCCGGATTGCATGACACGTACACCAACCGCTTGGCACCCAGGGTCGCCAACTGGCGGACCACCTCGAAAGCACCGTCGCGGGGTGGGTCCAAGAGTACCGCAGAAAAGCCTTCATCAGCCCACTCGGCAGCACTCAGAGGTTGGGATAAATCGGCTTGAAAAAAGCGCGTGTTATGCAAATTGTTGCTGGCAGCATTTTCAGCGGCCCGCGCCACCATGGTCGCCACGCCTTCCACTGCCACCACTTCCCGCACGTGCCGGGCCAGCGGCAAGGCGAAGTTGCCCAGCCCGCAGAACAGATCCAGCACCCGCTCCTGAGCTTGCGGCGCGAGCCACTCCAGGGCCTGGGCGACCATCGCTTCATTGACTCGCGCATTGACCTGGACAAAGTCCCCCGGCCGATACGCCAGGTGCAGGTCCCAGGTCTCCAGGCGGTAGCCCAGAGCCTGCGATGGATCAAAGGGTTGCGGCTCGCCTTCACCGTGCAGCCACAATTGCGCCTGATGGAAATCGCAGAAGTCCTTGAGGATCCCAAGGTCGCTGTCGGACAACGGCGCCATGTGGCGCAACAGCACCGCCAGGGCCGAACCGCTGAACAACTCCACATGCCCCAGTGCCTGAGGCTTGCTCAAGCGTCGCAGCATGGCGGGCAAGCGGTTCATGACAGGTTGCAAGGCCGGTACCAGCACCGGGCAATCGTCGATGGCGACGATGTCCTGGCTACCCGCCGCGCGGAAACCCACCTCAAGTTGCTTGCCTTTGGCGTCCCAGCGCACCGCCACTCGGGCGCGGCGTCGATAGCCGAATTCGGGACCGCTCAAGGGGGCAGCCCAGGCCTCGGGCTCGACACCCGCGACTTTGGACAACTGCTCGGCGAGCATGCGCTGTTTCAGGGCAAGCTGTTCGGCATGAGGCAGGTGCTGGACACTGCAACCGCCGCAGCGCCCGGCATGGGCGCAGGCCGCCGGGCGACGCAGATCACTGGCGTTGAAGATGCGCTCGGCACGGGCCTCCACTACTTTGCCGTGGCTGCCCAACACCCGAGCTTCGACCTCTTCACCGGCCAGGGCACCGCTGACAAACCAGGTACGCCCTTCGACAAAGGCAATGCCACGGCCGTCGTTGGCCAGACGCTGAATCGTCAAACGCTGCTTCTTGCCCACCGGAATCTGCGGGGCCCGGCTACCGCCCGCAGGCTGGAAGCGCAGGCCTCTCTCGTGCTTAGCCATCAGTTGGGCGCATCGAAAATGCCGGTCGACAGGTAACGATCGCCACGGTCACAGATGATCGCGACCATGACCGCGTTTTCCACTTCCCGGGACAGGCGCAGCATCGCTGCCACCGCACCACCGGAAGACACGCCGCAGAAGATGCCCTCTTCCCGGGCCAGGCGCCGGGTCACGTCTTCAGCTTCGCTCTGAGCCATGTCGACGATGCGATCGACCCGACTGGCCTGATAGATCTTCGGCAGGTATTCCTCGGGCCAGCGGCGAATGCCGGGAATGGCCGAGCCTTCCATCGGCTGCAGACCCACGATCTGCACCTGGGGATTCTGTTCTTTCAGATAGCGCGAAGTGCCCATGATGGTGCCGGTGGTGCCCATCGAGCTGATGAAGTGAGTGATGCTGCCCTGGGTCTGGCGCCAGATTTCGGGACCGGTGCCGGTGTAGTGGGCTTCCGGATTGTCGCCGTTGGCGAACTGATCGAGCACCTTGCCACGGCCTTCAGCCTGCATCCGCTCGGCCAGGTCACGGGCGCCTTCCATGCCCTCTTCCTGACTGACCAGGATCAGCTCGGCACCATAGGCGGTCATCGCCGCCTTGCGCTCGGCGCTGGAGTTGTCGGGCATGATCAGGATCATCTTGTAACCCTTGATCGCCGCAGCCATGGCCAGGGCGATACCGGTGTTGCCCGAGGTCGCTTCGATCAGGGTATCCCCGGCCTGGATCTGCCCACGCAACTCGGCGCGGGTGATCATCGACAGTGCCGGACGGTCCTTGACCGAACCCGCCGGGTTATTGCCCTCGAGCTTGAGCAGCAGGGTATTGCTGGTGGCGCCGGGCAGGCGCTGCAAACGAACCAGCGGGGTGTTGCCGACGCAATCGGCGATGGTTGGGTACTGCAAGGTCATGGCGTATTCGCAATCCAGACTGCGGGGGCGCCTATCATACCGGCAAACGCCCAAGCGCCATATCACGCAAAGTGCGGGACTTATGGCTTATTGATATAAGGCGGCGCAGGGCCGGTTCAGGCCGCCAGCAACTGCATATGAATACGCAGGCCATGGGCCGTGTTTTGCGCCCACAGCCGACCTCCCTGGCGCCCCACCGCATTGCGCGCAATGCTCAGGCCGAGACCGAACCCCCCATCCCCCGGTCGCGATCCGTCCAGCCGGATAAAAGGCGCGAAGATCCGTTCCAGATCCTCTTCGGCCACACCGGGTCCCTGGTCGTCCAGCCACAAATGCCAATACTCAGCGTCACGTCGACCATCGAGGATGACCAGAGCCCCGGGCGGTGAATGTCGGATGGCGTTGCGCAAGATGTTTTCCAGGGCCTGGGCCAGGGTATTGAGATGCCCGCGCACCCAGCAATCAGCCGGTAGGTCACAGCGCAATTGCGCTGGGGACCAGCCGCTTTCAAAGCAGGCGTTCTCGCTGAGCATCTCCCACAAGGCCTGGACCTGAATCTGTTCCTCAGGCAGCGGCGCCCGCTCAGTGTCCAGCCAGGCCAATTGCAGGCTGTCCTCCACCAGGCGCTGCATACCGTCGACTTCCCGAGACAGGCGTTCACGCAATGCCCCCAGGTTTTGCTCGCTGTCGCAAGCCACCCGCAGGCGACTCAAGGGAGTGCGCAACTCGTGGGACAGGTCCCGCAGCAACTGCTGCTGAACAGCCACGGTGCTTTGCAGCCGCTCGGACATCTGATCGAACGCTCGTCCCAATTCCCCCAACTCGTCCTTGCGCTCAGTGGTCTGGGTGGATAGCCGCACATTCAACTGCTCCGCACGCCAGGCATTGGCCTGCTCTCGCAGCTGATTGAGCGGCACCACCAACAAACGGTACAGACCCACACACAGCAGCAGCGTGAACAGTCCGGGGATCACGCCATTGGTGATCACGCGCCAGAACACCCGGTATCGCCCGGGCATGAAGCGCTGTGGCAGCTCGATGACCAGGCTGCCAAGGGACGGATCATCGGGGAACGGAATTTTCAGCCAGGGCAACCCACGGCTGTGCCGGCTCACTGGCCAATCCGCCCCTCGCAGGAACGTCAGGCGCTGAGCCTCGGCCGGTGTCAACGGGTAGCTGCTCAGGGCTTGCAGATCGCTGCCGATGACGCCGACCCAAGTGCTCTCACGGCCGGCCATCTCCTGGATCCAGGCATCGACACCGGCATGCTGGCCAACCTTCCAGGCCTGTTCCGCTTCCTGTGCGTAATTGCGCAAGGTGGCCCGGGCTTCATCGGCGAGGTACAGGTTCTTCTGCTCCACATAGCGCCCCCAGGACCAGCTCAGCCAGATCATCAACAGACAGAACGCCACCAGCAGGCAGGCCAGCTTCCAGAACAGCGAGTGCCGACCCGGCAGATCAGACCAGCTCATCGAAGGCACTCAGCACATAGCCCTTGCCCCACACCGTGCGCACTTCACGCTCGCTGTAGCCCAGCGCCTTGAGCTTGCGGCGTATCTGACTGACATGCATGTCCAGGCTGCGATCATGGGCCGCGTACCCGCGTTGCAACACATGTTGATAAAGGAAGGCCTTGCTCAGCACCTCATCGACGTTGCGGTGCAGGGTTTCCAGCAGGCGGTATTCGCTACGGGTCAGACCCGCCCAGCGCTCGGCAAAAAACACGTCACACAGCTCGTCATCAAAACGCAGGCTCTGGATGCTGCTGCTGAGTTTCGGCGGTGTCGGCCGCTGATCCAGGGCCACTCGCCGCAGGATGGCTTCGATGCGTACCCGCAGCTCGGCCATGCTGAAGGGCTTGGGCAAATAGTCGTCGGCACCCAGGCGGAATCCACTGATGCGATCGGCCTCTGCTCCCAGGGCCGACATCAGCAGCACTGGCGTGGAGTGACTCTGGCGAAAGTGGGTCAGCACCGCCAGGCCGTCCATGCCCGGCAGCAGGATGTCCATCAACACCACATCAAAGGCTTGCCGACGCGCGATGCCCAAACCTTCCTGGCCGTTCTGGCACCAGGTCACGGCAAAGCCGCAGCGCCCCAGCTGCTCATGCACATAGGCACCGAGCACCGGGTCGTCTTCAATTGCCAGGATACGGGGAGGCTCAACAGCTACGGGAGTCATTAGCTTCTGCAAGTCATTCTCAGTTGGGCAATTATTCAAGATTGCCCGGATCGCGGCAACCAGCGCCTTGGTCGTAGCCCCTCTATCCACCCTCCGGCTGTCGGCTAACCGTCTGCAATTTGCCAAGATCAGCCTCCAGCAAATCGTTACACTGCGCAGGTGGCGCATCACGGACGTGCCCGTCGACCTTTCAAAACAGCGTGGAAGCAGGAGAGTTGCGTGCTCAAGAAACTGGGAATCAAAGGCCGCGTACTGTTGCTGACCTTGCTGCCCACCAGCCTGATGGCTTTGGTACTGGGCGGCTATTTCACCTGGATGCAGCTCTCCGACCTGCAGACCCAACTGCTGCAACGCGGCGAAATGATCGCCGAACAGCTGGCTTCCCTGGTGGCACCGGCAATGGGCAACCGCAACTCGCCGATGCTCGAACGCATCGCCACCCAAGCCCTGGAACAGCAGGACGTGCGCGCGGTGTCATTCCTTGCCCCCGATCGCACGCTCATGGCCCACGCCGGCCCCAGCATGCTCAATCCACCGCCCAGCGGTAACAGCACCCACATGATGCAGCGCAGTGGTAGTGACGCGACCCGCTACCAACTGCCGGTGTTCGGCCGCCACCGCAATCTGGCCGGTGATCTGATCCCCGATGAATCAGACCGCTTGCTGGGCTGGGTGGAACTGGAGCTGTCCCATAGCGGCATGCTGTTGCGCGGTTACCGCAGCCTGTTCGCCAGCCTGCTGTTGATCGCCGCTGGCCTGGCCGGTACTGCCCTGCTGGCGGTGCGCATGGGACGGACCATCAACAACCCACTGACTCAGATCAAGCAGGCCGTGGCGCAACTCAAGGACGGCAACCTGGAAACCCGGCTGCCGCCCCTGGGCAGCCAGGAGCTGGATGAGCTGGCTTCGGGTATCAATCGCATGGCCAGCACCCTGCAAAATGCTCAGGAAGAATTGCAACACAGCATCGATCAGGCCACCGAAGACGTGCGCCAGAACCTGGAAACCATCGAGATCCAGAACATCGAGCTGGATCTGGCACGCAAAGAGGCCCTGGAGGCCAGCCGTATCAAGTCGGAATTCCTGGCCAACATGAGCCATGAGATCCGCACGCCCCTCAACGGTATTCTCGGCTTCACCCACCTGCTGCAGAAAAGTGAGCTGACACCGCGCCAGCTGGACTACCTGGGTACCATCGAAAAGTCCGCCGACAGCCTGCTGGGGATCATCAACGAAATCCTCGACTTCTCGAAAATCGAAGCGGGCAAACTGGTGCTCGACAGCATTCCGTTCAACCTGCGGGACTTGCTGCAGGACACCTTGACCATCCTCGCGCCAGCAGCCCACGCCAAGCAGCTGGAACTGGTGAGCCTGGTCTATCGGGATACGCCTTTGTCCCTGGTGGGTGATCCGCTGCGGCTCAAGCAGATCCTCACCAATCTGGTGAGCAACGCCATCAAGTTCACCCGCGAAGGCACCATCGTCGCCCGGGCGATGCTGGAAGAAGAACACGAAGACAGCGTGCAACTGCGCATCAGCATTCAAGACACCGGCATTGGCCTGTCGAACCAGGATGTTCGCGCTCTGTTCCAAGCCTTCAGCCAGGCCGACAACTCGCTGTCGCGGCAACCCGGTGGCACCGGGTTGGGGCTGGTGATCTCCAAGCGCCTGATCGAACAGATGGGCGGCGAAATCGGCGTCGACAGCACTCCGGGCGAAGGCTCGGAATTCTGGATCAGCCTGAACCTGCCGAAAACCCGCGACGACGCCGAGGACCTGCCTGGTCCCCCATTGCTGGGGCGACGCGTAGCGGTACTGGAGAATCACGAACTGGCCCGCCAGGCCCTGCAGCACCAACTGGAAGACTGCGGCCTGGAAGTGACCCCGTTCAACACCCTGGAAGCCCTGACCAACGGCATTACCGGCGTGCATCAAAGCGACCAGGCCATTGACCTGGCGGTGCTCGGCATCACCACCAACGACATGTCTCCCGAGCGCCTGAGCCAGCACATCTGGGACCTGGAGCACCTGGGCTGCAAAGTCCTGGTGCTGTGCCCGACCACCGAACAGACGCTGTTTCACCTGTCGGTCCCCAACCCCCACAGCCAGTTGCAGGCCAAGCCGGCCTGCACCCGCAAACTGCGTCGTGCCCTGTCCGATCTGGTCACCCCGCGCCGGGCCCGCAGCGAGCCGGAGGAAAGCCTCTCCAGCCGTGCTCCGCGGGTCCTGTGTGTCGACGACAACCCGGCCAACCTGCTGCTGATCCAGACCTTGCTGGAGGACATGGGCGCCAAGGTGCTGGCAGTGGACAACGGTTACGCAGCGCTGAACGCGATCCAGAACGAACCGTTCGATCTGGTGATGATGGACGTGCAGATGCCGGGCATGGACGGCCGACAAAGTACCGAGGCGATCCGCCAATGGGAAAGCGAGCGCCATGGCACGCCACTGCCCATCGTGGCCCTGACCGCCCATGCCATGGCCAACGAAAAGCGCGCCCTGCTGCAAAGCGGCATGGACGATTACCTGACCAAGCCCATCAGTGAGCGGCAACTGGCCCAAGTGGTACTGAAGTGGACCGGACTGGCCTTGCGCAATCAGGGTCCGGAACGGGCCAATGAACGCTCGGAACTGAGCCTGGAGCTGCAAGTGCTGGATCAGGACGAAGGCCTGCGCCTGGCGGCCGGCAAGGCTGATCTGGCGGCGGACATGCTGGCCATGTTGCTGGCGTCCCTGGAGGCCGATCGCGAGGCGATCAACGCCGCTCGCGCAGCCAATGACCACAGTGCCCTGATCGAACGCGTCCACCGCCTGCACGGTGCCACCCGATATTGCGGAGTGCCACAGTTGCGCGCGGCCTGCCAGCGCAGCGAAACCCTGCTCAAGCAGGAAGACGTCAAAGCCTTTGCCGCTCTGGATGAACTGGACCACGCCATCGGACGTCTCGCCGTCGAAGCGCGGATCAACGCCTGATCCAGGGCAAGACCTGCCCGGCGCCTGGCCTGCATGCTGGGCGCCCTGACCAAGGATGCAAGCATGCGTACGATTCTTTTCAGCAGCCAGAACTACGACCGTGAAAGTTTTCTCGGCGCCCACTTGCCCACGGGTATCGAACTGCAATTCCAGGCCGCCCGCCTGAGCCTGGACACCGCGGCCCTGGCCGAGCGCCATGAAGTGGTCTGCGCCTTTATCAACGACGACCTGAGCGCCCCGGTGCTGGAGCAGCTGGCCGCCGGCGGTACCCGGCTGATCGCCCTGCGTTCAGCCGGCTACAACCATGTCGACCTGCCTGCCGCCAAGCGCCTGGGCCTGGATGTGGTCCGAGTTCCGGCCTACTCGCCCCATGCCGTGGCGGAACATGCGGTGGCCCTGATCCTGGCGCTGAACCGACGCCTGCATCGAGCCTACAATCGCACCCGTGAAGGCGATTTCACCCTTCACGGCCTGACCGGCTTCGATCTGGTGGGCAAGACCGTGGGCATTGTCGGCACCGGACAGATCGGCGCCACCTTCGCTCGCATCATGGCCGGCTTCGGCTGCCAGTTGCTGGCTTACGACCCCTTCCCCAATCCTGCCGTCGAGGCCCTCGGGGCCCGCTACCTGAGCCTGTCGGAGCTACTGGCCCAGGCGCAGATCATCAGCCTGCACTGCCCCCTCACCGACGACAGTCGCTACCTGATCAACCAGGACAGCCTGGCGCACATGCAGCCCGGGGCAATGCTGATCAATACCGGGCGTGGTGGACTGGTGGATACACCGGCGTTGATCGAAGCACTGAAGAGCGGTCAACTGGGCTATCTGGGCCTGGACGTCTATGAAGAGGAAGCCCAGCTGTTCTTCGAGGACCGTTCCGACCTGCCCTTGCAGGATGACGTGCTGGCCCGGCTGCTGACCTTCCCCAATGTGATAGTCACCGCGCACCAGGCCTTCCTGACCCACGAGGCTCTGGCGGCCATCGCCGACACCACCTTGCACAACATTGCCAACTGGGCTGCGGGCCAGCCGCAGAATCAGGTCCATGGCTGAAATCCCGGCCACGGCCTGATCGAAGGTCGCCTGCCCGCAACCTGCGGCGCAGGGGCCCGTGCTAGCATACGCGGCAGATTTGGAGGACCCATGGTCGAACACGATTTCCGCTACAACCTGATGAACCCGCAACACACCCTGATCGAATGTCGCGCCCTGGTACCGGGTCGCTATCAAGTCACCGGCAACGGTGGTTCGATCCGTACCGACGACGTGCTGCTGGTCACGCTCAAGGGCAGCAAGGACCTGTCCATGCGCCTGACAGTGGACACAGTCCGCCACCTGATCAATCCGGTCGGCCAATGGGTCGCCGTGGCCCGTGGCCCGGTATTCGGCGAACTGGCGATTCATCAATGGCAAGTCAACTGCGACAGCTGCGCAGCAGAGCTGAACTTCGAGTTTGCAGTGGATGCCAAGCTCGGCACCAAGGCCCAGAAACCTGCCGCCAGCGCACGAATTGCCGAGCTGGGCTGGGCCAGTGAGGGCGAACGTCACCTCTGCCCGAAATGCCAGCAGGCCGGCCAATGAAACGCCTGGCGCTGACTGCGGCACTGGGGGCCGGCCTGATGGGCTGCGCCGCCGAGCCGCTGAAGCTGCAGCAGGATCGCAGTTACGTCCTGGAATGGATTGGCGAGCGGCCACTGATCGACTACAGCCACCTGACCATCACCTTGGGTGAAGACGGCCGCGCCTATGGCAATGGTGGCTGCAACCACTGGTTCGCGCCTTACACACTGGACGGCGAAAAGCTCAGCTTCGGCAAGGTCGGCAGCACCCGCAAACTCTGTGCTCCAGCATTGATGGAGCAGGAACGGCGCTTCCTCCAGGCCTTGGAAAGCGTAGAGCGCTGGGATGTTTCGCCGATCGAGCAAGTACGCTTCTGGCCTGCCGAAGGCAAGCCGCTGCGCTGGTGGCTGGAAGAAGGCTGATCCGACCCGGGACAGATTGCCCCCAATTCCTGCGGCCGCCGACACTATCAGCGGCTGCAGGCATCATTACCCCATCAATGACCGCGTAGAGCCTGCAGTTTTCCCAATACGCCCGCTGCGGTCTGCTCACCCAGCAGTTGCTCACGTACCTTGCCCTTGTCGTCGATGATGTAGGTCACCGGCAGCGCCTCGCTGCGTGGCAAATCGAAGAGTTGCTCAGGATTCTGCGCCAGCACCGTGAACTTGATCCCCAGTTTCTCGCTGGCGCTCTTGAGCTCCTCACCCTGTACATTGTCAAAATTGACCCCCAGTACAGTGGCCGACTGCCCTTTGAGCTGCTCGTTCAGGGCATTCAACTCGGGCACTTCAGTGCGACAAGGCCCGCACCACTCCGCCCAGTAGTTGAGCACCAGCCATTGCTTGTCGATGCGCTCGGCGGCGACTTTCTGGCCGTATTGGTCGACCCCGTAGTCATTGCCACAGCCGCCCAGCAGCAGGGTTGTAATGATCGCCAATGCTGCCGCCAATTGCCTTGCCATGCGCTGTTTCCTGTCTTGAAAGGTGTCTTGAAAAATAACTGCCGACCCAGGGCCGATGCGACCTATCGACTCCCAAGGTTCAGGAGAGCCCGTCGCGCGGGTAGAATAGCCGCCACCTTACGCAAGATGCGACCCGCACATGACCGATCTGACGCTTTATCACAACCCGCGCTGCTCGAAATCCCGCGGTGCGCTGGAACTTCTGGAACAACGCGGCCTGGCGCCGACCGTGGTCCGCTACCTGGAAACCCCACTGGACGCCGTCCAGTTGCACCGCCTGCTGGGCAAGCTGGGCATCAGCGCGCGCCAGCTGTTGCGCACCGGCGAGGATGAGTACAAAGACCTCAGCCTGGCGGACACCAGCCTCAGTGAAGAACAACTGATCGCTGCCATCGTCCAGCACCCGAAACTCATGGAACGGCCGATTCTCGAAACCGCCGACAAGGCCATCATCGGGCGCCCACCGGAAAATGTGCTGGAGATTCTGCCTTGAGCGCGCCGTACATCCTGATCCTGTATTACAGCCGCAACGGTTCGACCAACGAGATGGCCCGCCAGATCGCCCGAGGTGTCGAACAGGCCGGCCTGGAAGCGCGCCTGCGCACTGTCCCGGGAATTTCCACCGAGTGCGAAGCCGTGGCACCGCGCATTCCCGAAAGCGGAGCGCTGTATGCCAGTCTCGACGACCTGAAGCACTGCTCGGGCCTGGCCCTGGGCAGCCCGACCCGCTTCGGTAACATGGCAGCCCCGCTAAAGTACTTTCTCGACGGCACCAGCAACCTCTGGCTGACCGGTGCCCTGGTGGGCAAGCCCGCCGGCGTCTTCACCTCCACCGCCAGCCTGCATGGCGGCCAGGAAGCCACCCTGCTGTCGATGATGCTGCCGCTGTTGCATCACGGCATGTTGATCACCGGCCTGCCCTACAGCGAGTCAGCGTTGCTGGAAACCCGCGGCGGTGGCACCCCCTATGGCGCAAGCCATCATGCCGGGGCGGACGGCAAGAGCCCGCTGGACGAGCATGAAATTGCCCTGTGCCGGGCCTTGGGCCTGCGCCTGGCGAAAACCGCTCAGCAATTGGAGAACGGCCGTGGCTAAGAAGCCGAAGATCCTGCCTGCAGTGGAGTGGCTGGAACCTCGGGTCCGGATAGCCCGGATCCTCAGCCTGATCTGTTTTTTCGGCCTGGTAGGCCTGCTCTGCGTTTACTACCTGCTGGTAGCCGACCTCCACGGCGCCCGGCCCTGGGTGATCCTGCTGATCGAACTGGTGCCCCTGTTGCTGATGGCACCGGGCATGCTCAGCGGCAGTGCCCGCGGGCACTCGTGGATGTGCTTTGTGGTCAACCTGTACTTCATCAAGGGGGCACTGGCGGCCTACGACCCGAATCGTCAGCTGTTCGGCCTGCTGGAAATGTTCGCCAGCCTGGCGGTGTTCACCTCGGCACTGCTCTACGTACGCTGGCGCTTCCAGCTCAATCGCCGGCTCGCCGGCGAAGGTGCCGATCCGGCCTGACGCCCCGCAGCCCTCTGGTTCCCCCGGGCATGACATCGCCCGGGGAGCTTGCATCGCCGTTTCGGCGCCCCCACCTTGGTCAGCAGACTTTTTGACCGATACTCCCGAACCAACCCGGAGCAGGCATGCACGATTACAAATGGTTGAACGAATATTGTCTTAATCGCTTTGGCTCCGCCGCAGCCCTCGAAGCCCAGCTGCCGACGCCGGCGAGCCACGACTACCTGCGCTCGTTGAGCGCTGATCGCTACTTGTCGACCCTGGCCTTGCGAGTCTTTCGCGCCGGGTTGAAGCACAGCCTGGTAGATGCCAAATGGCCGGCGTTCGAACAAGTGTTCTTTGGCTTCGATCCGGACAAAGTGGTGCTCATGGGCGCCGAGCATCTGGAGCGACTGATGCAGGACACGCGGATCATTCGCCATCTGGGCAAACTCAAGAGTGTGCCGCGCAATGCCCAGATGATCCTCGATGTGGAAAAACAGCACGGCAGTTTCGGCGCCTTCATTGCCGACTGGCCAGTTCAGGACATCACGGGGCTATGGCAATACCTGGCCAAGCATGGCAACCAGATGGGAGGGCTTTCCGCCCCGCGCTTCTTGCGCATGGTGGGCAAGGACACGTTCATCCCCACTTGGGACGTCGTGGCGGCACTCAACGCCCAGAACATTGTCGACAAGGTGCCCAGCAGCAAGCGTGACCAGGCCCTGGTCCAGGAAGTGTTCAACCAGTGGCAGCAGGAAAGTGGCCGACCACTGTGCCAGCTGTCAGCGATGCTGGCCTACACCGTCAATCACTGATCCCCCCCTTTCATCAACGTGGCTCTCTGCCCGGTACAACGGGCAGATGAACACCCCGCTCTCAAGCGCCTCCATCTCAAGCTGACAATAAGCTGAACTAAACGCGGGTTTTTTCTTCCGCTGTTTTTTATCGGATAAAGTTCGCTGCGCACTTGCCACAACGATAAGAACGATAGATAGACGGTTTCTGTAGCCACACTCTGCTGGCCAATAGACGGGCATGGCCTGACAACAAAGCACTGATCAGGCCAACAACCTGAACAAAGGCTGTCAGGTTTAAAAGAACTGCCGCCATACATTCGTTTTTTTCACATTGCTTTCACTCTCCGCCCACTTGGCCCGACCTAAATTGGCCCCAGTTGCGGCGAGGATGCCGGTGAGCGCATGCCGTTCTTTTCAGAACACCTGGCAACAACCTAATCAGGTAAACGACGTGGTCAATACGGCTGAATCCGGTACTGGCGGCAAGACAATCCGCAGCTTGCGAATCTTGGCTGGCGCCTGTGGGGCAGCCCTGGTAACTCTCGTCTGCGGCTTTGTCCTGTGGCCAGCCACGCCACTGGACCTGGGTGTCGACAACCAGATGCAGCAAGCCGGCTTCTATCGCCACTGGCAAAGCGGCGAGGTAATTGCCCTGGTGCGGCATGCCGAGCGCTGCGACCGCTCCGCCAATCCCTGCCTGGGGCCTGTTGACGGCATCACCCTATCCGGAAGCCGCATAGCAAGCGACCTGGGCCGGGCGTTCCGCACCCTGGGCATGGCCTCCACCGATGTCATCAGCAGCCCGGCAACCCGAACCCGGCAAACTTCGGAGTTCATGTTCAACCGGCCGGTGCAGACCCAGGACTGGCTGAGCAACTGCGGCGAACACTTCGAAGAACAGATCAAGGCGCACAAGTTGTTCAAGCGCAACCTGATCCTGATTACCCACAGCGATTGCATCAGCGACCTGGAAAGCCAGTTGGGCTTTGAACATGCACTGGCCAGCAAGTACGCCAGCTCGCTATTTGTCACCCTGAACGTGGACGGAACCATGGAAGTAATGGGCATTATCAATGCCGCAAGCTGGCGAAAAACTCTTGAGCACCTTATCGAATAAGCTGTAACTATTTTTAACAACATCTCAACAGACTTTACTCGGAAAGTAGACACACTCTCTCGCTAACTATTTTACCTTATAAGTCCTTGCACTAAGAGAGCGCCCCTCTCACTTACAAGAAGCCCCATCAAACAGGCGCAGCCAAGTATATTTTTTTAAGACTTGAGAAAACTGAGTATTCGACAACAATTTACCGTTCATCAGTGATACCTAATGAACGTAACAAGCCACCGCTTTCGACAAATGACTTAGAGGACACAAATGCAGCGCACTTTACCGCCCCAAGCTTATGGAACAAGCACCACGCCTTCCGGCTATACCCTGGGCGGGAGTGCAACCAGCGGCATCCAACGCTGGGCAATACCCTTCTTGCTGCTGGCCTTCGCACTGTTCTACCTGCTGCCACTGACCAGCCACGGCCTTTGGATTCCGGATGAAACCCGCTACGCACAGATCAGCCAGGAGATGCTGCTCAGCGGGGATTGGGTGTCTCCGCACTTCATGGGCATCCGCTACTTCGAAAAACCCATTGCCGGCTACTGGATGATCGCCATCGGCCAGGCAGTGTTCGGTGACAACCTGTTCGGGGTACGTGTTGCCTCGGCCCTGAGCACCGGCCTCAGCGTACTGCTGGCTTACCTGATCACTCGCCGGATCTGGAGCGACCCGCGCAAGAGTTTTGCCGCTGCCCTGCTTTATATGAGCTTCGGCCTGATCGCCGGGCAAGCCGGGTACTCCAATCTCGATCCCCAGTTCACCTTGTGGGTCAACCTCAGCCTGGTGGCGCTCTGGTTCGCCCTGGGCAGCCAGACCCTGCGCGGCCGGTTGCTGGCTTGGGGCACCTTGGGCGCCGCCTGCGGCATGGGCTTCATGACCAAGGGGTTCCTGGCCTGGTTGCTGCCAGTGCTGATCGCCCTGCCCTACATGCTCTGGCAACGACGCTTCGGCGAGTTACTGCGTTATGGCCTGGTGGCGGTGCTGATGGCGATTGCCATCAGCCTGCCCTGGGTGTTGAGCATCCATGCCCATGAACCCGATTTCTGGCGGTTTTTCTTCTGGCATGAACATATCCGTCGCTTTGCCGCCGAGAATGCCCAGCACACTCGCCCCTGGTGGTTCTACCTGCCGCTGCTGGTGGTCTCGAGCCTGCCCTGGGCCGCCTTGCTGCCCGGCACTCTGATTCAGGCCTGGCAGGACAAGCACCAGGCGGCCACCGGTTACCTGCTGCTGTGGTTGCTGCTGCCGTTGGCGTTCTTCAGCCTGAGCCGCGGCAAGCTGCCGACCTACATCATGCCCTGCCTGCTGCCCTTGGCCGTGCTCATGGGCCACGCACTGATCCAGTGGATCAGCGCAGGCAAGACCCGGACTGTTCGCCTCAACAGCCTGCTCAACCTGCTGATCGGCGTCGCTGCACTGGTAGCGCTGGTGGTGATCCAGATCACCCGGCCGGTGTACGGCCACGACGAAATGCTCAGCCTGTCCCTGGTGTTCATCATGCTCATGGGCTGGATCATCGCCAACCTGCTGCCGGCCTCCCGGCCGCTCAACTACTGGGCAGCACCGGCACTGGGCATCTGGCTGCTGGTGGCGCTGCTGCCTGCGGGAATGCCCGGCTTGATCGTGCACAACAAGATGCCGGACCAGTTCATCAAGGAGCACCTTGCGGAACTCAAGCAGACCGACCGCCTGCTGAGCAACGACCTGGGGGCTGCCTCAGCGCTGGCCTGGCGCCTGCAGCGCTCGGACGTGGCGCTGTACAACACCGAGGGCGAATTGAAATACGGTCTGGCCTATCCTGAGTCGGCCCAGCGCAAGGTCAGCATGGCCGACGTCGGCCAATGGGTCAGTGACGCGCGAAAACAGGGATCGGTGGGTGTGGTAATGCGGGTCAAGGACGTACTGGAGAACGAAGAAGTCGCCCTGCTTCCACCGGGGGGCAAGCGCTACGAACAAGGCAACATGCTGATCCTGATCCTACCGGCCGCTCAACCCTGACCTGCCTGCCTTGACACCTGCCTGAGAGCGTCAGCGTCGACCACCGTCGGCGCTGGCGCTTCTTGCACCTTCCTCCCACATACAGCCTGCAGAAATCCGCCCATGAAAAGCTGCAACAGCGAACGCAAGGCCCTGGCCCTGCTTCTGGGCGTCAGCGCCCTGATCCTGCTCCTCGGCCTGGGCTCCCGTGAGCTGTGGGGGGCGGAAACCCGCTGGGCCAACATTGCCTTGCAGATGCTGCAGAGTGGCGACTACTTCGACCCCTATCTCAAGGGCGCCCCCTATTACGACAAACCCCTGCCGTCCTACTGGCTGATCACCGCCAGCGCCTGGCTGACCGGAGGCCTGGGGCACTGGTCGCTGCGGCTGTCCTCGGTGCTCGCCGGATGGCTGAGCATCTGGCTGGTGTACCTGCTTGGCGAGCAACTGTTTCACAAGGGCACCGGGCTGATCGCCGGCTGGATGCTGGCCACCACCTTCTACTTTGCATTCTGGGCACGGGTGGCCACCGCGGACATTCTCACCGTGTGTGGAGTGCTGGCAGCGGTGTGGTGGTACTGGCGAGGACCCGAAGATACCCGCCTGAGTCGCTATTGCCTGTTCTTCCTGCTGTTGGCGGCGACTTCACTGCTCAAGGGATTGATCGGTTTCGTCCTGCCGGGGCTCATCCTGCTGCCACACCTGCTGAGCCAGGGACGCTGGAAGCGTCACCTCAATCCACGCCTGTGCCTGGCGTTGCTGATGGCTGCCCTGCTGTACATGGTGCCGTTCGTGCTCTCGCACCTGTATGGCGCCCCGACCTACGGTGAAAGCGGGCTGAGCTTGGTGTTCCGGGAAAATGTACAGCGTTTCTTCGACCCTTTCGACCATGTCGGGCCGATCTATACCTACCTGATCTACCTGCCGGCCTACACCTTGCCCTGGGCACCCTGCTGGGTACTCGCCCTCTGGGTAGCGGCGCGTCACTGGCGCCAGCTACAACCCAATGAGCGCTGGCTGGTCTGGGCTCTGGGCTTGTTGTTTCTGTTTTTCACTGCCAGCGGCAGTCGGCGCAGCTATTACGTCCTGCCTCTGGTGCCCTTCGCCCAACTATTAGGAGGCTGGTGGCTGAACCGCCACCTGCTACAACGACGCGCCAGCGGCAAGCACAGCGAACGCAACTGGACCATAGGCTTTGCCAGCGCAGCGCTGGTCCTGCTGCTGGTGCTGGGGGTGGCCTATCCCTGGAGCAATGGCGGAGGCGGTGTCATCCAGTTCGGCACGCAGGTCAGGGCCGAGGCAAGCCGGATTGCCCCCTGGAATCAATGGCGGATGGTGATGGTCGAGGTGGATAACAAAGTGCCGCTGTACCTGCAGAATCAGGGAGCGCCCTTCTATTACGTCGCCGAAACCCAGGACTTCCCTCGTTCCGGCACCAGCGCGGACTTCATGGCCTGGCTGGACAAGACCAGCGGCCAGCATTGGGACCCCCAACGCACTCTGATCCTGGTGCGACAGAGTCAGAACGAACCGTCGATGCTCAGCTACTTGGGCAAGGATCATCAACTGATCCGCACACTGCCGACCAACGGTGAGCGGCTGGCGAAAAAAAAATCCGAGGGCAGTGTCGCCTTCATTCCGCAGGCCCCCGGGGCCTGAAGCGCCTCGCCACGCCGGATAGCAACCGGCATGGCGATGGAAGCTCAGCGAGAACGGATCAGAGATTCACCACATTGACGAAACGCGGCGTGGCGCTGTCGTCGATGCGCAGGTTGGTGAAGTCGAACAGATTGCGATCCGCCAGTTGCGAAGGAATCACGTTCTGCAGGCCGCGGAAAATGCTTTCAGTACGCCCCGGGCTCTTGCGCTCCCACTCCTGGAGCATTTCCTTGACCACCTGACGTTGCAGGTTCTCCTGGGAACCGCAGAGGTTGCAGGGAATGATCGGGAATTGCTTGAGGTCGGAGTAGGCCTGAATGTCCTTCTCGCTGCAGTAGGCCAGCGGGCGGATCACCACATTGCGCCCGTCATCGGCCAGCAGCTTGGGCGGCATGGCCTTGAGCGAACCGTTGTAGAACATGTTGAGGAAGAAGGTCTCGACGATGTCGTCACGATGGTGACCGAGGGCCATCTTGGTGGCACCAATCTCATCAGCGAAGGTGTACAGGGTGCCACGACGCAGGCGCGAGCACAGTGAGCAGGTGGTCTTGCCTTCCGGTATCAGTTCCTTGACCACCGAGTAAGTGTCCTTCTCGACGATGTGGTACTCGATCCCCAACTCCTTGAGGTAGGCCGGCAGTACATGCTCGGGGAAACCGGGTTGCTTCTGGTCCATGTTCACCGCGACGATCTCGAACTTGATCGGCGCCACCTTCTGCAGGTGCAACAGCACGTCGAGCATGGTGTAACTGTCCTTGCCGCCGGACAGGCAGACCATGACCTTGTCGCCCTCTTCGATCATGTTGAAGTCGGCGACCGCTTCGCCCGCCTGTCGGCGAAGGCGTTTCTGCAGTTTGTTCTGGTTGACCGTAAGAGTGCCCATGGCGCTTGGAATCCGCGAGGTATGTGACGAAAAGCCGGACATTTTACGCAAAAACCCCGGTCCCTTGAAAGCGTCGCAACGCAGCGCTCCCCGGGGCTGCGGTGACAGACACACCCGCGATTACCCTGGGGTTTTACAGCGCGATTTGCTCTAAAGGTGCGCACATCTGACGAAAACTCCTCCCTATACTGCGACATAAGGTCGCATGCATATATAGACCTATACTGACTGTGCCACTTGGCTGTAAGCGCTCCGTTGGGGGGCGATGGCAACAATAAAGGAGTGACTGACCATGATTCATCATGTCGTAGGACTCTTCACCCACCCCGATCAGGAATGGCGAGACATCCGTGGCGATGCAGAGGAAAGCATCAGCCACATGTACCTGACCCACACGCTGATTCTGGCAGCGATCCCCGCCATCTCGGCCTTTATCGGCACCACCCAGGTCGGCTGGGTCATCGGCAACCGCGCGCCGGTGATGCTGACCATGGAAAGCGCCCTGTGGATGACCATCATGTCGTACCTGGCCATGCTCGGCGGCGTGGCGGTGATGGGGGCCTTCATCCACTGGATGGCCCGGACCTATGACGCCAGCCCGAGCCTGGCGCGCTGCGTCGCTTTTGCCACCTACACCGCGACACCGCTGTTCGTCGGCGGCCTGGCGGCGCTGTATCCCCATATGTGGCTGGGGATGATCATCGGCACGGCGGCGATCTGCTACACGGTGTACCTGCTCTACGTCGGGCTCCCGACTTTCATGAACATCCCGTCGGACGAGGGATTCCTGTTTTCCAGCTCGGTCCTGGCGGTAGGACTGGTGGTGCTGGTAGCGATCATGGCCTTCACCGTGATTGTCTGGGGCCTGGGCGTCGGCCCCGTGTACACCAACTGACGCCGCACCAATAATAATCCTCCATCTGCCAACACAGGCCGCCGCAAGGCGGCCTTCTTAATGGACGCGATCCGACGACCATTCGGCGCCTGGACGATTCGGATTCGCCGGTCTTTGCGGCATACTCAGCCACTCTGGAGAGCCGTTAAGCATGCCCGAGCAACTCAATACCCGCGTCGAAGACTGTTTCCTACTCGCTGAATCCTTTTTCAAACGTCCTTTCAAACGCCCGGTGGTCAGCCTCAAATTACGAGGCCAGAAAGCCGGGGTCGCCCATTTGCACGAAAACCTGCTGCGCTTCAATCCGCAGCTGTACCGGGAAAACAGCGAAGACTTCCTCAAGCAGACCGTGGCCCACGAAGTCGCGCACCTGATCGCCCATCAGTTGTTTGGCGAACGCATTCAGCCCCACGGTGAGGAATGGCAACTGATCATGCGCGGGGTGTATGAACTGCCGCCCAATCGTTGCCACACCTATGACGTCAAACGTCGCAGCGTGACCCGCTACATCTACCGCTGCCCCTGCGCCGAAAGCGATTTTCCGTTTTCGGCGCAACGCCACAAGCTGGTGGCTCAGGGGCGTCGCTACTTGTGTCGACGCTGTCGGCACACCCTGGTCTACAGCGGAGAAACCAGGGTCGAGTGATGGCGCCAACGTGCTTCGCCGGCAAGCCGACGCCTACGCGATGATCTGGTTGCGCCGCAGCTCCTCGATACGCTCAGCGCTGTAACCAAGCTCCGCCAGCACCTGATCGGAATGGGCGCCCAGCCTGGCGCCGATATGCCGCGGCTCGGGCAAACCCTCGGAGAACTTCAGCGGACATGCCATCTGTGCCTGGAGGCTACCGTCTTCCCGGGGGACCTGGCTTACCAGTTGCCGGGCCTGCAATTGGGGATGCTCCACCGCCTCAGCCAAGCTCAGCACTGGTTCGACACAAGCGTCGAGCCCGGCGAACAACTGGCAAAGCTCGGCGAAGTCGTGTTTCTCGAACTCGATCTGCAAAGCCTGCTTGAGGGCCCTTTGCTGCTCGGGCAGGGGGGACAAGCCCTGGGCTGCCAGTTCCGGCCGCTCCAGGGCCTGACACAGCTGCTGCATGAACACCGGCTCCAGGCTGCCCACCGATAGCCAACGACCATCCCGGCTGCGGTAGTAGTCGTAGAAGCTGCCACCATTGAGCACCTGTTGCTCCATCCCCGGCTCAACCCCGCAGGCCAGGTAACCGGCTCCGGCCATGGCGTTCAGGCTGAACACGCAATCGGTCATGCTGATATCCAGGTGCTGGCCCTGCCCGCTGTGCTGCCGGGCGATCACCGCCGCCAGCAGGCCGATCACGCCGTGCAGCGAGCCCCCGGCGATATCCGCCGCCTGGATGCCCAGAGGCAACGGGCCCTGGTCGCGACGCCCGGTCTGGCTGGCGAGCCCGGCCAGGGCCAGGTAGTTGATGTCGTGGCCGGCGCGGTCCTTGTAGGGCCCGGTCTGACCATAGCCGGTAATGGAGACGTAGATCAGCCGCGGATTGATCGCCTTCAAGGCCTCGTACCCCAACCCCAGGCGCTCCATCACGCCCGGGCGAAACTGTTCGAGAACGATGTCATGATCCTGCAGCAGTTGCCGGATCACCTCCAGCGCCTCGGGCCGCTTGAGGTCCAGGGCCAGGCTGCGCTTATTGCGGTTGAGATAGGCGTGACTGGCGGATACGCCGTGATCGTGGGGCGGTAGCACCCGCAGCAGGTCCATGCGAGTCGGCGACTCGATGCGCAGCACCTCGGCCCCCATGTCCGCCAGCAGCAGCGAGGCGAACGGCCCCGGCAACAGGGTGGAGAAATCCAGTACCTTGAGTGACGCCAACGGCCCTTGCATGTGCCCTCTCCTCTTGATCGACTGCCTCAGAGTAGGCAGCCGCGAGCAGCGCAACAATTACCACAACGGTCAGCCGGACTGACCGTTGCGCTCAATCTCCAGGCAATAAAAAACCCGCCGCAGCGGGTTTCTTATATTCAGCAAGACTTACTTGATGCTCGGCGCCGGACCTTCGGCCACACCCAGATCGTCGGTTTCACGGGTGTCGGTGATCGCACGGCCACCAGACGCCAGCTCGACCTGCAGTTTGTCTTCGTCCAGCTCCTTGACCCACTTGGCGACTACCAGGGTAGCCACGGCATTGCCCACCAGGTTGGTCAGGGCACGGGCTTCGGACATGAAGCGGTCGATACCCAGAATCAGCGCCAGACCAGCCACCGGCAGGTGACCCACGGCCGACAGGGTAGCGGCCAGAACGATGAAGCCACTGCCGGTGACACCCGCAGCGCCTTTGGAGGACAGCAGCAGCACTAGCAGCAGGGTGATCTGGTGAGTGATGTCCATGTGGGTATCAGTTGCCTGGGCAATGAACACCGCGGCCATGGTCAGGTAGATCGAGGTACCGTCCAGGTTGAAGGAGTAACCGGTAGGAATCACCAGGCCGACCACCGACTTCTTGGCACCCAGGCGCTCCATCTTGATCAGCATGCGTGGCAGGGCCGATTCCGAGGACGAGGTGCCCAGCACGATCAGCAGTTCTTCGCGGATGTAGCGGATCAGCTTGATCACGCTAAAGCCGTGGGCGCGGCAGATGGCCCCCAGGACCACCAGCACGAACACCACGCAGGTGATGTAGAAGCAGATCATCAACTGGCCCAGTTGCACCAGGGAGCCGACGCCGTAGGCACCGATGGTGAAGGCCATGGCACCCAGCGCACCCAGGGGCGCGAGCTTCATGATCATGTTGATGATGTTGAACATCACGTGGGCGAAGCGGTCGATGAAGTCCAGCACCGGCTTGCCGTAGGCACCCAGGCGATGCAGGGCGAAACCGAAGATCACCGAGAACATCAGCACTTGCAGGATGTCGCCGTTGGCGAAGGCACCGACGATGGTCGACGGGATCACGTTGAGGATGAAGCCGACAATGCTCTGGTCATTGCCCGCAGTCACATAGGCCGCGACTTTCGAAGCATCCAGGGTCGAGGCGTCGATGTGCATGCCTGCACCCGGCTGCACCACGTTGACCACGATCAGGCCGATCAGCAGGGCAATGGTGGAGACGATTTCGAAGTACAGCAGCGCGTAGCCGCCAGTCTTGCCCACCGATTTCATGTTCTGCATGCCGGCGATACCACTCACCACGGTGCAGAAAATGATCGGCGCAATGACCATCTTGATCAGTTTGATGAACCCATCACCCAGGGGCTTGAGGGCCACGCCGGTCTGAGGATAGAAGTGACCGAGCAGGATGCCGATGGCGATGGCAACGATCACCTGGAAATACAGGGATTTGTACAGTGGCTGACGAGTCGTCATTGCAAAGTTCCTCAAGAGCCCCGGTATGCAGCGTCCGTCGATGCATGCGGTGCCTAAAGTGCGAACCCTCCTGCGCTGGAGGGATTTGTTGTGTCGAGCTGCGTGCTGGCAGATCTTCCGGCTCTATCGCAAAGCCCGTGCCACCTTGTAAAAAAGCCCTACAGGCCTTTAGACATCAGGGGTCGAGCCGATCTTTGCATCCCTTGCACCCGGCGCAGCTGGCGGATTTCCGCCCATCTACCGAGTCTCGTCCTACAATTTGGCGGATATCCGCCTTGTTCCCTCATGGGGGGCTGGCTAACATCCGCCACTCAATGGACGGACCAGCCTTCATGCGCGAACGCACCATCGCCAGCCACTTTGCCCGTGCCGCCTTAGGCGGTGCACGTCGTCGCGGCTACGATTACGGGCCGCTGCTGCAGCAGCTGGGCATTGGCCCCGAACTCCTGAGCCAGCCCAAGGCACGCATCGCCCCCGAGCAATTCACCTGTCTGCTGCAGCAACTGTGGCTGGCGTTGGACGATGAGTACCTGGGCTTCGGCCATGGCCCCAGTAAACGCGGAACCTTTGCCATGATGTGCCACGCGCTCATCCACTGCCGCACCTTGGAAAAAGCGCTCAATCGCGGCTTATTATTTTATAGCTTGTTTGCGCAAGCTCCGCGCCTTCGTCTGACGCGTGAAGGGGATATGGCTCGCCTGAGCCTGGATGATTCTGAGCTATGGGACCCAGAGCATTTTCTCAGCGAAAGCCTGCTGGTGATCTGGCATCGTCTGGGCAGCTGGTTGATCGGCCAGCGCATACGTCTTGAGCAAGCCTGCTTCAGCTACCCGAAACCCGAACACGGCGCGGAATACGATTTGCTGTTCCCCTGCCCACTGCTGTTCAGCCAGGAACACAGCAGCCTGCTGTTCCACAGTCGCTACCTGGGCATGCCGCTGTTACAGGATGAACGTACCCTCAAGCACTTCCTCGAGCGCTCCCCCGCCGACCTTTTGTCACGCCCGGACCAGGGCGACAGCCTCAGCAGCCAGTTGCGGCATCTGCTCAGCCGTGACCGGGAGCGCTGGCCCGACCTGGAAAGCGTTGCCCAGCACCTGCACGTCAGCCCACAGACATTGCGCCGCCATCTACGAGAAGAAGGTTCGAGCTTTCAGGAGCTGAAGGATGAACTGCGCCGCGACATCGCCATCTACCACCTGGGGCGGGCCGACCTGTCATTGCAACAGATCGCCGAGCAACTGGGCTTTTCCGAACCCTCGGCCTTTCATCGGGCATTCAAGAAATGGACTGGCCTGACCCCAGGCGCCTATCGCGCCCGGGAGCAGTAGCGAAAGCGCCCTTTACAGCGCCGGGAAGTGAATCCTGAAGGCCGCACCGCCCAGGGCAGAGTCCCCCAGGGTCAACTGTGCACCGTAACTTTCGATGATGTCCTTGACCACTGCCAGGCCTATGCCCTGCCCTGGATGCTGGCGATCAAGACGCTCACCACGCTGGAGAATCCGTGCCCGCTGATCCGGCGGCACGCCAGGACCATCGTCCTCAACACACAGCTCAGAACCGTCCAGAGTCTCGCGCACACTGATGCGCACCGAACTCAGGCACAGGCGGTAGGCGTTCTCCAGCAGGTTGCCAAGCAACTCCAGCAAGGCACCCTGCTCGATCGGCACATAGCAGCGCTCGGGCAAATCGAAGGACACGCGCACCTGCTTGTCGCGATAGACCTTGTCCAGGGTATCGCACAAGCTTTGCAGAACCGGTCGCAGACGCACCTGATGGCGCACCAGGCCACTCTTGCGCAAGCTGGCACGCTGCAACTGGTAGCTGATCTGCTGGCTCATGCGTTCGATCTGCGTCTGCAGGACCCAGGCCTGCTCCCGATCCTGAGGGCGCTGCGCCATGTCCTCGCTGACCCCTTGCAACACCGTCAGCGGGGTTTTCAGGCTGTGGGCCAGATCATCCAGGGAGTCCCGGTAGCGACTGCGCTGCTCGCGCTCGCTTTGCAGCAGACGGTTCAAGGAACCGGTCAGGCGCAACAGCTCCCGCGGATGCTCCTCACTGAGGCTTTGGCGGGTACCGCTCTCGATCTGGTCCAGCTCCTGACTCAAGCGCCGCAGGGCCTGCAAGCCCCAGGTCAGCCCCAGCCAGAGCAATGCCAGGAGCACCAGCAACGCCGCACCAAAGCCCAGATAGAGGTTTTCCCTGACCCCTTCAAGGGTCTGCTGGTACTCACGCACCGGCTGCAATGCAACGATACTGAAGGCCGCGTTCTTGCCCCCCAGCAACTTGATCTCGACGTCGTAGACGAAGAACTCCTGGCCATTGGCTTCACGGATTCTGGCGAACTCGTTACCGCGCCCGTCGTACCGCGGCCGGTAATTGATGTTCTCTTCCTGGGTGGCCCGGGAACGCCAGACCAGGTGCCCCTCTCGGTCATAGATGTAGCCCAGCAAGCGACTGTCGGCGAGATTGAAGCGCTCGTCCGGCAGTTGCGCGGGCATCTGCAGGCGATTGTTTTCAATTCGCGCCGCTGAAATCAGGGTGGTGACATCGGAAGCCAGGCGCTGCTCGATGGAGTCCTGCAGCGCCAGGCTGAAGGCCCCCTGCATGGCCGGCAGCAACGCCAGCATGAACAGCACCGCCAGGGTGGTCGCCGCCAGCATCAGCCGCAGGCGCAGCGATCGAATCATCGGCAGCGCTCGTTGAACAAGTAGCCCAGGCCGCGCACCGTATCAATCGGCTTGAAGCCCGACGGACCTTCCAACTTGCGCCGCAGCCGCCCCACCAGCACCTCGATGACGTTCGGATCACGCTCGTCATCGTCCGGGTACAACTGCTCCATCAGCCGGTCCTTGGCCACCACCTGCTGGTGATGGCGCATCAGGTACTCGAGGATCCGATATTCGTAGGCGGTCAGGGCCAGGGGCTGCTCATCCAGGGACGCCTGCTTGCGGTTCAGGTCCAGCAGCAACGGGCCAGCAATGATGGTGGACTGGGTAAAACCACTGGAGCGCCGCAACAACGCATTGAGCCGTGCATCCAGCTCTTCGAACTGAAACGGCTTGACCACATAATCGTCGGCACCGGCGGCCAGGCCTTCAACCTTGTCCTGCCAGTTGCCGCGGGCGGTGAGGATGAGGATCGGAAACGTCTTGCCACGGGCACGTAGCTGGCGGATCAGATCCAGTCCGCCCATGCCGGGCAACCCCAGGTCGATCACCGCCAGATCGTGATTGAACTGCTCGGTCTGATACAACGCCTCTTCGGCGTTCGCCACAGACTCGACCACATGGCCACTGTCGGTGAGGCGGGTTTGCAGGTGATGGCGCAACAGCGCCTCATCTTCGACGACCAGCAACTTCATAACGCTCTCCCAGGCAAAATTCGACATCTCCAAGGGCGCCCCTGCGCCCTGACGATCAATGCGCCAGCGCCGGACCGTGCCCAAGGCACGATCCGGCGCGGTTCAGGCCAGGCCGCTTATTTAGAAAGCGTAGTTGGCCGACAGATAAGTCTGGGCGCTGCTGGTAAGGCTCAAAGAACCTTGCTTGCTGCCGCCCCGCTCGCTCATCTCGGTCCCGGCATTGCTGCGCAGGTAACGGTAGCCGAGCTCCACCGACGTGTTTTGTGAAACCTGCTGCAGGACACCAGCCTGCACTCCCACCGCGTAACCGATGTCACTGTCGCGGCTGAAGCCCGGGGACTCCTGGGTCAGCTTGGTCAAGCCGGCGGTAGCGCCGCCAAACAGCTTGGTGCTGCTGGTCACCGGCAGGAACATATCGTAACTGCCCAGCAGGTTTTGCTGACGCAGTTTAATGCCATTGTGAGAGCCGGAAACGTAATCGTAAGTGGCGTAGTAACGGCCCTGGTCATTCTGTTGACCGAAGCGCACACCCCAGGTGTTGTCCTTGCCGATCACACCATCGGCGTTCGGGTGGCCGAGATTGCTGTTGAGCTGGCTGGATTTTTTAACCTTGTCGCTGGTCTGGCCGTAGGTCAGGCTGGCGAAGTTGCTGTCAGCGGCTTGGACGGCGGCGCTGGCGCCGAGAACGGTAAAGGCCAGGATCAGTTTTTTCAATGAAGTCATAGGAAGTTTCCTTTGCGCTATTGGCTTTTTGGGTACGGGGCTAGAGTAAACAGCCCGCCCTGAACTCCCCCTGAACACACTCTTAACCTCACCTGAACCAGATCCATCTGGCTGTCTTGAGGCGTTTTACCTGCACAACGGCTCTCGCCTAGCCTTCTGAGTCCCCTCTCTGCGCCACACACCGCTACCCTCGAACTCTTCAACCCGGCAAACTAGCAGCCATGAATGCACTCCCCCCTCTCCCCGCTTGCTGTACCTCTCTGGATGCGTCCTGGCCCCTGCCGGAGGCATTGCCCCATACCCTTTGGCTGAGCACTCGGTTCAATCCCGGGCACTTGGCTGCAGATGATTTCCAGCGCAGCGGCATTGAAGCGCCACCAAGCATCCAGCGCTCGGTAGCCAAGCGCCAGGCCGAGTTCCTTGCCGGCCGCCTGTGTGCCCGGGCCGCCCTGTGGCAACTGCAGCGCATGGATTGGGTTCCCCCGATCGGGGCCGACCGGGCGCCGATCTGGCCCGAGCATATCTGCGGCTCTATCACCCATAGCACTGGACGCGCCGCCGCCATTGTCGCCGACAAACAGCACTGGCGAGCCTTGGGGCTGGATTTGGAAACACTGCTGAGCAATGAGCGCGCCGCCAATCTGGCGCAGCAGATCCTCACTCCGACGGAACTGCAACGCCTGGACCTGTTGCCCCCCGCATTGCACGCCCTGGCGGTGACCCTGACCTTCTCGATCAAGGAAAGCCTGTACAAGACCCTGTATCCGCTGGTGCAGAAAAACTTCTACTTCGAGCACGCCGAGGTACTGGAATGGTCCCCCGAGGGCCAGGTCCGAGTGCGTCTACTGACGGACCTGAACGAAGAATGGCACCACGGCAGTGAGCTACAGGGGCAGTTCGTGGTCGAGGGCGACCAGTTGCTCAGCCTGATCGCCATCAAGGCTGCTCCCCCGACAATTGTCAGCGGGGTTCCTGCTGCCGGGGCCAGCTCAGGCTGAAGCAGGCGCCCCCGAGGCTCTTGCTCTTGCTGATCAGGGCCCGGCCATCGTGCCAATGGATGATTCGCCGCACAATCGACAGCCCCAGCCCATGGCCGCCGGAAGCCCGGGTACGGCTGTCATCCAGGCGCAGAAAAGGCGTGAAGATCTTTTCCCAGGCACTTTCCGGTACGCCGGGACCGTCATCCTCCACATCCACCCGACAGCGCAACTGGCCCACCTGATAACTGACGGTGACCTGGGATTCCGCATGGCGCATGGCATTGCTCACCAGATTCTGCAGCGCTCGGTGCAGATAGCGCGGCTCAGCCTCGACCCAGGCGCCGTCGCACTCGGCCGCGGACAGGCACAGCCCACGCTGGACCTTGAGGTTGGCCCGCAAGGGCGCCAGCTCGCTGATCACTTGGTTGATCAGCGCATCCAGATCGATACGCTGGAAGTTCAAGGCCGGCGAGCCCTGTTCCAGGCGGGCATAGGTGAGCATCTCGTCCACCAGCCGATCCAGATCCTGAATATCGTTGTCCATGCCGTCCAGGTACTTCTGCCGTGCCTGATCGGTACTTGCCGAAGCAATCATCTCCAGGCCGAAACGCAACCGAGCCACCGGTGTACGCAACTCATGAGAGACCGCCCGCACCAGTTCGCGCTGGATCGCCAGCAAGCGCTGCAGATGCTCGGCCATGCCGTTGAATGCAGCCGCCAGGCGCCCCACCGAATCCACGCCACGAGCCGGCACGCGGGTTTCCAGGCTGCCCTTGGCAATCTTCGTGGCTGCCGATTCCAGGCCGCTGAGACGTCGCTCCAACTGGCGCACCAATAAATAGACGATCAGGCCAATCAAACTCAGGCCGAGCACGGCAATCAGCACCAGCCATTGCGGCGGATAAGGGTTCATCTGATACAGCGGGCCGATTTCCAGGACCCAGGGCGTACCCACCAGCCCCGCGAATACCCGGATCGAGTCACCGCCCTTGCCCAGGGCCATCACCGTATCGCCCTCGGCCACCCGCCGGCGCTGGTCATCATCCATATCGGCAGCATCCAGGGTGGACAGGTGCATGTCGAAACCAAAACCCTTGGCCTTCTTTAACGCCGCCAGGCGCTCGGGCTGCTCCGCCACCGGATACCGTACCAACTCGTCCGCCAGCAGATAGATGGTTGCCCGGGCCAGTTGCTCGCTGATCTGTTGCACTTCGGCACTGAGCAGCAACTGCTCCTTCTCACTAACCAGGCGATAAACCCGGGCGGCGAAGGGCCCGGTCTGCTCCACCAGCGCCTGCCCCCGCAGGACTCGGCCACGCTGGCTGCTGTCCAGGTCGGTCTGGCTGAAGGTCTTCAGGCGCAGGGGAATCCCCAACAACCGCTCCCACACCGCCAGCGCGCGGCGACGCTCGATTTCGCTCATGGGCTTGAGGTTGTCCGCCATCAGCGAGAAGGTGCCGTGGGCCAGTCGTTCGCGGTACTGCTCGCTGCGCACTTCGTTGAGCAGGTGCAGAGCCAGCACCCCCAGCAGCGCCACCAGGATCAGCGCGGCGCACATGCCGCCATAGATACGCAGGAAGATGGAGTTCACGAGGGCAAGTCGGCGGCGGCTTCGGGAACGAACAGATAGCCCTTGCTGCGAATGGTCTTGATCAGTCGAGGGTGCTCAGGGTCGTCGCCGATCTTGGGCCGGATGCGCGAGATGCGCACATCGATGGAACGATCCTGGCCGTCATAACCTATGCCGCGCAGAGCGGTGAAAATTTCCTCACGGGACAGTATTCGCCCGGCGTTCACCACCAGCAGCCACAACAGATCGAACTCGGCACTGGTCAACTCGATGCCGATATCGCTCAGCCATGCTTCGCGCAGGGCATTGTCCACCACCAGGGGACCGAATTGCAGGCGCCGGGTTTTCTCCTGGGCAGGCTCCGGTGCCTCGCTGCGCCGCAGCAAGGCCTGGATCCGCGCCAGCAACAAACGCGGGCGCACCGGCTTGCAGACATAGTCGTCGGCCCCCAGGTCCAGGCCCATGACCTGATCCATGTCATCGGTACGGGCGGTGAGCATGAGAATTGGCCCGTCATAGCGAGCCCGGACCTTGCGACAGATACTCAGGCCGTCTTCGCCGGGCAGCATCAGGTCGAGAATCACCAGGTCTGGCTGCTCGGCAATGATCCTGGCTGCAGCCCGAGCGCCGTTGCCCTCGATGGCCACCTGCAAGCCGTTGCTCTCCAGATATTCACGGGTCAACTCAGCCAGACGCTGGTCATCCTCGACAATCAGTACCTGCCAGGCTTCTTGCTCCACGCTCGACCTCTTTTATTGCCAGCACTCACTGGAAGGAAGGCACCCGTCTTTTTGTCATGAAAAAGACGGATAACCGGCCATGGAAAACGCCGTCAGCACCCCATGAACCGCGACGGATTGTAGCAACCGGGATCGCCCCACACACAAGCGACTAAAACGACTCGGTCAGGGGGATTTTTTGTGATAGGGTTCGCGCCCGCAAAAATCCGCCCAAGGCAATTTCCGGCGGTAAAAAACAGTGACAAACGGTTCCATGCACTAGGACTGCGGCCTCCGCGAGTTTTACCCAGTCCATACACAATTTACGCACAACCTTATCCACAGGCAGCACGTTGCAATCAGCCCCCCAAACGCATTATCTTGTAGCCCGCCGGCCAAAAACACCTATATCTAGGGTTTTACGCAAAAAACCAAACACAATTCAGACAAGAAACTCAAGCCCTTTTCTTGCCCCGTTTGGTGGAACCAATCGCTGTTTCAGAAGACCAAGACCGCGCGTGCGGATGGCATCGTTTTCCACCCTGTCCAGGAGAAAGCGGTACGGGTGTTGCAGCAACAAGACTGTCACCCACCAGGAATAAGGTGCCGAGCCCAGGCTCGACACCATGACTTCGGCATGGAAGCGGCGCCAACAGCCCCCTTCCTGAACTGTCCCGAAGTCGTTATGCCCGGCCTCTGCCGGCTGTAGTGCTTCAGGACGGAACGGTGGGCACCTCATTGGTGCCCAAACAAACATAGAGAACGTGGAGACACCCATGCAAACCGACACAACTCGCGAGAACCCGCAGGCCAATGCGCCGCAGGCCGCCGATTCCAATCTGGATCTGTCTGCTACCGCCCCTGGCCAATTGCGCGTGATCAAGCGTAACGGCACTGTCGTTGCTTACACCGATGACAAGATCACCGTCGCTATCACCAAAGCGTTCCTCGCAGTTGAAGGCGGCACCGCCGCTGCCTCGTCGCGAATCCACGACACCGTGGCGCGTCTGACCGAACAGGTTACCGCGACCTTCAAGCGTCGCATGCCTTCGGGCGGCACCATCCACATCGAAGAGATCCAGGACCAGGTAGAGCTGGCCCTGATGCGCGCCGGCGAGCAGAAAGTTGCCCGTGACTACGTGATCTACCGCGACTCGCGTGCCAAGGAACGCGCCACTCGCTCCACCGGCGAAGAGCCGGTACAAGCCCACCCATCGATCCGCATCACCCGCGCCGATGGCAGCTTCGCTCCTCTGGACATGGGCCGTCTGAACACCATCGTCAGCGAAGCCTGTGAAGGCCTGGAAGAAGTCGATGGCGATCTGATTCAGCGCGAAACCCTGAAGAACCTCTACGACGGCGTGGCCCTGAAAGACGTCAACACCGCCTTGGTGATGACCGCCCGCACCCTGGTCGAGCGCGAGCCGAACTACTCGTTCGTCACCGCCCGCCTGCTGATGGATACCCTGCGTGCCGAAGGCCTGGGCTTCCTCGAAGTGGCCGAAAGCGCCACTCACCACGAAATGGCCGACCTGTACGCCAAGGCACTGCCAGCCTACGTCGCCAAGGGTATCGAGTTCGAATTGCTGAACCCGGTACTGGCTGAGTTCGACCTGGAAAAACTCGGCAAGGCGATCAACCACGAGCGCGACCAGCAGTTCACCTACCTGGGCCTGCAAACCCTGTACGACCGTTACTTCATCCACAAGGACGGTATCCGCTTCGAACTGCCGCAGATCTTCTTCATGCGCGTGGCCATGGGCCTGGCGATCGAAGAGAAGCAGCGTGAAGACCGCGCCATTGAGTTCTACAACCTGTTGTCGTCCTTCGACTACATGGCTTCGACCCCAACCCTGTTCAACGCCGGCACCCTGCGTCCACAGCTGTCGAGCTGCTACCTGACCACCGTTCCAGACGACCTGTCGGGCATCTACGGCGCCATCCACGACAACGCCATGCTGTCGAAATTTGCCGGCGGCCTGGGCAACGACTGGACTCCGGTTCGTGCGCTGGGCTCGTACATCAAGGGCACCAACGGCAAATCCCAGGGCGTCGTGCCGTTCCTGAAAGTGGTCAACGACACCGCCGTTGCCGTTAACCAGGGTGGCAAGCGCAAAGGCGCTGTGTGTGCCTACCTGGAAACCTGGCACATGGACATCGAAGAGTTCATCGAGCTGCGCAAGAACACCGGTGATGATCGTCGTCGTACCCACGACATGAACACCGCCAACTGGATCCCTGACCTGTTCATGAAGCGTGTCTTCGATGACGGCAAGTGGACCCTGTTCTCGCCGTCCGAAGTACCGGATCTGCACGACCTGACCGGCAAGGCCTTCGAAGAGCGCTACGAGTACTACGAAGCCCTGACCGAGTACCCGGGCAAGGTCAAACTGTTCAAGACCATCCAGGCCAAAGACCTGTGGCGCAAAATGCTCTCCATGCTGTTTGAAACCGGCCACCCATGGCTGACTTTCAAAGACCCGTGCAACCTGCGCAGCCCGCAGCAGCACGTGGGCGTGGTCCACAGCTCGAACCTGTGCACCGAGATCACCTTGAACACCAACAAGGACGAGATCGCCGTTTGCAACCTGGGCTCGATCAACCTGCCGAACCACATCGTCAACGGCAAGCTGGACACCGCCAAGCTGGAACGCACCGTGAACACCGCCGTGCGCATGCTCGATAACGTGATCGACATCAACTACTACTCGGTGCCGCAAGCGAAGAACTCCAACTTCAAGCACCGTCCGGTCGGCCTGGGCATCATGGGCTTCCAGGACGCGCTGTACCTGCAGCACATCGCTTACGGTTCCGACGCTGCCGTCGAGTTCGCCGACAAGTCCATGGAAGCGGTCAGCTACTACGCGATCCAGGCTTCCTGCGACCTGGCCGACGAGCGCGGCGCCTACGAGACGTTCCAGGGTTCGCTGTGGTCCAAAGGCATCCTGCCGCTGGATTCGCAACAGATCCTGATCGAGGCCCGTGGCCAGAAGTACATCGATGTGGACCTCAACGAAACCCTGGACTGGGCGCCGGTACGTGCCCGCGTGCAGAAAGGCATTCGTAACTCCAACATCATGGCCATCGCACCGACCGCGACCATCGCCAACATCACCGGCGTATCGCAGTCGATCGAACCGACCTACCAGAACCTCTACGTGAAATCGAACCTGTCGGGCGAATTCACCGTGATCAACCCGTACCTGGTTCGCGACCTCAAGGCTCGCGGCCTGTGGGACTCGGTCATGATCAACGACCTGAAGTACTACGACGGTTCAGTGCAACAGATCGAGCGCATCCCGCAAGAACTCAAAGAGCTCTACGCGACCGCCTTCGAAGTGGAAACCAAGTGGATCGTCGACGCTGCCAGCCGTCGCCAGAAGTGGATCGACCAGGCTCAGTCGCTGAACCTGTACATCGCCGGCGCCTCGGGCAAGAAGCTGGACGTGACCTACCGCATGGCTTGGTACCGTGGCCTGAAAACCACCTACTACCTCCGCGCCCTGGCCGCCACCAGCACCGAGAAATCCACCATCAACACCGGCAAGCTGAACGCTGTTTCCAGCGGCGGCAACCACGGTGACGACTCGGTCCTGGCTGCGCCAGCCGGTCCTGCTCCAGTGCCGAAGGCTTGCGCCATCGACGAGCCGGATTGCGAAGCCTGCCAATAAGCTGAGCTGACAGGCGCCTATGGCGCCTGTGCCAACCCCCGATAGGCCTCCGGCTTATCGGGGGTTTTCTTTTGCCCCCAACAAAACCGCAGGAGCCGGCTTGCCGGCGAAGAAGCCCCCCCGAGCGCTGCACAAGCTTCAAGGATGCCTTCGCTGGCAAGCCAGCTCCTACACAAGCCAGCCCGCCTGCACACCTGCACAGGCACGCCCTGCTCAAACCAGTGCACCTCTAGGAACCTGCCGTCGATAACGAACATGGGCAAGCGGGCATAAAAAAGCCCCTCATCGAGGGGCTTTTTGTACAGCGCTCAAGCGAACCAGCATCAGGTCATCTGGATGATGGTCTGCATGATGGTGCTCTGGGTGGAGATGGTCTTGGCGTTCGCCTGATAGTTGCTCTGAGCCTTGATCAGGTTCACCAGCTCATTGGTCAGGTTAACGTTGGACTCTTCCAGGGAGTTGGACTGGATCGCTCCCAGGGTGCCGGTCTTCGGAGCGTCATAACCTGGAATACCGGACGAGTAGGTCTCTTTCCACTGAGTGCCGCCTACCGGCTGCAGACCTTGCTCGTTGGTGAAGCTGGCCAGGGAAATCTGACCGATCGCCTTGGTCTGCTCGTTGCTGAAGTTGGCCAGCATTACACCGGTGCCATCGATGGTCAGGCTGCTGATCTGGCCAGTGGAGTAGCCGTTCTGCGCGATGATCGAGCGAGTGCTTTCGCCGAACACCGAACCGGTTTTGGTCATGTCGATGCTGACGCCGTTCGGCGCTGGCTTGGCACCGTTAGGAGTGAACACGCCATTGGTGACGGTACCCGGAGTCCAGGCAGCAGCCGACATGACAATGCTGTTACCGGTAATGGTGTACGGCGTGGTCCCAGGCGCAGCTGGCGGGGTCATGCTGCTGAGCTTGCCCGACGAGTCGAACTTCATGGTGATCGGCGACTGGTTGGCCATGGTGAATGCAGTACCGTCCGGATTGCGACCATCAATCAGCGTGTAGGTTTGCCACTCATTGGCGTTCGGCGTCTTGATCATGTACTGATCCATGACGTGCTTGTTGCCCTGAGTGTCATACACCGGAGTACTGAACGACTTGGTGTAGGTGGTGTTGTCGGTCGGATTGAACACATAAACCGGAGCGGTCGAAGCCACATTGATCGGAGTCGAATCGGAATTCAGGTTGATCGTCGAGGAGATCGAGTCGGTTGGCTTGGGCGACAGGTTCGAGGTATCGATCCGCAGGTCGGTCAATACACCGTTGATGATCTTGCCGTTGGCATCTACGGCATAGCCTTGCAGGCGCGCAGTGCCATCACTGTTGGTGATGAAGCCTTCCTTGTCGGTCTTGAAGGTACCGGCACGGGTGTAGGTCAGCGAGCCGTTGGTGCTGAGCACGAAAAAGCCCTGCCCCTGAATGCCCATGTCCAGCACGTTGCCAGTGTTGCTGATATCACCGTTGGTGAACTGCTGGGAAACGTTGGACAGGCGTACGCCGTTACCAATCACCTGGGTGCCGCTGCCCAGCTTGGTGGCCGAGTAGACGTCGGAGAATTCTGCGCGGGAAGATTTGAAACCGGTGGTCGCGACGTTGGCGATGTTGTTGCCGGTGACGTCCAGCTGTTTGTTGGCAGCGTAGAGACCGCTAAGGCCGATATTGAAAGACATATTCCACTCCTTGTGCCGGTTAGTCGGCTCTAGATACCAATGGTTTGTACTTTGGACAGGGCAATCGGGCTGCTCAGTCCTGCCAGGTTCAGCATCAACTCTCCGCCGGTCTGGCTGATGGTGACGCTGTTGACTGTCGCCGGCAGATAAGTGATCAGGTCAGTGCCCTTGCCGTCGATGGTGGTGCTGGCCTTGAAGGTGTAGTTACCCGGGGCCGCCTTGGTGCCGTCGGTCTTGGTGCCATCCCAGACAAAGCTGGCGTTGCCGGCCTTCTGGCTGCCCATGTCGATGGTCTTGACGGTGTTGCCATCCTTGTCGGTGATGGTCACTTTGACCGAGCTGACGCCAGCCGGAACGGTCACCGAACCGGTCATGCTCTTGCTGGTGTCCACCTGAGTGGTGCCGGACTGGACGATCACCGAGCGACCTACCAGGGACGAAGCCTGCAGAGCCTGAGACGATTTGTAATTGCCAGTGATGGAGTTCACCGAGGTATTAAGGGTCGTGATCCCTTCCAGGGTAGAGAACTGCGCCAACTGGGCAACGAACGCACTGTTGTCCTGAGGATCCAGCGGGTTCTGGTTGTTCAGCTGGGTCACCAACAACTTGAGAAACGCGTCCTTGCCCAGGGCCTGCTTACCGGTGGTGCTGTTCGTCGCTGCCGCCAGGCCGTCGGCGCTGGTGGTGTTCGCGGTCTTCTTCGACGAGTTGGCCAGTACATCCTTAAGGGATGGGCCGCTGGTGGTATCCGTAACGCTCATTGGCTTCGCCCCTTATCACTGACCCAGGGTCAGGACCTTCTGCATCATGGTTTTGGCGGTGTTCATCATTTCAGCGTTGGTCTGGAACGAGCGACTGGCGGAAATCATGTCGGCCATTTCTTCCACCACGTTGACGTTGGGGTAGTAGACGTAACCTTTGGCATCCGCAGCCGGGTGGTTCGGTTCGTAGCGAGCTTCCAGATTGCTCTGGTCTTCCACTACACCCAGCACCTGTACGCCTTGGCCTGCAGCGTCCTGGTTCTGGAACAGCGAATCGCTGCCACCGCTCTGGGCGCCCTGAAACATGGTGGCAAACACCGGGTGACGAGCGCGGTAAGTCTGGTCGATGCTCGACGACACGCTCTCGGCGTTGGCGATGTTACTGGCGACGGTGTTCAGACGAGTGGTCTGAGCGCTCATGCCACTACCGGCAATATTGAAAACACTGGCAAGGGACATGGATTACTCTCCGCGCAGGGCTGCAACCAGCCCTTTGAATTTGCTGTTGAGCAGCGTGAAGCTGGCTTGGAAGTCCACCGAGTTCTGTGCGTAGCTCGATTGCTCCAACTGAGCATCCACGGTGTTCTGGTCGATCGAAGGTTGCATCGGCGTGCGATACAGCAGCGACTCGTCGCCACTGCCAAGGCCCTGGGCTTCGATATGCCGGGTATTGGTCATGTTCAGCGCGAAGCTGCCGTTCTTGGCCTTGTCGTTCTGCTCGGCGAGCACAGCGGAGAAGTCCAGGTCCCGAGCCTTGTAGTTCGGGGTGTCGGCGTTGGCGATGTTGTTGGCCAGCACTTCGGCACGCTTGGCGCGAAAGCCAAGAGCTTGTTCGTGAATACCGAGCGCTTTATCGAAGCTGATGCTCATGTCGGAAACCTTTGGGTGACCTGATTTTTCGTAACCTTGACTTAGCAAGCTACGTGCCAAGTCAAAGAGCCCCGTAAATCAAGGGCTCTACGGCAGCGGCAAGGCGGCAATGCCAGAAAAGCGGCAATGGATTTCCGCGAAACGCCGGCAAAGCGGCAATCGAGCTGCCGCTTTTAGCCCAGCCACCCGATAAAATGACGCCCACAAAAAAGGAGGCCCTGAGGCCTCCTTTTTTATTGCCGCAACAATCGATCACTTCGCCTGGTAGATGATCCCCGGGCTGCATTGCACCATCTGATAATGATCCGGCAGACCATTGAGCGCTTCGGAAGCGCCCAGGAACAGGTAACCGCCAGGCTTCAGAGTGCTGTGAATGCGCATCAGGATGTCCTTCTTGACCTCGGCCGAGAAGTAGATCAGCACATTGCGACAGAACACGATGTCGAACTTGCCTAGGCTGGCGTAGCTGTCCAGCAGGTTGAACGAGCGAAACTCCACCCGACTCTTGATCGGTGCCTTGACTACCCAGCGCCCCGGCCCTTTAGGGTCGAAGTAGCGCTGCAGGCGCTCGGCCGACAAACCACGGCCAATGGCCAGGCTATCGTATTCGCCGGTCTTACAGTTATTGAGCATGGTCCCGGACAGATCGGTAGCAACAATCTGCACCCCCATCTTTAACTGGCCCATGTTGCTGCGCTCGAACTCATCGATGGACATCGACAAAGAATAGGGTTCCTGCCCAGACGAGCATGCCGCCGACCAGATCCGCAGGCGCTGATTGGGGCTGGCCTTGATGGCCTCGGGAAGCACCTTGTTCTTCAACACTTCGAAGGGATAGGTGTCACGAAACCACAAGGTTTCGTTGGTCGTCATCGCATCCACCACCATCTCGCGCAATCCGCTGCGCGGCTGGGTCTGAATCCGCTGAACCAGCTCACCCAAGGTTTTGATGCCTTGCTGCTCCATCAGTTTGTTGAGACGGCTCGAGACGAGATATTGCTTGTTTTCCCCGAGCAAAATACCACAGGCTTTTTCCAGGAAGACCCGGAACTGTTCAAAATCCAAATTACCCGTAGACAATGCTGCCGCCTCTTAAATCTTATGTTCGCCAGGGGCTGATGCCCTCAGCTGTGGTCTGCTGCTTTGATCCGGTCGACTACCCGGGATGCCAGGTCATCAGGACGGAACTTGGCAAGGAAGTCATCGGCACCGACCTTCTTCACCATCGCCTGATTGAACACCCCTGACAACGAAGTATGCAGGATGATATGCAGCTTTTGCATGCGTGGATCGCTACGTATCTCGGCCGTGAGGGTGTAACCGTCCATTTCGGGCATCTCGATGTCGGAAATCATCATGAGGAATTCCTCTTCCGGCTTCTTGCCCTCATCCACCAGCTTGCGCAGGTAGTCCAGCGCCTGCCGGCCATCGTTCAGCGCCACCACCTCGACACCCACAGTCTGCAGGCAGCGAGTAACCTGTTTACGCGCCACTGACGAGTCGTCAACGGTCAGCACTCGCAGGGATACAGCCTTGTGCTGAGTTTCGACGTCCACCACGCCCACCGAGATCGACTCGGAAGTGGGGGCGACTTCCGCCAAAACCTTTTCAACGTCGATGATCTCGACCAACTGGTTGTCCACCCGAGTTACCGCCGTCAGGTAGTGATCGCGACCAGTCCCTTTGGGCGGCGGATGGATCTCTTCCCAGTTCATATTGACGATACGCTCCACCGAGCGCACCAAAAACCCCTGGGTCTTGGTGTTGTACTCAGTGATGATGACGAACGGATTGCTTTGATCCTGCAACCCACCCGAACCTGTGGCCATTGCCAGATCCAGGATCGGAATGGTCGCCCCTCGAATATTCGCGACACCGCACACCACAGGGTTGGATTTGGGCATCAGGGTCAGCTTGGGGCATTGCAGCACCTCGCGAACCTTGAATACGTTGATCCCGTAGAGTTGCTCGCCGTCCAGACGGAACAGCAGCAACTCCAGGCGATTCTGCCCAACCAATTGCGTGCGCTGGTTTACCGAATCCATTACACCAGCCATGCCCAGACTCCCCAAAGCTTTAAGATCCGACGCACGCTCATCACTAAACGGCACGGCGCTTGCTTTTTAACTGTTATGAACGCCAAAACGACATTTTTCCGACGCCTGACATCCCCCTACCGCGCATTGCTTTGTGGGTTGTCGGCGCTGTGTATCCTAAACCCTGGCGGCCCTGCCGTTGCTGATTCGGTCACCCTGCCTGATCTACTTATCGGCGTCACTCAAGGGTTTCTTGAATTCACGGTAGAAGACTACCTGGCCACCAGTCAAACGGAAGGACGCTACGAAATCCAAGTCAACCAATTGGATCCGCGTATGCGCATGCCCGCCTGCGACAAGGAATTGACAGCGAGCCTGGAAAGTCCAGCACAGCCGCTGGGACGGGTCACGGTCAAGGTACGCTGCGAAGGCGCCTCCCCCTGGACCGTATTCGTGCCAGCCCAGGTCAAGCTGTTTCGCGAAGTGGTCACCACTTCACGCCCACTCAAGCGCGCCGGGATCATCGAGCCGGAAGACGTGGTGTTGCGTGAGAGAGATATCAGCCTGAACAATCAGGGCTACCTGACCTCCGTGGACCAGGCCATTGGTCAGAAACTTGTCCGACCAATGGTCGCCGACCAGCTCATTACCCTGGGGCACCTGGAACAGGCTGAAGTGGTGCGCAAGGGCGATCAGGTGGTGATTTCGGCACGTAGCGGCACCCTGAACGTGCGGATGCCGGGGGAGGCACTGTCCAATGGCGGCATGAGCGAGCAGATCCGGGTCAAGAACCTAAACTCGCAGCGAGTGATCAAGGCGCGCATCACCGCACCGGGGCAGGTGGAAGTGGCAATGTAGATAACTGGCGCTCGACTCGCTCGTTCCCTAAACTGTGGCCGATAAAGGGTCGCAGATACCTGCGCTGGCTTGTCGACAATCGAGCCTAAAGTTTTTCAGGGTATGGCCGAAAACATGGCAAGCGTCCAAATACCCAGAGGTTTTCTTCATCATGGTCATCGACTTCAGCCGTTTAAACAGCTCCCCTTCACTGACAGGCAGTACGCGTACCAGCGCCAGCAAGGAAACCGGTGATGCCGGCAAATCCGCTCCGCTGACGACTGCAGCCGAGACCAGCAAAAGCGGGGAATCGGTACACCTCAGCAATGAGGCTCAACAGTTGCAGAAAATCACCGACAAGCTGCGCGATCAGCCTGCTGTCGACAAGGCCCGAGTGGCCGAGTTGAAGCAAGCCATTGCCGATGGCAGCTATAAGGTCGACAGCAACCGTATAGCCAGCAAACTGCTCAACTTCGAAGCCCAGCGCTAGCCACAGGCTTGCGCCAGGCTTTTGGACGCTTAATCCCCAAGGCCAGCCATGCACGACACCAATTTACTGCAACTGATCAATGACGACCTTGCTCCAGCTCAACAACTGCTGGAGCTGCTCAGAGCCGAATCCATTGCCCTGCACGGCCGCGACATGCCGTTGCTGGAGGATATCCTGGCGCAGAAGCAGGCCCTGGTCATATTGCTGGAACAGCATGGCCGTAAGCGCACAGAGATCCTTGCCAGCCTGAACCTGCCGAGCAATCGTGCAGGCCTCGAGCAACTGGCCAGTCACTCCAGCCTGGGCGACCAACTGCTCGAGCAGGGCAATCTGCTGACCCAGTTGCTCGCCGACTGCCAGGCCACCAACGAACTCAATGGCCGTTCGATCCAGATTCAACAGGCCACCACCGCCAACCAGTTGAAAATCCTCAACGGCGGTGAACCCCCAGCACTTTATGACGCCCGCGGCTCTACCTCTATGCTTGCGAAGCCCCGCCCACTCAGTCAGGCTTAAGCCCCAAAAATGAGTGCGCGCTACCAAGCCGTGAAACATACTGGCAAAATGCCAGATCCTGCGTGTAGTTGTATTTTGTCTGGAGATTGATGAACCGTGTTCAACGCCTCAAACGCGGAAGATGCTCCGCAGCCACCTAAGGTGTTCACCACTGCGTTGGAAATTTCCTCCAACCTGCGGCTGCTGCAAGAGAGCCACGACCCGCTGATCATCACTTTCCATGAGCGCAGTCAGCGCTTCCAGAGCTACCTCGTGGAAGTGGACCGCGACAGCAACATGATTGCCCTTGATGAAATGATCCCTCGCGACGGTGAGCGATTCATGCTGGCAGGCGAGCCATTTCGCGTTGAAGGCTTTCATGAAGGCGTGCGCATCGCCTGGGAAAGCAACGGCCTGCCGACCCTCGATGAGTCCAATGGCGGGCGCTGCTACCGGACCACGCTGCCGGACGAAGTGGTTTACCACCAGCGCCGCAACGCCTTCCGGGCTGCACTCAAGCTGGCGCAACTGGTCGACATCGAACTCAGCGGCGAAAAACTCAAGTCCCCTCTGACCGGCAAGCTGCTGGATATTTCCGCTACCGGCTGCAAGTTGCGCTTCGACGGCGATATCTCTTCGCGCCTGCAACTGGGTCAGGTGTACGAGCGCTTTATTGCCGCCCTGCCCTTCGGCAGCATGACCGCCCCGGTCGAACTGCGTTACCTGCATCACGAGGAGCGTATCGACACCACCTTCGCCGGCGTGCGCTTTCACAACATGAGCGGCCTGGTGCAGCGTCAGGTAGAGCGCTTCGTCTATCAGTTGCAGCGTGAAGCGCGGCGCTTCGACAAAGACGACCTCTGAACCCCACGCATCAATGAAAACGGGCAGTGCCTTGCGGCAACTGCCCGTTTTTCGTTTCTAGGGTCGAGCCCCACTCAGATGATCCCGAGCACAATCGTCGGGCGACGCCTCATCCGACGCTTCCGGCGTCTCAGGCTCCGCTGCAGGCACAGCATCCGGAGCGGGCGTGGTCTGCATCTGATCCTGCACCACCTGCTCATCCACCCGTGGATCGAGAGCCGCCACCAGAGGTGAGCTGGACATGCTGTCCGGCATGGCGACGTGATGCAGCGGCGCATCATCCACCTGATGCAGATTGGTCACCGCCTTCGGCCGGATCCTCCAGACCAGGACCAGGGCAAAGAAACTGAAGAAGGCATACAGCATCTGACTGCCGAACAACTTCATCAGCACTCCGGCCGCCAACGGACCGATGCTCGCCCCCACGCCATACGTCACCAACAGCATCGCCGTCAGCGACACTCGACGATCACTTTCCACGTGGTCATTGGAGAAAGCCACCGCCAGCGGATAGAGGCAGAACTGCACCAGGGAACAAAGGAACCCGAGAATAAAGAGCATCTCCAGGGGAACCGACGGCAGGATCGCCAGAGGCAGGGCCACCACCGCCAGGAACAGTGCGAAACAGCGAATCAGCAACGCCCGATCATAGCGATCGGACAACCAGCCCAATGGCCACTGCACCACCAGACCGGCAAAAATACAGCTCCCCATGAACAGACCGACCTGCTCGGTACTCAAGCCCTGCTGCGACGCATAGAGCGGCGCAAGGCCATAGAACGAACCCACGATCAACCCCGACCCCAGCACGGTACTCAGAGACTGGGGTACTCGCTTGATAAAGAAGCGCGGCTCCATCGGCGCCGGATGCAAAGGCGCCGGGTGAATACGCCGGGTCATGGCCACCGGCACCAGGCACAGGGCAAAGCACAGGGCCACCAGCATCAATAGTTCCAACCCCAGGGCCGGGTGCATGACCAGAATCAACTGCCCCAGCACTAACCCCAGGTAAGAGGCGATCATGTAGCCGCTGAACACCAGACCGCGCTGATTGGCGTCGGCCTGCTCGTTGAGCCAGCTTTCGATGACCATGTACTGGCACATCATCCCCAGGCCGACGATCATCCGCAGCACCAGCCAGGCCGGCAGCCAGTCCACCAAACCGTGCCCGAGCACCGCCGCACCAACGATCCCGGCACAGGTAGCGTAGGCGCGGATATGCCCGACCCGGGCAATCAACCGATGCCCCAGCTTGCCCCCCAATACCAGACCGAAATAGTTGGCCGCCATCAAGGCCCCCACCCACAGGCCATCGACATGGTCGGCGGCCAGGCGAAGAGCCAGATAAGTGCTGAGCAGACCCGAGCCGATCAACATCATCAGCGAGGCGAAATAAAGCGCTCGAAAGGATTTCCAGATTTGGCGCATCGGCGTTCCGAGCGGCTCCTTGAATGAGGTGCCGGGCCCTTGGCAAATCAGGACCCGACCAGCGACGGTTCGGTTATGCCTGGGCCGCTAACACACGCCGCTCCCAGGGAGTGATTTCATCAAAGAAGCTGGTCAACTCCATGGTCTTCGAAGCGATGTAGCCTTCGATGAACTCGGTGCCGAACAGTTCCCTTGCCAACTGACTACGTTTCAGACGCTCCAACGCCGCATGCAAGGTACAAGGCAGCGACAGATTGTCCGGAACCTCGAACTCACCCTGGATAGCCGCCGCGGGCTCCAGCTCGTTCTCGATCCCGTGCAAGCCCGCTGCCAGGCTCGCCGCAATCGCCAGGTACGGATTGGCGTCCGCGCCCGGCAGGCGATTCTCCACCCGCCGCGCCACCGGCGAACTGGCCGGAATACGTAGCCCCGCAGCCCGATTGTCATGGGACCAGCAAGCATTGTTCGGCGAAGCGTAAGGATGGCACAAGCGCTGATAGGAGTTCACGTTGGGCGCGAACAATGCGGTGAGGTCCGCCAGCCCGGCCTGTAGCCCGCCGATGAAATGGCGGAACATCGCCGTCGGCTGCCCGGTGTCATCGCTGAAGACGTTACGCCCACTGCCGATCTCCACCAGGCTCTGGTGAATATGCATTGAGCTGCCCGGCGTATGAGCCAGGGGCTTGGCCATGCAAACCACGATCAGCCCGTGCTTGAGGGCCACTTCCTTGAGCAGGTGCTTGAACAGGAAGGTCTGGTCTGCCAGCAGCAGCGGATCGCCGTGCAACAGGTTGATCTCGAACTGGCTGACGCCCATTTCATGCATGAAGGTATCGCGAGGCAAGCCCAGGGCCGCCATGCACTCGTAGACTTCCTTGAAGAACGGCCGCAGGCCGTTGTTGGAGCTGACACTGAATGCCGAGTAGCCCTCCTCCCGTCGACCGTCCAGGCCTACCGGAGGCCGAAAAGCCTGTGCCGGATCGTCATTGGCGGCGAACACGAAGAATTCCAGCTCAGTGGCCACCACCGGCGCCAGCCCCAGGGCCGAATAGCGTGCGATCACCTGCTTGAGCTGGCCGCGGGTGGAGAGTCGCGAGCTTTCGCCACTGAGCTCATCCGCATCACAAATGGCCAGTGCCCGTGGTGTCTGGCTCCAGGGCAGACGATGAATCTGCCGAGGGTCGGCATTGAGCGCCAGGTCGCCGTCGTCGCTGCCGTAAAACCGTGCCGGCGGATACCCGCCCATGATGCATTGCAGTAGCACCCCGCGAGCCATCTGCAAACGCCGCCCTTCGAGAAAGCCCTCGGCTGTCATCACCTTGCCCCGCGGCACGCCATTGAGATCCGGAGTGACGCATTCAATCTCATCAATGCCCGTCAATCGCTCGGCGAGTGAACTGTGGCCATCGGTTGTCATGACTCAATCCTTGTTGTTATACGAGCCGCGAACGGCGACCCGTACAAAATACGCATCACCCGTTCAGGATTTCAAGCAGACAAGAATAAAATCCCGGGAGGGCACGAACTCCCGGCGAGCAACCCACACGTCATTGCCGGGACCGATCTTGAAAAAGAAGAAGGCAATAGCCCCTGATAGGGCCTGGCCACCCTGATAACACCTGGCCGCCGCAGTCTTCGGCGACCACGCCGATCAGGCACTCAAGGCAAGTACAGCTTGAACAGCCCGCCGCCCAATGGGCCGCCGTTGCTGATACGGGTGTGCCCGCACACGCCATTGCGCTGATGCAGCTCGGCAATGCGTCCGGCGAAATACAGCCCCAGCCCGGTGCTGCCGCTGCTCTGATTGATGCCCTGCACATAATCGGCCTGACGCTCGATCATCGCTTGCGGGTAGCCGTCGCCGTCATCGTTGATGGACAGCACCACCTGCCCCTCTTCGTCACTGACCGTGATCAACAGTGCATGGCGGGCGTAACGCAGCGCGTTGTTGATGCAGTTGGCCAACACCGAGGCAATCAGCTCTCGATCGAAAAAGCCCAGGGGACTCAAGGGGTCGACCTCATAGGTGGCAGAGATTCCACGACTCCTGAACACATCCTGATGGCTCACCAGTTGCGCTTCGATGAAATCATCCAGCTCGTGGTAGGCCGGCTGCAGCGGCAACTGGTTGACCCCCAGCTTGTACAGCCCCAGGAGCTGCACCAGCATGCCGTTGAGGTGAGCGAAGTGGTAATCGATCACCCCCTGTTCGGGCGCCAGGTGCGCCTCGGGCAGACGGGCCTGCCACTGGGCATGGGCCTGCATCAGCATGGCCAGGGAATTTTTCATGTCATGGACGGTGGAGGCAATCACCGTGGAGAAATCGAGCGCCTGTTGCTCTTCGTTCATTCGCCAAACGCCTTGCTTCGCAGCTTCTGGTAGCGCGGATAACGCGCGTCGGTATCGGGCATCATGCCGACCATTTTCAGGCACGCCTGGCATTCTTCCAGGAGCGCCGCGTCTGTATTGGGGTCAGTGCCGTGCAACAGCGACTGCGCCATGTTCAGGGCAATACTGATGTTCTTCGGCTGCATGGCCAAAGCCTTGCGAAACAGCTCCCGAGCCTCGCTCAGATTGCCCGCCTTGTAACTGCGCACGCCCTGGCGGTTGATGTCGGCCGCTGCATTGGACGAACTGAGAATAGTCGGATCGTCGGTGAGCTTGGCGATGTTCTGCATGACCTTCGGATCGTCGCCGTAGATTTCCGCACAGTTTTTCAACATCGAGGCACCGGCACTGGCCTGCCCCAACATCTGCAGTTGCTTGGCCACCAGCAATGCCGCTTCAGGACTCATGAACTGCTCCATGCCGTCCAGGCGCATCAGCGCCTGCTCGGTGAGTTTCTCTGCGGTTTCCGCATCATTGAGCAGCAGGCTGGTGGCCTTCATCAGCCGCGCACGAATCTGCAATCCAGGGTCGGTGGGGTTTTCCTTGGCCACCGCACTCAGGGTCTGGTTGATCTCCAGGCGAGTGCGGGTGTCCAGGCCCTTTTCACTGCCCTTGCTGATCAAGGCATGGGCCAGGCCAAGATTGCTTTCCGGATCCTTGAAGCGCGACTGCGCGCCCTGAGATACAGCCTGCCGATAGGCCCTGGAAGCACTGTCGAAGTCTTCGTTGGCCATGGCCAGCTTGCCCAGCAGCGCCTGACGACGCACCGCCAACGGCGATAGGCGCACTGCCTCTTCCAGGACATTCTGGGCACGCTTGGTGTCGCCTTCGGCCACCAGCACATCCGCCAGTCCGTCATAGAGCCCCGGCATCATCGGGAAAGCCTTGAGGGCCTTTTCATAGACAGCCTTGGCTTCGCCTACCTGCCCGCGCTTGAACAGCAGGCGCCCCAGGCCGACGTAGGCCCAGGGCAACGGCCGGTCCGCCAGAATACTGTTATACAGGCGCTCCAAAGGCTCGTTCTGATGCATGTCGCGCAGGGCATCGGCCCTATAGCGCAGGCACAACGGCGCGTAACGCGGGTCCTGCTTGCACAGAGCGACGCAGGCGTTGAGCACTTCCACCGGTTTGCCCCGATCAAGGGCCTGAAGAATGGGCTTGAGCAGGGTCTTGCGCTGTTGCAGGCGCTCCAGGCGCTGGGCCAGGCCGGAACGATTGAAGGGCTTGGTCAGATAGGCATCGGGCTCATGCTCGAGGGCGCTGAGTACCATGGCCTGACTGCTCTCGGCAGTGACCATGAGAAACACGCTCTCATGACTGATGAGCTTTTCCAGCATCAGGTCTTCCAGCACCTGCTGGCCGTTTTTCTTGCCGTCGCCCAGATGGTAGTCCTGGAGGATGAAGTCATAGCGCTTCTGCGCGCACATGCGCAGGGCCTGTTCGCCAGTGTCGGCGGTGTCCACGTCCTTGACGCCCAGCTCACGCAACATCGAACGCACCGAACTGCGGAAGTCCGAGAAATCATCGACGATCAAAAAGCTCTTTTGGTGGTACGCCAGCATCGAAGATTCCAGGCAAGTAAGAAGATCAATCCAGGGACAGCAGGACCCACCCGGCTTCGCAGCCTGTTTTTGGCGCGCAGATAATAGCTGCTGGCCACGGGCTATCAAGCACTTTCAAGTCGACCTGTGATGCAGATCGCCACTTGGGAACACAATTGTCCACTGAAGTTATCGGCCGAATTCGCCATTCCCTTAAAGTGGCCGGACAGCATTTGCTGCCTGATGTAAAAAGTCCTGGCCCAGCGCTGAAAAACACTTTGGCTGCGTGTTGAAACCTTGGATTCTGAAACATCACCTGATAGCGTGCTGCGCCTCAAAGCCTCGATCGTTTTTGCTCCGCAATACCGGCCCTGCAAGCAGGGCCGGCCAGCCGGCAAAGGTTCCATCAGTCGCAAGCCCCACAGGCTTGCAATCCGGGTGTCGAAGGATCGGCATGACGCCCGACGGCGGTATCATCGACGAGCAAATGCCGGTCTGCCAGGCAGTGCATCATGGGATGCGCAGGTCATTATCAAATGGAGTTAACGATGGCGCATGACAGCAGTGCGATAACCGGGATTGAACTGGAACAGTTCATGGACCGCCTTGAGGCACAGCAACAGGACCAGGAAACCGATACCCTGCTGGCCCAGTTGCAAGCACAGCCGCTGCGGGCCGACTCCCTGGCCTCGATCGACCGCCTGCACACGCTATGGATGCAGGCCGGTGATTCAGCCGCGGCCCGGGCCGTTATCGCAGAGGATGGCAATGCTCTGCTGCAAGCCGTGCATGAGCCCGCCCGCGCCGAGTTGACAATGAACCTGGCCATCCTGCGCTTGCGAGTCGCCAGTTATCTGGACGACGACACAACCTTGCTTGAGGTGCTCGAGCAACTCAACCAGATGGCCACACAAACCCTGGACTTCAATGTCGAGCACTATCGTCGCTACCGAATCTTCGACGAGCTGGAACAGGGTCGCCTCGAAGTCGCATTGAAAACCATCGAAGTGCGCTATGCCCTGACCTTGGGCAATCCTGCCCGTGTAGCGTTGCGTGCCTGGGATGCTGCCGACCAGTATCAACGCCGCGCCCGCGTCCTGGCCTTTCACAGTCGTGATGAAGAAGCCCGTAGCGCCGCGCTGGAAGCCGTCAACGCCGTACGCACGGCCGGTCCCGACCAAGACATCGATGAAGGCGACTGGCTGTGGCTGGGCAACTCGCTGATCGAGATCATCCCGTTGCGCCTGGCGCTGTTCGAACAACCCATCGCCCAATTGACCTCAGGCCTCTCGCTGCCTCAGCGCCGCGAGTGGGAAGTGCGTACTGCGCGCCTGGCCGCCCGCGCCCTGCACGCCCAGGGCGACCTGGCCGGAGCCTTAAAGGTCTGCAATGCCGCCGCCCTGAGCCTGGATTCTGACGGCGGCAACAATTTTATCGAGTACGAACTGCCCTGGCTGATGGAAGCCGGACGCATCGACGAAGCGGGGTTTCGAGCCTTCATCGACATCTACGACAGGCAAACCGAACTCTGGCCAGCTACCGCCCGCCTGGTTCTCGACCGCCTGCAAGATCCCGAAGAGCGCAGTGCCTGGTGGCCGATCTGCGTGATGCGTGCCTGTATTACCGAGGAAGCACTGCAGAGTTTTCTCGAGGCGCTGCCGAACATCGAAACCACCGAGTCCGATACCACCCCGCTGCTGGCCGCCCTGCACCAGGCCATGGAAGATCTGGAGACACGCGACTCACTGTTTGCCGAAGCCCGCGCCGAAGCCCTGCGGCGTGCCCCCGAGCAGCCCTGGATCACCCGCCTGGCCGCCGTGCATGACGCAGAGCGCGGCCTGATCGACGCAACCACCGAAGCCAGCCTGCTGCAAAACGCCATCCAGGCAGGCCGTATGCAGGACAACCGCAGCGCGTTCTCGCTGTTTGCCGCTCGGGTCAACAGCCTGGGGGTGATCGAGGCACTGAAAGCGCCGAAGCCGGTGCTGTCCTGCGGCAAATACGCCTACAACTATGCGTTGAGCATCGAAGACCTGGCAGAGACTGAAGCCGACAAGCTGCCCAAGGACGCCCGGGACCAGGCCTATTCGTTGCTGCGCGAAGCGCAGAAAGACGCCTACGAGCAGGGCCAGGCCCACATGGAACGCTATTTCGCCAGCGGCAGCGGCCACCCCTACGATGCCTGCGCGCACCTGTACTCCATGCTCTGCAACAACCTGGCGATCAACTATCGCTACTACAACCAGATCCGCTACGAAGACGCCATCGAACTGCACACACGCGGCATCGCCGCCAGCCCGTTCGCCGAACACTACAACGGCCTGCTCAGTGCACGTATCAGCCTGGAGGATCTGCCCGGCATCATCGATGCGGCAGAACAGCTTTGGCATTACTCGGCGGAGTTCGGCTACAGCCGCCACGACCCGAATGAGTACGTCGCCTCCGTGGTGTACGCCCTGTACAAGCTCGATCGCGACAACGAAATCCTCATCTGGCTCGAACGCCTGCTCAAGTGGCAGGAAGAGCAAGGTGTCAGCGATCGGCAACTGGACAGCTCGGCGCTGTTCGCCCGGATTCAGGTCGCGCGCTACCTGGCCCATGCCCATCCCGACAACGCCGACAGCCTCTGGCAGCGTTACGAGCCAGCAGTGCTGACCCTCAACGAAGTCTCGGTCATGTCCAGCTCGGTGGACTTCCTCAAGGCCCGTGGCCGCACCGCCGAAGCCATTGACTACTGCGCACGAACCCTGGCGCTGTGCACCCCGGACGATGACTACGACATCAGGTGCCGCGCCCGGATCGAGGAGATCCTGAGCGAGCTGCAAGCACCGGCTCAACCGGCCGGCAAAAAAAACTGGTGGCAGATATGGAAGTAAGCGCCGACAAACGCAGCCCCAGCTACGCCCCACGCAACCTGCTGAATGCCGATGAACTGAAACGCGGCATCACTCAGCGCAGCCAAGGGCGCGGCGACGAGGATGGGGTGCAGGGTTGGCTGCTGAATCACTTCTATCGCCACCTGGTGGGCAACTTCGAACCTGCGCGGCGCATCCAGACCCTGGATGACGCCTGTGCGGCACTGGGTAGTGACGCGCCGCCGGCCTGGGTAAGCGGGTACTTCGACAGCGCTGCCAAGGTACAACTCGAAGACGCCGCCAAGACCGTGGCGGCGCTGGTATGGGTCGACCCGCTGGAGCCATTGCTGTTGCAGCAGGAAGCGCAACTGGTGGAGTTCCTGACCTCGCGTAAAGGCACGGCACTGGAGGGCAAGCTGGAGCGCATCACTTGCCCGCAGGCCCTGGCACTATGGGAAAAAGAGCACGCACAGATGGCCGCCCGGGTCGATCAGGGCTGGCGCCAGAGCTCTCCCGACGCCCTCAATGTGGCGGTCTCCTGCGCCGAACACACCTGGGTCGAACTGCGCCCGGAAAGCCCGTTGCTACGGGCTGAAATGGCCTTCGAAAGCTATGTGATGCGCCACTGCCTGGGACAATTCGCCAACCGCCGAGCCTTGACCGGCGGCTACGGTGAACGCTACGCCGAAGCCGTGGAGCAACAGGGCATGCGCGTGTTCAGTCTGCGTGATGCCCAGGGCCAGCCTCACATCACCGTCAGCCTGATCATCCAGGACGACGGCGTACTGACCGTGGAGCAAGTCAAAGGCAAGCAGAACCGCCCGCCCATCGAGCGCTACTTCCAGGACCTGCTGCGCCTCCTCAACACCCTGGACACCGACCTGCAGACGCCAGCCGACTGCATTGCCATCGGCATCGTGCGCACCGATGCCGGCTGGTTGCGTATCGAGGAAGTCAGCGATGCGCAAGCCCAGACCCGCCTGGTGGCTCGCTACCCGCAACTGTTCTACCGACTGGACGCCCCGTCGGCCATGGTCGAATGGCTGGTGGCGGCCCGCCAGTCCGACTTGCTGCTGGAAGTTGCCCCCCAGGCGCCATCAGTCAAGTACGCCACCCGCCATATCTTCAAGAAAAGCCCATGGCCACAACGCCACGCCGACGACCCGCTGTATCGGACCGAAGGCGTGCCCTGGACGGACATGTCTCCTCCCCAGGCCGAGGAAATCGCAGCCTGGCAGGCCAGAAACCGGTGAAACGCACATGATGACGATAATTGCCGTAGCCTTCGGCGCCTGGCTGGTGTGGCGCTACTTTCGCCGCCAGTCGCCTACGTCTCTGGTGGTGTTCACGCCACGCAAACGCTGGGCACTGAGCCTGGCCCAACCCATGGTGGATGCCACCGGGATGACCGGCTTCTTCGATCCCGAGACCACCCATTTCATGGATCAGGCGAAAGCCTCCCTCAGGGCCCCGCTGCTGCACCAGATCGGCTTTCGCAGCAACGCCACGAACGACGAAGTCCGCGAACACTTGAACAGCACCCTGGAACGCCAGTGGTTCCGGGTTGACCTGCACGACCTGAACGCCACCGACGACCCGCGAGCAGCAATGGCCTTCGCCTGCGTGCGCAGCGCCTTCTTTGTCCGCTGCGCGATGTTGATGGGCTGGATCGACACAGAGAGCGGATGGAGGATCATGCTCCTCAATGCCCAACGAGCTCAGGATTGCTTCAGCGACTGGGAAGACTTCGGCAGAGCCTTCATGCTCGGGCGCAGCCAATGGATCGCGGCGTTCAGGGCCGACTCTCTGGGTGAGGTGTTCAATGAAGCAAGCCTGAGCCGGCTGCTCATGCCCGGTAGCGGCATCTGGGCTGGGGTTGCCTGGCAGGGCCTGCCGGCGTTGTTGCCTGTGGCGGATTGAGACCGCGAAGGGATGGTGTCCCAGGGCAGGTTCGAACTGCCAACCTTCCCCTTAGGAGGGGGATGCTCTATCCAATTGAGCTACTGAGACAAAACTGCAAGCGCCTGATACTTCACGGCGCGTAGGACGGCGTGCATGTTAACGGCCAAGGCCGCATTTGTCATGTTATCCATAGGGCTTTTTGCACGAGCCGTCAGGAGCGATCCGCTCACTCGGGGTCTCATCGTGCAAATTGCATCACCGCAAAAAGCCATCATTGCAAAATGCAATTCACCGACATCCAAAATCAATCTCAAGTTATTGTTTTTAAAGAGTTTATCTACAGTTAAACTCTTGGCACGCAGGCTGCTTTATCAGTGGATAAAACACTGCGGAGATGACGCCCATGAACAGCGCCCTGTTTCTCTTGAATGCGATCGCCATTGCCGTACTGGTGGCTTTTCACTTTCAACCTGCAGACAACGCTGGCCCTGCCGGACTGTCCAGCGCCCGTTACAACCAGCACCCGACACCGCAGCTGGCAGTCATGAACACCCAGGGCGAGCCTCGCAGCGTAACCAGGGTTACCCAGGAAAAGACACCGCAGCAACCAGCCGCCACGCCAACCGAACGCTGGATTTTTTAAGACCAAGACTTCAGGAGCCTTCTATGTCCACCGCAGCCAAAAGCCTGCTTATTCTGACGTTGCTCAGCGCTATCGCCGCCTTGCTGCTGCCGGAAGCCCCCCAGGCCAATGCAGCTCTGATCATCTGCGGCTCAATGTTCAGCCTATTCCTGTTGGCGCTGTTGGCCGGGCGCAAGATCAAGTTCGACCCGGTATTGCGCTGACCCCCTTCTCGCTCAGTATGACCAGCAGCCCCTCCAGGGTTGTCGTCAACTCACCCGAATTGTCTAGACGCACGACCTGCTCCTCATCCAGCCAGGCAGCAGTGGCAAATTTTTCATTGCGCTGCAGGCGACGCTCTATCTCCGGCAGGCTTTCCCTGCCTCTACGCAGCAGGCGACGGCGCAATACGTCGGTATCGACCATCAGAACTATCGGAATTAAATCAGGATAACGCTCCCGCGCTTGAGGCAAATGACCTCTAGAGCCGTTGACCAGCACATTCTGCCCCTGCGCCAGCCAAGCATCGATCTGCGCGGGAATGCCATAACCCAGACCATTGGCTCGCCAAAACAAGGCAAAATCGCCCCGAGCCACCCGTCGCTCGAACTCCTCGGCAGTAACCCCCAACGCCTCCTCGCCCACCGACTCGGCCGAGCGCGTGATCACCCTTCTTACAACCTCACATCCCAACGCACTTAAAGGCTGCCTGGCCGCATCAATCAGGCTATCCTTGCCGGCCCCTGACGGCCCCATCAAATAAATCACTCTACCCGGCATAGGCTGCCGCTCCGGACAGCACAACTAGTAAATCGGCCATTTGCCACTATCCTCTAACAGGTAGGGATTACACTCTCAACCGCATAGCATGCACCTTCGCCCGTGCACTGACACTCCCGTCGAATGGGAGAATGCGGCCAACAACGCGGGCCCGGCGATCTTTTCAAACCAGTCCGCATTTCTGATAATTGGTGCTGGCATAACGCCTTTATCCAGTTCAATATTTGTCACAGAATTGACGCCAAGGATCTGGCAATTTTGAGGCATGATGCGGGCCTCTTAACAATTCAGGTTGAACATTTGGCAATCAGGCTTGTCCTAAAAGACAGCCCGCGGCCAATTCCGAGAACCGCTCCCCTGAACTAACCGGTTAAATATATGCGCCCATTGAAACAGGCAATTTATTCCAGCCGTACGGCTGACAAGTTCGTCGTACGTCTACCCGACGGGATGCGTGAACGCATTGCCGAGGTGGCTCGCAATCATCACCGCAGCATGAACTCCGAAATCATCGCGCGCCTGGAACAGAGTCTTATTCAGGAAGGTGCCTTGGGTGAAGAGTTGAGCATGCGCCTGGATAGCCCTGAGCTGTCCTTGCATGAACGCGAACTGCTTCAACGCTTCCGTCAACTCTCTCATCGCCAGCAGAACGCTTTGGTTTCGCTGATCGCCCATGACGCCGAAATGGCCGCAGACGCCAACTGATTTCACCCTGAAAGCTCAAGCCAGCCTAGCCGCTGGCTTTTTTTTGCCTGCGATAAAAGCAACGAAGCGCCATAAAGGCGCTTCGCGAATAAACCGATGTGCGAGGCTGGCTCAGAGCAGGAAGATCGTCGCCAAACCAAGGAAGATGAAGAAGCCACCGCTGTCGGTCATGGCAGTAATCATTACGCTGGCCCCCATTGCCGGGTCACGCCCCAAGCGCGCCAGCGTCATGGGAATCAGAACCCCCATCAGGGCCGCCAACAGCAGGTTCAGGGTCATCGCGGCGGTCATCACCACTCCCAACGACCAACTCCCGTAGAGCATGTAGGCGACAACACCGATCACCCCACCCCAGACCAGACCATTGATCAGGCCTACTGCCAGTTCCTTGCGCATCAGGCGTGAAGTATTCCCAGTACTCACCTGGTCCAAGGCCATGGCCCGGACAATCATGGTGATGGTCTGATTACCCGAATTGCCGCCGATACCCGCAACAATTGGCATCAGTGCCGCCAGGGCTACCAGCTTTTCGATAGAGCCTTCGAACAGACCAATCACTCGAGACGCGACGAACGCGGTAATCAGATTGATTGCCAGCCAGGCCCAACGGTTGCGCAGGGACTTCCAGACCGAGGCGAAGATATCCTCCTCTTCCCGCAGACCGGCCATATTGAGAACTTCGGTCTCGCTCTCCTCACGAATCAGGTCGACCATTTCGTCAATGGTCAAACGGCCGATCAGCTTGTCGTTCTTGTCAACCACCGGGGCCGAGATCAAGTCATAACGCTCAAATGCCTGAGCCGCATCGTAGGCATCTTCATCCGGATGAAAGCTCACCGGGTCGCTGGCCATGACTTCCGCGACCTGCTTGTCCGGATCATTGACCAACAGACGCTTGATCGGCAGGACACCCTTGAGCACGCCGTCGTAATCCACCACAAACAGCTTGTCGGTATGGCTCGGCAGCTCCTTGAGACGGCGCAGGTAGCGCAGAACCACTTCAAGACTGACGTCCTCTCGAATCGTCACCATCTCGAAGTCCATCAGCGCACCGACCTGCTCCTCGTCATAGGAGAGCGCAGAGCGAACTCGCTCACGCTGCTGGCCGTCAAGGGCTTCCATCAACTCATGGACGACGTCTCGCGGCAGCTCGGGAGCCAGGTCAGCAAGTTCGTCGGCGTCCATCTCCTTGGCAGCAGCCAGGAGCTCGTGATCGTCCATGTCGGCGATCAGGGTTTCACGTACGGAATCGGATACTTCGAGAAGGATGTCGCCGTCACGCTCGGCCTTGACCAACTGCCAGACGGTCAGGCGCTCTTCAAGAGGCAAGGCTTCAAGGATGTAGGCAACGTCGGCAGAGTGCAGATCATCGAGCTTGCGCTGCAATTCGACGAGATTTTGCCGATGGACCAGGTTCTCGACCCGATCGTGATGGTGACCTTCCTGACGGTGCGTCAGGTCTTCAACCACCCGCTGGCGCTGCAGCAGCTCAACGACTTGAGCGAGGCGGTCTTGCAGGCTTTCCTGCGTTTTCTTTACTTCTACTTCGGTCATAGGCGAACTCCACTCCCAGCAGAGGAGCACGCCGGAAGGATCAATCAGTCAGTTCATGATTGTGAAAACGGGATACTGAGTAACTACTGGGTAAGTCCATGGAGGTATTCCACAAGCCCCGGCGGGGCTGACGGGCGCAATGATACACCGCTTGGCAGTTTTAAACGTTAAAAAATCGTGGCAAGAACAAGCGCTTGCGGCATAAACCTGAGTAGTGTCCGAATCTATGAAACTGCGACGCCCCGGCAGAAAAAGAAAACACACACCGGGAGAAAAAAGTTCGGCGACAGGCAGAGCATTCGACTTCCGAAGAGCAAAGCCGTTCCAGCCGGACGAGCAAGAAGAACGACAAATAAATAAAACGCAGAAAGCAAAAAGCCCGCATCTTTCGATGCGGGCTTTCTGGTGTATGGTGCACTCGACAGGATTCGAACCTGTGACCGCTCGGTTCGTAGCCGAGTACTCTATCCAGCTGAGCTACGAGTGCATTTTGTGTTTTTAGACCAGACCACAACTGGCTGAAGCCAAGTTAACTACATTGCTGCAACTAACTCTTAAATGGTGCACTCGACAGGATTCGAACCTGTGACCGCTCGGTTCGTAGCCGAGTACTCTATCCAGCTGAGCTACGAGTGCATTTGTTGCCGCGCATTATAGGCCGTTAAATCTTTTTGTAAAGCACTTTTTCTAGTAATTTCAACAACTTACAGAAGAAGCCAGATTACAACGTACTAAACAAATAATGGCGGAGAACGGGGGATTCGAACCCCCGACACCCTTTTGAGGTGTACTCCCTTAGCAGGGGAGCGCCTTCGGCCACTCGGCCAGCTCTCCGCAACACGGGGCGTATATTAACCAGCTTTCTCCCCGTTTGCAAACAAAAAAAACGATAAAAATTAATGGCTTGGTTCTTCGTCCTTCTCTTTCTTTATCCGCAGGTAAATTTCCTCACGGTGAACCGCCACTTCTTTGGGGGCGTTGACACCAATACGCACTTGATTACCTTTGACGCCGAGCACGGTCACAGTGATCTCGCCATCACCAATGATCAGGCTTTCTGCGCACCGACGAGTCAGAATCAGCATACCTTTCTCCTCACGCATTACATTTTCAGGGACTACAGTCTGCAAAAAAAAGGGTGTCGGCCTACAACCTGGTCGGCTGCAGTCCTACACGCCTAAGTATTGACTAGCACGGGCAAAAGAACAGCTTTCTGCCGTGCCGATCAAAAACACAAAGGGCGCGGTCAGACCGCGCCCCTTTCAAACACCTATCACTCGCCCTGGCGGGCTGGAGCGTCAAGCTCGAACGCGGTGTGCAACGCACGCACTGCCAACTCCAGGTACTTCTCTTCGATCACCACCGAAACCTTGATTTCGGACGTGGAGATCATCTGGATGTTGATACTTTCCTTGGCCAGGGCTTCGAACATGCGGCTTGCCACACCCGCGTGGGAGCGCATGCCAACACCAACGATCGAGACCTTGGCAATATTGGTATCACCGACCACCTCACGGGCGCCGATCTCACGGGCGGTGTTTTCCAGCACAGTCTGGGCCGCCAGGTAGTCATTGCGGTGCACGGTGAAGGTGAAGTCGGTGGTGTTATCGTGCGAAACGTTCTGCACGATCATGTCGACTTCAATGTTCGCCGCACTGATTGGGCCGAGAATCTTGAAGGCCACGCCAGGATTGTCTGGCACGCCACGGATAGTCAGCTTGGCTTCATCGCGGTTGAAAGCGATGCCGGAAATGATCGGCTGTTCCATGGATTCCTCTTCATCAATAGTAATGAGGGTGCCCGGACCCTCCTGAAAGCTGTGCAACACGCGCAGCGGAACGTTGTACTTGCCAGCAAACTCGACCGCGCGGATCTGCAGCACCTTGGAACCGAGGCTAGCCATTTCCAGCATCTCTTCGAAGGTGATCTTGTCCAGGCGCTGAGCCTTGGGTACCACACGTGGATCAGTGGTATAGACGCCATCTACATCGGTATAGATCTGGCACTCGTCAGCCTTCAGGGCCGCTGCCAGCGCCACACCGGTGGTGTCGGAGCCACCACGACCCAACGTAGTGATGTTGCCGTGCTCGTCAACGCCCTGGAAACCGGCAACCACAACCACACGCCCGGCCTTCAGGTCACCACGAATCTTCTGATCATCGATCTGTAGGATTCGCGCTTTATTGTGAGCGCTATCGGTAAGAATGCGCACCTGGTTGCCGGTGTAGGACACCGCCGGAATACCACGCTTGATCAACGCCATGGCCAGCAACGCAATGGTCACTTGCTCGCCGGTGGAGACGATCACATCCAGCTCACGGGGAACCGGTTTGGCTTCGCCACTGATCTGCTTGGCCAGATCGATCAGGCGATTGGTTTCGCCGCTCATCGCCGACAGCACGATCACCAGGTCATCGCCGGCTTCGCGGAACTTCTTCACCTTGTCGGCGACCTGCTCGATCCGCTCGACAGAGCCGACCGAAGTGCCTCCAAATTTCTGTACGATCAAAGCCATTTTCTAAGCCGCCTCAGCCCGTAAAGGGGCGCCCGTTAATCAATCAAACTGCACAGCGCAAGGGCCCGCCACTAGACGACGGGCCCGGCTCGGCGCCTTAAATACCCTGTTCGACAAATGGCACGGTCAGGGCCAGTGCCCCATCCAGCGCAGCAGCATCAACACCACCGCCTTGAGCCATGTCTGGACGACCACCACCCTTCCCACCCACTGCCGCAGCGGCTTGTTTCATCAAATCACCGGCTTTGAGTTGGCCAGTCAGGTCCTTGGTTACACCCGCAACCAGTACGACCTTTTCCTCATGGACACTGCCGAGCAGGATCACTGCGCGGCCGAGTTTGTTTTTCAACTGATCCACCAGCGCCAACAGCGCCTTGCCGTCCTGGCCGTCAAGACGCGCAGCCAGCACTTTCACGCCCTTGACGTCTGCCGCTTGAGCGGACAGATCATCACCCGCCGCACTAGCTGCCTTGGCCTGCAGTTGCTCAAGCTGCTTCTCCAGCAGACGATTGCGCTCCAGCACGGCCGACAGTTTGTCGATCAGGTTGTCACGGCTGCCCTTGACCAGGGTCGCCGCTTCCTTGAGTTGTTCTTCCGCAGCGTTCAGGTACGCCAAGGCCGCAGCACCGGTGACCGCTTCGATACGCCGTACGCCGGAAGCCACACCGCCTTCGCTGGTGATTTTCAGCAGGCCGATGTCGCCGGTACGGTTGGCGTGGATACCGCCGCACAGCTCAACCGAGAAATCACCGCCCATGCTCAGTACGCGCACACTGTCGCCGTACTTCTCGCCGAACAGCGCCATGGCCCCCTTCTTCTTGGCGGTATCGATGTCGGTCTCTTCGGTTTCCACCGCCGTATTCTTGCGAATCTCGGCGTTGACGATGTCTTCCAGGGCCTTGATCTGCTCGGGCTTGATCGCTTCGAAGTGGCTGAAGTCGAAACGCAGGCGCTGACTGTCCACCAGCGACCCCTTCTGCTGTACATGCTCGCCCAGTACCTGGCGCAGTGCGGCGTGCAGCAAGTGGGTGGCCGAATGGTTCAGCGAAGTGGCGTGACGCACGTCGGCATCGACCTGAGCTTCAACCGGAGCACCCACAATCAGGCTGCCCGACGCCAGTACGCCGTGGTGCAGGAACGCACCACCGGTCTTGGTGGTGTCGCGCACATCAAAACGTGCACTGCCAGCCTGCAGGTAACCGCAGTCACCGATCTGTCCGCCGGACTCGGCGTAGAACGGAGTCTGGTCAAGAACCACAACCCCTTCTTCGCCTTCATTAAGTACGTCGACCGATTGCCCTTCTTTATAGAGGGCGACCACTTTGGCCGAACCGCTGGTGGCGTGATAGCCGGTGAACTCGGTGGCCACATCGACCTTGACCAGACTGTTGTAGTCCATGCCGAAGGAGCTGGCGGAACGGGCACGTACACGCTGGGCTTCCATCTCGCGCTCGAAACCTTCCTCATCGAGGGTCAGGCTGCGCTCACGGGCGATGTCACCGGTCAGGTCCATGGGGAAACCGTAGGTGTCGTAGAGCTTGAACACCACGTCGCCCGGCACTACCGAGCCTTCGAGTGCCGCCAGATCCTGTTCGAGGATCTTCAGGCCCTGCTCCAGGGTCTTGGCGAACTGCTCTTCTTCAGCTTTCAGCACGCGTTCGATATGCGCCTGCTGGGATTTAAGCTCTGGGAAGGCTTCGCCCATTTCGGCCACCAGGGCCGCGACGATCTGGTAGAAGAAGCTGCCCTTGGCCCCCAGCTTGTTGCCGTGACGGCAGGCACGACGAATGATCCGTCGCAGCACATAACCACGACCTTCGTTAGACGGCAGCACGCCGTCGGCAATCAGGAAACCGCAGGAACGGATGTGGTCGGCCACCACTTTCAGCGACGCCTGGGCATCATTGGTGCAACCAATGGCCTTGGCTGCCGCGTCCAGCAGGCTCTGGAACAGGTCGATTTCATAGTTCGAGTGCACATGCTGCAGCACTGCGCTGATCCGCTCCAGGCCCATGCCGGTGTCCACCGACGGCGCCGGCAGCGGGTGCAGAACGCCATCGGCGGTGCGGTTGAACTGCATGAACACGTTGTTCCAGATTTCGATGTAGCGATCACCGTCCTCTTCAGGCGAGCCGGGTGGGCCGCCCCAGATATCGGCGCCGTGATCGTAGAAAATCTCGGTGCAAGGGCCGCACGGGCCAGTATCGCCCATGGTCCAGAAGTTGTCGGAAGCGTAAGGCGCGCCCTTGTTGTCACCGATGCGCACCATACGCTCGGCCGGCACCCCGACTTCCTTGGTCCAGATGTCGTAAGCCTCGTCGTCGCTGGCGTAAACCGTGACCCAGAGCTTTTCCTTCGGCAGGTTCAGCCACTTGTCGGAGGTCAGGAAAGTCCAGGCGAAAGTGATGGCGTCACGCTTGAAGTAGTCACCGAAGCTGAAGTTGCCCAGCATTTCGAAGAAGGTGTGGTGACGAGCGGTATAACCGACGTTTTCCAGGTCGTTGTGCTTGCCGCCGGCGCGGACGCACTTCTGGCTGCTGACAGCGCGGGTATAAGCGCGCTTTTCCTGACCCAGGAAGCAGTCCTTGAACTGGTTCATCCCCGCGTTGGTGAACAGCAGGGTGGGGTCGTTGCCTGGGATCAAAGAGCTGGAGGCTACACGGGTGTGGCCTTGCTCTTCGAAGAAGCGAAGGAAGGCTTCACGGATTTCTGCGCTTTTCATTAGGTTCTTCCACGGAGACTGCGGCCAAAGGCCTGTGCGCAACGTCAACAGACGAAACGACGGCAAAGGGCCGCATTATATCGGCGTTAATCACTTGGTACAGCGTGTTTGTACGATACAAACAGTCAATTGGACGGAGAACACTGTCAGTTACGGGAAAACTCGGCAAAAGTGCTCACCACTTGTTCGATTTGCCCGGAACTGACATTCAAATGGGTTACCAGGCGCAGCCGTGACGCGGCGCTGAGGCAGATCCCTCGCTCGGCGGCGAACGCCTTGAGGGCTTCCGCCCGTTCCCCCATCTGCACATACACCATATTGGTCTGCACCGGTTCGACACTGAAGCCCGCCTGGCTCAGCCCCTGTGCCAGCAACTGCGCATTGGCATGGTCATCCGCCAGACGCTGTACCTGATACTCCAGGGCATACAGCCCCGCTGCTGCCAGCCCACCGGCCTGGCGCATGCCACCGCCGACCATCTTGCGCAGGCGCCGCGCCTTGTCGATCAGCTCACGGGAGCCGCACAACACCGAGCCCACTGGCGCACCGAGGCCCTTGGACAGGCACACCGATACTGAATCGAAGTGTTCGGTGATCACCCGGGCATCCACCCCCAGCTTCACCGCCGCGTTATACAGCCGTGCACCATCCAGGTGCAGGGCCAACCCCCGCTTACGGGTAAAAGCCCGAGCCTGGGCCAGGTAAGCCAGGGGAAGCACCTTGCCCTGCATGGTGTTTTCCAGGGCCAGCAAGCGCGTGCGGGCAAAATGAAAGTCATCGGGCTTGATCGCGGCCGCCACCTGATCCAGGTCCAGGGAACCGTCGGCCTGAAGCTCCAGCGGCTGAGGCTGGATCGATCCCAGCACCGCGGCGCCACCCCCTTCATATTTATAGGTATGGGCCTGCTGGCCGACGATGTACTCATCGCCTCGCTCGCAGTGGGCCATCAAGGCCAGCAGATTGCTCATGGTGCCGGAAGGTACAAACAGGGCAGCGGCGAATCCCAAGCGTTGTGCCAGTTCCGCCTCCAGCTGATTGACCGTCGGGTCTTCGCCGTAGACATCGTCTCCGGTACGGGCGCAAGCCATGGCCTCGAGCATGCCCGGGGTCGGCTGGGTCACGGTGTCACTACGAAGATCGATCACGCTCATCACATCTGGCTCCGGCTACGGGGGACCGCAAGGTCCGCGCTAAACAGGGGGAATTCCCTTTCGAAACGAATTACTGCGGCCCCACGGACGATTAATCAAGCAGCAACTGTAGAAAACCTTGCGCCACAGGGTGAAAAATCCGATGAACATTATCCAAAAGACGCAATGCTTCCCCGCCAAATCTGTGTTAAAAACTCACCGCCCGCGAAAAACTCGCGGGCAATCGTTCTCAGGGCGGGGTGTAATTCCCCACCGGCGGTAATTGCGCGCAATGTGCATAGCCCGCGAGCGCTTGGCGATGCCCGTGGCAAGGCCACAGGTGACGACAAGGTCAGCAGACCCGGTGTGATTCCGGGGCCGACGGTCATAGTCCGGATGAAGAGAGAACGGGATTGGCGCCAAAGGGCCGTTGTCGGACAGCTTGTGGGAAATCCACGGCCGTTCTGCGCGCACCCTTAAATCCCATTCGATTCATATACGCCCTGTTTTTCATACAAACAGGAGTCAAAACAGATGCAACCCACCGCAATCGATAGCAAAAGCAAACACCACCCCAACGAGCGCGTCGCCTTTATCCAGGCCTGCTGGCACAAGGAAATCGTCGATCAGAGCCGCCAGGGTTTCGTCGCGGAAATGCTCGCCCAGGGTTATCAGGAAAGCGATATCGACTTCTTCGAAGTCGGCGGCGCCTTCGAGATTCCTCTGCACGCCAAACTGCTGGCCAAGTCCGGTCGCTACACCGGCATCGTCGCCGCGGGCCTGGTAGTGGACGGCGGCATCTACCGTCATGAGTTCGTCGCCCAGTCGGTAATCAGCGGCCTGATGCAGGTGCAGTTGGAAACCGAAGTGCCAGTGTTCTCCGTGGTGCTGACCCCGCATCATTTCCATGCGGGTGAAGAGCATCAGAAGTTCTTCTTCGAGCACTTCGTGCACAAGGGTCAGGAAGCAGCGAAGACCTGCGCCGATACCCTGCAGAAGGTTCGGGCCCTGCGCCGCAATGAGCAGCGTGCGGTTGCCGTTTAAGCGATAAGAGCATCGCCGGCAAGCCCGCTCCTACAGAGTTGTTCAGGAGTCGGCCTGCCGGCGAACCTCAGGCCAGGCCGTCAGCCGTGGTCGGCACAATCAGAATCCCTGCACGCAGGCCGTTCTTGACCTTAGGGTTGGGAAAAATGATCCGCGCGCCCTCTTCCTCGATGACCCAACGGGTCTGGGCGATATCCTCGGCCAGCAGGTAACCCACTTCCAACTCGGAAAAGTTCTCGACGTCCGCCGGCAAATGCAGGTGGAAGCTGTCGCTGTGCTTGATGATTTCCCGCGCCACGCTGAACAGTTGCAAACCGTCGAGACTGTCCTGCTCCGCTCCAGGCTCGGTGCCTTCGATGATGTGCTTGAGACGGGTTTCCAGGCGCTCGACATTGACGCCCTGGTTCTGCCCGAATGGCCGCGCCTTGCCCAGTTCCAGCGTGAAGGACTCGGCCCCCAGTTGATCGTAGGTGTAGGCACTGAAGACGATGGAAGGCTTGTTTTGCAGCAGCACCGCCTCCATGCCGGCGGCCCGCAGGCGCGACAGTTCACGGCGCGAATGCCGGCGCCCGTCCTTCCACGGATAGAGGGCAAACTGCTCGATCTTCGAACCACGAATCGCCGTGTGCAGATCGTAGTGCAGGCGTTCGCGATCCGGCAGATTGAAGAAACTTGCCGCCAGACGCTCCAGCTCGCAAGCCCGCAGGGCTTCGAAACCACTGCTCAACTCATGCCGGCCGTTGAACAGCCGATTGACGTCCTGCTCGACGAATCGCTCGCCACGGCGCATGGCCTCGGGGTTGCCGAACAGGAACAGAATGCGGGCCCTGGGCTTCAAGTCGCCCCGGGCAATGTCATGCAACAAACGGTCGAGCAGCTCGATGGGAGCCGTCTCGTTGCCGTGGATACCGGCGGACAACAACAGGTCCAGACCGTTATCCCGAGCTTCGGGCGGCCGTACTTCCAGGGCGCCCTCGCTCAGCCAGCGCATGCGCACGCCGTCGACAGTCAGTTGAGTCTTCTCTGCCGGTTCACGGCCGGCGAGGGTCAGTTCAAGCAGTTTGCCGAGGGCGAGCATAAAGCGGCTTCCTTAGTGAGCGTGACCGCAGTCAGGGCCATGCACGTGATCATCTTCACCAGCGTCGGCCGGTTCCATTTCCAGTTGCAGGCTGACCAGGTTGGTGGCCAGCGGACGCAGCAGCAGGCTGGCGTATTCGGCATCGCCCTCTTCCACGTCCACGCCGATCAGCAATTGGCCACGGCCGTCCTGCTGGATCCACACTTCCTTGCCCTGCCACAGCACCGCGAAGCGGGTGCAGGAGGTTTGCAGTTGGGTGCCGTCGGTGTCTTCAAGGATCAGTTGCAGGGTATCGCTCATGGGGTCGTTCTCATCTGGGGTGAAGCGGAGCGCCCGGATCAGCCGGGCGCGGGCTTTCAATTGATCTGGAAGGGATAAACCGCGCCCAGTTTAAGGATTTGCGTCAGTTCATCCAGTGCCGTCCGGCATTCAAGCAACAGCTGCGGGTCCGCCAGATCACTTTCACTGAGGCGGTCGCGGTAGTGCTTGCCGACCCATTGGGTCAGGGTGTCGTACAACGGCGCGGTCATGATAACCCCAGGATTGACTGCCGCCAGCTCGGTTTCATTAAGAGCCACCCGCAGACGCAGACAAGCCGGGCCACCGCCGTTCTGCATGCTCTGCTTGAGATCGAAAACCTTCACTTCACGGATCAGGCCACCCGAGCTGGTGAGGCTTTGCAGGTACTGCCAGACCCGCTCGTTGCTGCGGCACTCTTCCGGCACGATCAGCAGCATCGAACCATCGGCACGGGACAGCAGTTGGCTGTTGAACAGGTAGGAGCGCACCGCATCTTCCACCGTCACCTGCGAACGCGGTACACAGATCGACTGGAAGTTGCCGCCGCGCTTGCCCAGTTTGCCCTGCAGTTCAGCGAGCATCTTCTCGGTCTCGAGGAAGGCATCCTCGTGATAGAACAGCACCTCGCCATTGCCAACGGCGATCACGTCGTTGTGGAACACGCCCTGGTCGATCACCGAAGGATTCTGTTGGGCATAGACCACACCCTCCTCGCTCAGGCCATGCAGACGCGCCACGGCTTGCGAGGCTTCCAGGGTCTGACGCGCCGGGTACTTCTGCGGTGCCGGGTAGCGGTTGTCGAAGGCGCTGCGACCGAAGACGAAGAACTCGACACCGGCCTGGCCGTAATCACGGCAGAAACGGGTGTGATTGGCCGCGCCTTCATCACCGAACTGCGCCACCGCCGGCAACGCCGCGTGATGGGCGAAATGTTTCTGGTCGGCGAACATCGCCCCCAGCACGCGACTGGTGGTCGGGTGCTCGATGCTGCGATGGTACTTGCAGTTGAGGTTGGCGGCGGTGAAGTGCACACGACCGTCAGCCGTGTCGGCGCTTGGGCTCACCGTGGCGGCATTGGCCACCCACATGCTCGAAGCGGAGCAACTGGCCACCAACAACGGCATCGCCTGCTTGGCGGCTTGCTGAATGACTTGCGCATCGGTCCCGGCAAAACCCAGGTTGCGCAAGGCCGCGACATCGGGCCGCTCTTGCGGAGCGAGCACGCCTTGCTGAAAGCCCATTTCCATCAGTGCTTTCATTTTCGCCAGGCCTTGCAGCGCCGCTTCCTTGGGATTGGAGCCCTGCTGGCTGTTGCTCTGGGAGGCGACGTTACCGTAGGACAAACCGCCGTAGTTATGGGTCGGCCCCACTAGACCGTCAAAATTGACTTCATAGGATTTCATCAGCGAGGCTCCACGAATCTGTTTGTTATAGGCATCGGTTCAACACAGGGCGAGCGTTTCGCGCTCGTTCGCCGGCCAGCCGGCTCCTACACAGATCTGCAGGAGCCAGCTGGCGGGCGAAGAGACCATAAAGGCCTCTCGAATCAGGACAAGCGCACACCCGGCGTCAACGCGCTCGGCAGCACCAGGCTCGGGGTTTCCAGGGAAGCCACCGGATACGCGCAGTAATCCGCCGCGTAATAGGCACTGGCCCGATGGTTGCCCGAAGCCCCGACGCCACCAAAAGGCGCGCTGCTGGCGGCACCGGTCAGCTGTTTGTTCCAGTTGACGATCCCGGCACGGCTCTCCAGCCAGAACTGCTGGTAACGCTCGGCAGAATCCGACAACAGACCGGCAGCCAGGCCGTACTGAGTGTTGTTGGCCTCGGCAATGGCCCCATCGAAATCAGCGTAGCGGATCACTTGCAGCAAAGGTCCGAACAGCTCTTCATCAGGACGCTCAGCCACCGCCGTGACATCCAGGATGCCCGGGGTCAGCAAGGCAGCCTGAGCCTGGGGTTGAGTCATTTCCAGCAAGGCTACGGCGCCATTGGCCAGCAACTGTTGTTGCGCGTCCATCAGCGCACGGGCGGCGCCAAGGGAGATCACCGACCCCATGAAGGGCGCAGGCTGTTGATCGTAGCCACCCACATCGATGGTCGCGCTGACCGCCACCAGGCGCGCCAGCAAGGCATCACCCCAGGCCCCTTGCGGCACCAGCAAGCGGCGAGCACAAGTGCAGCGCTGACCGGCAGAGATGAAGGCCGACTGAATAATGGTGTAGACCGCTGCATCCAGGTCGGCGACCTGATCCACCACCAGCGGGTTGTTGCCGCCCATTTCCAGAGCCAGGATCTTGTCCGGACGCCCAGCGAACTGCTGGTGCAGATGATTGCCGGTGCGGCTGGAGCCGGTGAAAAACAGGCCATCGATACCTGGGTTGGCGGCCAGGGCGATACCGGTTTCCCGGGCGCCTTGCAACAGGTTGAGGACGCCCGCCGGAAGACCGGCTTCGATCCAGCACTGGACCGTCAGCTCGGCCACTTTCGGCGTCAGCTCGCTCGGTTTGAACAGCACGCTGTTGCCCGCCAGCAGCGCAGGAACGATGTGCCCGTTAGGCAGATGCCCGGGGAAGTTGTAAGGGCCGAACACCGCCACCACGCCGTGGGGCTTGTGCCGCAGCACCGCCGTGGCATCGCCCAACGGGCCGCTCTTCTCGCCGGTACGCTCGCGGTAGCTCTGCACCGAGATAGCAATCTTGTTGACCATGCTGGTCACTTCGGTGGCAGCTTCCCACAGGGGCTTACCGGTTTCCTCACCGATGCAGCGAGCCAGTTCGTCGGCACGCGCCTTCAAGCTGGCGGCAAACGCCTCCAGCACACTGATGCGCTCTTCCAGCGAACGCTTGGCCCAGGCTGGAAACGCCTGGCGAGCCGCCTGCACGGCGCTTTCCACTTGCGCGGCAGTGGCGCCGTTACCGGACCAGATAACCGCCTGGGTCACCGGATTGACCGAGGTGAAGGCTTCGCCCTGGCCAGCCAGCCATTGGCCGGCAATGTACAGCGTGCTCATTATTTCGACTCCCGAGAAGCAGACAGCGGAACCGCGCGGACCTGGTCGCCGGCGTTGAGTTGCAGGCGCTTGGCGGTCAGTGGATCGACCACCAGGGTGCCCGCAGCGAAGCGTGCAGGCGCCGCAGTGATGCGGCAGTCCTCGCGTTTACGGTTGTGGATCAGGAACGGCGTGGCGTCGTCGCCCGGGGTGCCGATGGCCAGCACCAGTGCCTGGCTGTCACGCACCGCGCGGATCTTGCTGGTCTCGCACTCCACCGCCGGGCCGGCGTCGAAGATGTCGACATAGCCCTGGTAGCTGAAGCCCTCGCTCTTGAGCATGGCCAGGGCCGGCTCGGTGTCGGTGTGGACCTTGCCAATCACATTGCGTGCATCCTCGGACAGGAAGCAGGTGTAGAGCGGGAACTTGGGCATCAGCTCGGCGATGAACGCCTTGTTGCCGACCCCGGTCAGGTAGTCGGCCTGGCTGAACTCCATCTTGAAGAAGTGACGGCCCAGGCTTTCCCAGAACGGCGAGCGGCCATTCTCATCGGACATGCCGCGCATCTCGGCAATGATCTTGTTGCCGAACAGTTGCGGGAATTCGGCGATGAACAGCATCCGCGCCTTGGCCAGCATGCGGCCATTGAGGCCGGTGCGGTAATCGGCGTGAAGGAACAAAGAGCACAGCTCGGAGTTGCCGGTCAGGTCGTTGGCCAGGAACAGCGTGGGAATCTCACGGTAGATATTCAGCTCCTGGGAGGCGCTGACCGTCAGGCCGACCCGAAAGTTGTACCAGGGCTCACGCAAGCCGACGGCACCGGCAATGGCGGAAATCCCCACCACTCGGCCATTGTCGTCTTCCAGCACGAACAGGTAGTCCGCATCGCCGCGTCCGGCTTCGCCGCGAAAGGTCTTTTCCGCCCAGCCAACCCTGTGGGTCAGGCGCTCTTCGTTGGCCGGCAAGGTGGTGAGGCCGGTGCCGGTGCTGCGGGCCAGGTCGATCAGCGCGGGTAAATCGCTGCTGCGTACGGGACGAACGATCATGCTATCTCCTCAAACACAGGCCGCTGGCGGCCTGCGCGAAACTCGCTGCTTTCTAGGCATGCTTTCCAGGTCGTGAAAGCAGGGGTTAAACCGCCACCAGGCGCACGCTGGCACCTTCGCCGACGCCCAGGGCTTCGGCCGTTTGCAGATCCAGGGTCACCGGTTTGCCCGGGGCGTAATCCAGCTCCAGCAACACGGCGCGGTAATCCTGCAACTGACCGTTGGACACCAAGTACTGGCGACCGCCGCCCTTGAGCGCCTCGCCAATCTTCACCGGTACCACTCGGCTCTGGGCAATGGAGCGAATCCCCGAAACCCGTGCATGCAAGGTAGGACCACCGTCGAAGATGTCGATGTAGTGATCGGTTTCAAAACCTTCGCGCATCAGGATGTCAAAGGTGATCTGCGCCCGCGGGTGCACCTGGCCCATGGCTTCCTGGGCGGCGTCCGGCAGCAGCGGCACATAGATCGGGTAATGGGGCATCAGTTCGGCAAGGAAGGTCCGGCTCTTCAGGCCGCACAGGCGCTCGGCCTCGGCATAGTTGAGGTCGAAGAAGTTACGCCCGATGGCGTCCCAGAACGGCGAATCGCCGTGCTCATCGCTGTAGCCGACGATCTCGGTCACCACCGAATCGGCGAAACGCTCCGGATGGCTGGCGACAAACAGCAGGCGGCCCCGGGAGTTGAGCTCCGACCAGGGCGACCCCACCAGTTCCGGCACCACATAGAAACTGGTCAACAGGCTGTTGCCGGTCAGGTCGTGGCACTGGGACAGGACGTGAATCTTGTTGTGGATCTTCAGCTCGCGGGACGCATGAACGAAGGTTTCGTTGCGAAAGCTGTAGAACGGCTCGGAATAGCCGGCAGAAGCGACGATGGCCGAACAACCCACCAGCTTGCCGCTGTCGGTGTCCTCAAGGACGAAGAAGTAGCTTTCTTCACCGTTGAAACTTACTTCAGCCGCGAACGAAGCCTCACTTGCAGCGATCTTGTCGCTCAGGCGATCCACATCATCGGGCAAGGAGGTGACACCAATCGGGCTGTCTGCAGCCAGACGCTGTACCTCGCCCAGATCAGCCATTTGCGCGGGGCGCATCACCAGCATGGTGTCACTCCTTACTCTAAAACAGGTCGGAAACCGTCCGACTCAGGGAAAAAAATGCCGGGACAGCCCGGCACAGGAATTAGGCTCGACGCCGGCCACTAAAGCCGACGCCGAGGAGTACTGCTACCTGGATCAGGCTTGAGTCAGTTTCGCTACGGCGCGCTCGAAGCGGTCCAGGCCGGCGTCGATATCGGCATCCTCGATCACCAGGCTCGGAGCAAAGCGCACCACGTCCGGACCGGCTTGCAGAATCATCAGGCCTTCTTTCTCGGCGGCGTTGAACACATCCTTGGCCTTGCCCTTCCAGGCTTCGCTGAGCACACAACCGAGCAACAGGCCCAGGCCGCGGACTTCAGTGAACAGGCCGTACTTCTCGCCGATCTGCAGCAGACGAGTCTTGAAGCGGTCGTGCTTGGCCTTCACACCATTGAGCACCTCGGGGGTGTTGATCACATCGATCACCGCCTCGGCCACGGCACACGCCAGCGGGTTACCGCCGTAGGTGGTGCCGTGGGTGCCAACCACCAGGTGCTTGGCTAGCGCTTCGGTGGTCAGCATCGCCGCGATCGGGAAACCGCCGCCCAGGCTCTTGGCGCTGGTGAGGATGTCCGGGGTCACGCCGTAATGCTGGTAGGCGAACAACTCGCCGCTGCGGCCCATGCCGGTCTGTACTTCGTCGAATACCAGCAGCGCGTTGTGCTGGTCGCACAGCTCGCGGGCGCCTTGCAAGTAGGCCAGCTCAGCCGGCAGCACGCCGCCTTCACCCTGGATCGGCTCCAATACCACCGCGCAAGTCTTGTCGGAAACCGCCGCCTTCAAGGCTGCCAGGTCGTTGTATGGCACATGAGTGATGCCGGTGATTTTCGGACCGAAGCCGTCGGAATACTTCGACTGGCCACCGACGTTCACGGTGAACAGGGTGCGACCGTGGAAGCTGTTCAGCGCGGCGATGATTTCGTACTTCTCGGCACCGAAACGATCGTGAGCCACACGCCGGGCCAGCTTGAAGGCGGCCTCGTTGGCTTCTGCACCGGAGTTACAGAAGAACGCGCGCTCAGCGAAAGTGGCGTCGATCAGCTTGTGGGCCAGACGCAGAGCCGGCTCGTTGGTGAACACGTTGGACACATGCCACAGTTTATTGGCCTGCTCGGTCAGAGCCCCCACCAGCGCCGGATGGGCGTGGCCCAGTACGTTGACCGCGATGCCGCCGGCGAAGTCGATCAGCTCCCGTCCCGACTGATCCCAGACTCGAGACCCCGCGCCGCGCACAGGAATGAAAGCGGCAGGTGCGTAGTTGGGAACCATCACCTGGTCGAAATCGGCGCGTTGCACCGGAGCTTGCTCAACGGACATCGGAGTCTCCTGAAGAGGAACACCCGCCTGAAACTGGCGAGCGATGGAGGGATTGTAAGGACAGTTTTGTGCCCGGCCTTGTCGCCAAGCGACAACTTCTTATAGCGCCAACCCCGGTTTTACGCGGGTTTATGGCAATGCGACAAATAGCGTCGCAAAGGCGCAGTTTAAACTGCGCGCAGGCTCAGCGGCAGATTTGCCGGGCAATTTGCCCGAGGTAATTACCCAGGTAGTTATTCACATAGCTATCCAGATAGCTGCGTGGCGAGCAGACCCAAATCCCGAAAAGGTTATCGGCGCTACGCCAACAAGGTGGCGCGAGTGGGTTGCCTGGGGGATTCGCCGGCAAGCCGGCTTCTACAGGACGGGGTCAGCCGCGTTCGGCTGGCACGGAGGAGAGTTCGAACGGGCTGCTGCTGCGCCGTTGATTGCGATCTTCACGGGGGGTGGCGCCAAAGAAATTGCGGTAGGCGCTGGAGAAGTGCGGACCGGAGGAGAAGCCGCAGGACAGACCGATCTGAATAATCGACTTGCTGGTCTGCATCAGCATCTGCCGCGCCTTGTTCAGGCGCAGTTCCAGGTAATACTGGCTGGGCACCCGATTCAGGTACTGCTTGAAGATCCGCTCCAACTGACGTCGAGACACACAGACATGCTGGGCAATCTCGTCGGTGGTCAATGGCTCTTCGATATTGGCCTCCATCAGCAGCACTGCCTGAGTCAGCTTCGGATGGCTGGAGCCCAGACGGTTCTGCAGCGGAATACGCTGACGCTCGCCACCCTCACGGATGCGCTCGACCACCAGCTCTTCCGAAACCGCACCGGCCAGCTCTGCGCCGTGATCCCGCGCCAGCACCGCCAGCAACAGATCCAGCACCGACATGCCGCCACAGGCCGTCAGGCGATCACGATCCCAATCGAACAGATGACTGGTGGCAATCACCTTGGGGAAGCGTTCGGCAAAATCATCCTGCCAGCGCCAGTGCACCGCAGCCCGATAACCATCGAGCAGACCCAGTTGGGCCAGCGGGTAAACCCCGGCGGACAGCCCCCCAATTACACACCCGGCACGCACCAGCTGCTTGAGGGCGCTACTGAGGGTCGAACTCATCGGTGCCGGTGGCTCATCGGCCAGCAGGAACAACTTCTGACAACCTTCAAGCTTGCCCGCCCAAGGCTCCCCCGGCAGTTGCCAGGCACCTTCGACCGGCGCTTCGGCCTGCAGGAATGCCAGCTCATAAACCACGTCCGGGTGCACCCGCTGGGCAACACGCAAGGCCTCCTCGGCCAGCGCCAGCGTCAAGGCTTTAGTGCTGGGCCAAATCAGGAAACCAATTCGATGGGCAGTCATGGCGGGCAATCCGAAACGAAAACAGTGTTAGAAGCCAAGGGCGGCAGCACCAAGTTAGACCATCTGGCGCGCGGTGCGCAGCATGACCTAATTTGGTGCATAACGGCAGCTATTACTTGAGGCTGCCGGAGAGGAATTGTTGCAAACGTTCTGATTGCGGGTTCACCAGCACTTCCCGCGGGTTGCCGCTTTCTTCCACCACGCCTTTGTGCAGGAACACCAACTGGTTGGAGACTTCACGGGCAAAGCCCATCTCGTGAGTCACCACCACCATGGTCCGGCCTTCCTGGGCCAGGGCCTGCATGACCTTCAACACGTCACCCACTAGCTCTGGGTCCAGGGCCGAGGTCGGCTCGTCGAACAGCATGACTTCCGGCTCCATGGCCAGTGCCCGGGCGATAGCCACGCGCTGCTGCTCACCACCGGACATGTGTCCCGGGTAGGCATCCTTGCGGTGCGCCACACCCACCTTGGCCAGGTAATGCTCGGCCTTCTCGCGAGCCTCGGCCTTGGACACGCCCAGCACATGCACCGGTGCTTCCATGATGTTTTCAATGGCGGTCATGTGCGACCACAGGTTGAAGTGCTGGAACACCATCGACAGGCGCGAACGCATGCGCTGCAGCTGCTTGGGATCGGCAGCCTTCAGCGCGCCGTCCTTGTTGGCCACCAGCTTCAACTCTTCGTTGTTCAGCAGGATCTTGCCGGCATGGGGCTGCTCGAGCAGGTTGATGCAGCGCAAAAAGGTACTTTTGCCCGAGCCACTGGAGCCGATGATGCTGATCACATCGCCAGCTGCGGCCTTCAGGGACACGCCCTTGAGCACTTCGTGACTGCCATAGCGCTTATGCAGGTCTTGGACTTCAAGTTTGTACATGCGGTCGGTTCTCACAAAAACAGTCAGTCGTTGAGCAAGCGCCCGTGACGCAGCGCTTCGCGCCCCGCCACCTTGGCCAGCCAGAAACCGGGTTGGGCATAACGCAGCCGCTCAACGGCGAACAACACGCCGCTGGTGCCAGCACACACCGTACTGACCCGATCGGATAGGGGATCAATCACTTCAAAAATCGGTTCGCCCACTTCTACCCAGCTCCCGGCCGGACGCAGAAAGCTCACCACGCCAGGGTGCGGCGCATACAGCAATTGGGTGCCTTCAAATGGCATGGCTTCGCAGGCTTCATGCGCGGGCGCAGGCCACTCACCGGCAATCAACCCCTGTTCGGCGAGAAACGCCAGGATGCCGGCAGCATGCGCCTCGGCCTGAGGACGCCCGGTGTCGGCCTGACCGCCCAGCTCCAGAGTGGTGGCCAGGCAGGCCAGGGGAATCTGCGCCTCGGGAAACTGTTGCGACAGACGCAACCAGGGCAGCGAACAGGCCTCATCGAACGAGCTGCCACCGGAATCTTCCGCCAGCAACCCGACCTTCACATCCAGGTGCGCCGCCAGGGAACGCCACTGCGGCCAATGCTGCGGCAAGGCGTACATATGCAGCGCCGCCTCGGTATCGCAATGCAGGTCCAGCACCACATCCGCCGTACAGGCATGACTCAGGAGCACCCGCTGCATGCCCTGCAACTGGCTTGCAGCCGGTGGCAACTCGGACAGCACCTCGCTCATGGCCTGACGGATCAAGCGCACATTGGCGTGAGGATCGTCCCCCAGACGCCCTTCCAGGCGCTGGGCCACAGGCCCGCTCAACTCGACAAAGTCGCGGTTGAAGTTCTTGCCGCTACCGGCTTCGAAACGTCCCTGGTGATTGCCTTGCAGCAACTGCCCCAACCCCAGCGGATTGGCCACGGGCACCAGTTCGATAACACCATTGAGAGCACCTTCGGCTTCCAGTTCGGCCAGGCGCTTCTTCAGCTCCCAGGCGGTGCGCATGCCGGGCAACTCGTCTGCATGCAGACTGGCCTGGATATAGGCCTTGCGCTCGCCACTGCCGAAACGGAACACCGAGATGCTGCGTTCGCTGCCCAGGTGACTCCAGGGCAATGGATGATCGATACGTTGCATATCAGTGCTTCCGCGGTGCCAGGTAGCGCAGCCAGCGGCCTTCGGCCAGCTTGAACAGGCGCACCAGGATGAAAGTCAGGCACAGATAGAACACGCCCGCGGTGATATAGGCCTCGAACGGCAGGTAGTACTGCGCATTGACCGTGCGCGCCGCGCCCGTGATGTCGATCAAGGTCACGATGGACGCCAGACTGGTGGTCTGCAGCATCATGATCACTTCGTTGCTGTACTGCGGCAGAGCCCGGCGCAGGGCCGATGGCAGGAGAATGCGGCGATACATCTTGTAGCGCGACATGCCCATGGCCTTGGCCGCCTCGATCTCACCGTTAGGCGTGGCCTTGAGGCTGCCGGCGATGATTTCTGCGGTGTAGGCGCTGGTGTTGACGGCAAAGGCCAGGCAAGCACAGAAAGTTGCGCTGGACAGCCAGGGCCAGAGGAAACTCTCACGCACCGCTTCAAACTGGGCCAGGCCGTAGTAGATCAGGAACAACTGCACCAGCATCGGCGTGCCACGGATCACATAGGTGTAGAGCCAGGCGCTCATGTTCACCAATGGCTGCTTGGACACCCGCATCAGGCCCAGGGGCAAGGCCACCAGCAAGCCGAAGAACAGCGACAGTGCCAACAGTTTCAGAGTGGTCAGCAAGCCGCTGAAGTACAGCGGCAAGGCGTCATAGATGACGTTGTAGTCGAAGATCATAGATCAGCCGCCCTTACGCCTACCGAGTAGCGCTTCTCAAGGTGACGCAATGCCAGCAACGAGACACTGGTGATCACCAGGTACATCGCCGCCACTGCGAGGAAGAAGGTGAAAGGCTCGCGAGTGGCGTCTGCCGCCTGCTTGGCCTTGAACATCATGTCTTGCAGTCCCACCACCGAAATCAGTGCAGTGGCCTTGGTCAGAACCAGCCAGTTGTTGGTGAAGCCGGGAATCGCCAGGCGAATCATCTGCGGCACCATCACCCGGAAGAACACCTGGAAGCTGCTCATGCCGTAAGCCATGCCCGCCTCGGCCTGCCCCTTGGGGATCGCCATGAAAGCGCCACGGAAGGTTTCCGACAGATAGGCACCAAAGATAAAGCCCAGGGTGCCGATACCGGCGGCCAGCGGATTGAGGTCGATGTAATCGTCGTAGCCCAGCAGCGGCGCCACACGGTTCAGCAAGTCCTGGCCGCCGTAGAAGATCAGCAGGATCAGCACCAGATCGGGAATGCCACGAATCACCGTGGAATACAGGTCGCCGAGCCAGGCCAACCAGCGCACCGGCGAGAGGCGCAGCGCGACCCCGATCAAACCCAGAACAATGGCCAGGGCCATGGACGACAAGGCGAGCTGAAGCGTCAGCCAAGCGCCATCGAGGATGACAGCCCCGTAGCCTTTCAACATGATTCAGGTCCTCGAAAATTGGGATGAAAAAATGGCGCAAACTTCAGAGATTCTGCTGCTTGCGCCATCTCGGACTGACTGTTTCGACGGTCTTACTTACCGTAGATGTCGAAGTCGAAGTACTTGTCCTGGATTTGCTTGTACTTGCCATTCTCACGAATGGCAGCGATGGCGGCGTTGATCTTGTCCAGATCGGCCTTGTCACCCTTGCGCACAGCGATCCCTACGCCGTCGCCGAAATATTTGACGTCAGTGAAGGCCGGACCGACGAAGGCGAAGCCCTTGCCGGCGTCGGTTTTCAGGAAGCCGTCATTCAACAGCGTAGCGTCCGCCACGGTGCCGTCGAGGCGACCGGCCGCCACATCCAGATAGATTTCGTTCTGCGAGCCGTAAGGCTTGATCTGTGCACCCAGCGGCGCCAGGACTTCACGAGCGAAACGCTCGTGGATCGAGCCACGCTGCACACCGATATTCTTGCCTTTGAGCTCAGCCAGGCCATCGCTGACCTGAGTACCGGCCCTCATCACCAGACGGGCCGGAGTGTTGTAGTACTTGTTGGTGAAGTCCACGGACTTCTTGCGATCATCGGTGATCGACATGGACGAGAGAATGGCGTCGATCTTGCGCACTTTCAGCGCCGGGATCAGGCCATCGAACTCCTGCTCGACCCATACGCACTTGACCTTCATCTCTTCGCACAGGGCATTGCCGATGTCGTAGTCGAAACCGACGATGCTGCCGTCCGGCGCCTTGGAGGCAAACGGAGGGTAAGCCGCTTCGATACCAATTTTCAGGGGCTTTTCATCGGCGAAAGTCGGCAGGGACAGCACGGACAGTGCCAGGGCGCCAAGAAGCACGAGTTTCTTCATCTTAGAACTCCATCGGTAAAGGGCGAAAACGGCAGAGTGAGCGACAGCCCAATATGCGAATGGGTGGAACCTGAATTGCCGCGCTGCGTCCCGGGAAGCCCGCAGAGGACTCACACACAGGCAACGACGAGCGAGTGACCGGCATTCTAACGACAGGCTGGAAGCCGATATTTCCTCAATGCGACAACAAATTACAGAAGCATTGAGAATGCCGGGGCAGCACATTGACAGCTCTTCAAATCTATGCAAGAGCAAAAGACAGTAAACCGATCTATGTTGCAAATTGCGGGCCTATTATTCGCAAAGCCTTCTATTCCGGCAAGCGCAGCGTGATGACTTATTTTTTATATGGATATAAAAGGCCCTGAAATGGGGCTAGGCGTTTCCCATGGCCCCGAAAATGAGCGCGGGGTTACATCTTCGACAACATCGGTAACATTCGGATACGCCTGCCGGAAATATCCGATATTTATTCGCCCCTCTTCGCTGGCAAAGCGGCCGCCGCAACAACCACGCAGCCCCGCAGGAATCAGCTTGCCGGCGAATCGTGTGGCCACAAAAAAGCCCCGCCTGGCACAAGGCCGGGCGGGGCTGGATGACTCGGAATCCGCCTCAGGCGACGTTCATGGTCTTGTGGGTATCAATCAGATGCTGCACCACACTTGGGTCGGCCAAGGTGGAGATATCTCCCAGACCGTCGTACTCCGCCGTAGCAATCTTGCGCAGGATTCGCCGCATGATCTTCCCGGAACGAGTTTTCGGCAGGCCCGGTGCCCATTGGATGACATCCGGCGAGGCAATCGGACCGATCTCCTTGCGCACCCAATTCTTCAGCTCCAGACGCAGGGCTTCGCTCGGCTCTTCGCCACCATTGAGGGTCACATAGACATAGATGCCCTGCCCCTTGATGTCGTGAGGCACACCCACCACCGCCGCCTCGGCGACTTTAGGGTGAGCAACCATGGCGCTTTCGATCTCGGCGGTACCCATGCGGTGCCCGGACACGTTGAGCACATCGTCCACTCGACCCGTGATCCAGTAGTAGCCGTCTTCATCGCGACGGGCGCCGTCACCGGTGAAGTACATGCCGCGGAAGGTCTTGAAGTAGGTGTCGACGAAACGATCGTGATCGCGGTACAGGGTCCGCGCCTGGCCTGGCCAGGAGTCGAGGATCACCAGATTGCCCTCGGCCGCGCCTTCGATGATGTTGCCCAGGTTGTCTACCAGGGCCGGCACCACGCCGAAGAACGGACGCGCTGCAGAACCCGGCTTCAGGGCATGAGCGCCCGGCAGCGGGCTCATCAGGGTGGCGCCGGTTTCGGTCTGCCACCAGGTGTCGACGATCGGGCAACGGGATTGACCGACGTTCTTGTAGTACCAGTCCCAGGCTTCCGGGTTGATCGGCTCGCCCACCGAACCCAGCAGGCGCAGGCTGCTGCCGTCGGCGCCTTCGCAGGCGGCGGTGCCCGAAGCCATCATGGCGCGGATCGCAGTCGGGGCGGTGTAGAGGATGTTGACCTTGTGCTTGTCGACGATCTTCGCCACCCGGGTCACGTCCGGATAGTTGGGCACGCCCTCGAACAGCACGGTGGTGGCGCCGTTGGCCAACGGGCCATAGACAATGTAGGTGTGACCGGTGACCCAACCGACGTCGGCGGTGCACCAGTAGACTTCGCCCGGACGGTAATCGAACACCCGCTCATGGGTCAGCGACGCATAGAGCAAGTAACCGCCAGTGGTGTGCTGCACGCCCTTGGGCTTGCCGGTGGAGCCAGAGGTGTAAAGGATGAACAGCGCTTCTTCGGCACCCATCTCTTTCGGTGCACAGACGCTGCCGGCCACCTTCATCAGGTCTTCGTACCAGATGTCGCGATGCTGGTTCCACTTGATGTCGCCACCGGTGCGCTTGCACACGATGACTTTCTGGATGCTGCTGGTTTCCGGGTTGGTCAGGGCGTCGTCGACATTGGCCTTGAGCGGCACCTTCTTGCCGGCCCGGATGCCTTCGTCGGCAGTGATCACCACTTTCGAGCGGCAGTCGATAATGCGACCGGCCAGCGCCTCAGGCGAAAAGCCACCGAATACCACCGAATGGATCGCGCCGATACGGGTACAGGCCAGCATGGCCACCACCGCTTCGGGGATCATTGGCATATAGATAGTCACCACATCGCCGCGGTGCACGTCCTGGCCACGCAGGGCGTTGGCGAACTTGCAGACTTCTTCATGCAGTTCGCGGTAGGTGATGTTGCGGCTTTCGGCAGGATCGTCGCCTTCCCAGATGATCGCGATCTGATCGCCACGTTCGGCGAGATGGCGATCCAGGCAGTTATAGGAGACGTTCAGGGTGCCATCGGCGAACCACTTGATATCCACGTGGTGGTCGTCGAAGGAGGTCTGCTTCACCGTGGTAAAAGGCTTGATCCAGTCGAGACGCTTGGCCTGTTCGCGCCAGAAACCGTCCGGGTTCACGACCGACTGCTGGTACATGGCCTTGTAGGTCGCCTCGTCAGTCAGCGTATTGGCCAAAACCTCGGGACGAACGGGATACAGAGAAGCCGCACTCATCTTTCTTACCTCGGTGACATAGTTGTTTTTGTATGACCCCGTTGTAGCCGGGGGGCGCCTATAGAACCATTCGACGATGGTAGTAACAACCCCCTGCGAAATACCCCGATATTTGCCGCAACCCTTCAAGAACGCTGCTTACAGCGATATTCACCGCGGATAAAAATGTTCAAACAGACCTCCAGACAGGCCTTTTTCGGGGATTGTTACAAAAACCGTCAAAGGTGTTTATCAAAAGTACGCCTATATGGTCGCAGGCCCCGGGCCTAAAATCTGCCTCGCCAAACAGGCAATCTGATTAACCAAGTTGCAGCCCCCACGAAGGCAGTTAATCAAACTTCTACTCAAGTTCCACACGCAGCCCCACAAAGGCTGCGTGACCCCACACGACCTTAGAAAGGTAAAACGCAAATGAAAGCTTTATTAGTTCTGGCCCTCAGCAGTCTGTGCGTTACAGCGATGGCTGATGAGATCCCGACTGATGTCGCCCAGCAGCAAGTACCGGTAGAGGAATACACTTACTCCACCGACCTGGATATCGCCAAAGTTATCTCCATGAGCGAAGTTCCAGAAGTATGCGAAGTTGTACCAGCGCGCATGGAATATGAAGACTCCCACGGTCAGCGGCATATTCTTCAATACCGCGTAATGGGCAACGGTTGCTCTAACGGCTAATAACCAAGTTCATTGCATAGCCCCTGATGACTGCCGGCCGCAAGAAATCCCTCTTGCGGCAAAGATGCCCGACAACGACCCGCCCAAGGGCCGTGAAAGGCTTCACTTTGACGACGTGCGAGCACGGCAATCGCACGCACTTTTCCTGCTGCGGTTGATGGCCTGCTCATGGCACTGCCAACGACCTTTCGCGCCTCTCGGCTGACGACTTCGGCGAGGGCAGTCCTGCCAACCTTGAAGAGCTCTGCCAGGAGATTTTCAGCGACAAAACCGGACGATTCGAGTTGTGTTCAAAACCCGAAAAAGGCTTGCAAAAACACAACATCTAGTAAAATTGGCTATTTTTTGGCCACTTCCGGATAAATTTTTCGAACCTGAAAAAAAATCTTCAACGGCCAAAGCCTTGTAAACCCGCGCTTTGCTCTCAGTCCCCCTCCTTCTTGGGCACGCCTGCGCCCATCGGTCGCCCCACGACCCCGAAAATATCCTTATAATGCGTCCTCAAAACGGGCCCGCAACATTCCCTTACCGGATGAAAACGACCTGCTGAATCCCGCGCCGGAGCCGACACCCTCAGTTCCGCCCGACAGCAGCTTCAAGGCACCCGAACACGTATTTCTGTTTATTGCCTGCGTTCACTGCTGCAACAAACGATTTCTAATGATTTAACGCGGCCAGTAGCGCCGTGTGAAAAGCCAACCCTTTTGTTTTCACACGGGCATCTGGCCCTCAAGCAGGAGACGACACGTCATGCTGAGCTGGGACGAATTCGACAAAGAAGAAGGCGAAGTTGCAGTCAAAGGCGCCAACGCCGGCCACGCTACTGAAGCCAACATGGACCGCCTCGACAGCGCTGGTGGTGCCGCCGCTCTTGAAGCCCGCGCCGTGACCGCCAGCGACTCCGCTGCCGTTGCCCGCGCCAAGGCGTCCCTGGACCAGCTCGACATCGCCGAAGGCCTGGCCGAACTGGAAGGTTCTTCCGCCCGTGTCGCCGTTGACGAAAAACGCATGATCAACTGCCGCGCCGACCTCAACCAGTTGGTACCGTTCAAGTACGACTGGGCCTGGCAGAAATACCTCGACGGCTGCGCCAACCACTGGATGCCGCAAGAGGTCAACATGACCGCCGACATCGCCCTGTGGAAAAACCCGGAAGGCCTGACCGACGACGAGCGCCGCATCGTCATGCGCAACCTGGGCTTCTTCTCCACCGCCGACTCCCTGGTTGCCAACAACCTGGTACTGGCCGTGTACCGCCTGATCACCAACCCGGAATGCCGCCAGTACATCCTGCGCCAGGCGTTCGAAGAGGCGATCCACACCCACGCCTATCAGTACTGCATCGAATCGTTGGCCATGGATGAAGGCGAGATCTTCAACATGTACCACGAGATTCCATCGGTCGCGAAGAAAGCTGCCTGGGGCCTGAAGTACACCCGTTCGATCTCCGATCCGAAGTTCGAAACCGGCACCGTCGACACCGACAAGGAACTGCTGCGCAACCTGATCGCCTACTACTGCGTTCTGGAAGGCATCTTCTTCTACTGCGGCTTCACCCAGATCCTGTCCATGGGTCGCCGCAACAAAATGACCGGTGTCGCCGAGCAGTTCCAATACATCCTGCGCGACGAATCCATGCACCTGAACTTCGGCATCGACGTGATCAACCAGATCAAGATCGAAAACCCGCACCTGTGGGATGCCGAGATGAAGGAAGAAGCCACCCAGATGATCCTCCAGGGCACCCAACTGGAAATCGAATACGCTCGCGACACCATGCCGCGCGGCGTACTGGGCATGAACGCGGCCATGATGGAGGACTACCTCAAGTTCATCGCCAACCGTCGCCTGTCGCAGATCGGTTTGAAGGAAGAGTACCCAGGTACCACCAACCCGTTCCCATGGATGAGCGAGATCATGGACTTGAAGAAAGAGAAGAACTTCTTCGAGACCCGCGTGATCGAGTATCAGACTGGCGGTGCATTGAGCTGGGATTGATTCCCGGATCGATGAAACAAACAAGAAGCCCTGACTTGGTCAGGGCTTTTTTATTGGCCGCGCAAATCCGCACCCGCTTCTTGTACAAAACCCGGTTCATTAAAGTACGTGCAGGCTCCAAGACCTACCGTTATAAAGTCCCCTCCCCCGCTTAAGGATCAAAGCGCTCATGAAATTCGATACCGCCTACTGCATCAGCCTCGACGAAAAGTTGTCGATCTATGACGTGCGGGATCTGAACTTCGATGAAACCCTGGTCTTCGACTCGGCCAAGGAAAGTTTCCAGTGCCCCAACGATGACTGTCGCGCAGCGTTCGATGCCGCCAATCAACTGGGCACCTTCAATGCCAAGAACGTCAATTACATCCGCACCCCGCATTTCAAGAACCTGCCCAGCACTCTTCATATACAAGGCTGCCCTTACGGGATCAGCAAAAGCCCTGGCAGCATCGAAGGAGCTGCAGTCGAGGATGATCGCGAGGAGCACTTCCCTTCGGAGCTGCTGCTGACCCGCCGCGAATACCTGCGCCGACCGGCCACCCCTGCAGCAGCACCGCAGACGCCTGGAAACAACCCGCCAGTGACGCCTGCCAGCTTGCAAACGCCCCACGCCGGGCGCGATACAACCCCGGACAAGACCAGCGTCTTCGCCCACCCGGTGGAATGCTTCGTATCGAATATCGACGATAAGGAACTGCTCAAGCGCATGCCGTTGAAGATCGGCGAGCACACCGCGTCCTACGCCTCGTTCTTCAAGAAAATCGAGTACCTGCTGGATAACAAGGGGCTGATCTACTGGGGCAAGATCAAGGAAATCAAGGACTACACCCAGAGCTTTCGCATCGACTTCGAGCACAAGGTCTGGTTCAAGGAAGAGGGCGAAGCCAAGAAGAAGCCCTATTCAGTCAACGTCTACCTGAGCAAGAAACTGGTCGACAACTACCGCAAGCGCAAAGCCTTCCTCGAAGAGCTCAAGGGCGCCATCGACAGCCAGCGTGAGTTGTACTGCTTCTTCTATGGCGTCACCCCGACACTCAAGCAGGTGCCGAGCAAGAAAAATCCCGAAGCAACCTTCGGAGTGTTCAGCGCCAATATCGAGAACCTGGACCATTTCGTGATTCGCGAGGCACCAGGCCTGGAAGCGAAATAGCCCCCTGCGGTTTCACCGCTTGGGCAACGCCAGGGCCACTCCCTCGGATGCTTCCTGAGCACCTCATACCGCAGCACCGACCACTCCGTGCCATCGCAGGCCCCTGGAGCGTCCCGTTGAGCGCCAGGTCACGATGCAATTTCTGGTAGACATAACGCCCCGTGACCTCCTGGGGAGAGTGGGCGCTGATCTCCAGCACAATCGGCATCTTGCCCAGGGCTGCGCTGAAAACTTCGCGAGAACTTGCAGCCTGCACAGCCGACAGATAGATCGAAAGCCACAGGACGCCGAAGATCTGGCATATCAATCCGTTGAACATGGGAACTCCCTTGTATGAAAAAGCCGGCAACGCGCTCATCCAAGCCAGAGCCAGCGTTGCGCATCGGGCAATTTGGACCTGCGGCCAAGGACAGTCGAGCCACCAAGCGTGATGCTCCCTATCACTTCAGGCACATGCTGAGCAGCACCAGCAACAACAGGCCGATGTACACCCGGGCATGCATACGGTCGGGAATTCTGCCAATCCAGGGAGTGGCCAGGCGGATGCCCAGCAACGAGCCGAGGGTCAGTACCGAGAACGCCAGCAGATCCACATAACCGACGAACCAGGGTCCGAGATCGAACGGGCTGAAACGGGCCAGGCCCATGTAGGTGACAGTTCCCGCCAACGCCACAGGCACGCTCAGAGGATTGGCCATTGAGGTGGCCTGGGTCATGGTCAGACCGCAACGGCGCAATAGAGGCACCGTCATGACACTGCCGCCTACGCCGAGAAAGGTGGCGACAACACCTATTCCTACACCGCCAAAGAGCGTTTCGCGGGCGCCAAGGAGGCGCGCTTTCTGCCCTTGCGACGGTTCAAGAAAACCGCGTCGCAGCAGGCAGTCGGCAATGGTGATCCCCAGATAGGCGATAAAGGCATAACGAATCACTTCGCCACTGACCCACATGGCCGCCGCCGCCCCCAAGATCGCCCCCAGACCTATATAGCCCCCCAGAGGCCACAGATAGTGGCGAACAAGATTGCCCGCACGCTGATGTCGACGGCTAGCGACCAGGGCATTGACGATCATCACGCAAGTCGAGGTAGCCACCGCGACATGCATCGCCGACTGCCCTGCTGCCGAGTCCGCGCCCTGGCTGCCCAGCAACATCCAGTACAGCAGCGGCACCACTACAAATCCGCCGCCAAAGCCGAACAGCACGGCGCTGATGCCCGTCATGCAACCAAAAAATGCCAGCAGTAGATAGAACATCGGACCACGCTCGTCTTTGCAGAAGACCTGGACGATAGAGCTTCACCGCTTGGCCGACTTCAGCAAGTCAGCCAATAATGTTTGCGTTTACGCCAAACACGGAACGACTCGGCATGCGCAACATCTCCATCGATCAACTGGATCAGACACCGCGTCCGGTACTGGCCATCGGAACCGACTACGCCGACGGCCAACGCCTGCCCCGCCACCGCCATCGGCGGGCACAGCTGCTGTATGGCGCTACCGGGGTCATGCAGGTGGGTACCGATCAGGGCAACTGGGTAGTACCACCGCAACATGCGGTGTGGATCCCGTCCGGGGTGGAGCATGAGGTGCTGATGCTCGGAGTCAGTACCCGCAGCCTGTATATCGAACCTGCCGCGGCGCCCCTGGATAACAGCGGCTGTCGAGTCGTCAGCGTCTCGCCATTGTTGCGCCAACTGCTTCTGGAGGCCGTAGAGATTCCCCTGGAATACGATCAGGGCGGGCGTGACGGATTGCTGGTCGAGCTGCTGCTGCATGAACTGCAACGCAGCACTGCGCTACCGCTGCATATCCCCCTGCCGGCTGATGGCCCGCTACTGGAGTTGTGCCAGGCCTTTCTCGGACAGCCCGATATTCACCAATCCCCGGAGCACTGGGCGGATCGGTTGCACGTCAGCCTGCGCACTTTCAATCGCGTCTTCCGCCAGCAAACGGGTATGAGCTTCATTCAATGGCGACAACGAGCCTGCGTGATCCTGGCCCTGGCGCGGCTGGCAGCCGCGGAGCCCGTGACACGCATCGCCCTGGATTTCGGCTATGACAGCCCCGGTGCATTCTCCACCATGTTCCGCCGAGTGCTGGGACAGTCCCCCAGTACCTACCTGAACAGGGCGGACCCGCCCCCGGGAAAAACCTTGTGACCAAAGGCGCGTGCCGAGAGCAAAAATCAGTTTGATCCGGGAATAAAACAACTGTACAAATAACCAGTATAAAGCCAACTTCCTGCCTAACCTCCCGGAGAAAACCATGGCCTCTCTAGCGATGAAAATCACCCTGGAACGTATCGCCCTCTATCAATTCACTCCGCAGCACTGTGCCCAAGCCCGGGACATGCTGGATTGGGACATGGATCGACTGTCCCGTGAGTCCGCAGTCTCGGTGCAAGCCATCCAGCGCTTCGAAGCCGGTTACGAGGTGCGTGACGTGACCCGCCTGGCACTGGCGTTCTGCCTTGAAGCTCAAGGGCTGGTGTTCTTTCCCGGCTTCACTCCCGGCCGCGGCATGAATATCAAGGGCGCTACCCCCAATCCCATGGAACGCCCTGACTACGCAATGATCGAGTGATCCAGTGCCTTGAGCAGTTGCCCGCACAAGTCCGGCACTGAAAGCTGGGTCGAATCCAGGCGAACAAGCGGACAGCCCAGGGTTTTGATCCAGGTTTCATGGCGCCGCAGACTGCGGGTTCCGTGACCACCCTCGTCGTAGCCGGCGGCCCAGGTGAGAAAAGTCTGGGTCGCGGCATGACGCTCGTCCCCCTCGAAAATCTGCTCGCCGTAGCGCTGGAATTCCCGGACACGCAAGCGCTGCAAGCGAACCTCCGGGTCCAGTTGCACAAAGACCGCCAGAGTGAAACTGGGGATCAGCACATCCCCCCAACCACAAAGGGAGCCGGACATGGATCAGGAAATGATTACGCGGATTCGACAGCCGCCTGTTCGGGGGCGCCTTCCACCTCCAACCACCAGGCCCCGCCCCGCTGAGGCTGAGCCAGGTTGAAGGCTTCGCCCATTTGCGGCGTGGTGATATTGATACTGCGCTCCCAGGCCAGGGCCAGGATACGGTCGAAGGGTTCATGCCAAGCATGCATGGCCAGGTCAAAGGTGCCGTTGTGGATTGGCAGCAACCAGCGCCCCTGCAGGTCGATGTGAGCTTGCAGGGTTTGCTCCGGCTGCATGTGAACATGGGGCCATTCGACGTTGTAGGCACCGGTTTCCATCAGCGTCAGATCAAAGGGCCCGTACTGCTGACCAATACGCTTGAAACCGTCGAAATAACCGGTATCGCCGCTGAAGAAGATCCGCGTCGCGGCGTCGATCATGACCCAGGACGCCCACAAGGTGTGGTTGCCATCGAACAACCCGCGACCGGAAAAGTGCTGCGACGGCGTAGCGATAAAGCGGATGCCCTCGACTTCGCACCCCTGCCACCAATCCAGCTGCCGGACCTTCGCCGCGGGTACCCCCCACTTGATCAGGGTATCTCCCACTCCCAGCGGGGTGAGGAAGTGCCGGGTCTTGGCTGCCAGAGCCAGTACTGTCTGGTGGTCCAGGTGATCGTAGTGGTCATGGGACAGGATCACCGCCTCGATCTCGGGCAAAGCCTCCAGGCTGATGGGGGGCTGGTGAAAACGCTTGGGACCGGCCCATTGCACCGGGGACGCACGTTCGGCAAACACCGGGTCAGTGATCCAGAACTTGCCACGCATCTTCAACAGCACCGTGGAGTGCCCAAGACGAAACACGCTGTGATTGGGGGCCGCCTGCAGTTGCTCGCGGGTCAGCGGCTGTACAGGGATAGCTCCGGCCGGACGGGTATTACGCGGTTTGTGGAACAGCATGTTCCAGAAAATCTGCAGGGTTTTACCGAAACCGGCGCGATGTACCGGAGCATGGTTACGAAAGGCGCCCTGTTCCTGGCGGGAAGTTTCCTGGCGGGGGGGGCGTGTGACGCTGGACGAAACAGTGGCCATGATTGAAATGACTCCATTGGAATGCGGCAGGTTCCGACGTTGTTCTGCGGGACGATCTACTGGCCAAGGCACGCAAGCATCAGCCGCCAATCATCGTTCTCAAGAAGAACTACACTACACAGTGTAGTTTCTACATTGCAACAGGATTAAGACGAAGTAGACTGCCGACTGATTTCAACGCCGACCCTGACCGAACCCAACTTATGACAGCCCCGAAGCGCCTCACCGACCTCAAACGCAATGCCATCATCCAGGCGGCGATCAGCGAATTCCGCGCCAGCGGTTTCGAAATCACCAGCATGGACAAGATCGCCGCCACGGCCGGGGTTTCCAAGCGTACGGTGTACAACCACTTCCCCAGCAAGGAAGAGTTGTTCGCCGAAATTCTGCATAAGCTCTGGACCAGCACCAGCGCCCAATCGGAGGTCAGCTACCGCAGCGACCAGCCATTGCGCGAGCAGTTGCAAAACGTTCTGCGAGCCAAGCTGCAACTGCTGGCCGACAACAACTTCCTCGACCTGGCCCGAGTCGCCATCGCCGCCACCATCCACTCCCCCGAGCGAGCACAGAACATGGTGGCGCGACTCGGCGAACGGGAAGAAGGCCTGACCCTGTGGATCCGCGGGGCGCTGGCTGACGGCCGCCTCAAGCCCCTGGACCCGGAGTTCGCCGCGCAACAGATGCACGGGCTGCTCAAGAGCTTTGCCTTCTGGCCGCAGATCACCATGGGCCAGCCGACCCTGACAGAGGACATGCAAACCCGGGTCATCGAGTCGGCGCTGGACATGTTCCTGACTCACTACCAGGCATGACCCTGCTTGCGCTCCTGTCACACGACGTTCCCGGCCACTGTTAAATGGCTTCGAAGGACACTGATTATTCCCACTGGAATAAATGACAATATTCACCAAACTGATCCGATAAACGGCCAAGCCGCAAAAAACACCACAAGGTGTTTCAGTACAGAATCCGGTGCAGGAATTTATGGAAAACCAACGCGGCAAGGGGCTGTCATTTGCCCGACGCATCTATTGGCCAAGGATCATCGGCCTGAGTATCGGCGGCATCAGTGTCCTGGCCGCACTTTACCCCCTGGCACCGCCTGACTGGATATGGGCCCTGCTGTTGTTCCACGGCCTGATCTGGCCCCATCTGGCGTATCAGCTTTCCACCCGCTCGGACTTTCCCTACCGGGCAGAACGCCGCAACCTGTTGTATGACTCACTGCTGGGGGGATTCTGGGCGGCAACCATGCAATTCAATCCCCTGCCGGCAGTCACCATCCTCTCGATGATGACCATGAACAACGTCGCCGCAGGCGGCTTGCGCCTGTTCATTCGTGGCGGCCTGGCCCAATGTGCCGGGATACTGCTGTCCTGGGCGCTGATCGGGGCCAACTTCAGTGCGCAGATCAGCCCGCTGCAGATCTATGCCTGCCTGCCCATGCTGACCCTCTACCCCCTGGCCGTGGGCATGGTCTGCTATCGACTGGCGATCAAACTGTCCGAACACAAGCGCGCCCTCAGCGCCCTGAGCCGCACCGACAGCCTTACCGGCCTGCTCAACCACGGCTCGTGGAAAGACCTGTTGCACATCAAGTTCCACAAGTGCCAGCAGCAGCAGATGGAAGCCAGCATCGCCTTGATCGACATCGACCACTTCAAAGCGATCAACGACACCTACGGGCATATTGTCGGCGATACAGTGCTGCGCCATTTGAGCAATGAACTACGCCGCAACCTGCGCCATGACGATCTCGCCGGTCGCTACGGTGGCGACGAGTTCTGCGTGATCCTGCCACGCATGAGCCGGCAACAGGCCCTTGATGTGATGGAGCGCCTGCGCCAGGTCTTCAATCAGTACCGGCATCCAGAAGTGCAGGAACTGAAGGTCAGCCTGAGTATCGGCCTGGCGGCTTTCGACTCAAGCTTTCCAGACCCTGCAGGCTGGCTCGATGCGGCGGACAAGGCCCTGTATCTGGCCAAGAACAGCGGGCGCAACCGTACGGCCAGCAATGACAGCGAAGCCCATTTCTCTCCCGCGCAAATGGCATAAAAACCGCCAAAACTTATACAAAAAGGAAGTAAAAAATATTTCTGTACAAGTTTATTTGGATTTTTCTTCGTGACTGACATCATAATGCCGCCACTTTGCAGCAGCGGATAACCCCCGCGGCACCGCTGCCAGCCAAGTCATCCAATCCAACTAAATCGATTCGCAGCCGTTACGTATCCTCTTGATGCGGCCAGCGACGTTCGCCCGAAATGTCGCCCGCTTCACCGCTGCGAAATTATCTGTCAGTCATGGAACGCTGACATTGAGCAGATAATGCCGATCGCCGGGGAGCTTTCGGCATACCGGCGCACTCCATAGGGATCGACGCGACGTTTCTCCCACAGAGCACCTGCCAACATGCTATTCAATCGTCACAACAAGACCATCGATTCCCTGAACCAGACCATCGCCGAACAATCCCGCCTTCTGGACGCCATCGACCGCTCCATGGCGGTGATCGAGTTTGACCTCCAGGGCACGGTGCTCCGAGCCAACGACAACTTCCTGAAGACTCTGGGCTATCGGCAAGATCAGGTGATCGGCCAGTCTCACCGACTGTTCTGCCTCCCGGAATACGCTCGCAGCGCCGACTACCAGCAATTGTGGACCCGCCTGAAAAATGGCCAGTTCGAGTCCGGCACCTTTGAGCGGGTTGGCGCCGCGGGCCAGAGCCTGTGGCTGGAAGCCAGCTACAACCCGATCCGCGATGCCTCCGGCACGGTGTACAAAGTGGTCAAGTACGCCCTTGACGTCACCGCCAGGGTGCAAGAGGAAGTCGAGGCCCGGAACAAACTGGAGGCCATCGACCGGGCCATGGCGGTCATCGAGTTCAACCTCGACGGCAGCATCATTGGCGCCAACGCCAACTTCCTCAGCCGCATGGGCTACAGCCTAGCGGAGATCAAGGGCAAGCATCACCGGATGTTCTGCAAACCCGAGCTGATCAGCAGCAGCGCCTACCAGGACTTCTGGAATCGCCTGAACAGGGGGGAGTTCTTCAACGGCCGCTTCGAGCGGATCGACAGGCATGGGCGCACGCTGTGGCTGGAAGCCAATTACAACCCGGTCTATGACGCCAGCGGACGCCTGTGCAAGGTGGTCAAGTACGCTGCAGACGTGACTCAGCAGGTAGAGAAGCATGAGCAGGACGCCCAGAGTGCGAGCCAGGCGTATCACATCTCGGTGGAGACCCGGAAAGTCGCCGAACAAGGCACCGGGGTGATCCAGCAGGCTGCCAGCGAGATGCGCCAGATCGCCCATAACATCGAGGACTCTTCCTCGCTGATCGCCCGCCTCGGCGAACGTTCCGAGCAAATCACCGCCATCGTCAACACTATTCGCGGGATTGCCGATCAGACCAACCTGCTGGCCCTCAACGCTGCCATCGAGGCCGCCCGGGCCGGAGAACAGGGCCGAGGTTTTGCCGTGGTAGCCGACGAAGTCCGGCAACTGGCGGCACGCACCAGCGGCTCGACGGCGGAAATCTCCAGCATGATCGACATGATCCAGAACGAAACGCAGCAAGCGATCAAGAGCATGGACGGCACTCGTGAACGAGCTGCCAAGGGCGTGCAACTGGCGGATCAGGCCGGGACCGTGATCCTGCAGATTCGCGATGGCGCCAGTGACGCGGTGCAAGCGGTCAGCATGTTCGCCAACGAACGCGACGTGCTCTGAGGGTGGTTTTCCCGACGTCGATAATGACGTCGGGCCTGGCCTTGAGGACTATAGTGGCCTGACGTCCCAACGCCTGGCGGAGGCCATCATGAGTTCCAGCGACACCCCGGAAAAAACCACCCCAATCGTCGACCATCTGCGCTTTCACCGTGCCCACGCCCACCTCGCTCCGACCTTTGGCAACGACACCTTTGCCTTGAAGGCGGAAGCCTTTGCCCGGTTCTTTGGTACCCCGACCTTTCTCGGAGCACAGACCCTGATCGTAGTGATCTGGATTGCCCTCAACCTCACTGGCGTGACCCAGTTCGATGTCTACCCCTTCATCCTTCTGAACCTGGCCTTCAGCCTGCAAGCAGCCTACGCCGCACCGCTGATCCTCCTGGCCCAGACCCGCCAGGCCGCACGGGACAAGGCCCAATCGGACGCAGACGCCCAGCACCGCGAAGCCCTGGCCATCGCTAACAGTGAACGCCAGGCCCAGGCCGCGCAGACCACCAGCCAACTGCTGGAGTTGCTGGAGCAGAACACCCGGCTCACGGAAATGACCAAGCAACTGACCGAACGCATCGAGAACCTGACCAGCGAGATGCACGCGCACTTTGTGCACAAGGATCAGCCCGACACCTGAGCCCCGCTCATGGCCAGCGCAGATGGCGCGCCAGTTCATCAAACAGAGTCACCACCGAACGCAGGGCCCGGCAATCCGGACGGGTCAGCAGCCACAGAGCTGTGTCATGGCCCAAGGGTTCACTCAACGCCTCCAGACCGCCACTGCCCATGAGAAAATCCGGCAAGGCTGCAACGCCGAGGCCGGCCCTTACCAGTTCGGTCACCGCGAGCATGCTGTTGCAGCGATAGCTGGGCTGCACGCCAGGCCAGCGCTGACGGCGCCAGGCCACGGTGGGATGGTCGGGGAGAAAATCATCCGGGGCGATCCAGGCCACCTTCGACAGGTCGCTACAGTCCACCCGTTGCTTGTACGCCGGGCTCGCGCACAGCCGATACGACACCGCTCCCAGGCAACGTCCCACCAGATGTTCCGGCGGTGTTGCGGTCAGACGCACCGCTATGTCCGCATCACGCCGATTGAGGTTGGCGAAATCATTGGACGTACAGAGTTCGATCACCAGCGCCGGGTAGTTCGGCATGAATTGCGCCAGGGCCGGCAGCAGCAGACCTTGCAACACCGAATCTGTGCAAGTCAGGCGCACTGTGCCGCTGATCACCTCTCCTCCCTGGGCCACGCCGATCCGCGCGGCCTCCAAGGCCTGCTCCGCCTGTTCAGCCTGCTGTGCCAGGGCCTGAGCCAGGCTGGTGGGCAGATAGCCAGCGCGGCTCTTGTCGAACAACTGCTGCCCGAGCCCGGCCTCCAGCCGGCGCACCGCACGAAACACCGTGGAAACATCCACCTTGAGCAGGGCCGCGGCGCGAGCCAGGGAGCCGCCACGGACCAGGGCGAGAATCAGTGACAGGTCGGGATAGTCCAGCTGATAGTGCACGGCTGCATTGATCACTTGGTGAAACGCCAATATTGATTGCGTGATCGCCAATCTATAGTGGCTCCAGGCAGTCGACAAGTCAGCGCCACAACCGGAGAGGCCACATGCACCCAGCCCGATCTACAGCCACCATCCGCATCGCCCTGGTAGGGGATTACGACCCACAGATCACCGCACACCAGGCCATTCCCCTGGCCCTGGAGCGCGCCGCGACCGATAGCGGGGTCAGGGTGGACTACCAATGGCTGGCCACGCCGGAGCTGACCCACGAGCAACAGCTCAACGGCTTCGACGGAATCTGGTGCGTGCCTGGCAGTCCCTACCGCCACATCGACGGTGCCCTCTTGGCGATCCGTGTGGCCCGGGAACAGCAACGGCCCTTCCTCGGCACCTGCGGCGGCTTTCAGCACGCAGTGCTGGAATATGCCCGCAACGTGCTGGGCTGGAGCGACGCCGAGCACGGTGAGATCACCCCTCATGCCCAGCGCGCGGTGCTCACCCCCTTGAGCTGCGCCCTGGTGGAAGCCCACGACCGAATCCAGCTGCAAAGCGGCAGCCGGATCGCCCAGGCCTACGGCACTCCGAGCATCGAGGAAGGTTATCGCTGCCGCTATGGGGTCAATCCGGACTTTGCGGCCCCGCTGCTCAGTGGTGCGCTGCGCCCTACCGGCCACGACAGCGACGGCGACTTGCGCGCCGTGGAACTGGAGGGGCATCCATTCTTCGTTGCCACACTGTTCCAGCCCGAGCGCGCCGCCCTCCAAGGCCGTACGCCGCCCCTGGTGACAGCCCTGCTCAACGCTTGCCTGGAGGCGTAAGGATGATCGGCCAGACGCCCGCCCCACCCTATTACGCAGTGATCTTCAGTTCCCAGCGCCGTGAAGCCGATCCCGCCTATGACCAGGCGGCCGAACACATGGTCGAGCTGGCTCGCCAACAACCGGGATTCCTTGGGGCCGAATCGGCACGGGGTGAGGATGGCTTCGGTATCACCGTGTCCTACTGGACCTGCGAGGCGGCGATCCTGGCCTGGAAGCAACACGCCGAACACCGCGCCATCCGCGAGCGTGGTCGCAACGACTGGTACCGGTACTTTCATACCCGGGTAAGCAAGGTCGAGCGGGCCTACAGCTTCGGCATTTGAAGCAAGCCCCTGAGCCGCTCCGGATGCGGCTCAGGGCAAGCACGGGTCAGCCCTGGGCGGTCGACAGCAGGCTGCGCACCGCCTGGATTTCCGGTAGATCGCTGCGACGCATGTAAACCCGCAGCGGTTCGCTGATGTTGATCCGGTCGTCGATGTTCTGATCCAGCAGCAACTGGATCTGCTCGCGCTTGAGGCTCATGGCCTGATCGGACACCGGCGCCCAGACAAATTCATTGGCCGGCACTATGGCGTCATCCGCCACATCCATGCCGAAGGAGTCTTCGCTGAAACGCACGATGTAGCGACCGGTCTTGCGATTGAAGCCGACAAAGCCCTTGAGCTGATCGGCAGCCTGGCAGATGAGTTCGGAGGTGATGCTCATGGTAAACCTCACTGTAAGTCCCATGGGACGGGTGATCGATGGTCTACACGCGAGGCAAGGAAGGGGCTGTTTTCGGGCTTCCCTCTGATGGGGAAACTGCAGCGCCCAAGAGTACTGCAAAGCACCGGAGAAAACCGCGAAAGATGCGTATGAGAAGGATTTATGTCGCTCTGGAGATAGCACAAGCGTCATTGAGTTGCTAAAAGATATCTCCTTGTACTTGCCTCCACGAAAGGATTTCGAGCATGCCAGCGACCTTCCCCCCTTGTGCCCTGATGTTGGCCCTGATGCTCGGTTGCGGCCTGGCCCAGGCCACTGAACAGCCCGATCCAGACGCGCTTGCCGCTCGCCAGGGGATCCCGCAGCCGGCGGTGATCGCCCACCGTGGTGCGTCTTTCGATGCCCCCGAGTCCACCGCGGCGTCCTACAGGCTGGCCCGGGACCTGGGCGCCGACTACCTGGAGATGGACCTGCAGCGCAGCAAGGACGGTGTGCTCTTCGTCTTGCATGACAACAACCTGCAACGCACTACCGACGTGGCGCAGAAATTCCCCGAACGCAAGGACAGCCCGGCCAACGCCTTCACCATGGCCGAACTGAAAACCCTCGACGCCGGCAGCTGGTTCAACCAGGCCCATCCGGACCGCGCCCGCCCGGGCTTCGCCGGCCTGAAGATCCTCACCCTGGACGAGATCATCGACATCGCCCTGGGCAATCCACAACACAAACCCGGACTCTACATCGAGACCAAGGAGCCCCAGCTGTTCCCCGGCATCGAGCACGATCTCAAGGAAAAACTCCAGGACCGTGGCTGGCTGAGCCCGGCGGGCTCCAAGCTGGCGAAAAGCGAGCTGGCAGTGGGCCAGGGCAAAGGCAAGGTCGTGCTGCAGACCTTCGACAAACACAGCCTGGAGTTGCTGCACAAGGAAATGCCCAAGGTGCCGAAAATCCTGTTGCTGTGGGTGGCTCCCGGCAGCATCGAGCCAGCCTCCGGGCAGACCTTCGCCAGCAGCGGCGAAACCGACAAGGCCGCTTTTTATGCCAAACAGCAACCCAAGGACCAGGCCGAGTTCAAGCGCTGGGTCGACTTCGCCAAGACCCAGGGTGCCATCGGCACCGGTCCCTGCGCAGCGTTGACGGCTGGCGGCGATCAGAGCTATGCGGATCTGGTGCAACCCTGGATGAATCAGTACACCCACGACCAGGGCCTGCTGGTGCACGTCTACACCATCGATGAACCGGTGGATTTCAACAAGGTCATGGAGGCCGGGGTCGATGGCATCTTCACCAACCGCAGCGCCGAACTGCTCAAGTATTTCAAGCGGCCGGCCAGCGCCAGCGTGGCCCAGTTGCTGGAGGCCAGCGGTTACTGAATGTCCGCTTCACACTGGAGCGGCGAACTCTGGCTGGGCCATGACTTCGGTCTGATCCACGGGGTGATGGGGCGCACCACGCCCCACGCTCACTATGCCCATCAACTGATCATTGCCCCCCAACAGCCGGTCACCGTGGAACTGGACGGTGTCCGGCTCAGTGGTCACTTCCTGTTGATCCAGGCCCTGCGCCGCCACGCCATCATCCAGGCCCCCGACCGGGCCTTCACGGTCTACGCCGAGCCACTGCGCATCGCGGCCCAGGACCTGCAGCTCTGCGTCAGCCGTATCGAGCCGTCACTGCCCGGCCTGGAAGCGGCGCTGCGCAGTTGTCCGCGCCAGCCCATTGCCGACCGTCGTGTGGCACGGGCGCTGCTGGCCCTGGACGCCGCCCTGGAGGGCAAGGTGGCAGCGACGCAATTGGCAGCCCAGGCCCATGTGTCTCTGAGCCAGCTGGAACGGTTGTTCGCCCGTGATGTAGGCCTGCCGGTACGGCGCCTGGTGCTGTGGCGACGTCTGCGTCTGGCCATGGCCCTGTTGCTGGAGGGGCAGGCCATGGCCCAGGCGGCCCACGGCGCCGGGTTCGCCGACACCGCGCACTTCTCCCGCACCTTGAAGGCACTGTTCGGCGTCACCGCCGGGCAGGCCCTGAAAACCCTCAGGCCCCGCCTGCTGGATTGACCGGGCGCCTCAACGCCTCGGGCACCTTGGGCTCGGCGGCATAGCGTTGGGCCTTGAATGGCTCCAGCAACTGCGGCCAGTAATCCACCGGATAGTCCGGACGGCTACCGATGCCCAGGTCGCCCTGGCGCATCGGGTAGTCATGCCGATAGAACGCGGTTCCCAACAGCCAGTCCCAGAGATTGAAGAAAAGACCGAAATTCACGTCACCGGCGCGGCCGTACTTCATATGGTGAAAGCGATGCACCGGCGCCCAGGCAAACACCAGGCGCAGCAATCCCAAGCGCATATCGACATTGGAATGCTGCAACAGCAACTGAATGGCGATGGCCAGGGCCAGCAACTCTGCCACTGGCAGCGGGATGCCCAGTACCAACAACGGCAGCAACCCCGCCGTCGCTTCCAGCAGTTGGTGCAGGGGATGCTTGAGCAGACCGTTGAAACCGTACATGCGCAGCACACTGTGGTGCACCGCATGCAGGCGCCAGAGCCAGGCCCAGCGATGGCTGGCGTAATGAGCCAGGGTGATCCCGCAATCGGCGATCACTATTGCCAGCACCAGTTGGCCCCAGAGCGGCCAGTCCCCAGGCCACAGGCCGTCATGGGCCAACAGCGCCACCAGCCCCGGCAATGCGAGCAGGCCCAGGGCATTCAGACCCTCATTGACCAGGGCATGCAGACTGTCCCGCAGGCGGTCACCCTGGGAGCGATTCCATGCCGGCTCATAAGGCAGGACCCACTCCACCAGGAAAGACACCAGGAGCGCAGCCGCAAACAGCACCAGCAACCCACTCGCAGAAGCCTCTCCCGCACTCATCCAGCACACCGCACCACCGATGAATCCACCAAAGAACAAGGGGGCATACAACCACGCAAGCCATCGTTTCATTCACTGAGTCTCCTAGAAGGGAGACACCAGCTTGGGCCCCGCCCCCGCCCTCTGGCTTGAACAAACGGCGCAACCACTGACCTGAATTAAGGGTGAATTAAGTTGCAGTGGCTAACCTGTGTCCATCGAAACCCATCACCCCAAGGAATCAACCCATGACCAAGTTCTCCGCTCTGTTCGCCGCTGCCGCCCTGACCCTGACCGCCGGCCTGGCCCAGGCCGATGTCCGTCCGGACCTGATCCCGGGCCTGCTCAAATCCGGCGCCATCATGGACCTGGAAAAACTCAACCAGGCGGCCCTGGCCCAGCACCCGGGCACCACCGCCGCCAGCATCACCGACACCGAGCTGGAGCAGACCGCGACAGGCGCCTACGTCTACCAGGTGGAACTGCGTGACAGCAAAGGCATCGAGTGGGACGTGGACCTGGACGCCAAGACCGGCAAGGTTCTGAGCAACAAGCAAGACAAGTAAGCCCCCGCACACAGCACAAGGCCGCGCCCCGTTTCGGGAGCGCGGCCTTGTGCTGTGGGGCCCGCATACAGGGTGAGCGATCTCAGGCGCCGAGACGCGCCGTGACTTCGTTCAACTGTCCCGACAGGCCGTGCAGGTTGCGGCTCGCCGCTTCGGTACGCTGGACGTTGTCGAGGTTGGTACTGGCAATCGAAGTGATCTCGGTCAGGTTGCGCGAGATGTCCTCGGCCACCGACGTCTGCTCCTCGGCGGCAGTGGCGATCTGCCGATTCATGTCGCGGATCGCTTCCACCGCTTCGGTGATGCGCTCCAGCATTGCACCGGCCTCGGTCACCTGCTGCACACTCTGCTCGCTGCGGGACTGGCCGCTCTCGATGGCCTGGGCCGCATCCACCGCACCGGTCTGCACGCTCTGGATGATCTGGTTGATCTCGATGATGGACGCCGCAGTACGCTGGGCCAGGCTGCGCACCTCATCGGCGACCACGGCAAAACCGCGCCCCGCCTCACCGGCCCGGGCCGCTTCGATGGCAGCGTTGAGCGCCAGCAGGTTGGTCTGCTCGGCGATCCCCTGGATCACTTCCAGGACCTTGCCGATACGCCCGCTGTCGGCCTCCAGACGGCGGATCACCGTGGCCGTGTTGGCAATCTCGCCACGCATCTGGGTGATGCTGTGGATCGTGCTCTGCATCACCTGCTCGCCCTGCTGCGCCGACTGGTCGGCATCATCCGCGGCGCGCGCAGCATCGGCAGCGTGGCGCGCCACTTCCTGGGCCGTGGCGGACATCTCGTTCATCGCCGTCGCCACCTGATCGGTGCGGTTGAACTGCTCGTTGGTGCCCTGGGACATCAAAGTGGCAATGGAGTTGAGCTCGCCGCTGGAGCTGTCCAGGTCCGAAGCGCTGCGCTGCAGGCTGCTGAAGGTCTGGGCCAGGAAGTCACGCAGGGTGTTGGCAGCAGCCGCCAGCCTGCCCAGTTCGTCCTGGCGATCGCTGGCCACCCGGTCGGCGAACTGGCCACGGCTGAGCTGGGCGACGTAGTCGATCAACTGGCGGATCGGCTGCACCAGGCTGCGGTTCACCAGCCACAGGCTGAGCAGGCCGATCAGCAAACCGGAAGCCAGCATCACCAGGATGCCCAGCCACACCGTACGATCGGCCGCCGAGCTGATGTCCCGGGACTGCTGGTCACTGTGCTTGCGCAACTCGGTCACCAACTCGCTCATCTGTTCGCTGGTGGCACGGTCCACGCCCTTGACCGCAGCGTCGCCGGCACTCGGGTCGGCGCCTGCGGCCACATAGGCGTCACGGCCTTTCTGATAGGCCGAGCCGAGCGAACGGTGCTCCTCGGCCAGGCGCTGTGCCCGGTTCTTGAGGCCCGAATCCAGGCCAGGCGTCTGGGCCAACTGGCCGAGGATGTTCTGCACATCCCGCTGACGATCTTCGAACTGCTGCCAGTACTTGTTCAGTTCCTGGGGCTGCTTGCCCCGCAGCAACACGTTCTTCCACTCCTGCACCTGGCTCTTGAACTGCAGGTTGGCCTCGTCGATCAGTTGCGAACTGCGCAGCGGACCTTCGATCAGCTCGCGATAGCTCTGCACGCCACCGGACAGCAAGTGAAAACACGCCAGGGCGATCAACAGCATCGCAAACAGGCTACCGCTCAGCAGGGCAAGAATTTGCGCTCTCAGGGATTTTTGCAAAAACATCGAGAAGATCTCATGGCAGGGATAGAGCAGGCCCACTAAGGGCATGCGTAGGTCCGAACTTCCCTGTCAGGAGCATTCGAGGAAAATCGAATGCGTATTGCATGTGAGCGTGATCGGCATCCGCGATCCATTCTTGAGCGCTGCCGACCACTGGTATGGCGCCGCGGATTGTGCACTTTGAAACGTCACAAAACTGTCAAAAAGCCTTGCCATGATGAGGCCCAAGTGAACCTGTAAAACCCGCGCCAGGTACTGTCCCTCCTGCGAGACCCCATGAACCACAGCATCGACCAGAGTCACCGCGATTCCGATCTGTTTGGCCTGCTCTACGGTTTCAGCTTTCGGCCCGGCGAACGGGGTCATGAACTGGATTCAGCCAAGGCCCTGCAAGCCCTGCAACAGCCGCGCAACAGCGACGAATTCCTCTGGTTGCACCTGAACCTGGCCCACGCCGCCTGCGAGCGCTGGATGAAGGCCCACTTGCAATTGCCCGAGGAGTTCTTCGAAGCCCTGCACGAAGGGTCGCGCTCGACCCGCATCGAACACGTGGACTCGGCACTGCTGGCGGTGGTCAACGATGTGGTGTTCAACTTCAGCAGCATGGTGTCCTCGGACATCTCCACCCTGTGGGTCTGCGTACGCAGCAACCTGATCATCAGCGCCCGCCTGCAACCCCTGCACTCGGTGGACAAGCTGCGCTCCTCGGTCAAGGCCGGCGAACGCTTTCGCTCGCCCCTGGAACTGCTGGTGCACCTGCTGCGCGACCAGGGCGAAGTGCTGACCCAGATCGTGCGTAAAACCAGCCTCAGCGTCGACCAGATCGAAGACCAGTTGCTGGCGGCCCGGGTCTCCAGCAACCGAGCCGAACTGGGGGCCATGCGTCGGGTACTGGTGCGCCTGCAACGGCTGCTGGCCCTGGAACCGGGCTCCCTGCTGCGTCTGCTCAATCGGCCGCCGCAATGGTTGCAGAAGGAAGACGTCAAGGAGCTGCGCAAGTCCACCGAAGAGTTCGCCCTGATCATCAACGACCTCACCGCCCTCGGGGAGCGGATCAAACTGCTGCAGGAAGAGATCGCCGCCAACCTCAATGAACAGACCAACCGCACCCTGTTCACCCTGACCGTGGTCACGGTCCTGGCCCTGCCGATCAACATCATCGCCGGCTTCTTCGGCATGAACGTGGGTGGCATTCCCTTTTCCGGCGACCCGGAGGGCTTCTGGATTCTGGTGGCGCTGGTGGCCACCTTCACCGTGATCGCCGGGCGCTGGGCCTTCCGTAAACGCCAGGACTACTGAAACACTCCCTGTAGGAGCCGGCTTGCCGGCGAAGGCGCGCCCAAGGTCGACGGCTGGCTCAGGGACCTCTTCGCTGGCAAGCCAGCGCCTACGCGATGATTGCGATGGCCGCGATGGCCGCGATGATGGCGGCGGACTCGAACGGATCAACGGAGCCACTCAATCGCGCAAACCATGACCTGAGGCAGTCTCCTTGTAACAATTGGCAACGATCATGGGCGACACTCTCTCCCGCAACAGGATTGTCCAGTAATGGCCACCCCTTCCCTGACTGCCGCTTCCCCCAGCCTCGACGTCAAACCGCAACTGGATAAAAAACCCGGCCCCTTCACCCTGGTAGTGTTTTTCGCAGTGCTGGCCATGGGTTTGCTGTTCACCGCCTACAGCCTGGTGCATGACATGCACGAACTGGGCACCACGGTCACCACCTGGACCCCGTTCCTGCTGCTGGGTGTGGCCTTGCTGATCGCCCTGGGCTTCGAGTTCGTCAACGGCTTCCACGACACCGCCAACGCCGTGGCCACGGTGATCTACACCCATTCGCTACCACCGCAGTTCGCGGTGGTCTGGTCCGGGATGTTCAACTTCCTCGGGGTGCTGCTGTCCAGTGGCGCGGTGGCCTTCGGCATCATCGCCCTGCTGCCAGTGGAACTGATTCTGCAGGTGGGCTCCTCGGCCGGCTTCGCCATGATCTTTGCCCTGTTGATCGCCGCCATCCTGTGGAATCTGGGCACCTGGTGGCTCGGGCTGCCAGCCTCTTCGTCCCATACCCTGATCGGGTCGATCATCGGCGTCGGTGTGGCCAACGCCCTGATGCACGGCCGCGACGGCACCAGCGGCGTGGACTGGAGCCAGGCCACCAAGGTCGGTTACGCCTTGCTGTTCTCGCCACTGATCGGCTTCGTGTTCGCCGCCCTGCTGCTGTTGGCCCTGCGCCTGTTCGTCAAGAACCGCGCGTTGTACAAGGCCCCCAAGGGTGACGCGCCACCGCCGTGGTGGATTCGCGGGCTGCTGATCCTGACCTGCACCGGGGTGTCCTTCGCCCACGGCTCCAACGACGGCCAGAAAGGCATGGGCCTGATCATGCTGATCCTGGTGGGCACCTTGCCCATGGCCTATGCCCTGAACCGCACCATGCCCGCCGACCAATCGCTGCAGTTCGCCGCAGTGGCCGAAGTCACCCAGCAAGCCCTGGTGAAAAGCGCACCGCAAGCGGCACCCGCCGACCCTCGTGCCGTGCTCTCGGAGTACATGCGCAGCAAAGAGGCGACACCTGAACTGGTTCCGGCCCTGGCCGCCCTGACCGGCGCCATCGGCGCCGAGGTCAAGGGTTACGGCTCGCTGGCCAAGGTTCCCGCCGAAGCCATGGGCAACGTGCGCAACGACATGTACCTGACCAGCGAAGCCATCCGCCTGATGGACAAGAACCAAGTCGGCCATTTCGACCAGGACACCCGGGACAAGCTGCAACTGTTCAAGCAGCAGATCGACAACGCCACGCGCTTTATTCCGCTGTGGGTGAAGATTGCCGTGGCCATCGCCCTGGGCCTGGGCACCATGGTCGGCTGGAAACGCATCGTGGTCACCGTCGGCGAGAAGATCGGCAAGACCCACCTGACCTACGCCCAGGGTGCCTCGGCAGAAACCGTGGCCATGCTGACCATCGGCGCGGCGGACATGTTCGGCCTGCCGGTATCGACCACCCACGTCTTGTCCTCGGGGGTGGCCGGAACCATGGTGGCCAATGGCGGCGGGTTGCAGATGCGCACCATCCGCAACCTGGCCATGGCCTGGGTCCTGACCTTGCCGGCGGCGATCCTGCTGTCGGGCAGCCTGTACTGGCTGTTCACCCAACTGTTCTGATCAGCGCCCGCTTGCCCGTCGCCCTGTCAGCCGACGGCGGGCAAGCGGCCCCGCAAGCGACTGGCCAGCCCGGCCTGCAAGGCAAACGCCAGGACCCCGGTCAGCGGTGCCGAGAAACTGGCCAGGCCGCCCCCCGCCCACATCAGCATCAGCCCCAGGGCCGTGCCACCGAACCAGGCCGTCAGCCCCACCGGGTTGAAGGCCGCCACGCGATCAATCGCCGCCACGTCGGTACGCCCCAACAGAATCTGCGCCAGGGCCACGCCGACCCAGGCCACGACAAAGATCCCCTGATAGGCCAGGGCCTTGAGCAGGTAGGCGAACACATCCGCCAGCATCAGGCCGTAGACGATGATCCCCACCGCCACCGCCCACATCAGGTAGGAACCGCGCAGACCGAAACGACCGAAGAACGCCTGCATGTTCAAGGTCGCCAGGTAGTAGTTGGCGGTGTTGATCCGGGTTTGCGTGGCCCAGACGAACAACAGCCCCCAGAGCCCCATCAACTGCAAGATCGCCATCACCACCGAGACTTCATTGAGCGCGCCGTCATGGGGAATGCTGCTCACCAGGTAGATCCCCGCCGCGCCGTTGAGCAAAAAGGTCACCGCGTAGAACGGCATGCCGAAGCTCCAGCGACCGTGATAAGCGGCGTCTGCCGGCTTGCCGAAACGTGCGTAGTCGAAGGTGAACAGCATCAGGATCCACACCCCCATGTAGGCTACGAAGCAATCCCACCAGCCTGTGCTGCTGGGATTGGCCGGGCCGAAATCCAGCCATTGCGGCTGGTAGCCATAACGGCTGATGGACAGGCCCACGGCGAACAGCAAGCCCCCCAGATACACCGGCAACAGCACACCGTTGAGCTTGTCCAGCCAGTGCTGCACGCTGCCCAGGATCAGCGGCACGCTGTACAGCACCACCACCAGCGCCGCCAGCGGATACAGCAGTTGCGGGTACAGGTGGTTGAGAGCCACGGCGATCACCGACCCTTCGAACACTGCGTAGTAGATCGCCGTGGAGAAGAAAATCAGGGTCGCCAGGCAGGCTCCGGTGCTGCCGAACAACAACCGTGAAAACAGCGCCACCGAGAGCCCGCTGCGCATGGCGAAGCGGCTGAGCACAGTGTTCACCAGGCCATAACTGAGCACCGACAGGAGCATGCCGATCAGTGCATTACGGGTGCCGTAAGACAGGGCCAGGGAAGCGCCGACGACGATGTAGAACATCGCGCTGCACACCGCCCACCAGGCCATGGTCAGGGACAGTCGTCCCATACGCGCTTCGCTTGGGACGGCAACGCTGGCCGGGTCCTGCACGGTTTGATTCGATTGCGATAAAGCTGCCATTGGCGTGAACTCCAGAACCAATCAAGGGTTGAAGCGCGGGCAGCCGTCACCGCACCGAAGTGCGGCGTTGGCTTACCTTTTGGCATGGCCCGCGCGATGCGGCGGGCAGAATCAGGAAGGGAAGAGCTTGCTCAGACAGCTGAGCTTTTTCTTATAGGAGCGCCGGGCTTGCAGCGCTTCTTCGAGGGTCACCGCCACAAAGCGGGCCTTCTGGTTGGGCTGCATCTGGCCGATCAGGTCGAGGTCGGCGCTGATCACCGTACCGATCATGGCGTAGCCGCCACCGGACACCGCGTCCCGGTGCAGGACAATGGGTTCAAGCCCGGCCGGCACCTGGATCGAACCGATGGGGTAGCAACTGTCGACGATGTTCGACGGATCGGAACCGGCGCCGAACGGCTGCTCCCGCGGCTGGAAGCTCAGAGCGCTACCGCCCTTGAAGCGATAGCCGATGCGGTCGGCTTCCGAACCCACGGTCCAGGGTTCGGCGAAGAAGCTGACCTTGGCCGCGTCGCTCAAGCGTTCGTAGTACAGGCCCGGCACCACCCGCAGGCTGATTTCGCCCCCCATGGATTGGCGCAGCGCCATGGGCAAACTGGCACCGGGACGGCTTTTGCCGCTGGCGACGCCCACCGGCAGCTCATCCCCTGCCGCCAAACGCCGGCCCTGAAAACCACCGAGGGCGCCCAGGGCATAGGTCGAACGACTGCCCAGCACCAGCGGCACATCGATGCCACCGGCCACCGCCAGGTACGCTCGGGCCCCGGCCTTGGGAAAGTCGAAACGCAGCACTTGCCCGGCCTTGACCGCAAAGGCGGTGTCCAGGTGCATGTCCACGCCATCGAGTTTGGGCGTCATATGGGCGCCGCAAACCGCCACCAGGGCATCGGCGCTGAACGCAAGCTCCGGCCCGAGCAGCGTGCACTCCAGCCCGGCCGCGCCTGCCGGGTTGCCCACCAACTGGTTGGCCGCGCTCAGGGCGTACTGGTCCAAGGCGCCAGACGGCGGAATCCCCAGGTGATAGAAACCTTCGCGACCCAGGTCCTGCACCGATGTGGCCAGGCCCGGTTTGATGACCTTGATCATGCCAGCACCTCCTGCAGCGACTTGGGATAGCCGACCGGGTCGGCGAGAAAGGCATCCAGGGAAAACTCCACCTCGCGGATACGCAGGTCAAAGCGCCCGGCCTCGACTTCGGCCACCGCTTGATCGTAGGCCTCGCGGTCGATGGGCTTGAACTGCACGATGTCCCCCGGGCGGAAGAACACCATGTGCGCCTTGAGGTAAGCCAGTTGCTGCTGCGGGTCGTAGATGGGGGCCGGGGTGACGCCGAACATCTGGTAGCCGCCGGCACCGCGCACCGAGTAGATGCAGCCGAAACAGCCGCCATGACCCAGGGTCAGTTTTGGCGTATCGGTGCGCGGCCGCAGGTACTTGGGCACCTGTAACTGCCGCTCACGCTCAACCATCTGGAACATGAACGGCAACCCGGCAACAAAACCCACCATAGAGACGAACCAGGGCGCACCGCTGTGGGCGGCGATAAAGGCGTCGACGTCCGCCAGACCGTTGATCCGCGCTGCGTACTCCAGGTCCGTGGCGCTGGGGTCCTGGTGCCGGTCACGAAAGCGCATCAGGGTTTCATGGGTCCAGGGGTCGTTGTAGAGCACCGGGATCTCGATGATCCGGGTGTGCAGGCTGCGCTCGGCCACCGCCCCGGCCTCGGCCTGCTGCACCGCCTCCAGCAGGGTGTGGGGGGCGATGCGGTCCGGGTCGAAACGGATCTGGAACGAGGCATTGGCCAGGCACACATCCAGTACCCCATCCAACTCCAGGCGCTCCACGGCGCGAGTCACCGCCATGCCCTTGAAGAAGGCTTCCAGGGACATACTGTCGCTGACTTCGGCGAACAGGTGCTCGTCGGCACCAAAGCTGTAGCGGATCGGCTGGCTCATGCGACACCTCCGGCGCGGCGCTCGGCCAGCCAGGTTTCCAGGGTTCCCGTGTGAAAATCGGCCTGCTGCAGCCAGGGTTCGGCCAGCAGTTCACGGTGCAGCGACAAGGTACTGGCCATGCCGGTCAAGGTGGTGTGTTCCACGGCCAGCCGCGCCCGGGCCAGGGCCTCGCCGCGGTCACGCCCGTGGACGATCAGCTTGGCCAGCAGCGAGTCGTAATAAGGCGGCACAGCATAGCCCGGGTACAGGTGACTATCGACCCGCACCCCCGCCCCTTGCGGCCAGATCAGTTGCTCGACCTTGCCCGGGCTGGGGAAAAAATCCCGCGCCGGGTCTTCGGCATTCAGGCGCATCTGCAAGGCCGCGCCATTGAGCTGGATATCGCTCTGGCGCAGGCCCAGGGGCTCGCCCCCGGCGATGCGCAACATGGCCTGGACCAGATCGATGCCGGTGATCAGTTCGCTGATGGGGTGTTCCACCTGAATCCGTGTGTTCATCTCGATAAAGAAGAACTCGCCGGTGCTGTCGTCGTAGAGGTATTCCAGGGTGCCGGCGCCTTGGTAGCCCAAGGCTTCGGTGAGGCGCACGGCGCTGCTGCACAATTGCTCACGCTGCTCGGCACTGAGGACCGGCGACGGCGCTTCTTCGAAGATTTTCTGCCGCCGCCGTTGCAGCGAGCACTCGCGCTCGAACAGGTGCACTGCGTGTTGGCCATCGCCCAACACCTGAACTTCGATGTGCCGCGCACGGCCAATGAAACGCTCCAGGTACACCGCGCCATTGCCGAAAGCCGTCTGGGCTTCCCGTTGCGCCCGAGGGAACTCCTCGGCCAATTGCGCCGCATCCTGAGCCAGGCGAATCCCCCGCCCGCCACCGCCGGCACTGGCTTTGATCAACAGCGGAAAACCCACGTTTTCAGCGGCCTTGAGCGCGGTGTCCAGGTCGAAGAGTTCACCCGGGGAGCCCGGTACCACCGGCACTCCCGCCGCCTGCGCGGTGCGCCGGGCTTCGGCCTTGTCGCCCATGCGGCGGATGGTTTCGGCGCTGGGCCCGACGAAGATTACTCCGGCCTTGACCACCGCCTCGGCGAAGTCGGCGTTCTCGGAAAGAAAGCCATAGCCCGGATGCACCGCATTGGCACCGCTGGCCTGCAAGGCACCGAGCAGGGCCTGGACATTCAGGTAGCTCTTGTCGGCCCGGGCCGGGCCAATGATCTGCACTTCATCGGCCATGCGTGCGGCCATGGAATCGGCATCTGCCTCGCTGCACGCGGCAACGGTGGGAATCCCCAGGGCCTTGGCCGCACGAATGATGCGCACGGCAATCTCGCCACGGTTGGCCACCAGTAATTTGTTGATTGATCCAGTCATGCCCCGGCCCTCACTGTTCGAGCGTCGCGACGACCTGACCCGGTTCCACCGGATCACCGTCTTCCACCAAAAAGGCACTGACTTGACCCGCGCTCCCGGCGGTCAGTTCGGAAAACTGCTTCATGACTTCAATCAGGCCGATCACGGTATCGGCGCTGACGGAATCGCCGACCTCGACGAAAGGCGCCGACTCCGGGGTGGCCTTGCGATAGAAGGTGCCCGGCAAGGGGGTGATAACACTGTATTCGGCCATGTCTGTTCCTTTTGGAATAGTTGTAGAAAGGCAGGCAAAAAAATCAAAACCAGATGAAACCCGCGTCTGCGCGCGGTGCTTCGTGTCGATGCGCCTCAGCGCGGTGCGCGCACCTCGATGCCGGCCTGATCCAGCGCCGTGCGGGTGGCCTCCACCAGATCCAGGGCGCCGGGGGTGTCGCTGTGCAGGCAGATGGAGTCGAACTCAAGGAACAGATCCTCACCTTCGACGGTACGCACCAGGCCGGTCTGGCAGGCGCGCAGCACCTTGGCCGCCACGGCCGCCGGGTCCAGGGCGCGCACCTGGCGGGTGAAGACGATGGAACCGCTGAGGTCGTAATCACGGTCGGCGTAGAACTCGCGGATCACCGGCTGGCCGAGCTCCTGGGCGATGCGCCAGATCACCGAATTGGGCATGCAATACAGCAGCAGCTCGGGCTCCAGCTTGCGCAGGTTTTCCACCAGCAACCGCGCCGCTTCCTCGTCCCGGGCCAAGTGCATGTAGAGCGCACCGTGGGGCTTGATGTGTTGCAACTTCACACCTTGCACCCGGGCCATTTCCCGCAGGGCGCCAAGCTGATAGAGCATGTCGTCCACCAGTTCCTGGGCCGGTGCGTTGATGTGCCGGCGGCCGAAACCCACCAGGTCGCGGAACCCCGGATGAGCACCGATAGCGACCCCCAGGCGCTTGGCCTGTTCGATGGTGCGGCGCATGGTACCGGGGTCGCCGGCGTGAAAACCGGTGGCGATATTGGCCGAGCTGATATAGCCCATCAGCTCGTTGTCGACGCCGTCGCCGATGGTCCAGGGACCGAAGCTCTCGCCCATGTCCGAATTGAAATCCACTGCCTGCATCACTGTTGCTCCAACTCTTGTGACTTCGTGCAGTGAAAATTAGAGCGGCCTTGACCCCTTGGGAAGATCTATTATCAGATAGAGCATCTTCTGAAAAACAGATAAAGCTTTGTTAGGAGCGGGCAGCCGGCAGCGAGGTCGCTTTCGCCGGCAAGCCGGCTCCTACAGAGGTGATGGGGAATGGAACATGTCGTTGACCTTGCGCCAGGTGCGCTACTTCGTGGCCACTGCGGAGATCGGGCAGATCTCCCAGGCGGCGATCCACTTGAATATCTCCCAGTCGGCGGTGACCACCGCGATCAAGGAGCTTGAAGCGATGCTCGCGGTGCAGTTGTTCGTGCGCTCGGCCCAGGGCATGAACCTGACCGACGCCGGGCGGCACTTTCTCAACCGTGCCTATGTGATCTTGCGCAGTGTCGAGGATGCGCTGAACAGCCCGCTGCCGGACTACCGGGCCAGCGGTGTGCTGCACCTGGCGGCCAGCTACACGGTGATCGGCTACTTCCTGCCACACCACCTGCAACGCCTGGAGCACTGGCACCCGGACGTCACCATCGAACTCCACGAGCAGGAGCGCCAGGCTATCGAGCAAGGGTTGCTGGAGGGGCGTTTCGACATGGCGGTGGTGCTCACCGCCAACCTGACCCACCCGGACATCGTCTCGGAAACCCTGTTCAACTCCGAGCGCCGGCTGTGGCTGCCGGCGCACCATCGGCTCTGCGAACGGGCCAGCGTCAGCCTGGCGGACGTGGCTGAAGAGCCGTTCATCCTGCTCACCGTCGACGAAGCCGAACAGAGTGCCATGCGCTATTGGGAACAAGCCGGCCAGCAGCCCAATGTGCGGGTGCGCACCAGCTCGGTGGAGGCCGTGCGCAGCATGGTGGCCAACGGCAGCGGCGTGGCGATTCTTTCGGACCTGGTGCACCGGCCCTGGTCCCTGGAGGGCAAGCGCATCGAGACCCTGAGCCTGAGCGACGCGGTGACCCCCATGAGCGTGGGCCTGGCCTGGCACCGCGAACGGACTTTCACCCCGGCGATGCAAGCCTTGCGCGACTACTTTCACGACGCCTTCCTGGCGCCCCAGCAACTCTCGGCCCGGCGCTGAGGTCTTGCCCAGTCTGTAACAGCTACCGAGCCCGTGCAGCTGCGAAAAGGGCCACAGGACCTGTAGTGATCCAAGAGCGACGCCGCCTGCCGCAGTGGCTACACACGTTTACTCAAGGGCAGGTCCAGCGTTGCGCGGTGCTGGCGATCTGTCCGGCCAACTGGGCGATGGCCTGTTGATGAGCCTGCACCAGACTGCCCAGTTCGACACCCGCCGGCTGGCGGATCTGACTGCTGCAGGTCAGGCTGCGTGCCGGACCGCCCTCGCCCCGCAAGCGCAGGCTCCAGACCACATCGATCAGCGCGTAACGCCCGGGCAGGGATTCGAAACGCCGCACATCGGTCTGCAACGACAGCACCGGGCGCCCGGGTTGCTTGGGCAAGCCTTCAAGGTTGCGGGTGCCGAGCTTCTGCTCCATCTGGCTGGCCAGGGCGTCGTGGAACTCATCCACCAGGGGCGCGCTCCAGCGCTGGGTTTCCAGGATCGCCAGGGTGCCGCTGTCCTGGCGCACCACCAACTGCGGCTGATCCACCTGGACCGGAATGCGCACCGTGGACATCTCGAACTGCAGGCTTGTGTTGCGTGCCGCAGCGCTGCCTTCAGCCACCGGCGGCATCAGGGTGTAGTAATGGGTAGGCGCAGAGCTGCAAGCGGCAAGTCCCAGGGTCAGGCTCAACAACAAGGCAGGTTTTTTCATGGCTGGGCTTCCGGTGCGGATTCGCGAACAGAGGAGGATGGCGACTGGTAGGCATCCGGTTGGTTGTCTTTGAGGCGACCGCGAATCAACGCTTCAGGATGACGGCCGAGGAAGTCGCTGAGCACCCGCACCGAACGGGCGGTGCGCTGCACTTCCTCCATGGCCTGGCTGAGTTTCTGCCGCTGTGGCGAGTCCTCGGAGAAGCTCTCGTTGGCACTGGCCAGGGTCTTCTTCGATTGCTCCAGGGTGTCGCGCATCTGCGGCAGCACTTGGCCGTTGACCTGTTTCAGGGTCTTCTGCATCTCCGCCAGACTGCCGTCGAGGTTGGCGGCGATGGAGTCGATCGGCAGCTTGCTGATCTTGTCCACCACGGCCTGCAGTTGTTCCTGCAACTTGTCCATGCTGCCCGGGATGGTGGGGATCTCCAGCGGCCGTGCGGCGGGGTTGTAGGCCACCGGCTTGGCGTTGGCGACAAAATCCAGGGAGATGTACAGCTGGCCGGTCAGCAGGTTGCCGCTGCGGGGCTGGGCCCGCAGGCCGTTCTTGACGAAGGCGCCGATCAGTTGCGCGGAGCGGGCGTCGTCTTCACCGCCGGTCTGCTTCACCAGTTTTTCATGGGCCTTGCCCAGGCGCTCGGGATAGATCACCGCCCCTACCAGGGTCGGGAAATACTTGCGCTGTTCGTCGTAGTCCAGGTCCATGGACACCACCTTGCCGATGTTCACCCCGAGGAATTCCACCGGGGCATTGAGCGACAGGCCACGCAGGGCCTGGTCGAAGCGCATGCGGATGTAATAGGGCGCACCGTCCGGCGGGGCCAGCGCCGTATCCTGGTCACCGAACAGGGTGTATTCGGCATTCTCCTCGGCCGGCTTGGCGTTGGGGCTGTACTTGGGTTCGACAAAGGCAATGCCGCCGGCAAGGATCGAGGACACCGACTCGGTGTTGACCTTCAAGCCGTTGGCGCCCAGGGTCACATCCACCCCGCTGGCGTTCCAGAATCGGCTGTCGGTGGTGACGTACTTATCATTGGGCGAGTTGACGAAGATCTTCACGTCCACGCCCTTGCCGCTGTTGGCCAACTGGTAGGACACCACCTGCCCCACCTCGATGCGCCGGTAGTAGACTGGCGAACCGATGTCCAGGGAGCCGAGGTCGTCGGTGTGCAGGGTGAAGCGCTTGCCCTTTTGCCCGTAGGTAATGGGCGGCGGGGTTTCCAGGCCCTTGAAGCTGTCCTTGCGCTTCTCCGACTTGCCGGCATCGGCGCCGATAAAGGCCCCGGAGAGCAAGGTATCGACCCCGGAAACGCCGTTGGCGCCAATGCGCGGGCGCACCACCCAGAACATCGAGTCGTCGGCGGTGAAAGGTTCGGCGGACTGGTCCAGCTCGACCTTGGCCAGCACCTTGCGGCGATCATCGCTCAAGGCGATGGAGGTCACCTTGCCGATCACCACGTTCTTGTACTTGACCTGGGTCTTGTTGGCTTCCAGGCCCTCGGCAGTCTGGAAGCTGATGGTGATTTCCGGCCCGGCCGACAGCGAGTTGTGGACCACCATCGACAGCCCCACCAAAGCCGCGACAATGGGCACCAACCACACCAGCGAGACATTGAAACGCCGCGTACGCAGCGCCGGAGCGCCGGGAGCCGGCTGAGAACCTGCAGTCTTGGAACCTGGATGATCAGACATCTTCAACCTCTACATCCCAGATAAGCCGGGGATCGAAACTCATGGCCGCCAACATCGTCAGCACCACCACCAAACCAAAAAACAGAATGCCCATCCGCGGATCGATGGAACTCAGGGCCCGAAACTGCACCAGGGCCGCCACCAGGGCCACCACCAGCACATCGAGCATCGACCAATAGCCGATCACCTCGATAAAACGGTACAGCCTGGCACGCTCGCGCTGGGCCCAGAGGCTGCGGCGCTGGCAGGTCACCAGCAAGGTGCCGAGGACAAAGAATTTAATGCAGGGCACCACTACGCTGGCGATGAAAATCAACAGGGCAATGTCCCAGGAGCCGTGCTTCCAGAACTCCACCACGCCGCTCATGATGGTGTTTTCACTGGCACTGCCAAAAATACTGGTGTGCATCACCGGCAATAGGTTGGCCGGGATGTAGAAGATCAGGCTGGCCACGAGAAAGGCCCAGGTTCGCGCCAGGCTGTTGGGCTTGCGCGCATGGACCACGGAGTCGCAACGGGGGCACTGGTGCTCGGATTGCTCGCAGACCTGGCCGCAGGTGTGGCAGAGCATCAGTTGATAGTCCCGGGCGTAAGGGGGCGGACTCATCAGTAGCGCCCCTCCAGGTCATCCCAGAGATAGCGGATGTCCTTGCCGGAAATCAGGATGATCAGCACCGTCAGCATGGCCAGGGCCCAGAGCCCGAGGCCAGGGTGCACATCGAGCATGCCTGCCAGCTTGACGATGGCCACCAGAATTCCCAGCAGGCACACCTCGAGCATGCTCCACGGCCGCAGGTGCTCCAGGGCTCGCATGCAGGCCTTGAAGCCTGGCGCGGCGCGATCGAAATTGGCGAACCCCAGCACCCAGCACAGCAGAATGATCTGCAGGCACGGCGCCAGGATGATGGTCAGGCCAGTGATCGCCGCAATCAGGCTGATGCGACCCTGAGCCAAGGCTTCTACCGATTGCCAGAGGGTCGCTTCGTTGCTCAGGCCTTCGAGGCTGATCTTGATCACCGGAAACAGATTGGCGAAGACGAACAACAACCCGGCGGTAATCGACAGGGCGAACAGCTGCTGCACGTTCATGTAGCGGGCACGGGCCAGCACCGCGCCACAGCGCGAGCACTGAGCGGCCTGGCCTTTGCCGAGCGGCACGGATTCGTACAGCGAATCGCAGTGTTCGCAGATGATCCAGTTGCGGGAAATAGTCATGGTCTTCAGATAGTCGGGAGGGCTGCAGGTTCAGTGACGGCCTCCAGCGGACGCACATTTTCAGAAAAACTCGAGGACGGTGTCCAGTTCTGTCTGAAATCAGGTCGCAGACCTCTACGCCATAATAGGCCCCCCGTGGGTTTTCGCCGGCCACAACCTGGGCCGGCGACTATCACCGAGACCTTCGGCTCAATGAGCCAGACGCTGTTGCAGCCACTTGTCCCGCAGTACGTCGTAGCTCCAGTGGTAGAGGTAGGTGTAGGGCAGAAAGAACAACAGCACGCCGATATCGAGGATGAACGCCTGCAACAGGCTGATATTCAACCACCAGGCAATCAGCGGTACACCCACCGCCACCAGACCGCCTTCGAACAGCAGGGCATGCAGGACCCGGGTCCAGCCATTGTGTGCAAGCTGCAGACGCTTGAGCAGACGATCGAACAGACCGTTGAACACCACGTTCCAGATCAGCGCCAAAAGGCCGATGCCGATAGTCACCAGGCCCATGTCAGCCATGGGTTTGTCCATGATCCAGGACAGCAGCGGCGTGCAGATCAGCACGGCCAGCAGTTCAAAACCTACAGCCTGGAAAATACGTTCGGTAAGGGATTTGTGCAGGCTCATTGCCGTGCTCCTTGAGTGAATGTGTTGGCGATCTTCCAGGATCAGGCCGATACTTCATAATCAATAACCATCGATCAAGGCGATAGTTTATGGCCTCACACGAAGTGCTGCTGGCGTTCGTCCAGGCAGCGACCCAGGGTTCCTTTTCCGCCGCCGCCCGCAAGCTGGGCAAGAGCCAGTCCACCATCAGCGCGGCGGTGGCCAGCCTGGAAATCGACCTCAATGTGCAGTTGTTCGATCGGGCCAGTCGCAAGCCCGGCCTGACGCCCGCCGGGCATGTGCTGCTGCAGCGCGCGGAGGAGATCCTTGCGGCCACCAGCCGCCTGGAAATGGCCGCCAGCCAATTGTCCCGGGGAGTCGAGGCGAAACTCACCGTGGCCCTGTCCGACACCTATCAGTCGGATCGCTTTGAAAGCTGCCTGAGCGCCTTCGAGCAGCGTTACCCGGACCTGGAACTGGAATGCCTGATCGCCGAATGCGAAGACCTGATCGCCCTGGTGCAAAGTGGCCGGGCGCACATCGCCTTTGCCGAGATGCAGGCCGATTACCCGGCGGACCTGGAACACAAGACCCTGGATGAACAGGGTGAAATGTCCCTGTACGTATCCCGCAAGCATCCTCTGGCCCGACTGGAGCACGTCGATCAGGAAGCCCTGCGCCAGCACCGAGAACTGCGCCTGGCAACAGTGCTCAACCCCTACGACAGCCGCACCCAGGGACGGGTCTGGTCAGCGCCCAGCTACCTGATGCTGCTGGAAATGGCCCAGGGCGGTTTTGGCTGGGCGCCGTTGCCGAGCTGGCTGGTGGACGGCTTTGGCGCCGGTAAATTGCAGGAACTGAAAGTACGCGGTTGGCCGCGCACGGTGGCGGTGGATGCCCTCTGGTCGCGCCTGCATCCGCCCGGGCCGGCAGGGAGCTGGCTACTGGGGCGGATGCTGGAGTGAGGCAGTTCGAGTCTGCGCCCCTGTAGAGCGCCCCTGCAAAACTACACCGAGCTGGGGGCCAACTGGGCCAGGCGAGCTTCGAGAAAACGCCGTTCCGGAGCTTGCCGGGTCAGGGCCAAGGCTCTTAGGTAGGACTCCCGCGCCGCCTCGACCTGCCCCAACTGCCGGCAGAAGTCGGCATGGGCGGCGTGGAGCAGATGGTAATCCTGCAAGTCGCCACGCCGCACAATGGCCTCCACCTGCTCCAGGCCGACCGCGGGGCCATCACGCTTGGCCAGGGCCACGGCACGGTTGAGTTCGATCACCGGCGAAGGCTGCAGCCGCAGCAAAACGTCATACAGACCGACGATCTGCGGCCAATCGGTCTGTTCGGCGCTGGGAGCCTCGGCATGCACCGCTGCAATCGCCGCCTGCAGGCAATAGGCCCCGCCGTGTCCGCTGCGCAGCCCGCGCTCCACCAGGGCACAGCCTTCGTCCATCAAGGCCCGCTGCCACAGGGAGCGGTCCTGCTCATCCAGCAGGATCAACTCGCCAGTGCTGGAGAGTCGCGCCCCACGTCGGGACTCGTGCAACAGCATCAGGGCCAGCAGGCCCAGTACTTCCGCCTCCGGTAACAGTTCCAGGAGCAGGCGTCCCAGGCGTATCGCTTCACGGGTCAGGTCCTCACGGGTCAACTCGGCCCCCATGGACGCCGAATAGCCTTCGTTGAACACCAGATAGATCACTCGCAAGACACTGTCCAGGCGCTCGGGCAACTCGTCCAGCGCCGGTACCTGATAGGGAATCCCGGCGTCGCGGATCTTCGCCTTGGCGCGCACGATACGCTGGGCGATGGTGGCCGGCGTGACAAGAAAGGCCCGGGCGATTTCCTCCGTGCTCAGGTCGCAGATTTCCCGCAGGGTCAGCGGCACCTGGGCGTCTGCCGCCAGCGCCGGGTGGCAACAGGTGAAGATCAACCGCAGGCGATCGTCTTGCACGTCCTCACCGCTCCAGTCGTGCTGTTCAAGTTGCTCCAGCTGGTTGACCAGCGCCGCCTGGGAAGCGGCGAAACGCGCCCGTCGGCGCAAGGCATCGATGGCCTTGAAACGTCCGACGGACACCAGCCAGGCCCGAGGATTGTCCGGCACGCCGTCCCCTTGCCAACGCTCCACGGCGACAAAGAAGGCCTCGTGCAAGGCCTCTTCAGCGAGGTCGAAATCCCCCAGCAGGCGGATCAGGGTGGCGAGAATGCGCCGCGATTCCTCGCGGTAGACCCGCGCCACCAGGACCTGCACGGCCGCACCGGATTGACCCGGCATCAGTCCGGCATGCCTTGAGTCACCAGGGCCACCAGACGCTCCAGGCTCTCCCCCCACCCCTGATGAAAGCCCATGGCTTCGTGGGCCTGCCGATCGGCTTCACTCCAATGCATGGCGCGGGCGGTGTAGAGCGTCTTGCCGTCCTGCTCCTCGAAGGTCACTTCAGCGGTCATGAACGGCTTGCCCGAAGGAATCCAGCCAGGCACATAGGCATCGGTGAACACCAGGCGCGACGGTGCCTGGATCTCCAGGAACACCCCCATGGTCGGGTATTCGGTGCCGTCCGGCGCCCGCATCAAAGTGCGAAACTGGCCACCGACCCACAGGTCCATTTCACACTCCGGGGTGGTCATGCCGTGCGGCCCCCACCATTGCGCCAGCAACGCCGGCTCGGTCCAGGCGCGAAACACCTTGGCCCGTGGCGCATCGATCAAGCGGCTGATGGACAGTTCATGCTCGGCGGCCTGGCGGCCCACTGTTGAAAAGGTCATTGGCAAACTCCTGCTTATGCTTGTTATCAGGGATTGAGTTCACGCACCGGACGCACTTCGACACTGCCGACCCGGGCCGCCGGAATGTTCCCCGCCACCTGGATCGCTTCATTCAAGTCTCTGGCCTCGATCAGGTAGAAACCGGCCAGTTGCTCCTTGGTTTCGGCGAACGGACCATCGGTGATGGAGAGCTTGCCGCCACGCATGCGCACCGTGGTGGCGGTCTGTATCGATTGCAACGCCTCGGCGGCAAGCATCCGCCCGCTGCCCTGGACCGACTCGGCATAGGCCAGGCACTCGGCGTCCTTGGGGCTCTCGGGCAGGCTGTGCAACAACTGTTCATCGCTGTAGACCAGACAGAGGTATTTCATGGGTGTCTCCGGGTTCGGGCTGATCAACTATGGTTGCTGTTTTGTCCTTTGGCGAACCGCCCGATCATCAGGGTTGCAGATCGAATCGGGTGGTCCCGGTCAGCATGTCGAACGGCGCCGACCAGTGTTCATGCACCACCTGCCATTGCCCGCCGCGCAGCTCATAGGCGGCGCTCACCCGCATCCAGCAGGCCTTGGTCTGCCCTTGGGCATCGGTGCCCCCGCAATGGGCCAGCCAATGGGCGAACGCCAGCTCCTCGGCGGCCCGCACCCGCAGTTGGTGGAACTCGAAGATGCCCGGGCCCGGGCAGGCCTGCATGCAGGCTTGCCAATGTTCACGGTAGGCGGCCTTGCCCGAATACTGCAGGGCGCCGACGGCGTCGAAAGAGACAATGTCATCGGCGTAAAAACTGACGATACGCTCGATGTCCCTGGCGAGCACCGCCTGCTGCCAATGGTCGATCAGGCTGCGGATCTGCGCTTCACTGGATGGGTTGTGCATGGCAAAAACTCCTCAAGGGTGGAATAAACCGGCACCGGGCAGCCCCTGCAAGAGCGCACTTGAATGCTCGGTTCACCCTTAGTCGTCTGGCCACCCAGACAATCGACAACCTCGACAAAAAATTTTCCCGCTGAATCAAAATCGCTAGAATCCGCCCCCTTCCCTCCCCTGGACAGTCTCCCCAGTGACCACTCGTCTCGTGCCTTATGAACAGCTCGACAGCCATCAGCGTGCCCAACTGCTGAGCCTTGTAGTACGGCCTGAACAGAGGGCGTTTTCCGGGGATATCCATGGCGCGCTGTACACCCTGGGCAACGCACCGGCAGGCGCCATCAAAGGCTTCGCCCTGCTCAGCGACGAACGGCCGGTGGCTTTCCTGCTGCTCAAGCACGCGCCTTGCCTGCCTGCCTGGGCCGAGGCCGACCACGCCACCCTGCACGCTCTGCAAGTGGACCTGCCGCTCCAGGGCCAGGGACTGGGCACCGCCTGCCTGCAAGCCCTGCCTGGCGCCGCGCTCCAGGAGTGGCCGCAGCTCAAGGGCCTGATGCTGGCGGTGGATGCCGACAACCAGGCCGCACTCCAGCTCTATCTCAAGCTGGGCTGGGTCGAAAATGGCAAGGCCTGCAAAGGCCGGATGGGATATGAGCGCAGGATGGTTCTGGCGTTTTGAGTTCAGCACTTCAACTCAAGGGCACTCCTGCTTGGCAGCCCCCTGAAAAGACCCTACGCAGGCGCCCCTTGTTCATCAGGGGTATGCCTGGGACTTACAACCCCCGCACCATCTCATGCCAGGCCATGCCGCCGTGGTCCGACGCCGAAGCCTTGATGTAGACGAAGCCAAAGCGCTCATAGAGCGGCACATGGCGTTCCTTGCACATCAGGTGGATACGCGCCTTGCCCTGCTCGGTCATGCGTGCAATGAAGGCTTGCAACAGTTGCCGGGACAAGCCCTGGCCCTGGAAATCGGGATGCACCACCACCGACATGATCACCACTTCGGAGCCGGCCGGGTCGTGGCCGATCAGTTCCTTGAAGGCTTCGTCGGCCATCTGCACCTCGAAGGTGGCACCGGAATTGATGAAGCCGGCCACTGCGCCATCCACCTCGGCGACGATAAAACCCTCGGGCCAGGTAGCGATGCGGGTAGCGATCTTTTCCCGGGTCGCGGCTTCGTCGCCTTCATAGGCCAGGGTCTCGATGGCGAAGCAAGCATCCAGGTCGGTGGGCAGGACGGTACGGATCAGTGGGGTCGAAGCAGTCATGGGCGGTAACCTGAAGACGGTGAAGGATGGCCGATTCTAGCAAGAGTGGCGTTATGGGGAGTCTTGCGTATGCCCCGCATAGGGATAGTCGGGGCCGCCGTAAAGCTTTCATATAAACCCTGGCAAGGGCGGCGCCCAGGGATTATCTATCTGATCCCCGACGCCTCCGACCGGCCCCATCAAGCTGGTCCTGCCGCGTCTTGCCCACAGGACCTTCCCCATGAGCAACATTCAGATCGGCCTTCTTGTGCTGTTCAGCATCACCGCCTTCGGCTGCATTACCTTGTACATCGATTTTGTGCATGAGCGGCGCCGCGGCAAAAAAGCCCTGAGCGGCGCCACAAGACAGGATCACAGCCCGACCAGGCGATAACCCACCTGCAACTCGGTGATCAGATGCTGGGGCTGAGCCGGATCGGCCTCCAGCTTCTGCCGCAGATGCGCCATGTGCACCCGCAGGTAATGGGCGCGGTCGACATAGTCCAGGCCCCAGACTTCCAGCAGCAACTGACGATGGGTCAGTACCCGGCTCTGGCCACGGATCAGGGCGCAGAGCAGACGGTATTCGATGGGGGTCAGGTGCACCAACTGCCCTTCGCGGCGCACCTCATGGGTGGCCAGATCGACTTCGATGGTGCCAAAGGCCACCTTGCTGGTGGCCGCCGCCGCGCCGCTCTGGCCATGGCGCCGCAGTTGCGCACGAATCCGCGCCAGCAACTCCGGCACGCCGAACGGCTTGACCAGATAGTCGTCGGCCCCGGCATCCAGGGCGGCGACTTTCTCGTCTTCGCGGTCCCTGGCCGACAGCACCAGGATCGGCACCGCCAGCCAGCCTCGCAGTTCACTGATCAGTTGCTTGCCATCGCCGTCCGGCAGGCCCAGGTCGACGATCACCAGGTCCGGCTGGCGACTGGCGGCATGGATCAGGGCGCGCTTGACGCTGTCGGCCTCGAACACCTGGAAACCTTCGTCCTCCAGGGCAATGCCGACAAAACGGCGAATATTGGCTTCGTCCTCGACAATCAGGATGCGTGGGCTGCTCATAGGGCTTCCATCGATGGCGGTTGTCCCGCCGGCAAGGTGATGACAAAACTCAGCCCGGCGTCGGCGTGAGGCTGGGCCTCGATACGCCCGCCATGGGCTTCGACAATACGTTTGGCCAGGGCCAGCCCCAGGCCGATCCCGGCCACCGCGGACTCTTGCTGGCCACGGCTGAAGGCCTCGAACAGGCTGTCCGGGGAGCTGCCCTTGGGACAGCCCGGACCGCAGTCGCTGACCTGCAGGATGATCTGCTGGTCCACCTGGCGGGCAGTGATCTGCACCAGGGTCCCGGCCGGGGTGTACTTGGCAGCATTGTCCAGCAGGTTCACCAGCACCCGTTCCAGCAACAGTGCGTCCACGTCCACCAGAGGCAGATGCGGCGCCATGGTCACCCGCAGTTCATGTCCGGCCAGGGGCTCGCGCAACTGGCGCAGGGCGCTGCCGACAATCTCCTCCAGAGAGTTCCACTGACGCTTGAGGCGCACCCCCCGCTCCTGCATTCGCGCCATGTCCAACAGGTTCTCGATCAGGCGCTGCATGGAAGTAGCTTGATCATGGATACCATGCAACAGCTCGGGCAACGGACCATTCGGAGCATGGGGCAACGCGGCATCGGCGGCCCCGATGATGGTGGTCAGCGGCGTGCGCAAGTCATGGGAAATGGCGGCGAGCAAGGTGTTGCGCATGCGTTCGCCTTCCATCTGCACCACGGTGCTCTGCGCCACTTCGACGTAATGCACCCGTTCCAGGGCGATTGCCAACTGGCTCATGCAGGCCTCCAGCAGGCGCTGTTCCTCGGGTTCCTTGAGGCGTTCGGCGTCTGCCAGCTCCAGCACCAGCACACCGCGCACTCGCATCGGCGCCTTGAGCGGCAGGTAGCAGCCCTTGGCCGCCGCCAGGGTATCGGTGCCGCTGCCTGCCGGCTGATCGTGGTCATAGGCCCACTGGGCAATGCTTTCATCGATCGCCAGGGCATTGGCATTCAAGGCTCGCACGCGATTGTCCGCATCCGGCAGCGCCAAGCCGACCCGGGCCTCGAACACCCCGCTGAAGGTGCGCAGGGCCACGGCGCAGATCTGCTCCTCGGTCAGTGCCGCCGATAGCTCCCGAGCCAGCCCGGCCAGGGAGGTGGCGCGGCGCTCACCTTCGGCGGCGGTGCGTGCCTGGTGGCGCAAGCGTGCGGTGAGCTGGCCGGTGATCAGGGCGATGCCGAGCATCAGGGCAAAGGTGAAGAAATACTGGGTGTCGTTGACGGTGAAGGACCACACCGGCTGGACGAAGAAGAAGTCGAAACACAGCACCGCCAGCATCGCCGCCCAGACACCCGGGCCACGCCCGAAACGCAGGGCCACCAGAACCACAGTGAGCAGGAACAGCATCACCACGTTGGCCGGGTCGAACACCTTCAGCAGCAGCGCCGCCACTGCGGTGGCGGCGAAACACGCGAGGCTGGCCCACAGATAGGCCGGCGCTCGACTCGGGGACAATCCGGCCTCTGGCTTGTCGGCAGGTACCGGGCGCCGGCTCAAGGGCCCGTTGGCGATCACGATCTGGTCGATTTCCGGATGCTGGCGGCTGATGCGATCGCTCACCGACTGATGCCAGAACTGCCAGACCTTGCGCGGGTAATGGCCCAGCACCAGGCGGTTGGCATTGTGCTCACGGGCGCAGGCCACCAAGGCCTCGGCCACGTCCATGCCAGGCAGGGTCGCGGTCTCGGCGCCGAACTCGGCGGCCAGGGCCAGGGTCTTCATCGCCGCCGCATAACGGCTGGCGCCGTGGCCACGGCGTTGCGCCGAAGCCACATGCACGACGATCCAATCGGCCTCGAGCTTCTGCGCCAGGCGCGCCGCTTCGCGTACCAGGCGTTCGTCCGCCGGATCACCGGCGATCCCCACCAGCAGCCGCTCCCGGGCCGGCCACAGGGCATTGATCGAACGCTCGCGGCGGTAGTCGCGCATTTGCGCATCGACCCGGTCGGCGGTGCGGCGCAGGGTCAGCTCGCGCAGGGCCAACAGGTTGCCCTTGCGAAAGAAATTGCGTGAAGCACGTTCGGCCTGGGGCCCCATGTAGACCTTGCCGTCCTTGAGCCGGCGTAGCAGGTCATCCGGCGGCAGGTCGATCACCAGCACTTCGTGGGCTTCATCGAACAGGTGATCCGGCACCGTCTCGCGCACGCGGATGCCGATGATGCCGCTGACGATGTCGTTGAGGCTTTCCAGATGCTGGACGTTGAGGGTGGTCCAGACATCAATCCCGGCCCGCAGCAGTTCTTCCACGTCCTGCCAGCGCTTGGGGTGGCGCGAGCCGGGGACATTGCTGTGGGCCAGCTCGTCCACCAGCAACACCGAGGGACGCCGCGCCAGGGCTGCGTCCAGATCGAATTCGGGCAAGGCATAGTCGCGGTGCATCAGGCTGTGGCGCTCCAGCACCTCCAAACCTTGCAGCAAATCGGCGGTTTCCCGCCGGCCATGGGTTTCCACCACCCCGGCCACCACGTCGCGGCCCAGGGCCACTTCGCTGCGGGCGGCGGTGAGCATGGCGCAGGTCTTGCCGACCCCGGCGTTGGAGCCGAAATAGATCCGCAGTTTGCCGCGCTGGGCCGCCTGTTCGTCCTGTTGCAGCTTTTCCAGCAGCGCATCGGGATCGGGGCGCCCGTCGCGGGGCGGGGGACTTGCATCAAGCACAGTCATGAGCTTCCTTAAATGAACAATGCGGCGCCCCCAGGGAGCGCCGCATTGCCAGTCCTTGCGTCAAACCAGGCCGAGCCCGGCCAGCAGCATGTCGATCAGCTTGATCCCGGCAAAGGGTACCAGCACCCCGCCCAGTCCGTAGATCAGCAGGTTGCGGTTAAGCAAGGCCGCCGCGCCGATGGATCGGTACTTCACCCCCTTGAGTGCCAGGGGGATGAGGAACACGATGATCAACGCGTTGAAGATTACCGCGCTGAGGATCGCCGAGTTCGGGCTGTTGAGGTGCATCACGTTCAACGCCGCCAACTGCGGGTAAGTAGCGACGAAAGCGGCCGGTACGATAGCAAAATACTTGGCCACGTCGTTGGCCACACTGAAGGTGGTCAAGGCGCCGCGGGTCATGAGCATCTGCTTGCCCACTTCCACCACCTCGATCAGCTTGGTCGGGTTGCTGTCGAGGTCGACCATGTTGCCCGCTTCTTTCGCCGCCTGGGTGCCGCTGTTCATCGCCACCGCCACGTCGGCCTGGGCCAGGGCGGGAGCGTCGTTGGTGCCGTCGCCGGTCATGGCCACCAGCTTGCCCTTGGCCTGATAGTCGCGGATCAGTTGCAGCTTGTCCTCGGGACGGGCCTCGGCGAGAAAGTCGTCGACCCCGGCTTCCACGGCAATCGCCGCCGCGGTCAGGCGGTTGTCACCGGTGATCATCACGGTCTTGATGCCCATGCGCCGCAGTTCGGCAAAGCGCTCCTTCATCCCGCCCTTGACCACGTCCTTGAGTTCCACCACGCCCAGGGCCTGGGCGCCGTCGCTGACCACCAGCGGCGTGCTGCCGCGCCGGGAGACTTCATCGACCTTGGCCTGCAAGGCCGGTGGAAAGCTGCCGCCCAAGGCCTCGATATGCCGGCGAATGGCATCGGCGGCGCCCTTGCGGATGCTGCGTCCGTCCGGCAGGTCGACGCCGCTCATGCGGGTCTGGGCAGTGAACTGCACAAAGCTGGCGCCCAGGGCGTTGATGTCACGGCCACGAATGTCGAACTTCTGCTTGGCCAGCACCACGATGCTCCGGCCTTCAGGGGTTTCGTCCGCCAGGGAGGCCAGTTGCGCGGCGTCTGCCAGCTCGCTGTCCTTGATCCCCGGCGCCGGCAGGAAGGCGCTGGCCTGACGGTTGCCCAGGGTGATGGTGCCGGTCTTGTCCAGCAGCAGCACGTCGACGTCCCCGGCGGCTTCCACGGCGCGTCCCGAGGTGGCGATGACATTGGCCGACATCATCCGGCTCATGCCTGCCACGCCGATGGCCGACAACAGGCCGCCGATGGTGGTGGGGATCAGGCACACCAGCAACGCCACCATCACCGTGGCGCTGATCACGCTGCCGGTGCCGCTCATGGCCACGGCGAAGATCGAGTACGGGCTCAGGGTCACGATCACCAGCAGGAACAGCAGGGTCAGTCCCACCAGGAGAATGGTCAGGGCCACTTCGTTGGGGGTCTTCTGACGCTTGGCCGATTCCACCATGGAGATCATGCGGTCCAGGAACGACTCGCCGGGGTTGACGCTGATGCGCACCACCAGCCAGTCGGAAAGCACCTTGGTGCCGCCGGTGACCGAGGAGAAGTCGCCCCCGGCCTCGCGGATCACCGGCGCCGATTCGCCGGTGATGGCGCTCTCATCCACCGTGGCCACGCCTTCGATGACCTCGCCATCCAACGGCACCAGATCCCCGGCTTCGATCAGCACCACCATGTCCTTGCGCAGTTCGCTGGCGGCCATGGGCAGCCAGGCAGCACCATGCTTGGGCTGCTGCAACAGCTTGGCCAGGGTCTGGCGCTTCATGCCCTTGAGGCTTGCGGCCTGGGCCCGGCTGCGGCCCTCGGCCAGGGCTTCGGCAAAGTTGGCGAACAACACAGTGAACCACAGCCACAGGGTGATGCTGAGGATGAAGCCACTGGAGGCCTCGCCTTCACCGCCCAGGGACTGGAACCACAGCAGAGTGGTGAGAATGCTGCCCAGGTAAACCACGAACATCACCGGGTTCTTCCACTGCGCCTGGGGCAGCAGCTTCTTCACCGCATCCAGGCACGCCGTCAGCAACAGCCCACGGTCGAACAACGCTATACGAGGGTTCTTACTCATGATCGGTATCTCTTACTCACTGACCGCAAGGGGCGAGGCATGCACGGGTGCCAGGGCATCCAGCGCGAGATTGAGTTGCAGCACATTGACCCGGGGCTCGCCCAACAGACCGAAGGTGCGGCTTTCGCTGTGGTCTTGCAGCAGCGCCTGCAGATCGGCCAGGGGCATGCGCCGCAGACGGGCGACCCGGTCCAGTTGCAGCTGGGCGTTGGCCAGGGAGATGTGCGGGTCCAGGCCGGAAGCCGAGGCGGTCACCGCGTCCACCGGCACCGGCATGTCCGCTTTCAGGCCGTTGAGCTGGCGGTAGGCGCTGACCCGTGCGGCCACGCTGTCCAGCAGCTTCTGGCTGGTAGGGCCCAGGTTGCTGGCACCACTGGCCCCGGCGTTGTAGGGCTGGGGCACGCTCTTGCTGGGGTCCAGCGGATCGCTGCCCAGCGTCATGCTCGGCCGGCCCTGGAAATACTCCGGGCGACTGAAGGACTGGCCGATCAGTTTTGAGCCCACCACCAGGCCGTCACGCTGCACCAGGCTGCCCTGGGCCTGGAACGGGAACAGCAGGTTGGCCAGCACGGTGGTAGCCAGCGGATAGGCCAGCCCGGTCAGCAGCATGAAAAACACCGCTGCCACCAGCACTGGGCGCAACAGGCCCTTGAACAGCACCGCAGTGGCGCCTTGGGTTTGCATTTGCGTCGTCATCACAACCCCTTACTTGTAGGTCTGGCCGGCCAGCAACTGCAGTTGCTCCACCAGCGGGCCGAGCGCGAGGGCCGGCAGGAAAGTCAGGCCACCGACCACCAGCACCACGAACACCACCAGGAACATGAACAGCGGTGTAGCGGTGGGAATGGTGCCGGCACCGGCCGGGATGTTCTTTTTCGCCGCCAGCGAACCGGCCACGGCCAGCATCGGCAACATGGTGAAGAAGCGTCCCATGAGCATGGCCAGACCGATGGTGGTGTTGAAGAACGGCGTGTTGGCATTCAGCCCGGCAAACGCCGAACCGTTGTTGGCGGTACCCGAGGCGTAGGCGTAGAGCACCTCGCTGAAACCATGGGGGCCAAGGTTGTTGAGGCTGTTCAGGGTGTCCGGCCACAGCGCGGCCAGGGCGGTGAAGCCGAGGATGCAGATCGGATGCGCGAGCACCGAGAGCATCACCAGCTTGATCTCCCGGGCCTCGATCTTCTTGCCGAGGAATTCCGGACTGCGGCCGATCATCATGCCCACCAGGAACACCGTCAGCAGGGCGTACTGGATCAGGTTGATAAAGCCCACGCCGTCGCCGCCGAACACGCAGTTGAGCATCATCTGCGCCAGGGGCACGAAGCCGCCCATGGGGGTCAGCGAGTCATGCATGGCGTTCACCGAACCGGTGGTGGCGCCAGTGGTGGTGGTAACGAACAGCGCGGTGTCGGCGATGCCGAAGCGCAGTTCCTTGCCTTCCATGTTGCCGCCGCTCTGGGTTGCCGACAGTTGCTGGTCGGCACCGACCTGGGTCAGCAGCGGATTACCACCCTGCTCCGCGGTGAAGACAATGGTCAGGAAGCCGACGAACATCACCAGGAAGGTGCCGAAGAACACCCAGCCCTGACGCCGACGCAACAGCATGCTGCCGAAGGTGTAGGTCAGTGCCGAAGGGATCAGCAACATGCTGAGAATGTGCAGGACGTTGGTCAGCGGCGTCGGGTTCTCGAACGGGTGGGCGGCGTTCATGCTGAAGAAGCCGCCACCGTTGGTGCCGATGTGCTTGATTGACTCGAAGCTGGCCACAGCGCCGACGATCAGTTGCTGCTGGGCGCCTTCCAGGGTGGTGGCCAGGGCCTGGGAGTTGAGGGTCTGCGGCATGCCCTGCCAGACATAGACCAGGGCCATGACCAGGCACAGCGGCAGCATCACCCGGTACAGGGTGCGGGTGAAGTCCACCCAGTAGTTGCCGATATCCGCCGAGCTGGAACGGCTCAGGCCGCGAATGAAACCAGCCGCGGCGACAACGCCTGCGGTAGCGCCGACGAACATCAGGAAGGTGATCACCGCCATCTGGCTGAAGTTCGACAGGCTGCTTTCTCCCGAGTACGCCTGCCAGTTGGTGTTGGTGATAAAGGACGCAGCGGTGTTGAACGCCAGGTCCGGGGTCTGCGCCGCCAGCCCCAAGGGGTTGAGGGGCATGACAGTTTGCAGACGCAGCACCAGGTAGCCCAGGAGCATCATCGCCGCGTTGGACAGCAACAGCGCCGAGCCATAACGGGCCCAGCCCATGGTTTCGCCGGGGTCGATCCCCAGCAGGCGGTAGGTGGCCCGCTCGGGCAACGCGTGGCCACGGCCATTGAAGACCCGGGTCAGCCATTTGCCCATGAGTACGGCGAGCCCGGTCATTACCCCGAGGATCACCGCGTATTCCAGCACAGTACTCAACATGTCGATGCTCCGTTCAAATCTTGCCCATGGCGACGATGACCAGGGCCGTCAGTACAAAGAACCCCAGGGACAGGCCCACGAAGATCAGGTCGTACATGGCTGGTTTCCTTTCTCGAGAGTGCCCGGACGGGCGAATGAAAATGCCGGGGTAGCGCTGGGTGCGGTCATCAGAATTTCTCGGCACGGATCAGCGCGTAACCCAGGTAGACGAACAGCAGCACGGCGCAAAAACCGCTGGCGCCGTAGATGAATTCCAGTGTCAGCAAGGCTTTTCCCCTTAACCCATTGAGGCGGCGCCGCAACCGCAGACAGCGGCCCGGGGCGCAACCGGTCAGGCGCCCGGCAATGGGCGCCGGCAGGGAGTCGGGAACGAGCCGTCCTCCGCTCTCCTCTGCGCCACGCAGGTTAGGTGAGGGCGTATCAAGGTCGGACACTGATTGCAGGGGACGGTGTTAAGACGGCGTATAGATTGCGGCCAAGGCAGGGAGAATCGGGGGCCGGCCAGCGCCCCCGAGGGGATCATTCACTTTTGAGCGGTAGCCAGACCTCCACCACACCGCTACCGGTATCAGGGTTGAAATCGGCACTGTAGCGCTCGAATTCCGGGGCATCGGCCGCTTCGCGACCGGACTGGGGCAGCCAGGTCTTCCAGATGTAGTTGAACGTCTGTGGCAAGTCCTGCAAGGAACCGCCGTGCTCGAACACCGCATAGTTCTGCGGCTGCACCTCGATCCAGCGATAACGCTCGGGCAGGTCGTCGAGCTTGCTGATCTCGACCCCGGCCAGGTATTCGAAGCTGCCCTGGCCATCGGGGTTGCAGCAGACGCCGTAGGTCAACTCATTCACTTGCCCCGGCACTTTGCCGATGTGGGGGATGAAGCGCTCCCAGAGCTGGCCGATGTCCTGGCCGGCACCAGGGGTAAACCGCTCGCTGAAGCCGGCGATCAGCAGAAAACGCTCTCTTTCGAAGCGCGGTTCTGGACCCGCGCCCTGTTTTTGCTCATCCATGAATGCCACTCCTGCCGCAGAAAAGATGGGTTCGGCAGCAAGTATAGAAGCCAATCGTCAGGGCCAGGATCAGAGCGCCGGAAGGTCGGCCACCCCGGCGCCGAGGATGAACTCCTGATAACCGGATAGGATCACGTACACCGCGAAATAGCAGAAGATCGCTGCAGATGCCAGATAGGAGTAGCGCAACAGCTTGTCCCCCAGCAACTTGCCGCCCTGGGTCGCGGCCAGGCACAGGCCCAGGGTCCAGACCAGCCCGGCGCAAAAGAAGCCGGCCAGGAACAACCCGGAGTCGGCAACCGTGCCACCACCGGATCGGGCAATCAGGGTGCCTCCCACGGCGGCAAACCAGAGGATCGCACTGGGGGAAGACATGGCCAGGAAGATCCCGCGCAAGAACTCCTTGCGCGGCGAACCGCGGTCCGCATCCCCAGCCGTGGCCAATGTCGCGCTGTGATGAATGGCGGCATAAATCATCTTCGCCGCGAAATACACCAGCAGCGCCGAACCACCGATCCACAGCACCCAGCGCACCGTTTCGTACTGCAGCAGCACGGTCATTCCGGCCAGGGCCAGCAGCGCATAAATCAAGTCTCCGACGCAGGTCCCGAGGCCCAGGCAAAAGCCCTGAAAATAGCCGCGCTGCATGGCCAGGGTGATCATCGCGATATTGGCCACGCCGATGTCCAGGCACAGCGAAAGGCTCAGCAAAAAGCCGCTGGTAAACTCCATCATTCATCCCGTTTGACGCTGTTGTTCGAAGAGCTGCCGCGCGGCGTCAGATCCGCCGGAACGGATCAGGCAGAGGCCGGGCGCCGTCCTTGCAGGCAAAAAGCGTGCACGTTATAGCGGCAAACCCGACAGCCCGGCAAACCGCCCGGAGCGCAAAAATATTTTTCCGCTCCTCTGGACAAGCCCGCGCCAGCGCCTTTATCGTCTGCCCCGCAGGCCACCGCAGTGGCCAACGTCGCTCGGACGGTTCCGGGCGCTTACGTCTTTTCGAGGCAACAATGGCCGAACAAGGTTCGCCGCGCCGCTTTGCGCGCATCGATCGTCTCCCCCCTTACGTTTTCAATATCACTGCCGAGCTGAAGATGGCTGCGCGTCGGCGCGGCGAAGACATCATCGACTTGAGCATGGGCAACCCCGACGGCGCGACTCCGCCGCACATCGTCGAAAAACTGGTTACCGTTGCCCAGCGTGAGGACACCCACGGCTACTCCACCTCCAAAGGCATTCCACGGCTGCGCCGGGCGATTTCCCGTTGGTACAAGGATCGCTACGAGGTCGATATCGACCCGGAAAGCGAAGCCATCGTCACCATCGGTTCCAAGGAAGGCCTGGCGCACCTGATGCTCGCCACCCTGGACCAGGGCGACACGGTGCTGGTGCCCAACCCCAGCTACCCGATCCACATCTACGGCGCGGTGATCGCCGGCGCCCAGGTGCGCTCGGTGCCGCTGGTGCCTGGGGTGGACTTCTTCGCCGAGCTGGAGCGGGCCATTCGCGGTTCGATCCCCAAGCCGAAAATGATGATCCTCGGCTTTCCCTCCAACCCCACCGCCCAATGCGTGGAGCTGGACTTCTTCGAACGGGTGATCGCCCTGGCCAAGCAGTACGACGTGCTGGTGATCCACGACCTGGCCTACGCCGACATCGTCTACGACGGCTGGAAAGCCCCGTCGATCATGCAAGTGCCCGGGGCCAAGGACATCGCGGTGGAGTTCTTCACCCTGTCCAAGAGCTACAACATGGCTGGCTGGCGTATTGGCTTCATGGTGGGCAACCCGGAGCTGGTCAGCGCCCTGGCGCGGATCAAGAGCTACCACGACTACGGCACCTTCACCCCACTGCAGGTAGCAGCAATCGCGGCACTTGAAGGCGACCAACAGTGCGTACGCGACATTGCCGAGCAGTACCGGCAACGGCGCAACGTGCTGGTCAAGGGCCTGCATGAGCTGGGCTGGATGGTGGAGAACCCCAAGGCCTCGATGTACGTCTGGGCCAAGATTCCCGAGGCCTACGCGCACCTGGGCTCCCTGGAGTTCGCCAAGAAGCTGCTGGCCGAAGCCAAGGTCTGCGTGTCCCCGGGGGTGGGTTTCGGTGAATACGGCGACGATCATGTGCGCTTTGCGTTGATCGAGAACCAGGACCGGATTCGCCAAGCGGTGCGTGGTATTCGCGGCATGTTCCGCGCCGACGGGCTGGTGCAGAAAAGCTGAGATGCTTTCAGCCACAAAAAAACCGCAGTGATGCGGTTTTTTTGTACTCGCGTTTCACCGACAACCTGCTCCCTGCAGGAGCCGGCTTGCCGGCGAAGCCGTTTAAACCACCAACGACAACAGCAGGATAAAGATCAGCCCCACCACCGAGAGGATGGTCTCCATCGCCGTCCAGGTCTTGAAGGTCTCGGCTACGGTCATGTTGAAGTACTGCTTCACCAGCCAGAATCCGGCGTCGTTGACGTGGGACAGGATCAGCGAGCCGGCGCCGGTGGCCAGCACCAGCAGTTCGCGGTTGACCCCGGGGATCATCCCCACCACCGGCACCACGATGCCCGCGCCCGTGATGGTCGCCACAGTGGCCGAACCGGTGGCAATACGAATCACCGCCGCCACCAGCCACGCCAGGAGGATCGGCGAGATCTGCGCGTTGACCGCCATATGACCGATCACATCGCCCACGCCGCTGGTCACCAGCATCTGCTTGAAGCCGCCGCCGGCACCGATGATCAGGATGATCGCGGCCGTAGGCGCCAGGCTGGCGTCGAGCAGGCCGAGGATCTGTTTGGAGCCGATGCCCTGCTTGTAGCCAAAGGTGTAGAGCGACAGCAGCAAGGCCAGCAGCAAGGCACTGATCGGGTGGCCGATCATGTCCATCCAGATGCGGAAGAAATGCCCGTCCGGCAGCGCCACGTCGGCGAAGGTCTTGAGCAGCATCAGGAACACCGGCAGTAGCACGGTCAGCAAAGTGACGCTGAAGCTCGGCAGGTTCTGCGAGGTATTTTCACGGGCCAACTGGTCGACCAGCTCCTGGGACGGATGACCCGGGATGTATTTGGCGATGAAGGTGCCGTAGATCGGACCGGCAATGATGGCGGTCGGCAGGGCAACGATCAGGCCGTAAAGAATGGTTTTGCCAATGTCGGCGCCGAACACGCCGATGGCCAGCAGTGGCCCCGGATGCGGTGGCACCAGGCCATGGACCGCCGAGAGGCCGGCCAGCAGGGGAATGCCGATCTTGATCAGCGACACCCCGGTGCGCCGGGCCACAATGAACACCAGCGGGATCAGCAGCACGAAGCCGATCTCGAAGAACAGCGGGATGCCCACCAGGAACGCGGCGAACATCATCGCCCACTGCACCCGCTCCTTGCCGAACGAACGGATCAGGGTCTGGGCGATCTGATCGGCGCCGCCGGACTCGGCCATCATCTTGCCGAGCATGGTACCCAGGGCCAGGATGATGCCGACAAAACCGAGCACGCCACCAAAACCGTCCTGGAACGCCTTGATGATCTTGTCCACCGGCATGCCCGACGTCAGGCCGAGGAACCCCGCGGCGATGGTCAGGGCAATAAAGGGATGCAGCTTGAATCGGGTGATCAGTACGATCAGGCCGATGATAGTGACCACTGCATCAACCAGCAGATAGGTCTCTTGGGACATGCCAAACATGGGATTGCCTCCGGTTTGTTGTTTTTATTAAAGCGTTAAAAACAAGGGCCGAGTGGGATAGCGCTACCTATTTCGAGCCAGCACTTAATGTGAAGGTTCAAGGCCATGCTCCAGCCACCATTGGTTGGCCAGTTCGGCCAGGCGCTGGACGCTCAGGGTGCTGGCATCCAGCGCCAGGGTGAGCGGCTCCCCCACGGGGGATTCGAGGGTGGCGAACTGACTGTCGATCAGAGTCGAAGGCATGAAATGCCCCGGCCGGTGTGCCACGCGATCGGCGGCCACTGCTGGTGTCAGTTCGAGGAAGATAAAGCCCAGGCCGGGGGTGGCGGCGCGCAGGCGCTCGCGGTATTTGCGCTTCAGGGCCGAGCAGGTCAGTACCGGACGCTGACCGGCGGCCAGGGTACGACGCAATTCATCGCAGAGGCTGTCTAGCCAGCCGGCACGGTCGTCGTCGTCGAGGGGAATGCCGGCGCTCATCTTGGCAATATTGGCGGCAGGGTGGAACGTATCGCCTTCAATGGCCGTGGCGCCGCTGCGCTGGCACAGGGCCTGACTGACGCTGGATTTGCCACAGCCGGCAACACCCATGATGACCAGGGCGGTAATAGATTGACTCATGTAACACCTCAGCGCGCAGACAGCGCTACCTTCGCTAGTTCTAGTTCTAGTACAAAAACAGTGTCTGCCGACGCCTTCTTGTCATTTTTGTGGGTTGCCGCTTATATAGTCCGCCAAACCAAAGAGCGAGGGTCAGGCACACCTCGCTCACGCATTGCAGCTGTTTCAGGACAGCGCTACCTTAGTGACTTGAATTTTGTTTGGCAAGCCGTCTGATGACCACTCATAAAAACGATAAAAACTCCCGTACCACGGGGCGCCCTACCCTCAACGAAGTGGCACGACTGGCCGGTGTCAGTCCGATCACCGCCTCACGCGCCCTGCGCGGTGTCAGCAGCGTGGCCACCGAACTGGTGGAAAAGGTGCAAAAGGCCGCGCTGGAGTTGAACTACGTGGTCAACTCCGCCGCCCGCGCCCTGGCTTCGGCCCAGAGCCAATCGGTGGTGGTGTTGGTGCCGTCGCTGTCCAACCTGCTGTTCATCGAAACCCTGGAAGCCATTCATCAGGTCCTGCGACCCAAGGGCTTCGAAGTGTTGATTGGCAACTACCACTACTCCAGGGATGAAGAAGAGAACCTGCTACGCAACTACATGACCTACCAGCCCCGGGGTCTGCTGCTGACCGGTTTCGACCGTACCGAGAGCGCCCGGCGGATGATCGAGGCCAACAACATCCCCTGCGTTTACATGATGGACCTGGACTCCGGTGCCGGACTCAACTGCGTGGGCTTTTCCCAGTTGAACGCCGGCGAGACCGCCGCCCAGCATCTGATTTCCCGTGGCCGCAAGCATCTGGCCTACGTCGGCGCACAACTGGATCAACGCACCCTGCTGCGGGGCGAAGGTTTCCGTCGCGCCCTGCAAGAGGCCGGGCTGTACAACCCCGATCTGGAACTGCTGACCCCTCGCCCATCCTCCGTGGGCCTGGGCGGCGAACTGTTCCTGCAACTGATGCAGAGCCAGCCGCAGGTCGACGCCATCTTCTTCGGCAACGACGACCTGGCCCAGGGCGCGCTACTGGAAGCCATGCGCTGCGGGATCAAGGTCCCGGAACAAGTCGCGGTGCTGGGTTTCAACGACCTACCGTCCTCGGAGCACATGGTGCCGCGCCTGAGCAGCATCAGCACCCCAAGGGAAGCCATTGGCCGCCGCGCAGCCGAGCAGATGCTGACCCTGCTGGCCGGCAACAGCGTGGCCGAGCCCGTGGTGGACATGGGCTTCGAGCTGCGGGTACGGGAAAGCACCTGAGGCGTTTCAGGGCTGCATGCTCAGGACACTGAGCAACAGCCCGAACCCCACCAGCACCACACCGAATACCTGATCGATACGGCGCTTGTACCCCAGCAATCGCCTGGCTATGGCCGGTGCCGAGAAAAACAGCGCCACCGCCACGAACCACAATACGTGGGCCAGGACAATGATTGCGCCGTAGCCGATCTGCACCGGCAACACCGTGCCCGGCTGGATCACCTGCATAAACAGGCTGAGAACGAAAATCATCGTCTTGGGGTTCAGCGCATTGGTCAGAAAGCCGCTGCGCAGAGCCGCCCAGGACGATATCTCGAGACTCGCCGTCCCTGCCTCTTGCGGCCCCTGGTCAGAACCGCGCAACAGCTTGACCCCCAGATAGATCAGATAAACCGCCCCGGCAATCTTCAGCCCGGTGAACCACAGCAGCGACTGCTGCAACAGCACCCCCACCCCCAGTAGGCTGTAGCCGATATGCAGCATGACCCCAAGCCCGATCCCCAGGGCGGTGAACACGCCGTGGCGGCGCGAGAGCATCAGGCTGTTGCGCGTCACCAAGGCAAAATCGGCTCCGGGACTGAGCACCGCCAGAATGGTGATGGTGATTACGACTAACAGTTCAGTCACGTTGCATACGCCTTGGTTATAGAATCAGGCGCTACTGTATGGGGATCGGCACGGGAACAGCCAACGATGAAAACTGACACTCTCAGTGATAAAAACTCACAGACATCACGCCGTCGCCTGCCTCCCCTCAGCGCCTTGCGCTGCTTCGAAGCGGCGGCACGCCTGGAAAGCTTCACCCGGGCCGGCACCGCTCTGCACCTGACCCATGGCGCCATCAGCCGCGCCGTGCGCGCCCTGGAAGAGGACCTGGGCACGGCGTTGTTCGAACGCCGCAGCCATCGGGTATTTCTGACGCCGGCCGGAGCCGAACTGCTGCACAGCGTGACCCAGGCCCTGGACCTGATCGAGAACACTGCCAGCCGCCTGCGGGCACCGAACCCCGAGGCGCCGCTGGTGCTGTCCTGCGAACCGACCCTGCTGATGCGCTGGCTGATCCCACGCCTGCCGGCGTTCCAGGCCGCCCACCCGGAGATATCGATCCAGTTGCTGGCCGGCGGCGGGCCTTTCTCGTTCAACACCGGCATCGACCTGGCGATTCGCCGCAACGATTTCGCCTGGAACGACGAAACCCAGGCTCACTGGCTGTTCGACGAAGCCATTGGCCCCGTCTGCCGACCGGACAAACAGCCTGACTGGGCCCCTTCGCCAGACGGCCAGCCGACCCTGGTGGAACACGCCCCGCGCCTGCACAGCGCCACCAGGCCGCAAGCCTGGGAGCAGTGGCTGCAACGGCGGCAACTGCCTGCTTCCCTGGCTCCCCAGGAGCAAGTCTTCGAGCATTTCTACTTCAGCCTGCAAGCGGCGGTGGCGGGCCTGGGGCTGGCCATCGCCCCCTGGCAATTGGTGCGCGATGATCTGGCCGGAGGATTGCTTTGCGCCCCTTTCGACTTCGTCGCCGATGGCAGCGCCTATTACCTGTTGTCCGCCCAGGCGATCAGCGACGATTCAGCGGCCGGTCACCTGCTGCGCTGGTTGCGTGAACAGGCCCTGGGCTAAACCCCGGGGTCGGGCAGCGGCCCCAGCGCCGGATCTTCGCCACTGAGCAACTGCACCAGGGCCAGCGCGCCCTTCTGCAAAGGTCGGTTCTTCAGCCACACCCCATGCACCGGCAATGACAAACCGTTGTCGAGGTTCTTGAACTTCAGCCGCTGCAGGCGCCCGGCCGCCAGCAGCGGCTGGATCACCGACAAGGGGAAATTGCCCCAGCCGATGCCGGCTTCCACCATGTGCAGGGCCATGGCCAGGCTGTCGGTGCGCCACAGCGACTCGCCCACCAAGGGCCGGGTATCGCTGATGGGCAGGTCGCGACTGGCCACCACGACCTGACGGACCCGGATCAGTTCCTCCAGGTACAACGAGCCATCGCTGGCCACAAACACCGGATGTCGCGGCGAGATACAGGCAATCACCCGCTCACTGCCGATGTACTGGAAATACTCCAGGGCATTCACGCTCAAGCCGGCAAAAGCCACGCCCACACTCACCCGCCCACTGTGCAGCAGCTGCAGCACATCATCCTGGGGGGCACTGAGCACCTCCACCTCCAGCAGCGGATAGCGCTCGGCAATCAGCTTGATGGCGGCCAGTACTCGCTGCTTGTCGATGTCATCCACCACGGCGATCGACAGCTTGCTCTCCAGGCCCAGGGACAGCTCGATGGCGTGCACCTGCAACTGCTTGAGCTGGTCGGCGATCAGCCGCGCATGGGGCGCCAGAGACAGGGCCAGGGGCGTCGGCACCGGCTCGCGATGGCTGCGATCAAACAGGGCATAACCCAGTTCGGCCTCAAGGTTGGCAATGCCCATGCTCACCGCCGAAGGCACCTTGCCCAAGGAGCGGGCCGCCGCAGAAAAGGAACCGCGCTCGAGCACGGCGAGAAACAACTGGATGCTGTCACTGGAGAAATTCATGGGTGCAACCTATCAGCAAAACTGAAAGCTTCCGACTTTTTCTGTCATCGCCATTGAAGCTATCTTTCGCGCCCTGCGCCAGTCCAGCCCTGGCCATTGACATTCAACACCGAGGAGTCTCCATGCAAGGCGTCAAACGCAAACTGGTCTACGTATCCCTGTTCGAGGTATTCGGCATGACCTTCTCGGCCCTCGGCCTGGCCCTGCTGTCCGGCACATCCCCCAGCAGCACCGGGCCGCTGGCCGTGGTCATCACCAGCATCGCGGTGACCTGGAACTTCATCTACACCACCCTGTTCGAACGCTGGGAAAGCCGCCAGCCGTCACGCACCCGCACCGTCAAACGGCGCATCGCGCATGCCGTGGGCTTCCAGTTGACCCTGATCGTGTTCCTGATCCCGCTCATCGCCTGGTGGATGAACATCAGCCTGGTGCAGGCCTTTCTCCTGGACCTGGCGCTGATCCTGTTCATCCCCTGCTACACCTTCGCCTTCAACTGGCTGTTCGACCGGGTTTTCGGTCTGCCGGCTTCGGCCCTGCCCGATCCGGCCTGAAGCCAAGCAAAACACCCCTGGAGGCAATTTGACCGTCGCCGAGAACCTGGCTCACTGATAGATTCCCATGGCCAACCTGTGCCACGAACAAGGAAGCGTCATGGGAACCCCCTATAGAATTCTCGGTAAAGCCTCGTCCATCAACGTCAGGAAAGTCTTGTGGACCTGTGAAGAGCTGGACCTTTCCTACCAGCAGGAAGATTGGGGCAGCGGCTTCCAGTCGACCCACAGTCCCGAATTTCTCGCCCTCAACCCCAACGCCCAGGTCCCAGTGCTGATCGATGACGCCGGGGCCCTGTGGGAGTCCAACAGCATTTGCCGCTACCTGGCCAATCTGCATCCCGGCAGCGGCCTGCTGCCCCTCGCCCCGCGGGCCAGGGCCCTGGTGGAACAGTGGATGGACTGGCAGGCCACCGAACTCAATCCGGCCTGGAGCTACGCCTTCATGGGCCTGGTGCGCCAGCATCCAGACTGCCAGGACAGCCGGCGCATCGGCGCCAGCCTGCTGGCCTGGAACGGCAAGATGGCAATTCTTGAACAGCAGCTTGAAAGCACCGGGGCCTATGTGCTCGGTGAAGCCTTCAGCCTGGCGGACATCGTCCTTGGCCTCTCGGTCAATCGCTGGAAGATGACCCCCATGGAACACCCGGACTTCCCCGCTGTGGCCGCCTACTACGAACGCCTCAGCCTGCGTCCAGGCTTCCTGCTGCATGGACGCAACGGCACCCCCTAGGCCACCCCTTCTCAGCCCACCGGAGACTCGACATGGATGGACTCAACGTACTACTGACCGGCGCCTGCGGCAGGATCGGCAAAGTGTTTTTCCAGGGTTCCCAGGAACGCCATCGCTTCACCCTCACCGACCGCGTCGAACCGGACTTCGACATCCCCGCCCCCCACCGCTTCGTACGCCTGGACCTCGATGACCCGCAAGCCATCGGCCGCCTGCTGCCAGGGATCGACGTGATCGTGCATCTGGCCGGCATCCCCCACGCCAGTGCCAGCTTCGACGAACTGCTGCCCAACAACATCCTCGCCACCACCTACCTGTTCGAGGCAGCAGTGAACGCTGGTTGCCAGCGCCTGGTGTTCGCCAGCAGCGCCCAGACCATCGAGGGCTACCCGGTGGACCGGCAGATCACCCCGGGCATGCCGGTGATGCCGGCCAACCTGTACGGCGTGAGCAAATGCTATGGCGAAGCCCTGTGCGCCTTTTATGCGGCCCGGCGCGGGCTGTCCTGCATCGCCCTGCGCATTGGTGCGTTCGAGGACCCGCAACACCACGAACTGACCACCACCCGCGACCTGAGCGCCTGGCTCAGCCCTCGGGACGCCGTGCAACTGCTACAGCGAGCGGTGGAAACCCCTGGGGTGCAGTACCTGATCGGCCATGGCATATCCAACAACCGCTTCAAGCGCCTGGACCTCAGCGAAACCACCCGGGTCCTGGGGTACCAGCCGGTGGACGATGCCTTCCAGGAGCATTTCGGCATTCCCATCACTTACTGAGACACTGATCGCCCCCCCCCTCGGCAAACAGGCGGGCGGCAATTGCCAGGAAGCGGCAAGACTTGTCCGCTTACTGGCCACCCGCCGACAGTTATTCTCCTAACCCATTGATATTCATGGACCAAAGTATCGGCATGAAACTTGCTAAAACTTCAGTCTAGTTCTCTCACACAGGTTCCCGATCATGTTGGTCAACGCCCAGAAATCCGTTTCGGTGCAGCCCACCTCGCGCACCGATATGGACCCGACCACCGCTGCCGCCAGCGCGCTGTACAGCGGCATGCTGCAGCAGGCCCAGAACTCCGTGACCGTGCCGACGTCCCAGTCCAGCCTGCAAGGCAATACCGTGGACGACAACGTCAATGCAGCGTTCGCCAAGACCCGTGTCCTGCTCCAGGCCACGCCGCCCGCCACCAGCACTCCACAGGCCACCAGCGCCACGGAAACCGGTGCCCTGAGCGAGTTCAAGGACTACATGAGCAAGACGCCCGAACAGCGTCTGCGTGACAGTATCCTCAAGGATATGGGTCTGACCGAAGAAGATCTGAAGAACCTGCCACCTGAGCGGCAACTGACGATCAACCAGGAAATTGCCCAGCGCCTGCAAGACAAGATGCAGTTGGCCAAGGAAGAGAAAGAGGCCAAGAACAGCGCCAAACCGATCGACGAGAAGTTCCTCGCGTCGTTGTAACAGTGACAACAAAAAAGGGTTCCCATGGGAACCCTTTTTTGTGTCCGAGGTAAAACCGCGACTACAACTGCAAGGTCGAGTTGAACTGGCTGATGGCATCCACCACATGCCTTGAGCCCTGCTGAATCTCCAGGATCACCTCCCCCGCCTCATTGGCCAGCTCGACCCCAAGTCCGGTGCGACTCAGGCTCGACTGCATGCTGGTGACCGCGCTCATGGACAGGTCGTGGTTCTTGCGCACCACCTCGACGATCTCCACCGTTGCCTGGCTGGTGCGTGCCGCCAGGCTGCGCACCTCGTCCGCCACCACCGCGAACCCCCGCCCATGCTCGCCGGCCCGGGCCGCCTCGATGGCCGCATTGAGCGCCAGCAGGTTGGTCTGGTCGGCAATCCCGCGAATGGTCTGGACGATGGTGCCGATGATCTCCGACTGTTTGCTGACCGCATCGATGCTGCGGGCGGCTTCATTCAGGTCGTGGGAAATCTGCTGAATGATTTCCACCGTCTGTTGCACCACCTCCGACCCCTTCTGGGCGCAGGCATCATTCTGCACCGAGGTGCTGTGGGCCGATTCGGCGGCGGATTGCAGGGTAGTCACTTGCTGGGTGATATCACTGGCGAACTTGACCACCTTGTACAAGCGGCCCTTGGTGTCGAACAGCGGGTTGTAGGAAGCCTCGAGGAACACGGTCTGGCCGTACTTGTTTTCCCGCTCGAAACGGTGGGAGTGGTATTCGCCACGGTTCAACGAGGCCCAGAACTGCTTGTACTCCGAAGACTCGGCTTCAGAGCGATGACAGAACATGCTGTGGTGCTGACCGAGGATCTCGTTCAGGGAGTACTGCATGGTCTTGAGGAAGTTGTCGTTGGCGGCAACTATCTTGCCGTCCGGGGTGAATTCGATGATTGCCATGGAACGGCCAATGGCGTTCAGCAGGCTCTGGTTTTCATGTTCCAGATGGATGCGCTCGGAGATGTCCGAGGCCACCTTGATCACACTCCTGACCCGACGGTCGGCATCGAACACCGGCATGTAGCTGGCTTCGAGCCAGATCTCCTGGCCGCGCTTGTTCAGCCGCAGGAAGGTGCCGCTGACAGGTTCACCCCGGCCCAGATCACGCCACAACTTGGCGTACTCCTCACTGCGATAGAACTCTTCCTCGCAGAAGATCCGGTGATGCTTGCCGCGTATCTCCTCCACGGAATAGCCCATGGCCTTGCAAAAATTATCGTTGGCGTCGAGCACGATGCCATCGGGAGAGAACTCGATCATCGCCATGGAATGGCTGATCGCCACCAACTTGGCATTGGCCTCGGTCAACGCACAATTAAAGCGCTCGATCTCTAGCAGGTCAGCCTTGTGATGTAGGTTAAACATGGTTGTATCACCTTCAACGCTGTCTTTTGATTGACGGAAGTTTCTAGTCTTTCAACTGAGCCACCACAACGTTCCATAAACAGGGCAAGCGCCTCTCTCCATGTGAGAAAGGAAGTGTCAGGTGATAAATGATGTTTAATCGGAGAGTCCATGTTGCAACGCTCTTATCAAGCCATCCTTTTCTTGATGACCCGTTGCCGGGTCCGACCTAACAAAGAAAAGAAACTCCATCTAATTAAATGCTCCTGATCCTGCGGTGCCTCTAGTTGCGCACTCTCGTCTTTATTCATGAATTCAATTTCGTGCTCGGATGAACATTCCACAAACACCCGTTATAAGGCTGAAAACATCACGAGACCGTGGTTCACAAAGCGCCCGATACGCTTTTTCACAATTGAGCATAGACAGCCGCCGACTCTATGCAAGGCCACCAGTCAGTCTGTTTTCACAACTTTTAAATGCTTCTCAGCCTTCACGAAAAGTATCAAGCAAGACATAAATATGACTCGCCAGGAACAGTTCGCCGACTAGACCCGAGCGAGCATCTGTACAAAGGCCTGAACCAGCCCGTGTGACTCCCGCCCCGGCGCCGCTACCAGGGCGAACTGCCGCTCGATCGGGCAACTCAAAGGCAGCACTCGCAATCCCTGGCGCTGTTCCGGCAAGGTACTCTCCGGCACCAGGGTCACCCCCAAGCGTTCGCGCACCAGGCTGAATGCGCTATTCCACTCGCGCACTTCGATCCGCACATCTGCCAACGGCATTCCGGCTTCGACCGCCAGGCTGCGGGCATTCACCGAGCAGCCGCCAGTGGCCAGGACAAAGGGCTGCGCCAGCAAGGCTTCAAGCTCGATGGTCGGGGCCTGCCAAGGATGGTCCTGAGGCAGCACGGCCACCCACGAATCGACACCCAGCACCCACGAACGACGCTCGGGCGCCGGATTCAGTACCACTCCCAGATCCACCAACTGCGCCTCCAACAGGGCTTCGACTTCATCGTCGCTGACCTCCAGTTGCACCACCTCGATCCCCGGGTGCAGTTGCTTGAAACGTCGCAGCACCGGTGGCAGGAAGCTCGCCAGGACCATGGGAAAGCCCGCCAGGCGCAAACTGCCCTGGAGGATGCCCCGGGCCGTGTCCACTTGCCGGCGAACCTGGGCCAGGGCTCCGAGCATCACCCGGGCCTGCTCCAGCACCTGTAGGCCGATTGCCGTGGGCAGCGCCTGGCGGCTTTCACGGATGAACAGTTGCACGCCCAGCATGTCTTCCATCTGGGCCAAGGCCTGACTGGCCCCGGACTGGGTCATGCCCACCTGCTCGGCGGCCCGGGTGATGGTGCCGCATTCGGCTATCGCCACCAGCAGGCGCCAATGCATCAGGTTCATCATGGCAGTAGCTATCCTTATGGCGATTTTCTGAAAGATTAATTTTACCCATGCAGGTGTCGCCCCGACACTGGCTCCAACACTCACCAGAGACCTGCCGATGAAACTCTACTACGCCCCTCAAGCCTGCTCCCTGGCCTCCCATATCGTACTGCGGGAACTGCAACTGCCGTTCGACGCCATCCGTGTCGACAATCGCAGCAAGCGCACCGCCGACGGTCAGGATTTCCTCGTCATCAACCCCAAGGGCTACGTGGCCGCCCTGCAACTGGACAACGGCGAAGTGCTCACCGAAGGCCCGGCAATCCTGCAATACCTGGCCGACCTCAAGCCCGAGGCCGGATTGGCGGCGGCCAATGGCAGCTGGCAACGGGTACGCCTGCAGGAAACCCTGAACTTCATCACCAGCGAAGTTCACGGGATCATGGGCTGGCTGTTCAACCCAGGGCTCGATGACAGCGTGAAGGAGGTGTTCCGGCAGAAGCTGTTCAAACGCTTTGCCCTGCTGGAGCAGACCCTGGAGCGCCAGGATTATCTGCAAGGCGGTCAGTTCGGCATCGCCGATGCCTATCTGTTCACCGTGCTGCGCTGGACTGCGCTGTTTGCCATCGATCTGGGAGCCTGGCCGGCGCTGGTAAAGTTCCAGGCTCGGGTCGAGCAGCGGCCGGCGGTGCGGGAGGCGTTGGCAATAGAGCTGGCGTAGGTTCGGTACAAGAAATGGAGAAGTCGCGCTGAGCAGACAGAACGCGCGCCTGCCATTTTAGAAGGGATAAAACGAAGCCCGCGCTGCGGGCTTCGTCAAATTGATCAATGGCCGAAGATGTTCACTTCGGTTTTCTTGGCCTTTTTCTCGGCGCGTTTCTCGTCAGCGCTCTTTGCCGGTTTCTTCTTGGCATTTTTCTTGGCGTTCATACCTTTGGACATGATCTTCACTCCACTGTTGCGGGATAGGATTCAGGTATAGCACCTATAGCTGCCGGGGGTTCCTTTATAATCTGCCGCTCCCTGTTGCAAACCCGGAAAGCCCATGTCCAGCCTCCAGATCAGCCGCCTTGCCGAGGCCGCGCGCCCCTTGCTGAACAAGTTCTATCGCCAGCACCAGTCGCCCATGCGGGCCTCGTCCGCAGGTCAGCTCTGGGTGGTCAAGAACGATGGGATCGTCGCCGGGATGAGCCTGACCCCGGTGGCCCAGGGGCATTGGCTGACGGGTTTGTTCGTCGCCCCCGAGCGACGCGGCCAAGGGCTGGCCGGGCAGTTGGTGGAGCAGGCCCTGAGGCAGGTCGAAGGACCGGTCTGGCTGTTCTGCCACCCGGACCTGGAAACTATGTATCAGCGCATGAGTTTTTCCACCGATACCCGATTACCCCAGCCCCTGGCCGAACGACTGGCTCGCTACCAACGCAGCAAACCGCTGCTGGCCATGGGGACCGACAGCGGCCGCCTGGGCCCGTAGGCTTGGGCGTTACTCGTCAGTGTTGGGATCGAGCTCGGGAAACAGCACCTCGGTGAAACCGAACTTGCTGAAATCAGTGATCCGCGACGGGTACAACCGCCCGATCAAGTGATCGCATTCATGCTGCACCACCCGGGCATGAAAGCCCGAGGCCACACGCACGATAGGCTCGCCCTTGGGGCTGAAGCCTTCATAGCGAATATGCTGGTAGCGCTGCACCGCGCCCCGCAGCCCTGGCACCGAGAGACAGCCCTCCCAGCCCTCTTCCAGTTGCGGACTCAAGGGCGTGATCAAGGGATTGATGAGGATGGTCTGAGGCACTGCCTCCGCCTCCGGATAACGTTCGCTGTGCTCGAAGCCGAAGATCACCAGTTGCAGATCGACACCGATCTGCGGTGCTGCCAGGCCAACGCCACCGACACTTTCCATGGTCTGGAACATATCGTCGATCAGTTGCCACAACTCCGGGCTGTCGAACATCTCGGGCGGCACCGGGGGCGCAATACGCAGTAGGCGTTCATCGCCCATTTTGAGGATTTCACGGATCATGTTCAGGCTTCGTCAGTGGTCGGATGGAGCGAGTGGTCCCGGCCCAGTCCCGATACGTGTTGTTTATCGCCGGGCCCGTCAAAGTCCTTTTCGCCAGGTTCCTTGCCTTCGGCCGACATGTGTTCGATCACCGCGTTCATCTCCGCCCCCAGCAACAGCACAGCAGCAGAGATGTAGAAGTACAGCAGCAACACGATGATCGCGCCGATACTGCCATACATGGCGTTGTAGTTAGCGAAGGTTTTCACGTAGTAGGCAAAGCCCAGGGACGCGACAATCCATACCACCACCGCCAGCACCGAGCCCGGCGTGATGAAGCGAAACTTCTGCTTCACATCGGGCATCACGTAATACATCAGGGCCACCGCCACCATCATCAGCAGCACGATCACCGGCCAGCGCAGGATGGTCCACAAGGTGACGATGAACTCTTCCAGGCCCACCTGCCCGGCCAGCCAGGTCATCACCTGGGGCCCCAGTACCATCAGGGCCGCAGCGGCCAGAAGCATGCCGGCAATGCCCACGGTGTAGAACACCGACAGCGGGAAGCGCTTCCAGATCGGCCGGCCCTCGACCACATCGTAGGCAGCGTTCATTGCGCTCATCATCAGGCGCACGCCCGCCGAGGCGGTCCACAGGGCGATGACGATACCCACGGAGAGTAATCCGCCCTTGGACTGTTGCAGTTGATCGATCACCGGATTCACCTGCTCCAGGGCCTGGGGCGGCAGCACCAGCTCCGATTGCAGGCGCAGCCAGGTAAAGAAGTCCGGCAGATGCAGGAAACCGATCAGGGCAATGAGAAACAGGATGAAGGGGAACAGCGAGAACAGCATCTGGTAGGCCAGCGCCGAGGCATAGGTGGACATCTCGTCCGCGATGAATTCATTGACCGTGCGGATCAGCACACGGTGCAAGGGCAAACCTTTGAGGTCCGGAAAAATCATAGCGTCTCCTTTCGCCGCAAAAAGGTTGAAGTCGATAGCGACTCAGGGGGCGTTTTCTACAACAAATTAGCCTAGTTGGCGAACCGCAACCATTCGGACGGGCTGATTACGGGTTCTCGACAGCAGCGCACACATGAAAACGGCCATCCGTGGATGGCCGCTGCGGTGCATCATCGTGGGCCTCGTACTCAGGCCTTGTCGATGGTCTTTTTCACTGCATCCTTGGTCTTGCCAAGGGCTTGCTGGGCTTCGCCTTTCTTCTCCTGCAGCTTGCCCTCTGCCTGCAGCTTGGTGTTGTCGGTGGCCTTGCCGACACCTTGCTTGACGTTGCCGATGGCTTCGTTGGCCAGACCTTTTGCCTTATCCGCTGTGCTGCCCATGGTATTTCTCCGTAGAACATTCATTGATCGAACAAAGAGGATTTACGTCGTTACCCAAGGTTGACTCGTGGCCGTTGCGCAGAGTTTCAATTATTTTTCGTCGGGCATTTCATCCCAGGCCTGAGGTTGCCCTTTATGTTTGTCGGGCAACCCGGGAGAATGCTCGACCTGTTCAGGCCAAGCACTGAAGATCCAATCCCCGTAGGAATGTTATGAAACTCGATAAAAAGCAGGCCATTGCCCGTAGAAACCAGGAACTGGGCGGTGCGGTGCTGGGCGTCAACAACTGCCATTTCGCGGAGCTGAACCGCAATCGCAATATCTGGTGGTTCGATATCCTGGTGACCCGCCTGGCCATTGGTCAGTACGAATGGGTGCACCTGCTCCTGCACACCCCGGACACCAACCAGTTGCTGCACCTGAAAGTGCCGACCGTATTCCTGCGGGAAAAGATGGAAGGCCTGGTGATCCGCAATGAAGGCAAGCGCAAGGCCGCCCTGAGCCTGGAGTTGAGTGCCGACAAGGACTCCTTCCTCAAGGACGTGCGCCCGGCCGGCACCGGCGTGGACTTCTCCCAGTTCCAACAGTAAGCCGGCGCAACTCACGCCCCATGAAAAAGCCCCGCACTGGCGGGGCTTTTTCATGGGGGCTGAGAATTATTTCTTCACGCCGAGCTTCTTCAACTCTTCGTCCCGCAACTCGCGACGCAGGATCTTGCCGACGTTGGTGGTCGGCAGGGCATCGCGGAACTCCACCGCCTTGGGCACCTTGTAACCGGTGACATTGGCGCGCATATGTTCCATCACCTGCTCCTTGGTCAAGGTGACCCCTGGCTTGGCGACAATGAAGATCTTGATGGTCTCGCCGGACTTCTCGTCCGGTACGCCGATCGCCGCGCACTGCAGGACGCCCGGCAGGGAAGCCAACACGTCTTCCAGCTCGTTGGGGTACACGTTGAAACCCGAGACCAGGATCATGTCCTTCTTGCGGTCGACGATGCGGATATAGCCATCCGGCTGAATCAGGGCGATGTCACCGGTCTTCAACCAGCCTTCGCTGAGGACTTCGTCAGTGGCGTCCTGACGCTGCCAGTAGCCCTTCATTACCTGCGGGCCCTTCACGCACAGTTCACCCACTTCCCCCAGGGGCAGCTCGTCGCCGGCGTCGTTGATCACCCGACACAGGGTTGAAGGCACCGGAATACCGATGGTACCGATCTGGATATTCTGGATCGGGTTGACCGTGGCCACCGGACTGGTCTCGGTCATGCCGTAGCCTTCGCAGATCGGGCAATTGGTGACCGACTTCCAACGCTCCGCGGCCGCCAGTTGCAGGGCCATGCCCCCGGACAGGGTGACTTTGAGCGCGGAAAAATCCAGCTTACGGAACGCTTCGTTGTTGCACAGGGCAACGAACAGCGTGTTAAGACCGACAAAACCGCTGAACTTCCACTTCGACAGTTCCTTGACCATCGCCGGCAGGTCCCGCGGGTTGCTGATCAGGATGTTGTGGTTGCCCATGAGCATGATGGCCATGCAATGGAAGGTGAACGCATAGATGTGGTACAGCGGCAGCGGAGTGATGAGGATCTCGCAACCTTCATTGAGGTTGGAGCCCATCAGCGCCTTGCACTGCAGCATGTTGGCCACCAGATTGCGGTGGGTCAGCATCGCGCCCTTGGCCACGCCGGTGGTGCCGCCGGTGTATTGCAGAACCGCCACGTCGCCGCTGGCAGGGTTGGCTTCCTGTACTGGCTGGCCGTGGCCCTTGCTCAGCACATCATTGAACTTGACGGCCTGAGGCAGGTGATAAGCCGGTACCATCTTCTTCACGTACTTGACCACACTGTTGATCAGCACACGCTTGAAGGTCGGCAAAAGGTCCGCCACTTCGGTGACGATCACGTGCTTGACCCCGGTCTTGGGGACCACGGTCTCTGCCAGGTGAGCCATGTTGGCCAGGCAGACCAGGGCTTTGGCTCCGGAGTCGTTGAACTGGTGCTCCATCTCCCGCGCGGTATACAGCGGGTTGGTGTTGACCACGATCAGGCCGGCGCGGATAGCACCGAATACCGCAATCGGGTATTGCAACAGATTGGGCAATTGCAGGGCGATTCGATCGCCAGGCTGCAAATCGGTATGCTGTTGCAGGTACGCGGCAAAGGACCCGGACAGTTCGTACAGCTCACCGTAAGTGATTGTCTTGCCGAGGTTGCTAAAGGCCGGTTTGTTAGCGAAACGTTGGCAGGATTGCTTCAACACCGCCTGAATATTCGGATACTCGTCAGGATTGATATCGGCAGCAATCCCAGCTGGGTACTTATCCTTCCAAAAGTCTTCGATCATGGAAGCCCACTCCTCAGCAACGCGAATTCATCACCGCATTTGATGCGATTATTATTTGTCTGTGTTTTTTATTGGTGTCTATTGTTGGTGAGTCTGGCTTTTACTTAGGCCGAGAAGTCACAAAGCGCGCCGAGAGTAGCAGCTTTGGAAAAGGCCGCCTAGAGCCAAAGAAGGCCTGAATAGTCACATTTTTGACTCAAGACCATTTAATAGTCATTTTTAGAGTAAAAATTCTACAGCCTTGAATTCCGCTCTGGCACGGGGCTTTGCGCCCCATGAATGCATCGCGGGCAAGCCCGTTGAGCCAACAGGCTTGCCCGCGATGTAGAAATCCAGGGTCAGGCGATGTCGCGCAGCTCGCGACGCAGGATCTTGCCCACAGGCGTCATCGGCAGAGACTCACGCAGGACGATGTGCTTGGGCACTTTGTAACCCGTGAAATTCTCCTTGCAATAGGCCTTGAGCTCTTCAAGGCTGACCCCCGCCTCACGGGGCACCACAAACAGCTTCACCGCCTCGCCGGAACGCTCGTCCGGCACCCCGATCACCGCACAGTTGGCGACCTTGGGGTGAGCCATGACCACATCCTCGATCTCGTTGGGGTAAACGTTGAAACCCGAGACGATGATCATGTCCTTCTTGCGATCGACGATGCGCACGAAACCATCGGGATCGATCACCGCAATATCGCCGGACTTGAACCAACCCTCGGCATCCAGCACTTCGGCCGTGGCTTCCGGCTTGTTCCAGTAGCCCTTCATGATCTGTGGCCCCTTGATGCACAGCTCACCACGCTCGCCAAGCGGCTGCTCCACCCCTTGGTCGTCGATGACTTTCAGGGTAGTACCCGGAACGGGCAGGCCCACGGTGCCCAGGCGCGATCGGTCGCCATAGGGGTTGGTACAAGCTACCGGCGAGGTCTCGGTAAGACCGTAACCTTCGGTGATCCGGCAGCCGGTGAGTTTCTGCCAGCGCTCAGCCGTGGCCTTGACCAGCGCGGTGCCACCGGAGTTGGTCAGCTTGAGGTTGGAGAAGTCCAGGTTCTTGAACTCCGGATGATCCATCAAGGCCACGAACAGCGTGTTGAGCCCCAGCAAGGCGGAAAAACGCCAGTTCTTCAGTTCCTTGATAAAGGCACCGATATCCCGCGGATTGCTGATCAGCACGTTGTGGTTGCCCGTGACCATCATGCACATGCAGTTCGCGGTGAAGGCATAGATGTGGTACAGCGGCAGCGGCGCGATCATCACTTCCTGCCCTTCACGCCACTGGGTATGACCGTCGGGCCCGTGCTGGCCGAGGCAGGCCCGGGCCTGCTGCATGTTGGCCACCAGGTTGCCGTGGGTCAGCATCGCGCCTTTGGCCAGACCGGTGGTACCGCCGGTGTACTGCAGCACGGCGACATCATCGAGCCCCACCTGCAGCGGCTTGATTCCCTGGCCACGCCCCAGACGCAGGGCACTCTTGAAGGAAATGGCCTGAGGCAGGTGATAGGCCGGAACCATCTTCTTGACCTTGTCCACCACTGTATTGACCAACCAGCCCTTGGCGGTGGGCATCAGGTCACCCATCTTGGCCTCGATCAGGAACTGGATCTCGGTATCCCCCAGGACTTCCTGGACCTTCTGCCCGAAGACATTCAGATAGACCAGGGCCCGGGCTCCTGAATCCTTGAACTGATGACGCATCTCACGGGCGGTGTACAGCGGGTTGGTGTTGACCACCACCAGACCGGCCCGCAGGGCACCGAAGACCGCGATCGGGTACTGCAGGACGTTGGGCATCTGCACCGCAATACGATCCCCCGGAACCAGATCGGTATGGCTTTGCAGATATCCGGCAAAGGCCGCGCTGTAGCGTTCCAGCTCGGCGTAGGTCAGGGTCACCCCCATATTGCTGAAGGCCGGGCGATCAGCAAATTTCTTGCAGGAACGCTCAAACACCTCGATCACCGACTTGAAGGCCCCCAGGTCAATCTCGTTGGGGACGCCGGCGGGGCGTTTATCATTCCAGAAATCAGGTTGCATTATTCTTGTCCTCTCATTACCTGAACGGTCCGGGCCGCCTCTGTAACGCTGTCAGCGGCGGGGCTCCTCGGACGTTAGCAGCTATGGCGATTCAGGCAAATATGCGCAAGTGTGTCATTAATTTTGTGAATCTTGCTTCCAACAGGCCGGCGAATCAGACGCACACGCGGCGATACGCTATAAAGTGCAGCGTCTTCGTGCAAAGGAATCGCCATGACCCACGACACGTTCTGGTTGACCACGAGTGATCACCAACGCCTCTTCGTCAACCTATGGCTGCCCGAGAGTCCGCTCAAGGCGGTGATCCTGCTGTCCCACGGCATGGCCGAGCACAGCGGGCGTTATGCCCGCCTGGCCACTGCCCTGTGCGCCGAGGGTTATGGAATCTATGCCCCGGATCAGCGCGGCCACGGTAAAACCGCGGAACACGGCGTCCTCGGCCACTATGCGGACCAGGGTGGCTGGAGCAAGGTGGTCGGCGACCTGGCCAGTCTCAACCAGCACATCGGCCAGCAACACCCCGGCACGCCCATCGTATTGCTGGGCCACAGCATGGGCAGCTACATCGCCCAGGCCTACCTGCAACATCACAGCGCCAGCCTCCACGGGGCGATTCTCAGCGGCTCGAACTTCCAGCCGGTGGCCCTGTACCGCGCCGCCAACCTGATCGCGCGGCTCGAACGCTGGCGCCAGGGCGGCCAGGGACGCAGCGCACTGATCGAGTGGCTGTCGTTCGGCTCCTTCAACAAGGCCTTCAAACCCAATCGCACGGCCTTCGACTGGCTCAGCCGCGATCCGGACGAAGTCGACAAGTACGTGAACGACCCGCTGTGCGGCTATCGCTGCACCAACCAGCTGTGGATCGACCTGTTGGGTGGCCTGCAGCAAATCAGCAAGATTTCCAATCTGACGCAGATCGATCCCGGCCTGCCATTGTTGGTCATGGGTGGAGAATGTGATCCGGTGAGCGATGGCAAGCGTCTCAAGGATCTGGCCAACGCATTGCGCGAGGCCGGCAGCCAGTGCCTGCAGCTCAATATCTACCCGCAGGCACGTCATGAGCTGTTCAACGAAAGCAACCGTGATCAAGTGACCCACGACGTACTGGCCTGGCTGGACCAAGCGCTGCAACACCGCCGGCCTCCCCGGTCGGAGTAAGCGACGGCGCGGTCAGTGCGCTCATCTACCTGTCAGAGGATTTCAGCAACATGACCCAGGTTACCAACACCCCTTACGAAGCCCTGGAAGTCGGTCAGACCGCCCAGTACAGCAAGACCGTCGAGGAGCGTGACATCCAGCTGTTCGCCGCCATGTCCGGCGACCACAACCCGGTGCACCTGGATCCCGAGTTCGCCGCCGCCACCATGTTCAAGGAGCGCATTGCCCACGGCATGTTCAGTGGCGCCCTGATCAGTGCCGCCGTGGCCTGCGAACTGCCTGGCCCGGGCACCATCTACATCGGCCAGCAGATGAGCTTCCAGAAGCCGGTGAAGATTGGCGATACCCTGACCGTACGCCTGGAAATCCTCGAGAAACTGCCGAAATTCCGTGTACGCATCGCCACCCGCGTGTTCAACCAGCGCGACGAGCTGGTGGTGGACGGCGAAGCCGAGATCCTCGCCCCACGCAAGCAACAGACCGTGACCCTGCCGACCCTGCCGGCCATCACCATCGGCTAAACCCCGCCCCACGCAATCCCGCAGGAGTCGGTTTGCCGGCGAAGGCTTTGCTCGTGTCATGGCTTGCCAGTACATTCGCCGGCAAGCCGGCTCCTACCGTTTGCTGCCCTCCTCGACCTGCACGCTGGCGGTCATGCCGGCGCTCAGGTTGATGCCTTCAGGCACCTTGTCCAGTTTGATCCGCACCGGGATCCGCTGGGCCAGGCGCACCCAGTTGAAGGTCGGCTCCACTTCCGCCAGCAGTTGCCCGTCAGGGGTGGCGTTGCGGTCGGTGATCCCCCGGCTGACGCTTTCCACATGGCCCTGCAGGGCATCGCCGGCACTCATCAGCCAGACCTTTACCGGGTCGCCGACCTGGATTCGCGGCAGTTTGGTTTCCTCGAAATACGCCTGGACGTAGAACGTCGAATCATCGATCAGCGCCATCACCGGCTGCCCGGCATTGACGTAGTTGCCCTCGGCCAGGCGCAGGTTGGTGATATGCCCGTTACGGGGCGCGTGCACCTGACTGCGGGCCAGATTGAGTTCTGCGACCTTGGCCTCGGCCTGGGCCTGACGCAGTTCACCCCGGGCAATGCCGGCGTTGATCTGGGCGTTCTCCCGCAGCTCGGCGCTGATGGCCTGCGGACCAAGGGCTGCACGGCGACTGGCCTCGTGCTCGCGCAGACTCAACTGCTGCTGACGGGTCTGAACCACGGCCTGGGCCTTTTCCAGGGCCGCCTCGAACCGGTCGCGGTCGATGCTCAACAACAAGTCTCCGGCCTTCACCTGCTGGTTGTCCGCCACCTTGAGCTCGCGCACCCAGCCGGATACGTCCGGGGCCACGATCACCACGTCGGCGCGAATCCGCGCATCCCGGGTCCAGGGCGTAAGCATGTAGTACTGCCACAGGTGATAACCGGCGAAGATCGCCACCGCCACCAGGCACAGGGTAAACACGACACGTACAGGTGTACGCATAATCAACTCCTCATAAAGGTCCCAGGACCACAGTGATCACCGTCAACACACAGACGTACAGGGCACAATCGAACAGTGCTTCATGCCAGATCCAGCGCCCCAGCCCAGTGACCCGCACCAGCACCCGCAGGGCGCCAGTAACCACCAGCGCCAGCACCACATAAATCAGGAACGGGCTGAGCAGCACCCCGCCCAACGACCACTCACGCAGCCCCATGACTGTCCTCCTGCTGCCGGCACCAACTGCGCCAGCTGTTTTGCAATTGCAGCACCGCACCCTTGGCCAGCTTCAGCGCGTCACTGGGTGGCTGCCGGTCCAAAGCCTCGAGCAAGGCCGCACTGGGCGCCGCCAGGGCTTCCTGGCGCCGACCGGCCGGGCCCTCTTCGAGGATGCGTTGCAACTGCTCGAAATACTCCCGTTGCGCCGCACTCACCGGCACCTGGGCCACCGCCAGGCTCAGGCGCAAATGCATCAGTTCATCGCCGATGTCCAGGCCTAACAGACCATCGTCCCAGCGACTGCGGGCCGGCTCCGGCAACTCCGGGTAATGCCGGGCCAGTTGCAGCAGGCGATCGGCCATGCGCCCGCCGAACCAGCTTTCCGCGCCTCGCAGGTTGCGCCGGGTCAAACGCACCAGATCACTCAGGGTCGCCGCCAGCAGGCGCCGGCCATGCCAGGCCGGGTTACGCAGGATCAACAGGTGGAAGGCCAGGACCGCAGCGCCCACCCCCAGCACCATGGCCTGGGCGTTATTGAAGAAGCTGGCGACATCGAAACTCATGCGGTTCATCGGCGAAATCAACACGATGAAATGCAGGCAGAACGAAGTGGCAGTGGCGCCTATCTGTGGCTTGGCCATGCCCAAGGCGCCGAAGAACAGCGGCACGCCCATGGCCATGGCCAACATCGCAAAGCCGCTCCATTGAGGCAGGAGGATCTGCCCTACCAGGAACGCCGCCGGAATCGCCAGGAAGATTCCGCGCATGAAGCTCATGCCAATCTGCGCGCCGTTCTCACGGCTGGCGAACAGGCTGCAGACCACGCACGTCAGGAGCATGGCCCCGGAGGCTGCAGGCCAGGCAGTGGCCATCCAGAAGCTGGCCACCGTGAGAAACGCCAAGGCACTGCGGGCACCGAATACCAGGGCCAGCGACAGATCACGATGGGGAGTCAGGGTTGCCGGTTGCTCCACCGGCGCCCGCCCCTCCTGCACCGCGTCCAGGGCATGGGTTGCCGCCAGGGCGGTGTCCAGCAACAAGGCAAAACGCGCCAGGCAAAAGCTCTGCGCCGGACTGACCTGAAGATCATGGGAAGCCTCCTGCAGGCGTGGACGCAGCGCCTGTAGATCAGCTTTGTCGGCCGCCGCCAGGGCCTGCTGAACCTGATCCATCCAGGGCTGGAGTTGCCGGGCTTCGTCGGCGTCCAGTTGTTTCCACTGGCGCCGCACCGAACGGGAAATCCGCAACAGCATCAGCAGCTTCTGGCTCAGGCCGCTGATGGCCCGAGCGCGCTGTCGCCCCAAAGGGCCTTCGAACCAGGCGTGTTCACGCTGGGAATCCACGGCGACGATGCGCCCGAGAATTTCCAGCAGGCCCTTGCGCGCCAGGGCATCGCCGGCCAGGGTCGCGCGGGCCGCCTGCATGCCACTCTGCCAGGCGCTGCGGGCCTGCTCGGCCAGTTGGCGCTCTACCCGCATCGGCCAGATCAGGGCACTGCTGGCAGTGGCGCAGATGATCCCCAGGGAGATCTCCGTGCAACGGGCTACCGCCTGATCGAACACCCCCAAAGGATGACTGATGGCAGGCAAGGCAATGATCGCCACGGTGTAGCCGGCCAGCACAAAGGAGTAGGACCAGGCACTGCGCAACAGGGTCGAACTGGCGGTGCACACGCCCAGCCACAACGCCAGGGCCAGCAGAAACAGCCAGGGAGTCTGGGCGAACAGCCCCATGAACAGCACCGACATGAGGGTGCCAATCAGGGTTCCCAGCAGCCGTGCCAGGCCCTTCTGCAGCACCATCCCGGACAACGGCTGGGCAACGATGAAGGCAGTCATCAGGGCCCAGGCCGGCTGCTCCAGGCCCCAACGCAACGCCAGCCACAGCGCCAGGCCGCCACCAAGCAGAGTCTTGATCGCGAACTGCACGGCAGCAAGGCTGGGAGCAAGCAAGGCCTGCAAGGTAATGGGCACGAACAAGGACTCTCGGTGTGACTGAATAACCATAGTCGGGATCGCCACGAGTGGGCGCGAGCTAATTATTAGCTAGCTAACTAATTCACGTCCAGCACTAAATCGTGGACATAAAAAAACGCCAGACTGGCTGGCGTTTTTGACAGGCTTTAACGGTTACGAACGGGCACGGGCCTGGTTGCGCAAGGCTTTGACCTGATCATGATTGCGTTGCACGCCGTGGTACTGGCGCTCCACCACATCACGAATACCCACCAGGTTGTGCTTGCTGATTTTCTCCAGCGCCTCTTTATAGGACTTCAAGGCATGGTCTTCACCACGCTCGGCCTCGTTGAGCACCGACTCCTCGTCCTTGCCGGTCACCAGTGACTTGAGGTCGACCCAACGACGGTGCAGATCGCCGCTGACGCTGGTGGAGGTTTCCGGATCGCCGCCCATGGAACGCACCACGGACTGCAGTTCTGCCGCGGCTGTAGCGCAATCGGTGGAGCGCTTGATGAACAGCGCCTTGAGTTCTGGGTGCTTGATGTCTTCGGCACAGGTCTTGAACCCCTCCTGACCATCCTTACTGGTCTCGATCAGGCTGTTGAGCACCGAAATTGCTTCTTTATTCAAGTCAGTCATTTTCTGGTTCCTTGCGGGTTAGGAGAGTTGAGTCAACTACTGAGTTAACTGCTGAGCTAACCGTTGCACCCGCCATGCCAGACTTTGAATTTATATTTTTTACTTAATTTTCAATAACTTAATTTTTATTGAAAAATCTGTATCCGCGTTATTTGCATGATCTGTCATTTGGCCTGCATGCAGAATGCCTGTATTTTCCAAGGCGTTCGAATCACACGAAAGTTGCGCCATGACCCCCGAGACACTTGAACTGCTGATCACCCGGGAAATGCCCTTCGGCAAGTACAAGGGCCGCATCCTGGCCGACCTGCCCGGCCCCTATCTGAATTGGTTCGCCCGCGAAGGCTTTCCCAAGGGCGAGCTTGGCGGCCTGCTGGCCCTGATGCAGGAGATCGATCACAACGGCCTGTCCGACCTGCTGGACCCGCTGCGCGCCAAACACGGCAAACCCAAGCCCCGTCACTGAAAAAGAGCCCACCATGCCAAGGACTGCAGCAACGCTTGCCCACGACGAAGACCATTGGCGCGCGATCGCCCGGCAATTCGACATCGACCCCGGACCGATCAATCTGGAGAACGGCTATTTCGGGCGCATGACTCGCAAGGTGGCCGAGGAGTATCAACACAATATCCAGTGGGTGAACCGCAGCAACTCGGTGCATGTCCGTCAGCGCTTCGAACAGATCGAGGCCCTGCAGATCCGTGGCCAACTGGCAGACCTACTGGAAGCCCCGGAGAATGCCGTGGCCCTCACCCGCTGTGCTTCCGACGCCCTGCAATCCTTGATCCGCAACTACAACCGCCTGCAACCCGGCGACCAGGTGCTGCTCAGCGACCTGGAGTACGACACGGTGAAAAGCGCGATGCGCTGGCTGGCCCGTCACCGGGGTGTGGAAGTGATAGAGATCGAGCACCAGCACCCTGCCAGTTTTGACAGCCTGCTCGACACCTATAAAAGCGCGTTCGAACGTTACCCGCGACTCAAGCTGATGCCGCTGACCTATGTCACCCATCGCAGCGGACTGGTCATGCCAGTCCAGGCCATTGCCGCCGCCGCCCGGGAACACCAGGTCGACATCATTCTCGACGGTGCCCATGCCCTGGGGCAGATCGAATTCGACCTGCCCCGGCTGGGCATCGTCTTTGCCGGCTTCAACCTGCACAAATGGATCGGTGCGCCACTGAGCCTGGGCTTTATCTATATCCACCCGGAACGCCTGGAGGATATCGACCCGGACATGGGTGAGTTCCACTTCCCCGCCGACGACATCCGGGCTCGAACGCCCTACAGCACACCCAACATCCCGGCGCTGATGACCTTGCCCCTGGTGTTCGAGGAACATCGAGCCATGGGCGGTTCCGCGGCCAAGGGCGCACGCCTGAACTACCTGCGCGCGACCTGGACCGAAGCAGTCCGCGAGACGCCAGGGATCGAAATCCTGACCCCGCAAGATCCGCGCCTGTGCTGCGCCATCAGCGCCCTGCGCTTTACCCGCCACACCAACCAGCAAGCCCTGGTGGAGCGCCTGCTGCGCGACTACAACCTGTTCGCCGTGACCCGCACCGGTGCCGGTTTTGGCCCCTGCATCCGCATCACCCCGGGGCTGGTGACACCTATTGAGCATATCCAGCACTTGATCGAAGCCCTGGGCGAATTGGCCAACCCATGACTCTTCCCCCTTGCGCGAAGGGGGGAGTTTTTCTCCAGGCAAAAAAAAACGGTGCACCGACCAAGCGCACCGTAAAGCCGTAGAACACACCAACGAATCGGGTAAAGACTTCAGTCCAGCAGAGACAGGGCCTCGGCCGTACACTCTTGAATCCGTGCCCAGTCGCCGTTCTTGATCCACTCGGGATCGAGCATCCAGCTACCGCCCACGCACATCACATTCTTCAAGGCCATGTAGCTCTTGATATTGGCCGGGCCGACGCCGCCCGTCGGGCAGAATTTCACCTCGCCGAACGGACCGCCCAGGGCCTTGATCGCCGCCACGCCACCGCTGACTTCAGCCGGGAACAGCTTGAAGCGGCGATAACCCAGGGCATACCCCTCCATGATCCCGGAAGCATTGCTGATCCCCGGCAACAGCGGGATCGGGCTGGCCACACTGGCCTGCAACAGGTCACGGGTGATGCCCGGGGTGACGATGAACTGCGAACCCGCCGCTTCGGCCGCTGCCAGCATCTGCGGATCGAGCACGGTGCCGGCACCGGTCACCAGTTCCGGACGCTGCTCGCGCAGGATCTGGATGGCCTTGAGGCCGAACTGCGAACGCAGAGTCACTTCCAGGGCCGTCAGGCCGCCTGCCGCCAGGGCGTCTGCCAGTGGCAGCACATCCTGCTCACGGGCAATGGTGATCACCGGCAGAATCCGCGCCTTGGCGCAGAGGCTGTCGATCAGGGCAACTTTGTCCGCCATGGAAACGGTCGGGGGTAGGTTTGTCATAGCGGCTGATCCTTGGCTCATGGGCACCAGTAAATCTCTAACGGGGTTTGCAGGAAGGCGCGAATCGGCATTTCGGCAACAGCGTCACCGGCCAGTGCGGCACTCAGGGTGGTCAGCTTGGACTGACCGGAAATCGACAACAGCTGATTGCGGGCCGACGCCAGCAAGGCCCGGCTCATGCTCAGGCGCTGATGGGGCACGGTCGGTGCCAGCATTGGCCAGCAGCGACGGGTGCCATCGACCAGAAGCGCTTCGGCCAGGTTCGGGCTGTTGGGGAACAGCGAGGCGGTATGACCGTCATCGCCCATGCCCAGCACCAGCACATCGATACCCGGCAACTCGGACAACAGACGATCCGCCTGCCGCGCCGCTTCTTCCAGGTTGGCCGCAGCGCTATAGAGGCTGAGGAAGCTGGCCTTGGCCACCGGCCCCTGGAGCAGATAGCGCTTGAGCAGGCCGGCATTGCTGTCGGCATGTTCCACCGGCACCCAACGCTCGTCCGCCAGAGTAATCAGCACCTTGGACCAGTCCAGCTCCTGCTTCACCAGGGCCTGGAAAAAACCCACCGGGCTACGGCCACCGGACACCACCAGGGTCGCGTTGCCACGGACGGCAATAGCCTCGCGCAGCAGCTCGGCCACTCTCAGTGCCTGGCCTTCAGCCAACAGGGTCGGGCTGCGGAATTCGTGGGTTGCTACACCCGCCGGCAGTTGCAAATCAGATATCGCCATACCAAGACCTCCCGTCCCGCGTGATCAGTGCAATGGAGCTCATCGGCCCCCAGGACCCGGCCGCATAGGGCTTGGGTGCATCACCGGATTTCTTCCACCCGGCGATCAACTGGTCACACCACTTCCACGCGGCTTCGATTTCATCTTTGCGGACAAACAGGTTCTGATTGCCGCGCATCACTTCCAGCAACAACCGCTCGTAGGCATCGGGAATCCGCGCACTGCGATAGGTATCGGAAAAATTCAGCTGCAACGGACCGCTGCGCAGTTGCATGCCCTTGTCCAGGCCTTGTTCCTTGGTCATCACCCGCAGGGAAATACCTTCGTCCGGTTGCAGGCGGATGATCAGCTTGTTGCTGATCTGCAGGCGCTGCTCGGGGGCGAAGATATAGTGCGAAGGCTCTTTGAAGTGGATGACGATCTGCGACAACTTCTGCGGCATGCGCTTGCCGGTGCGCAGGTAGAACGGCACTCCGGCCCAACGCCAGTTGCGGATATCGGCTCGCAGGGCAACGAAGGTTTCGGTGTCGCTCTGGGTGTTGGAGTTTTCTTCCTCCAGGTAACCCGGAACCGATTGGCCCTCGCTGTGACCGGCAATGTACTGGCCACGCACCACCTGGGTGGTCAGGCCTTCCGGGCTGATGGGCGCCAGGGCCTTGAGCACCTTGACCTTCTCGTCACGGATGCTGTCGGCGGACAGGTCGGCCGGCGGGTCCATGGCGATCAGGCACAGCAACTGCAGCAAGTGGTTCTGGATCATGTCCCGCAGCTGGCCGGCCTTGTCGAAATAGCCCCAACGGCCTTCGATGCCAACCTTCTCGGCCACGGTGATTTCCACGTGGGAGATGTAGTTCTGGTTCCACTGGGTTTCGAACAGGCTGTTGGCGAAACGCAGGGCGATCAGGTTCTGCACCGTCTCCTTGCCCAGATAGTGGTCGATCCGATAGATGCGATTTTCCGGGAAGAACTGGGCCACCGCGTCGTTGACCTTGCGCGACGAATCCAGGTCCGAACCAATGGGCTTTTCCAGGACCACGCGAGTGTGCTGGTTGAGCCCGACCCTGGACAGGTTCTCGCAGATCGCGCCATACACCGCCGCCGGGGTGGCGAAGTAGGCGATCAGGCGCTGTTCGCTGCCAGCGCGCTCGGCCAGGGCCACGTAGTCCTCGGCCTTGAGGAAGTCCACATGCAGGTAGCTCAGGCGAGCGAGAAAAGTCTGCAGGACGGCGCTATCGATGTCCTTGTCGCCGACGTACTTGCGCAGCTCGGTTTCGATATTCGCCAGGTGCTCTTGCTCGGTGCCCGGCTCACGGGCCAGGGCCAGAATCCGCGTGTCGTCATGCAACAGACCGGCGGCATCGAGTTGGTACAAGGCAGGAAACAGCTTACGCAGCGCCAGATCGCCCAGCGCGCCGAACAAGGCAAAAGTGCAGGGTTCAACCGTTATCGAAGGCATGATGTTTGTTCTTTTATCAAGTTAAGCTACAAATACCTTTTTTCAAGGCATCACTCAAGGAAAAATGTAGTAATAAACACAACATTTTTACAAAATACAGATTCCAGGTGGTGGTCGATCCAGGCCATCAGTAGGATAGGCCACCTCTCAACTTCGCATTGCAGGCGCTTGTCGCGGCTCTGCCGCTGCGCCTGACTAGCCGATCTAGGAAACTTTAATGGACCGAGTGCGAAATCTTCTGGAGCAGATCCAGAACCGCCTTGAAGAACTGAACAAGGCGGAACGTAAAGTCGCTGAAGTCATCCTGCTCAACCCGCAGCAGGCGACTCGCTTCAGCATCGCTGCGCTGGCCCAGGCCGCCTCGGTCAGCGAGCCGACGGTCAATCGCTTCTGCCGCTCGTTCGGTGTCAGCGGTTACCCGGAACTCAAGCTGCAACTGGCCCAGAGCCTGGCCAGCGGCGCCGCGTACGTCAGCCGCGCCGTAGAGGCCGACGACAACCCGGAAGCCTACACACAAAAGATCTTCGGCAGTGCCATTGCCTCCCTGGACAGCGCATGCCAGGCCCTGGACCCGAACCTGATCAGCAAGGCCGTTGACCTGTTGATTCAGGCTCGGCAGATCCACTTCTTCGGCCTCGGTGCCTCGGCCCCGGTGGCCATGGATGCACTGCACAAATTTTTCCGCTTCAACCTGGCAGTGACGGCCCATGCCGACGTATTGATGCAGCGCATGATCGCCTCGGTGGCCCACACCGGCGAATTGTTCGTGATCATTTCCTACACCGGCCGTACCCGAGAGTTGGTGGAAGTGGCGCGCATTGCCCGAGAAAACGGCGCTTCGGTGCTGGGGCTGACCGCGGAAAACTCGCCGCTGGCCAAGGCCAGTACCTTGAGCCTGAACATTCCGCTACCGGAAGACACCGACATCTACATGCCGATGACGTCGCGGATCATCCAGCTCACCGTGCTTGATGTGCTGGCCACCGGCATGACCCTGCGCCGCGGCGTGGACTTCCAGCCGCACCTGCGCAAGATCAAGGAAAGCCTCAACGCCAGCCGCTATCCGGTGGGCGACGAGTTCAATTGAGGTAGTTCCGTTCGCCGGCTCCTACACCGCAGCGCGCGCCTGCAGACTCAGGTGCGCCTGCTCCCCCGGCGCCAGGCATAGGCTGTCGGTGCCCCCGGCAGCCGCTTCGACACAGACGAACCGCGACACCTCGTTCCAGCTCACCCCCAGCAAGGGCCGAGTGCCGGGATGCCAGACCACGGTGTCAGCATCGTCACCGGTATCAATGCATAACTCACGCTGCCAGGCGTGATCCTTGAGCTGCAACTCCCCTTCGTGCTGGAACACCCGCTGGCACCCGCCCTCGACCCGCAACTCGCCCTGCTGCTGACAGACCTGGCGGTTCAACTGGTCGTACCCCTGGGCACCATCAAGCCCAGACAGCGCTACCTCGCCGACATCACCAATACGCCAGTAGGCGTGCAAAGCCTGACTCAACTGACAAGGTTCACTGTCCTGATGCTCGGTGCTCAGACGCAGATCCATGCTTTGCCCCAAGTGCGCGTGCAGGTCGACCTTCCAGTCGCACAACTGCAATTGCCAGTGCAGGCGCACACCGTCGTCAGCGCTGCTGCTGTCCAGCAACTTCCAGTCCAACAGCCGCGCCCAACCGTGGGACGGCCAGGCATTTTCGCTGGGATGGCGCCCGTACCAGGGCCAGCAGACCGGCACCCCACCGCGAATTGCCCCCACTTGCGGCCACTTCGCAGCGCACCACAGCCAGGGCTTCTGCCCGGCCGGCTGAAAGTGCAGCAGCTGTGCGCCCTGGCGACTGAACACCGCCTGGCACAGCGGATGATCGATCACCAGCACATCGCGCAGCTGATAGCGCTCCCAGGCGAACACCGGGCGTTCGCGCAAGGATTTGAAAAAGCGTTGTAGCGGATGCTCATGCATGGGCCGCGGTCCTGAAAATCACTGCTGTCTCGATATTCATCAGGGGGACTGCGCCATCCCCACAAAAAAAAGCGGACGGCCCAGGCCATCCGCAAAATGCGCACATAGAGAAGGAGCTTATCGCAACAGCCCTAGAACACCGACTGAATTTTCAGACCGGCCACCAACGCGTTATCCACTTCATCCACACCGCCCGGGTGAGTGATGTACTGCAGGTTGGGGCGCACGGTCAGCCAGTTGGTGACGTGGAAACCGTAGTTGATCTCGTAGTTGTATTCCGTGTCGCGCAGCGGCATGTACAGCGCATTGTCATAGTTGCTGATGCCGTTGTCCTCGTTGATCAACTGGGCGTTCTTGCGCACATCGTCATTGACGTGGATACGCGCAAAACCGATGCCCACGTCATCCTTCGGACGCGCATCGAACGGCCCCTTGTACACGAACATCAACGACTGGTAGTTGTCGACGACGTTGGTGTCCTTGTCATGGAAAGTGGCGTTGGCGGCGATGTTCAGACCACGGGAAGCATCACCATTGTGCGTGGTGAGTTGCTGCTGCCCGACGAACCAGTAGCCGTGCTTGCTGTTGTGCACGCGATAGGCATCACCCGTGTCCGCGGCATCCTGACCGTTGACGTCCTTGCGCACATCATTGGCATCGGCCGTGCTCTTGTAGTAACCGACGCGGTACTCGCCCGGCAGGCTGTTGAGCTTGGGCGACCAGACCAGTTCCACCGGCAATACGGTGCCCTTGGTACCACTGCCGCTGAGCTTGAAGCCGTTGCCGTGCTCCAACTGCGACGGGTTCTGGTTGTAGGCGCCGATCTGCGCGTACAGCTCGGGAGTGATGTGGTACTTGATGCGCAGGGCCGCCTGGCTGACCGGCCAGTTGTACCAGATGCCGGTGGCCCAGTTGCCCACCTGGGAGCCACAGAAGGCCAGGTTCTGGAAATCGCAGGGAAAGGTGTTGAAGTCTTCGCCTTCGCCGAAGTAACCGGCCTTGACGTCCAGCTTGCCGTCGAGGAACTGGTGCTGAATCCACAGTTGGGTCAGACGGACCATATGGCCACGACCGTAAACCTCCTGGGAAGAGCTCAGGGTGCCGGCACGCGGGTCGCCGATGCGGTCGTTGGAAATGTTCTGACCGTTACGGTTGGTCAGTTGGATCTTGGCCTGGGTGTTGTCCCAACCCAGCAGTTTCTGCAGATCGAACGCCACGCCGAGGCCGAACTGGTCGCTGTAGCGCCCGGTCTTGTCGTCGTTGTAGCCGCCATGCAGGTTGGCGCCCATTTCACCGACGTAGTCGGCCTTGATGTCGATCCCCTGTTCGATCAGCTTGGTGCGCTCACCGCCCCAGTCGCCGGTCATCCACTTGGAGTCGGCGCTGAACGCCTCGTCAGCCATGGCATGGGCCGACAGGACCAATGCCGCAGCCGCTGACAACTGGCAAAGCAGCCGGGTATTGCTGTGTTGCTTTTTCATCCCTACATCCTCGTCTTTATTGTTATTAACGATTTATCCAACGCGGTTTACAGCGGGTGCGACGGATGACAGGCCATCCGCCACGGATTCAACGTCCCTTGAACTGCGCCACATTGCCGCTTCGGGGCTCGGACACAGGCGCGCCGGCCGTTCCCAGGCGCTCGCCACTCTGGGCATCGAACAGCAGCACTCGGGCCGGATCGAACTGCAGTGTCAGGGTTTCCCCGGCCTCGGGCGCCTGATCCGGAGCCAGGCGGCAGCAGACCTTGGTGCCATTGAGCGTGACGAACACCAGGGTGTCGGGACCGGTGGGCTCGATCACCTGGACCTCGGCGCGCAGGGTCGGCAAACCGTTGGCTTCGGCGGGAGCCAGGGAAATCTGCTCCGGACGAATGCCGAGGATCACTTCACGGTCTTCAAGCCCCGCGTCCTGCATACCCAGAGGCAGCTCGCAACGGGCCTGGCCACTGTCCAGCAGGGCCAGCAGGCGGCCTTCCTTGCGTTGCAGGCGCAGGGGGATGAAGTTCATCGGCGGCGAACCGATAAAGCTCGCCACGAACAGGTTGGCCGGGTCGTTGTAGATCTGCTTCGGGGTACCGAACTGCTGGATGATCCCGTCCTTCATCACCGCCACCTTGTCGCCCAGGGTCATGGCTTCGATCTGATCGTGGGTGACGTAGACCGTGGTGGTCTTCAGGCGCTGGTGCATCAGTTTCATTTCGGTGCGCATCTCGACCCGCAGCTTGGCGTCGAGGTTGGACAGCGGTTCGTCGAACAGGTAGATCTTCGGCCGCCGCGCCAGCGCCCGGCCCATGGCCACCCGCTGCTGCTGGCCACCGGAGAGCTGGCCCGGCTTGCGGGTCAGCAGGTGCTCGATCTGCAGCAGCTTGGCCACCCGCGCCACCTCCGCGTCGATCTCGGCGCTGGGCATCTTGCGGATCTTCAGGCCGAAGGCGATGTTGTCGCGCACGCTCATGGTCGGGTACAGCGCGTAGGACTGGAACACCATGGCGATGTCACGGTCCTTGGGGCTCATGCCGCTGATGTCGGCATCATCCACCAGGATCGCCCCGCCGCTGATGTTCTCCAGCCCGGCGATGCAGTTCATCAGGGTGGATTTACCGCAGCCGGACGGGCCGACGAGGATCAGGAACTCACCGTCGTCGATCTTCAGCTCGATGTTCTTCAGGGTGTCCGGCAGGCCGGCACCGTAGGTCTTGTTGACGTTGCGTAATTCGAGAGTTGCCATGCTTTACCCCTTGACCGCGCCGGACGTCAGCCCGCGCAGGAAATACTTGCCGGCGAAGATGTAGACCAGCAGTGTCGGCAGCCCGGCGATCATCGCCGCCGCCATATCAACGTTGTATTCCTTGGCCCCAGTGCTGGTGTTCACCAGGTTGTTCAGGGCCACGGTGATCGGTTGCGCGTCGCCGCTGGCAAACACCACGCCGAACAGGAAGTCGTTCCAGATCTGGGTGAACTGCCAGATCAGGCAGACCATGATGATCGGCACCGACATCGGCAGCAGGATCTTGCCGAAGATGGTGAAGAACCCGGCGCCGTCCAGGCGCGCCGCCTTGACCAGGGCATCGGGGATGCTCACGTAGTAGTTGCGGAAAAACAGCGTGGTGAAGGCCAGGCCGTAGACCACGTGCACCAGCACCAGACCGGTGGTGGTGTTGGCCAGGCCGAACTTGCCAAGGGTGAACGAGGCCGGCAGCAGCACAGTCTGGAACGGCAGGAAGCAGCCGAACAGCAGCAGGCCGAAGAACAGCTGGGAGCCGCGAAAGCGCCACATCGACAGCACGTAGCCGTTCATTGCACCGATGAACGTGGAGATCAGTACCGCCGGCACGGTGATCTTCACCGAATTCCAGAAGTAGCCGCCCACGGTGTCCCAGGCCTTGATCCAGCCGATGCCGTCCACCACCTGAGGCCAGCTCAGCAGGTTGCCGGTGCGGATGTCTTCGGGGGTCTTGAAGCTGGTGAGCAGCATCACCACCAACGGAATCAGGTACACCGCCGCCGCCAGCAACAGCGTGGCGTAGATGGCGATCCGACTGAAATTCAGGGTTGGCTTGGCGAGGGAGTTATTCATGGCGCTTGCCTCGCAGTTCGGAGTACAGGTACGGCACCAGAATGGTCAGCACGGCCCCCAGCATCAGCATGGCACTGGCGGAACCGATGCCCATCTGGCCACGGCTGAAGGTAAAGGAATACATGAACATCGCCGGCAAATCGGAGGAGTAGCCCGGGCCACCCGCGGTCATCGCCGCCACCAGATCGAAGCTCTTGATGGCGATGTGGGCGAGGATCATGAAGGCACTGAAGAACACCGGGCGCAGGCTCGGCAGGACGATCCTCAGGTAGATGGTCGGCAGGCTCGCACCGTCCACCTGGGCAGCGCGGATGATCGACTGGTCGACACCCCGCAGGCCGGCCAGGAACATCGCCATGACAAAGCCCGAGGCCTGCCACACGGCAGCGATCACCAGGCAATAGACCACCCGGTCCTGATCCACCAGCCAGTCCAGACGAAAGCCTTCCCAGCCCCAGTCACGGAGCATCTTGTCCAGACCCAGGCCAGGGTTGAGCAGCCACTTCCAGGCGGTGCCGGTAACAATCATCGACAGTGCCATGGGGTACAGGTACACGGTGCGAATGAAGCCTTCCTTGCGGATGCGCTGGTCCAGCAACACCGCCAGGAACACCCCCAGCACCAGGCTGATGGCGATGAACATGCCGCCAAAGAGCGCGAGGTTCTTGCTCGCCACCCACCAGCGGTCGTTGTCCATCAAGCGCAGGTACTGCTGCAGGCCGACCCACTTGTAGCTCGGCATGAAGCTGGAATTGGTAAAGGACAGAATGAACGTCCAGATGATGTAGCCATAGAACCCCACCAGCACGATCACCATGCTTGGCGCCAGCACCAGCTTGGGCAGCCAGCGCTGCAGTGCGTCCAGGGGTGAGGCCTTGCTGAAAACCGCCACAGAGCTCATCGCAATAACCCGGTTGAAGAAATGGAACCTCTGCCTGCAGGAACCGGCTCGCCAGCGAACGGCACGACACGATGTACCGGGCACGGCGCTTCGCCGGCGAGCCGGCTCCTACACAGGGAGAGGTGGACAACGAGCCGCAGGCGAACCTGCGGCGCCGGACCTTACTGCGCGGCCTTGACCGCCGAGGCCAGTTGCGCACTGGCCTTGGCCGGGTCCGCATCCTTGTCGTTCATGAAGTTGGTCACCACGTCGAAGATCGCGCCCTGCACCGCCAGGGAAGTGGCCATGTTGTGCGCCATGCTCGGCTGCAGGCCGCCGGTCTTCTCGTCGGCCAGGAAATCCTTGGCCGCGGCTTGCGCACAGGAGTCGAAGCCCTCGGTACTCATGGCATTGAGCATGTCGGTACGTACCGGGATCGAGCCCTTGTTGATGCTGAAGACCTTCTGGAAGTCCTTGCCCAGGGCGACCTTGGCCAGGTCTTGCTGAGCGGCGATATCACCTTTGCGATCGGCCTTGAGCTTGAACACCGCCAGGGAGTCGATGTTGTAGGTGAAAGCCTTGTCGGTGCCCGGGAACGGCACGCACTGGTAGTCCTTGCCGGCGACTTTCTTCGCCGCCGTCCATTCACTCTTGGCCCAGTCGCCCATCATCTGCATGCCGGCCTTGCCGCCGATCACGTCGGCGGCAGCGATGTTCCAGTCACGCCCGGCGCGGTTGGGGTCCATGTAGCCGGTGATCTTCTTCAGCTCGGTGAAGGCCTTGGTCATTTGCGCGCCGGAGAGGGTTTTCTGGTCCAGGTCCACCAGGGCTTTCTTGTAGCCCTCAGGGCCCATCACCGACAGCACCACATCTTCGAATACGGTGCTGTCCTGCCACGGCTGACCTCCGTGGGCCAGGGCAATGAAGCCCGCAGCCTTGAGCTTGTCGCCAGCGGCATAGAACTCTTCGAGGGTGGTCGGAGCCTTGTCGATCCCGGCCTTCTTGAACACTTCAGGGTTGATCCACAGCCAGTTGACCCGGTGGATGTTCACCGGCACCGCGACGTAGTCACCTTCGTACTTGACGGTATTGGCCACCTTGGACGACAGCAGGCCGTCCCAGTTTTCCGCCTTGGCCACGTCCTTGAGGGTGTCGGTGCTGAGCAAGCCGGTGCTGCCCCACTCCTGGATGTCCGGGCCCTTGATCTGTGCCACACCCGGTGGGTTGCCGGCCACGGCGCGGCTTTTCAGCACGGTCATCGCGGTCGAACCGCCACCACCGGCGACGGCGCCGTCCTTCCAGGTGAAACCGTCTTTTTCCACTTGGGCCTTGAGCACATCGACGGCGGCTTTTTCACCACCCGAAGTCCACCAGTGGACGACTTCCACGGAACCTTTGGAATCGGCGGCGAGGGCACTCAGGGGAAACAGAGAGGCAAGGGAAATGACAGTGGCGAGGCGAGAAATCGCATTCATTTGAAGTACCTTTCTTGTTGTTATGCATGCAAGTCTGGTGCTTGCGCTGCACACGAGTCTAAACAGCCTAGTCGAACGTTCGGGTAACGAAGCGACGGGGAAATGTCACGACATGGTTACACAAGGCCCGGAACAGACGCTTGGGCCAAAGCCGAGGCCATGCTCGGCGCCAGGGGCAGACGCGGAATCAGCACGGCTTGCCAGGCGTGATAGAGGTCCGGCTTGCCGCCCCAGATTTCGGCGGCCGGGCGGTTGTCGCTGCCCAGTTCGTGATGCCAGCTACCCTGTTGGCGATCGATGAAATGCACTTCGCAGAACTCCCAGAAAAGCCGGTACCAGGTCTCGTACTGCTCTTGGCCGGTGCGCCTGAGCAAGGCGCTGGCGGCGGCGCTGGCCTCGGCGTGAGTCCAGTGCAGACGCTGGCGAACCACGGGCCGGTTGTCCCAGTCCAGGGTGTAGACAATGCCCGGGGCACCGTCCACGTCCCAGCCGTAGCGACAGTTACTCTCGAACAAACGTTGCGCATCCAGCGCCAGCCAACCCGGAGTCAACATGCCGGCCTGGACCCGCGATGCATCCAGGTGCAACAGCAGGCGCGCCCACTCGAAACCGTGGCCCGGCGTGGTGCCGAAGGGACGGAAACCGTCGGCGGGGCAGGCCTGGTTGTAGTCCCGCACAGGCTGCCAGGACGGATCGAAATGCTCGATCACCATGAAGTCATTGGCTGCGGCGTGCTGATGGATCACCCGTTCGACGATGCGCAGCGCGCGGTTGAGCCAGCGCGGGTCCTGGGTGACATCGGCCAGGGCCAGGAAGGCCTCGGTGGCGTGCATGTTGCTGTTGGCGCCGCGATAGGCTTCCTGCTCGCTCCAGTCGCGGTTGAAGGACTCGCCCATGGCGCCCTCCTCCTCGCTCCAGAAATGCCCGTCAATGACCCGGATCGCCTCCGCGAGCAGGGCTTCGGCACCGGGCCGCCGCGCCACCACTGCGGAGCTGGCGGCCAGGGCGACAAAGGCATGCAGATAGGCAGCCTTGGTGCTGTTGCCATCCGCGTGACCGGCCACGGCGAACCAGCCACCGTGCTCGGCATCACGCAACGGGCCCATGAGGGCGGCGATGCCGTGGTCCACCAGCCCGGCGTAACCCGGCAAGCCCTGGATATGGGCCATGGCAAAACTGTGGGTCATGCGCGCGGTGTTCATGGTTTCGGCCAGAGCGCCGACGGGCAGGCAGCCCTGGGCATCGAGGTTGCCGAAGCCTTCGGCGAGCCGTGAAACCTTGGCGAAATCCAGCAGGCGCTGGCCTTCGGCGGCGAGCCAGGAATGGTGAGCGGGCGCGTTCAGCCAACTGCGCAGCGGCAGGGGAAGAGAGTCCATGGGTGACCTGTTGTTGTTTTTATCGAAGGCTTGAGTCTAATCAAGCCGCCGGCAACCGCAGGTAACGAAGGGCCCGCACAATGTCACCAAACGGTGACATTACCCTCCGTCCCGTAGGAGCCGGCTTGCCGGCGAAGAGGCCCTTGAGTGCTGTAGCGCCCTTGAGGACGCCTTCGCTGGCAAGCCAGCTCCTACACAAGCCAGCACTTACACCGGCCGGTAGGTCAGTCGAAGGTCCGGGGCAGGTACAGGGTTACCCGCAGGCCGCCTTCGCGCAGGTTCTGCAGGCTGACTTCGCCGCCATGGCTGTGGGCAATGTTGCGCGCAATACCCAGGCCCAGGCCGTAGCCCTGCTGCTGGCCGGCAAGACGGAAGTGCGGTTCGAAGACTTGCTCCAGACGTTGCTCCGGTACGCCGGGGCCTTCGTCGTCGACATGCAGGACAAAGCCGCTGTCGTCGTCTTCGATGTGCAGGTGAGCGTTCTGTCCGTACTTCAGGGCATTGTCGATCAGGTTGCCCATGCAGCGCTTGAGCGCCAGGGGCTTGCCCGGGTAGCTGGCCAGGGCCCGGCCCTGCTGGGTTACGCGGCCATTGCCGTTGGGTGCCAGATAAGGCTCTACCAGGCAGTCGAGTACCTGATTGAGGTCCACCGGTTCGATGTTCTCGTGGATGTCGGTGTCCTTGACGCATTGCAGCGCGCCTTTGACCAGCAGCTCCAGTTCGTCCAGGTCGCGACCGAACTTGGTTTGCAATTGCTCGTCCTCCAGCAGTTCCACCCGCAGGCGCAGGCGGGTAATGGGGGTGCGCAGGTCATGGGAGATGGCGCTGAACAGCTGGCTGCGCTCGGTCAGGTAGCGACTGATGCGTTCGCGCATGCTGTTGAAGGCCCGGCCCACCTCCACCACTTCACTGCCGCCGCCCTCCGCTACCGGCTCGACATCCGCCCCCAGGGACATGTCCCGAGCCGCCCGGGCCAGGCGCTTGAGGGGCCGACTCTGCCAGTGCACCAGCAGGCCGATGAACAGCAGCAGAAAACCGCTGGTAAGAAGGATGAACCACACTTGCTGCGCCGGCAGGCCCTGTTCTTCGAGGCTGGTGTAGGGCTCGGGCAGGAGCGAGGCGATGTACAGCCATTCTCCCGGGGCCATCTGGATCTGGGTCACCAGCACCGGTGGGTTCACCGGCTCAAGGGTCAGGGCGTAATGGGCCCAGGAGCGGGGCAGTTCATCGAGTTTGAGGCCGCCATTGAAGATCCGCAGATCATCGGGGCTGACAAAGGTCACGGAAATGTCCGCGTCGTTGCCCAGGGACTGGCGCAACACTTGCTCCACCGCCTGCAATACCGCCTCTTTACGCGGGGTGGCGGGCAGCACCTGCATGCCCAGGGGCTTGTCATTGAGGGTCACGACAAAACGAGTACCGCCCATGCTGCGCAACTGGTCGAGCACCAAGGGGCGATAAGCCACCGGCAGCGAACGCAGGTAGCTGACGCTGGCGGTCATCGAGTGAGCCAGGCTGCGGGCGCTGGTCACCAGGCCCTCGAGCTGGGTGGCGCGCAATTGTGAAACCCAGATCACGCTGGACAGGGCCTGGGCAAACAACACCGCCAGCAAGGTCAGCAGGAGCATGCGCCCCAGTAGAGAGCGGGGCATCGGCACCCGTCGCAATACCCCGCGCAACGCCTCAGTGACCATTGCCGGCAACCACATTGGCTGCCAATTGATAGCCACTGCCACGCACGGTACGGATCAGCCGCGGCGGCTTTTCCGTGTCCCGCAGACGCTGGCGCAGGCGGCTGACGGCCATGTCGACGATGCGGTCCAGGGGCATCAGGTCGCGCCCGCGGGTGGCGTTGCCGATGGTGTCGCGATCGAGGATTTCCTGGGGGTGGTCGAGGAACAGCTTGAGCAGGGCGAAGTCGGCGCCGGAGAGGATCACCTCCTCGCCGTCGTTATGAAACAACCGATGACTGATCACATCCAGGCGCCACTCGTCGAAGCACAACACTTCGCCGGCAACCCGCTCCTGAGCGAACTGGGCGCGGCGCAGCAGGGCCTTGATCCGTGCCTGCAGTTCGCGGGGGCTGAAGGGTTTGCCCAGATAGTCGTCGGCCCCCAGCTCCAGGCCGATGACCCGGTCGGCCTCGTCGGAACTGGCGGTGAGCATGATGATCGGCACCTGGCTGCGCCGTGGATGCTGGCGAATCCAGCGGCACAGGCTGAAGCCGTCTTCGTCGGGCAGCATCACGTCGAGGATCACCAGGTCGCTGGGCGCCTCGCTCAGGGCCTGGCGAAAGCCGGCGCCATCGGCGGTGGTGCGCACCTGGAAACCGCAGCGGCTGAGGTAGGTTTCCAGCAGCTCGCGAATTTCCTGATCGTCGTCAACCAACAAAATCGACTTACTGACTGAACTCACCGGGGCCGTCCTTATTGTTAGGCAGGGAGCGCGATTATGCCTGATGGTGGGAGGCCTGTTACGGCCTCTTCGCCGGCAAGCCGGCTCCTACACCCTGCTGCCAGGCGTCAACCCTGGGCCTGTTCCAACGCCACGCCGGCGCCGGTCAGCCCGGAATAGGGCGCGGTCACCAGCCACACCGGGATGCCCTTGAAGTAATCGCTCATGCAGCCCTTGTCGGCAAAACTCTTGGCAAAGCCGCTGTGGATGAAGAAGTCGGCGAAACGGGGAATCACCCCGCCGACGATATACACCCCGCCCCGAGCGCCCGTGGTCAGTACATTGTTGCCCGCCACCCGCCCCAGCCAGCAGCTGAACTGCTCCAGCACTTCCCGGGCAATCGGGTCGCCGGCCAGCCCGGCAGCGGTGATGGCTTCCGGGGTATCGAGGCGCGGCTCATGGCCGTCCACCGCGCAGATCGCCCGGTACACCCGAGGCAATCCACTGCCGCTCAGAGCGGTCTCGGCGCTGACATGGCCAATCTCATCGTGAATGTGCTGCCACAGTTGGGTTTCTCGCGGGCTGCTCAAGGGCAGGTCGACATGGCCGCCCTCCCCCGGCAAGGCCATGTAGCGGCCGTCACCGAAATTCAGCAGGGTGCCCACCCCGAGGCCAGTGCCCGGCCCTATCACCACCGCCGGACGCAAGGGTTCGGCGACTCCTTCGCAGACCACACGAAACTCATCGGGCTGCAAGCGGGTCATGCCCAGGGCCATGGCCGAGAAGTCGTTGACCAGCAGCAACTGCTCCACCTGCAAGGTCTGGCAGAACGCCTGGCGGCTCAGGCGCCAGTGATTGTTGGTAAAGCGGAACTCGTCGCCGCTGACCGGACCGGCCACCGACAGGCATACCGAACCAATGGAACCCAGGGCCAGGCCCTGGTCTTGCAGGTACGCCTTGATGGCGTCTTCCGGGCAGCGATAGTCCGCCGTTGCGTGGACCTGGATCGCGTCCAGTTGCTGGTCCTTCCACAACGCGAACCGCGCGTTGGTGCCACCGATGTCACCGACCAGGGCCAGTTTCAATTAAGCGTCTCCAGAGCAGAGGTAAAGGCGCTGGCGCCCTGCTCTGCCGAGCTGAAGGCCATGCGCATGAAAGCGAAGAGTTCGCGGCCGGTACCGACGTTGTTGCCCAACAGGCCCTTGGCCGGCTCGCGAGCTGCGAATTCTGCGGCGTCCACCTTAAGCTCAAGGGTGCCCTTGACGCCATCCACACGAATGATATCGCCATCCAGCACCCGAGCCAGGGCACCACCCACCTGGGCTTCCGGGCTGACATGGATCGCCGCCGGGATCTTGCCCGAGGCGCCGGACATACGCCCGTCGGTGACCAGCGCGACCTTGAAGCCTCGGTCCTGCAGCACACCGAGGAAGGGCGTCATCTTGTGCAGCTCGGGCATGCCGTTGGAGCGCGGGCCCTGGAAGCGCATCACCGCGACGAAATCTTTCTCCAGCAGTCCGGCCTTGAAGGCATCGGCCAGGTCCTGCTGGTCCTGGAACACCACGGCCGGGGCTTCGACGACCTGATGCTCGGGAGCCACCGCGGAGACTTTCATCACCCCGCGGCCGAGGTTGCCTTCCATGACCCGCAAGCCGCCTTCCGGGGAGAAGGCCCGAGCCACCGGTCGCAGGATGTTTTCGTCGAGGCTTTCGATCGGGCCGTCGCGCCATACCAGTTTGCCGTTATCGAGGAACGGCTCCTGGGTGTAGCGGCTCAGGCCGGGGCCGGCCACGGTATTGACGTCCTCGTGGAGCAGGCCGGCTTCCAGCAGCTCGCGGATCAGGAACGACATGCCGCCCGCTGCCTGGAAGTGGTTGATGTCGGCCTTGCCGTTGGGATAGACGTGGGACAGGGTCGGCACCACCTCGGACAGGTCGGCCATGTCCTGCCAGGTCAACTGGATACCTGCCGCCTGGGCGATGGCTGGCATGTGCAGAGTGTGGTTGGTGGAACCGCCCGTTGCGTGCAGGGCAACGATGGAGTTGACCAGGCAACGCTCGTCGACGATTTCGCCGATGGGCATGAAGCTGCCGCTCTGCTTGGTCAGGCGCGTGACCTGCTGCGCAGCTTCGTAAGTCAGCGCATCACGCAGCGGCGTGTTGGGGTTGATGAACGAAGCGCCCGGCAAGTGCAGGCCCATGACTTCCATCAGCAACTGGTTGGTGTTGGCGGTGCCGTAGAAAGTGCAGGTGCCCGGGCTGTGGTAGGACTTCATTTCCGACTCCAGCAGCTCCTCGCGGCTGGCCTTGCCTTCGGCATAACGCTGGCGCACATCGGCCTTCTGCTTGTTGGAAATCCCCGACACCATCGGCCCGCCCGGAACGAAGACCATCGGCAGATGACCGAAGCGCAGGGCCCCCATCATCAGGCCCGGGACGATCTTGTCGCAGATCCCCAGCATCAGCGCGGCGTCGAACATGTTGTGGGACAGCGCCACCGCGGTAGACAGCGCAATCACCTCACGGCTCGGCAGGCTCAGTTCCATGCCCGCCTCGCCCTGGGTCACGCCATCGCACATGGCCGGGGTGCCGCCAGCGAACTGGCCCACCGAACCGATCTCCCGCAGGGCTTTCTTGATCTGCTCGGGAAAATGTTCGTAAGGCTGGTGGGCCGACAACATGTCGTTATATGACGAAACAATTGCCACGTTGGCCGCGTTCATCATCCGCAGGCTGTGTTTGTCGTCGGCGCCACAACCGGCCACGCCATGGGCGAAGTTCGCACACTGCAGCTTGCCCCGCTGCGGGCCGTCGCTGGCGGCGCCCCGGATCAAAGCGAGATAGGCCTGGCGAGTGGCGCGACTGCGGGCAATAAGCCGTTCGGTGACCTCAAGAACGCGGGGATGCATGTGTAGAACTCCAGGCTAACGGATGTGGCGACCTGTTTGTCTATGCTGATCAGAAGCGTCGCCAACCAGGGACGGCGGAGGACTTTCCTGACCATTTGGACCAGTTGATTCAGGTCACTCGTTGTAGATAAGACAAAATATTGCCACTAAAAAGGCTTGTTTTCTATTTCTATGCGAATAATCTTGTAATTCCAACAACAAATTTAACGACAGGCGTTTGCACATGACTCTTCGAATCGCAATCAATGGTTTTGGCCGTATTGGCCGTAACGTCCTGCGCGCACTCTATACCCAAGGCTATCGTCAGGATCTGCAGATCGTCGCCATCAACGATCTGGGAGACAGCGCGATCAATGCCCACCTGCTGAAATACGACACCGTCCACGGCACTTTCGACGCCGAAGTCCAGCACGACCAGGAAAGCCTGACCGTCAACGGCGACCGCATCGCCGTCAGCGCCATCCGCAACCCGGCCGAACTGCCCTGGGCCGCGGAAAAGATCGACGTGGTCTTCGAATGCACCGGCCTGTTCACCGACCGTGCCAAGGCTGCCGCCCATCTTACTGCCGGCGCGCGCAAAGTGATCATCTCGGCCCCGGCCAAAGGCGCCGACGCCACCGTGGTCTATGGGGTCAACCACGACATTCTGCGCCAGTCGCACCAGGTCATTTCCAACGCTTCGTGCACCACTAACTGCCTGGCCCCGGTGGCCCAGGTGCTGCATCGCGAGCTGGGGATCGACAACGGCCTGATGACCACCATCCACGCCTACACCAACGACCAGAACCTCACCGACGTCTATCACAGCGACCCCTATCGCGCCCGCTCGGCCACCCAGAACATGATCCCGAGCAAGACCGGCGCCGCTGAAGCCGTCGGCCTGGTACTGCCGGAACTGGCGGGCAAGCTGACCGGCATGGCGGTACGGGTACCGGTGATCAACGTATCCCTGGTGGACCTGACCGTGACCCTCAAGCGCGACACCACGGCCGAAGAGGTCAACGCCCTGCTCAAGAGTGCCAGCCAGCATTCGAAGATCCTCGGCTACAACACCCTGCCGCTGGTCTCCAGCGACTTCAATCACAACCCGCTGTCGTCGATCTTCGACGCCAACCACACCAAGGTCAGCGGCGGTCGCTTGCTCAAGGTACTGGCCTGGTACGACAACGAGTGGGGCTTCTCCAACCGTATGCTGGATAACTGCCTGGCCCTGTGCAACGCGGAATAAAACGGATATTCGTCGATGATCGGTATCAGTTTCACGCAAAAGACCATGGCGGCGCGCAAGCGCATCGCCCTGGTCGCTCACGACCACTGCAAGGTCTTTCTGCTGGACTGGGCCGAGCGACAGAAGTCACGACTGGTCGAACATGAACTGCTGGCCACCGGCACCACCGGGCTGCTGCTGAGCAAACGCCTGGGACTGCCGGTGGAAAGCATGATCAGCGGCCCTCTGGGCGGCGATCAGCAGTTGGGCGCGCAGATCGCCGAACAGCGGGTCGACCTGCTGGTGTTCTTCTGGGACCCCTTCGAACCCCAGCCTCACGATCCGGATATCAAAGCCCTGCTGCGCGTGGCGGCGGTATGGAACATTCCCGTGGCCTGCAACGAGTGCAGCGCCGACTACCTGCTCAGCAGCCCACTGATGAGCCAGGCCCACGAACACCGGATTCCCGACTACCAGGCGTACCTGGCCGCTCGGGGATAAAATCACACAAGGCTTGACCATTGACGTAGATGACAATCATTATCATCTGCTGCAAAAAATGGATCAGGCCTTGCTGTGAGTCAATCGCACTTCAACCACGTCTTCCTCACTCAACGAATTTCTCTGCTGCGAACGCTGGAGCGGATGGTCAACAACCACAGCACCGCCGAAGACCTACTGCAGGAAACCTATCTGCGAGTGACCCGCGCGCTCAGCGAGCGACCGATCACCCACCTTGAGCCTTTCGTGTTCCAGACCGCACGCAACCTGGCGCTCGACCACCTGCGGGCGCGACGCATCCAGGGCCGCACCCTTATGGAAGATGTGCCGGCGGAGGTGGTGGAGAACGTCGCCGCGCCCGTCAGCAGCGCCGAAGACGCCGCCCACGCCGAACAATTGCTGGAGCGCCTGAACCTCAGCCTCGGCCAGCTCAGCCCGCGCCAGCAGCAGATCTTCATCCTCAGCCGCCTGCACGGCCACAGCTATCAGGAGATCGCCGATGAGCTCGGGGTTTCGCTGAGCACGGTGCAAAAGGAATTGAAACTGATCATGGCCATCTGCATCGGCGTCGCCGAACGTCTCGACGGCCAGTGAGTTTCAACCGCTGAGCAGAATGACTGCGTCAGCCCCAGGCCTTTGTTAACCTTGGCCGGCTTTCGCTCTCTCTTGAAAAAACAGCTGCGCACAGACGCCGCCGAGGAACACCCGTGACGGATTTTCACAGCGCCGAGCCGCCCAACCCTGCCGGCTCGCACTCAAGCACCCTTGCCATGGATCAGGCGCTGGATTGGCTGATCGAGCTGGAACATCCGAACGAGGAACAAGTGCGCCAGTTTCACCAGTGGCTGGCGGCTTCACCGCTCAATGCCCAGGCCTTCGAGAAGGCCCAGGCCATCTGGAACGGCCCCCAAGTGGCACTCTGTGCCCAGGCCCTGGCCACCCCCGCGCCGAAGGTTTCACGCCTGGCCCGCCTGCGCCCTCATTGGAAGCCACTGGCCACTGCCGCGGTGCTGGTGCTGGGGCTGTTCAGCTTCAGCAACCTGCCCCTGCGCCTGCAGGCCGACCACCTGACCCTGGTCGGTGAACGCCAGCGCCTGCAACTGGAAGACGGCTCGAAGGTCCTGCTCAACACCAACTCGGCGTTTTCCAGCCAGATCGACGATCACCAGCGTGTGGCCCGGCTGTACCAGGGCGAAGCCTTCTTTGAGATCCCGGCCACGCTCGGCCTGCCCCTGGAACTGGACGCTGGTCCGGTCCGGGCCAGCGTGCGCGACACCGCCTTTGCCGTGCGCTATCTGGACGGCGTCGCCCAGGTCCAGGTGCAGCGCGGCGATATCGACCTGCGGGCGACCCATGCCGACCAGCGCATTCGCCTGAAGGCCGGAGAAAGCGTACGCGTTGGCCCTCAGGGTTTTGAGCACCCGGCCAAGCTCGATGCCGGCAAGGACCTGGCCTGGGTCGAGGGTCGCCTGGTGTTCGAGAACTGCCCCCTCAACCAGGTGCTGGCGGAACTGCGACGTTATTACCCGGGCTGGATCGTCAATAACAACGAGCAGTTGGCGAATGTTGCCGTCACCGGCAACTACCGCCTGGACCAGCCCCTGGATGTGTTGCGCTCCCTGGCCCATATCACCTCGGCGCAGCTCTCGGAATTCCCGGCGCTGGTGATTCTCAACTGAGAATAATTATTTTTACGCGATAGCCAGGGGTCATACGTCTCGTTATAGCCAATGCAACTGATTCGCATTTTGAATGCGTATCTGCACCTATAAGATTCGTGCGACCCGGAGCGCTCTCGATGTCCCCTCGCCTCAACAGCCGATCCTCTGTTCCCTGTACCCGCCTGCAGAACTGCACCCTGTCGCTGCTCACCGCGGCGATCCTGCTGGCCGGCGCTCACGCCACTCCTGTCATGGCGGCCGATGCCCCGGCGCCTTCCAGCCAGCGCATGGGCAACTACAACTTCGCCATTGCCCAACAACCGCTGGTCTCGGCGCTCAATGCCTTTACCGCAGTCACCGGCTGGCAAGTGGGCCTGCCCGCCGAGCTGGCTGCCGGCGTTGCCTCCCCCGGCGTACGCGGCTCGCTGCCGCCGGAAAAGGCCCTGGATCGGCTGCTCGGCGGCACCAACCTGAGCTACCGCAAGCTGGGCAACAACAGCATCGTTCTGGAGAAACGCAGCGGCGCCAACGTGGTGAACCTGCAGCAAGTGACCATCAGCGCCACCCGCCAGGAGCAGGACATCAGCTCGGTACCCAGCACCGTGAGCGTGCAGACCCGGGAAGAACTCGACCGCCAGAACGTCAACACGATCAAGGAGCTGGTGCGTTACGAGCCTGGTGTTTCGGTGGGCGGTGCAGGCCAGCGCGCCGGTATCAGCGGCTACAACATCCGAGGTATCGACAGCGACCGGATTCTCACCCAGGTGGACGGCGTGGAAGTGCCGGATCACTTCTTCAGCGGCCCTTATGCCAAGACCAACCGCAACTACGTCGACCCGGAAATCGTCAAGCGCGTGGAAATCCTCCGTGGCCCGGCCTCGGTGCTCTACGGCAGCAGCGCCATCGGTGGCGCGGTCAGCTACTACACCCTGGACGCCGACGACATCATCAAGCCCGGCCAGGATTTTGGTGCGCGCCTGAAGACCGGCTACAGCTCGGCGGACGAAAGCTGGCTGAAATCCGCCACTGTCGCCGGCCGGGCCAGCGATTTCGACGGCCTGTTGCACCTGAGCCAGCGCGACGGCCACGAAACCGAGTCCTATGGCAGCAACAACGGCACCGGTCTGAACCGCACTGCCGCCAACCCGGAAGACGCCCGCACCACCAACGTCCTGGCCAAGCTCGGCTGGAACTATGCGGACGACGCACGCCTGGGCCTGACCTACGAGAAGTACAAGGACGACCGCGACACCAACCAGAAAAGTGCGGTGGGCGGCCTGTTCCTCAATGGTGTTGGCCAGAACTGGTATCGCTCGCGCGTCGGCAACGACACCATCAGCCGCGAACGCTTCGGCCTGGAAAACAGCTTTGCCCTGGAGTCGCCCATCGCCGATCGGATCAAGTGGAGCCTGAACTACCAGATCGCCAAGACCGACCAGACCACCTCCGAACGCTATAACCCGGTGTCGATTTTCAGCCCGGTGGCCCGTGACGTGCAGCGCGAGCGGAAAACCCTGTACCAGGAAAAACAATGGGTGTTCGACGCTCAGTTGGACAAGGCCTTCGCCCTGGGTGAAACCGATCACCAGTTGACCTACGGCACCACTCTCAAGCAGCAGAAAGTCACAGGCTCGCGCTATGGCACCGCCAGCTGCCTGGCCGTCGGTGCCGGCTGCACCGCGGTTGGCGCGCCGAGCCCTTCCGCCGGCGACAGCGTAAAGAAGTCCAGCGACTTCCCGGACCCGACCATCAACACCTACAGCCTGTTCGCCCAGGACCAGATCAGCTGGAACGCCTGGACCTTCACCCCTGGCCTGCGCTACGACTACACCCAGCTCAAGCCGAAACTGACGCAGGAGTTCCTCAATGTCGCCAACCCCACCGGCAACTTTCCGGTCAGCGACGACAAGAAGACCTGGCATCGGGTTTCGCCCAAGTTCGGCCTGACCTACAGCTTCGACGAGCACTACACCGCCTACGGCCAGTACTCCGAGGGCTTCCGCACGCCGTCGGCCAAGGCGCTCTACGGCCGCTTTGAAAACATCACCACCGGGTACATCGTCGAGCCCAACTCCAACCTCAAGCCAGAAACCAGCAAAGGTTACGAAACCGGCCTGCGAGGCAATTTCGACGCCGGCTCCTTCGATGTCTCGGTGTTCTACAACCAGTACCGCGACTTCATCAACGAAGACGCCATCACCGCCGGCGCGCTGCAATCGGTGATCCAGAGCAACAACATCAAACACGCCACCATCAAGGGCGCCGAAGCCAGGGGCCGTCTCAACCTCGATGCCTTCGGTGCACCACAGGGCCTGTACAGCATCGGCTCGCTGGCCTACGCCTACGGTCGCAACAATGACAACGGCGAGCCGATCAACAGCGTCAACCCGCTCAAGGGCGTGTTTGGCCTCGGCTACGACCAGGACAACTATGGCGCGCTGCTGAGCTGGACCCTGGTCAAACGCAAGGACCGGGTCGACAACAGCACCTTCAAGGCCCCGGATGGCCGCACCACCAGCGGCCAGTTCAAGACACCGGGCTACGGCATCCTCGACCTCAGCGGTTTCTACAAGGTCACCGACGACCTGACCGTGAACGCCGGCCTGTACAACCTGACCGACAAGAAATACTGGAACTGGGATGACGTGCGCGGCTACGACAGTGTCGGTGAAGCCGGGCAGACCGCACCCGCCAACCTCGACCGCCTGACCCAGCCCGGCCGCAACTTCTCGGTCAACCTGGTGTGGGATATCTGACGCCAAACCGCCTCACTGCTCTTTTTCATCCAGGGCAGTGAGGATTTTTTACTGTGTCGCGTCTTCTTGTTCGTCTAGTCACTAAGTGCCTCTCATTCTCAAGGACATCTGCATGACCTCCCAGGATTCCTCCCAGCGTCATCACCTGCGCTCCCAGCGTCTGAACCAGATCACCCACGAGCCCCATTCCAAGCTCGACGCCCTGGTCAAGGCCCACGCACCGTTTGAAACCCAGGGTGCCTTCGCTCGCTTCGTGGTAGCCCAGTACCTGTTCCAGTCGGAGCTGGTGGAGCTGTACAACGATGCCGAGCTGATCAAGATCGTCCCCGATCTGGCCGAGCGCTGCCGCGCCGAAGCGGCCAAGGCCGACCTGGCAGACCTGGACACCGAGGTCCCGGCACCGGTAGCCGGCGCAGTGCGCAACCCGAGCAAGGCCGAAGCCCTGGGCTGGATCTTCGTCTCCGAAGGCTCCAAGCTCGGCGCCGCATTCCTGATCAAGCGCGCCGTGGGCCTGGGCCTGAGCGAAACCTTCGGTGCCCGGCACCTGGGCGAGCCGGCTGGCGGTCGTGCCGAAGGCTGGAAGACCTTCACCCGCATCCTCGACGGCCTGGAATTCACCGCCGAAGAAGAAGCCGCAGCGGAGAAAGGCGCCCTGGATGCCTTCAACCGCTTCACCGTACTGCTGGAACAGGCTTACTCCAGCGCTGCACAACCGGCCTGACCTCCTGTAGTTGCGAGCAGGTGGCGCGCCAGGCGTGCCCCCTGCCCGCAGCGGTATTTTGTCGGCCACTGCCATTCCCGGATTGAGCCGTACGGCGCGTTACCTCATCATCGAAGCCATGACCCCCACTCGCCCCTCCTCGTCGAAAATATCCCGCCTGCTGTTTGGCGCGCTGGCTTACATCAGCCTGGCTATCGGCCTGATCGCCATCGTCGTACCGGGTCTGCCCACCACCGAATTCATCCTCCTGGCCGCCTGGGCCGCTACCAAGAGTTCGCCACGCCTGAGTGCCTGGATGGAGAGCCACCGGCTGTTCGGCCCGATCCTGAGCAACTGGCGCAACGGCCGGATTGTCAGCCGCAAGGCCAAAATCAGCGCCACCCTCAGCATGCTGCTGTGTGCCGGCCTGATGCTGACCCTGCTCAACCATCACTGGACGATGTACGCCGCCATCGCCGGCATGACCCTGGGCAACCTGTGGATCTGGTCGCGCCCCGAAGCCTTGCCGCAAACCTGCCCCCCGCCCCTGTAGCAGCCGGCTTGCCGGCGAAAGCCACCTGAGAATATGCATCAACTTGGCGGCCCTCTTCGCCGGCAAGCCGGCGCCTGCACGACGAAGGCCTGCGCCCTACCGTTCGTCGGCTAAAACTCACGCAAAAGCCGGCCAAGCCGATGTTCCGGACATGGCGCTGAATGGACTTGGCGACCGGAATCAGCCGATTCCGTGCTTTCCATCCGTCCTTTCGCGAGATCGCCCCATGTTCGACTCTCTCTCCATCCGCCTGAAAATCGTGCTGTTGTCCGGACTGTGCCTGTTGGGCGTGGTGGCGCTGATCGTCGGCATGAACCTCTATCAGAGCCAGCAGAACAATCAACTGGTGAACACGTCCAGCACGCGGATGCTGACAGCCGGAGTCGAGGACCTGCTGCAGGCCAAGGCAGCCGAACAAGCCGCGCGCATTCAGAAAACCTTCGGCGAAAGCCAGCTGGTGATCACCGCCCTGGCGGATCAAGTCCGGGACCTGCGAGACCTGGCCAACAAGCGCGGCCTGGATGCCCCGGCCCTGCGTGAAGAACTCAACCGCAGCCTGAAAACCGCCTTCGAGCGCAACCCCAAGGTGCTCGGCATCTGGCTCGCCTACGAGCCCAACGCCCTGGACGGCAAGGACAGCGAGTTCGCCAACGACGCCACCCGCGCCTCCAACGAACGCGGACGTTTCGCCACCTACTGGAGTCGCGCCGGCGGCCAGCAACTCAATACCGTGATGGCTGAGGAGGACATGACCAAGACCACCCTCAACCTCAGCGGCACGCCCTACAACATCTGGTACACCTGCCCCCGGGACAGCCGACGCATCTGCCTGCTCGATCCCTATGCCGACACCATCGGCCAGGACAAGAAGCAAGTGCTGATGACCACCATCTCCCTGCCACTGCTGGTGGACGGCAAGGTGCTGGGCGTGATTGGCGTCGACATCGCCCTGGACGCCCTGCAAGCCGCCGCTGTCGAGGCCCAGCGGGACCTGTTCGACGGGGCCGGGCACATGATGATCCTGGCCGGCAGTGGGCTGCTGGCCGCTGTCGGCGCTGATGCCGGCCAGGTCGGCAAGAACATCAATGAAACCTTTGGTGCCCAGGGCAAGGACATCCTCGCGACGCTCGCCGGCAGCCAATCGAAAGTCCTGCAGCAAGGCGACTTGATCCGCGCGGTCTATCCCTTCAGTCCGATTGCCGATGCCAAGGCCTGGGGCGTGACCATCGACCTACCACAACAGGTGCTGCTGGCGGACTCGGTCAAACTGCAGACCCTGCTGGATCAAGCCCAGACCAGCGGCACCCTGAAGACCCTGCTGGTCGCCGTCGGTGCCGGCCTGCTGGGCCTGCTGCTGATGTGGCTCAGCGCTTCCGGCGTGACCCGGCCGATCAACAGCGTAGCCGAGATGCTCAAGGCCATCGCCAGCGGCGACGGCGACCTGACCCAGCGCCTGAACTACAGCAAGAAAGATGAACTGGGCGAGCTGGTGAGTTGGTTCAACCGCTTCCTCGACAAGCTGCAACCGACCATTGCCCAGATCAAGCAAAGCATCACCGAGGCCCGCGGCACCGCAGACCAGTCTTCGGAAATCGCCCGCCAGACCAGCGAAGGCATGCAAGTGCAGTTCCGCGAGATCGACCAGGTGGCCACCGCGTCCAACGAAATGAGCGCCACCGCCCACGACGTCGCCAACAGTGCTTCCAATGCCGCGCAGGCCGCCCGTGGCGCCGACCAGTCGGCCAAGGAAGGCATGACCATCATCGAACGCAGCACCCGGGATATCAGCCTACTGGCCGACGAGGTGAGCAAGGCGGTGGGTGAAGTCGAAGCCCTGGCGGTGAGCAGCGAGCAGATCGGTTCGGTGCTGGAAGTGATCCGCAGCATCGCCGAGCAAACCAACTTGCTGGCCCTCAATGCGGCCATCGAAGCGGCCCGTGCCGGCGAAAGCGGTCGCGGCTTTGCGGTGGTGGCCGATGAAGTGCGCAACCTGGCCAAGCGCACCCAGGACTCGGTGGAAGAAATTCGCGTGGTGATCGAACGCATCCAGAGCGGCACCCGTGACGTGGTGACCACCATGCACGCCAGCCAGAGCCAGGCGCAGAACAACGCCGGACAGATCCAGCAGGCGGTCCAGGCCCTGGGCAAGATCAGCGACGCGGTCACCGTAATCAGCGACATGAACCTGCAGATCGCCAGCGCCGCCGAGCAACAGAGCGCGGTGGCCGAAGAGGTCAACCGCAACGTCTCGGCGATCCGCAGCGTGACCGAAACCCTCACCGAACAGGCCAGCGAATCGGCTCAGGTGAGCAGCCAACTGAACGCCCTGGCGACTCAGCAGATGAAACTGATGGATCAGTTCCGGGTGTAACACCCAGCAGGCCTCTGACCTCGCGACATCGGTCAGAGGCGCTGCCGATCACCACAGATTATCGATACCGCGACTGTTGAATCACAACTTCAGCAAGCCGCTGTACAGCCCGTAAGCCGCCAGCGACGCCCCCATGAGCACCGCCGTGAAGATCAGCTTCTCCAGCGCCGTGAACAACGGCTCGCCCTGCTCGCGCTTGGCCTTGGCGAACAGAATCACCCCGGGCGCATACAACAGGGCCGACAGCAGCAGGTACTTCAAGCCGCCGGCGTACAGCAGCCAGATGGCGTAGCTCAGGGCCACGACGGCGACGAACAGGTCCTTCATCCGCTCCCGAGAGGCTTGCTCGTAGGTTTCCCCACGGCCGCTGAGCAACACCGCGTAGGCCGCCGACCACAGGTAGGGCACCAGGATCATCGACGATGCCAAATAGATCAGGCTGGTATAGGTGCCCGCGGAAAACAGGGTGATCAACAGGAAGATCTGGATCATCACGTTGGTCAGCCACAGGGCATTGACCGGCACATGGTTGGCGTTCTCCTTCTTCAGGAAAGCCGGCATGGTCCGGTCCCGGGCCGTCGCATAGAGAATCTCCGCGCACAGCAGGGCCCAGGACAACAGCGCCCCCAACAGGGAAATCGCCAGGCCGATGCTGATCAGCAAGGCGCCCCAGGGGCCGACGATGTGTTCCAGCACCGCCGCCAGGGAGGGGTTCTGCAGCGTGGCCAATTCCGGCTGGCTCATGATCCCCAGGGACAGCACGTTCACCAGCACCAGCAACGCCAGCACTCCGAGGAAGCCGATCACCGTGGCCCGCCCGACATCCGCGCGCTTCTGCGCCCGAGCCGAATACACGCTGGCGCCCTCGATGCCGATGAACACGAACACCGTGACCAGCATCATGTTGCGCACCTGATCCATCACCCCGCCAAAATTCGGATTGCTGCGTCCCCAGATATCGCGGGTGAAGATGTCGGCCTTGAACGCCACGGCAGCAATGACGATGAACATCACCAGCGGCACAATCTTCGCCACCGTGGTCAATTGGTTGATGAACGCCGCCTCCTTGATCCCGCGCAGCACCAGAAAATGCACGGCCCACAGCAGCAATGACGCACAACCGATGGCCACCGGGGTATTGCCCTGGCCGAACACCGGGAAGAAATAGCCTAGGGTGCTGAACAGCAGGACGAAGTAGCCGACGTTGCCCAGCCAGGCACTGATCCAGTAGCCCCAGGCGGACGAAAAGCCCATGTAGTCGCCGAACCCCGCCTTGGCATAGGCATAGACTCCGGAATCCAGCTCCGGCTTGCGGTTGGCCAGGGTCTGGAAAACGAACGCCAGGGTCAGCATGCCCACCGCAGTGATCCCCCAGCCGATCAGCACCGCACCGGCATCGGCACGGGCGGCCATGTTCTGTGGCAGGGAAAAGATCCCACCGCCAATCATCGAGCCCACGACCAGAGCGATCAGTGCACCGAGTTGAAGCTTCTGCGCCGGTTGTGTCATTCCTACCTCTGCCTCAGTGAGTCGATCTGGCGATAAACCTACAGTTTATTAAATAACGTCTACAAATGTGCGTCTAACAGTAACAGTCAATTAATCATCCTTTATCCGCACAGGCTTTAGATACCCTGCAGAAGGCACTGAATAACCGACTGTTTTGTTATGTAAATGTACTAAGTGCCATCACTACCAAGTGATTAATCGAACACGCGTGAAGATTTGCACATTCTTCAAAACGGTCTAGCTTCAAACGTCGCTGGCAATGAGAACCCCTATTGATCAGGAGATCAAAAAGCCTCTGGAATGGCCCTCTCAGGGCAGCATTCTACCTCTCGCAATAAATCTTAAGTCATTCATTCACAACGGAATGCAGCGATGAACTGATCTAAGTCAGCTGTTCGGATTGCAAGCAGATTTACTCTGACGTCTCTCTTCTCCTGCATTGGAGTCATGCAATGTCTGAATCCCCCGGTAAACTAAGACTGGGCGCCTTAGTCGCCCTGGTAGTGGGTTCCATGATTGGCGGCGGGATCTTTTCCTTACCGCAAAACATGGCAGCCAGTGCCGATGTCGGTGCAGTTCTTATTGGTTGGGCAATTACCGCTGTCGGCATGTTGACCCTGGCATTTGTCTTCCAGACCCTGGCCAATCGCAAACCTGATCTGGACGGTGGTGTATATGCCTACGCCAAGGCCGGATTCGGCGACTACATGGGCTTTTCTTCGGCCTGGGGCTACTGGATCAGCGCCTGGCTGGGCAACGTCGGCTACTTCGTCCTGCTGTTCAGCACCCTGGGTTATTTCTTCCCGATCTTCGGCGAGGGCAACACCCCGGCCGCGGTGATCGGTGCCTCGATCCTGCTCTGGGCCGTGCACTTTCTGGTACTGCGCGGGATCAAGGAAGCCGCCTTCATCAACCTGGTGACCACGGTTGCCAAAGTGGTGCCGCTGCTGCTGTTCGTGCTGATCGCGCTGTTCGCCTTCAAGCTGGATATCTTCACCGCTGATATCTGGGGGGTGAAGAACCCGGACCTGGGCAGCGTGATGAATCAGGTGCGCAACATGATGCTGGTCACCGTCTGGGTGTTCATCGGCATCGAGGGCGCGAGCATTTTCTCCTCTCGGGCGGAAAAACGCTCGGACGTGGGCAAGGCCACCGTCATCGGCTTCATCACCGTACTGCTGTTCCTGGTGCTGGTGAACGTGCTGTCCCTGGGGATCATGACCCAGCCGGAACTGGCCAAGCTGCAGAACCCCTCCATGGCGGCGGTACTGGAACATGTGGTGGGCCACTGGGGCGCGGTGCTGATCAGCGTCGGCCTGATCATCTCGCTGCTGGGGGCGCTGCTGTCGTGGGTACTGCTGTGTGCGGAGATCATGTTCGCCGCAGCCAAGGACCACACCATGCCGGAGTTCCTGCGCCGGGAAAACGCCAACCACGTACCGGCCAACGCCCTGTGGCTGACCAATGCCATGGTGCAGATCTTCCTGGTCATCACCCTGTTCTCGGCCAGCACCTACCTGTCGCTGATCTATCTCGCCACCTCGATGATCCTGGTGCCCTACCTGTGGTCGGCGGCCTACGCGGTCCTGCTGGCAGTGCGCGGCGAAAGCTACGAACAGGCCCTGGCCGAACGCAAGAAGGACCTGATCATCGGCGGCATCGCCCTGCTCTACGCGATCTGGCTGCTGTACGCCGGCGGGGTCAAGTACCTGCTGCTGTCAGCCCTGCTCTATGCCCCCGGCGTGGTGCTCTTCGCCAAGGCCAAGATGGAACTGCACAAACCGATTTTCACCAACGTCGAGAAGCTGATTTTTGCCGCAGTGGTCATAGGCGCCCTGGTGGCGGCCTACGGTCTCTACGACGGCTTCCTGACCCTGTAACACCGCCTTTCAAGCAACACCCCTGATTGTTTTGTCTCTGGAGGATCACAGTAATGACCACGGAAAAAGTTAAGTACGGCGTCCATTCCGAAGCCGGTAAACTGCGCAAAGTCATGGTTTGCTCCCCAGGCCTGGCCCACCAGCGGCTGACCCCGAACAACTGCGACGAACTGCTGTTCGATGATGTGCTGTGGGTGGCCCAGGCCAAACGCGACCATTTCGACTTCGTCACCAAGATGCGCGAGCGGGACATTGATGTGCTGGAAATGCACAACCTGCTGACCGACATCGTTGCCATCCCCGAAGCCCTGGACTGGATCCTGGAGCGCAAGATCACCGCCAATCAGGTGGGCCTGGGCCTGGTCAACGAAGTCGGCTCGTGGCTGCGCAGCCTGGAGCCACGCAAGGTTGCCGAATTCCTCATCGGCGGCGTCTCGGCCGACGACCTGCCCAGCAGCTTCGGCGGCAAGACCATCGAGATGTTCCGCGACTTCCTCGGCCACTCCAGCTTCATCCTGCCGCCGCTGCCCAATACTCAGTTCACCCGCGACACCACTTGCTGGATTTATGGCGGCGTGACCCTGAACCCGATGTACTGGCCGGCGCGACGTCAGGAAACCCTGCTGACCACCGCCATCTACAAATTCCACCCCGAGTTCACCAACGCCGACTTCCAGATCTGGTACGGCGACCCGGATCAGGAGCACGGCAATGCCACCCTGGAAGGCGGCGACGTGATGCCTATCGGCAATGGCGTGGTCCTGATCGGCATGGGTGAACGCTCGTCGCGCCAGGCCATCGGTCAACTGGCACTGAACCTGTTCAAGCACAAGGCCGTGGAGCGTGTGATCGTCGCCGGCCTGCCGAAGTCCCGCGCGGCCATGCACCTGGATACCGTATTCAGCTTCTGCGACCGCGATCTGGTCACGATCTTCCCGGAAGTGGTGAGTCAGATCGTCGCCTTCAGCCTGCGCCCTGACGAAAGCAAACCGGGCGGCATCGATGTGCGCCGCGAAGAAGCCAGCTTCCTCGATACCGTGGCCAAGGCCCTCAACCTCAAGGCCCTGCGCGTGGTGGAAACCGGCGGCAACAGCTTCGCCGCCGAACGCGAGCAATGGGACGACGGCAACAACGTGGTGGCCGTGGAACCGGGCGTGGTCATCGGCTACGACCGCAACACCTACACCAATACCCTACTGCGCAAGGCTGGGGTCGAGGTCATCACCATCAGCGCCGGCGAACTGGGCCGGGGCCGCGGCGGCGGCCACTGCATGACCTGCCCGATCATTCGCGATCCGATCGACTACTAAGCCTTTAGACGACACGCTCTCCGACCGCGCCTACCCGGCGCCGGTCGGACCGATTACCGAATCCGAGGAAAATAATCATGGCGTTCAACATCCACAACCGTAACCTGCTGAGCCTGGAACACCACACCCCACGCGAACTGCGCTACCTGCTGGACCTGTCCCGCGACCTCAAGCGCGCCAAGTACACCGGCACCGAGCAGCAGCACCTCAAGGGCAACAACATCGCGCTGATCTTCGAAAAGACCTCCACCCGTACCCGCTGCGCCTTCGAAGTGGCCGCCTATGACCAGGGCGCCAACGTCACTTACATCGACCCCAACTCGTCGCAGATCGGCCACAAGGAAAGCATGAAGGACACCGCCCGAGTGCTGGGGCGCATGTACGACGCCATCGAGTACCGCGGCTTCAAGCAGGAAATCGTCGAAGAACTGGCGAAGTTCGCCGGGGTTCCGGTGTTCAACGGCCTGACCGACGAATACCACCCAACCCAGATGATCGCCGACGTGCTGACCATGCGTGAACACGCCGACAAGCCGATCCACGAGATCAGCTACGCCTACCTGGGGGACGCCCGCAACAACATGGGCAACTCGCTGCTGCTGGTGGGCGCCAAGCTCGGCATGGACGTGCGCATCTGCGCGCCCAAGGCCCTATGGCCCCATGACGACCTGGTGCAGCGCTGCAAGCAATACGCCGAAGAAAGCGGTGCCCGCATCACCCTCACCGAAGATCCGAAGGCCGCAGTCAAAGGCGTGGACTTCATCCACACCGACGTCTGGGTCTCCATGGGCGAACCGGTGGAAGCCTGGGCCGAGCGCATCGAGCAACTGCTGCCGTATCAGGTCAACACCCAACTGATGAAAGCCACCGGCAACCCTCGGACCAAGTTCATGCACTGCCTGCCGGCCTTCCACAACAGCGACACCAAGGTGGGCAAACAGATCGCCGAGCAGTATCCGCATCTGGCCAACGGCATCGAAGTCACCGACGACGTGTTTGAGTCCCCGGCCTGCATCGCCTTCGAGCAAGCGGAGAACCGCATGCACACCATCAAGGCGATCCTGGTTTCGACCCTGGCCGACCTCTAACTCGCCTCCCCCTGCCGGGGCTGACTTGCCAGCGAACTGCTGTTCGCCGGCAAGCCGGCTCCTACAGAGCCTCTAGAAGGACTGCATTATGCGTATCGTCGTTGCACTGGGCGGTAACGCCCTGCTCCGCCGTGGTGAACCCATGACTGCGGACAACCAACGCGCCAACATCCGCATCGCCACTGAACAGATCGCCAAGATCCATCCCGGCAACCAGTTGGTGATCGCTCACGGCAATGGCCCACAAGTGGGCCTGCTGTCGTTGCAGGCAGCCGCCTATACCCAGGTTTCGCCCTACCCGCTGGACGTGCTCGGCGCCGAGACCGAAGGCATGATCGGCTACATCATCGAACAGGAACTGGGCAACCTGCTGGACTTCGAGGTGCCCTTTGCCACCTTGCTGACCCAGGTGGAAGTGGACGCCAAGGACCCGGCCTTCAAGAACCCGACCAAGCCCATCGGCCCGGTCTACAGCCAGGAAGAAGCCGAGAAGCTGGCCAAGGAAAAAGGCTGGGCCATTGCCCCGGACGGCGACAAGTACCGTCGAGTGGTGGCCAGTCCCAAGCCCAAGCGCATTTTCGAAATCCGCCCGATCAAGTGGCTGCTGGAAAAAAGCAGCATCGTGATCTGCGCCGGCGGTGGCGGCATTCCGACGATGTACGGCGAGGACGGCAAGCTCAAGGGCATCGAGGCGGTGATCGACAAGGACCTGTGTTCTGCGCTGCTGGCCGAGCAACTCGAAGCCGATTTGCTGGTGATCGCCACCGACGTCAACGCAGCATTCATCGACTTCGGAAAACCCACCCAGAAGGCCATTGCCCAGGCCCATCCGGATGAATTGGAGAAGCTGGGCTTTGCCGCCGGCTCCATGGGACCGAAGGTCCAGGCCGCCTGCGAATTTGCCCGGCACACTGGCAAAGTCGCGGTGATCGGTTCACTCTCGGACATCGAAGCGATCGTCCAGGGCAAGGCCGGTACCCGCATCAGCACGGCAAAAACCGGCATCAGCTACCTGTAAGACGCTTGCTGTGAGAACACGGGGCGGGCCCGGTGCCTGCCCTCATTCAAAGCCCTGGAGGAGAGACGCCTATGGCCATGTTTGAGCCCGGTCACCTGCATATAGAGCGCCATGCGCTGAGCAAGGACGACTTCAGCTACAACCTGTGCATCGACTACGAACTGGCCCAGGACCCCAAGGAGGGTCATGGCATGCTGTTCACCCTGCACGGCACCATTGAAGACAAATCCTTGAAAGAGCAGTTCTTCCTGGCCAAGGACCTGGCCTTTGACTTCGCCCGTCACGCGACCCGCATCGCCCAACAGTACGGCTTGCCCAAGAGCGCCAGCATTGCCTCCATGCACAAGTACTACGACGAGATGTTCGAAGACGTACGCAAGCAACTTAACGTCAAGCCCGGCGACCCGATAAACCCCGAACACCTGGCATGACCTCCCCCCTTCTGTAGGAGCCAGCTTGCCGGCGAAATGACCAGCGCCATGCCTGGGGATCTGGTCCGCCTTCGCCGTCAGGCCGGCTCCTACAACAGCCCCACCGATTTCGACTAAGGCCATCGCCCAAGGCATACTGGCGCCCTTCAGTGTTCCAGAAGCCTCTGCCTCCCCATGCGTATCCACGTCAGCTTCATCGACCGCGTCGGCATTACCCAGGAAGTCCTGGCCCTGCTGGGCGGACGCAATCTCAACCTGGATGCGGTGGAAATGGTGCCGCCCAACGTCTATATCGACGCCCCGACCCTGAGCCCCCAGGTACTGGAAGAGTTGCGCGATGCGCTGTTCAACGTACAGGGCGTGCAGGCGGTAACGGTGGTCGACATCCTGCCCGGCCAGCGTCGCCACTTGCAGTTGGACGCCTTGCTGGCGGCCATGACCGATCCGGTGCTGGCCCTGGACAGCGCCGGCAAGGTATTGCTGGCCAACCCGGCGCTGATTGCCCTGTATGGCCGTGAACCGGCGGGAGAAAGCGTCGCCGAACTGTTTGCCGATGCCGCGCTGCTGGAGGCCCTGCTGGAAAACGGCTTTCGCCTGCCGCTGCGGGAAATCATGGTCAACGGACAGACACTGCTGCTGGACGCCACCCCCATTACCGATGCCGGCGCGCTGCTGACTCTGTATCAACCCAACCGCATCGGTGAGCGACTCTCGGCCCTGCACCACGATCATGCCGAAGGCTTCGATGCGCTGCTCGGCGAATCCCCGGCAATTCGCACGCTCAAGGCCCGGGCCCAACGGGTCGCGGCCCTGGATGCACCGCTGTTGATCCAGGGGGAAACCGGCACCGGCAAAGAGCTGGTGGCTCGTGCCTGCCACGCCATCAGCGCCCGGCACAGCGCGCCCTTCCTGGCCCTGAACTGCGCGGCGCTGCCGGAAAACCTCGCCGAGAGTGAACTGTTCGGCTACGCCCCCGGGGCCTTTACCGGGGCCCAGCGCGGGGGCAAGCCGGGGCTGATGGAGCTGGCCAACCAGGGCACGGTGTTTCTCGATGAAATCGGCGAGATGTCGCCTTACCTGCAGGCCAAGCTGCTGCGTTTTCTCAACGACGGCAGCTTTCGTCGGGTCGGTGGCGATCGCGAGATCAAGGTCAATGTGCGCATCCTCAGCGCTACCCATCGTGACCTGGAAAAGATGGTCGGCGAAGGCAGCTTCCGCGAAGACCTGTTCTATCGCCTCAACGTATTGAATGTCGAAGTGCCGCCGCTGCGCGAACGCGGCCAGGACATCCTGCTGCTGGCCCGCTACTTCATGCAGCAGGCCTGCGCGCAGATCCAGCGCCCAGTGTGTCGCCTGACCCCGGGCACCTACCCCGCCCTGCTGGGCAACCGTTGGCCGGGCAACGTACGGCAATTGCAGAACGTGATCTTCCGGGCGGCGGCCATTTGCGAAAGCAATCTGGTGGACATCGGTGATCTGGACATCGCCGGCACCTCGGTGGCACGGCAGAACGATGCCGAAGTCGAGAGCCTGGAACAGGCAGTGGAAGCCTTCGAGAAGGAATTGTTGGAAACCCTCTACGTCAACTACCCCTCGACCCGGCAACTGGCCAACCGCCTGCAAACCTCCCACACGGCCATCGCCCATCGCCTGCGCAAGTACGGCATCCCCGGCAAGGCCTGACCTGCCCCCTCATCCGTAGGAGCCGGCTCGCCGGCGAAGAGGCCCTCAAGCCCTGTGTCGCTCTTAAGGGCGCTTTCGCTGGCAAGCCAGCTCCTACCTCCCCGCCGCGTCTACCGTTCTAGAAGCGACCTGCAACTGTACTGAAAGCGCTACAGCGGAACGATTTCGCTACACATCCTTGTAATCGCTGCCGTGCAAGGCTTTGATCCTCAAAGCCTTTTTTCTACAGGGCCAGATGTAGCGATTTCGCTACAAGCAAGCCCTTCAGGCTTTTCGATAAAACGCTCAAATCATTGATCTTAAAAGAACAAATCAATATTGGCCGTGTTCTTGCTATGGACATTGCCATTCGGCTCGGCCCTGCACGAGCATTCAATCGCGTCCACCAGACGAGTCTGGCCCTTGAGGAGTTTCCATGAGCGAGTTGCGTTTTACTGAAGATCACGAATGGCTGCGTAGCGAAGCGGATGGCAGTGTCACCGTCGGCATCACGGCTTTCGCCCAGAACGCCCTGGGTGATGTGGTGTTTGTGCAACTGCCGGAGCTGCAGAGCTACGACAAGGGCGCCGAAGCCGCCACCGTGGAATCGGTGAAGGCCGCCAGCGGTGTGTACATGCCCCTGGACGGGGAAGTGGTCGCCACTAACCCGGCCCTGGAAGACAGCCCGGAACTGGTCAACGAAGATCCGCTGGGCGAAGGCTGGTTCTTCCGCTTCATTCCCGCGGATGCCGCCGCTGTCGGCCAACTGCTGGATCAGGACGCCTACGACCGCCTGATCAAAGCCAGCGCCGAAGCCTGAGGAGCCCGTCATGACCGTCAACCTGACTACCGCCAACGAATTCATCGCGCGCCACATCGGTCCGCGCCAGGGCGATGAGCAAGCCATGCTCAACAGCCTGGGCTTCGACTCCCTGGAAGCCCTGAGCGCCAGCGTGATTCCCGAAAGCATCAAGGGCACCAGCGTACTGGACCTGGGCCATGGCCAGAGCGAAGCCGAGGCCCTGGCCTCGATCAAGGCCATCGCCAACAAGAACCAGTTGTTCAAGACCTACATCGGCCAGGGCTACTACAGCTGTCACACGCCTTCGCCGATCCTGCGCAACCTGCTGGAAAACCCGGCCTGGTACACCGCCTACACCCCCTACCAGCCAGAAATCTCCCAAGGTCGCCTGGAAGCCCTGCTGAACTTCCAGACCCTGATCAGCGACCTGACCGGTCTGCCCATCGCCAATGCCTCGCTGCTGGACGAAGGCACTGCCGCCGCCGAAGCCATGACCTTCTGCAAGCGCCTGAGCAAGAACAAGGGCAGCCACGCCTTCTTCGCTTCCGTGCATTGCCACCCGCAAACCCTGGACGTACTGCGCACTCGTGCCGAGCCTCTGGGGATCAACGTGGTGGTGGGCGATGAGCGCAAACTGACCGATGTCAGCCCGTTCTTCGGTGCCCTGCTGCAATACCCGGCGAGCAACGGTGACCTGTTCGACTACCGCGAACTGACCGATCGCTTCCACGCCGCCAATGCCCTGGTGGCTGTGGCCGCGGATCTGCTGGCCCTGACCCTGCTGACACCGCCAGGCGAGTTCGGCGCGGACGTGGCCATCGGCAGCGCCCAACGCTTCGGTGTACCGCTGGGCTTCGGTGGTCCGCACGCGGCTTACTTCTCCACTCGCGATGCCTTCAAGCGCGACATGCCGGGCCGGCTGGTTGGTGTCTCGGTAGACCGTTTCGGCAAGCCGGCCCTGCGCCTGGCCATGCAGACCCGCGAGCAACATATCCGCCGTGAAAAGGCCACCAGCAACATCTGCACCGCCCAGGTACTGCTGGCCAACATCGCCAGCATGTACGCCGTGTACCACGGCCCCAAAGGCCTGATCCAGATTGCCCAGCGCATCCACCAGCTGACCGCGATCCTGGCCAAAGGCCTGGGCGACCTGGGTCTGGCCGTGGAGCAGGAAAGCTTCTTCGACACCTTGAGCTTGCATACCGGTGCCCGCACCGCCGCGCTGCACGACAAGGCTCGCGCCCAGGGCATCAACCTGCGGGTGATCGACGCCGAGCGCCTGGGCCTGTCCCTGGACGAAACCACCACCCAGGCCGACGTTGAAGGCCTGTGGAACCTGCTGGGCGAAGGCAAAGCCGCGCCGGACTTCGCCGCACTGGCGGCTTCGGTCACCAGCAGCATCCCCGCCGCCCTGGTCCGTCAGTCGGCGATCCTCAGCCACCCGGTGTTCAACCGCTATCACTCGGAAACCGAGCTGATGCGCTACCTGCGCAAATTGGCGGACAAGGACCTGGCCCTGGATCGCACCATGATCCCGCTGGGCTCCTGCACCATGAAGCTCAACGCCGCCAGCGAAATGATCCCGGTCACCTGGGCCGAGTTCGGTGCGCTGCACCCCTTCGCCCCGGCCGAGCAAAGCGCCGGCTACCAGCAACTGACCACCGAGCTGGAAGCGATGCTCTGCGCCGCGACCGGCTACGACGCCGTCTCCCTGCAGCCCAACGCCGGCTCCCAGGGCGAGTACGCCGGTCTGCTGGCCATTCGTGCCTATCACCAGAGCCGTGGCGATGACCGTCGCGACATCTGCCTGATTCCATCGTCGGCCCACGGCACCAACCCGGCCACCGCCAACATGGCCGGCATGCGCGTGGTGGTCACCGCCTGCGACGCTCGGGGCAACGTGGATATCGAGGACCTGCGAGCCAAGGCCATCGAGCACCGCGAGCACCTCGCCGCACTGATGATCACCTACCCGTCGACCCACGGCGTGTTCGAAGAAGGCATCCGCGAAATCTGCGGCATCATTCATGACAACGGCGGCCAGGTGTACATCGACGGCGCCAACATGAACGCCATGGTCGGCCTCTGCGCACCGGGCAAGTTCGGTGGCGACGTGTCCCACCTGAACCTGCACAAGACTTTCTGCATTCCCCACGGCGGTGGCGGTCCTGGTGTCGGCCCAATCGGCGTCAAATCGCACCTGGCGCCTTTCCTGCCTGGCCATGCTGCGCTGGAAAACAAGAAAGGCGCGGTCTGTGCCGCCCCCTTCGGCAGCGCCAGCATCCTGCCGATCACCTGGATGTACATCCGCATGATGGGCGGCGCCGGTCTCAAGCGCGCTTCGCAGTTGGCCATCCTCAATGCCAACTACATTTCGCGCCGCCTGGAAGAACACTATCCAGTGCTCTATACCGGCAGCAACGGCCTGGTGGCCCACGAATGCATCCTCGACCTGCGTCCTTTGAAAGACAGCAGCGGCATCAGCGTCGATGACGTGGCCAAGCGCCTGATCGATTTTGGCTTCCACGCGCCGACCATGTCGTTCCCGGTGGCCGGTACGCTGATGATCGAACCGACCGAAAGCGAATCCAAGGAAGAACTGGACCGCTTCTGCGACGCCATGATCCGCATCCGCGAAGAAATCCGCGCCGTGGAAAACGGCGTCCTGGACAAGGACGACAACCCACTGAAAAACGCTCCGCACACGGCGGCAGAACTGGTGGGCGAATGGTCCCATCCGTACAGCCGTGAGCAGGCCGTGTATCCGGTAGCGTCGCTGATCGAAGGCAAGTACTGGCCGCCGGTTGGTCGGGTCGACAACGTGTTTGGCGACCGCAACCTGGTGTGTGCCTGCCCGTCGATCGAAAGCTACCAGGACGCTTGAGCCGTCCATCACTGGAGAGCCGTGCCCCTGCAGATACCGCGTATACCTGTAGGAGCCGGCTCGCCAGCGATGAGCAACGCATCAATCGGGTAGAACCGCGTCGCCTGGATCGCGGGCAAACACGCTCCTGCAAGTGCTTGCCTGCCGATCAATACAATAAGAAACCGGAGAACCAACATGTCCCTGAGCGTGTTCGACCTGTTCAAGATTGGCATCGGCCCCTCCAGCTCCCACACCGTCGGCCCGATGCGCGCCGCCGCGCGTTTTGTCGAAGGCCTGCGTCGCGATCAGCTGCTGACCAGCACCACCTGCGTCAAGGTCGAGCTGTACGGCTCGCTGGGCGCCACCGGTAAAGGCCACGGCAGCGACAAAGCGGTGCTGCTGGGCCTGGAAGGTGAACACCCGGACACCGTGAATACCGAAAACATCGCCGCACGCCTGCAGCAGATACGCGGCAGCGGACGTATCGATCTACTCGGCGAACACAGCATTGCGTTCAACGAGAAAGAACACCTGGCAATGATCCGCAAACCCCTGGCCTATCACCCTAACGGCATGATCTTTCGCGCCTTCGATAGCGCCGGCCTGCAGACCCGTAGCCGTGAGTACTACTCGGTCGGTGGCGGTTTCGTTGTCGACGAAGACGCCGCCGGTGCCGACCGCATCGTCGAAGACACCACCCGCTTGACCTTCCCCTTCAGGAACGCCAAGGAACTGCTGCAACACTGCAGCACCTACGGTTTGTCCATCAGCCAGGTGATGCTGACCAATGAAAGCGCGTGGCGCCCGGAAGCGGAAACCCGTGCCGGACTGCTGAAGATCTGGCAGGTGATGCAGGACTGCGTGGATGCTGGCTGTCGCAATGAAGGGATTCTGCCCGGCGGACTCAAGGTCAAGCGTCGTGCCGCGGCCCTGCACCGCCAGTTGTGCAAGCACCCGGAAGCAGCCTTGCGCGATGCCCTGTCGGTGCTGGACTGGGTCAACCTCTACGCCCTTGCGGTGAATGAAGAAAACGCCAACGGCGGGCGAGTGGTCACCGCCCCCACCAATGGTGCAGCCGGGATCATTCCCGCGGTGCTGCATTACTACATGCGCTTCATACCCGGCGCCAACGAAGACGGGGTGGTGCGCTTTCTCCTGACTGCGGCCGCCATCGGCATTCTGTACAAGGAAAACGCCTCGATCTCCGGTGCCGAAGTCGGCTGCCAGGGTGAAGTCGGCGTGGCCTGCTCGATGGCGGCCGGGGCCTTGTGCGAGGTGCTCGGGGGCAGCGTGCAGCAGGTGGAGAACGCGGCGGAAATCGGCATGGAACACAATCTGGGATTGACCTGCGACCCGATTGGCGGCCTGGTGCAGGTGCCCTGCATCGAGCGCAATGCCATGGGTTCGGTGAAAGCCATCAACGCGGTGCGCATGGCCCTGCGCGGAGACGGGCAGCATTTCGTCTCCCTGGACAAGGTCATTCGCACCATGCGCCAGACCGGCGCCGACATGAAAAGCAAATACAAGGAAACCGCCCGTGGCGGTCTGGCCGTGAACATTATCGAGTGCTGATGCTCAAGCGACGCATCCGCACATTTTTCAGGAGTTGCCCATGTCCACCGAAACACTGTTGAAAACCCCATTGCACAGCCTGCACCTGGAACTCGGCGCCCGCATGGTGCCTTTCGCCGGCTACGACATGCCGGTGCAGTACCCCCTTGGGGTGATGAAAGAGCATCAGCACACCCGTGAGCACGCCGGTCTGTTCGATGTGTCCCACATGGGGCAGATCCGCTTGAGCGGTGCCAATGCCGCCAAGGCTCTGGAAACCCTGGTGCCGGTAGACATCATCGACTTGCCGGTGGGCATGCAACGCTACGCCATGTTCACCAACGAACAGGGCGGCATCCTCGACGACCTGATGGTCGCCAACCTGGGCGACGAGCAACTGTTCCTGGTGGTCAACGCCGCTTGCAAGGAGCAGGACCTGGCCCATCTGCGCCAGCACATCGGCGATCAATGCGACATTCAACCCCTGTTCGAAGAGCGCGCCCTGCTGGCACTGCAAGGCCCGGCAGCGGTCACCGTGCTGGCACGCCTGGCACCGGAAGTGGCGACGATGACCTTCATGCAGTTCAAGCCGGTGCAGGTGCTGGGAGCCGACTGTTTTGTCAGCCGTTCGGGTTACACCGGGGAGGATGGCTTCGAAATCTCGGTGCCGGCTGATCAGGCGGAAAAACTCGCCCGGGCGCTGCTGGCCGAGCCGGAAGTGGCGGCCATTGGGCTGGGCGCCCGTGACTCCCTGCGCCTGGAAGCCGGTCTGTGCCTGTATGGCCACGATATGAACAGCGACACGACGCCGATCCAGGCCAGCCTGCTGTGGGCTATCTCCAAGGTCCGCCGCGCCGACGGCGCCCGCGCTGGCGGTTTCCCCGGGGCCCAGGCGATCTTTTCCCAACAACAGGAGGGGGTCAGTCGCAAACGCGTCGGCCTTCTGCCCCAGGAACGGACGCCGGTACGAGAAGGCGCGGAAATCGTCGACGCTGAAGGCAACATCATCGGCAGCGTCTGCAGCGGCGGCTTCGGCCCGACCTTGGGCGGTCCATTGGCCATGGGTTACCTCGACGTGAAGCACAGTGCACTTGATACGCCAGTTGCTGCGATAGTTCGTGGGAAAAAGGTGCCAATGCTTGTAAGCAAAATGCCATTCGTGCCACAACGCTACTACCGTGGCTAAAGGACTGTTTCTATAAGTAACGCGGTTGCGTTAAAAGTGCACTAATCTGTAACGCAACCGCCATAAAACAGTGCATATTTTCGATACTGAACTCTACTTATAACGCCCGAAAACAATTGAACAACTCTATCGAATAAGCCCTGCACGCTAGTTCCGCCAAACCTCGGTAAGCTGAGTAAAACCGGGGCTTCGCGGGGCTTGTTTTTTCTCCCATAGTTGGCGTAGAGTTTCCCCACTGTGTTTGCATGGGTCGCTTGGAATCGTGACCTGGGCAGTAGCTAACAAGTTTGCTACAACCCGTTCGACGTCTCTTACTTTCCTGCAACCCAGCCCAGTACTCTTTCATGAGAAAGAGACTGTCATTAATTTTTTAGCGTCAAAGGAAATAAGAAATGTCCCAACGTCAGAGCGGTACCGTCAAGTGGTTTAACGACGAGAAAGGTTTTGGTTTTATCACTCCAGAAAGCGGTCCGGATCTGTTCGTACACTTCCGCGCCATTCAGGGCAACGGCTTCAAGAGCCTGAAAGAAGGCCAAAAAGTGACCTTCATCGCTGTGCAAGGCCAGAAAGGCATGCAGGCTGACGAAGTACAAGCAGAAGCTTAATCGTCTGTAACGAAAAAGCCCCTGATGCTGACATCAGGGGCTTTTTTGTGCGCGCAATTCCGTAAAATGGCTTCTTTTTTCAGTCGAGAGCCTGTCATGTCGAAACATCTGCTAAGCCCCCAAGGCGAATTCCCCGCCGCCGGTCTGGGTCGTCGCCTGGCAGCGATGTTCTATGATTTTCTACTCTGCGTCGCCCTGCTGATTGTCACGGGCGGCATCTACAAGCTGATCCAGATGCAAATCATCGGCGAAGCGCGGATGCGTGCCCTGACCGAATCTGGAGCCCTGGACGGCGACCCACTGTACTCCACCGTGCTGCTGTTCGTGCTGTTCGGCTTCTTCGCCAAGTTCTGGACCCATTCCGGACAGACCTTGGGCATGCAGGTCTGGGGCATTCGGGTGCAGAACGCCGATGGCAGCCGCATCAGTCTGTGGCAGGCCCTGTTGCGCTTCATGGTGTCCATCGCGTCCTGGCTGTGCGCCGGCCTGGGCTTCTTCTGGGTACTGGTGGACAAGCAGAAACGCAGTTGGCACGACATCTATTCCAATACCCAGCTGGTGCGCATCCCCAAGAAAAAGAAATAACCCGCCACTCACAAAAACGCCCCGACAGATCGGGGCGTTTTCATGACCACGGGAGAAAACCGATCAGGCGTTACCCGCCAGTTTCATCCGCGCCGCCTGGGTAAAGTCCAGCATGCGCTTGAGCGGCCGAACGGCATTGGGGACCAGCGCCGGGTCCACATGGATCTCGTTGCTGCCCTGCTGCAGGCACTGCAAGGTACGCTCAAGGGTATTCATGGCCATCCACGGGCAATGGGCGCAACTGCGGCACGCCGCACCGTTACCGGCAGTAGGCGCCTCGATGAACACCTTGTCCGGGCACAGCTGCTGCATCTTATAGAAGATGCCGCGGTCGGTAGCGACGATGAATGTCTTGTTCGGCAGACGCTGCGCGGCAGCGATCAACTGACTGGTGGAGCCAACGGCGTCAGCCAGATCGATCACCGAGCTGGGGGACTCCGGGTGCACCAGGATAGCCGCCTCTGGGTACAGCGCCTTCATGTCTTCCAGTTGCTTGGACTTGAACTCTTCATGAACGATGCATGCACCGTCCCAGAGCAGCATGTCGGCACCGGTCTGGCGCTGGATATAAGTGCCCAGGTGCTTGTCCGGGCCCCAGATGATCTTCTCGCCGTTATCCATCAGGCTTTCGACGATCTCCAGGGCGCAACTGGAGGTGACCACCCAATCGGCGCGGGCTTTGACCGCTGCCGAGGTGTTGGCATACACCACCACGGTACGCTCAGGGTGCTGATCGCAAAAAGCCGAGAACTCATCCACCGGGCAACCCAGATCGAGAGAGCAAGTGGCTTCCAGCGTCGGCATCAGCACGCGTTTTTCAGGATTGAGAATCTTCGCCGTCTCGCCCATGAAGCGGACACCGGCAACCACTACGGTCTTGGCCGGGTGGGCATTGCCGAAGCGCGCCATTTCCAGGGAGTCGGAAACACAGCCACCGGTTTCTTCGGCCAGGGCCTGAATCACCGGATCACAATAGAAATGTGCAACCAGCACCGCATCCTGAGCCTTGAGCTCGGCAGCGATGGCGGTGCGCAGATGGGCCTCTTGCTCAGCGCTCAAGGGTTTGGGCTGCTTGGCGTCGAGGTGGGCTTGAACCAGAAGGCGTTCAGAAATTTGCGTCATGTTCGCAAGACCTGCAGGCGCTTGGGCGCGAAAGTCGAGTATACCACCGGCTCCGGACCGCTTAGGGCCCCGCCGGGAGAGTGAGTTCATCAGGTACGGACAGCATTGGAGCCGCGCAAGGCTACAGAATATCCAGGGTATTCAAAAGCCTATTCTGCCCAACAGCCATGCCCTGCCCCGCCGGCTCCGTATCTGCCCGCACGCCCCCAAGCTACGCCCTGGCCCGCTGGTCGGACAGGGCACTACCCAGCCCCGGTCCGGCGTGCACCACCAGGAAGTACGAGGAACGACCCGACAGGAACTTCACGCCCCCCGAACAGCCCACAACCGCTCACCAAGCGATTCGCGGCACGGCAGCGCGATCCAGAAGCCAGGTCGCCACGTCGGTGCTGTTGATCACCGAACCATGGTGACTCTGCTCATCCCGCCAATAGCGATTGTCCTGGGCCGGATCGAGGCCCAAGCCCTGGGCCAGCGCCTCGGCGCTGCGACCGGCGGACAGCAGCACATCCACCGCGACTCCCGTCAGCGGCACGGCCTGCCACTCTGAGAGCAACAGGATATTGCCGTGGACGCAGTCGCGGCTGACCAACTGCGCATCCACCAGGTCGTCGATGTAGGCGTACTGCGGGTCGGCTTCCAGGCGTTGGGCAATGGCGGCCGGGGCCAGTCCTCGTAGCTCGGACAGCCGTGGCGGGTCCACCAGCAATACGGGCTGCGGCGCACTCGCCGGGCTCCGCTGTGCCACGCAACAAGCGGCCACATAGGCGCCGAAGGAATAACCAAGTACCGCGTCCACTGTACTCAGGTCGTGCTCCTGGGCAATGTTTCGGGCCAGGGCGTCGACACTGGAATAGGGCCAGTAGTCGCTGTAGTTGACCTGCACCAGCGACACCCGCCCCTTGAGCGCCCGCCCCAGGGCGGAAAAACAGATCGGATGGCCGACGAAGTCGGGAAAGCAGATCAGCTTCATCCCCGCTCCCCCGCCGCAACAAAACACTCAAGGAAGGCCCGGGCCTGCGGCTCTGGCAAATAGCTGTTGAGCAGCACCTCGCAGTCCTGGGCCGACTTGACCAGCGTCAGATCGAGCAGGGTCTTGGGCCACTCCGTGACCGGGTTGGCGATCCGGGTTTGCAGCCACTGTGCATCACTGGCCGGCAACTCGACGAAGTTGCACAGAAACGCCGGGGCAAAGCCGTACAAGCCCAGCGCAGCAAGTATCTCCTCATAGCCGAGCGCCGCGCGGGCCAGCTTGGCATTCAGGTAATCCTGGGTGGCCTGCGGCTCGCAACCCTCGGCAAATCGCTGCGGTGTCAGTGGCACCGGCACGGTGTAAGTGGAGAAACCGCTGATCACCGCACGCTCGGCCCAGGCGAACAGCAGATTGACGATAGGCGCTTCGATCCCCAGTCCCCCGGCACAGCCCTGGCGAAATGCCTGCAACAGGTGGAACAGGCGTTGTGGCGAGGCCAGCTTCAGCGGGTCCATGGCCAACCGCGTCCGCATCTGTACGGCCTGGGCGGTGGTCACCGGCGCCGCGGCATCGGCCAGCGGCGCATACTCGTCGGCCTCCTGCTCCCAGGCCTCGGTGCCGGCATCTGCCAGGCGCTCATAGTCCTCGGCCTGCATCAGGTTGTTACCGATAAAAGAGAAATCCGCCCCCTCCGATATCAACTGCGGGTCCTGCGCCAACTGCTCAACACTGCGCAGCAGGCTCAGTTGTCCGACGTGATTGCCGAGAATGTGATGCAGCCACAGCCCCAGGTGCAGGACGCCGTCAACGCGCACCTTGAACAGGCTGCACAGGTCCTGCTCGAACAACGACAGCGGCCGCTGGAGGAAGTGTTCCACGCAGGCCTCCTGGCTGGGGAACTCCGCCACGGCGTCCTGCCACAGGCGCGCAGGCGGCTCGGGAGCCAGGTCAAAACAGTACTCGCCCTCGACCCGTGCCACTCGACAGGCCGTTAGCGGATAGCGCTGCTTCAGCCCCTGGGCCAGCGTCGCCAGGTCCACCCCGGCGGCCGGCAACTGCTCGGGCCGGAACAGATAGAGCACGTTGTTGGCCCGCAGGTCCTTGTGCAACAGCTCGGCATAGACCATCGACAGCTGACTCTTGTTCAGGCCGATCCAGCGACTGTCGCCAGCCGCCTGCAACGGCTCGGGAACGCTGTGCAGCGCCTCCCGGGCCTGGCTGGCGGAGGTGGCGCGGACCACGGCAAAACGCCCCAGGTGGGTGCTGATCGAAAACCCTGCATGGGCTTCGGACAGGGACTCCTGCTGCAGTGGCGTGACGTAGTACTGCTCGGTACCCCTTTCCAGCAACGACGCCAAAGCAGGCTGCGCCTGCAGCCAGTCCAGCAACTGCTGCAGGCTGCTCATGCGGTAGAACTGCTCCAGACCCAGGCCCTCCCGGCCCAGGTGCCGGTTCACCGTGTCCACCAGCTTGATCGCCCCCAGAGAGTTGCCTCCGTTGTCGAAGAAACTGCGCTGGCGGTCATGGGCCAACACGCCAAAGCACGCGAGAAACCGCCCCGCCACCGACGCGTCCGCTTCACCGGTCGGATGTTCACAGCACAGACGCTGCTTCAGTTCAGCGATATCCAGCTTGCCGGACGCCCGCAGGGGAAAACGTTCAAGCCCGACAAAGCGCTGCGGCACCATGAACGGTGGCAGGCGTTGCCGACCATACTCGGCCAGCGCCCCGGGCTCGACCCCTGGGGCTTCCAGGTACACCAGCAGCAACTGGGCCTCGCTCCGCAGATCATCCAGCAGCACCGCACAGTCGAGCATTCCCGGGTAACGCTTGAAGGCCGCAGCCACTTCAGTCAGCGACAGGCGCTGGCCACGCAACTTGATCTGGTCATCGCTGCGGCCGTGAAAGTGATAAAGGCCCTGGCCATCGCGGGACACCAGATCGCCGCTGCGGTAGCAACGCAGCGTCTGGCCCTGCCACGGCAGTTCGATGAAGCGCTCCCGGGTCAGCGCGACGTCCCCAAGATAACCGGGGGACAGCCCGCCCCCGGCAATCAGCAATTCGCCGGGCTCATCCACGTCGCATTCCTGCCCGTCGGCACGCACCAGCAACAGCACAGCATCGTCCACGCCATGGCCAATGGGGATCTCCCGGGTACTGTCAACGTCCCGGGGAATGGCATAGACACAGGTGCCCATGGTGTTTTCCGTGGGGCCATAACCGTTGTACAGCGTCAGCCCGTCGGCGGCGGCATAGGCCTGCTGGATATGCCCCGCGGACAGTACCTCGCCGCCGACCATCAGCCGCTGGACGCCCCGCAGCCAGTCGCGATCGATGTCGATGAAGGTATTGAACAGGGTCGAGGTCAGCCACAGGCTGTCGACCCCAGCGTCATGGATGTAACGCCGCAGGTGCCCAAGGGTCAGCGGACCAGGGACATGGATATGCAGCTCGCCGCCATTGAGCAGCGCGGTCCAGATCTCGAACTGCGAGGCATCAAAAGTCAGGTTCGAGGCATAGAGCATGCGAAAGCCCGGCTGCAGCGGAAAGTGTCGCGGGCGGTCGCAAAAGCCCAACACCCCACGATGGGTGCAGGGAATGATCTTTGGTGCGCCGGTAGTGCCGCTGGAAAAGTTCACGTACACCGGCTCGGCACCGGTTAGCTGCGGCCAGCACGGTGCCTCGTCCGTCGGCGCCAGCAATGACTCCAGTGCCAGGTACCCTGGGCCACCGGCCACATCCTGGGTGATGCGCCAATGCACGCCGCTGCGCTCACAGACCGACTGATTCCACTGGGGCGGATTGCTGCGGTCCAGATAGCAGTACGACAGGCCTGCCCGGACCATGCCCACCAACAGCACCAGTTGTTCGATCGAACGCTCCACTTCCAGGCCCAGGGTGCTGCCCGGTGACAGGCCGAGGCCCAGCAGCCGCGCCGCCACCCGAGCCGAGCGCTGCTCCAGCTCCCGGTAGCTGAGTCGTGCGCCGTTGCAGCTCAGCGCGGTGTCCGTGGCGTGGTGGGCGAAGACTTCATTCAGGCGCGAAGCAATAGATAGGTGGCCCATGCCGTTACCCTTCCCTGTGCTTGATCAGGTTGATTCCAGGGGCGAAGAACGCCGCGCTGTTGTAGATCTGCAATGCCTGCTCCAGGTCCATCTCGACTCGCTGCAAGTGCTCCAGCCAGGCCTTGCCGGCCACCAGGTAGTCAAGGCAGCGCGCGATATTGCGCTCCACACTGGCTTCCCCCACCGGGCACTGCACGTCCTTGAGGCCATGATGGTAAGCGTCGTCGCGATAACCGTTGCCGCAGCGGGAAACGTTGACGATGTCGATGTTGCCCATTTGCGGCGAGAGCTCCAGGGTCAGGCTGACTCGCCCGACATTCACCAGCCGCGAACGGGTTTGCCCGTTGCCCTCCGGGGCGAGCAGGGCCAGCAAGCGCGCAAACAAGGCGCTGATATCGCCATCGATGCACAGGAAGATCCGGGTGAAGCGCCCGGCCATCGCCCCAGGCTCGGCCAGCAGGTCGAGCACCTGCACCGGCAGGCCCGGATCGATGGCGGCCGGGTTCAGGTCGGCAACCCAGATCTGCGCGCCATGACAGGCCGCCACCAGGCCCAGCATCTTGCCCACCAGGCCCATGCCCACCACCAGAATCTGTTCCCCCGCCAGCAATTGCGCACGGTCCACCGCGTGCACGGCCGTGGCGCCCAGGGTGGCGAGAATCGCCTGGTCCTGAGTCAGTGACGGCGGCACCTTGCACACCAGACGCTGCGGCACCTGAATCCAGTTGGAATGGGTGGCGATCTTCCAGCCCATGGCCACCACCCGGTCCCCCGGCTGCAAGCCTGCAACCTGGGCCCCGACCGCACGAACCACCCCGACCGCGCAGTAGCCCAGCGGCAACTGCTCGCCCGTCTCGCGGACCTGCTGCAGGTAGTGGCGCTCGGTCCCCGGGCTGACCATGGAGTAGTCCACTGCCACCCGCACTTCGGTAGCCGCCAGTTCGGCGAGCGGCGCCTCAACGGCGATCACGCCATTGGTGCCACAGGCTGTGAGTGTGTAGCGATCGGCGCGCATCAGGCCTCCCGTCCGGTCAGGCGATCCAGGCATTGGGCAAACCCTGGAAAGGAAGTCTGGTAGCAATGCCCTTCGAGGATGGTGGCCTTGAGCCCGTGGGCCAGCAGTAGCACATGGGCGGTCATCGACAGGCGATGGTCGCCGAAGGTCGGGATCGCCCCCTGCACTCGCGGTGTCTGCCCACCCGAGACGTGCACGTCGTAGCCCTCGACCCGATAGTCCAGGTCCAGGGCATTGAGCATGCTGCGGGTGGCGGCGATCCGGTCCGACTCCTTGAAGGTCAGTTCGTAAAGGTCACTGAAGGTCGCACTTCCCGGCAGCACGCAGCTGATGGCCAGGGCCAGCGGCACCTCGTCGATCATCGCGTGGAACTGGTGCTTGTCGCGCAAGTCATGGGCCCTGGGCCGGCCACCGCCGCGCAGTAGCAGACGCCCCACCGGCTCGCCATGGCGAATGCTGTCCACTTCCAGGGTCAGGTTGAAACCGCAGGCCAGCAGCCAGTTGAAGAAGCCCAGGCGCGTCGGATTCAGGCATACGTTGTCGAAGCTCAGGCACTGCTGCTCCTGGTAGCGGTTGCACAGCAGGAACAGCGCGGCAGGATAGGCAATGGCCGACGGGTCGCGGGGAACGCTTATCTCGGCGGGAATCGCACAGTCGCGGGGCTGATAGTGGATCTGCAATTGCTCGTCCTGCAGCCAGTCGCCAAAACTGTTGATGATGCGCTGGGTGTGATCCCGGGCCACCACCGGGTAACGGATCGACATTGGCTTGCGTGCCGCGACCCCGGCGAACAGCAAGGTACTGATGGCCTGGGCACTGCCAATCCGGATCTGCGCCGCACCGCCCTGGAACGATGCCGGGTGGATGCGGATCGGCAGTGCTCCCGGCCGGCCCAGGTACTCCAGGTGGGCGCCCATCTGGTTCAAGGGTTCGACGATCCAGTCAAAGGGGCGATTGCGCAGGGTCTCGTCGCCGTCGACGATGCACGGCACATTGAGCCCCACCAGCATCCCGATCAACAGCCGCGCCGCAGCGCTGGAGGGCCCCAGGTCGACCCGCCGATCATGGGTTGCCTGGGCGAACTCACCGCTGATCTCCAGGGTCTGTGGCGCTTGCCCCGGCGTGACCTCAAGGCCCAGTTGCTGCAGGGCATCGAGCAGCAGGGTCACCGCCTTGCCCCGGTTCAAATCCCGCAGGCGCACCGGGTGCCGAGCCAGCGCAGCGAACAGGATCATCCGGTGGCTGATGGACTTGTCCGACGGCAGGTAGCCGTCGATGTTGACCCAGACCTGCTGTTCACGGTCCAGGGTGAAATCGATGGGCCGGTCCGGATAATCGATCATTGGGTACTCCTGTACTTGGCGGGGTTGATCAGTTCGGCGTCGTCCACCAGCGCTTCGCCCTCGAAGTGGTCGCCGACGCCGGGGCCGGCGGGCAGCACCAGCGGCTGGGTTTCGTAGAAGCGCCGGCGGTTCTTCTTGCGCTCAAGGCCGAGGTTGAAGCCACTCAGGTCGACGCCCCAGCTTTCCAGCCGGCCGTGGGCGATGGCACTGTCCACCAGGGCCTGGCCCGTGTCGGTACGGATCAGCGCACGGCCGTGTTTCTGCTCCTCGGAACCGTTGAGGCTGGCTTCAAAGATGTTCGGGTCGCCGTCACAGACGCTGACGTCGGCCAGCCCGCTCATCCAGTCACCGCAACTGAGGCAGCGAAAGGTCTTGTTGTCCTTGAGCTTGCCGAGGATTTCCCAGAAATCGATGCCGAAGGTCTGGCTGTCCAGCAGGGTGACTTGCAGGCGCCCGGGGTAATCGCCTTCGCGGTACTTGATGTCGCTGACCTGTTGCGGGTCCTGGCCCAGCACTTCGCTGATGATGCTGCGGGTGCCGGCCGGCAAGGTGTTGGAGGAACAGGCGGTTTCGATCACGCAGACGATCTGGCTGCGGGCCCAATGGCCGATGGCCGTGTCCCGGCGCTGCAACTTGCGGATCGCCTGCACGTGGCAGGCCAGCCCCACCAGGGCGATGCGGGCCTCTGGCTGCTGTTCGTAAACTTCACGCAGGGCATTGAGGTAGGGCGCCAGTTGGTAGGTGGACTGGGCATTGTTGATGATCGCCTGCGCCGCGCTGCCCAGCTGCGGGGCGCTGCGCCAGCCCTGCTCGGGGTGACGGCCCATGGTCAGGGTCAGGTCCACGGCGAAGTGTTCCCGAGCGGTCAGCAACAAGGTGGTGGCGGTACCGCCACTGGCGGAGCGCCGGACAATCTGCGGATCGGTGGAGCGCGCGCCGATGGCCTGGCGACTGATTCCCAGCCAGCGCTCATCGGTGCGGCGGGTACGACCGAACAGCTCCAGCTCGGCGCGATCGGTATCCGGCTGCAAGCCCGGACAGACCGCCAGGCACTCGGTGCAACTTCCACAACTGTCGCCGATGCCCTCCAGCAAAGGCACCACCCGGTCCGGGTCGAAGCTGATCACTTGCTCTGGACACACCAGGGCACAGGCGCCGCAACCGGCACACAGATTCTGATCGAGCACCGTTAGTTTCAATAACATCCCTGTCATCTTGGATAAGCCTCGTGTGCCGTTTTCCGGGTGCAGCCGGCCGCGCCCCCGTGAATCGGGTGCGGGCAGAACCTGCAGTACTGAAGTGGCCGCTGACGGTCAGCTCAAAGCGGGCGTTCCATCTTGATGATTTCGATGGACACCGGGCTGTTGCCACGGCTGAAAGTGCCTTCGCCGATCTTCTGGAAGCCGTGGTAGGCATAGAAGCCTTCGGCCGTCAGGGTCGCCTCCAGGTAGGCGGAGCTGGCACCACTGGCCCGCAGCCGGGCGAGCGCCACCTCCAGCAAGCGGCTGCCGATACCGCGCCTGGCACCGTCGCCACGAATGAACAGCTTGCTGACCTCGTTGCCGTCAAGCTCGACGAAACCTTCGATCTGCTCGCCCTCGGCCAGCCACAACGAGCCCTTTTCCACGGCTTCGCGGTAGGTTTCCGGGGAGCGCCCATCAAGCCACATGCGGATCTGCTGATCGCTGTATTCAGAGGTGCACAGGCGCTCTACCGAGTTGCGGTGGGCCTCGAAAATGCCGATCAGATCGTCCGTGGTTGCCTGGCGTATCCGTACGTTGCTCATTCAGCTGAACTCCACTTTCTTGGGGGCGGGGTGGTAGCGAAACTTGAAGTTGATCAGGCTGCCCAGCATCACCAGGGCACTGCCGAGCATCAGGTGCAGGCTCAGGGGCGTCTCCCCCAGCCATGCCGACAGGTAACTCGCTCCGATCGGGTACAACACGCCGACGTAGCCGGCGTTCTCGGCGCCCATGCGCTTGATCAGGTCGATGAACAGCACGAACACCAGCGCCGAACACACCACCCCCAGGTACAGCAGGATGCCGAGGTCGGCCAGGGTTCCGGGAAGCTGCAGCCCATGGCCGCTGAGCAGCAGGCTGATGGCGTACAGAGCGCAGGCCCAGCCGGACGCCACCTTGTTGATGTGCAGGGTGCCGAGCTGGAAGGTCTTCTGGATATGTTCGGAAAGCACCGAGGCGATGGCCACTGCCAGAAAGGACGTCAGCCCCAGCGCCACCCCGGCCAGCGACAGCGGCCGCCCCGGATCGCCAAGCATGAACAGCCCCAGTCCGGCGATGCTCACCACTGCGCCGAGCAGGTTGTGCAAGGCAACCGGCACCTGCAGGAACACACGCTTGAGACCGATGATGAAGAAAATCACGAAGGCGCTGAGGCAGGCCATCTGCGCGGCGCCCAGATAGGCAGTGGCCAGGTAGGCCAGGCCAATGCCGGCATAGAAGTACACCGCCCCCACCGTGGCCATCAGCAGGTAGGCCTTGCGTGTCACTGGCTGCCGGGGACCGGCGAACAGCCGTTGCCACAACCACAGCACCCCATAGGCGATCAGGAAGCGCAGCATCAGCGAAGAGCCGACGTCGCTGCGCTCCACCTGCAGGGAGATGGCGATCCAGTTGGTGGACCAGATCAGCAGGCAACCGAGAAACATCAGCACGGCAACCAGTGAACGAGGTTTCTTGTTGTTATCGGGCATGGCGTTCATGGAGGTTTCTCTAGTTCAAGGCCGTGGCGATCCCGCTCAGCAGCGACTCCAGGCGCTCGGCGCCGAAGACCTGCGGGTCGTAATCGATTTTCAGCAACAGCTCGCCCGCGGCCAGGTAGCCGGTGAACTCCAGGTGATGGCTGGGGCTGCCTTGCATCAACTGCAGGCTCAATGGATGCACGCCGACCCGGGCCCCGGGTTGGTTCTCCACGGCGCCGAGGAAGTTGTAGCTGTAGCCACAATCGAACAGGCCCTTGAGCCGCTCGGCCTCGGGCGTGGCGAAGTAGCGGTTGCCGAAACTGTGGGCGATCCCCTGGCTGGCCTGTTGGCTGGCCTTGATTGTGCCGGCGATCTCCTGCAGGTCCAGGCTGGCGACCTGCAACACCAGGGGATAGATCACCGTCAGCCAGCCGAACACGCTGTTGAGCTCGGCGCCGCTCTTGTCCAGGGCCCGGCCGTGATCCAGCAAATGGACTTTCTGGAACGGATTGTCGTCGCCCTGGCTCATGGCGCGAAGGATCGCCGCCAGCAACAGCTGGCTGGTCTCGGCCACGCCCTGGGCCCACTGCGCAAGGTCGCCGACCGGCCCCAGCGACAGCTCGGCACGCCGAAACGCCTCGCGCCGGGGAAACTCGGGCGGCTGCGCCGTCAACTGTGTGCAGCGGCTCCAGGGCAGCGCCTCCCAGAACGCCTCATGGGTAGCAGCGGCATGCTCACGCTGGTAGGTCTGCTGCCACTCCTCGAAAGCCGTGGGTCGGGCCCAGCGCTGCATGCACTCCAGGCCCTGCCCCAGGCATTCGTCCAGCTCGGAAACCAGTAGCATCCAGGAGTACCGATCGACCTGGAACTGATGCCCGGCAATGATCAGGTGGTGGCCATCGGCATCCTGTTGCTGACTGAAACACAAGCGTTGCCCCTGACTCAGGGAGATGGTCGCGCAGGTCTGGGCCACGGCTTGCTGCAGGTCTGTCGTGGCGGGCAGTAACCCGAGGTCCTGTACACCTTGCTCGATGAAGTGATGGCTGAATATCGCCCGCAACGCCTGACTGACCCGCCCAGGCTCCTCGCCCGCGGCGATATCCAGCACCAGGGCCTGGTTCCAGTGGTCCAGGTCGCTGATCCCGCGGCTGAGTAGAAAACGCCGATTGGGCAAGCCAATGGCCTGTGCTAGGGAAACCCCGGGACGGGCCTTGGCCTTCACCGGTTGCAGCTGCAACTGCCCCAGTGCCTGATCCGACAGCAGCTCCTCCAGGTCCAGCACCAGGCCTTTTCTCTTCAGCGTGGCGACCACCTGCAAGGCCCGCAGCGAATCACCGCCATTGTCGATAAAACTCCTGGCCGGATCCGCACTCTGCCCGCCGAGCACCTGGCCGATGGCTTGCCACAAAGGCTCCGATGCGGCCTGCACTGACACTGATGCCATGGCACTGGCCGCCAATTGCGCGAGCGCCTGCCGGTCGATCTTGTTGTTGCGGTTCAGGGCGAAACGCTCTACCAGCATGAACCGCGCCGGCACCCTGTGCGCCGGTAGCGCGGCCCTGGCGGCCTGACGCAGCAGGTCTTCGCCGAGGCTGGCATCGCGGGCAATGACAAAGGCCACCAGGGCCACGTTGTCCCCCACCTGATGGGCGATCACGCAGGCTTCCTGCACCTGGGCCAGGGCCTTGAGCTCCGACTCCACCTGAACCAGGCTGACCTTCTGCCCGTTGACCTTGACGATGGAATCCTTGCGCCCCAGCAAGCGGATGGCGCCATTGGGCAGGCGGCACGCCAGATCGCCAGTGGCGTAGCACGGGCGCTGCGGGTCCGTAGGGCTGGGCTGGGTCAGCTCGACGATCAGCCCGCTGGCCGGGTCCAGGCGCCGGGCAACCAGGGAGGAATAGAGCAGCAGTTCACCCACACCCTCGCCATAGGGCTGCTCCGGCTCTTGGGCAATGTCCAGGGTTACGCCCTCCACCGGCCGATCCAGGGCCCAGGTCGGCTCCTGCAGGGTCTGCCCCTGGTCGATCCTGGCGTAGAGCGCGGTGGTGCATTCGGTCGGCCCGTAGGCGTTGAACAATTGCGAACCTGGCGCAAAGGCATGGTTGAAACGCTGGATGTCCGAGGGGTGGATGATCTCGCCGCCGATCACCAGCCGCTTGGGCCGAGTGTAAGTGGCGCTGGCGTCGCTATAGAAGGCTCGCAGGTAGGGCACGGTCATGTGCAGCACGTCGATGTCATGCTCAGCGATCATTGCCTCGACGGCGGCGAAGTCATGTTCCCGGGGATTGAGGCTGCACAGGGTGGCGCCGGTCTTCAGGCTGGCGAAGATGTCCATCAGGCCGGCGTCCCAGCCAGCGGAAGCCAGTTGCAGGACACGCTGCCCGGAGCCGATACCGACATAGCCGATGTAGTTGTCGATGTGCCGATCCAAGGCCTCGATGCGCTGCACTATGGCCTTGGGCTCGCCAGTGGAGCCGCTGGTGAAGATCACGTATTCCTGGCAGCGCAGCGGGTATTCACGGCCAGAGGCTACGGGCCGGGGCTGCAAGTGCAGCAGGTCGAGCACCGGCAAGGAGGCGCTCAGCTGCGGGCCGGGCCGGGTTGTGCCATTGAGGATCAGATTCACGCCCAGGCGCTCAAGCACCGGCGCCAGCTCGTCCAGGTTGCTCGCCGGGTCAATGAACACCACTCGCCGGGCAGCGGACAAAGCCGCGATCAGCGCCGCATACAGGGCCCGGCCATGGCTGGCATACAGCGCCACCACCGGCTGCGACAGCCCTTGCAGCTCGGCACTGAAGGCCTCGCGCAGCTGGTCGAGCTCGGCAAAACCAAGGCTGCCCTGGACATCAATGATTCCTGCATCTGCAACATCGGTACCCGCCATGCGGGCAAAAGCCTGCAACATGATATCCCTGCCTTGTTGTTTTTAGAGGGAGCGGCAAACGCCCTGCAGCGTCTGCATGAATGCCTGGATTTCCTGTCGGGAGATGCTCAGTGGTGGGGTCAGCTTGACCGTCGCCGGGTTGCGTCCGCCGGTGCGCACGATCACGCCGTGCTCCAGCAGGCGGTTACGCACCGCCAGTACATCGCCGGTGCTGCCGGTCCCCTCGAAGTCAAAGGCGAGCATCATGCCGCGACCGCGCACATTGGCCACCCGCGAATCCTGCGTCCCCAGTTCCTCGAGGGCCTGGCGCAGATAGGCACCGTTGCTCGCCGCCCACTCCCAGGGTTGTTCCTGGTGATAGATGTCCAGCACCTTGGAGGCCATGGCGCAGGCCAGGGGCATCAGGGTGAAGGTAGAGGAATGCTCGGCATACCCCAGGCAGTCCACCAGCTCCGGGCGGCCCACCACTGCAGAAATCGGCAAGCCATTGCCCAGGGCCTTACCCAGGACCAGCAAGTCCGGCAGTAACTGCGGGGTGCTGAAAAACGGTGTTCCAGTGCGACCGAAACCGGTGTAGATCTCATCGAAGATGGTGATCACGCCGAAGGTCTTGCCCAGTTCGACAATCGCTTCGAGCAACGCCAAGGGCACCGGGTACATGCCTTCCGCCGCCTGGATCGGCTCGATGATCAGCGCCGCCGGCAAGCGATTGGCCTGCTGCGCCTGGCGCAGATCCTCGGCCAGTTGCTCGCGCCACAGGGCGGCTCGGGCCGGGTCCTGGTCGGCGTCATAATCCAGGGTCATAGCGGTCAGTTGCAGGCTGTCGCCACCGGCCAGGTGCTTGCGAAAACTGCGGTTGGAGGTCACCGACAAGGCGCCCTGGGTCTTGCCATGGAAGGCATTGTGGAAATACACCACGCCCTGGCGTCCAGTAGCGGCGCGGGCGATTTTCAGCGCCACCTCGATCGCCTCGGCACCGGTGACCGCGGCAAACACCGAAGCTTGCGCGTAGGGCACCAGGCCCGCCAGCTTGGCCACCACTTCATGGCGCTGTGGATTGTCGATGTTCCAGCCGGTATGAATCAGCAGTTCGGATTGACGCTTGAGGACCTCGACCAAGTCATCGCGCTGATAACCCAGGTTGGCGGCACCGCTGCCACCGGACATGTCGAAAAAGGATTGGCCCTGCTCATCGTAAAGAAAACATCCCTTGCCACGAACAACGGAAGGGCTGGAGGGGGCGCTGCGCTTAACGGATATTGCAACCGCTTCTGTGAACATCCTGTCACCTTGAGTAAGCCGGGCTTGTGACTCACGCACATACTCAGGGACAGATTCGTGCAGGCAGGGCAAAGCCCTGCTGACTGCGAAGTTACCGACCCTGGTACGTGTTCTCCTTGCCAGGGACGCAACCCCTGTCGGCAATGGCGGCAAGATTTACGCGGGAGGCATTTGCACTGTCAACGAGACCCGCACTTATTTCGAATTTAAAGCGATAACCACTGAAAAAAAGGGGGAATTCAGATAAAGCCCCTGAATTTATCAAGGTTTTTAGAGAGGAGTCCGGCTACCAGCAAAAGGCCAGCCTCTGCAGAAGAGTCGATATTTGAGCGATGGGAGGACGGCAAGCTGAGCAGCTGAGGGGCGGGATCACGGTTTTTTGCAAAGCAAAAAAAAACCCGGAAATCCTCACTTTCGTGGGCCTTCCGGATTTTCTAAACCGCCAAATATGGTGGGTCGTGTGGGATTCGAACCTACGACCAATTGGTTAAAAGCCAACTGCTCTACCAACTGAGCTAACGACCCGCTGTGTGGTGGCGCGTATAATACTGATTTCTAACGGGAATTCAACACCCTATGTGAAAAAAATCAAAAATAAGGTGTTGGATCGCTGATTCCGGCCGCATTGAAGCCCTCCGCACGCAGACGGCAGCTGTCACATTTGCCGCACGCGTGCCCCCTGTCGTCCGCCTGATAGCAGGAAACCGTCAGCCCGTAATCCACTCCCAGGCGTACCCCAGCCTTGATGATCTCGGCCTTGCTGAGGTTCTGCAGAGGCGCCTGGATACGGAAGCCCTGCCCTTCGACACCGGCCTTGGTCGCCAGGTTGGCCATGCGCTCGAAAGCTTCGACGAACTCGGGACGGCAATCCGGGTAGCCGGAGTAATCCACGGCGTTGACGCCAATGAAGATATCCCGCGCCTCCAGAACTTCCGCCCAGCCCAGGGCCAGGGACAGGAACACGGTGTTGCGTGCCGGCACATAAGTAACCGGAATACCTTCACCGGGCGTTTCCGGCACATCAATGGAACTGTCGGTCAGCGCCGAACCGCCAATGCCGTTGAGGTTCAGGCCAATCACCTTGTGCTCCACCACGCCCAGGTCGCGAGCCACGCGCTCGGCAGCGTGCAACTCGGCACGATGGCGCTGGCCATAATCGAAACTCATGGTGTAGCAGCGGTAGCCTTCGGCCCGGGCCATGGCCACCACGGTGGCCGAGTCCAGGCCGCCGGAGAGCAGGATCACTGCACGTTTTTCGGTCAATGCTTGGTTCTGTGCTTGCTCAGTCATATCAGCGCCCCGGCTCATCATTCCAAAGGTATTTGTGCAGTTGCAGTTGCAGGCGCACCGGCAGGTTGTCAGCGACGATCCAGTCCGCCAGGTCCCGTGCATTCAGGTCATGGTGGCTGGGCGAGAACAGCACTTCACCGGCACGTCGCTCCAGGCCGTACTGGATCAGCTTGGACACGGCCCAGTCATAGTCCTCGCGGGAACAGATGACAAACTTGACCTGATCGTTGGCCGTCAACAGCTCGATGTTCTCGTAGCGATTGCGGTGGGACTCCTCGGACCCGGGAGTCTTCAGGTCGAGAATCCGGCTGACTCGCGGGTCCACCGCGGAGATATCCAGAGCACCACTGGTTTCCAGCGACACTTCATAACCGGCATCGCACAGCTGCTTGAGCAAGGGAATGGCATTGGGCTGGGCCAGCGGCTCACCGCCGGTGACACAGACATAACGCGGACGAAAACCGGCAACCTGCTCCAGCAGGCTGTCGAGGGTACGTTGGGTGCCACCGCTGAAGGCGTAGGCACTGTCGCAGTATTGGCAACGCAGCGGACATCCGGTCAGGCGCACAAAAACCGTGGGCAGCCCGGCAGTCCGAGTCTCCCCCTGCAACGAGTAGAAAACTTCGGTGATTCTCAATGTGTCTTGCATAGTCGCCACGGGCGTAACAGCTAAACAGGCTGTCCGCCTCCGTCAGGCACTTCAAGGAACCCCGCCATCGCGCAAATCCCAGGAAGCGTGTTTCAGAAAAAGGGCATGGATTCTAACGAAAAAACCCGCGACAAGCGCGGGTTTCTTGTAACGGCTACCAACGCATTTACATGCGTTGCAGATCCCGTTGTGCCAACTGAGCGGCGGAAGTGCCTGGGTACTGGGCTACCACCTGCTGCAGAATGCCTTTGACCCGGTCGGTATGACCCAGACGGCGCTCTACATCAGCCAGCTTGTACAGCGAGTCCGGCACCTTGGCGTGCTTCGGATACAGCTGGGAAACCTTGGCGAACGCCTGACCCGCACCTTGCAGATCACCCTTGGCCAGGTTCACTTCACCCAGCCAATACTGGGCATTGCCGGCGTACTGACTGTTGGGGTACTTGCGCAGGAATGCCGAGAAAGCCTGGCTGGCCTTGTCGAAATCCTTGGCTTTGATCAGGTCGAAGGCAGCATCGTAATAGAGCTTTTCCTTGGCCGGATCACCGGGTTCGCTGCTGGCGGCTGGTGCCTGGGCAGCAGCGCCGGCTGCGGCACCGGCGGCATTGGTATCGCCACCGGCAGAAGAATTCTCAGGAGTTGCGGCAGGTGCAACACCGCTTCCTATGCGCCGATCAAGATCCTGGTATCGCTCCAGGCTTTCTTGCTTCATGCGCGCTACATCATTTTGCAGAACTTCGATCACACCCTGTTGGCGTGCAATCTGTTCCTGCATTTGCTGCAGTTGCTGGAACAGCTCGCCCTGTGCCGAGACAGGGGTCGAAACCCCTCCCCCGGCATAGGCGCCGTTCGTGCCATAACCCGCTGGCGGATAACTGCTCCCGCTATTGTTATAGCCGGAGTTGTTATCGACCACAGGAACCGCAGACCACGCCGCAAGCGGCGTGAGACTGAGAGCCAAAATAGTTACAGCACGACGGCACGTTCGCATGACGAATTACTTACGCAGTTCGACGCGACGGTTTTGAGCCCAGGACTGCTCGTCGTGGCCAGTAGCAACTGGACGCTCTTTACCGTAGGAAACCAGCTCCAGCTGAGCTGGGGAAACGCCTTGCAGAACCAGGTAGCGTTGAACGGCTTTCGCACGACGCTCGCCCAGTGCCATGTTGTACTCACGAGTACCACGTTCGTCGGTGTTGCCTTCCAGAACAACGCGAGCGCCGTTTGCTTTCAGGTCTTTGGCGTGAACGTCCAGAGCGCGCATGGCTTCTGGCTTCAGGTCCGAGCTGTCGTATTCGAAGTAGAAGGTGGTGATTGCGCGCAGAGCAGCTTCTTCGCTCAGGGAGCCATCAACAGCACCAGTGTTAGCGCCGTAACCAGCGTTTGGATCAACAGCGCCTTCGCCGGCGTTGTCGCCACCTTTGGAGGAGCAACCTACAGCCACAGCCATGGCCAGAGCCAGCGCAGCAAACTTACCAAACTTCAACATTTCCATCGTGAAACTCCTAATGAACCCCAGTGTGTTAAGTGAAACATTGTAGCGCCGCGTCAGTTCAGGTAAGGGGACCAGGACGGTTCTCTGACTTCGCCTTGAGCGGTAGGAAGCGGGAGCCTCACACGTCCATTAATGGACACGAGCATCAAGACTCCCCGGCCCTGCTGGCGGGTGGCGTAGATTACCATGGTGCCGTTGGGCGCAACAGTAGCTGACTCATCAAGGTTGGTGTCTGTAAGGATTTTTACGCTACCGCGCTGCAAATCCTGAGCCGCCACCCGGAAGTTGGTGAAACCGTCCTGGCGGTGAATCATTACCAGGGTCTTTTCGTCAGCAGAAAGTTTCGGGTTGGCGTTGTAGTTACCAATAAAGGTCACACGCTCGGCGCCACCGCCATTGATGTTGCTTTTATAGACCTGCGGCTTGCCGCCACGGTCGGAAGTGAAATAGATGGTGGAACCATCCTTGCCCCAGAACGGCTCGGTATTGATGCCCGGACCACTGGTGACACGGCTGATTTGCCGGGATGCCATGTTCATCACATAGATATCCGGGTTGCCATCCTTGGACAGAACGAATGCCAGGCGAGTGCCATCAGGCGACCAGGCAGGCGCACCGTTCAAGCCTTCGAAGTTGGTGATCTGCTCACGACGCCCAGTGTCGATGTGCTGGACGAAGATCCGCGGACGCTTCTGCTCGAACGACACATACGCAATGCGCTTGCCATCAGGAGCGAAACGCGGCGACAGGATCGGCTCGCGGGACTGCAACAGAGTCACCGCCCGTGCGCCGTCGTAGTCCGAACGCTGCAGGGTGTAACGGGTGTTGTTCACCGAGAAGCGCTCAGCCGTCACATACAACAGGCGCGTCGAGAACGCTCCCTTGATGCCGGTGAGTTTTTCAAAGGACTGGTCGGAGATGTAGTGCGACATGTCCCGCAGTTGGTCGACGCTGCCCGACACGCTGCCGGTCAGCACTTGCTGCTCGGTGGCGACGTTGAACAACGCGTATTGCACCTGCAGGCGACCGCCCGCCGGAACAATGCTGCCGACCATTACGTACTGGGCGCCCAGTGCTTTCCAGTCACGGAAAATGACTTCGCTGGCCTGGGTCGGCAAGCTGATCATGTTCTGCTTTGGAATCGGTGCGTAGTAACCCGAGTTGCGCAGGTCGTCACCGATGATCTGCGCCATGTCGTCCGGCAGCACGCTGCCGCCCTGCCAGCCGAATGGCACTACCGCGATAGGCGTTGCCCGGTCGCTGCCACTGGTGACCAGAATATTTTTTTCATCCGCTGCCGCTATCCCTGCCATACAGCAAATAACGACAAGCATTCCTCGAAGAAGGTTTCTCACAAGGCTAGATCCTCAGGTGTGAATGTCATCTTGAATGAACGATAGGGCGCGAAATCCTTCGGACTCAAACCCTGCATTTCTGTCAAACGCCCAATGTTCTTGACTGCCGCCACCGCCGAAGCGTCGAACGGACCATCACCACTGGACTTGATCACGCTGACCGTAGTCACCGTGCCATCAGGCAACATGCCGATCCGCAGTTCCACCGTCATGCCCTTGCGCGCCGAAGGTGGACGAGCCCAGCCTTCCGCTGCACGGATACGAATCAGGTCATCGAAACTGCCCGCGACACTGTCACCCACCTCATCCGATTTCGTGGCTTCACGCTCCGGCTTATCGGAAAGCAAGTCCGCCAAGGCCTGGGCCTTTTTCTCTTCGGCAGATTTGCGCGCTGCTTCCTGGGCCTTTTTCTTCGCGGCGTCGGCGGCAGCTTTTTTCTTCGCATCCTCGGCGATCTTTTTCTTCGCCTCGTCTGCTTCGGCTTTTTTCTTCGCGTCTTCCGCGGCTTTCTTCTTCGCGTCTTCGACGATTTTCTTCTTCGCTTCTTCAGCGGCCTTTTTCTTGGCCTCTTCTTCAGCGGCTTTCTTGGCTTCTTCTTCAGATTTCTTCTTGGCTATATCAGCCAATTGTTTCTCTTCAGCCTTTTTCGCTTCCGCGGTTTTCTTGGCTTCATCAGCCTTCTTCGCTTCGTCAGCTTTCTTGGCCTCGTCGGCCTTTTTCGCTTCCTCGGCTTTTTGAGCAGCCTCTTCTTTCTTTTGTTCCGCAGCCTTGATCTCTTCCTGCTCGACCTTTTTCTGCTCCAACTGCTCGGCTTCGGTCTGACGCGCGGCGGATTTCTTCGCCTCACCCGCAATCTTGTGATTGGTCTGGGTGGTCGCCGGACTCTTCGATTTCAGCTGATACAGGGTCGCCTGAACGATCGGCTTGGCCGGGGGCAGTTCCGGAGTCATGGCAAAGCTGACGAACAGCATGCCAAACACCAGCACGTGCAGGGCAATTGCCCAGACACTAGGCCAGAAGTAGCTTTCCGAGGCGGACGGCTCTCGCTGTTGGTGCATCAGGGCGCCTCGGTAATCAAGCCAACGTTACCGACTCCGGCTTTCTGCAGGCCGCCCATGGCACCCATCACGGCGCCGTAGTCGACGGATTTATCACCGCGAATGAACACCTGGGTGTGTTTGCCGCCTTCATTGCCGGCACGAATGATCTTGGTCACCGCGTCGGTCATCTGCGGCAAGGTCATCGCCTTGTCCTGTTGCTTTTCGGTATCGACTTCACTGCCAAGGTTCCAGTAATAGGTCTTGTCAGCCTTGATCGAGATGGTCAGCACCTGGGTGTTGTTGTCCTGGGGCAAGGCTTCGCTGGAAACCTTGGGCAGGTCAACTTTCACGCCCTGGTTGAGCATCGGCGCGGTCACCATGAAGATAACCAGCAGTACCAACATCACGTCGATGTAGGGCACCACGTTCATCTCGGCAACCGGCTTGCGTTTGTGGCGAACTCGGGCCATGGGGTTTACCTGCTCACTCTTCGCTGGTGTGCACTTTACGGTGCAGGATCGCCTGGAACTCGTCGGCGAAGGTGTAGTAACGGCTGATCAGCGTCTCGCCACGAGCGGCGAAACGGTTGTAGGCGATCACCGCCGGGATGGCCGCGAACAGACCGATGGCCGTAGCGATCAGGGCTTCGGCGATACCCGGGGCCACAGTGGCCAGGGTCGCTTGCTGGGCCTGAGCCAGGCCGCGGAAAGAGTTCATGATCCCCCAGACGGTACCGAACAGACCAATGTATGGACTGACCGAACCGACGGTGGCGAGGAACGGCAGGCTCTGCTCGAGCTTTTCTTCTTCGCGGGAAATCGCTACACGCATGGCGCGGGCTACGCCTTCCATGACGGCTTCAGGATCGACGCCCGGTTGCTGGCGCAGACGGGAGAACTCCTTGAAACCGGCACGGAAAATCTGCTCGACGCCAGAGTCCGGGTCTGGGTTGCTGCCCGCCTGACGGTACAGCTTGGACAGGTCGATACCGGACCAGAAGCGCTCTTCGAAGCTCTCCAGGGCACGTCGACCGGCGCGCAGCAGATTGCTGCGCTGAAAGATCATGATCCATGAAGTCACCGATGCGGCAACCAGGGTCAGCATTACCAACTGCACTACAACGCTGGCATTGCTGACCAGGCTCCACATGGAGGAATGGTCGACGACGTTAGCTTCCACGCTTTATCTCCTGCTCTGAGTGTGTACCCGCGCTGCTCTCGTCGGCAAAGGCCGTACGCAGAGCGTCTGGAATGGCGCGGGGTTTGAAAGTGTCGGCGCGCACACAGGCCACCAAAAACTGCCCTTCACAGAGCAGCGCATTATCCGTGGATCGCCTGACCTGCTGAGTGAAGCGCAGGCTGACCCGGTTCAATTCGGTGACATGGGCACTGACCAGAAGCTCGTCGTCCAGTCGCGCCGGCGCGTGATAACGCGCTTCGCTGGAATGCACGACGAATAACAGGTTCTCCCCTGCCAGCTGCGATTGGGCAAAGCCCAGGTGTCGTAGCCGCTCGGTTCGAGCCCGCTCCATAAACTTAAGGTAATTAACGTAATACACGATGCCGCCGGCATCGGTGTCCTCGTAATAAACGCGACAACGATGTGCGAACGGCTCAAGCCCGTTTTGCGCGCGCATACTCTAGTGCTTACTCCTCAGGTTGCCAATCCGGCCAGGCAACTGTTTTTTCATTCTTGAACGACTTTTCGTGAAGTTTTAACGATGCCAGTCCCTAGGACAGCACAAACCCCGAATAAATCGACAAGGCGCGGGTTATTAATCGTCCACGGCATCGAGGAATTCGTCTACCACGGGCATGTCTCCCATTCGTGACGGAATGTTAAGACCAAAGTGCAGGTAGGCGTGCCGGGTTACCACACGACCACGAGGGGTACGCATGATGTAGCCCTGCTGGATCAGATACGGCTCCAGCACATCCTCGATGGTATGGCGCTCCTCGCTGATGGCCGCAGCCAGGCTGTCGACGCCCACCGGGCCACCGTCGAACTTCTCGATCATGGTCAGCAATAGACGCCGGTCCTGGTGGTCGAAGCCACGCTCGTCAACGTCCAGCAGGTTCAGTGCCAGATCAGCGATCGGCTTGGTGATATGCCCCTTGGCCCGCACTTCGGCGAAGTCCCGTACCCGACGCAACAGGCGGTTGGCGATCCGCGGCGTACCCCGGGCGCGCCGAGCCACCTCGAAGGCGCCTTCCGGGTCCAGCGGCAGCCCGAGAATACCGGCGGAACGACTGACGATGGTCGCCAGATCTGCGGTGCTATAGAACTCCAGGCGCTGAACGATACCGAAACGATCGCGCAACGGGTTGGTCAGCATCCCCGCACGCGTGGTCGCCCCCACCAGAGTGAACGGCGGCAGGTCCAGCTTGATCGAGCGCGCCGCAGGGCCTTCGCCAATCATGATGTCGAGCTGAAAGTCCTCCATGGCCGGGTACAGCACTTCCTCGACGATCGGCGACAGCCGATGAATCTCGTCAATAAACAGCACATCATGGGGCTCAAGATTGGTCAGCAGCGCCGCCAGATCGCCAGGGCGCTCCAGCACCGGGCCGGAAGTGCTCTTGATCGACACTCCCATTTCCTCGGCGATGATATTGGCCAATGTGGTCTTGCCCAGCCCCGGAGGGCCAAAGATCAGGGTGTGATCCAGGGATTCGTTGCGCCCACGGGCGGCCTGGATGAACAGCTCCATCTGCTCGCGCACGCTGGGCTGGCCGATGTAGTCGGCCAGACTGACCGGGCGAATCGCCCGATCCTGGATTTCCTCGCGCTCACGGGGCCCCGTGGCGGCGATCAGACGGTCAGCTTCAATCACTTAAATCATTCCCTTCAGGGCTCGGCGGATCATGTCTTCACTGCTCAAGCCTTTGTCTTTGATCGCAGATACCGCCTTACTGGCCTCCTGCGGCTTGTAGCCCAGGGAGATCAGCGCACTGACCGCATCCGACTCGGCGCTGGCCACCGGCACTGGCGCATCCGGCTGGTTCGGCACCAGGGCAAACATGCTCGGTACGGCTTCCCAGGCCTTGAAACGGTCCTTGAGTTCCACCAGCAGGCGCTCGGCGGTCTTCTTGCCGACACCAGGCACCTTGGTCAAGGCCGAAGTGTCCTGAGCTTGCACGCAGCGCACCAGTTCATCCACCTCAAGGCTGGACATCAAGGCCAGGGCCAGTTTCGGGCCTACACCATTGAGACGGATCAACTCGCGAAAAAAGTCTCGCTCGCGCTTGCTGGCGAAGCCGTAGAGTAACTGCGCGTCCTCACGGACGACCAAATGGGTGTGCAAGGTCAGGGGTTCGCCGACCGACGGCAAGCGATACAAGGTGGTCATCGGCACTTCGACTTCGTACCCCAGCCCGTTTACATCAAGAATCAGGTGCGGCGGCTGTTTCTCAGCCAGGGTGCCGCGCAAGCGTCCAATCACGTTTCAGATCCTTAGGCGATGGCCAGCCCGCAGCTGGCGACTCGTTGGGCGAGCGTCTGCGCCGGCTACCCAGGCGTACAACGCTCAACCCTTAAAATGACTGCGCTGATGCTATCAGAGACGCAAGCGACCGCCACGACTGCGTGCCGTTCCCAACCCATGGGGCAACAGACTGGAACGGGTGTGGGCGTGACAGATGGCAATGGCCAGGGCGTCCGAGGCATCGATCTGCGGTTTGGTGGTCAATTTGAGCAGGTGCATGACCATCATCTGCACCTGCTCCTTGTTGGCGCCGCCGGTGCCGGCCACGGCCTGCTTGACCTGGGTGGCAGTGTACTCGGCAATCTCCAGCCCTTCTTCGGCGCCGGCAACAATTGCCGCGCCACGTGCCTGGCCAAGCTTCAGCGCCGAGTCGGCGTTGCGCGCCATAAACACCTTCTCGATCCCCATGGTCACCGGACCGTAGGTCTGGATGACCTCACGAACACCGCGATAGACGATCTGCAGCCGATCGGGCAGCTCGCCGGCGCCGGTACGGATGCAACCGGAGGCCACGTACACACAGCCGCGCCCCGTGTCTCGAACCACGCCATAACCGGTAATGCGCGAACCGGGGTCGATGCCAAGAATAAGAGTCATAACGCCTGCTGCTTGAATAAAGAGGCTTGCCGGCCATGACCGGAACAGCGAAAAGGCAGAAGCCGGAAGTACCCTGCCGCGCAATCATCGCGGCTTCGCACATCCGGCTTCAAGGTTAGTGCAGTTGGATCAGCCGAGCTGCTCGGCAACCGACTCCGGAATATCTGCGTTGGAATAAACGTTCTGCACGTCATCCAGGTCTTCCAGCATGTCGATCAGCTTGAGAACCTTTTCCGCACCTTCCAGATCCAGTTCGGCACTGGTGGTAGGCAGCATGACGATTTCCGCGTCAGCAGCAGTGAAACCCGCCGCATCCAGGGCATTGCGCACGCCATAGAAACCGGCAAACGAGGTAAACACATCGACGGAGCCATCTTCGTTGCTGACCACGTCGTCGGCATCGGCTTCCATCGCCGCTTCCATCAACGCGTCTTCATCGACACCTTCGGCGAAGGTGATCTGCCCCTTGCGCTCGAACAGATAGGCCACCGAACCGTCCGTGCCCAGGTTGCCGCCACACTTGCTGAAGGCATGACGCACAGCCGCCGCGGTGCGGTTGCGGTTGTCGGTCATGCACTCGACCATCACCGCCACGCCGTTGGGGCCATAGCCTTCATAGGTCAGCTCGACCACGTCGTCGCTGCCGGCAGCACCGGTACCACGAGCGATGGCACGATCGATGATATCGCGACTCATGTTGGCGCCCAGAGCCTTGTCCAGGGCCAGGCGCAGACGCGGATTGGAGTTCGGATCGCCACCGCCCTGGCGGGCGGCAACAGTCAGCTCACGAATCCACTTGGTGAAGATCTTGCCTCTCTTGGCATCCTGACGCTCTTTGCGGTGCTTGATGTTCGCCCACTTGGAATGACCTGCCATAACTTGCTCCAAATTCTCTTTGAAACATTGCCCACGCCACTTGGCGGGTGCGGGCAACAAAAACTCGACCCATAGAAAAAGCGCACCCGAAGGTGCGCCTTATCGGGCCGGCTTACTCAGCCTTGGGCTGTTCGCGCAGGCGGATGTGCAGCTCGCGCAGAGCCTTGGCATCCACCAGACCCGGTGCCTGAGTCATGACGCAGGCCGCGCTCTGGGTTTTCGGGAAGGCGATCACTTCACGGATCGACTGGGCGCCGGTCATCAGCATCACCAGACGGTCCAGACCGAAGGCCAGGCCACCGTGCGGCGGCGCGCCGTACTTGAGGGCGTCCAGCAGGAAGCCGAACTTCTCTTCCTGCTCGGCTTCGCTGATACCCAGCAGGCGGAATACCGCTTGCTGCATTTCCTTGCGGTGGATACGGATCGAACCACCACCCAGCTCGGTGCCGTTCAGCACCATGTCGTAAGCGCGCGACAGAGCGGTAGCCGGGTTGGCTTCCAGTTCTTCAGGCGAGCATTTCGGCGCGGTGAACGGGTGGTGCAAGGCGGTGAAGCTACCGTCGTCGTTTTCTTCGAACATCGGGAAGTCGACCACCCACATCGGAGCCCATTCGCAGGTCAGCAGGTTCAAGTCGTGACCGAGCTTGATGCGCAGGGCGCCCAGGGCTTCGCTGACGATCTTGGCCTTGTCGGCACCGAAGAACACGATATCGCCGTCGACCGCACCCACGCGATCCAGGATCACGTTCAGGTTGGCTTCCGGGATGTTTTTCACGATCGGCGATTGCAGACCTTCAACACCCTTGGCGCGCTCGTTAACCTTGATGTAGGCCAGGCCCTTGGCACCGTAGATGCCGACAAACTTGGTGTAATCGTCGATCTGCTTGCGCGGCATGCTCGCCCCGCCTGGAACGCGCAAGGCGGCGATACGGCATTTCGGATCGTTGGCCGGGCCGCTGAACACCTTGAATTCCACTTCTTTGAGCTGGTCGGCAACGTCCACCAGTTCCAGCGGGTTGCGCAGGTCCGGCTTGTCGGAACCATAGCGACGCATGGCTTCTTCGAAAGTCATGTGCGGGAATTCGCCGAATTCCAGATCCAGCACTTCCTTGAACAGGTTGCGGATCATGCCTTCGGTCAGGCCCATGATGTCTTTTTCATCGAGGAAGCTGGTCTCGATGTCGATCTGAGTGAACTCAGGCTGACGGTCGGCACGCAGGTCTTCGTCGCGGAAGCACTTGGCGATCTGATAGTAGCGATCGAAGCCGGCCACCATCAGCAGCTGCTTGAACAGCTGTGGCGATTGCGGCAGAGCGAAGAAGCTGCCGGCATGGGTACGGCTCGGCACCAGATAGTCGCGAGCACCTTCAGGGGTGGCGCGAGTCAGGATCGGGGTTTCCACGTCGAGGAAACCGTTCTCGTCCAGGTAGCGACGGATGCTGGTGGTCATGCGCGAACGCAGGCGCAGCTTCTCGGCCATTTCCGGACGACGCAGGTCGATGAAGCGATAGCGCAGACGGGTTTCTTCACCCACGTCGGAGTATTCGTTGAGCGGGAACGGCGGGGTTTCCGCTTCGTTCAGCACTTCCAGCTCGTAGCCCAGCACTTCGATCATGCCCGAAGCCATGTTGGCGTTGCCGGCACCGGCCGGACGCAGACGTACCTTACCGGTGATCTTGACTACGTATTCGCTGCGCACGCGGTCGGCGGCGGCGAAGGTTTCAGCGCGGTCCGGGTCGAACACCACCTGGGCCAGACCTTCACGATCACGGATATCGAGGAAAATCACTCCGCCATGGTCACGGCGACGGTGGACCCATCCGCAAAGGGTTACTTCCTGACCTTCCAGGCTTTCGTTCAGTTGGCCGCAATAATGGCTGCGCATCATGGTAGTGGTTTCACTTCTCGTAATTCGAAATTCGATGGAGGCCTTGCGCACCTCAAGGTGCCGGATAGTGCAAGAACTCGCGCGTGTCGTTCAACTTAGTCAGCTTTGTCGCCACCGGCCAGGTTCTTCTTGGAGCCGGTCTTGAAGTCAGTTTCATACCAGCCAGTACCACTGAGGCGGAAACCGGGCATGGACAGCATCTTTTTCAGTTCAGGCGCCTGGCAGGCAGGGCAGTCGACCAGCGGCGCGGCGCTGATCTTTTGAATGGCTTCCAACTGATGACCACAGGAAGCGCATTGGTAGTCGTACATGGGCATGGGGAGCGTCTCGGCAATCCAGATTACTGCTTGAACTACAGCCAGAGCCCACGCCAAAGCTCGGGCTACCTAGCAAAGAGCGGGATTATATCCATTAAATCGGCCCTGTGCAGCCGTATGACCATATAGATAGCGGACGCTGCGAAAAGGTGCGAATGACGCCTTGGACGCCATTCGCTATTACAGGCTTAACGATTTTCCAGCAGAGAGCGCAGCATCCACGCGGTTTTTTCATGCACCTGCATACGCTGGGTCAGCAGATCCGCGGTCGGCTCATCGCTGACTTTGTCCAGCAACGGAAAGATGCCGCGGGCGGTGCGGGTTACCGCTTCCTGACCGGCCACCAGCTGTTTGATCATTTCTTCAGCCGCCGGCACGCCCTCCTCCTCCTTGATCGAGGACAGTCGGGCATAAATGGAATAGGCGCCCGGAGCCGGGAAGCCCAAGGCACGGATACGTTCGGCAATCAGGTCAACGGCCAGGGCCAGTTCGTTGTATTGCTCTTCGAACATCAGGTGCAGGGTGCGAAATTGTGGGCCGGTGACGTTCCAATGGAAGTTATGGGTTTTCAGGTACAACACGTAAGTATCCGAAAGCAGACGGGAAAGACCGTCGACGATGGATTTACGATCTTCTTCGCTGATACCGATATCAATTGCCATGTTTCTCTCCGTTAACGGGATGGATTCACCCAATCAGCTGCCGGACCACTCTAGCAAGAGTACTGCTCCCCCGCCGACCCGGATCGTCGATCCGCCTGCGGTGGATTGTCTCGCGGCCCAGCCAAGGCTTTTAAGCGTTGAGTTCGAGCCAGCTCTGACAGCAGGGGAAAACCGACGTTCCTTGAAAAAACCTCTGCCATCCGTCTAGAACAGGTCTTTGCCCGATGCTGCGAATCCACCACCTGCCCCGCTGCATTTCCAGCCTCCCGCCGAGGGCCGCTACTGATTTGAGAAGGCCTGGGCTTTGCTGTTAAATAGAGCCCGTGTCGCTGTTGCCTATTTCTTCGGCCAGCGCGCATAGGCTGACACCGCGTACGTAACCACCGCCTCACCTATTTGTTCAGAAGCGAACCGTGCGTGATCAGCTCTTCCTTGTGCTTCCTTCTTAACGTGAGTTAATCAAAATGTTGAAAATCGTCCACCTGCTGACAGGCATTGCAGCTTTGCTGCTGTCCTTGATTCCGAGCCTTAGATCCGACGCAATTCCCTACCTGCAACAACCCGATGCTATTTACCTGGCCCTTTTCGGCCTGCTCAACCTGATCCTCGCTCCAGTTATCCCTTACTGGAACAAAGGCTCGCGCCATCATCTGCAGAATCTGGTCAGCGCCCTGCTGGTACTGGTCGTCGTCCTGCAAACCCTCACCCTGCTGGCACCAATGCCAGTCATTGGTGGCCAACCGGCGGTCCTGGTCAGCCTGCTGACCGCTCTGCTCGCCGTGGTCCTGCATCTGGCCATCAGCTTTTACAAGTCCTCACCGGCGGCCTCCGCAGCGCCTGCCTACGACATGAGCAACCGCGATACCGGCACGGTGAAGTGGTTCAACACGTCCAAGGGTTTCGGCTTTATCTCCCGGGACTCCGGCGACGATATCTTCGTGCACTTTCGCGCCATTCGCGGAGAAGGCCACCGTGTCCTGGTAGAAGGCCAGCGCGTAGAGTTTTCGGTGATGAACCGCGACAAGGGCCTGCAAGCCGAAGATGTCATCGCTGCATTGCCGCGCCGCTGATCCGCGCCCACAAAAAACCGCGCCAAGGCGCGGTTTTTTTTATACCTCAAAGACAGCTGCTCTCCCTCAATAATGCGGGGGCGGCGCCTCCTCCTCGAAAGATTCGAACTGCCCGACCATTTCTTCCTGACGCTTGAGCAAGGCACTCATCTGCAACTGCAGGCGTTCCACAATCTTCTGTTGCGATACCAGAACATCGTTCAAGGCTTGAATGGTGTCGTCCTGGAACGCCAGGCGGCTCTCCAGATCGGTTACACGTTCTTCCAGACTCATGACTCAGCCCTCCAGAAACTGGAAATCATCGGCCAACACCACCCGCAGCCGATCACGGATCGCCGCAACCTGCTGCGAATTGTAAGGTTTGGCCGGGTGCTTGCCCCATACCGGCGCAGGCCAAGCCACATCATCGCGCTTACGCACGATTACATGCATATGCAACTGGCTGACCACGTTACCCAGGGTTGCCACATTCATCTTGTCGGCGTCGAAGGAGTCCTTGAGCACTTCAGCCAGAACCGTGGTTTCCTGCCACAGTTGCTGCTGGTCGGTGACATCGAGCTGAAACAACTCGCTGATATCTTCTCGACGTGGCACCAGGATGAACCAGGGATAGTTTGCGTCATTGGACAGCAGCAACCGACAGAGGGGGAAATCCCCGATAGGCAATGTGTCTTGTTGCAGCCGTGAATCTAAAGTGAACACCGCGCTTACTCCCGCTCAGCTCATTCCAGCCTGGCCCTCAGCATCAACGACACTCGCCAGGCGACAGACGCGCAGCATACCTGCGAATGCATTGGGCTTCATGGTCAATGAGCCTGAGCCCCGATAGCGCCTTCTTACTCCCGGCAAGGAGCCGACTTCAATGCAAGAGCCACGCCCCATAGCAGAACACTTTCCTGCATCTCGCACCATTTGCGCACAACACGCAGAAAATGCCCAAAAAGTGACTGGCTAAGCCATTGATGTTCCTCACTCTACCTGCCCACTACTGTATGAACCGTGCACAGCGTTGCAAAAGTTTTGCACCAGAATCGCACAGGCGGTCTACGCTAAATTCCTCAAGCATCCGCCGTTTACTCACTTTGCAGTGTGCAGCGGTAACGTTTTGGCACGCTGTGCAACTTATTGCACAGTCCTGCACCAGGAAGAGCATCGCGTCAAGCCAAACAAAAAGACGCTTGAAATGGCGATTTTATGCGGTTTTTACAGGTCGGCATGCCGCCCAGAAGAAAAAAGACGGAGCAAATTCGATTTGTGCACGCTTGTTGCATTCAACCCGACATCGTCTGCGGCGGGCCATCCGAAGTGGCCCATCACAGACTCATAATAATAGTGGCAGGGTTGCCCCGCGGTGCTTTGTAGAGTGTGTGCATGGGGGGCTTAATTCCTCGTGATATTGCTTCGAAGAACACTGCATAAGTTGTTGGTCCGGATACAGACTGACTGCAGAATTGCGACACCGATCGAGCAATTTGCGACAGGGTCGTAAAGAAGCTGAAAGGATAGATAGGCAAGTATCGCCAACATTGTCAGCGTGATATAAGTTTGCGCCGACACAAAAAGAAAGAGCCGCCCAGATAATAAAACAGGTGGGACGGCAGTACTCTTCTAAAAACCAAAGGAGCAAATCACGATGCGCGTGATGAAGTGGAGCATGATCGCCCTGGCTGTATCAGCAGGCACCTCGCAGTTCGCAATCGCGTCCTCCCAGGACGACGCAAAGGGCTTTATCGAAGACAGCACCCTGACCGCGAAAACCCGTGCGATGTACATGAACCGTGACTATAAAGACGGCGTGGGCAACGTGCGTCGTGGTAACGGTACTTACACCACTGGTACTGACGATAAAACCAGCGGCTACCGTCAAGACACCGGTATCAGCGAGTTGCTCAACTATCAATCCGGCTTCACCCAGGGCACTGTCGGTGTCGGTGTCGATGCCATGGCCATGGGCAGCGTGAAACTCGACGGCGGCGCAGGTCGTGCCGGTAACGGTTTGTTCGCTACCAATGGTTCCGGCGAACCGGAAAACACTCAGTCCAAACTGGGCGCGGCAGCGAAATTCCGCATCTCCGACACCGTTCTGAAATACGGCAACCAGTTCGTATCCAGCCCGGTCTTCACCACCGACGACGGCCGCCTGTTGCCTGAAGTCGCCACCGGTACCCTGATCACCAGCAACGAAATCAAGGGTCTGGAACTGAGCGCCGGTCGCTTCACCGCTCTGAGCGCGCAAACCGGCATGGGCCGTGACAGCATCAACGGTCGCAGCCGTGTCACCGGCAAGCAAAACCCAGGGCTGAGCGCAGCGAACATCGCTGGCTTCACCTACTCGGGTCTTGAGAACTTCATTTTCGCCGTGCACGCCTCCGACGTTGAAGACTACTGGAAGAAGCAGTACGTCAACGTCAACTACACCCTGCCACTGAGCGACAAACAGTCGTTGAACTTCGACTTCAACGGCTACCGCAGCAAGGACGACGGCAAGAAACTGGCCGGCGACCTGGACAACCGCGTCTGGAGCCTGGCAGCCGCCTATAGCATCGAAGCCCACAAGTTCACCCTGGCCTTCCAGCAGTCCGCTGGTAAAACCGGTTACAACTACGGCGTCGACGGTGGCGGTACCGTTTACGTAGCCAACTCCGTGCAGATCTCCGACTTCGTTGGTGAAGACGAGAAATCCTGGCAGGCGCGCTACGACCTGAACATGGCCTCCTTCGGCGTACCTGGCCTGAGCTTCATGACCCGCTACATTCGTGGCAGCAACGTTACCGTTGCCGACTCCAGCGATGGCAAAGAGCACGAGTGGGACGTAGAAGCCAAGTACGTACTGCAGGAAGGCCCGGCCAAGGACTTGTCCTTCCGTCTGCGTAACGCGATCTATCGTGGTACCAACAGCGATTACCGCGCGACCAACTACGACAACCTGAACGACCTGCGTCTGATCGTAGAGTATCCACTGAGCATCTTGTAATTTCAGTGCTCAGCTGAATGCACTAACACGCAGTTAAAATAAAAACCGCCGCCCTGAATCAGGTCGGCGGTTTTTTTATGCTTGCAAAAAACATTGGCGACGAAAAGACAAACTAAATAGCAAGCTAACTAAGCAGGCAAGCATCAATAGTTTTTGTCCGCTGACGCTGATTGCAACTTGATAGTTATCAATGGCCGCCCGTGAAAACAAACAAGGGGCTGATAGCCCCTTGTCTTGAACAGCACTAGTTGACCGAACGGCCAACTCATAAAACTGACTTATTGCGTTGCCGCTTCCTGAACCACACGAATGACTCGCTGTGGAAAGGGAATATCAATACCTGCCGCCTTCAAGCGATCACGGGACAATTCATTGAACCGGAACATCACATCCCAGTAATCCGCCGTCTTGACCCACACCCGCAATGACAGGGTAATCGCGCTGTCGCCCAAAGTGGAAACCACTGCTACTGGCGCCGGATCGGCCAGTACACGCTCATCCTTGGCCAGCTCCAGCAACACTTCACGGGCCTTCTGCAGGTCCGCGTCATAATCCACACCCACGTCGAACACTACCTTGCGGGTCGGCTGACGGTTGTAGTTGGTGATGATGCCGTTGGACAGATTGCCGTTGGGCACGATCACCGTCTTGTTGTCACCGGTACGCAGCACGGTGTGGAAGATCTGAATGCTGTCCACGCTACCGCTGATGCCCTGAGCTTCGATGAAATCGCCAATGCGGAACGGACGGAACAGCAGGATCAGCACCCCGCCGGCGAAGTTCGCCAGACTGCCTTGCAAGGCCAGGCCGATGGCCAGACCGGCGGCACCGATCGCGGCGACGAAAGAGGTGGTTTCTACACCAATCATCGAGGCCACACTGACGATCAGCAGCACCTTGAGAATGATGTTGGCCAAGCTGCTGATAAAGCCTTGTAACGCCAGATCGGCATTGCGCAGCGCCAGCAGCTTGCCCACTTTATGAGTCAACTTGTTGATCAGCCACCAGCCGATGGCCAGGGTGAGTACCGCCAGCAGCACACGGCTGCCGTATTCCATGATCATGGGAATCCAGGCTTGGGAAGCCCGGACCAGGTTGTCTACTTCAGCGTTCAAATCCATCTATCTCTCCAGATTCCCGGGGTTACGGCGTGCTTGACTGACCGGCAGAACGACCGGCTCGCCTGGAGCTCAATCGTTTCTGCCATTGCTCCGGCCTCGGACGCCAAAAAGCTCTAGAGGTTCCCGGAGAAGCGGATCAGTCGCGGAAGTTGTTGAACTGCAGCGGCATGCCGAATTCTTTGGCACGCAGAGCGGCGATGGCCTCTTGCAGATCGTCGCGCTTCTTGCCAGTGACGCGTACCTGCTCGCCTTGAATGGCAGCCTGTACTTTCAGCTTGGCATCCTTGATATGAGCGACGATCTTCTTCGCCAACTCTTTATCGATACCTTCCTTGAGTACGGCCTCCTGCTTCATCACCTTGCCCGAGGCGTAGGCGTCCTTGACCTCCAGGCACTGCACGTCGATCTTGCGCTTGACCAGGGCCAGCTTGAGGATCTCGATCATGGCCTCGAGCTGGAATTCGGCTTCGGCGGTCAGGTTGACGGCCAGATCCTTTTCCTTGAACTCGAAGCTACCCTTGCCCTTCAAGTCATAGCGGCGGTCCAGTTCCTTGACGGCGTTTTCCACCGCGTTGGTGACTTCGTGCTTGTCCAGTTCGGATACCACGTCAAACGACGGCATGTAATCTCTCCAAATAAAAAGGGGCGCTGTTCAAAACATCGAACACGCCCGGCTTGCGGTTAAAATCCGCGCTCATTATAACGGGTCTTTCCCCTCCTTCACCGCGCGCCCTCTGCGGGGCTGCCAAACAGAGCGAAAACTTGATGTCCACGACCTGGCATGTTCTCGGCGCCGGCAGCCTCGGCACCTTGTGGGCCACCCGCCTGGCCCGCGCCGGCTTGCCGGTACGCCTGATACTGCGCGATCAGGCACGCCTACAGGCCTATCAGGCGGCGGGCGGCCTGACCCTGGTAGAGCAGGGCCAAAGCAGCTTGCAGGCGATTCCCGGGGAAACCTGCGATAGCCCCGCACCTATCCACCGCCTGCTGCTGGCGTGCAAGGCCTACGACGCCGAAGCGGCGGTGGCCAGTATCGCCCCCCGCCTGGCCCAGGGCGCCGAACTGATCCTGCTGCAAAATGGCCTGGGCAGCCAGGACGCGGTGGCCACCAGAGTGCCCAACGCGCGCTGCATCGCCGCCTCCAGCACCGAAGGCGCATTTCGCGATGGTGACTGGCGTGTGGTCTTTGCCGGCCATGGCTACACCTGGCTTGGCGACTCAGGCCACCCTACCCCACCGATCTGGCTGGATGAGTTGAGCGCCAGTGGCATCCCTCACGAATGGAGCACCCAGATACTGACCCGACTCTGGCGCAAGCTGGCGCTCAATTGTGCAATCAATCCTTTGACGGTGCTGCACGACTGCCGCAACGGCGGCCTGCAGCAACACCAATGTGAAGTGGCAACCTTGTGCGCCGAGCTGAGCGAGTTGTTGCAATGCTGCGGACAACCCACCGCGGCGGAAAACCTGCAGCAAGAGGTGGAACGGGTCATCCAGGCCACCGCCGCCAACTACTCCTCGATGCATCAGGATGTGGCCAGTCAACGACGGACCGAAATCAGCTATTTACTGGGCTATGCCTGCCAGGCCGCGGCCCGTCACCGCTTGCAGCTGCCTCATCTGCAACAGTTGCAGCAACGCCTGGTGAGACACCTGCGTCTACGCGGATTGCCCAGCGCCTGAGCAGCGGCTACGCTGCCCACTTGCTCATCTCCAGCGATATAGCCGATGCCATTGCGCCAGCGTCTTGAAAACCTGCCCGTGGGCCAAAAGCTCCTGGCCGCCCTGCTTGTCCTGTTGACCACCGTGCTGTTGGTCGCCAATCTGACCTTTATCAGCGCCGCTTACTGGATATCCCAGGAAAGCATGGCGCCCCAGGCACTGCAGACCATCGGCCGGCTGGTCTCCAACCCGGCCTTGGCGGTACAGGCTCTGAACTCTCCCGAAGATGCACAAAAGCTGCTCAGCGAGCTGGACAGCTATACCCCGCTGCGCGCGGCCGCCCTCTATGACGGCAAGGGCATGCGTCTGGCCCAACTGCAACACGGAGAGCACCTCAAGCTGCCCGAACGCTACCGGCACATCGAAGCCTGGCAACTGACCGAATTTCGCAGCAACCAAGTGATCGCTTTGCCTCGCCCGGGCCAGGCGCCAGGCCATCTGTTGCTGGTGGCCACCAGCGAACTGCCAATGGCGTTCTACACTGGCACCCTCACCGCAAGCCTCGGGATCCTCATTTTCAGCGTGTTGCTGTGGTTGATCATCGCGCGGCAGATCAAGCGCCTGATCACCCAACCGATTCACCAGCTCGAAGTGCTTTCGCGTCAGGTGACTCGCGAGGAGAACTACTCGCTGCGCGCCTCCCGGGGCAACCACGATGAAATCGGCAGCCTGGCGGAAGCCTTCAACACCATGCTGTCGCGTATCGAAGCCCGGGAGCAACAGCTCAAGCGTGCCCGGGACGACTCCCAGGCTGCCTACGATCAGGCCCAGGGACTGGCGGAAGAAACCCGCCATACCAACCGCAAGCTGGAACTGGAAGTCCAGGTGCGCAGCAAGATCGAGAAGAAGCTCACCGGCTTCCAGAACTACCTCAACAGCATCATCGACTCCATGCCCTCGGCGCTGATCGCGCTGGACGAACAGCTGTACGTTACCCAATGGAACCAGGAGGCCAGCGCCCTGTCCGGCACCCGCCTGGACGAAGCCCTGAACCAGCCGATCTTCCTCGCCTTCGAACCCCTCAAACCGTTCCTGCCGCAACTCAAGGAAACCGTCGAGCAACACACCGTCACCAAGGTCGAGCGGGTGACCTGGTTCAAGGATGAGGAGGCCAAGCACTATGCCCTGACCTTCTACCCACTGATGGGCGGCGCCGGACGCGGCGTAGTGATCCGGATCGACGACATCACCCAGCGCCTGTCCCTGGAAGAAATGATGGTGCAATCGGAGAAGATGCTTTCGGTGGGTGGTCTTGCGGCCGGCATGGCCCACGAGATCAACAACCCTTTGGGAGCGATCCTGCACAACGTGCAGAACATTCGCCGCCGGCTATCGCCCGAACTGCCAAAGAACCTCGAACATGCGCAGCAGATCGGCGTCGAACTGCAAACCGTCAATCGCTACCTGGACAGCCGTGAAGTACCACTCCTGCTGGACGGCATTCAACAAGCTGGGGCCCGGGCAGCAAAAATCGTCACCCACATGCTCAGTTTCAGCCGACGCAGCAATCGGCAGATGGCGCCGTGCGACCTGCCGGCACTGATCGACCAGGCGGTAGAAATCGCCAGCAACGACTTCGACCTGGCCATAGGTTTCGACTTCAAGGGCCAGGCCATCATTCGCCAGTTCGACCCGAATCTGGGCCCGGTCCCGGGCACCGCCAACGAACTGGAGCAGGTGCTGCTCAATCTGCTGAAGAACGCAGCCCAGGCCATTCATCAGCGCGATGACGACAGCGAACCGGGACGCATCATCCTGCGTACCCGACTCAATCCGCCCTGGGCGGAAATCCAGGTGGAAGACAACGGTATCGGCATGAGCGAGAGCGTTCGCAAACGCACCTTCGAGCCCTTCTTCACCACCAAGGAGATCGGCCAGGGCACCGGACTCGGACTTTCAGTGTCGTACTTCATCATCACCAACAACCACAAGGGGCAAATGGAAGTGCAATCGACCCGGGGCCAAGGCACCTGCTTTACCTTGCGCCTGCCCCTGGCCAGCAGCCAGCCCCAGATTCAAGAACCCCTACCACTGGAGAACTAAGCATGGGTTTTCGCTTGTCGAAGATTTACACCCGCACCGGCGACAAAGGCGAAACCGGGCTCGGAGACGGCCGCCGGGTTGCCAAGGATCATCCTCGAGTGGAAGCCATTGGTGAAGTCGACACCTTGAACAGCCAGCTGGGACTGCTCCTGGCCGGCCTGGAGGAGCAGGTTGATACCTGCCCGGGCTTCAAGGAAGTCATCGAGGTATTGGCACCCTGTCAGCACCGGCTGTTCGATCTGGGGGGCGAACTGGCAATGCCGGTGTATCAAGCACTCAACGAGGCCGAGGTGGAGCGTCTTGAGGCGGCCATCGATGTCTGGAATGAAGAGCTGGGCCCCCTGGAGAACTTCATCCTGCCCGGTGGTTCGTCACTGATCGCCCAGGCCCATGTTTGCCGCAGCCTGGCTCGCAGCGCCGAGCGTCGCTGCCAACACCTGAATGCGGTGGAACCCTTGCAGGGAGTAGGACTGGCCTACATCAATCGCCTGTCGGACCTGCTGTTTGTCGCCGCACGCCTGATTGCCAAGCGCCAAGGCATCGCCGAAATCCTCTGGCAGGCCGCCGCCAAACCCACCCCCTCTGCGTAGGCGCCGGCTTGCCGGCGAAAAGGTTTGCACAACGCCCAACGACGCCTTCGCTGGCAAGCCAGTTCCTGCATAGACGGCTGCTAGCCAGCGCTGCCACAGAGGATGTCTTCAGTCCTGCGGCCAGAAGGCGCGGATACCGGCAACACCTTGAGCACCGGCTTCCCAGGCTTGCTGACATTCGGCAGGCCCCACGCCCCCCAGCAGATAGACGGGCCTGTTGAAACTGCTGATCAACTGCTGCGCCTGCTCCCAACCCAGGGGTTGGGCATCGGGGTGAGTCTGGGTCGGCTGAACCGGGGACAAGGTCACGAAATCCACATCCATCTGCTGCGCCAGGGACAACTCTTCGGCGTTATGGCAGGAGGCGGCCAGCCAGCGATCATTGCCAAAAGGCCGCCCGGCGCTGGCGTACTTGCGCAATTGCGCCGCAGTAATGTGCCAGCCGGCAGAGGGGAAATCCCCTAGCCACTCGAACGGCCCCTTGAGCATCAACTGCGCCTTGCCCGCACACAGGCCCACTGCGTCCACTGCCAGATCGCGGTACTGGGGATCGTAGCCACCAGGAGCCCGCAACTGAATCAGCTTGCAGCCCTGGGCGATGGCCTTCTGCATGCCACGCAGCAAGGTCGGGGTTTCCAGGCCTTCCGGGGTAATCAGGTAGTGAGCGGGTAAACGCGCTGCAGCGACAATCGGCTGATTGGCTGCGGGGAACTCATAATCGGCCAACTCACGAGGGCTGACCCACGCCAGGGGCTGCCCTTCCGCGCCGTGGGCTTGGCCACTGAACGCCGAGACTTCCCAGACATCCAGCAACACCTGTTTGTCCGGATAGTCGTGCTGCACTTTGATCAGCGGGCGCGCCATCTGTACGACGATGCCCAGCTCTTCCTGCAGTTCACGGGCCAGCGCGGCTTGTACCGCTTCACCGGCCTCGACCTTGCCTCCGGGAAACTCCCACAGGCCACCTTGATGCTGAGTATCGGCACGCCGGGCAATCAGGATCTTGCCGGTGGCATCCCGGATGACGGCCGCAGCCACATGTACTCGTTTCACCGCACTGTTTCCTCTGATCAGGCATTGGGCCTGGCCCTTACAGGCCAGGCGTTGATATGTGCGCTTCGCCGGCAAGCCGGCTCCTACAGTGGGTGGAGCGGCGTTGCCGGAGAGGTTTTTAAGTGCGGTATTCCGCGTTGATCTTCACGTATTCGTGAGACAGGTCCGTGGTCCAGATGGTCTCGCTGCACGTACCACGACCCAGTTCGATGCGAATGGTGATTTCTTCCTGCTGCATCACTGCCGCGCCCTGGGCCTCGGTGTAACTGGCAGCCCGCGCGCCGCGGCTGGCAATGCAGACTTCGCCGAGGAATACATCGATCTTGCTGACATCCAGATCCGTGACGCCAGCACGGCCCACAGCGGCGAGGATGCGACCCCAGTTCGGATCGGAGGCGAACAGGGCCGTCTTGATCAGCGGCGAGTGAGCTACGGTGTAGCCCACGTCCAGGCATTCCTGATGAGTGCCGCCGCCGTTGACTTCAACGGTGACGAACTTGGTTGCACCTTCGCCGTCACGGACGATGGCCTGGGCCACTTCCATGCAAACCTCGAACACCGCCTGTTTCAGGGCAGCGAACAGCGGCCCCTCGGCCTGGGTGATTTCCGGCAGCTTGGCCTGACCAGTGGCGATCAGCATGCAGCAATCGTTGGTCGAGGTATCGCCGTCGATGGTGATGCGGTTGAAAGACTTGTTGGCACCGTCCAGCAACAGGTTCTGCAGCACTTCCCGGGAGACTTTGGCATCGGTGGCGATGTAGCCGAGCATGGTGGCCATGTTCGGACGGATCATCCCCGCCCCCTTGCTGATACCGGTCACGGTGATGGTCACGCCATCGTGCTGGAACTGACGGCTGGCGCCTTTGGGCAGGGTGTCGGTGGTCATGATCCCGGTGGCCGCGGCCGCCCAGTTGTCCACGGACAGGTCATCCAGCGCGGCTTGCAGAGCACCCTCAATTTTCTCTACCGGCAGCGGCTCGCCAATCACGCCGGTGGAATACGGCAGCACAGCGCTGGCATCGACGCCGGTCAGCTCCGCCAGCTTGGCGCAGGTACGGGTTGCAGCAGCCAGGCCCGGCTCGCCGGTACCAGCGTTGGCATTACCGGTGTTGGTCAGCAGATAACGCACCGGCCCCTGCACACGCTGCTTGGCCAGGATCACCGGTGCCGCGCAGAACGCGTTGAGCGTGAACACTCCAGCCACGGTGGAGCCTTCGGCACAGCGCATGACCACCACATCCTTGCGCCCGGGGCGCTTGATGCCGGCCGAAGCGATGCCGAGCTCGAAACCGGCAACCGGGTGCAACGTAGGCAAAGGACCAAGACCAACAGCCATGAATGCGCTCCTCTTATCAGGTGTCTGCACCGTCGTCTCAAAAGACGGTGTTGCAAATGGAAAAACGCCGCGACGGCGGATGCCGTCACGGCGCGGGTGTTTCAGTGTCTGGCGAGGATCTTAGTTGATCTGGCCGTGACAGTGTTTGTACTTCTTGCCCGAACCGCAGTAGCACAGTTCGTTGCGGCCCAGTTTCTGCTCATTGCGCACCGGCGCGGTGGCCAGGGCGACATCAACATCAACCCCCTCTTCCAGCGCTTCCGGCTGATCCAGACCCGGAGCCTCGGCGTGTTCGAACTGCAGACGCTGGGCCAGTGCCTCGGCTTCCTGACGCAGACGCGCCTCTTCTTCGGCCGGATCTTCACGGCGGACCTGCACATGGGACAGGACCCGGATCGAATCGCGCTTGATGGAATCCAGCAACTCGGAGAACAGGGTGAAGGACTCGCGCTTGTACTCCTGCTTCGGGTTCTTCTGCGCATAACCGCGCAGGTGAATACCGTGGCGCAGGTGGTCCATGGTGGACAGGTGGTCTTTCCACAAGTCATCCAGTACCCGCAGTACGATCTGCTTCTCGAAAGAACGCAGCGCTTCGGCACCGGCCTGGTCTTCTTTCTCGTTGTACGCAGCGATCAACTCGTTGAGCAGCTTCTCGCGCAGGGTTTCTTCGTACAGGTGATCGTCTTCGTCGAGCCATTGCTGGATCGGCAGGCTTACACCGAAACCGCTCTGGATCGACTCTTCCAGACCGGCCACGTCCCACTGCTCGGGCAGCGATTGCGGCGGAATATGCGCACTGACTGTGGCATTGAGCACGTCCTGGCGGAAATCGGCGATGGTTTCGCCAATGTTGTCCGCCGCCAACAAGGTGTTGCGCATGTGATAGATCACTTTACGCTGCTCGTTGTTGACGTCGTCGAACTCCAGCAATTGCTTGCGGATGTCGAAGTTGCGGCCTTCCACCTTGCGCTGGGCCTTCTCGATGGCATTGGTCACCATGCGGTGCTCGATCGCCTCGCCGGACTGCATGCCCAATGCCTTCATGAAGTTCTTCACCCGGTCAGAGGCAAAGATACGCATCAGGCTGTCTTCCAGGGACAGGTAGAAGCGGCTGGAACCGGCATCACCCTGACGACCGGCACGACCACGCAGCTGGTTGTCGATACGGCGCGATTCGTGACGCTCGGAAGCGATTACCTGCAGGCCACCGGACTCCAGCACTTGCTGGTGACGCTTCTGCCAGTCGGCCTTGATCTGGGCGATCTGCTCCGGAGTCGGGTTCTCCAGGGAGGCGACCTCCACTTCCCAGTTGCCGCCCAGCAGGATGTCGGTACCACGACCGGCCATGTTGGTGGCGATGGTCAAGGCTCCCGGGCGACCGGCCTGGGCGATGATTTCCGCTTCCTTCTCGTGGAACTTGGCGTTCAGGACCTTGTGCTCGATGCCTTCCTTGTTGAGCAGGTTGGACATGTGCTCGGAAGTTTCGATGGTCGCGGTCCCCACCAGCACCGGACGGCCCTGGGTCATGCATTCCTTGATGTCGTTGATGATCGCGGCGTATTTCTCATCCGCGGTCAGGAACACCAGGTCGTTGTAGTCCTTACGAGCCAGCGGCTTGTTCGGCGGAATCACCATCACCTGCAGGCCGTAGATCTGATGGAACTCGAAGGCTTCGGTGTCGGCGGTACCGGTCATGCCGGACAGCTTGGTGTACAGACGGAAGTAGTTCTGGAAAGTGGTCGAGGCCAGGGTCTGGCTCTCGGCCTGGATGTTGAGGTTTTCCTTGGCTTCGATGGCCTGGTGCAGGCCCTCGGACAGGCGACGACCCGGCATGGTACGGCCGGTGTGCTCATCCACCAGGACCACTTGACCATCCTGAACGATGTATTCGACGTTGCGATTGAACAGCTTGTGGGCACGCAGGCCGGCATAAACGTGGGTCAGCAGGCCCAGGTTGTGGGCCGAATACAGGCTTTCGCCTTCCGCCAGCAGGCCGACCTGGGTCAGCATTTCTTCGATGAACTGGTGACCGGCTTCGTTGAGCTCGACCTGACGGGTCTTCTCGTCGACAGTGAAGTGACCGGCCTTGGTGACCTGGCCTTCCACTTCCTCGATGTGCTGCTCCAGGCGCGGGATCAGCTTGTTGATTTCGGTGTACAGGCGGGAACTGTCTTCAGCCTGACCGGAAATGATCAACGGAGTACGGGCTTCGTCGATGAGGATCGAGTCGACTTCGTCGATCACGGCAAAATTGAGCTCGCGCTGGAACTTGTCTTCCATGCTGAAAGCCATGTTGTCGCGCAGGTAGTCAAAACCGAATTCGTTGTTGGTGCCGTAAGTGATGTCGGCGGCGTAGGCGGCACGTTTCTCTTCAGGCGGCTGGAACGGCGTAACCACGCCGACGCTCAGGCCGAGGAATTCGTACAGCGGGCGCATCCAGTTGGCGTCACGACGCGCCAGATAGTCATTCACCGTCACAACGTGCACGCCCTTGCCGGACAATGCGTTGAGGTACACACCCAGGGTGGCTACCAGGGTCTTGCCCTCACCGGTGCGCATCTCGGCGATCTTGCCTTCATGCAAGGTCATGCCACCGATCAACTGCACGTCGAAGTGACGCATACCCATGATGCGCTTACCGGCTTCACGGGCGACCGCGAAGGCTTCGGGAAGCAGTTTGTCGAGGGTTTCACCCTTGGCGATACGGGCCTTGAACTCGGCGGTCTTGGCACGCAATTGATCGTCCGAAAGGGCCACCATTTGCTCTTCGAAGGCATTGACGATCTGTACCGTCTTGAGCATGCGTTTGACTTCACGCTCGTTCTTGCTTCCAAAAAGTTTCTTTAACAAAGGCGCAAACATATCGGCAGGATCTTCCACACATAGGGTTGGAGGGCGGCCCCGTGAGTCGCCCGAGCAGCCCTCATGGCCGCATGCGAACGAGCATTCTACCCGGAAACGATGGTGAGGAAAGTGGCGTTATTCCACGATGCTGGCACAGCGCTGTGACGGGGCTCACCTAAAATAAGGGCTTTTTGCCGAACTTCAAGCCCATTGACCACAGAACTTAATGATTACGATCAGCAAAGCGCCAGAAAGTAGTCAAAGTACGAAAAAGCAATGAGCCCGGTGCCCCGGGTGCTTTCTGCTACCATGGCGCCTCTGTAACTTCAGGTTTCTGATCATGGCATTTCGCCCCCTTACGGCACGCGCGCCCGCCGTTCTTCTTCGCGAAGCCAAGCCACTCAAAGCCATACTCGGCCACGCCCAGCGCCTGGCGCATCTGCAGCGCCTGCTGGAGAGCCAATTGCAACCGGCCGCTCGCGAACATTGCCACGTCGCCTCCTGGCGAGAAGGCAGCTTGCTGCTGATCGTGACCGATGGCCACTGGGCTACGCGTCTTCGCTATCAGCAAAAACGCCTGCAGCGCCAACTGCTGGAGTTCAATGAGTTCAGCAACCTCACGCGCATCCTGTTCAAGGTCCAGCCTCCCACGGTCCAACAGGGCGCAGCGGGGCATACCATGGATCTGTCGAACAACGCCGCCGCAACCATCCAGGCCACAGCCGAAGGCATCACCGATCCCAATCTGCGCGCCGCCTTGGAGCGCCTGGCCAGCCACGCCAAACCGCGGGGCTGATCCAGACGCCAGGCTTCAGCGCCGCTTGCTGCCGCCCAGCAACGACCCCATCAGGCCCCTGACCAATTGCCGACCCAACTGATTGGCCGCCTGACGCATGGCCGACTTCAATGCCTGCCCGGCGGCAGTGCCGAGGAACTCACCCGCCCGATCAGCCAGGCTCGGTTCTTCAGCGACGGGCTTGTCGGGCGTCGCCTGCGCTTCAGGCGCCAGGTCCTTGCGCCCCATCAGCACCTCATAGGCAGACTCGCGATCGATAGGCTTGTCATAACGGCCCTGTAACGGCGAACTGGCGATCAGGGCCTTGCGTTCGGTCTCCGTCAACGGTCCGATTCGCGATTGCGGTGGTGCCACCAGCACGCGCTGCACCATCTCCGGCGTCCCCTTGTCTTGCAGGGTCCCTACCAACGCCTCGCCAATGCCCAACTCAGTGAGCACCGCCAGCGCGTCAAAGTCCGGGTTTGGACGGAAACCATCGGCCACAGCCCGTAACGACTTCTGCTCCTTGGCGGTGAACGCCCGCAAGCCATGCTGAATACGCAGCCCCAGTTGAGCCAGCACATCGTCCGGCAGATCCCCTGGCGATTGGGTGACGAAATACACCCCCACCCCCTTGGAGCGAATCAGCCGTACCACCTGCTCCAATCGATCCTGCAGAGCCTTGGGAGTGCCTGCGAACAGCAAGTGGGCTTCATCGAAAAACAGGGCCAGTACAGGCTTGTCCGCATCACCACGTTCCGGCAATTGCTCGAACAATTCAGCCAGCAGCCATAAAAGGAAGGTCGCATAGACTTTCGGCGCCTCGTGCACCAAACGACTCGCGTCCAACAGATGAATCCGTCCACGGCCATCGGCAGCTGGCTGCAGAATGTCTTCCAGTTGCAACGCGGGCTCGCCGAACAGAGCTTCCGCCCCTTGCTGCTCCAGGGTCGCCAGACGCCGCAACAGCGCCTGACTGGACCCCGTGGTCATCAGCGCCGCATCATCTCCCAGCAGTTGAGGGTGGTCCTTGAGGTGATTGAGCAGCGCCTTGAGATCCTTCAAGTCCAGCAACAACAGCCCTTCACGGTCCGCCACCTTGAACGCCGCATACAGCGCCGACTGCTGACTGTCGGTGAGCTCAAGCAGGCTGCCCAGCAATAGCGGGCCCATTTCGCTCAAGGTGGTGCGCAAGGGATGGCCGGACTGACCATGGATATCCCACAGTGTTACCGGATACGCCTGAGGCTTATGTTCAAGCCACGGCATGCCGGCGATCCGTTCGGCGATCTTGCCCTGTGGATTGCCCGCCGCCCCCAGCCCGCACAGATCGCCCTTGATATCCGCGGCGAATACCGCCACCCCGGCGTCACTGAAGGCCTCAGCCAGGCGCTGCAAGGTCACGGTCTTGCCAGTACCGGTGGCACCCGCCACCAGACCATGGCGGTTGGCCAGGCGCATGGCCTGAGCGATCGGCTGACCACCAAGGTCGGCACCGATAACGAGTTGCGATGAGTCAGGCATTTTGTCACCCCTGGTTAATCTTTGGCCTTACACGGTCGATATGAAGAAATGATGGATCAGAAGTATCTGAAATAAAGGTCAGGTAATTCCTTTGGGATAGATGGAGATATCAGCTTACTTATAACACCGCCCATTTTGCGCGCTTTTCCAACCCGATGCCCTGGACTCAAAGACCTTAGCGGACACACCAAGCCATGAACAAAAATCTGCGCTTCAGCCACAAGATCCTGCTTGCCGCCTCGCTGATCGTCATAGCTGCATTTGCGCTATTCACGCTCTACAACGATTACCTGCAACGCAACGCCATTCGTGATGATCTGGACAACTATCTTCAGGAAATGGGCGACGTTACGGCAAAAAATATTCAGACCTGGCTCGCCGGCCGCGCCTTGCTGATCGAGAACATCTCGCAATCGGTGGCTCTCAACCCCGACCCGACCAATGTCAGCAACCTGCTGGAACAGAAGTCCGTGAGCTCAACCTTCATGGGGGCTTACCTGGGCAACAAGGACGGCACCTTCATCATCCGCCCGGACAGCAAGATGCCCGACGGCTACGACCCTCGCGCACGCCCCTGGTACAAGAGTGCCGAGAGCACCAACGGCTCGGCCCTGACCGAACCCTATATCGACCTGGCCTCCGGCCAACTGGTGATCTCGATTGTCGACAGCGTGCTCAAGGCCGGCCAGCGGATTGGTGTAGTGGGCGGCGACCTGAGCCTGCAGGTGATTGCCGACAGCATCAATGCCCTGGACTTCGACGGCATGGGCTACGCCTTCCTGATCAGCGCCGACGGCAAGATCCTGGTGCACCCGGACAAGAACCTGGTGATGAAGAATCTCAAGGACGTCTATCCCCAGGACACCCCGCGCATCAGCAGCGAGCTCAGTGAGATCAGCGTCGACGGCAAAACCCGCATCGTCACCTTCACCCCGATCAAGGGCCTGTCTTCGGTGAACTGGTACATCGGCCTGTCGGTGGACAAGGACAAGGCTTTCGCCATGCTCAGCGAATTCCGCACCTCGGCCCTGATCGCCACCCTGACCGCCGTGGCCCTGACCATCGCCCTGCTGGGCCTGCTGATACGCTTGCTGATGCAGCCCCTGCACGTAATGACCCGTGCCATGCAAGACATCGCCGACGGCGAAGGCGACCTGACCCGCCGCCTGAACATCCACAACCAGGACGAGTTCGGCATCCTCGGTACGGCCTTCAACCGCTTTGTCGAACGTATCCACGGTTCGATCCGCGAAGTGTCCTCCGCCACCGAGCATGTCAACGAAGTAGCTCTGCGGGTGGTCAGCGCCTCCAACTCATCGATGCTCAACTCCGATGAGCAGGCCAGTCGCACCAACAGTGTCGCCGCGGCCATCAATCAACTGGGCGCCGCAGCCCAGGAAATCGCCCGTAATGCCGCCCAGGCCTCGCAGCAGGCCAGCGACGCCCGCAACCTGGCTGAAGACGGCCAGCAGGTGGTGGATCGCAGCATCCAGGCGATGAACCAGCTATCGGACATGATCAGCGCCTCCAGCAGCAACATCGAGACCCTGAACAGCAAGACAGTGAACATCGGGCAGATTCTCGAAGTCATCACCAGCATCTCCCAACAGACCAACCTGCTGGCACTCAACGCCGCCATTGAAGCCGCCCGTGCGGGTGAAGCCGGCCGCGGATTTGCCGTGGTTGCCGACGAAGTGCGCAACCTGGCTCACCGCACCCAGGAGTCGGCGCAGCAGGTGCAGACCATGATTGAGGAACTGCAAGTGGGCGCCCGCGAGTCGGTGAGCACCATGAGCAATAGCCAGCGTCACAGCCAGGACAGCGTAGAGATCGCCAACCAGGCTGGAGAGCGGCTGAACAGCGTGACCCAGCGCATCGGTGAAATCGACGGCATGAACCAGTCGGTGGCTACCGCCACTGAGGAACAGACCTCGGTGGTGGAGTCCATCAACATGGACATCACCGAAATCAATACGCTGAACCAGGAAGGCGTGGAAAACCTCCAGGCGACACTGCGGGCCTGCTCCGATCTGGAACAGCAAGCAGCGCGCTTGAAGCATCTGGTGGGCAGCTTCAGGATTTGATGGCGGGCCTCAGGGCCCTTTAGTCGGCAAGCCGGCTCCTAGAGGAGGAGCCGATTGCCAACCATGACAGGCAAACCACTCACTGCGGCTCCGGTGGCGGCTCCTGCTGCAACTGCTCCCACAGTTGGGCGGCCCCAGGAAACTCGGTGCCGTCATCGGCATCAAGTTCGTCGGGGTCGTAGCGGCTCAAGCACCCCTCGCCGAGGGTGGCAGGGGCCTGGGAAGTGGCTTTATCCAGTGGATCGGTCATCGGACTGACCTCGTGATTTACAGAACCAGGACCGGGATATTGCCCCCCGCTCCTGGTTTTTTTTCAATCAGAACACCACGGTCTTGTTGCCGTGCACCAGCACGCGGTCTTCCAGGTGGTAGCGCAGGCCGCGGGCCAGGACCATCTTCTCCACATCACGACCAAAACGCACCATATCCTCGATGCTGTCGCTGTGACTGACTCGTACCACGTCCTGCTCGATGATCGGGCCGGCATCCAGCTCTTCGGTGACGTAGTGGCAGGTGGCGCCAATCAGCTTCACCCCACGCAGAGAAGCCTGGTGGTAAGGCTTGGCACCGACGAAGGACGGCAGGAAGCTGTGGTGGATGTTGATCACCTTGTGCGCATATTCGCTGCACAACGCCGGCGGCAGGATTTGCATGTAGCGCGCCAGCACTACCACTTCGGCGTCGTGCTGCTTGACCAGGCGCGACACCTCGGAGAATGCCGGCTCCTTGTCCTGAGGATTGACCGGTACGTGGTAATAAGGAATGCCATGCCACTCGACCATGCTGCGCAGGTCATCGTGGTTGGAGATCACACAGACGATCTCACAGTCCAGCTCATCGCTGTGCCAGCGGTGCAACAAGTCGGCCAGGCAATGGGACTCACGACTGGCCATGAGCACCACACGCTTCTTCTCGGCGGTATCAGTGATCCGCCAGTCCATCGAGAACTCTTCAGCGATCGGCGCAAATGCCTCGCGAAAAGCCTCCAGGCCAAAAGGCAGGGAATCGGCACGAATCTCGTGGCGCATGAAGAACCAGCCACTGAGGTTGTCCGAGTGGTGGCTCGCTTCGGTGATCCAACCGTTATGGGAGGCCAGAAAGTTACTGACTTTGGCAACGATGCCAACGCGGTCAGGGCAAGAAATCACCAACCGAAAGGTGCGCATGAGGGGGAAACTCCAGAACTTCGCAAAGGTCGCCATTCTAGCCACTACGCGAAAAAACTGCAGTATCCATTGCGCCCCGGGCCTTGATTAGATTGGCAAACGCACCTTCAAACGCCTTATCGACTGCCACTGCGACGACAGATACCGACACTTGCCAATAGCGCATAACTAATTTGTGAATAGCGCAATCGAACCCATCGACCTATTAAATACCGAAATGATTTTTACGCCTAAACACACTAAGAGAGACAAATAAAACAGCGGTATTATGTTTACTTGCACATACTCTCTGACTATTATTGCGACATTGTCACCCAGCCACTCAGCGCTCAATAAGGTAGTCCACATGTCCCTGATCAACGAATACCGTGCTACAGAAGAAGCCATTAAAGAACTGCAAGCACGTTTGAAGAACCTGTCCCAAGACGACAAACTGAAAACCGAACTGGAATTCGAAGGCAAACTGCGCAGCCTGATGGGCGAGTACTCCAAGTCCCTGCGCGACATCATCGCCCTGCTGGATCCGGACTCGAAAGTTAAAGCACCACGTGCCGCAGTAAAAACCACCGGCACCAAGCGTGCCCGTAAAGTTAAACAGTACAAAAACCCGCACAATGGTGAAGTCATCGAAACCAAAGGCGGCAACCACAAGACTCTGAAAGAGTGGAAAGCCAAGTGGGGCGGCGATGTGGTTGAAGGCTGGGCAACCCTGCTGGGCTAAGCCTTGCCAGTGAGCGCCCGGGCTCTTGCAGCCTGACTGAAAAACGCCAGTCCGCTGGCGTTTTTTTATGCCCCGGCGACCTGTTCCAGGCCCGGGGCACTCCCTCAAAGAGCCAGACGTCCAGCCAGGGCCCGAACATGCTCCTGCCACTCATCCAGCACCTGACGCTGCTTCGGATCAGCACTTAACAACGATTGCTCAAGTCCCTGAGCGAAACTTTCCAGGGTATTGGGCGCGCCGAGTTTCGGGTCAAGCAAACGCTGCTGACAGAAACCGCGCCAACGCTCTTGCTCGGTTTTATCCAATGTCTCCGGAAAGTTGCGGGCACGGTAGCGAAAGAGCAATTCAGGTAAGCGCTCATCATCAAATGGCCACTGTTGCTGAGCCAAATGCAACGGATCGGCCTCACGCACTTGCTCACACAAACGCCGATCGCGATCGCCAATAAAGCCGTCGTACAACTGTTGCTCCGGGTCCTCACTGGCAGCGAACTCATCAGGGCCGTAAATCACCGAAAGTTTATCCCGCCAAACTTCCTGGGCTTCAGTCAAAAGCACCCCACGGCGCTGGTACTGCTCCATGTCCAAGTGCAGCCGTTGTTGATCCTCCGCGCGCAGGACACTCAATGGCGCCACTACCGGGCAGCGATTGATATGGATGAGTTTCAACGGCACTGGCAGCTCACCGTCCAGAAGATCTTCGCGCCGCGTATATAAACGCTGACGCAAGGTTTCGGCATCCAGGTCCAGTAGCCCCTGCGGGTCCAGATGCAGATCACAGACGATCAGCGCATTGCGGTTGCGTGGATGCCAGGCCAGGGGCAGCACCACCCCGATATAGTGCCGTGCCGCAGAGAAACGCCCGGAAATATGCACCAGAGGCTGCAGCAGGCGGATCTGATCCATCACCCGCTGCTTGCTGCGCAGTTGAAACAGCCAGTCATAGAGCTTGGGTTGCTTGTCGCGAATCAGGCGCGCCAGGGCAATGGTGGCACGGACATCGGACAGCGCATCGTGGGCCTGGCCGTGGTCGATACCATTGGCGGCGGTCAGGCGCTCCAGCTTGAGAGTCACCTGCCCCTGCCCCTGCTCCTGCGGCCAGACGATACCCTCGGGACGCAGAGCATAGGCCGTGCGCACCACATCGATCAGGTCCCAGCGGCTGTTGCCGCCTTGCCACTCCCGGGCATAGGGATCGAAGAAGTTGCGGTACAAGCTGTAGCGGGTCACCTCATCGTCGAAACGCAGGGTGTTGTAGCCGACACCGCAAGTACCCGGACGCGCCAGTTGCCCGTGCACCCGGGTCATGAAGTCCGCCTCGCTCAAGCCCTGCGCCGCCAGACGGCTCGGGGTGATGCCGGTGATCATGCAGGCCACCGGGTGCGGCAGGATATCGTCGCTGGGCTGGCAGTAGAGGTTGACCGGCTCGTCGATCTCATTGAGCGCCAGATCGGTGCGAATGCCGGCCACTTGCAACGGGCGATCGCTGCGAGGATTGATGCCGGTGGTTTCGTAGTCGTACCAAAAGAGGGAAGTCACGGCCTGTTCCTGAACTGAAAGACCGCCGCAGTCTAGGCGCTCAAGCGCCACCAGGGCCAGCCGCGCGTCCAGGCATTACCCAGACCGGGGCATCGAATTCGTAGTTAATGATGTCGTTTGCCCCTCAGACACTGCTAGCATCGGCGCTGGATTTTTCTCTACCAGGCCAAGCCGACAAGTTGCCCATGCTTGAGACGACAGCAACGCCAAGGAACGCATCGCTGCACCCGCCACTGGATACGCGGTATCAGGTCGAAACCCCCGAGGGCATCGACCTGCCACTGCGACCTGCGGGACTGCTGGTCCGTACCCTGGCGTTTTCCCTCGACCTGGGTATTCGCGGGCTGGTGCTGGGCCTGCTGTTGATTGTCCTGGGCTTTTTCGGCGAGATCGGTATCGGCCTCGGCTCAATCCTGCTGTTCCTGATCAGCTGGTGGTACATGGTGCTGTTCGAGGTACTGAACCAGGGTCGCTCTCCCGGTAAACAACTGATGGGGCTACGGGTGGTACAGGACGATGGCACCCCCATCGGCTGGAGCGCCTCCCTGACTCGCAACCTGTTGCGCTTTGCCGACATGCTGCCGTTCGGCTACTTCCTCGGCGCAATCAGTTGCCTGCAGCACCCGACCTTCAAGCGCCTCGGCGACCTGGCCGCCGGCACCCTGGTGATCTACCGCGAGCAGTCGGTCAAGCGACCGGAACTGCGAGCCGCCGTACCCCGTTCCGCGCCTTTTGCCCTGAGTCTGAATGAACAACGAGCGATTCTCGAGTTTGCCGAACGCCAGAGTCAGCTGTCGGCCGAACGGACCGGGGAACTGGCGGCGATCCTCGCGCAGCCGCTGCATGTACCCACCGCCCAGGCCACTGCCGAACTCAATGGCATCGCTCGCGGTTTTCTGGGAACGACATGAAACAAAGCCTTTTCGAAAACCGTCACCAGGCGCAATGGCAACAGTTCGAGCATCTGCTGGACCAGTTGGAGCGCCGCCGAGCCAAAGCCGAGGACTGCCAGAGCTTCGTCCAGGACTACCGTCGCCTGTGCCAGCACCTGGCCCTGGCTCAGGAGCGCGGCTACAGCAGCTACCTGATCGACCCCCTGCAGCAACTGGCTTTGCGCGGCCATCAGCAGTTGTACCGTCAACGCACCGCTATCAGCGCCAATATCCTGGGTTTCGTACTGGCCGGCTTTCCTCGCCTGGTGCGCCAGGAATGGCGCCTGGTGCTGATCGCCAGCCTGCTGTTCTTTGGCAGCCTGCTGGGTATAGGGCTGCTGGTGTACCTGTTTCCCGAGCTGATCTACAGCCTGGTGAGCCAGCAACAGGTGACGGAAATGCAGGGCATGTACGACCCCAGCGCCGGACGCCTGGGACGGGCTGCCGAACGCGCCTCCAGTGAAGACTGGGTGATGTTCGGCTACTACATCATGCATAACATCGGCATCGCCTTTCAGACCTTTGCCAGCGGTTTGCTGTTCGGTCTGGGTAGCGTGTTCTTCCTGTTTTTCAACGGTCTGATGATCGGCGCCATCGCCGGCCATCTGACCCAGATCGGCTTCGGCCAGACCTTCTGGCCCTTCGTCATCGGTCACGGTGCCTTCGAACTGAGCGCCATTGCCCTGTCCGGGGCGGCCGGCCTGAAACTGGGCTGGGCGCTGATTGCCCCCGGTCGCCTGAGCCGCGGCGAAGCCCTGTTGCAGGCCGCGCGGATCAGCGTGCAACTGGTCTACGGGGTCATCGTATTCCTGCTGATCGCGGCCTTTATCGAAGCCTACTGGTCCTCCATGACCTGGCCCGCGGCCTGGATCAAATACAGCGTCGGCGCCGTCCTGTGGAGCCTGGTGGCGGCGTACCTGACCCTGGCCGGACGTGAATCCCATGCGCCTGAGTGACGCCAGCGTGACGATCCGCCCACGCACCCCCTGGGAAGCCATGGACCTGGGCGTACTGCTGAGCCAGCGCCACCGACGCCTGCTGATGACCAGCTGGGCCATCGTCAGCCTGCCGGTGTTCGCCCTGCTGAGCCTGCTGCTGTGGCAATCCCCATCCTTGGCAGTGCTGTTGTTCTGGTGGCTGAAACCGGCCTTCGAACGCTTGCCGCTGTTCATCCTCTCCAAAGCCCTGTTCGGGGAAACCCCAAGCCTGGGAGAGGCGCTGAGGCAATGGCCACGCCTGCTCAAGCCACAACTGCTGGCCAGTCTGACCTGGCGCCGCTTCAGCATGAGCCGCAGCTTTGTCATGCCGGTGGTGCAACTCGAAGGCCTGACTGGCGACGCCCGGCAACAACGCCTGGCGGTCCTGCTGCAGCGCAACACCGGGGCCGCACGCTGGTTGACCCTGATCGGCATGCACCTGGAGGGCGCCTTGTGGATTGGCCTGATGGTGCTGTTCTACCTGTTGCTGCCGCAACAGATCGAGCTGGACTGGAACTGGCAGAGCCTGGTCATCGCCGCTCAGCAGGACTGGCTCTGGCTGGAACACCTGACCAACGCCTTCTACGCCCTGGTCCTGGTGATCTGGGAACCGATCTACGTGGCCTGTGGCTTCAGCCTGTACCTCAACCGCCGCACCGAGCTCGAGGCCTGGGACATCGAACTGGTTTTCCGCCGCCTGCGCCAGCGTCTGGCAGGCACCGCGGCGCTGCTGCTGGTGGCCGGCCTGATGCTGGCGACGCCAGGCCCATCGCTCTGGGCAGCCACCACCAGCAGTTCCGTGGCCGGCCCCGAAGTGCCCCGACTGCAGCAGCAACCTCTGACCAGCAAGGCCTCGAAGGACAGCATCCAGGGCATCCTGGAAAAGCCGCCATTCAAGAACCAGGAATCGGTCACCCGCTACCGCTTCGGCGAAGAACAGGCACAGAAGAAAGACGCCAAGGGCAAGCCGCCGGGCTGGCTCAAGAGCCTGTTGGAAAACCTCGACAACAACAGCTTCGGCAGCCTCGCCAAGGGCCTGGAAATCCTCCTCTGGGGCTTGCTGCTAGGGGCCCTGGGCTGGCTGATCTGGCGCTACCGCGATTGGCTGCGTGCCTTTGTCAGCCGCCGTCCGCTACCGCGCAAGAAACGCCCCGCCGCGATACCCCAACAACTGTTCGGTCTGGACGTCAGCAGCGAAACCCTGCCCGCCGATGTGGCCGCCCGCGCCGAGGAGCTCTGGTCAAACCAGCCCCGGGAAGCCCTGGGCCTGCTGTATCGGGCACTGCTCAGTCGCCTGCTGGAAGACTTTCATCTGCCCCTCAGCGTGGCCGATACCGAAGGCCAGGTACTGGAGCGGATCAAGGCCTTGCAGCAACCGCCCCTGGAAGCCTTCAGCCGCGAGCTGACCAAGCACTGGCAGAACATGGCCTACGGGCACCGGGTTCCCGGCGCCGATCTGCAGCCGCAACTGTGCGACGCCTGGCGCAGCCTGTTCGGCCCAGGAGCGCCCGCATGAAACGCTATCTATGGGGCAGCCTGGCCCTGTTGCTGATCCTGGTACTGGGAGCCGCCGGCTACTACCTGTACCAACAGGCCACGCCTTATCAGGAACTCATCGATCACGGACCGTCTCCCGAAGCCCAGGCCAATCCCTACCTGGCCGCCGAGATGTTTATGCGCGAACGCGGCCTCAAGGTCGATCACGCCAACGGCCTGGAAGTACTGGCCACCTTGAAGCCCGCCGGCAACAGCCTGCTGTTGCTGGGAGAGCGCTCGAACATGAGCCCGCGCCAGGTCGACCAGGTGCTGGATTGGGCCCGTGCCGGTGGTCGGCTGATCTTTGTCGCCGAAGCCCTGTGGGACGATGACACCCAACAAAGCGGTGACCTGCTGCTGGATCGGGTGCAGATCCATCAACAGCTCAGCGAGGACCTTGAGGAACCGCCGGAACAGGAAGCCAACGACGCCTTTCCAAAGCTGACCAAAGTCTATCTGGAAGACGAACAGGCCCCGGCCTACATCGGCTTCGACACTGCCTTCCACCTGGACGACCCGGACAGCCTGGCCCAATCCTGGGCCAACAGCGGCGTGGCCACCCACATGATCCAGCTCGACTACGGCCAGGGTTCGGTCACCGTGCTGACCGACGCCGACATCTGGAAAGCCCCGGCCATCGGCCTGTACGACAACGCCTGGCTGCTGTGGTACCTCAATACCGATACGGCAGTAACCCTGCTGTTCAACACTGACCACCCGAGCCTGTGGCAATTGCTCTGGCGCTATTTCCCCCAGGCGTTGGTCGCCCTGGCCCTATTGATCGGCCTGTGGCTATGGCAGGCCGGTAGCCGCCAGGGTCCGTTGCTGGCACCGGCGCCCAAGGCCCGGCGTCAACTGCGTGAACACCTGCGCGCCAGCGCCGACTTCATCCTGCGCCATGGCGGCCAGGGCCCACTGCTACAGGCCCTGCAACTGGATATCCGGCGCCGGACCCGACGTCGTCATCCGGGTTTCGAACAGCTGGAGCCCGAAGCCCAGTGGGACGTGCTCGCCCTCCTCAGCCACCAGCCTGTCGCTGCTGTGCGCCAAGCCCTGCAACCCTTGTCCGGGCAGCGCCTTTCCGGTGCTGACTTCAGCCACCAGGTCGCCCACCTGCAAACTCTCAGGAATGCCCTATGAGCGAACAACCCGTCGAACCCCTTGACTCCTCTGAGGCACCTCAGCCCCAGGTCCATGTCGCCCAGCAGCGGCAACGGGCCAGCCAGCTGGCGCAGGCGGTGCGCCAGGAACTGCAGAAGGTGGTGATCGGCCAGGAGGCCGTGATCGATGATGTGCTGACGGCGCTGATCGCCGGTGGCCACGTACTGCTCGAAGGCGTCCCTGGTCTGGGCAAGACGCTGCTGGTACGGGCCCTGGCCCGCTGCTTCGGCGGTGAGTTCGCACGGATCCAGTTCACCCCGGACCTGATGCCCAGCGATGTCACCGGCCACGCGGTGTACGACCTGCAGACCGAGCAGTTCAAACTGCGCAAGGGGCCGCTGTTCACCAATCTGCTGTTGGCGGACGAAATCAACCGCGCCCCGGCCAAGACCCAGGCCGCTCTGCTGGAAGCCATGCAGGAACGCCAGGTGACCCTGGAAGGCCGGGCCCTGCCCATCGCCCAGCCATTCATGGTCCTGGCGACCCAGAACCCCATCGAGCAGGAAGGCACCTACCCGCTGCCGGAAGCTGAACTGGACCGTTTCATGCTCAAGTTGCGGATGGACTACCCGGACGCCGAGGAGGAGCTCAACATGGTTCGCCAGGTGGCTCGCTCGACCCGCGCCGACATGCTCGATGTCCAGCCCCTGCGTACCGTGCTCCAGGCCAAGGACGTGCTGGCCCTGCAGCGCATCGCCAGCGAGCTGCCTCTGGACGAACAGGTGCTCGACTATGCCGTGCGCCTGGCCCGGGCCACCCGCAGCTGGCCCGGACTGACTCTCGGCGCCGGCCCGCGAGCCTCCATTGCCCTGGTGCGCGGAGCCCGGGCTCGGGCCCTGCTGCGGGGCGGCGAATTCGTGATTCCGGATGACATCAAGGGCTGTGCCCTGGCCGTACTGCGGCATCGGGTACGGGTCGCTCCGGAACTGGATATCGAAGGGCTATCGGTGGAACAGGTGCTCAAGCAGATGCTCGAGCAGATTCCGGCACCGCGTCTGTGAGCCGCCCACACTGATGAAGCCGACTCGTCTGTTGCTAATCTGGCTGGGCACCCTGGCCGGCCTGTACATCCTCCTGGGCGCGGTGCGTGCCCTGGGTATCGAGGCCGTGCCACGCCTGGACTCGATCGCCTGGGGCCTGTTGCTGGCGCTGTTGCTGCTGGCGCTGCTGGATGCCCTGCGCTTGTCGCGCCTGGCGTCGCCCGAGGTACAGCGCCAGTTGCCCGGCAGCCTGCCCCTGGGACGTTGGAGCGAAGTGCAACTGGAGATCCGTCACCCTTATCAGCAAGCGCTTCAGGTGCAGCTCTTCGACCATCCGCCCCAAGGCTTGAGCTTTGAGCACCTGCCGCAATCGGTGAGCCTGGAGCCGGGCCAGGTCAGCCGGGTGGGGTATAGCGTGCGACCGCTACAACGAGGACATTTCAACTTCTTCCAGTGTGAAGTCAGCCTGCCCAGCCCACTGGGCCTGTGGACTGCCAGAAGACGGTTGAAAGTCCACGACAGCACCCGGGTCTACCCGGACTTCGCCCGCCTCTATGGCGCGCAGTTGCTGGCAGTGGACAACTGGCTCAGCCAACTCGGGGTGCGCCAACTGCAACGCCGGGGGCTGGGACTGGAATTCAATCAGTTGCGGGAGTTTCGCGAAGGCGACAGCCTGCGGCAGATCGACTGGAAAGCCACCGCCCGCCAGCGCACGCCCATCGCCCGGGAATATCAGGACGAACGCGACCAGCAGATCATCTTCATGCTCGACTGCGGACGCCGCATGCGCAGCCAGGACAGTGAGCTGGCGCATTTCGACCATGCCCTCAACGCTTGCCTGTTGCTCAGCTATGTCGCGCTGCGCCAGGGGGACGCAGTGGGCCTCTACAGTTTTGCCGGAGAACGCTCGCGCTACCTTGCGCCGGTCAAGGGATCGGCCCAACTGAGCGTGCTGCTCAACGGCGTCTACGACCTGGACACCAGCCAGCGTCCAGCCGACTACCAGGCTGCAGCCAGTGAATTGCTGGCGCGGCAGAAGCGTCGGGCGCTGGTGGTGCTGGTCACCAACCTGCGGGATGAAGACGACCAGGAGCTGCTGACCGCGGTCAAGCGCATCAGCCGCCAGCACCGGGTACTGGTGGCCAGCCTGCGTGAGGAAGTTCTCGACCAGTTGCGCCAGAGCCCGGTGCAGACCTTGCCCGAGGCGCTGATCTACAGCGCGGCGGTGAACTACCTCAATAGCCGGGCCGAACTCCATGAGCGCCTGAGCGCCCACGGCATCGCCCTGCTCGACGCCCGTCCAGGTGAGCTGGGAGCGGAACTGGTCAGCCGGTATCTGAGCTGGAAGAAAGCCGGCAGCCTGTAGTGGCTGCCGTGACATTCAGGCCGATGTCTGCAACGGATGGAAACTGAAGTAGTGCCGCAGGGCCTGCTCCAGTTCAGCGAATTCGGCGCTCGCCCGCAGCAGGCTGAATCCGCTGTCGTACTGGTGAGGGGTCAGGTCCTCATGGCACCACAGGCAACAGGCGCTGAAATCGATGAACTGCGCCTGCCCATCACTGCCGGGGACTTTCACCCGCAGCTCGAACTCGGCACCGATCAGCATCGGCAACTGGCTGATCAACATCAGCCCGTCAGCGGAAATATTGCCCAGAAAACCGACAGGCTTGTCGGTAAACCGGTTGAAGACTTTCAAGTAGGACGGCAGTTGATGCCGCTCGATCCGAGGTTCCGTGAACATGCTGGGTATCGCTATGAAAGGTCATTAAGCATGACCGCACTAGTGCTTCGCAACGGGCCATGAGTAGAGGCTCGTTCTCCCGGATTCGAGGTGCGAGGAAAATCTTCACAAGGATTTCAACGCCACTGCGCCAGGCAGGAACCGGGCAGTGTTCGAACAACCTGTACAAATGTTAGCTCAAGCGCGAGGGGCAATTACACTGCCCCTGACCGGTATCGCTTACAACGCTGTGCGGCGAACTTGTGCTGCACCGTTTGCCGGGTAATGCCCCAGTTGCTGCAGGGTGTCCAGGCGGGCGCGAGCACGGTAGGCGTATTCGCTGCTGGGGTACTGGGTAATGATGAACTGATACGTCTGCGCCGCATCCACGAACAACTTCTGGCGCTCCAGGCATTGCCCGCGCAGCATCGACACTTCCGGCTGGATATAACGCCGCGCACGGCTGTCACGGTCAACCTGGCTCAACTCGAGCATCACGCTCTCGCAGTTGCCGCGGTCATAAGCGCGGTAGGCGTTATTCAAATGATGGTTCATGGACCAACGGGTGCAGCCGACAACACTGACGGCCAGGGCAGCAATGAGTACGAATCGCATGGGGTATCTCCTGTCTTGTGCAGTGTATCGACTCATCGGCAAAAATCTTCAAGGTTGTTGCGGTAAACAAACAAAGCAATAAGTAGTGCAAACGAACAATGACTACAACTTCGGAGCATAGTAGCCTCTCGTTGCGCTTGAACTCAGGAGTCCGTGCATGTCCGTTCGTCGTACCAAAATCGTTGCCACCCTTGGCCCGGCCAGTAACTCGCCGGAAGTTCTCGAACAGTTGATTCTCGCGGGCCTGGATGTTGCCCGTCTGAACTTCTCCCACGGCACTCCGGACGAGCACAAGGCTCGCGCCAAACTGGTCCGCGACCTGGCCGCCAAGCACGGCCGCTTCGTGGCCATCCTCGGCGACCTGCAAGGCCCGAAGATCCGCATCGCCAAATTCGCCAACAAGCGTATCGAACTGAAGATCGGTGACAAGTTCACCTTCTCCACCGTGCACCCGCTGACCGAAGGCAACCAGGACATCGTCGGCATCGACTACCCGGATCTGGTCAAGGATTGCGGCGTCGATGACGAACTGCTGCTGGACGATGGCCGTGTGGTAATGCGCGTGGAAACCGCCACCGCTACCGAGCTGCACTGCGTAGTGACCGTCGGCGGCCCGCTGTCCGACCACAAAGGCATCAACCGTCGTGGCGGTGGCCTGACCGCTCCGGCCCTGACCGAAAAAGACAAGGCCGACATCAAGCTGGCCGCCGAAATGCAAGTCGACTACCTGGCCGTGTCCTTCCCTCGCGATGCTGCCGATATGGAATACGCACGCAAGCTGCGTGACGAATCCGGTGGTACTGCCTGGCTGGTGGCGAAGATCGAACGCGCCGAAGCCGTGGCCGACGACGAAACCCTCGACGGCCTGATCAACGCCAGTGACGCCGTGATGGTGGCCCGTGGCGACCTGGGCGTGGAAATCGGCGATGCCGAGCTGGTGGGCATCCAGAAGAAAATCATTCTTCACGCGCGCCGCCACAACAAGGCAGTGATCGTTGCGACCCAGATGATGGAGTCGATGATCCAGAACCCGATGCCGACCCGTGCCGAAGTGTCCGACGTGGCCAACGCCGTGCTCGACTACACCGACGCGGTCATGCTCTCGGCAGAAAGCGCCGCCGGTGCCTACCCGCTGGAAGCGGTCCAGGCCATGGCGCGGATCTGTGTCGGTGCGGAAAAGCACCCCACCAGCAAGACCTCCAGCCACCGCATGGGCAAGGTGTTCGAAAGCTGCGACCAGAGCATCGCCCTGGCGGCCATGTACACCGCCAACCACTTCCCTGGCGTGAAGGCCATCATCGCCCTGACCGAAAGCGGCTACACCCCGCTGATCATGTCGCGCATCCGTTCTTCGGTGCCGATCTACGCCTACTCCCCGCACCGTGAAACCCAGGCGCGTGCAGCCATGTTCCGCGGCGTCTACACCATCCCGTTCGACCCGGCTTCCCTGCCTCCGGAGCAGGTCAGCCAGGCTGCGATCGATGAGTTGCTCAAGCGCGGCGTAGTAGAGAAAGGCGACTGGGTGATTCTCACCAAGGGCGACAGCTACCACACCACCGGCGGTACCAACGGCATGAAGATCCTGCACGTTGGCGACCCGATGGTCTGAGCCCTGGCTCGCTGAACGCAAAAGCCCCGGCGGTGAAAACCCCGGGGCTTTTTTTTATCTGCGCCCTACCCTTTAACGACAGGCATCAGCCTTTGGCGAGAAACCCCGACAACGCGGCGATGGCCTCTGGCGAGCGCAGACGCTGAGTGAACTGCACGCCCTCTTCTTCTATCACCTGGCGCAGTTGCTCACGATAGGGAGCCTTCATCAGGCGCTTGCTCACCTGCACCGCCTCCGGCGCCAGTTGGCTGAAACGCAATGCCGCCTCCCTGGCTTTGGCCAGGGCTGCCGCGCCATCTCCCAGGGCCGCAGTGGCAATGCCCCAGGCCGCCGCCTGTTCACCACTGAAGCCTTCGCCGAGCAGCAACAACTCAGCGGCCTTGGCCTGTCCCAGCAAGCGCGGCAGGATCAGGCTCGAGCCAAACTCCGGGCACAGCCCGAGGTTGACGAACGGCATGCGCAGCCGTGCATCACGGCTGACATAGACCAGATCGCAATGCAGCAGCAAGGTGGTGCCAATGCCCACGGCCGCACCGGCCACCGCGGCCACCACCGGCTTGCGGCACTCCAGCAGGTTGCGCATGAACTGGAACACCGGGCTGTCGAGCCCCCTGGGCGGCTGTTGCAGAAAGTCGGCGATGTCGTTGCCGGCGGTAAAGCACTCGCTGCTGCCGCAGATCAGCACGGCATTGATTTGCGGATCGGCGTCCGCCTCGGCCAGGGCTTCGGCCAGACGGCTGTACATGGCACGGGTCAGGGCGTTTTTCTTGTCGGGGCGATTCAGGCGCAGGGTCAGCAGCCCGCCCTCGCGTTGCAGCTCGATGGCATCGGTCATGAAGATCTCGCTCTGGGAAAATCAGCGCTCAACCACGGGGCAGGAACACATCGGCCAGCAGTTGATTGCGCGGCAGCCCCGCCAGGTACAGGCGCCGGGCAAAGGCGTCGACACTGTCGGGGTGCCCGCAGAGTAAGGCCTGGGTTTGCCGGGAAACAAGTCGCAGTTGCGCCAGGGCCGCCGTCAGCTCCGCCCCCTGCCACAGCTCGACACTCAGCTGGGGACGGTTCGCCGCCAGGGCGGCCAAGGGTCTGGCCAGATAATGCTCTGTGGCGTCATGAGCCAGGTGAATGATGCGGATAGGGCCTTGGTGATCCTGACGCAGAGCTTCGCGCAGCACCCCGAACAAGGGCGCCAGACCGGTTCCCGACGCCAGCAGCCAGAGCGGTCGTTGCTGCCAGTCCGGATCGTAGTGCAAGGCGCCACCGCGCAACTCGCCCAGGCGGATCGAATCCCCCAGTTGCAACTGGCGCGCGGCATCGCTGAATTGTCCCGGGTGCCGACAGTCCAGATGAAACTCCAGGAAGCGGTCCTCTTCCGGCAGGCTGGCCAGGGAATACGGCCGGGCGATCTGGCTGGCAGTCCACAGCACCAGGTGCTGGCCGGCGCGATAACGCAATGGCCGCTCAGGTTGCAGACGCAAGCGCAGGACCGTGGGCGATAGCCAGTCGAGCCCGATCACCTGGGCCGGCAGGCCATCGCGCAGCGGATCAAAAGTCTCGACCTGCAGGTCCTCCACCACCTGGCACTGACAGGCCAGACGCCAGCCACGACGGCGCTGTTCATCGCTTAAGGCATCCGGCCGACTGTCGCTGGGCAGGCCCCGGACACAATGCACCAGGCAGGCATGACAACTGCCGGCGCGACAACTGTAGGGCACCGCCACACCGGCCTGATTCAAGGCATCCAGCAGGTTGCTTGCGGGCGCCACCGACCAGCGTCGGCTGCCCACGGTCAATTCAGGCATCGAGGTTTTCCCAGGCGGCGGAACAACGATTGCGGCCGTCGCGCTTGGCCCGGTACAGCGCCTGATCGGCGCGTTGCAGGGCATTGTCCAGATCATCGCCGGCCTGCAGCAGGGTCATCCCTGCCGACAGACTCAGGTCACGCACATTCAGGCCCACCAGTTGCACCTCCATGAAGGCCAGGCGCAGACGCTCACAACAGGACGTCAGGCGCTCGGCATCACACTCGGGCAACAGCACCACGAACTCCTCACCGCCGTAGCGGGCCAGCACATCACCGTCCCGCAGGCAGGCCGTGGCCACTGCGGCGAACGCCTGCAGCACCTGATCTCCGGCCGCATGGCCGTGGAGATCGTTGATGCGCTTGAAATGGTCCAGGTCGATCAGCGCCAACCCATGCACCTGTTCCTCACCCATGGCCTGCAACTCGCGGCTGGCGATACGCAGGAAGTGCCGGCGATTGAACAGCCCGGTCAATTCATCCGTCGCCACCAGGTCTTCCAGTTGCCGCATCATCCCCCGCAGGGTGTCCTGATGAGCCTGCAAGGCAAAGCGCCGCTGACGCATGCGCGAACGCGACGCCTGGACATAGGCGGCGTACAGGCACATCCACACCAGCATCACCAGCAGCACACAGACTTGCAGCGCCGCCAGTTGGGGATCGTCGAGGACAAAGCGATAGCCGTCCCACAGGTTGACCCCGGCAAAACAGAAGAAGATCAGCGCCGCGCAACGCAGATAGGCCCGGCGGGATAAATGAAACAGGCCAAACAGCAGCGGCAGGATATAGAACACCAGGAAGGCGCCCCGGGCCTGATCCAGGTGGGCGATCAGCCAGGTCTGCCAGGCAATGCCCAGGACCACCTGGACTTCGGTCAGGCTGGGGTCGGCAAAGCGCAGGTTACGTCCACTGGTGAACACCCAGTACAGCAGTCCCTGACTGGCCAGCACCAATGCGCTGCCCATCAGTGCACTGCTGATGGAGGCGCGATAGTGCCCCGTAAGAACCGCCAGCCAGAACAGCAGCAGGATCAGTCCGTAGGTGCCCGCAGCAATGCTGAAGCGCTTGAGTAACAAGCTCTGGATGGCTTTATGGGTCAATCGTTGACTCACCGTGAGAAAGGAGGCTTAAAGAGTTTCCTACCCTGCAGGCCAGTTGCCACTTTAGTGCTGCGCCCGGCAAATGACTATCCAAATTTTAAGCCGTGTTCTGCGGTTTCGCCGCTGATTAACGCAAGATCAGTGCCCATCCGATGGGCGACTTTCGTTTGCCTGGCTGGCGGGTGTGCCGGGCCCCCAGGCGCGGTATACTGCCGCGCCTTTTTAGCGTCGCGCCAGTTGTCTGTCCGGCGTGCCTTAGAAGGTGTCTGCAACCGACCGATACACCATGCTGCAGCCACCTTATTAAATGTTCCCGTCTTTTAGAGGAGCGCGACTCATGACCGTGATCAAGCAAGACGACCTGATTCAGAGCGTTGCCGACGCCCTGCAGTTCATTTCCTATTACCACCCCGTGGACTTCATCCAGGCGATGCACGAGGCCTACCTGCGCGAGGAATCGCCGGCCGCTCGTGACTCCATGGCACAGATCCTGATCAACTCGCGCATGTGCGCCACCGGCCACCGGCCGATCTGCCAGGACACCGGTATCGTCACCGTGTTCGTTCGCGTGGGCATGGACGTGCGCTGGGACGGCGCCACCATGAGCCTGGACGACATGATCAACGAAGGCGTGCGTCGCGCCTACAACCTGCCGGAAAACGTCCTGCGCGCTTCCATCCTGGCCGACCCGGCAGGTGCTCGGAAAAACACCAAGGACAACACCCCGGCAGTGATCCACTATTCCATCGTTCCCGGCAACACCGTGGAAGTGGACGTGGCGGCCAAGGGCGGCGGCTCCGAGAACAAATCGAAGATGGCCATGCTCAACCCGTCCGACTCCATCGTCGACTGGGTCCTCAAGACCGTGCCCACCATGGGTGCCGGCTGGTGCCCACCGGGCATGCTGGGCATCGGCATCGGCGGCACCGCCGAGAAGGCTGCAGTGATGGCCAAGGAAGTGTTGATGGAGTCCATCGACATCCACGAGCTCAAGGCTCGCGGCCCGTCCAACCGCATTGAAGAAATGCGCCTGGAGCTGTTCGAGAAGGTCAACCAGCTGGGCATCGGCGCCCAGGGCCTGGGTGGCCTGACCACAGTGCTCGACGTGAAGATCATGGACTACCCGACCCACGCCGCCTCCCTGCCGGTGTGCATGATCCCCAACTGCGCCGCTACCCGTCACGCGCACTTCGTGCTCGACGGTTCCGGCCCGGCCGAACTGGAGGCTCCGCCACTGGACGCCTACCCGGAAATCGTCTGGGAAGCCGGTCCTTCGGCGCGACGTGTCAACCTCGACACTCTGACGCCGGAAGACGTGCAAAGCTGGAAACCGGGCGAGACCGTGCTGCTCAACGGCAAGATGCTCACCGGTCGCGACGCGGCGCACAAGCGCATGGTGGAGATGCTGAACAAGGGTGAAACCCTGCCGGTAGACCTCAAGGGTCGCTTCATCTACTACGTCGGCCCGGTCGATCCGGTAGGCGACGAAGTAGTAGGCCCGGCCGGCCCCACCACCGCCACGCGGATGGACAAGTTCACCCGGCAGATCCTTGAGCAGACCGGCCTCCTGGGCATGATCGGCAAGTCCGAGCGTGGCCCGACCGCCATCGACGCGATCAAGGACAACAAGGCCGTGTACCTGATGGCCGTCGGCGGCGCTGCCTACCTGGTGGCCCAGGCGATCAAGAAGTCCAAGGTCCTGGCCTTTGCCGAACTGGGCATGGAAGCGATCTACGAGTTCGAGGTCAAGGACATGCCTGTGACTGTCGCCGTGGACAGCAAGGGCGAGTCGGTCCACATCACAGGTCCCGCCATCTGGCAGAAAAAGATCAGTGACAGCCTGGCGGTAGAAGTGCAGTAAGCCCTTCTCCCGTTTGGCCAAAGCGGCGGCGCTGTTGAGACAACAGCCCGTCGCTTTTTTTATGGCGCGCCCTTTCGCGACACTGTCGGCGATCAACGTTCCACCCAGCGCTCATGCTATCGTTCCCGCCCCCATTGCAGCCTGCCCCGACTCATGGCCCAGATCTCTCGCCCTCTACGCTTGACGTTCTATATCCTGGTTATTCTCGCTGGCACCGTCATCAGCGCCGGCCTGGCCATGCGCCACGCCGAACGCCAGACGCTGGTGGAGGATGCCGCCCGAGCCAATGAACAGCTGGGGCTGTATGCCAACTCCCTGCACACCCTGATCGAACGCTATCGCGCCCTGCCGGCGGTGCTGGCTCTGGACCCGGAACTGCGCTCGGCGCTTCAGGGCCCAGTGACGGCAGACACCCAGGATGCACTGAACCGCAAACTGGAAAAGATCAACGGCGCCGCCCGCTCCTCGACCCTGGAACTGCTGAACCATGAAGGCCTGGCCGTGGCGGCCAGCAACTGGCGGCTGCCCAGCAGCTATGTGGGCCACAACTATGGCTTTCGTCCCTACTTCAAGCAGACCCGTAGCCAGGGCAGCGGACGTTTCTACGCGGTGGGGGTGACCAGCGGCATTCCGGGGTATTTCCTGTCCAGTGCGGTCAAGGCCGACAACGAGGACTTCCTCGGGGCCATGGTGGTCAAGCTGGAATTCCCCGAACTGGAGCATGAATGGAGCCAGGGCAACGACACCCTGCTAGTGAGCGACGCCCGGGGCATCATCTTTATCGCCAACCAGCCCGGCTGGCGTTACCGGCAGTTGCAAACGCTGTCCGAAAACGACCTGGCGGAGATCAAGCTGACTCGCCAGTACGACAAGCAACCGCTGACGGCACTGCAACACACGGCCCTGCAAAAATTCGATGACAACAGCAGCCTGGTGCGGGTTGAGGGTCCCGAGGGCGTGGCCAACTATCTCTGGGAATCCCTGCCGCTGACTGCCGAGGGCTGGACCCTGCACCTGTTGCGCAAACCGGCGAGCGCTTTCGAGGAAAGTCGCAATGCCGGGCTGGCGGCCGCCGGTGCCTGGCTGACCCTGGTGTTCCTGTTGCTGTTCCTCAGCCAACGCTGGCGCCTGGGGAAGATCCGTCAGCGTAACCGTGAAGAGCTGGAGCAATTGGTCCAGGAACGCACTCGAGATCTGCGCACCGCCCAGGAAGGCCTGGTGCAATCGGCCAAGCTGGCCGCCCTGGGGCAGATGTCCGCGGCCCTGGCCCATGAAATCAACCAGCCCCTGACCGCCCAGCGCATGCAGCTTGCAACGCTGCGGCTGCTGCTGGATCACGGCCGGGTGGATGAGGCCTACAAGGCCCTGCGGCCGCTGGATGACATGCTGACCCGCATGGCCGCCCTCACCAGCCATCTCAAGACTTTCGCCCGCAAGAGCCCCAGCGGCCTGCGCGAACGCCTGGACCTGGCGGCAGTGGTGGACCAGTCGCTGCACTTGCTGGAGACCCGGCTGCGCAGCGAAGACATCGAAGTGGTGCTGCACCTGACCCGCCCGGCCTGGGTCCGCGGCGACGCCATCCGCCTGGAGCAGGTACTGATCAATCTGCTGCGCAACGCCCTCGATGCGATGCAGGACAAGACGCACAAACGCCTGGAAATCAGCCTCGAAGCCGAAGACCAGCTGTGGCAGCTGCGGGTCGCCGACAACGGTGGCGGCATCGCCGAGGAGCACCTGCTGAGCGTGTTCGATCCGTTCTTCACCACCAAGCCGGTGGGGGATGGACTGGGCCTGGGGCTGGCCGTGTCCTACGCCATCGTCCACGAACTGGGAGGCCGCCTGAGCGCCGCCAACCAGGATCAGGGCGCAGTGTTCACCCTCAGCCTGCCCATCGATCTGGAGGCGCACATCCAATGCTGAACTCGGTAATCGTGGTGGATGACGAGGCCAGCATCCGTACCGCCGTCGAACAATGGCTGAGCCTGTCGGGTTTCGAGGTCCAGCTGTTCAGCCGCGCCGAGGATTGCCTGGCGCAATTGCCGAAGAACTTCCCCGGGGTGATTCTCAGCGATGTGCGCATGCCCGGTATCAGCGGCCTGGAGCTGCTGGCCCAGGTCCAGCGCCTGGACCCCGACCTGCCGATCATCCTGCTGACCGGTCACGGTGACGTGCCCATGGCTGTCGAGGCCATGCGCGACGGGGCCTACGACTTCCTGGAAAAGCCCTTCAGCCCCGACACCCTGCTCAGCAGCCTGCGCCGGGCCCTGGACAAGCGCCGTCTGGTCCTGGAAAACCGTCGCCTGCACCAACAGGCTGACAGCCGAGCCAAGCTCGACGCTACCTTGCTCGGTGTGTCCCGGGCCCTGCAGACCCTGCGTCGCCAGGTGCTGGACCTGGCCGCCCTGCCCGTGAATGTGCTGATTCGTGGTGAAACCGGCAGCGGCAAGGAGCTGATCGCCCGCTGCCTGCATGATTTTGGTCCCCGGGCCGCCAAGCCCTTCGTGGCCTTGAACTGTGCAGCAATCCCCGAGCAACTGTTCGAGGCCGAACTGTTCGGCCATGAGAGCGGCGCCTTCACCGGCGCCCAGGGCAAGCGCATCGGCAAGCTGGAGTACGCCCATGGCGGCACGCTGTTTCTCGACGAGATCGAAAGCATGCCCCTGGCCCAGCAGGTAAAACTGCTGCGGGTGCTGCAGGAGCAGAAACTCGAACGCCTGGGCTCCAACCAGAGCATCAAGGTCGACCTGCGGGTGATCGCCGCCACCAAGCCCGACCTGCTGGAGGAGGCCCGGGCCGGACGCTTTCGCGAAGACCTGGCCTATCGCCTGACCGTCGCCGAACTGCGCCTGCCGCCCCTGCGTGAGCGCCGCGAGGATATCGCGCAACTCTACGAACACTTCGCCCAGACCGCCGCCGAGCGCCTGGGACGCGCCGTCGCGCCCTTGAGCGGCCCGCAGTTGAGCCGCCTGCTCAGCCATGACTGGCCGGGCAACGTGCGCGAACTGGCCAACGTCGCCGAGCGTCAGGTGCTGGGCCTCGGAGAACCGGAACCCGAAACCCTCGAAGCCGGGCAGTCCCTTGCAGCACAGCAAGAAGCCTTCGAAGCCCAGTGCCTGCGCGCCGCCCTGACTCGCCACAAGGGCGAGATCAAGGCGGTGCTCAACGAACTGCAACTGCCCCGCCGGACCCTGAATGAAAAAATGCAGCGTCACGGCCTGACCAGGGAAATGTTCCTCAAAGAGGAATAGCCCCCGCCTGCCGGAATCGGCTTGCCGGCGAAAAGGCCCTCAAGCCAGGTACAGCCCCACCAACGCCCCCACCCGCAAAAGGCGCGCCGCCTGCGCGCGCCTCCCAGGGGCCGCGCTCACTTCGGCAATTTCCCGCCTACCCCACAGGCACCCATAGGCGGATTTCCGCTCATCGTCACCGTTAAACCCCCTCTAGTCCGGGCTTCTCGCCCTTGGCACAGCTCCTGCTATAGCCCCAGTAGGCTGCGCTTGCGCGCGCTCCACAAAAACAATGAATAGAAGGGTCCGTCATGGATATCTCTAATACCCTGCCTGCTGGGTCGGCGGCTGCGCCCGCCCAGGAAAAGACCACCGCCAGCCGTCTGAAATCGATTTTCAGCGGTTCCGTCGGCAACATGGTCGAGTGGTACGACTGGTACGTCTACGCTGCATTCTCGCTGTACTTCGCCAAAGTCTTCTTCCCCAAGGGCGACACCACCGCGCAACTGCTGAATACCGCCGCGATCTTCGCCGTGGGCTTCCTGATGCGCCCGATCGGTGGCTGGCTGATGGGGCTGTACGCGGACCGCAAAGGCCGTAAAGCCGCGCTGATGGCCTCGGTGCTGCTGATGTGCTTCGGCTCCCTGATCATCGCCCTGACCCCGGGTTACGAAACCATCGGCGTCGGAGCTCCGATCCTGCTGGTGCTGGCGCGCCTGATGCAGGGCCTGTCGGTGGGCGGCGAGTACGGCACTTCGGCCACCTACCTCAGCGAGATGGCGACCAAGGAACGTCGCGGCTTTTTCTCCAGCTTCCAGTACGTGACGTTGATTTCCGGCCAGCTCATCGCCCTGGCGGTGCTGATCGTGCTGCAGAACGTGCTGACCACCGAAGAACTGCAGTCCTGGGGCTGGCGGATTCCGTTCGGCATCGGTGCTCTGTGTGCGGTCGTGGCCCTGTACCTGCGTCGCGGCATGGAAGAAACCGAGTCCTTCACCAAGAAGAAAGAAAAGCCCAAAGAAAGCCTGATGCGCACCCTGATGCGTCATCCCAAGGAATTGATGACCGTGGTCGGCCTGACCATGGGCGGCACCCTGGCCTTCTACACCTACACCACCTACATGCAGAAATACCTGGTGAACACCGTCGGCATGAGCATTTCCGACTCCACCACCATCTCTGCAGCGACCCTGTTCCTGTTCATGTGCCTGCAACCGGTGATCGGCGCGCTGTCGGACAAGATCGGTCGGCGGCCGATCCTGATTGCCTTCGGCATCCTCGGCACCCTGTTCACCGTGCCGATCCTCACCACCCTGCACACCATCCAGACCTGGTGGGGCGCGTTCTTCCTGATCATGGCGGCGCTGATCATCGTCAGTGGCTACACCTCGATCAACGCGGTGGTGAAGGCCGAGCTGTTCCCCACTGAAATCCGTGCCCTGGGCGTGGGCCTGCCCTACGCGCTGACCGTATCGATCTTCGGCGGCACTGCGGAATACATCGCCCTGTGGTTCAAGAGCATCGGCATGGAAACCGGCTACTACTGGTACGTCACCGCCTGCATTGCCTGTTCGCTGCTGGTCTACGTGACCATGAAGGACACTCGCAAGCATTCGCGGATCGAGACCGACTGAGAAAAACAACGCCCGGGTGCAAGGCCCGGGCGTTTTTTCATGTGTGGGTCAGGACAGTTCGGCGGCGTTCTGCCGTGAGTAGCGGTTCTGAGCCCAGGACGCGCCGACGATCATCACCAGCAGAATCCCCGCCAATACCGCCGACGAGCCGATGGTGCCGAAGTCCAGACCACCCTTTTCATGGGGTTTGGTGAGGAAGTCGCCCAAGGTCGCGCCAAACGGCCGGGTCAGGACAAAGGCTACCCAGAACAGCAGCACCGACGAGAGCTTGGTGAAGTACTTGAGCAGTACCACCACGGCGATGGTGGAGCCGATCAGCAACGCCCCGCCGGCAAAGCCCAGCCCAGAATCGTCCGCCAGGTAGTCACCGAGGGCGGTGCCCAGGGTGTTGGAAAACAGAATCGCCATCCAATAGAACATCTCGCCGCGAAAGGTCTGGATCTTGTTGACGTTCAGCGAATCGCCACTGAGGCGCCAGGCGGCGAAAATCGCCAGCAAAATGCCGATCAGGATCAACGAGCCACTGGCGTAGCCCAGGCCCAGAGTGCGGTCCATGAAGTCCGACATGGTGGTTCCGGCGGTGCTGGTGGACAGGATCACGATCCAGTACAGCACCGGGTTGTAGGTCTTCGACCACAGCTGAGTGACCAGAGTCAGCAGGAACACACTGATCAGGATCATCGAGCTGATGGCATATCCGACATTGAGGGTCATCGACAGCAGATCACCTGCGGTTTCACCCAGGGTCGTCGCGCAGATTTTCATGACCCAGAAGGCCAGGGTGATCTGGGGAAGTTTGTTCATTGGTAAGGGAGCTCCAAGGGTCACATTCGAGATGGCCTGTCGTGGGTTGCAGACCTGCGCGAAGGCTGAACGCCCGGGAGTGAAAAATAGGTCGGGGCTGAATGAAAAAACCGTTGAAGGCTTTTTTATCCTTTTTTTGTCCGCTGCCTGCTCAATTAATGATCAGTTAATGCTGAATACTTAGCCTGCTACTGAATCCAAGTTGCGACTTGGCACGTATCTGTAGTGAGGCCTGAGTGCGGTCATCGGTGGTCAGTAATGACGGTCTACATATCGGTAAATTCGATTTTAACAAGCATTAATTTGCGCTTTTTTATCAAATTTACCGGAGTAGGATTCATTCCAAGCCCAACGCAAACACCTCAACGAACCTGGAGTCATCCCCATGAAAAGCAAACTGATCCTCGCCCTGACCCTGTCGGTACTGGCTGCCAACACCTTCGCTGCTGACGGTTTCGATCGCACCGGTTCCGCCACCTTCGCTGAAGACGGCTACGACCGCACCGGCTCCGCCACCTTCGCTGCCGACGGTTACGACCGCACCGGTTCCGCCACCTTCGCTGCCGACGGTTACGACCGCACCGGTTCCGCCACCTTCGCTGAAGACGGCTACGACCGCACCGGTTCCGCCACCTTCGCTGAAGACGGTTACGACCGCACCGGTTCCGCCACCTTCGCTGAAGGCGGCTACGACCGCACCGGTTCCGCCACCTTCGCTGAAGACGGCTACGACCGCACCGGTTCCGCCACCTTCGCTGAAGACGGCTACGACCGCACCGGTTCCGCCACCTTCGCTGCCGACGGTTACGACCGTACCGGTTCCGCCACCATCAGTTGATCGACTCACCTGACACCACAGCCCGGCTTCGGCCGGGCTTAGTCTTTTCTGGCCTGGGAAAATCATCCGCCACCTGGATCAACCGGGGCCGGGGCGCTGGAATTCGACCAGAGCGCACTGCACTATGGCGCCCTTCACTCGCACCCCTGCAGGAACCTTGAGCCATGTCCGACGATATCCACTATTACCAACCTGCCCTGGGCCACGGCCTGCCCCATGACCCGTTCAATGCCATCGTCGGCCCGCGCCCCATTGGCTGGATTTCTTCCCAGGATGCCGAAGGCCGGCTGAACCTGGCGCCTTACAGTTTCTTCAATGCCTTCAACTACATTCCGCCGATCATTGGTTTCTCCAGCGTCGGACGCAAAGACAGCCTGAACAACATCGAGGCCACCGGGGAGTTCGCCTGGAACCTGGCCACCCGGCCCCTGGCCGAACAGATGAACCAGAGCTGCGCCGCGGTCCCCGCCGAGGTCGACGAATTCGAACTGGCCGGGTTGACGCCCGTGGCCTCGAAGATCATCAGCGTGCCTCGGGTTGCTCAGAGCCCGGTGTCCTTCGAATGCAAGGTCACCCAGATCATTCAGTTGCAACGTGCGGACAAGGAGCGGGTGCCGAGCTGGCTGATCCTCGGCGAAGTGGTCGCCGTGCATATCGCCAAGTGGCTGCTCAAGGACGGGATCTACGATACCGCCGCAGCAGAACCCATTCTGCGCGGCGGCGGACCGGCGGACTACTTCCAGTTGGGACCGGAGGCCCTGTTCAAGATGCACCGCCCAGGAGCGGTCAGGTAGTTTGGCGACTCAGTGGCGGTGAAAGCTCAGTTCGCCGTCTTGATCGACGTCGGCCAGCTGTTCGAGGTGTTGCGCGGCAGCCTGGTCGGCTTCGTGAGCGGTCTTGAATGTCTGCTCAACCAGGACTTTATGAAAGCGTGGAGCCCCTGAAGCGCCCAGGGCTTTGACGGCGATGGCGGCGCTGTATCCCCCCTCCCCTGGAACCACAGCGGAAACTGCTTCGTAGTGTGCAAACTCTTTACGTGCCATGTTGCTGATCCTGGCCAATGGAAAGTCGGCCATTCTAAACCTTCAACTGGCCAGCTGGTGCACCGGCGCGCGCTGCAGTTGCGCGTACTCACCATGAGCCTCAAGCGCCGACACCGTGCTGAAGGTGTGGAAGTCCAGGCTGTTGACCACCAGGTCCTGAACCAGCTCGGCGAAGATCGCCATGGTCGGCGAGTTGAAATAGGCGGTCATTGTCTGCTGGCTGCTCCAGAAGCCGGACACCAGCCACAGGTCGGCATCGCACTGCGAATGCTGCAGAGCAAAGTGCAGGCAACCGTTGGCCTGGCGCGAAGGTTCGATCAGGCTGCTCAAGCGCGCACCCAACTCCGTGGAGCGCCCGGCCCGGGCCCGAACAAAAGCCATGTGACTGACGGGAATATGCGTGGACATTTGGAACCCTCCCAGGGTGTTGTCGAGGCAGCCGGGGGACGGGCTGCGACACAATCAACGATACGGGGCGGGCCCAGCCGCGCGTTAGTCGATTTCTGCCGTTGATTTGCCCAATCCTGCGACAAGCCTGTTCCTGCATCCCCTTGGGTGGCGACATGGGACAGAAGCGTTACAGCGGTGTTTCAAGCAAGTGAAGCCCCCGTGCATCGGCTCACCTTGCCTATCGCGCGCGCAAGCAGCAGGATCAGGCAAGTTTTACGCAGAATTCGCCTACCCGCGACTCTTGCACAAACTTAAGCTGTGCCGACTGCAAACACCCCGAGGCGCCCCATGTCATCACTGGATACCCTGCCGCCGCCCCTGGCTCCGGAGATGGAACGCCAGCGCGTGGAACTGGCCGCGATCATTGCTCGCAACACCGCCGAAGACGGCAGCTACGCCACCGCCATCAACTCGCTGTTCGTCTCGCGCCACAGCACGTCCCATCACTTCGGCTCGGTGCTGGCGCAACCGGCGCTGTGCATCATGGCCCAGGGCCGCAAGGAAGTGCGCCTGGCCGATGAAAGCTACAACTACGACCCGCTGAATTACCTGGTGGTCTCGGTTTCAGTGCCGCTCAGCGGCAAGGTGGCGATCGTTTCGCCGCAAGAGCCGATCCTGGCCCTGCGCCTGGACATCGACCCCGGGGAAATCAATGCGCTGATCGCCGATGCCGGCCCCCTGGGCGTACCCGCCCGGCCTACCGGACGTGGCCTGTACGTGGAGCGCCTGGACCCGGCGATGCTGGACGCCGTGCTGCGCCTGACCCGCCTGCTGGACACCCCGAAAGACATCGCCATGCTCGCGCCGCTGGTGCGTCGGGAAATTCTCTATCGCCTGCTGCGCAGCCCCCAGGGCCACCGTTTGTATGAGATCGCCACCGCCAACAGTCAGGGCCACCGGGTCAACCAGGCCATCAAGTGGCTCAACGGCAATTTCGTGCACCCGTTGCGCATCGATGATCTGGCCCGGGAAGTCAATCTCAGCGTGTCGACCCTGCATCACCGCTTCAAGGCCATGACCGCCATGAGCCCGTTGCAGTACCAGAAGCAGCTGCGCCTGCAAGAAGCCCGGCGCCTGATGCTGGCCGAAGGGCTGGAGGCTTCGGCGGCGGGGTATCGGGTCGGCTATGAAAGCCCGTCCCAGTTCAGCCGCGAGTACAGCCGACTGTTTGGCGCGCCGCCCCTGCGAGACATGGCGCGCCTGCGGGTGGGCGGGTAACCCGGGTTCGCCGGCAAGCCGGTGCCTACAGGGCGCGGATTACGTGCTTGAGTTCCTGGAACGCTTGCAGGCCCCAAGGTCCCAGTTCACGGCCGATGCTGCTCTGCTTGTAGCCGCCCCAGGCGGTCTGGGGAAAGATCACCTGGGGGGCGTTGATCCACACCAGGCCGGCCTGCAGGGCATTGGCAACCCGTTCGGCATTTTCCACGTCCGCCCCCACCACACTGGCCACCAGGCCGAACTCGCTGTCATTGGCCAGTTCGATCGCCTCTTGCTCGCTGCTGAAGCTGCGCACACAGAGCACCGGGCCAAAGATTTCGTCACGCCACAGGGCACTGTCCAGCGGCACCTCGGTGAACACCGTGGGCTGGATGAAAAAACCCTGCTGCAACCCGGCCGGGCGGCCGCCGCCACAGACCAGCTTGGCACCGACATTCAGGCCACGATCGATGTGCGCCAGTACTCTCTGGTATTGCGCCTGATTCACCAGGGCGCCCATCACCACCTCGGGGTCGAACGGGTCGGCCACCCGAATGCCTTCGGCCCGGGCCTTGAGCCGCAGAAGGAATTCATCGGCCAACTCCTCGGCGACCAATACCCGGCTGGTGGCAGAACACATCTGCCCGGCATTGAAGAAGCCACCGCCACAGGCCAGCTCCACCGCCAGGTCTAGGTCGGCATCCGCCAGCACCAGCAAGGATGACTTGCCCCCCAGCTCCAGGCTCACGCCCTTGATGGTTTCCGCCGCCCGCTGCATGACCTGAACCCCCACCGCATTACTGCCGGTGAAGGAAATCTTCGCCACTCGCGGGTCCGCCGCCAAAGGCGCGCCGACCGCCAGGCCAGTCCCGCAGACCAGGTTGAACACCCCGTTGGGCAAGCCGCTTTCGGCGATGATTGCCGCCAGCTCCAGCTCCGGCAGCGGAGTGACTTCCGAGGGTTTGAGCACCACGCTGCAGCCGGCGGCCAGGGCGGGCGCCAACTTCCAGGCCGTGGTGACCATGGGGAAGTTCCACGGCACGATCAGTCCGACCACGCCACAGGGCTCACGACGCAGGCGCGCGCTGAAATCCGCGCTGGGCAGCGGCACATTCGCATCCTGGGTCGCGTCCAACGCCTCGGCCAGCCCGGCGTAGTAGTCAAAGGTGGCGATGACATCGTCCACATCCATGGCCGCCTCAAACTGCGGCTTGCCGTTGTTGCTCGACTGCAGCTGCATTAGCCGCTCCCGGCGTTCGGCCACGCCGGCAGCGATCTTGCGCAGCACGGCGGCACGCTCGACGCCACTGCTTTGCGCCCAGCGGGCAAGCCCCGCCGTAGCAGCCTGCAGTGCCTGATCCACGGCTTGCGGCCCGGCGCCCGCCACCCAGGCCAAAGGCGCCTCGGTGGACGGGTTGATCACCTGCAGATGCTCGCTGCCTGCCGACCATTGGCCATCGATGTACACACCGTTCAATACGTGCGGCGAACTCATGCCTGTACTCCTTGAGTCCAGCGATTCTGGTCAACTTCAATCAAGCTCGGTCCCTGGCGATCGGCTGCCATGCGCAGGGCCACACGCAGTTGTTCGACACTGTCGATACGCTCGGCCGCGCACCCGAGGCCCTTGGCCACGGCAATGAAATCCGGGGTGTAGATGTCGACTCCCACGGGCTCGATGGCTCGATTGACCATGTATTTCTTGATCTCTTCATAACCCTGGTTATTCCACAGCAGGACGATGATCGGCGTGCGTGCTTCCACGGCGCAGGCCAGCTCCGCCAGGGTGAACTGCAAGCCGCCGTCGCCGATCAGGCAAGCCACCGGTCGCCGCTGACTGGACTGGGAAGCGCCCCCGAGCCAGGCACCGATGGCAGCCGGCAAGGCATAACCCAGGGTGCCGTAGCCGGTGGACGAGTTGAACCAGCGCCGCGGCTGCTCAGGATTGAACGTCAGGTTGCCGCTGTACACCGGCTGAGTGGAGTCGCCCACCAGGACGATCTCCGGCAACTCCTGAACCACGGTTTCCAGGAACAGGGTCTGGGCCCGGGTCGGCGAGTCCCACAGGTTCTCGAGTTCGCTGCGCAAGGCAGCGGCCCGGGCCGGGCCCCAGTCGCTGCCGCGCTCGCTCAAGGTTTGCCGGGACAGGTCTGCCAGCAGGGCTTGGGCAGCGTTCCGGGCATCGGCTACCAGCGCTACTTTCGGTGGGTAGTTGCGCACCGTTTGATCGGCGTCGATATCGATCCGCAGTAAGGCCCCGGGAATTTCAAAGCCGCCGGCAAAGGTCACGTCGTAATCGGTTTCCGCCAGTTCGGTGCCAATGGCCAGCACCACGTCGGCCTCGGCCACCAGGGCACGGCTCGCCACCATCGACTGGGTGGAGCCAATCAGCAGCGGGTGAGCCGACGGCAACATGCCCTTGGCGTTGATCGTCAGGGCCACCGGGGCCTGCAGCAGTTCTGCCAAACGGGTCAGGGGAGCGGCAGCGTCAATGGCGCCGCCACCGGCCAGGATCAGCGGGCGCTTGGCCGTTGCCAACAGCTGACTCATCCGGGCGACGGCGTCCGGGGCGGCACCGGCACGGGCAATGGTTACCGGCTCGCTGGCCAGCAAGTGATCCGCATCCTGAACCAGCACATCGAGAGGAATCTCGATATGCACCGGACGTGGGCGTCCCGCCTGGAACAGGGCGAAGGCCCGGGCCAGCACCACTGGCAGTTCGTCGGCACTCATCAGGGTATGGGAAAACGCCGCCACGCCACTGACCAGTGCGCTCTGGTTCGGCAATTCATGGAGTTTGCCGCGCCCGCCGCCCAACTGGCTGCGGGTCTGCACGCTGGAGATCACCAGCATGGGAATCGAGTCCGCATAGGCCTGGCCCATGGCGGTGGTGATGTTGGTCATGCCGGGGCCGGTGATGATGAAACACACACCGGGCTTGCCGCTGGTGCGGGCGTAGCCATCGGCCATGAATCCGGCGCCTTGCTCATGGCGCGGGGTGACATGATGGATGGGCGAGCGGGCCAGGCCGCGATACAACTCGACGGTATGCACTCCGGGAATGCCGAACACCTGCTCAACCCCATAACCTTCAAGTAACTTGACCAGTACTTCGCCGCACGTCGCCATCTCATCGCCCTTCTTATTGGTGGGATACCCGACGCCTGACCACTGGCTGGAAAACGTCAGCAGACGCCGGGAGGGCTATTGGAACGGTGAGGCTGTAGCCGCAACAATGGATAAAAAGTCATACTAGCCATGTCCCCACGTCATGCCTTGGCTCCCCATGAAACGCTTGCCTCCCCTGCCCGCGCTGCACACCTTTCTGGTCACCGCCCAGTGCTGCAATTTCACTCGCGCTGCCGAGCAATTGCACATCACTCAAGGAGCGGTGAGCCGACAAATTGCCGGCCTGGAAAGCCACCTGGGTTATCCGTTGTTCCAGCGCCATGCCCGGGGCTTGAGCCTGACTAGCGAAGGGGCACAATGGTTGCCGCGGGTGCTGCAGGTATTCGAACTGATCAATGGCGCGGTGGATGACATCGGTGGACAGAACCGCAACCTGCGCCTCAAGGCTCCGACCTGTGTGATGCGCTGGCTGCTGCCACGGCTGCTGCAATGGCAGAGGGAACGCCCGGATGTTCCGGTACAACTGACCACCACCATTCAGCACGGCGTGGATTTCAGCCGCGAACCCTTCGATGCCGCCGTCATGTATGGAGCCCCGCCGCACCCGACCCTAGGTTCGCGGCACCTGTTCAATGAACAACTGACGCCGGTCTGCTCACGACCGCTGCTGGAGGGGCCGATGCCCCTCAAGAGCCCGGCGGACTTGCAACAGCACTTGTTACTGCATCCCTCCCATGATCAACGGGACTGGCAAAGCTGGTTGAAAGCCGCAGGCACGCCACTCAATACCCTGGGCAAGGGCCAGCATTTCGAGACCCTGGACCTGGCGATGTCCGTGGCGTCCCAGGGGACGGGAGTGGCGATTGGCGACTGGGCGTTGATTGGCGACGACCTGAGTGCCGGACGGCTGGTCATGCCTTTTGAACTGAAGGTACCGACGGGCCAGGCGTACTACCTGGTCTACCCGGAGCGCCCGGGGCCTTCGGCGGCCTTGCAGGAATTGCTGGACTGGTTGGTGGAGCAGGCCAAACAGCGTTGAACGGGAAAACACTGATGCCGGCAGACAGCAAAAAGGCCCGCGAGGGCCTTCAATACTGACCGGAACACCCCGATAACCGCTTACGGCAGGCGGCTACCAGGGCAATCGGTCGCTGATCAGTAACCGACGGTGAAACGCTGGCGGCGATGAGCCGGTTTTTCCACTTCGTCGATCAGGGCAATGGCGTAGTCGGCGAAACTGATCCAACTGCGACCTTGGGCACTGACCAGCAGATCGTCCTGGCCCAGGCGGAACTGCCCGGTGCACTCACCCTCAACGAACTCCGCCGATGGCGAGAGGAAAGTCCAGTCCAGATCCTGCTCCTTGCGCAAGGTATCCAGGTACACGCCACCGGCGCTGGCCTCGGCCTTGTACTCCTCCGGGAAACCGGGGCTGTCGATGACCTTGCCGCCACCGGGCAGCAGTAGCGAACCCGCACCGCCCACCACCAGCAGACGCTTGACCCCGGCCTTTTTCACCGGGTCGATAATGGCATTGGCCGGGATGGTGGAAAAATGCGCGGCGCTGATCACCACGTCGTGGCCGGCCACCGCTGCCTGCAATGCAGCACTGTCGGCCACATCCACCTCGCGGGAGAGTACGCCGGCACGCTGGCCGATCTTCGCCGTGTTGCGGGCGATGGCGGTGACGCTGTGACCGCGACGCAGGGCTTCTTCCAGGAGTTGGCTACCGGCACGGCCGGTGGCACCAATGATTGCGATTTTGCTCATGACATGTCTCCAGTTGGCTAAGAGAGTACAGAGGCGTCCGCTCCCCGAAGGGAGCGGGTCAAACCGGTTTCACCACTTCATTTCGCCCTTGGCGACCTTGGCGCTCAGCTCCAGGGAGCTGTCTTCGCCCAGGTCCGGGTAACGCTTTTTCATGGCCGCGATCAGAGCAGCGGAGTCCTTGGCCTTGGCCGTCTCTTCATCGAAGGCCTTGATGTAGTCAGCGGTGAAGTGCACCGGGGCTAGGGAACGAGCGCTGTCACCGAGGAAGTGCCCGGGGATCACAGTCTTGGGCTGCAGGCCCTCAATGGTCTTCAGGGTGCTCAGCCAGTCCTGGTGGGACTGCGGGGTCTGGGTATCGGCCATCCATACGTGGATGTTCTCCGCGACCACCACGCCCCCTACCACGGCCTTGATCGACGGAATCCATACAAAGCTGCGGTCCGGTTGCTTGCCATCCAGGCCGATGACCTCGAGTTTCTGCCCTTCCAGAGTCAGGCTGTGGCCCTTGAGTACGCCGGGCACAATGGTCTTGGCCGGAATGTCTGCACCCATTTTCGGCCCCCAGAACGCCAGCTTGCCGTCCACCGTAGCCTTGATGTGATCCACCGTTGGCTGTGAGGCAACGACCTTGGCATCGGGGAAGGCCGTGGTCAGGGTGTCGAGGCCGAAGTAGTAATCCGGATCACCGTGGCTGATGTAGATGGTGGTCAAGTGCTTGCCACTGGCACGGATCTTTTCTACCAGTTGCTGGGCCTGGGATTTGCCGAACTGGGCATCCACCAGGATCGCGTCCTTCTTGCCGCTGACCAGTACCGAGGTCACCGGGAAGATGGCATTGGCACCCGGGTTGTAGACATCCAGTTTCAGGGTGGGCTCGGCGGCTGCGGCATGGGCGGCAAAGCCCAGGGTGGCGGTGGCCAGCAGCAGGCGTTTGAGAGAGGTGAATCCGATCATGAGGGCAGCTCCAGCATCTGTTGGCTTGGTTGGAAGTGGACAAAGCTTAGTTGCCAGAGTCGTTACAAAAAATGCGATGCTTGAACATAGTTTGTTTCTGAAAGCGGGCAAATCATGGATCGTCTCCAAGCAATGCGGGTCTTCGTCACCGTTGTCGACCTGGGCAGCCAGTCGGCCGCCGCTGACCACCTGGACCTTTCACGGCCGGTGGTTTCACGTTATCTGGCGGAGCTGGAGGATTGGGTCGGCGCCCGGTTGATGCACCGCACCACGCGCAAACTCAGCCTGACGGCTGCCGGCGGCGAGATCCTGCCCCGCTGTCGGCAGATGCTGGAGCTGTCCAACGATATGCAGGCTGCGGTGGGCGAGCCTGATGACGCACCCCGCGGGCTGCTGCGCATCAGCGTCAGCACCTCGTTCGGCCAGTCACAACTGGCGGATGCCGTGGCCGACTACGTCAAACGTTATCCCGGAGTGAGCATCGATCTGCAGATGCTCGATCGCACCGTGAATCTGGTGGATGAGCGCATCGACCTGGCGATCCGTACCAGCAACGACCTGGACCCCAACCTGATCGCCCGACGCTTGACCGTCTGTCGCTCGGTGATCTGCGCCTCACCAGCCTACCTGCAGGAACACCCGGCACCACAACGGGTGGAGGAGTTGAGCCAGCACAACTGCCTGACCCACTCCTACTTCGGCAAGAGCCTGTGGCATTTCGAACAAGACGGCGAGCAGGTGTCGGTACCGGTACAGGGCAACATCAGCGCCAACGAAGCCAGTACCCTGTTGCGCACCACTGTGGCCGGCGCCGGCATCGCCATGCTGCCCAGCTACCAGGCCGGGGAGTACATCAAGCGTGGAGACCTGGTGCGCCTGCTGGCCAATGCCGAACCCCGCAAGATGAACATGTACGCGGTCTACGCCTCGCGCAAGCACATGCCGGCGACCTTGCGCAGCATGTTGGACTTCCTGGTGCTCAGGTTTCCCCAGGAGCCGCTCTGGGATGAAGGGCTGTAGACAACAGAACAAGCGCTCAGCACTTCGATCCACCGGCTCAATACCTCGCCCAACAGGCTGGGCGGCAGCCTGGCAAGCCCCCGCAACTGACCTATGCTGATATCAATACCCCTGAAAACACGGGGGTATTGGTTCAGAGGTCGTTGCCATGAACGTCAAGACAAGAAGGTACCTGGCCATTTTCATGACCTGCACCATGACCCTGGCGCTATACGGTACCGCCGCTTATCGCGTCGAGCAGGCCCGTATGCAACAGCGTAACTACGCCAGTTGCAACCTGGAGCGCTGCATTCCCCACAACGCCACCTTGAACGCCCTCAGGTGAGCGGCGACGCCCCGGCGCCCCCTGCCTGATCGGCCTTGAGCCGGTCGCGGAACACCTTGGGCGAAATCCCCTCGCGGCGTCGGAACAGCCGGGTGAAATTGGTGGGATCGGAAAAACCCAGGTCATCGGAAATCTCGTAGATGGTCATTCCGGTGTAGGTCAGCAGGCGCTTGGCCTCCAGCAGCTGGCGCTCGTGCATGATCTGCAGCGCCGGTTGCCCGGCCAGCTCGCGGCAGGTGCCGTTGAGGTGCGACACCGAGATGCCTAGCTTGTGAGCCAGGTCCTCGACCTTCACATGCTCGCGGTAGTGGGCCTCCACCAACTGGATAAAACCGTTGAAATACTCCCGGGCCCGCTGGGGACGCTGACTGGAACTGCTGCGCTGCAGTGCCTGGCGACCGACCCAGACCACAATCATGCTCACCAGGGCGTGCATGAGCATTTCCCGAGCCGGTTGCTGCCCCTGATATTCATTCTGCAAGGCACTGAACAAACCGTTCAGGTACTGCGCATCCTCCCGGGCCGGGTAGCTGCCAGACTTGGCCAGGGTATTTTCCGAGCGCCCCAACTGAGCTTGCATATGGCTCAACAGCGGCGCCGCCAGAGTCACGACATAACCTTCGACATCCTCGGAAAAACGAAAACCATGCACCGATAACGGCGGCAACACTTGGACCATCGGTTCGTCCAGCAGGGTCCGCTGGCCTTCGACCTCCAGTTCGGCCTGCCCTCGGAAGACGAACAGCAACTGGCAGAGGTCGGCATGCCGGTGGGGTTTGATTTCCCACTGGTGCTCACGACTGCGTTGGCTGATGGACTCGCAATGGAGCAGATCCGGGGTGGGCCACTCCAGGCTCTCGCCATAGAGTTTGAACACGGGAATGGCAGCAAGGGCAGGCTTGTTCATCACTACAGTCCAGGCCTCAGAGTAACGGGGAGGAGAATTGCACCGTTGGAAAAATGCTCAGGGCACCCGCCAGGATTCATCGACCCATTGACGGGTTCAGCCAGGAAAAACGCAAGCACCGGCGACACAAATGAACATTCGTACAGCCAGGATTCAGGGAGCCGGCACCGAACGCACACTATACAGAATGCGTCCCATTACACATCAACACCAAGTGCCACAAAGCTTTTCGAAAGTGGTGAATCCAAGACCCTTTGGCACAACGTCCACGGCTTGAACAACCTTCATGAAAAAACGCCGTGGCCTTCCTTGTGGCGTTATCCGATAGCTCCCTATCGAGTACACTGACGCCCATTACCGCCAGCCTTGCCGCTACGGATCAATCACTGCCCGCAGGTTTTTTCGTGACCCACCTCCAACAGCCTGGCCCGCCCAAACCGGCCATCCGCAGCGTGCTGATCGCCCTGATGCTGGCGATCTTTCTCGGCGCCCTGGACCAGACCATCGTCGCCGTCTCCATGCCGGCCATTTCCGCCCAGTTCAAGGATGTCAGCCTGCTGGCCTGGGTCATCTCCGGCTACATGGTGGCAATGACCGTGGCAGTGCCTATCTACGGCAAGCTCGGCGATCTGTATGGCCGGCGTCGGCTGATGCTGTTCGGCATGGGATTGTTCACCCTGGCCTCGCTGTTCTGCGGTCTGGCCCAGAACATGGAACAACTGGTGCTGGCGCGGATCTTCCAGGGCATCGGCGCCGGCGGCATGATCTCGGTGAGCCAGGCCATCATCGGCGACATAGTCCCGCCCAGGGAGCGCGGCCGCTATCAGGGCTACTTCAGCAGCATGTACGCGGTGGCCAGTGTCGCCGGCCCGGTGCTGGGCGGCTACATGACCGAATTTCTCTCGTGGCGCTGGGTATTTCTGATCAACCTGCCCCTGGGACTGGGTGCCTGGTGGGTGGCTCACCGCACCCTGGTGGGGCTGCCGGTGCCCCAGCGCAAGCCGATCATCGACTACCTCGGCACCCTGTTGCTGATCATCGGCCTGAGCGCCCTGCTGTTGGGCATCACCCAAGTGGGCCAGGGCCACTCCTGGCGCAGCGCCAAAGTGCTCGACCTGCTGGCCATCGCCTGCATCGTCCTGGCCCTGTTCGTCTGGCATGAGCGCCGGGCCCGGGAGCCCCTGCTGCCAATGCATCTGTTTGCCAACCGCAATGCGCTGCTGTGCTGGTGCACGATTTTCTTCACCAGTTTCCAGGCCATCTCGCTGATCGTGCTGATGCCCCTGCGCTTCCAAAGCATCACCGGGGCCGGGGCCGACAGTGCCGCCCTGCACCTGCTGCCCTTGGCCATGGGTCTGCCCATGGGCGCCTATTGCGCCGGACGCCTGACCTCGGTGACCGGACGCTACAAGCCGATGATCCTGGGCGGCGCGCTATTGATGCCGGTGTCGATTCTCGGCATGGCCCTGGTGCCGCCCCAGGAGGTACTGCTGAGCAGCCTGTTCATGTTGCTCTGCGGGATTGCCGGTGGCATGCAGTTCCCTACCTCCCTGGTGGGCACCCAGAACTCGGTGGAGCAACGGGATATCGGTGTCGCCACCAGCACCACCAACCTGTTTCGCGCCCTGGGCGGCGCGGTGGGGGTGGCGCTGATGTCGGCATTGCTCCTGGCCTTGCTGCAGGATTCCAGCCTGGCGCATCTGAGTGGCGCAGGTCTGATGAGCGAGGGGCACTCCGGCAGTGCCTTGCTGGAAGGCCTGAACGCCGCGCCTGGCTCCGCGCGCGACGCATTGCGCAACGAGTTGCTGCTGACCTTCCGGCATCTGCTGCTGGTCAGTGCCGCAGTCTCCCTGCTGGGGCTGGCTGCGGCGATTGCCATGCCCAATCGCCTGCTACGGGGCCGTGAAGACAAGGCACGTTGATCCTGATGCCGGCAGAGGCTAGCGTTCAGGACTCAAGGGCTGTAGTACCCCACGGCAACTAACAGATTCCCGACCTTGCGCAAGTAGGCATGCTTGTCCTCGATCTTGCCAGTCACCGGGTTCTTCCAGCGGTACTCGTATTCCCCCTGATCCTGGCCTGCCATCAACGCCAGGATCGGTTCGCCCACCGGTTTGCCCTCCGGGTCCTTGATCTTGCCGAAATCGGTATTGAGCAGACGCAGATTGGTGCCATGGGCCAGATAGCGGTGGCTGTCGAGGTCCACCACGAACACATACAGATCGTCTTCGAGAAACCCGCCACGCAAGTCATTGATGGCTTTGAGCGTACCCGGCTGATCGCTGCCCAAGGCCGTGGCCGCTCGCTCCAGCAGTGCCTTGGCCTGCTCGGCCGAGGCCCGAGGCAGGTAATACCCCACCGCCAGGATGCGCTCGCCGATACGCTGGAAGTACACATGCTTGCGTTCGATCTTGCCGTCGGCCCAGTTCTGCCAACGGTACTCGGCTTGCTGGATGCCATTGGCCTCGGGAATCTTCAGGGCGTCCTTGAACGCCTTGCGCAGATCCGGCCCCAGGGCTTCGGAGACATCTCGACCAATCAATGCCGACGAAGGACCGCCACTGGCCAGCATCACGCCCCGGGTGTCCACCACGAACACATAACGATCGCGGTCGACGAACTCACCCTGACGGCTGAAGGCCGCAAACGCCTTGTCACCCTGGTCGTGGTAATAGCGCAGGGCTTTTTCCAGCAGCGCCCGGGCCGCCACACCGTCATCGGCCGCCGGTACCGCCGCATGCAGCGGCCCCATGCACAGCAACAACAACCATCCCAGCCAGGTGTTTTTTTGCAACAGTCTCATCGCTCGCTCCTCGTTCCTGATGGCGTTTGAAGAGCGTAGACGGCTGCGGGACATGAGTGAATATTCAGCGCACTTTGGCCAAACAGTGCCCACCCACGCCATGCGTGGGTGGGCCTGACCGTTCAAGGACGGGTATTGATCTGCTGCTGCAGGTTCTGGATCTGGCTTTGCAGGGTATTGATGTTGCGGGTGACCTGGCCACGGAACGCATCGAACTCGGCAGTGCTGGCTCCGTTCTGGGCGGCGGCGGGACGATTGTCCTGCTCACTCTTGAGCACCACCAGCTCCTGCTCCAGGCGCTCGATGGCGGCGCTCGGGTTGCCCTGTTTTTTCAACGCGGCAAGGTCGGCACTCAGGCTCTTGAGCTGGGTATCGACCTTGCCGGCGTCCGTCTGGGCGCCTTTCAGGCTCGCCAGTTCAGAGTTCAGGGCTTTGACCTGAGCCTGCAACTGGGCATTGGCCGCTTGCTGCTCGGCAGTCTGGGCACTCATCTGCGCCAGGCGCTTGTCCAGGTCCGTGGCCTGCCCCGCCACGCCCTGCTGTTGTCGGCTCTGATCCTGCAGCCGGCTTTCCAACTGCTTGATCTGCAGCTTCAAGGCTTCGCTGTCAGTGGTGACATTGGTCTGGCTGGCCACCACTTTGCCGGAGATATCCTGCAGACGACCGGCGGCCTCTTCGCTGATCCTGGCGAAGCTTTCCTGAGTCGCCACCAGTTGCTGCTCCATCAGCGAGATCTGCTGAAAGCTCCACCAGGCAAGGCCGATGAAGGCAAAGAACAATGCCCCCACCAATGCCCACAATGGACCGGTACTGGGCCCCTTGGCCTTGACCACCGGAGCGCTGCGCGAATGCACGGTGGTGCGCTCACGGGCAGCGCTGGTGGCAGGAAAGACATCGTCATCGAGGGGATCGGCGCGCAGACTTGGAACGTCATCGAAGTCATCGTGTGCATCGTTACGCATGGGGCAACCTTTGTGAACCGCGGTGATGGCTGAATGCGGCGAGTATAAACCGCTAATTCACCCGGCCTATGGACCGGCCCGGGCAAACCGGGTTCAGTCTTTGATTTCAGCTTATGTCCTGAGCCTTCCACCAACTGCAGAACTCATCCAGAGCAGCCCACAAGCTGACCTTGGGCTCATAGCCGAGGTAGTGCCGGGCCCGGCTGATATCCAGGGTGAAGTTCTTGTTCATGACCTGCATCCCCAGGCGCGACAGGGTCGGCTCCGGACGGCCAGGCCAGAGTTTGCAGACCCCCTCGTTAAGCGCCGCCACGCTGTAGGCCAGGCCAAAGGAGCGATAGCGGGTGACTTGTGGCACCTGCATCTGACGCATCACGTAGTTGACCACGTCCCACAGCGGAACCGGCGCGCCGTTGCTGATGTTGTAGACCTTGCCCAGGGCCGAGCCACTGGCGTGCAAGCTACTGAACAGGGCCTCGTTGAGGTTGTGCACACTGGTGAAGTCGACCTTGTTCAGACCGTTGCCGACGATGGCCAGGCGACCTTTGCGCTGCATTTTCAACAGCCGCGGGAAGATGCTCATGTCGCCGGCACCGGTGACAAAGCGCGGCCGCAGCGCAATGACCTCAAGCCCGAACTCCTGGGCACCGAAGACCTTCTGCTCGGCCAGGTACTTGGTGGCTGCATAGGGGTGCCTGAAACGCTTGGGCACTTGCTCTTCGGTCAGCCCCAGATGATCACGGCCATCGAAATAGATCGACGGCGAGGACAGGTGCACCAGGCGTTGGACCCGCTGCTTGAGGCAGGCCTCGACCACATTCTCAGTGACCAGTACGTTGCCCTGATGGAAATCCTGATAGCGCCCCCACAAGCCCACCGCACCGGCGCAGTGCACCACGGTATCGACATCGCGACAGAGTTCGCGCACCAGGCCGGCATCGTTCAAGTCGCCCTGGACGAACTCGGCACCACGGCGCACCAGGTGATCCACCGCTTCGGCGCGACGGCCGTTGACCCGGACCTCCAGGCCCTGCTCAAGGGCAAAACGAGCAAAGCGCCCGCCGATGAAGCCGCTTGCGCCGGTAACCAGAATTTTCATGAATATTCCTAAGAAAGCAGTGACGAGCTACGAGCTACAAGCTGCAAGTTAAAAATCAGTGCGCAAGCTGTCTAGTTGCAGCTTGTGGCTTGACGCTTACGGCTGCTCCCAGGGCACCAGCCATTGTGCAGATAAACGTGCCAGGTGCTCGGTCAACAAGCCCAGCAATTGTCCGCCGTTGCGCCAATGATGCCAGTACAGCGGCACATCGATGGGTTTATCCGGCAAAAGCTCCACCAGCAAGCCTCGCTGAAGTTGCTCGCGAACCTGCAGTTCGGGCACCAGCCCCCAGCCCAGGCCAGCTTCAGTGAGGCGGATGAAACCCTCGGAAGACGGGCACAAATGATGTTCGAAACCGCCATCGACACCCAGGGACGCCAGGTAGCGATGCTGCAGGAAATCGTCAGGGCCGAATACCAATGCCGGGGTTCGAGCCAACTGCTCGGCACGTACGCCCGAGGGAAAGTGCCGGGTGATGAACGCCGGGCTGGCCAGGGCTCGATAACGCATGGCGCCCAGCAGCAGACTGCGGGCCCCGGCCACCGGACGCTCACTGGCGCAGACACAAGCCGCCACTTCGCCTGCACGCATGCGTTTGAGGCCCACCGTCTGGTCCTCCACCACCAGGTCCAGGAGCAAGTGATGTTCGGCGCAGAAGTCAGCCACCGCTTCGGCCCACCAGGTGGCCAGGCTGTCGGCGTTGAGGGCGATGCGCAGGCGTTCCGGCAAGCCTTCTTCGTCCAGCGCCGGCACCAGGCTTTGCAGGTCCCGCTCCAGAAGGCGTACCTGCTGCACATGGTTGAGCAAGCGGCGACCGATTTCCGTGGGCGCTGGAGGCGTCACCCGCACCAGCACCGGCTGCCCGACCCGGGCCTCCAGAAGCTTGATGCGCTGGGAAATTGCCGACTGCGACAATCCCAGCACCTGGGCCGCCCGTTCGAATCCTGCCTGTTCGATCACCGCGGCCAGGGCGGAGAGCAACTTGTAGTCGAACATCAGTTTTCCTAATGAGTGATCAGCACTATTGGTTTTTCTTATACCGCCTGAAGCGAGAAAATAGCCAGCGTAAAGCCTCTGTAATGCTTCTTCGCTCAAGGATTTTGTTCATGGCCGGTGAAACCTCTCTCGCTACCCTGTTGCGCAGCATGAGCCCGCAGCTCAACGACGGCGAGTACGTGTTCTGTTCCATCACAGACCCCAGCCTGCTGCAGGACTGCGAAGTGCTGGGCAGCTTTCGTGAACGCGAGGGACTGACGGTCATCGTCCTGCGCCAACAGGCCGAGCGCCTGGGACTGGCCTTCGATTACGTGGCTGCCTGGATCACCCTCAACGTGCATTCGGCCCTGGAAGCCGTGGGCCTGACAGCAGCCTTCGCCGGCGCCCTGGGTCAGGCCGGGATCAGCTGCAACGTGATCGCCGGCTATTACCACGATCACCTGTTTGTCGGTCAGGCGGATGCCCGGCGAGCCATGCAGGTTCTGCAAAAACTGGCCGCCGGCGAGGAGCAATAGTCATGTGGCAAAGCTATGTAAACGGTCTCTTGGTGGCCGCCGGCCTGATCATGGCCATCGGTACGCAAAACGCCTTCGTCCTGGCTCAGAGCCTGCGCCGTGAGCACCACTTGCCAGTGGCGGCGCTGTGCGTGACCTGCGATGCCCTGTTGGTGGCGGCCGGCGTGTTCGGCCTGGCCACCGTCCTGACCCAGAGCCCGATGCTGCTGGCAGTGGCACGCTGGGGCGGCGCGGCATTCCTGATCTGGTACGGCGCCCAGGCCCTGCGCCGGGCCTGCTCGAAACAAAGCCTGCAACAGGGCGAAGGCCAGACCGTGCGTTCACTCCGGGCTGTCATGCTCAGTGCCCTGGCGGTCACCCTGCTCAACCCCCACGTCTACCTGGATACCGTGCTGCTGATCGGTTCACTGGGGGCACAACAAACCGAGCCCGGCGCTTACGTGGTGGGGGCCGCCAGCGCTTCATTGCTGTGGTTCTTCACCCTGGCCCTGGGCGCCGCCTGGCTGGCTCCGTGGCTGGCTCGCCCCAGTACCTGGAGGATTCTCGACCTGCTGGTGGCGGTGATGATGTTCAGCGTGGCGTTCCAGCTGATCAGCGCTGCGTGACTTATTCCAAAAGGCTCTGGAACCTCTATCCCACACAGTTGTTGCGTGGTTAAGCCGCACCCCCGGTGCTATGATCCGAACCCTGCGCCGCAAAGAGTACAAACTCCCCGGCGCTTGTCTGGCCGCCCGTGATCGGCCTTGCGCTCACCGCAACTGACCTGATTAGGAGAATCATCATGGCTTTCGAATTGCCGCCGCTGCCCTATGCACACGACGCCCTGCAGCCGCACATTTCCAAGGAAACCCTGGAATACCACCACGACAAGCACCACAACACCTATGTCGTGAACCTGAACAACCTGGTGCCAGGCACCGAGTTCGAAGGCAAGACTCTGGAACAGATCGTCAAAACCTCTTCGGGCGGCATCTTCAACAACGCAGCCCAGGTCTGGAACCACACTTTCTACTGGAACTGCCTGGCGCCAAACGCCGGCGGCCAACCTACCGGCACACTGGCTGAGGCCATCAACGCTGCCTTCGGTTCGTTCGACAAGTTCAAAGAAGAGTTCACCAAGACTTCCGTTGGCACCTTCGGTTCCGGCTGGGGCTGGCTGGTGAAAAAGGCTGACGGCTCCCTGGCCCTGGCCAGCACCATCGGCGCCGGCAACCCGCTGACCAGCGGCGACACTCCGCTGCTGACCTGCGACGTCTGGGAACACGCCTACTACATCGACTACCGCAACGTTCGTCCTAAATACGTCGAGGCGTTCTGGAACCTGGTCAACTGGAAATTCGTGGCTGAGCAGTTCGAAGGCAAGAACTTCGTCGCTTAAGTCCGTTTGCAGTGCAAAAAACCCGGCCTGGCCGGGTTTTTTTTTGCCTCTGACAAAGCGGGCATCTTGTCCCGCCCAACCGAGGCGCTAAGATTCATCTGATGTAAAAATCAACGCCGCCCCTCAAGTTGCAAGGCGTCGCTACCGACACACTATCCACAGCAAGAGCAATCCTGAATCTGATCACCCGGGCCTGGCCCGCAGACGTCCTGTACTCGGCATTAATGTCACTTTGACGGCCAACACGGGATTGCCAATACTCATGGCAACTTGACGCTACGCGCACGGAACAAGGAATAGCCCTTTGAAGCTGGAACTCAAAAACAGCTTGTCGGTGAAGTTGCTCCGGGTTGTGCTGCTGTCGGCACTCATAGTGGGCGTAGTCCTGAGCTGCGCCCAGATCGTCTTCGATGCCTACAAGACTCGGCAGGCGGTCGCTAACGATGCCCAGCGCATTCTCGACATGTTTCGCGACCCATCGACACAGGCGGTCTACAGCCTGGACCGGGAAATGGGCATGCAAGTCATTGAAGGCCTGTTCCAGGATGATGCGGTGCGCATGGCCTCCATTGGCCACCCCAACGAAACCATGCTCGCGGAAAAGTCCCGCGAGCTGCAGCATTCCTCCAGTCGCTGGCTCACTGATCTGATTCTTGGCCAGGAACGCACCTTCACCACCCAGTTGGTGGGCCGTGGCCCCTATAGCGAGTATTACGGCGACCTGAGCATCACCCTCGACACCGCCACCTACGGCCAGGACTTCATCATCAGCTCGGTGATCATCTTCATTTCCGGAGTCCTGCGCGCCCTGGCCATGGGCCTGGTGCTGTACCTGGTCTATCACTGGTTGCTGACCAAGCCGCTGTCGCGAATCATCGAGCACCTGACCACCATCAATCCCGACCGCCCCAGCGAGCACCAGTTGCCGCTGCTCAAGGGTCACGAAAAAAATGAACTGGGAATCTGGATCAACACCGCCAACCAGTTGCTGGCCTCCATCGAGCGCAATACCCACTTGCGCCACGAAGCGGAAAACAGCCTGCTGCGCATGGCCCAGTACGACTTCCTGACCGGTCTGCCAAACCGCCAGCAATTACAGCAGCAACTGGACAAGATCCTGGTGGACGCCGGGCGCCTGCAACGCCGGGTCGCAGTGCTCTGCGTCGGCCTCGACGACTTCAAGGGCATCAACGAACAGTTCAGCTACCAGACCGGCGACCAACTGCTGCTGGCCCTGGCCGATCGCCTGCGCGGCCACAGCGGTCGCCTCGGCGCCCTGGCTCGCCTGGGTGGCGATCAGTTCGCCCTGGTCCAGGCCGATATCGAACAACCCTATGAAGCCGCAGAACTGGCACAAAGCATCCTCGACGACCTGGAGGCCACCTTCGCCCTCGATCACCAGGAAATCCGCCTGCGCGCCACCATCGGCATCACCCTGTTCCCGGAAGACGGCGACAGCACGGAAAAACTCCTGCAAAAAGCCGAACAGACCATGACCCTGGCCAAGAGCCGGTCACGCAATCGCTATCAGTTCTATATCGCCAGCGTCGACAGCGAAATGCGCCGGCGCCGGGAACTGGAAAAAGACTTGCGCGAAGCCCTGACCCGAGACCAGTTCTTTCTCGTCTATCAGCCACAGATCAGCTATCGCGACCACCGGGTGGTGGGTGTCGAGGCGCTGATTCGCTGGCAACACCCGGAACACGGCCTGGTGCCGCCGGACCTGTTCATTCCCCTGGCGGAGCAGAACGGCACCATCATCGCCATCGGCGAATGGGTGCTGGACCAGGCCTGCCGCCAACTGCGCGAATGGCACGACATGGGCTTCAGCGACCTACGCATGGCGGTCAACCTGTCCACGGTGCAACTGCACCACGCCGAACTGCCACGGGTGGTCAACAACCTGCTGCAGATCTACCGCCTGCCACCCCGCAGCCTGGAGCTGGAAGTCACCGAAACCGGCCTGATGGAAGACATCAGCACCGCCGCCCAGCACCTGCTGAGCCTGCGACGCTCCGGGGCGCTGATCGCCATCGACGATTTCGGCACCGGTTATTCGTCTCTGAGCTACCTGAAAAGCCTGCCCCTGGACAAGATCAAGATCGACAAGAGCTTCGTCCAGGACCTGCTGGATGACGACGACGATGCGACCATCGTGCGCGCCATCATCCAGCTGGGTAAAAGCCTGGGCATGCAGGTGATCGCCGAGGGCGTGGAAACAGCCGAACAGGAGGCTTACATCATCTCCGAAGGCTGCCATGAAGGTCAGGGCTATCACTACAGCAAACCCCTGCCGGCGCGGGAGTTGAGCGCCTACCTGAAACAGGCGCAGCGCAGCAACGCGGTGATCCTCTGACCCAGGCATCGCACTCGCCAGCTTGACCTGGCGCAATCCCCTACTGAATAAGAAATATTTACAGGCGCGACCCTTTACACATAATGCAAATCTTTCGCATTATGTTGCAGTTTTTGCGCGCCCCCGCGCCGTCCACTCCCCTCTCGAAGCAGGATGTTCGCCATGATTCGTATGCCTCTGGCTACCGCCAGTCTGTTGGCCATCGCTATTTCCCTCGCCGGCTGCGGCGAAGGCAAAGACGACAAGGCTGCCGCTCAAGCGCCGACCCCGGCCGCCAGCACTGCCACCCCAGCCACTGACGCTGCCGGCAAGGTCGACGAAACCGCGGCCAAGGCTGTGGTCGCGCATTACGCCGACATGGTGTTCGCCGTTTACAGCGACTCCGAATCCACCGCGAAAACCCTGCAAACCGCCATCGATGCCTTCCTCGCCAAGCCCAACGACGAAACCCTGAAAGCCGCCAAGGCTGCCTGGGTTGCCGCTCGCGTGCCTTACCTGCAGAGCGAAGTGTTCCGCTTCGGCAACACCATCATCGATGACTGGGAAGGTCAGGTGAACGCCTGGCCACTGGACGAAGGCCTGATCGACTACGTCGACAAGAGCTACGAGCACGCACTGGGCAACCCGGGCGCCACCGCCAACATCATCGCCAACACCGAGATCCAGGTCGGCGAAGACAAGGTCGACGTGAAAGACATCACCCCGGAAAAACTCGCCAGCCTGAACGAGCTGGGCGGTGCCGAGGCCAACGTCGCCACCGGCTACCACGCTATCGAATTCCTGCTCTGGGGCCAGGACCTCAACGGCACCGGCCCTGGCGCCGGCGCCCGCCCTGCTTCCGACTACCTGGAAGGTGCCGGTGCCACCGGCGGCCACAACGAGCGTCGTCGCGCCTACCTGAAGGCCGTGACCCAACTGCTGGTCAACGACCTGGAAGAAATGGTCGGCAACTGGAAGCCGGACGTGGCCGACAACTACCGTGCCACCCTGGAAGCCGAACCGGCCGAAACCGGCCTGCGCAAGATGCTGTTCGGCATGGGCAGCCTGTCCCTGGGTGAACTGGCGGGCGAACGGATGAAGGTATCCCTGGAAGCCAACTCCCCTGAAGACGAGCAGGATTGCTTCAGCGACAACACCCACAACTCGCACTTCTACGATGCCAAGGGTATCCGCAACGTCTACCTGGGCGAGTACACCCGTGTCGACGGCAGCAAGATGACCGGCGCCAGCCTGTCTTCCCTGGTGGCCAAGGCCGACCCGGCTGCCGACGCCGCACTGAAAGCTGATCTGGCGGCAACCGAAGCCAAGATCCAGGTCATGGTGGACCACGCCAACAAGGGTGAGCACTACGACCAGTTGATCGCTGCGGGCAACGAATCCGGCAACCAGATCGTGCGTGACGCCATCGCCGCCCTGGTGAAGCAGACCGGCTCGATCGAACAGGCTGCGGGCAAGCTGGGCATCAGCGACCTGAACCCGGACAACGCCGATCACGAGTTCTGATCAGCGCGGCTTCAGTAAAAAGGCGACCTGCGGGTCGCCTTTTTTTGTGCCCGCAGTGCTCCGTTTCCTACGCCTGAATGCTTCCCCGCAAGCTTGTCCTGGGTCAAACCAAACGATAATTCCTCTTATTCAATCCAGGCGGCCCTGTTAGACTTTGCGCCCTTGTTTTGCTCGTCTTGCAGGATGTCCGATGCCCCCGTCGCTGCTTCGCTGGTCCGCTCTACTCATGGCCTTGAGCCTGAGTGCCTGCGATGACGCTCCACGCTTTACCCAGGCCGAACCGGGGGAAGCCCGAGCCGGCGGCGCGACGACGGTCAACAAGGCCGATCGCAATGCCTTTTCCCTGCCGTCGGCCAACCTGCCACCGACCCGACGCCTGGACTTCAGCGTCGGCAACAGTTTTTTCCGCAGCCCCTGGGTGATCGCCCCCTCCACCACCACTGCCCGTGACGGCCTCGGTCCGCTGTTCAACACCAACGCCTGCCAGAACTGCCACGTCAAGGACGGCCGCGGCCATCCCCCCGCGCCTGATGCGCTGAACGCCGTGTCGATGCTGGTGCGCCTGTCGATCCCGGATGCCCCGGCCTACACCAAGATCATTGAGCAGGTCGGCGTGGTGCCGGAACCGGTGTATGGCGGCCAGTTGCAAGACATGGCAATTCCCGGAGTCGCCCCCGAAGGCCGGGTGCGGGTCGATTACGATCAGGTACCCGTACGGTTCAAGGACGGCACCCAGGTGGAGTTACGCAAGCCCAGGCTGCAGATCACCGACCTGGGCTACGGCCCAATGCACCCCGAGACGCAGTTCTCCGCCCGAGTGGCGCCGCCGATGATCGGCCTGGGGTTGCTGGAGGCCATTCCCGAAGCGGCAATCCTGGCCAACGCTCAGCCCGACGCCGGCAACAAGGCCATTGCCGGACGACCCAACTGGGTCTGGGATGACGCGCAGCAAAAAACCGTACTCGGGCGTTTTGGCTGGAAAGCCGGCCAACCCAACCTCAATCAACAAAATGTTCACGCGTTTTCTGGTGATATGGGCCTGACCACTCACCTGAGGCCTTTCGATGACTGCACCGACGCGCAAACCGCCTGCAAGCAGGCCCCCAACGGCAATGGCCCGGACGGTGAGCCGGAAGTCAGCGACAACATCCTGCGCCTGGTGCTGTTCTACACTCGCAACCTGGCAGTACCGGCGCGCCGCGATGTCGATTCGCCCCAGGTCCTGGCCGGCAAGAACCTGTTCTTCCAGGCCGGCTGCCAGTCCTGCCACACCCCTAGTTTCACCACCGCGGCCAACGCCGCCGAACCCGAATTGGCCAATCAGGTGATCCGCCCCTACAGCGATCTGCTGCTGCACGACATGGGCGAAGGCCTGGCGGACCACCGCACGGAGTTCAAGGCCAGTGGCCGCGACTGGCGCACTGCGCCCCTGTGGGGCATCGGCCTGACAGAAACCGTCAGTGGCCACACCCAGTTCCTGCATGACGGCCGCGCCCGCAACCTGATGGAAGCGGTGCTGTGGCATGGCGGCGAAGCCGAAGGCGCCAAGCAACAGGTTCTCGCGTTCAATGCCGAGCAACGTGCCGCGTTGCTGGCCTTTCTGAATTCGCTATAAACACTCGACTCATCTGCTTTCTCCACAATAAAGGGAGCCCGAACATGTTCCGCCCCAAACTGCTGTTCACCAGCCTTGCCGCACTCGCCCTGGGCGCCTGCTCGCCCCAGGACCCACAAGCCGTGACCTCGGCCGCCATCGCCAAACAGGTGATCCTGCCAACCTACAGCCGTTGGGTCGAGGCCGACCGCCAGCTGGCCATCAGCGCCCTGGCCTTCTGTGAAGGCAAGACAAGCCTGGACACCGCCCGCGCCGACTTCCTCCACGCACAAAAAGCCTGGGCCGAGCTGCAACCACTGCTGATCGGCCCGCTGGCCGAGGGCAACCGCGCCTGGCAGGTGCAGTTCTGGCCGGACAAGAAAAACCTGGTCGGCCGGCAGGTCGAGCAACTGGTGACCGCCAATCCGCAGATCGATGCCGCGGCCCTGGCCAAATCCAGTGTGGTGGTGCAAGGCCTGTCGGCCTACGAGTACATCCTCTTCGACAGCAAGATCGACATGGCCGACAGCGCGCAGAAAGCCCGCTACTGCCCGCTGTTGACCGCCATCGGTGAACGTCAGAAACAACTGGCGCAAGAGATCCTGACGGGCTGGAATACCAACGACGGCATGCTCGCGCAGATGAGCAAGTTCCCCAACCAGCGCTACGCCGACTCCCATGAAGCCATCGCTGACTTGCTGCGGGTCCAGGTTACTGCCCTGGATACCTTGAAGAAGAAGCTCGGCACGCCGATGGGCCGCCAGACCAAGGGCATTCCCCAGCCGTTCCAGGCTGATGCCTGGCGCAGCCAGTCGTCCCTGCAAGGCCTTGAGGCCAGCCTCAGCGCTGCTCAAACCGTGTGGGCAGGTGTCGACAACAAAGGCCTGCGCGGCCTGTTGCCAGCCGATCAGAAGCCTTTGGCCGACAAGATCGACGCCGCCTACGCCGCTTCGCTGAAACTCTTCGCCAGCACCCAGCGCTCGCTGACCGAAATGCTCGGTGACGACGCTGGTCGCCAGCAGCTCAACGATCTGTACGACAGCCTCAACGTGGTCCACCGCCTGCACGAAGGCGAACTGGCCAAGGCGCTGGGGATCCAACTGGGCTTCAACGCCAACGACGGTGACTGATGATGCTGCGACGTCAGGCTTTGGCACTGGGCAGCCTGCTGCTCAGTGCGGTGACCTTGGGCGGCTGGACGCTGTTCAAGCAAAAGGGCAAACAGCCCTTGCTGCTTTCGGCCAGGGACGATGGTGACGGCAAGCATTACGCCGTCGGTTATCAGCTGGACGGTAAACAGGTGTTTGCCACCCAGGTCGGCCAACGTTGCCATGACATCATCAATCACCCGCAGTTGCCGATCGCCCTGTTCGTGGCCCGGCGCCCGGGCACCGAGAGTTACCTGATCGACCTGCGCAACGGCGCGCTGCTGCAGACCGTGACCTCGCAACCTGACCGGCACTTCTACGGTCACGCGGTGATCCACAAGGATGGCCAGTGGTTGTACGCCACCGAGAACGACACCCGGGACCCCGGCCGTGGCCTGCTCGGGGTGTATCGCTTCGAAGGCGAGCGCCTGGTGCACAGCGGTGAACTGTCCACCCACGGTATCGGCCCGCACCAGGTGTCGTGGATGCCCGACGGTGAAACCCTGGTGGTAGCCAATGGCGGCATCCGCACTGAAGCCGAAAGCCGGGTGGAGATGAACCTCGATGCCATGGAGCCGAGCCTGGTGCTGATGCAGCGCGACGGCACCCTGTTGAGCAAGGAAACCCTGGCCCAGCAGATGAACAGCGTGCGCCACATGGGCATCGCCAGCGACGGCACCATCGTCACCGGCCAGCAGTTCATGGGCGCCGCCCACGAGCCCTCGGAACTCCTGGCAATCAAGCGGCCGGGACAACCTTTCGCGGCCTTCCCGGTACCCGAACAGCAGTTGCAGGCCATGGGGCACTACACCGCCAGCGTCGCGGTGCACAGCGACCTGCGCCTGGTGGCTCTGACCGCCCCCCGGGGTAACCGCTTCTTCATCTGGGACCTGGACAGCGGCGCAGTGCGGGTCGATGCGCCCCTGCCAGACTGTGCCGGGGTCGGCGCCGTGGCCGACGGCTTCGTGGTGACCTCGGGACAAGGCCGCTGCCGCTTCTACGACTGTCGCCAGACACAGATTGCGGCAAAACCGCTGGATCTGCCCGCAGGGCTCTGGGACAACCATCTGCATCTGATCTGAAGAACCCTCCCCGGCCTTGGCGCCGGGAGCTTCGCTAGACGACAGGACAGTCATCTGGAACCCGCACGCGACTCGGAGTAATGTCTACCGGGCTTGTTTCCCGGGCTTTCCAAGGAAGCGGAATATGCTGCGTCGCCGCATGTTGATCATGTTGGGTGTGGTCCTGTTGGTCGTGCTGTTGCTAGCCGGCTACAAGGCGTTTTCGATCTACAAGATGGTCCAGGTCTACTCGGCCCCAAAGCCGCCCATCAGCGTGGCGGTGATTACCGCCGACGAGCGCCCCTGGCAAAGCCGGCTGCCCAGTGTCGGCAGCCTCAAGGCCCTGCAAGGGGTCAACCTCAGCCTGGAAGTCGCCGGTACGGTCAAGGACCTGCAGTTCGAATCCGGGCAGCAGGTCAAGGCCGGCCAACCGTTGCTGACCCTGGACAGCGCTGTGGAAAGCGCCCTGCTGGAAACCGCCCAGGCCGACCTCGGCCTGGCCCAGCTGGATTTCGGACGCGGTAGCCAACTGGTGGGCAGTCAGGCGATTTCCAAGGGCGAGTACGACCGGCTTTCGGCCCAGTTGCAAAAGAACAAGGCCACGGTCAACCAGCTCAAGGCCTCCCTGGCCAAGAAACGCATTCTCGCCCCCTTTGCCGGCACAATCGGCATCCGCCAGGTAGATGTCGGCGACTTCCTGGCCAGCGGCACGGTGATCGCAACACTGCAGGATCTGAGCAGCCTGTACGTGGACTTCTATATCCCGGAACAATCGGTGCCCAAGATCCGTCTGGGACAGACCGTGCAGCTCAGCGTTGCGGCGTTTCCCGGGGAGTCGTTCCCCGGCAGCATCAGCGCCATCAACCCCAAGGTCGAGAACAGCACCCGCAACGTGCTGGTACGCGCCACCCTGGCCAACCCCGAAGGCCGCTTGCTGCCGGGCATGTTCGCCGACCTGCAAGTATTGCTTCCCGACCCGCAGCTCAAGGTGGTGGTGCCGGAAAGCGCCCTCGCCTACACCCTCTACGGCAACTCGGTGTACGTGGTCACGCAGAAGAAAGCCGCCGACGGCAGCCTGGAGCAAGACTCCGAGGGCCGGCCGCTGCTGATCGCCGAGCGGCGCTTTGTCGACACTGGCGAGCATCGCGGCGGCCTGGTGATGATCAACAAGGGTGTGGAGAAGGGCGAACAGGTGGTCAGTGCCGGCCAGATCAAACTGGATAACGGCGCCCACATCAGCATCACCCCGGACAAGCTGCAACCGGAACAGCCGAACAGCCAGCCTCGCGCCGACTGATCAAGGAATCCCCATGGCCTTTACCGATCCGTTTATTCGCCGCCCGGTACTCGCTACCGTGGTCAGCCTGCTGATTGTGCTGCTGGGATTCCAGGCCTGGAGCAAGCTGCCCCTGCGCCAGTACCCACAGATGGAGAACGCCCTGATCACGGTGACCACCGCCTACCCCGGGGCCAATGCAGAAACCATCCAGGGCTATATCACCCAGCCCATGCAGCAAAGCCTGGCCAGCGCCGAAGGCATCGACTACATGACCTCGGTGAGCCGGCAGAACTTCTCGGTGATCTCGATCTATGCACGGATCGGTTCCAACAGCGACCGCCTGTTCACCGAACTGCTGGCCAAGGCCAACGAGGTCAAGAACAAGCTGCCCCAGCAAGCCGAAGACCCAGTGCTGAGCAAGGAGGCGGCCGACGCCTCGGCGCTGATGTACATCAGCTTCTCCAGCCCGCAACTGAACAACCCACAGATCACCGACTACCTCTCACGAGTGATCCAGCCCAAGCTGGCGACCCTGCCAGGCATGGCCGAGGCGGAGATCCTCGGCAATCAGGTGTTCGCCATGCGTCTGTGGCTGGACCCGGTGAAGTTGGCGGCCTATGGCCTGGCTGCCAGCGACGTGAGCAACGCCGTGCGCCAGTACAACTTTCTGTCCGCCGCAGGCGAGGTCAAGGGCGAGTACGTCGTCACCAGTATCAATGCCAACACCGAGCTGAAATCCGCCGAGGCGTTCGCGGCTATCCCGTTGAAAACCGATGGCGACAGCCGGGTCCTGCTCAAGGATGTGGCGCGGGTGGAAATGGGCGCGGAAAACTACAACGCCATCAGCTCCTTCGGCGGCGTGCCCTCGGTCTACATCGGCATCAAGGCCACCCCCGGAGCCAACCCGCTGGACGTGATCAAGGAGGTGCGCAAGCTGCTGCCGGAACTGGAAGCGCAACTGCCCCCGACCCTCAAGTCGGACATTGCCTACGACGCCACGCTGTTTATCCAGGCCTCCATCGACGAGGTAGTCAAAACCCTGTTCGAAGCGGTACTGATCGTGATTGTGGTGGTGTTCCTGTTCCTCGGCGCCTTGCGTTCGGTAGTGATCCCGGTAGTGACCATTCCGCTGTCGATGATCGGCGTGATGTTCTTCATGCAGTTGATGGGCTACTCGATCAATCTGCTGACCTTGCTGGCCATGGTCCTGGCCATCGGCTTGGTGGTGGACGATGCAATCGTGGTGGTGGAGAACATTCATCGGCACATCGAAGAAGGCAAGACACCCTTGGATGCGGCCATCGAAGGTGCCCGGGAAATCGCCATGCCGGTGGTATCGATGACCATCACCCTGGCGGCGGTTTACGCTCCCATAGGTTTTCTCCAGGGACTCACCGGCGCCCTGTTCAAGGAGTTCGCCCTGACGCTGGCCGGGGCCGTGGTGATTTCCGGGATCGTCGCCCTGACTCTGTCACCGATGATGTGTGCACTGTTGCTGCGCCGCGACGAAAACCCCAGCGGCCTGTCCCATCGCCTGGACCGGATTTTCGACAGCCTGAAGCAGCGCTACCAGCGCCTGCTCCACGGCACCCTTGAGACCCGTCCCGTTGTACTGGTCTTCGCGCTGATCGTGCTGTGCCTGATTCCCCTGCTGCTCAAGTTCACCAAGGCGGAGCTGGCACCGGACGAAGACCAGGGCATCATTTTCATGCTGGCCACGGCGCCGCAACCGGCCAACCTGGAGTATCTCAATGCCTACACCGATGAGTTCCTGGCGATCTTCAAGGAGTTCCCGGAGTACTACTCCTCATTCCAGATCAACGGTTTCAACGGGGTGCAATCGGGGATCGGCGGCTTCCTGCTCAAGCCCTGGAACCAGCGCCAGCGGACCCAGATGCAGATCCTGCCCCAGGTACAAGGCAAACTGGCAGGCATCGCCGGCCTGCAAGTCTTCGGTTTCAACCTGCCGGCCTTGCCCGGCACCGGCGAGGGCCTGCCCTTTGCCTTCGTGATCAACACCCCCAACGATTACGAGTCCCTGTTGGACGTGGCCAACCGGGTGAAGAAACGCGCCATGGAGTCGGGGAAATTCGCCTTTGTCGACATTGACCTGGCCTTCGACAAACCCGAAGTGGTGGTCGACATCGATCGGGCCAAGGCCGCGCAAATGGGCGTTACCATGCAGGACCTGGGGGGTACGCTGGCGACCTTGCTCGGCGAGGCGGAAATCAACCGTTTCACCATCGACGGACGCAGCTACAAGGTGATCGCCCAAGTGGAGCGCGCCTATCGGGACAACCCTGACTGGTTGAATAACTACTACGTGAAGAACAGCAAGGGTGAGGCCCTGCCGCTGTCGACCCTGATCAAAGTCAGCGACCGCGCCCGCCCTCGGCAGTTGAACCAGTTCCAGCAGCTCAACGCTGCGACCATTTCCGGTGTGCCCGTAGTCAGCATGGGCGAAGCCATCGACACCATGCGCCAGATCGCTACGCAGGAGGCCCCCGCCGGTTACGCCTTCGACTATGCCAGCGCCGCCCGCCAGTACGTCCAGGAAGGCAGTGCGCTCTGGGTCACCTTCGGCCTGGCCCTGGCGATCATTTTCCTGGTGCTGGCGGCGCAGTTCGAAAGCTTCCGCGACCCGGTGGTGATTCTGGTGACCGTGCCGCTGTCGATCTGCGGCGCACTGATCCCACTGTTTCTCGGCTGGTCGAGCATGAACATCTACACCCAGGTTGGCCTGGTGACGCTGATCGGCCTGATCAGCAAACATGGGATTCTGATCGTTGAATTCGCCAACCAACTGCGCCGGGACCAGGGACTTAGCGCCCGACAGGCGGTGGAGCAAGCCGCATCGATTCGCCTGCGCCCGGTGCTGATGACCACAGCAGCGATGGTGTTCGGCATGGTGCCACTGATCCTGGCCAGCGGCGCCGGTGCAGTCAGTCGCTTCGATATCGGCACAGTAATCGCCACGGGCATGTCCATCGGCACCCTGTTCACCCTCTTCGTCCTGCCCTGCATCTACACCCTGCTGGCCAAGGCGGACACCTGAATCCGGGACAAACAAAAGGCCTCGAAATGCGAGGCCTTCAGGTGGCAGTTTCAGGTCTTCAACTCTGGGGTTTCAACGCCTGGCTCATGCCGAACATGAACAACAGCAGTTCATGATCCGGCTTGACCGCCACCGAGCTCTTGGCCACCCGTGGCAACGGGCAATGTTCACCCTGAGCGGCACTGAGAACCTGCGTTCGCGGCTGCTCCCAGACAACCATGGCCAAGGAAGCAACTGCCAAGGCTCCTGCCAGGAACAAACCTCGTGCAATTTCTAGCTTCATAGCTATAAACCTTTGATGGGGCTGCCAAACACCGTTCTATAAAAGTAGTAGAGCTTTTGCCAGTCCGTGTCATTCCACGACGAATGGCGGCGCAGTTGCTTGAGGTCATGGGCCGCCGCCCGACGGCTGCTCAGGCGCTGGCGACACTTCTCGAAATCCAGCAATGCAATCCTCACCTGGGCCTGCTCGCCCTCGCCATCTATTCGTACAAAAACATGTTTGGAATACAGGCAGCCATGCTGCCAACGGCCCTTGTGCATACGCGCCAGGGTCTGCGCCAGTGCCTGCAACACTCGCTCGTGCAGCACTTCGCCGTGGCGTTCACGCTCACCTGCGGCATACCAGTTATCGATTTCCACAAAGCCGTCGAGCGCAGCGGTCACCAGCAGGGCCTGCCACTGATGCTCGGGGCCGCGCCGGGCGCCACAGAACACCAGCTCCGGAACCTCTATATCCAGCAAACGCAGGCCTTGCAGGGCATCACGCTCACGCAGGACGGTCGGACGACCAAAGGGGTGTAGAAAGCTGCGATGAATGTGCCCGATCTGCCGCTTGGCATAGAGCAGGCGACCGCTGCTGCTGATCAGGCGCTGCACGCCGCTCTCACCGCCTCGACGCTTATTGGGTTCCTCGACCCATTCACCTTGTTGGTTCCAGAAGTATTCGAAGCAATCTGTGGGCACGGCGTCCATTTCCGAAGCACATTCAACAGCCATCCTCTTACCTCTTGCGTAATACGTAGACCCGCCACATGGCGTAGAGCGGAAAGAAGTCCAGGTGCTCCTGGACACGAAAACCGGCTTGCCTGAATTCTTCTTCGACCGTAGCCGCCGGTAACACGAAACGATTCTGGTAACCCTCCTGCCCACCTTCGGACAGCCGCTTGCGCTCCATGCGCTTGCGCTTCCAGGCCTTGAAGTTGCCATCGACCCATAGCGAAACAATCACGCTGTCACGGGTGACCCGCTGAAACTCCCGTAGCAGCGCTATCCGATGCTCGGCCTCACCGATGTGGTGCAACAACCGCATGGAAAAAATGCAGTCCACAGCGTTGTCCGGCAAGTCGATGGCAAACGCAGACGTTTGCAAGGCTCGTACCCGTTTCACCACATCGGCCGGTTGCGCCACCGTGGCGGTGTTCAGCATAGCCGCTGAATTGTCGGCGCCAATAATGATTCGATTGGCCTTTTCGGTCAGCAGCGGCCAGAAACGACCCGCGCCGCACGGCAGGTCCAGCACCAGGCCCGGTTCTCCCGCCAGGGCCAGCGCAGCGCGAGCCAATTGTTCATCACGCTTGTGGGACAACTGTCGTGCCAGCCCCTCCTGGTGCTTGAGCAGGTATTGCTGCGCATGTTGGGCATCGTACTTGTCGGAAAATTCCAGCTTGATCGGTGTCGCCATCATCAAAGTCTCCTGCAACTGATGGCGCCACCTTAAGCAGCGGCGTGTCAGCGACAGGTCATCCCCTTGTGAAAACTTCGTACCGTCCAACGAGGAAATATTTCAGAGTTTTACAGGCAGCAGACAATGGCCTGGGGCCACCTAAGAAGAAAAATCGACAAGCGAGTGGCCCTGAAAAACAGGGCCCAGCAAGAATATTCAAGCCTTGGAAGGGGGCAGTTGAACGTGAAAACGACAGCCATTGGGGGTCATGGTACTGAGAGTGACGCTCCAGCCCTGGTTCTCGCAGATGCGCTGGACCAGGGACAAGCCCAGCCCCAAGCCTTCACCGCGCTTTTCATCACCGCGGACAAAGGGCTGGAACATCGCCTCGCGTTTTTCCTCGGGAATGCCCACGCCGCTGTCCTCCACGACGAATCCATCCGGCACCAGGCTCAGGCGGATAAATCCCTGTTCGGTGTAGTGCAAGGCATTGCGCAACAGATTGCCCATCACCGCATGCAGGAAAGTGGCGTTGTAGCGGGTCTCACCCGGTTGTCCCGGCTCGAAGATCAACTCGATACCCTTGGCCTCGACGGATTCGCGCCACACTCCGATCAAGTCCTTGGCAGCCTGGGTCAGCGTCAGTTGCGGCGACATGCTAGCATCTTCCCGCTGGGCTCGGGCCAGCATCAGGAACGTCTGCACCAGCTCACGCATTTCCTCGCAAGCTCGGGCAATACGTTCGACCTGGGCTCGTCCACGGGGATCGAGCCCGGGGTTTTCCAGGAGCAGCTCGCAGGACGTGGCCAGGACCATCAGCGGCGTCCGCAGTTCATGGCTGACGTCACTGGTGAACAGACGCTCACGGCTCAAGGCCTGGCGCAGGCGTCCGAGAGTCGCATCGAAGGCAATCGCCAACTCGCCCACCTCATCCGCCGCATAATCCGGTGCCAGGGGCGGTGCCAAGCCCAGCAGTTGATCCCGGTGACGGACCTGGCGAGCCAGACGAACCACCGGCGCCATCACCCGACGTGCCAGGACCCACCCCAGGAACACCGCCAGCGCCAGACTTAGGATGAAACCCACCAGCACCACCGCGAACAGCACCCGCTCGCGCTCTTCGAAATCGCTCTGATCCTGCAGCAGCACATAACGCCGGCCATCCACCACTTCGACCATAGCGTGATAGGACAGCTGCTCGCGAAACACTTCATGGAAGCCCGGGTCCAGGTGCCTCAGATCCTTGGGCAACTCGAAATCGCCGCGCCCGCCACTGTAGTAGAACAGTTGGTCGGGCTCGGGGCGGTGATTCCAGTCGGCAACGTTGTCCATTAGCAACAGGCGTTGCAGATCGCCGCCAAGGCCGGCGGAGATGAGTTTCTCCTCCACCAGATGCACGGTCGCCACGATGCCCATGGCGAAAGCCCCCGCCACCAGTGCGCTCATCAAGGCAAAGGCGATGATGATGCGCTGGGCAAGGCTCTGCTTAAACTCCATCACGGCCCTCGGCCAACCGGTAGCCGACACCGTGCACGGTGTGCAGCAACGGTTTGGCGAACGGCTTGTCGATCACCTGGCGCAGTTGGTGGACATGGCTGCGCAGGCTGTCACTATCCGGACAGTCATCGCCCCACAGGGCCTCTTCGAGGATTTCCCGGCGCAACACATGGGGGCTCTTCTGCATCAACACCGCCAGCAGCTTGAGGCCCACCGGGTTGAGCTTGAGCAGGCGCCCTTCACGGGTGACTTCCAGGGTATCGAGGTCATAGCTGAGGTCACCGACCTGCAACGCTCTGCGACCACCGCCCTGGGTACGGCGCATCACCGCCTCAATCCGCGCGGCCAGTTCCGAAAGGGCAAATGGCTTGAGCAGGTAGTCGTCGGCACCGGACTTGAAGCCCTGAAGCCGGTCATCCAACTGGTCACGGGCCGTGAGCATGATCACTGGGGTATCGCGCCGGGCATCTTCGCGCAGGCGCTTGCACAGGGTGTAGCCGTCGATCCCTGGCAGCATGATGTCGAGCACGATCAGGTCGTAATGCTCAGTGGCAGCCAGGTGCAATCCCGACAGACCATCCTGGGCGCAGTCCACGGTGTAGCCCTTGAGTCCCAGGTAATCCGCCAGGTTGGCGAGAATATCGCGGTTGTCTTCAACCAGTAGAATTCGCATCGGCACTCTCTCCGTACACAGTTACGGCCGTCTTGGCTCGCGCAGCTTAAGGCCAAGTCCGACTCGCCGCCAGCCTTGTCTGACCGCTCCCCGGGCACTTTTCACCCCTTCAATGGCTTAACGAGTTTTTCACCACAGGTTCACAACCTGCCTACAGGGGCAAGCTCAGACTGCCGGCCGTTTGCCCACAAGGAACACCCCTCTGATGGATCTTCTCAAGACCGCCCCAGCGCGCTTAGTGCTGTTATTGACCAGCACCTGGCTGGCGATTTTCCTGCTGACCCGCAGCGCTCTCCTGCTGACTCACCTCAACGAAGCCGGTAGCGGCTGGCTGCCAGTGTTCGGCGTCGGCCTGCTTTACGACCTGGGCTTCCTGGCCTACGCCGCCCTGCCCCTGGGCCTGTGCCTGTTGCTCTGCCCGCCCAGCCTGTGGCAGCGGCGTGGAACGCGCTGGCTGTTACAGGGCCTGTTCAGCCTGAGCCTCTTCGCCATGCTTTTCACCGCTGTTGCGGAATGGCTGTTCTGGGACGAGTTCGGCGTGCGTTTCAACTTCATCGCCGTCGACTACCTGGTGTATTCCGACGAAGTCCTCAACAACATTCTCGAGTCCTACCCGATCGGCCTGTACATGGCGCTGCTGGCCCTGGCGGCAATCGCCCTGAGCCTGGCGCTGCGCAAGCCGCTGAAGGCGGCTCTGGATGCGCCCTTGCCGTCTCTGCGTGATCGCCTGCTCAGCACCCTGGGACTGCTGCTGGTGGCCAGCGCCAGCCTGCAACTGCTCAGCCAGGACAGTCCGCGGGCCCAGGGCGGCAATGCCTACCAGAATGAGCTGGCGAGCAACGGTCCGTATCAGTTCTTTGCTGCCTTTCGAAACAATGAGCTGGATTACCCACAGTTCTATCGCAGCCTGCCTGCCGATGTGGTGGCCCGCCAGATGCGCGCCGAACTCAACGAGCCCAATGCCCGCTTCATCGGCAAGGACCCCCTGGACATCCGTCGCGCCATTGACAACCCGGGCACCCCGCGCACACCGAATATCGTCCTGGTCACCCTGGAAAGCTTCAGCGCCAAGTACATGGGCAGCAATGGCGACGAACGCAATCTGACCCCCAACCTCGACGCCTTGCGCCAACAGAGCCTGTACTTCAACAATTTCTATGCCACCGGCACCCGCACCGACCGCGGCCTGGAAGCCATCACCCTGGCGATCCCACCGACGCCCGGACGCTCCATCGTCAAGCGCATCGGTCGTGAAAGCGGCTTTGCCAGCCTGGGCCAGCAACTTCGCGCCGTGGGTTACGACAGTGTGTTCGTCTATGGCGGACGCGGTTACTTCGACAACATGAACGCCTTTTTCAGCGGCAACGGCTACCGAGTGGTGGACCAGAGCAGCGTCGAAGAGTCCGAGATCCATTTCAAGAACGCCTGGGGCATGGCCGACGAAGACTTGTATAACCAGACCCTGAAGCTGGCGGACGCCGACTACGCGCAACAACGCCCCTTCCTGCTGCAACTGATGACCACCTCCAACCATCGTCCGTACACCTACCCCGACGGCCGCATCGACATCAAGTCCGGCAATGGCCGTGACGGCGCGGTCAAATACACCGACTACGCCATTGGCGAGTTCCTCAAGGCGGCGCGGCAAAAACCCTGGTTCGACAACACGATCTTCGTGTTCGTCGCCGACCACACCGCAGGCAGCGCGGGCAAGGAGGACCTGCCCATCAGCAACTATCAGATCCCGCTGTTCGTCTACGCCCCCAAGCTGGTCCCAACGCGGGAAAGTGCCCAGCTGGCCAGTCAGATCGACCTGGCGCCAACGCTGCTGGGGTTGTTGAACCTGGACTACGAATCGACCTTCTTCGGTCGCAACCTGTTGCAGGACAACCCACTGCCCCCGCGTGTCCTGGTGGGCAATTACCAACACCTGGGGCTGTTCGACGGCAAGGACCTGGCGATTCTCAGCCCGCGCCAAGGGCTGCGCCGCCATGACCAGGCCCTGGGTGCCAGCCAGGAATCCCGGGTGCAGGACAGCGACCCGCTGATCCAGCGCGGTATCAGTTACTACCAGAGCGCCAGTTATGGCTTCAAGCAGCAACTGTTGAGCTGGAAGGCGCCCAAAACCTCGGCGGCCGAGTTGAGTCAGCGCTGAAGTCATTCGCGGGCAAGCCCGCTCCTACAGAGGTGCATCGTTGTAGGAGCGGGCTTGCCCGCGAAGATCCAGGCGACCCCTCCTATCCCAGGCATAAAAAAGCCCCGCCGGTGTTCACCGGCGGGGCTTTTTCAGTACAGGGGTAAGGCTGGCTTACATCATGCCGCCCATGCCACCCATGCCGCCCATGTCTGGCATGCCGCCAGCTGCAGGCTTGTCTTCCACGATTTCAGCAACAGCGGCTTCGGTGGTCAGGATCAGACCGCCGATGGACGAAGCTGCTTGCAGCGCGGAACGGGTTACCTTGGTTGGGTCCAGGATGCCCATTTCGATCATGTCGCCGTATTCGCTGGTGGCAGCGTTGTAACCGAAGTTACCGGAACCCTGCTTGACCTTGTCCACAACCACGCTTGGCTCGTCACCGGAGTTGGCAACGATCTGACGCAGTGGAGCTTCGATAGCGCGACGCAGAACAGCGATACCCACGTCCTGGTCGGCGTTGTCGCCCTTCAGGTCGTTGATGCCTTGCAGAGCACGGATCAGGGCTACGCCACCGCCAGGTACCACGCCTTCTTCAACGGCTGCACGGGTAGCGTGCAGGGCGTCTTCAACGCGGGCTTTCTTCTCTTTCATTTCAACTTCGGAACCAGCGCCAACCTTGATCACTGCAACGCCGCCGGACAGCTTGGCCAGACGCTCTTGCAGTTTTTCACGGTCGTAGTCGGACGAAGTGTCGGCGACTTGTTGACGGATCTGAGTCACACGAGCCTGGATGTCCGCTTCAACGCCAGCACCGTCGATGATGGTGGTGTTTTCTTTGGACAGGATCACGCGCTTGGCGTTACCCAGGTGCTCCAGGGTGGTGCTTTCCAGGCTCAGGCCGATCTCTTCGGAGATAACGGTACCGCCGGTCAGGACGGCGATGTCCTGCAGCATGGCCTTGCGACGGTCGCCGAAGCCTGGTGCCTTGACGGCAGCGACTTTGACGATACCGCGCATGTTGTTCACAACCAGAGTCGCCAGGGCTTCGCCTTCAACGTCTTCAGCCACGATCAGCAGTGGGCGGCCGGCTTTGGCAACGGCTTCCAGCACTGGCAGCATTTCGCGGATGTTGGAGATCTTCTTGTCCACCAGCAGGATCAGCGGGCCGTCGAGTTCGGCGACCATGGTGTCCGGCTTGTTGATGAAGTAAGGGGACAGGTAGCCACGGTCGAACTGCATGCCTTCTACAACCGACAGTTCGTTTTCCAGGCCCGAGCCTTCTTCAACGGTGATCACGCCTTCTTTACCGACTTTTTCCATGGCCTCGGCAATGATGTCGCCGATGGAGTTGTCGGAGTTGGCGGAGATGGTGCCGACCTGAGCGATGGCTTTGGAGTCAGCGCATGGCTTGGACAGACCTTTCAGCTCTTTGACGATGGCGATGGTCGCCTTGTCGATGCCGCGTTTCAGGTCCATCGGGTTCATGCCGGCAGCGACGGCTTTCAGGCCTTCGTTGACGATCGACTGGGCCAGAACGGTAGCGGTGGTGGTGCCGTCGCCAGCGTCATCGTTGGCACGGGAGGCAACGTCTTTGACCAGCTGCGCGCCCATGTTTTCGAAGCGATCTTTCAGCTCGATTTCTTTGGCTACGGAAACGCCGTCCTTGGTGATGGTCGGAGCGCCGAAGCTCTTCTCGATGATCACGTTACGGCCTTTCGGGCCCAGGGTCGCTTTTACTGCGTCAGCCAGGACGTTGACACCGGTGAGCATTTTCTTGCGGGCGGAATCGCCGAATTTAACTTCTTTAGCAGCCATGATCGATATTCCTTAAATACTGTGTAGTAGCGGGAAAATACGTGGGAAATCAGCCTTCGATAACGGCGAGAATTTCGTTCTCAGCCATTACCAGCAGATCTTCGCCATCGACTTTCACGGTGTTGCTGCCGGAGTACGGGCCAAACACCACTTTGTCACCCACTTTCACGGCCAGCGCACGTACTTCACCGTTGTCCAGCACGCGGCCGGTACCTACAGCGACGATTTCGCCACGGTTAGGTTTTTCAGCAGCCGAACCAGGCAGAACGATACCGCCGGCAGTTTTCGATTCTTCTTCGCTGCGACGGATGACGACGCGGTCATGCAGAGGACGAAGCTTCATTGTCGATCTCTCCTAATTGTGGTTTTCAACGGCCGGTGTCGATACCGGCGGGTTAACAAATCCGGCGTGGCCGGTTGCGGCTCGACAAGCGAGACGCGGAAGTCTGTCTGGTGTCAGCACCAGAAACCTTGCGGTGACCGTTACATAAGGGCGCATAAGGTTATTACAAGGGCAGGCTGATGAAATTTTTTACATCACCCGGGTTAAAACGAACACGGCACCCGAAGGTGCCGTGTGTTTGAGGCCAGTTATCAAGAATCTCGGTGCTCGAACTCACCTTCAATGACATTGGGCTCACGGCCCAACGGCTGTTGCGGCGCAGGGCCGCCACGGGCCGCACGCATGTCATCGGCAAAGGCGCGTTGGCGCAAGGCCTGCTCCTCGGCACGCTGGCGCATTTTATTGGCCAGCAGGCGACGGCTGATGGGCAGCAGCATCAGCAAGCCGAATACATCGCTGATGAAACCCGGCAGGATCAGCAGGCCGCCACCCAGGGCCAGCATCAGCCCCTCGAGCATCTGCTGGGCCGGCAACTCACCGCGATTGAGGCTTTCACGGGCACGCAGTGCCGTGGCCAATCCGGCCACGCGCAACACCAGCACACCGAGCATCGAACCGAGAATGATCAGCAGCAGTGCCGGGAAAAACCCGATGGCCGCGCTGACCTTGACGAAGACGAACAGCTCCAGCACCGGGAACAGTAAAAAGAGCAACAGAAAAGGGCGCATCAAATGGTTTCCTCTGCGGAAGAATGCCTTCCAGTAGACCGTAAATGACGTCGCCAATTCGTGAATTCAAGCACCCGGTGCCGGATTTTTCGGCCATCGATCGGCGTGGGCCAGAAAAACCAGGGCTTCGCGCACTTGTGTCGGCGTGTTGCAAAGGCTTGGAAATGGCAGCCAGTAAAGGGCCTGGCCAATGCGCAGGTGCATGCCTTCGCTGTCGATCCCGGCCAGTTGCGCCGGCACGCTGTGCGGCAGTCCCGTCAGTTCCACGTAGTGAGCAATGGCTTTGGCGTGGTCGCTGTTCATATGTTCCACCATGCTCAACTCGGCCTTGCCGGCGAACGGGTTGGCCAGGGCCACTTGATCAACCCAGTGAATAGCGCCGAAACCGCCGATGTAGCGATGACGCACCGGCTTGAGTACCCAGAAATCGAAGTCATGGGCCTTGTGGTAGTTCTGGGATTCCGGGAAGTAGCGGTAGTAGCGCTCGGCGGCGGCCTCGATAGCGTCCTGGTCCTCAAGCTTCTCGGCTTCGGCCAGGTAGGTCAGGCGCCCCACCGCTTGCACGTCATCGGCATCGCGCTCGCCTACCAGCAGCGAGCACTTGGAATCCTTCTGCAGATTGTGGGTGTGCTGGGCGATGCGGCTGATGAGAATCAGGGGGCGCCCCTCGGCATCCAGGCAATAAGGCACCACGGAACCAAAGGGAAAACCCGGCATGGCCTTGGAGTGCGTCGACAACACGCCGCGGTATTCCTTGAGCAGCAATTCTCGTGCATTCTTGGCAGCTTCAACGCTCACTTTATGACTCCTTCTATAGAATCCGTCGAAAACGGACGGGCGCCTGGAGCATTGTTCCAGCTACGCCAACGGGGCAATTCTCATCTGCAGCCAGGCCAGGTCCGGCAGCCGGCCGAGGTTCCCCGAAAAGGACCACCCCTCAAGACCTGCTAGCGGGACATGCGAATGCAACTCACTGACAAAGTAATCATTATCACTGGCGGTTGCCAAGGTCTGGGCCGCTCCATGGCCGAGTATTTCGCCGCCAAGGGCGCACGACTGGCCCTGGTGGACCTGAACCAGGAAAAACTCGACCAGGCCGTGGCGGCCTGCAAGGCCCTTGGCGTCGAGGCCCGTGCCTATCTGTGCAATGTGGCCAATGAAGAACAAGTGAGCCATATGGTGGCCCAGGTCGCCGAAGACTTCGGCGCCATCAACGGTCTGATCAACAACGCCGGAATCCTGCGCGACGGCCTGCTGCTCAAGGTCAAGGACGGCGAGATGACCAAGATGAGCCTGGCCCAATGGCAGGCGGTGATCGACGTCAACCTGACCGGAGTGTTCCTCTGCACTCGGGAAGTGGCGGCGAAAATGGTGGAATTGAACAACAGCGGCGCGATCATCAACATTTCCTCGATCTCGCGCGCCGGCAATGTCGGCCAGACCAACTACTCGGCGGCCAAGGCCGGCGTGGCGGCAGCCACCGTGACCTGGGCCAAGGAACTGGCGCGCTACGGAATTCGCGTGGCCGGGATTGCCCCCGGCTTTATCGAGACAGAAATGACCCTGAGCATGAAACCCGAAGCCCTGGAGAAGATGACCTCAGGCATTCCGCTCAAGCGCATGGGCAAGCCGGAAGAGATCGCCCACTCGGCAGCCTATATCTTCGAGAACGACTATTACACCGGACGCATCCTGGAGATGGACGGCGGCCTGCGCATCTGAGCCTGTAATCGCAACTGTAGAAGCCGGCTTGCCGGCGAAGGCGTCCATAAGATCGCGTTCGCCGGCTGGGCCTGTTTCGGACTTCAGTCGTCGCTGATGGTGATGTTGGGCATCGCCGGAGCGGCGGCTTCCTGCAATACGATGCGTGCTCCGACATGTCGGGCCAGTTCCTGATAGACCATGGCGATCTGGCTTTCAGGCTCGGCGATCACCGTCGGCTTGCCGCCGTCGGCCTGCTCGCGGATCAGCATCGACAGCGGCAGCGAAGCCAGCAACTCGACGTCGTATTGGCTGGCCAGCTTCTCGCCGCCGCCTTCGCCGAACAAATGCTCGGCATGGCCGCAGTTGGAGCAGATGTGCACCGCCATGTTTTCCACCACGCCCAGCACCGGGATGTTGACCTTGCGGAACATCTCCACGCCCTTGCGCGCATCCAGCAGCGCCAGGTCTTGCGGTGTGGTCACGATCACTGCGCCGGCCACCGGGACTTTCTGCGCCAGGGTCAGTTGGATATCGCCAGTGCCCGGCGGCATGTCGATCACCAGATAGTCGAGGTTGCCCCAGTCGGTCTGGGTCACCAGTTGCAGCAAGGCGCCGGAGACCATCGGGCCACGCCAGACCATCGGCGTGTTGTCGTCGGTGAGGAAGGCCATGGACATGACCTCGACCCCGTGGGACTCGATGGGCACGAACCACTTCTGGTCCTTGATCTTCGGCCGGGTGCCTTCGGCAATGCCGAACATGATGCCCTGGCTCGGACCATAGATATCGGCGTCGAGAATCCCCACCTTGGCGCCTTCACGAGCCAGGGCCAGGGCCAGGTTGGCCGCGGTGGTGGACTTGCCCACGCCGCCCTTGCCGGACGCCACCGCCACCACGTTCTTGACGTTGGCCAGGCCCGGGATCTGCGCCTGGGCCTTGTGCGCGGCGATCACGCTGGTGATCTCGACCTTGGCCGAAGCGACACCGTCCAGGCCTTCGATGGCCAGTTGCAGCATCTGCGCCCAGCCACTCTTGAACAGACCGGCGGCATAACCCAGTTCCATCTGGACCAGGACCTTATCGCCCTGGACATCAATGGCCCGCACGCAGCCGGCGCTGACCGGGTCCTGGTTCAGGTAAGGGTCGGTGTATTGGCGAAGAACGGCTTCCACCGCTGCGCGATTGACGGCGCTCATGGGCAACTCCGATAACAAGACAGGAAAATCAGCCGGCTATCCTACGCCGCCGACTCCTTCGTGGCGAGAAAGCTTGCTGTGCACAATGTGCCCGGAAGGGTGAAAAATCCGCGCTGGCGCTTTATAGTGGCCGACCTCCGTTTCATCAAGTAGCCGAGCCCCATGTCCGAGCCACGCAAGATCCTCGTCACCAGCGCCCTGCCCTATGCCAATGGTTCCATCCACCTTGGCCACATGCTTGAGTACATCCAGACCGACATGTGGGTGCGCTTCCAGAAGCATCGCGGCAACCAATGCATCTATGTCTGCGCCGACGACGCACACGGCTCGGCCATCATGTTGCGTGCGGAGAAGGAAGGCATCACCCCGGAACAACTGATCGCCAATGTCCAGGCTGAACACAGCGCCGACTTTGCCGAGTTCCTGGTGGACTTCGACAACTTCCACTCGACCCACGCCGAAGAAAACCGTGAGCTGTCGAGCCAGATCTACCTCAAGCTGCGAGACGCCGGGCACATCGCCACGCGTTCCATCACTCAGTATTTCGACCCGGAAAAGAAAATGTTCCTGGCCGACCGCTTCATCAAGGGCACCTGCCCGAAGTGCGGCACTGAGGACCAGTACGGCGACAACTGCGAAAAATGCGGCGCCACCTATGCCCCGACCGATCTGAAAGATCCAAAATCGGCGATCTCCGGCGCCACCCCGGTGCTCAAGGATTCCCAGCATTTCTTCTTCAAGCTGCCGGACTTCCAGCAGATGCTGCAGACCTGGACCCGCAGCGGCACCCTGCAGGACGCCGTCGCCAACAAGATCGCCGAGTGGCTGGATGCCGGCCTGCAGCAGTGGGACATCTCCCGCGATGCGCCGTACTTCGGCTTCGAGATCCCGGACGAGCCGGGCAAGTACTTCTATGTCTGGCTGGACGCGCCAATCGGCTACATGGCCAGTTTCAAGAACCTCTGCGCCCGTCGTCCGGAACTGGACTTCGACGCGTTCTGGGGCAAGGACTCCACCGCCGAGCTGTACCACTTCATCGGCAAGGACATCGTCAACTTCCACGCGCTGTTCTGGCCCGCCATGCTCGAAGGCGCCGGCTACCGCAAACCGACCGGCATCAACGTCCACGGCTACCTGACCGTCAACGGCCAGAAGATGTCCAAGTCCCGTGGCACCTTCATCAAGGCTCGCACCTATCTGGAGCACCTGTCGCCGGAATACCTGCGCTACTACTACGCCTCCAAGCTGGGCCGCGGTGTCGACGACCTGGACCTGAACCTCGAAGACTTCGTGCAGAAGGTCAACTCCGACCTGGTGGGCAAGGTGGTGAATATCGCCAGCCGTTGCGCCGGCTTCATCCACAAAGGCAACGCCGGGCTGATGGTCGACAGCAATGCCGCCCCCGAGCTGACCGAGGCCTTCCTGGCCGCGGCGCCAAGCATCGCCGACGCCTATGAAGCCCGTGATTTTGCCCGCGCCATGCGCGAGATCATGGGGCTGGCGGACCGCGCCAACGCCTGGATCGCCGACAAGGCCCCATGGTCGCTGAACAAGCAGGAAGGCAAGCAGGCTGAAGTCCAGGCCATCTGCGCCACCGGTATCAACCTGTTCCGCCAACTGGTGATTTTCCTCAAACCGGTGCTGCCGCTGCTGGCCGCCGATGCCGAGGCCTTCCTGAACGTTCCGGCACTGACCTGGAACGATCACCAGCACCTGCTGGCCAATCATCAACTCAACGAATTCAAGCCGCTGATGACGCGGATCGACCCGGTAAAAGTCCAAGCCATGACCGACGCCTCGAAAGAAGACCTGGCCGCCAGCCAGACCGACACCGGCACAGCCACGCCAGCGGGCAACGGCGAACTGGCCAAGGACCCGCTGTCACCGGAAATCGACTTCGACGCCTTTGCCGCCATCGACCTGCGCGTCGCCTTGATCGTCAAGGCCGAAGCCGTGGAAGGTGCCGACAAGCTACTGCGCCTGACCCTGGATATCGGTGACGAGCAGCGCAACGTGTTCTCCGGGATCAAGAGCGCTTACCCGGACCCGTCCAAGCTCGATGGTCGCCTGACCATGATGATCGCCAACCTCAAGCCGCGGAAAATGAAGTTCGGCATCTCCGAGGGCATGGTGATGGCCGCCGGTCCTGGCGGTGAAGAGATCTACCTGCTGAGCCCGGACAGCGGCGCCAAGCCCGGCCAGCGGATCAAGTAAGGCTGCAGGCTGGACCCCGTCCCCCCCTTGCGCCCCGCGCAACGGGGGGATTTGCATATCTGGCGGGCCCTGCGCCCGCGCCGGAGTTTGCCTACTCTTGAGGGACAGCCTGCCCGTACCGGCCCAACCATGACCCACTTCCTGTTCGCCCTTGTCAGCACCGCCCTGATCAACAACTTCGTGTTGCAGTGGCCGCTGGGCGTCGATCCGCTGCTGCACGCCCCAGCCGATAGCACCCGGCAGCGGATCCACGCGCTGGGCCTGGCAACCACGGTCTTGATGCTGATCAGCTGCGTGCTCGGCCACGTCCTTTATCGTGGCGCGCTGCTGCCTTTGGGACTGGAGTCCTTGCAGTTGTTTCTCTGGCTGCCTCTGAGCGTGCTGCTGATCAAGCCAGTGTTGCAGCTGCTGTCCCGGGCCTTGCCCAGAGTTTCGTTCGACGGCCTTTGGCCGTTGCTGCTGGGCAATGCCGGCGCGCTCGGCCTGCTGCTGATCGCCACAGGGGAAAACCTCGGGCTCGCGACGCTCAGCGCCATGAGCCTGGGAGCCGGACTGGGCTTCTGGCTGGTACTGAGCCTGTTCAACGATCTGCGCCAGCGTATCTCCAACAACGATATTCCCCTGCCCTGGCGCGGCCTGCCGATCGACCTGATCAGCGCCGGCCTGCTGGCAGTGGCGTTTTTCGGCTTCAACGGACTGATCAAAACATGAGTCTGATTCAACGCATCGACGCCCTCCTGCCCCAGACCCAGTGCGGCAAATGCGGCCATCCCGGATGCAAACCCTACGCCCAGGGCATCGCCAACGGCGAGGCCATCAACAAGTGCCCACCCGGCGGTGAGGAAACCATTGCCGGCCTGGCGCAACTGCTGCAGCTACCGGTGCTGGAGCTCGATCGCAGCCGCGGCGAGGCTCCGGCCCAGATCGCCTATATTCGCGAAGCCGAATGCATCGGCTGCACCAAATGCATCCAGGCCTGTCCCGTGGACGCCATCGTCGGCGCGGCCAAATTGATGCACACCGTGCTTGTGGACGAATGCACCGGCTGCGACCTGTGCGTAGCGCCCTGTCCGGTGGACTGCATTGATATGCTGCCGCTGCCTGAGGCCAAGGTGGTGCCGATCGTCGGCGGCCTGGCCACCAGCCCCGAGCAGCTGCAAGCCCGCAGCAGCAAGCGCGAACAGGCGCGAAGACGCTTCGAACAACGCAACGAACGCTTGCAACGGGAAGAGGCCCGGCGCCTGGCCGAACGCCAGGCCCGCGCACAACGAGCCGCGCAAACCACTGACGACAACCAGAACCCGGTGCAGGCCGCCATCGAGCGGGTCCGTGCACAGAAGGCCGCTGCGGCCGATGCAGCGCTGAAAAAAGCCAAGATCGAGCTAGCCATGAGCCGGGCCCAGCTGCACAAGTCCCTCAAGGCTTTCGGCCATCCACCGACCTTTGAGCAGCAAATGCAATTGATCGTCCTGCAGCGTCAGTTCGAAACCGCCGAGCAGGCCTTGGCCCAGCTGGAGTTCCAAGCGCCACCTGCTCCGACGCCGGTGGCCAAGGATGCTGAGCTCAAGCGAGCGAAGATCCAGTTGGCGACGCGCCGCGCCGAACTGAAGAAAGCTCAGGCGGCTGAAGCGTCCAGTGCTGAACTGGAAACCCTGAACGCAGCCCTGGCGGCGGCCGAACAGGCCCTGCATGCCGCCGAGGACGCCTGTGCGAAACCGGCGCCGACACTGACTCGTATCGAAAAACGCCCGATCGATCCACAACTGCGGCAACTGAAAACCGAGCTGGCCTACGCCCGCGCCGACCTGAACAAACTACAGCGCCAGCCCGACACCCGCGCAGAACAGCTGGCCCAGGCTCAGGCACGCTTGCACGAGGCCGAGCGCCAGGTGAAGGCCCATGCTGATTGCTGACGGCGTCGACCAGCGCCTGCGCCAGGCCATGCAGCGAGTGCTGCTGGCCACGTTGCCGGGACTGTTGGTGCTGCTGTGGCTGTACGGATGGGGCGTGCTGCTCAATCTGCTGCTGACCGTCAGCGGCGCCCTGGTCGCGGAAGCCCTGGTCCTGTACGTCAGACGACGCCCGCTGCCGCCCAACCTCGGTGACGGCAGCGCCTTGGTCAGCGCCACGCTGCTGGCCCTGGCCTTGCCACCTTATTGCCCTTGGTGGCTGCCGCTGAGCGCAGCTGCCGCGGCCATTCTCCTGGGCAAGCAGGTTTACGGTGGTGTCGGCCAAAATCCGTTCAATCCGGCCATGCTCGGCTACGCCCTGGCCTTGCTGTGTTTTCCCCAGTCGATGACCCATTGGCCGGCGCACCACGCCATGGACCTGCTCGGTGGCCTGCAACAGGTATTCGGTGTCGCGGACGGCCTGCATCCGGATGCCTGGGTCCAAGCTACCGCGCTGGACAGCCTGCGGATCAACAAAAGCCTGACCCTCGACGAACTCTTTGCCAGCAACCCCGCCTTCGGTCACTTCGGCGGCCGTGGTGCCGAATGGATCAGCCTGGGATTTCTCGCCGGAGGACTGTTTCTGCTGCAGCAGCGGGTCATCAGTTGGCAGGCGCCCGTGGGCATGCTGGGCAGCCTCTTTGTCATCAGCCTGCTGTGCTGGAACGGCTCGGGCTCCGACTCCCATGGTTCGCCGCTGTTTCACCTGCTCAGCGGCGCCAGCATGCTGGGCGCATTCTTTATCGTCACTGAACCGGTGTCCGGCCCCAAGGCAGCGAAAGCCAGGCTGCTGTTCGGCGCCGGCGTCGGTCTGCTGACCTACCTGATCCGCACCTGGGGCGGCTACCCCGACGGCGTTGCCTTCGCCGTACTACTGATGAATCTGGCGGTGCCGGGGCTGGAGCGCCTGTGCTCCTCGGAACAGGAGAAGACTTGAGCATGACGAGAACTCGCGGTCTGCTCCTGCTGGTACTGCTCGGCGTTCTCGGCGTGGGCGCCACCCTGTGGCTGCAATACGCTGGCGCACCGCGCATCGCCGCCGAGCAACGGGCATTGCAGGCCCGCAAGTTACTCGACCTGCTGCCCACGACAAGCTACGACAACCAGCCACTGGACCGGCCACTGCCCTTGAGTGATGTGCAACTGGACAACAGCCGCTTGCTGAATGGTTACCTGGCCACCCGCGAGGGTCTGCCCAGCGCTGTGCTGTTGCGCAGTCGAGTGAACGGTTACGCCGGCCCCATCGAGCTGCTGATCGCCATCGACAGCCATGGCCGCCTGCTGGGGAGCAAGACGCTCAGGCAGGATGAGACCCCAGGCCTGGGAGGCCGCATCGCCGAGCAGCCCAACGCCTGGCTGCAGGGGTTTTCCGGCAAATCCCGCACGTCCCCGGACGATGCTGCCTGGGCCCTGAAAAAGGACAATGGCCAGTTCGATCAGATCGCGGGCGCCACCATCACCTCCCGTGCGGCGATCAGCGCCCTGCACGATGCCCTGCGCTACTTCGATGAGCATCGCCAGCAACTGCTTCCAGGAGCCGCTCATGAGTAAGCCACTGTCATTGCCGGGCCTGCTGATGCTGACGCCGTTGATCGGGGCCACGGATGCCTGGGTCAAAGCGCTGGGCCTGGCGCTGGCATCCACTCTGCTGATCGGGGCCTTTGGGGCCGGTATGGGCCTGCTGCGGCCACACTTGCAAAGCCGTCAGCAGTGGCTGGCCAGCCTGTTGCTCGCCGCCACTCTCGGCAGTTGGCTATGGCTGGCGGTGCAAGCCTGGAGTTATGAGCTGCACCAGCAGTTGAGCCTGTACCTGGGCCTGCTGCCCCTGCAATGCGTGATATTGGAGCAGGCGGGCTTCTTCCAGCACCGCGACCGGCTGCGCCTGGCTGCCGGTTTCTGTGGCGCGCTGGTGCTGGTGGGCGCACTGCGCGAATTGCTGGGCACCGGCGCCCTGGGCAGCCATCTGGGCTGGTTGGCCGGCCTGCCCGGTGATGGCGCTGGCTGGGTGTTGCTGCCCCAAGGCGGATTGCGCCTGCTGACTCTGGCCCCTGGGGGTTTTATCCTGCTTGGCCTGCTGCTGGCGGCAAAGCAGGCCTGGACCGCCTCTTCGTCCTTCAATCGACCGCCTTCGAGGAAATGAACCACCCATGAATGCCGCCAAACGCCTGGAAATATTTCGCCGACTTCACGAAGACAATCCCGAACCGAAAACCGAACTGGCCTACTCCTCGCCATTCGAGTTGCTGATCGCGGTCATTCTTTCGGCGCAATCGACCGACGTCGGGGTCAACAAGGCGACCGCCAAACTCTTTCCCGTGGCCAATACACCAGCGGCTATCCATGCCCTGGGGGTCGAGGGACTGTCCGAATACATCAAGACCATCGGCCTGTACAACAGCAAGGCCAAGAACGTCATCGAGACCTGCCGCCTGCTGGTGGAACGCCACAACAGCGAAGTGCCACAAACCCGGGAAGAGCTGGAAGCCTTGCCCGGCGTCGGCCGCAAGACCGCCAACGTAGTCCTCAACACCGCCTTCCGGCAATTGACCATGGCCGTGGACACCCACATCTTCCGGGTCAGCAACCGCACCGGGCTGGCCCCGGGCAAGAATGTGGTGGAAGTGGAAAAGAAACTGATGAAGTTTGTGCCCAGGGAGTTTCTGCTGGACTCCCATCACTGGCTGATCCTTCACGGTCGCTACGTCTGCCTGGCACGCAAGCCACGTTGCGGGAGCTGTCGAATCGAAGACCTGTGCGAATACAAGCAAAAGACTTCTGACGATTGAGGAAGCATTGATTTTGCTGATGAGTCGATTGAAAAAATCTTTTTTACCCGCCAGGAGAATATCGATATAAGGAGCGCCAATGGCAGTCTTAGCCTGGAGTTGACCTTATGAGCACTGGCAAAGAACAACTGGACGTAGAAGAAGACTTCATCGCGGCAGAGACAGACGATGCTGAACCGGTGGTCGAGGTGGCGAAAACCAATCTGAGCAAACGCAGAACCATCGACAATCTTCTGGAAGAACGACGCCTGCAGAAACAACTGGCCGATTACGACTTTGACCTCTAGTCACAAAAGAGCCTCCAGATGGAGGTTTTTTTGTGCCTCTCTCGCTCCGAAACTCGACCGGTCAGCCCCTCGGCATGACCGGCCCGTTCCGAACTAGCCGGTTGCTCCACTCAAGGTTGTCGCTTCAGTAACCAACACTCATACCAACTGATGGCGCTGGGCAAACTCGATCAGGTCAACCAATGAACGAGCATTGAGCTTGGCCAACAACCGCCGCTTGTAAGTGCTGACGGTCTTGTTGCTCAGGCACAAGCCCTCAGCGATTTCCTTGTTACTCATGCCATTGGTGAGCTGCTTCAATACGATCAACTCACGCCCTGAAAGAAGTTCGATCATTTCTTCCTCGCTGCTGACGCCCTGACTGGAACGAAAGGTGTGCAACGCCTCGTTGGGAAAGTAGCTGTAACCCGCCAGCACCGCCCGCACCGCACTGATCAGTTCGGTAATGTCCTGCTGCTTGCACACATAGCCGGCAGCACCGGCCTGCATGCAACGCATGGAAAAGGGTCCAGGAACTTGCAGAGTCAACACTAGTATCTTGATCGGCATACCTCTGGACATCAGGCGGGTTATAACTTCAAGTCCATCAAGTTGTGGGATACCAATATCCAGAATCAAAATATCGGGAACATATTCAAGAGCCAACTTCAAAGCGTCCGTGCCATTATCTGCTTCTGCTACTACTTCAAAACCATGGCGTTCCATCAACATGCGCACAGCCAAGCGGATAACAGGATGATCATCCACGATCAATACTCTTTTCATAGGTCCATCCAAGTCCTGAGAGTTTTTTAGAGCCCGCACAATACCCCAGAGAATTGACTCTGACACCGTGCTACCTGGGGCTACGACCCTACGAGGACGATCCTTACAAACAATACCGATTTGCCTTACAAAATAATTTAGATAAAGGTCACTTAACTGGAAAAGCGCTTAGGATTAATCGCTAGACCAGCTACTTTTCGTACTAAAAACCACATCATCAGGCATCACTTTCAGCGGTAGTGATTAACAAACTGCAATCAAGAAAGCCGCCCCATTCAATCAACTGGCCTGTTCAGCTTCTGGCCGAAAGCACTATTAATCAGGGGCAAAAAAAAGCCCCGCTTATCGCGGGGCTCTTTTAACAACTCAAGGTATCAGACCAGGGTCCGTCCCTTGTTTGCAGCGATGCGCATGCGCAGGGCGTTGAGCTTGATGAAGCCTGCTGCGTCCGCCTGGTTGTAAGCACCGCCGTCTTCTTCGAAGGTGGCGATGTTGGCGTCAAACAGCGACTCATCGGACTTGCGACCGGTAACGATCACGTTGCCCTTGTACAGCTTCAGGCGCACTACACCGTTCACGTGGGCTTGGGAGGCGTCGATCATCTGTTGCAGCATCAGACGCTCCGGGCTCCACCAGTAGCCGGTGTAGATCAGGCTGGCGTACTTGGGCATCAGCTCGTCTTTGAGGTGGGCCACTTCACGGTCCAGGGTGATGGACTCGATGGCGCGGTGAGCGCGCAGCATGATGGTGCCACCAGGCGTCTCGTAGCAGCCACGGGACTTCATGCCCACGTAACGGTTCTCGACGATGTCCAGACGACCGATGCCGTGTTCACCACCGATGCGGTTCAGGGTCGCCAGCACGGTAGCCGGAGTCATTTCCACGCCGTCGATGGCGACGATGTCGCCGTTGCGGTAGGTCAGCTCCAGGTATTGCGGGGTGTCAGGAGCCTTCTCCGGGGAGACGGTCCAGCGCCACATGTCTTCTTCGTGCTCGGTCCAGGTGTCTTCCAGAACGCCGCCTTCATAGGAGATATGCAGCAGGTTGGCGTCCATCGAGTACGGCGACTTCTTCTTGCCGTGACGCTCGATCGGAATACCGTGCTTCTCGGCGTAGTCCATCAGCTTCTCGCGGGACAGCAGGTCCCACTCGCGCCAAGGGGCGATCACTTTGACCCCAGGCTTGAGAGCATAGGCGCCCAGCTCGAAACGCACCTGATCGTTGCCCTTGCCGGTGGCGCCATGGGAAATGGCATCGGCACCAGTCTCATTGGCGATTTCGATCAAACGCTTGGCGATCAACGGACGAGCGATGGAAGTACCCAGCAGGTACTCGCCTTCGTAGACGGTGTTGGCGCGGAACATCGGGAAAACGAAATCACGCACGAACTCTTCGCGCAGATCGTCGATGTAGATCTCTTTGACGCCCATGGCTTGCGCCTTGGCGCGGGCCGGCTCGACCTCTTCGCCTTGGCCCAGGTCAGCAGTGAAAGTCACTACTTCACAGTTGTAAGTATCCTGCAGCCACTTGAGGATCACCGAAGTGTCCAGGCCGCCCGAATACGCCAGAACGACCTTGTTTACGTCCGCCATGCCATCACTCCACGGGGTTGTACGGAAAGCCGTCGAGTCTACCGATCCACGAGGATAATTTACAGAGGCGCGACAGCTTATGACGACCAAGCGACAGATTATGTCGAGCGCGCGACGACGACAGCCGTATCAGGAAGTCGCTGCTGCGCTCGAACCAGAGGCGGCCTGAGGCGCCGGAGCCGGTTTTTCGGTGGGGGCAACCCGCTCCAGATGCACATTGACCCGGCGGTTCTTCGCTCGATTGGCTGCATTAGTGTTGGGAGCCAAGGGATAACGCTCGCCATGGAAGCGCACAACAATCTGGTTTTCCGCCAAACCGTTGGCCTTGAAGAACTCCATCACTGCCAGGGCGCGGCGTCGGGACAGGTCGCGGTTGGTCAAGCGGTTACCGCTGTTATCAGAGTGGCCGTCCAGTTCGACGTGATTGACCGTCGGATCGGCCTTGATGAAGTCCACCATCACCTGCAACTTCGCCTTGGCGCGAGCATCGAGTTCGATACCGCCACCCGGGAAACCGATCTCGCCCTGTTTCACCTGTTCGTAGTTCATCGGCAGCAGTTTGGTCATGCAGCTTTGATAGTCGCTGTAGGCCTTGCTGAATTTCACCGGTAGCAAGCGCACCTCGGAAACCCCGCCCTCGCGGGAAAAATGCCGGACCACCGGACTGCGTCCCTCCAGCAAGCCGATGATCAGGCGACCGGCCTGCATCTGGTTGCTGTTGTACAGCACCCCATCCGTACCGGCCTTGACCGCTCCGAGGTTGATGTCGCCACGCCCCGGCTGCCAGGGCGCAGCGGCTGCAAGCAGAGTCGCCGAGCCACCCGCCTGCATCGGGTTGAAACTCTTGAGGCGAAAGATCGCCTGCTCGCCGGCGCGGCGAACGAATTCGCCGGAACCGAAATCGGTGACGGGCTGGATCAAGCGGCACTCGAATTTGTCGCCTTCGACCGTCCACTCAATGCTCTCCAGACGGGTCTGGAAAGTGAGAGCCATCGCGGGCAGGCTGGCAAACACACTGAGCAAGGCTAGATAACGCTGGCGCACGGGAGGCTCCACTGACGTGTACAACAGAAAAATCGACAGGCGTTAATACGCCATACCTTCGGGATATCGGTTGCTCGTCGCAAAACTTGATAGCGAGTGCCTGGAAGAGTCTTTTCCGGTAGCATTCCCCCGAGTTTTACCCGCCTGGAACCTCCAATGTCCGACCGCCTGACCCTGCTGCGTCCCGACGACTGGCATATTCATCTTCGCGATGGTGCCGTGTTGCCCAATACAGTCGCAGATGTCGCGCGCACCTTTGGCCGCGCCATCATCATGCCCAACCTGGTACCTCCGGTGCGCAACGCCGCGGAAGCCGATGCCTATCGCCAGCGTATTCTAGCTGCGCGCCCGGCCGGCAGCCGCTTCGAGCCGCTGATGGTGCTCTACCTGACCGACCGCACCCAGCCGGACGAAATCCGCGCAGCCAAGGCCTGCGGTTTCGTGCACGCCGCCAAGCTGTACCCGGCCGGCGCGACCACCAACTCGGACTCGGGCGTGACCAGCATCGACAAGATCTTCCCGGTGCTCGAAGCGATGGCCGAAGTTGGCCTGCCTCTGCTGATCCACGGTGAAGTGACCCGTGGCGACGTCGACGTCTTCGACCGGGAAAAAATCTTCATCGACGAGCATATGCGTCGCGTGGTCGAGCGCTTCCCCAGCCTGAAAGTGGTGTTCGAACACATCACCACCGGTGAAGCCGTGCAGTTCGTCAAGGAGGCTTCGGCCAACGTTGGCGCAACCATCACCGCGCACCACCTGCTGTACAACCGCAACCACATGCTGGTGGGCGGTATTCGCCCGCACTTCTATTGCCTGCCGATTCTCAAGCGCAACACCCACCAGGAAGCCCTGCTGGATGCGGCCACCAGCGGCAGCGAGAAGTTCTTCCTCGGCACCGACTCGGCGCCTCATGCCCAGCACGCCAAGGAAGCCGCTTGCGGTTGCGCCGGTTGCTACAGCGCCTATGCCGCGATTGAGCTGTATGCCGAGGCGTTCGAACAGCGCAATGCCCTGGATAAACTGGAAGCCTTTGCCAGCCTCAACGGCCCGCGCTTCTACGGCCTGCCGGCCAACACCGATCGCATCACCCTGGTTCGTGAAGAATGGACCGCCCCCGCCAGCCTGCCGTTTGGTGAGCTGACTGTCATTCCGCTGCGCGCCGGTGAAAAACTGCGCTGGCGCCTGCTGGAGGATCACTCGTGAGTGACGACCATTTCGACGACGAACAAGAAGGTAACGGCGGCGGCCCTCGGCACCCGATGGCGGCGCGCTTTCGTGGTTACCTGCCAGTAGTCGTCGACGTTGAAACCGGCGGTTTCAACTCGGCCACCGACGCCCTGCTAGAGATTGCCGCCACCACTATCGGCATGGATGAAAAAGGCTTCGTGTTCCCGGAACACACCTATTTCTTCCGGGTTGAGCCTTTTGAAGGCGCGAACATCGAAGCCGCTGCCCTGGAGTTCACCGGGATCAAGCTCGACCACCCGCTGCGCATGGCCGTCAGCGAAGAAACTGCCCTGACCGATATTTTCCGTGGGGTGCGCAAGGCACTGAAGGCCAATGGCTGCAAACGCGCCATTCTGGTAGGCCACAACAGCAGCTTCGATCTGGGCTTCCTGAATGCCGCCGTAGCTCGCCTGGATATGAAGCGCAATCCGTTCCATCCGTTCTCCAGCTTCGACACCGCCACCCTGGCTGGCCTGGCGTACGGCCAGACCGTACTGGCAAAGGCCTGCCAGAGCGCGGACATCGACTTCGACGGTCGTGAGGCCCACTCGGCTCGCTACGACACAGAGAAGACTGCCGAGTTGTTCTGTGGCATCGTCAACCGCTGGAAACAAATGGGCGGCTGGCAGGATTTCGACGACTGATTAATTCTTCGTCGGGTGAATTGCTCCCATAAAAAAACCGGCCCTGAGGCCGGTTTTTTTATGCGTGACGCCAGGCTTACAGCTTGCCAGCGTTCTCGCTCAGGTAAGCGGCAACGCCTTCTGGCGAAGCGGTCATGCCTTTGTCGCCTTTTTTCCAGTTGGCAGGGCAGACTTCGCCGTGCTCTTCGTGGAATTGCAGAGCATCGACCAGACGGATCAGCTCTTCCATGTTACGGCCCAGTGGCAGGTCGTTGACGATCTGCGAACGAACAACGCCTTTATCGTCGATCAGGAACGCGCCACGGAAAGCCACGCCGCCTTCGGACTCAACGTCGTAGGCCTTGGCGATGTCGTGCTTCATGTCAGCCGCCATGATGTATTGAACCTGACCAATGCCGCCGGCATTGATCGGGGTGTTGCGCCAGGCGTTGTGAGTGAAGTGCGAATCGATCGAAACAGCGATCACTTCCACGTTACGAGCCTTGAAGTCAGCCATGCGGTGGTCCAGGGCGATCAGCTCGGACGGGCAAACGAAGGTGAAGTCCAGTGGATAGAAGAACACCAGGCCGTATTTGCCTTTGATGGCCGAGGACAGGGTGAAACTGTCGACGATTTCGCCATTGCCGAGAACGGCCGGTACGGTGAAGTCAGGGGCTTGTTTGCCTACGAGTACGCTCATTGGATATCTCCTGGTGTGGACGTAGTAATGAAGAAGGGGATTGGCCTTGAGTCTGCCACGCGGATGCGACAGCTCCGTGACCTGACCCCGCTTCGCAAGGACCGACCATCATACACCGCGTCTTTGAGCTGTCCTTAACGGTTTTTCGTCGCCCTGGCTCACAAAGCGGAAAATGCGAATCATCTGTCTCTATCGTGAACAAAACCGTTCGTCACCCAGGTAGGAAACTGCAACAAAGGCGACCGAAACCACTTTGACAATCATTCTCGTTAACATTAAGATCCATCGCAATTGAGCCCTAACCAGCGACGGTTCTCATCCTATGTATGTCTGCCTCTGCACCGGTGTCACCGACGGACAAATTCGCGAAGCCATCTATGAAGGTTGCTGCAGCTACCGCGAAGTGCGTCAGGCAACCGGCGTCGCCAGCCAGTGCGGTAAATGCGCATGCCTGGCCAAGCAAGTGGTCCGCGAGACACTGACCGAACTGCAGAGCAGCCAGGCGGCAATTCCCTATCCAGTGGAATTTAATGTCGCTTGAATTTTCGAATAAATCGCACTGTTTTAAACAACCGGACCTAGCGTCCGGTTTTTTTATGCCTGTAATTCAATCGCTTAGGGTCAAAACGCGGAACACAAACATTCTTATTCCGATTAATTTTCATATATTATTCAATAACTTAGGTTTGACAGTAATGTTTGCGCGGCTCAGACTCTGCCCTTATTCCACTAATTAAAGGGCAGGACCCCATCATGAAAGGCGACATTACAGTCATCCAGCATCTCAATAAAATCCTTGCCAATGAACTGGTCGCGATCAATCAGTACTTCCTGCATGCACGCATGTATGAAGATTGGGGCCTGAACAAGCTGGGCAAGCACGAGTACCACGAGTCCATCGATGAGATGAAGCATGCGGACAAGCTGATCAAGCGCATCCTCTTCCTCGAAGGCCTGCCGAACGTTCAGGACCTGGGCAAGCTGCACATTGGCGAACACACCAAGGAAATGCTCGAGTGCGACCTGCGTATCGAGCGCACCGGTCATGCGGACCTCAAGGCAGCCATCGCCCATTGTGAATCGGTGAGCGACTTCGGCAGCCGTGAACTGCTGGAAGATATTCTTGAATCCGAAGAAGAACATATCGACTGGCTGGAAACCCAATTGGGCCTGATCGATAAAGTCGGTATCGAGAACTATCTGCAATCGCAAATGGGTGACGAGTAACTTAACTCGTAATACTCAAACAATAAAAAGCCCCGCCCTCGAAAGAGAGGCGGGGCTTTTTATTACGCGGATATATTCGCGTCAGGCTTCAGTCTTGGCTGCGGCTTTTTCGGCTGCGTCCTTGATCAGAGTCTGCAATTCACCGTTGGCAAACATCTCAGCCATGATGTCGCTACCACCGACCAGCTCACCCGCCACCCACAGCTGTGGGAAGGTTGGCCAGTTGGCGTACTTGGGCAGGTTGGCGCGAATTTCCGGGTTCTGCAGGATGTCCACATAAGCGAACTTCTCACCACAGCCCATTACGGCCTGAGCGGCTTTCGCGGAGAAGCCACACTGTGGGGCATTCGGCGAGCCTTTCATGTAAAGCAGAATGGTGTTGTTGGCAATCTGCTCTTTAATAGTTTCGATGATATCCATGGAACACCTCGGCTGAACTTTCCGACGCTGTTGTCGGCACGGTGGCGCATTGTAACGGAATCCTGAGCGCCCTGCTCGGCCTCTCCGACAGACATCTCAGGCGGCTTCCACCTTGACCGGCACCCCGTTCAACGCTGCATTCCCAGACAACGCATCGAGCTGACGCTCATCGGTCAGGTCATTGGCGCTGCAACCCGGCTGCTCCATGGCAATGTTCATCTGCACCCCTGGGCGCCCATGCCCCCAGCCATGGGGCAAGCTCACCACCCCCGGCATCATTTCACTGCTGGCCAGCACCTCTACCTCCACCGCACCGACCCGAGAACTGATTCGCACTCGTTGGCCGTCATTCAGCCCGCGGCTGGCGAGGTCGTCCGGGTGCATCAGCAATTGGTGACGGGGCTTGCCCTTCACCAGGCGATGATAGTTATGCATCCACGAGTTGTTGCTGCGCACATGGCGACGACCAATCAGCAGCAATTCATCCAGCGGCGGCACGCTCAAGGCGGCAAACCGCGCCAGATCCGCCAGGATCGCTGCTGGCGCCGCCTGGATCTTCCGATTCTCGGTTTTCAAGCGTGCCGCCAGATTCGGCTGCAGCGCCCCCAGATCAATACCGTGGGGATACTGGTCCAGCGTTGCCAACGACAGTTTGAGCGGCGAGGCGTCGCCGTAGGCACCGGCTCGCAACCCCATGTCGATCATTTGCGCAGGGGAAATGGTCGGTTTCAGCGGCTGTTCGGTTTTCGCGGCAAACGCCTTGGCCAGGCCGACAAAGATCTCCCAGTCGTGCAGCGCGCCCGCAGGCTTGGGCAGGATCGCCCGGTTGAAGCGACTGACATTGCGCACCGCAAACAGATTGAAGGTGGTGTCGTAGTGATCGTTCTCCAAAGCTGAGGTGGACGGCAGGATCAGGTCGGCATATCGGGTCGTTTCATTGATGTACAAGTCGATGCTGAGCATGAACTCCAACCCATCGAGGGCCTGCTCCAACTGCCGGCCATTGGGCGTGGACAGCACCGGGTTGCCGGCCACGGTGATCAATGCCCGAACCTGCCCCTCGCCCTCAGTGAGCATCTCTTCGGCCAAGGCAGACACAGGCAGCTCGCCGCCATACTCCGGAAGCCCGGAAACCCGACTCTGCCAGACGTTGAAATGCCCCCCCGAAGTTGCCGCCACCAGATCCACCGCCGGCTCCGTACACAGGGCCCCGCCCACCCGGTCAAGGTTGCCGGTGACCAGGTTGATCAGTTGCAGCAACCAATGGCACAACGTACCGAAGGCTTGGGTCGAAACCCCCATGCGCCCATAGCAGACCGCTCGATCCGCCGAGGCGAACTCCCGGGCCAACTGCCGAATCTGCGGTGCCGGAATCGCACACAGCGGGCTCATGGTTTCCGCGGTGAAGCGGGAAATCGCCTGGCGCACCTCTGCCAATCCATCGACCTGCAGATGACTGCCGCGAATCGGCCCTTCCTCAAAAATCGTGTTCAGCAGGCCAAACAGCAAGGCCACATCGCCTCCAGGACGAACGAACAGGTGCTGATCGGCTATAGCCGCCGTTTCACTGCGCCGAGGATCGACCACCACCACCTTGCCACCACGAGCCTGGATTGCCTTCAAGCGCTTTTCCACGTCCGGCACCGTCATGATGCTGCCGTTGGACGCCAAGGGGTTGCCGCCGAGGATCAGCATGAAGTCGGTGTGATCGATGTCCGGAATCGGCAGCAGCAGACCGTGGCCATACATCAGGTAGCTGGTCAGGTGCTGGGGCAACTGGTCGACCGACGTCGCTGAGAAGCGGTTACGGGTCTTGAGCTGGCCAAGGAAGTAATTGCTGTGGGTCATCAGCCCGTAGTTGTGAACGCTGGGGTTGCCCTGATAGGTCGCCACCGCATTATTGCCATGGCGCTGCTGAATGCTCGCCAACCTTTCGGCTACCAGGGCGAAGGCCTCGTCCCACTCGATCGGCTGCCATTCATTGCCCACGCGCCGCACCGGCTGACGCAGGCGATCGGGGTCACTCTGAATATCCTGCAAGGCCACGGCCTTGGGGCAGATATGGCCGCGGCTGAAGCTGTCGTGAGCATCCCCCTTGATCGAGGTGATGCGCGGGCCACGGCCCTCTTCCTCAGTGATTTCCAGGGTCAGGCCGCAGATCGCTTCGCACAGGTGGCAGGCACGGTGATGCAGAGTCTTGGTCATGGCCAGTCTCTATTGTTTGAAGGCGACCCGTAGGGGCCGCTGGAAGCAAAAACTATGGCGGCTGACCGCTGCCGACGCCAGCGACGTTCGCCCCATGAATTCAGGGCCATCAGCCCCGGCCATGATCAGTACAGTCAGTTCGATGGCAAGCGCGGCGGGCCATCCATTGAGACTTGCGCCGTAGAATCTATGGGCCCCTGCTCGGCATAGACTCCCGACAGCTCAGCCAGCAATCGCCAATGCTCATCCAGCCCGGTGCTGAGGGTCATCATCCGATCGACCATCTTGCGCGCGGCAGCACGGGTCACTGGATCCTCGCTACGCAGCAATTCGAAAGAAAACGCAGTCATTGAGGCAGTCATGTCAGTGAGCGCCCGGGCCGTGAGCCCCAACAGCGTCATCAGTTGTTGCTCCTTGGACTCCATCGCACACCTATCCCTGCCGCAGATTCGCCTTTATAACCTCAGCACTTTGCATTAGGAAATGTTTCAGGTTGGCGCCCCTCAAAATGCCCAGGATAGCGATCTCGGCCCACAGGTCAGAAAACGACTGCAAGCGTACAGCCGGCGCCCCGCTGCATTGCCAAGGCGCGTCGGGGCAGTGTACAAATGCCCGGCTGCTGTCTGGAAACTGGTCTCAAAAGCGTCAGCGCAATCGCGTCCTGACCTCTCATGCCCGTAATCGCCGTAGCACTATTGGTAAGACGCGACATTTAATTATAAGATCGCGCCTTCCCCTATTTCGTCGCCCCGTGCGGCTTTCGCCGCAGGTCCAGCCCGTTGTTCGATTAAACAAGGCTTTGAGAATCTGCGGTCCGTTGCAAAAAGGTAGTTAATGATGAGCGCAAGGCACTTTCTCTCCCTGATGGATTGCACGCCCGAAGAGCTGGTCAGTGTGATTCGTCGTGGCATCGAGCTGAAGGACCTGCGTAACCGCGGCGTACTCTTCGAGCCCTTGAAAAATCGTGTGCTCGGTATGATTTTCGAGAAGTCGTCGACCCGTACCCGACTGTCTTTCGAAGCCGGCATGATCCAACTGGGCGGCCAGGCCATCTTCCTTTCGCCACGGGATACCCAACTGGGACGCGGCGAGCCCATCGGCGACTGCGCCATCGTCATGTCGCGCATGCTCGATGCGGTGATGATCCGAACCTTTGCCCACAGCACCCTGACCGAATTTGCGGCCAATTCCCGGGTACCGGTGATCAACGGCCTGTCCGATGACCTGCACCCTTGCCAGCTGCTGGCGGACATGCAGACCTTCCTCGAACATCGCGGCTCGATCCAGGGCAAGACCGTGGCCTGGATCGGCGATGGCAACAACATGTGCAACAGCTATATAGAAGCGGCCATGCAGTTCGATTTCCAACTGCGCATCGCTTGCCCTGAGGGCTACGAGCCGAACCCGGAATTTGTCGCCCTGGCCGGCGATCGCGTGACCATCGTCCGCGATCCTCGCGAAGCGGTGACGGGCGCCCACCTGGTGAGCACCGACGTCTGGACCTCCATGGGTCAGGAAGAGGAAACCGCCAAGCGCCTCAAGCTGTTCGCACCATTCCAGGTGAACCGCGCCCTGCTCGACCTGGCAGCGCCGGACGTATTGTTCATGCATTGCCTGCCCGCCCACCGTGGCGAGGAAATCAGCCTCGACCTGCTGGACGACCCACGCTCGGTAGCTTGGGACCAGGCGGAAAACCGTCTCCATGCACAAAAGGCCCTGCTCGAGTTTCTCGTCGAGCCGGCGTACCACCACGCATGAGCCAGCCATTACTGCTGAACCTGCGCAATCTGGCATGCGGCTATCAGGACCAACGGGTGGTGCAAAACCTCAATCTGCACCTCAATGCCGGTGACATCGGCTGCCTGCTGGGCTCATCCGGCTGCGGCAAGACCACCACCCTGCGGGCCATCGCCGGATTCGAGCCCGTACACGAGGGCGAGATCCAGTTGGCCGGCGAAACCATCTCCAGCGCCGGCTTCACCCTGGCGCCGGAGAAACGTCGGATCGGCATGGTGTTCCAGGATTACGCCCTGTTCCCACATCTGTGTGTGGCGGACAACATTGCCTTCGGCATCCGCAAGCACCCGCAGAAAGACCGGGTGGTCGCTGAATTGCTGGAACTGGTCAACCTGAAGAACCTTGGCCAGCGCTTCCCCCACGAACTGTCTGGCGGCCAACAGCAGCGAGTAGCCCTGGCCCGCGCCCTGGCGCCGGAACCACAATTGCTGTTGCTGGACGAGCCGTTCTCCAATCTCGACGGTGAACTGCGCCGCAAGCTCAGCCATGAAGTGCGCGACATCCTCAAGGCTCGGGGTACCAGTGCGATCCTGGTCACCCACGACCAGGAAGAAGCCTTTGCCGTGAGTGATCAGGTCGGGGTGTTCAAGGAAGGTCGCCTGGAACAGTGGGATACGCCCTACAACCTCTATCACGAACCGCAGACGCCCTTTGTCGCCAGCTTCATTGGCCAGGGCTACTTCATTCGTGGCCAGTTGAGCAGCCCGGAATCGGTGCAGACCGAACTGGGTGTGCTGCAGGGCAACCGAGCCTACACCTGGCCGGCAGGTGGGGCGGTGGACGTACTGCTGCGCCCCGACGATATCGTCTATGCACCGGACAGCGCCCTGAAAGCGCGGATCGTCGGCAAGACCTTCCTCGGCGCCTCGACCCTGTATCGCCTGCAACTGCCGACCGGCAGCCAGCTGGAATCGATCTTCCCCAGCCATGCCGATCATCAGGTTGGAGCGGATGTGGGCATTCGGGTCGCCGCAGAACATCTGGTGCTGTTTCAGGCTTCGGGCAGCACCGCGGCGCAGATTCCGCACAGCGATTCAGGAGTGCGCCGCTACAGCAGCGCACATTGAGCCGCCTTCGCCGGCAAGCCAGCCCCTACAACAGCGCACTGTAGGAGCCGGCTTGCCGGCAAAAAAACCCACCGCCGTCATTCCAGATACAACTGCCCACTGGCAATCAGCCGCGCATGGCCACCGATCTTCACCCGCTCCCCCTCCAACCGACAGAACAACGCTCCACCTCGCGCCGAACACTGATAAGCGCTCAACTGCTGCTTAGCCAATTGCCCTGCCCAATAAGGCGTCAGGCAGCAATGGGTCGAACCGGTCACCGGGTCCTCGTCGATGCCAATGGCCGGAGCAAAATACCGCGAGACAAAGTCATGCCGGTCTCCACGCGCAGTAACAATCACTCCGGGCCAGGGCAGCTTCGCCAGCGCCGCCATATCCGGCCGACAATCACGCACCGCCTGCTCCGACTCCAGCACCGCCAACAGCTCATTGGCGCCCTGCAACTCGACGACTGGGGCGCCCAGAATCCGCGCCACCTTCTCCAGCCCTGCCTGGCTGCGGGGGCTGCGCAAAGGAAAATCAAGCCATAGCAGCCCGTCTTCAGAGGTGACGCTCAAGGGCCCGGAACGGCTCTGAAAATCGATGCGCTGCGTCGGCTCGCCGTAGACCTCGAACAACACATAAGCACTGGCCAGGGTGGCGTGCCCGCACAGTGGCACTTCAGTGGTCGGAGTAAACCAGCGGATTCGCCAGCCTTGCGCCTCACGCACCACAAAAGCGGTTTCCGCCAGGTTGTGCTCGGCGGCGATCTGCTGCATCAGCGCATCGTCAAGCCATGCATCAAGCCGGTAAACCATGGCCGGATTGCCGGTGAAGGGGCGGTCACTGAAGGCATCGATCTGCTGGAACTCAAGCGGCATAACCGTTCTCCTTGGATAGTCGGCCGCCAGCATGAGCTTCGGAACAAGGAACCCGACAGACACAGAAGGGAAGATTTTCCGGCATACAGCAGCAGCCCGGGCCGCTGCCGACGCCCGGGCTCAAGGGCGACCGATGTCGGCGAACTTCGCCTGGGTATGCTCGGCCAGCACGGCCGCGGCCAGCTCCACCTCCAGGCCACGACGACCGGCACTGACGAAAATACTGGCGAAAGGCTGGGCACTGGTGTCGATAAAGGTCCGCAGTCGCTTCTTCTGCCCCAGCGGACTGATGCCCCCCAGCAGATAACCGGTGGCACGCTGGGCAGCGGCCGGGTCGGCCATTTCGGCTTTCTTGACCCCGGCTGCCTGGGCCAGGGCCTTCAGGTCAAGACTTCCGACGACCGGCACCACCGCCACCAGCAATTCGCCCTTTTCACTGCTGGCCAGCAGGGTCTTGAACACTTGCGCCGGATCGAGATTGAGCTTCTCCGCCGCCTCCAGGCCGTAGGACGCAGCCTTGGGGTCATGTTCGTAACTGTGGATGCGATGTTCGGCGCGAACTTTTTTCAGCAGGTCCAGTGCAGGGGTCATGGCAGCTCCAAGTGGGGACAAAAAGGCAAAACCGAGCGGGCGAATTTTAGGCCATTCATCAGCAAAAGGCTCTATTACAAGCCTTGATAACCGCCCCTCGTAGCTGCCAGCACTGCGACTTCTGTCACTCCCGAGACTGCGACCCAGGATCATTCATTTGATTGATATCTATAAAATGACCGCTCGTTCACTTTCGACCTTTGACAGCGGTGTTTCTTGTCTATATTTTTTCGTTTCTGAATATCCTGCGGTAGATCCAAGGTTGCACCCAGTAGCAAGACGAGGCCGGAATGGGGATTCCGTCTTCGTTGGAAGTCGCGCTCCATGCCTTTTGCAGCAGCGCCAGACAACAACAAAAATCGAGGTTCACAATGACAACTGCTCTGCAACAACCGTCGCTATCGGGCCAATGCATGGCCGAGTTCCTGGGTACTGCACTATTGATCTTCTTCGGCACCGGTTGTGTCGCCGCGCTCAAGGTCGCGGGCGCCAGCTTCGGTCTGTGGGAAATCAGCATCATCTGGGGGATCGGCGTGAGCATGGCGATCTACCTGACCGCCGGGGTCTCCGGCGCGCACCTGAATCCAGCCGTGAGCATCGCTCTGTGCCTGTTCGCCGACTTTGAAAAACGCAAACTGCCGTTCTATATCCTGGCCCAGGTTGCCGGCGCCTTCTGCGCGGCGCTGTTGGTTTACACGCTGTACAGCAATCTATTCTTCGATTTCGAACAATCCCACCAAATGATCCGTGGCTCCCAGGCCAGCCTGGAACTGGCTTCGGTGTTCTCCACCTTCCCCAACCCGGCGCTGTCCACTGCCCAGGCGTTCCTGGTGGAAGTGGTGATCACCGCGATTCTCATGGGGGTGATCATGTCCCTGACCGATGACAACAACGGCATGCCTCGCGGCCCGATGGCGCCACTGCTGATCGGCCTGCTGATTGCCGTGATCGGCAGCGCAATGGGCCCGCTGACCGGCTTCGCCATGAACCCGGCACGGGACTTCGGTCCTAAACTGATGACGTTCGTGACTGGCTGGGGTGAAATCTCCTTCACCGGTGGCCGTGACATTCCGTATTTCCTGGTACCGATCTTTGCCCCGATCCTCGGTGCCTGCCTCGGTGCTGCGGCCTATCGCGGGCTGATTGCCCGGCATCTGCCCAGCGCTGTCGCCGCCTCCGAGGCCGAACCGGCCGTAGAGGGCAAAGTCAAAGTTTCTTGAATCTCGCGGCGCGTGATCCTGCCCAAATCGATCACGCGCCTGTTTCCAACCCCTTATTTCGTCCAAGGCAATCGACATGACCGACATTCAGAATAAGAACTACATCATTGCCCTTGATCAGGGTACGACCAGCTCCCGGGCGATCATTTTCGACCGCGATGCCAACGTGGTCTGCACTGCCCAGCGTGAATTCGCCCAGCATTACCCACAGGCCGGCTGGGTCGAACATGACCCAATGGAAATCTTCGCCACCCAGAGTGCGGTGATGGTGGAAGCCCTGGCGCAGGCCGGCCTGCATCACGACCAAGTGGCCGCTATCGGCATCACCAACCAGCGTGAAACCACCGTGGTCTGGGACAAGACCACCGGCCGCCCGATCTACAACGCCATTGTCTGGCAGTGCCGCCGCAGCACCGAGATCTGCCAGCAGCTCAAGCGCGACGGCCTGGAAGACTACATCCGCGACACCACCGGCCTGGTTACCGACCCCTACTTCTCCGGCACCAAGCTCAAGTGGATCCTCGACAACGTCGAAGGCAGCCGCGAGCGCGCCCGTAGCGGCGAACTGCTGTTCGGCACCATCGACAGCTGGCTGATCTGGAAATTCACCGGCGGCAAGACCCACGTCACCGACTACACCAACGCCTCGCGCACCATGCTCTTCAACATCCACACCCTGGAGTGGGACGCGAAGATGCTGGAGGTGCTGGACATCCCGCGGGAAATGCTCCCGGAAGTGAAGTCTTCGTCGGAAATCTATGGCCGCACCAAGAGTGGCATCGCCATCGGCGGTATTGCCGGCGACCAACAAGCCGCGCTGTTTGGCCAGATGTGCGTCGAGCCGGGCCAAGCCAAGAACACCTACGGCACGGGTTGCTTCCTGCTGATGAACACCGGCGACAAGGCGGTGAAATCCCAGCACGGCATGCTCACCACCATCGCCTGCGGCCCCCGCGGCGAAGTGGCCTATGCCCTGGAAGGCGCAGTATTCAACGGCGGCTCCACTGTGCAGTGGTTGCGTGATGAACTGAAAATCATCAACGACGCCCATGACACCGAATACTTCGCCGGCAAGGTCAAGGACAGCAACGGTGTGTACCTGGTACCAGCCTTCACCGGCCTGGGCGCTCCCTACTGGGACCCCTATGCCCGTGGCGCACTGTTTGGCCTGACCCGCGGCGTACGCGTGGACCACATCATCCGTGCCGCCCTGGAATCCATTGCCTATCAGACCCGCGACGTGCTCGACGCCATGCAGCAGGATTCCGGCGAACGCCTGAAAGCCCTGCGGGTGGACGGCGGCGCGGTAGCCAACAACTTCCTCATGCAATTCCAGGCGGACATTCTCGGTACTCAGGTTGAACGCCCGCAAATGCGCGAAACCACAGCCCTGGGCGCGGCCTACCTGGCAGGCCTGGCCTGCGGTTTCTGGGGCAGCCTGGAGGAACTGCGGGGCAAGGCCGTGATCGAGCGCGAGTTCGAACCACAGCTGGCGGAAGCGGAAAAAGAAGGCTTGTACGCAGGCTGGAAGAAAGCGGTAAGCCGCACCCGCGACTGGGAACCCCACGACGAGGTCAAATAAGCCAAGCCGTGGATTGGTAACTGCTTGTAACTGGTCGGGAGGGGATTCCTGCGGCATCATGGGCAAATTTTGCACGGCAGCCCAAAGGAAGCCCCATGAATCTGCCTCCCCGTCAGCAACAAATCCTCGATCTGGTCCGCGAACGCGGTTACGTCAGCATCGAGGAATTGGCCCAGCTGTTCGTTGTTACTCCGCAAACCATCCGCCGCGATATCAATCAGCTGGCGGAAGCCAATTTGCTGCGCCGCTATCACGGCGGCGCGGCCTATGATTCCAGCGTAGAAAACACCGCCTACGCCATGCGCGCCGACCAGATGCGCGACGAAAAGCAACGCATCGGCGAAGCCGTTGCCGCGCAGATCCCCGATCACGCCTCGCTGTTCATCAACATCGGTACCACCACCGAATCCATCGCCCGCGCCCTGCTCAACCACAACCATCTGAAGATCATCACCAATAACCTGCACGTGGCCTCAATGCTCAGCGCCAAGGATGATTTCGATGTGCTGCTCACTGGTGGCAATGTCCGCCGTGACGGCGGCGTGGTCGGCCAGGCCAGTGTCGACTTCATCAACCAGTTCAAGGTGGATTTCGCCCTGGTGGGCATCAGTGGCATCGACGAGGACGGCAGCCTGCTGGACTTCGACTATCAGGAAGTGCGGGTATCCCAGGCGATCATCGCCAACGCCCGACAAGTGATCCTCGCCGCCGACTCCAGCAAGTTCGGGCGCAACGCCATGATCCGCCTCGGCCCCATCAGCCTGATCGACTGCCTGGTCACCGACCAGCAACCGGTACCGGCCCTGAGCCAACTGCTCAACCAACACAAGATCCGTCTCGAAGTGGTCTGACCCCCCCCTACCCTGCGGATCCGGCCGCACTCGAACGACGAGCCTCGACGCCTCATCGCTTTCGAAATCGCCGCGGCCGATCCCCACCCTACAGCCCAAAGCAACATCAGCGGCTACAGTTAATCCTCGATAATGTTCGAAAACTTTCCTTTAGCCCTGCTTCGATCAGTTTTTTCAATCGAGGCGCGCTGGATGCGTTCATCTTTATGCGCTAGTATTTTCGAAAATGAACATTAATGTTCGAATTCAAATATCCAAGCAACACGAGGCCTGTCGATGCCCACTTCTACCTTGCCCGCGCGCCCTCTTTCCGAGGTTTACGATATCGCCGTCATCGGCGGTGGGATCAATGGTGTTGGAATTGCCGCGGATGCGGCAGGTCGCGGCTTGTCCGTGTTCCTTTGCGAAAAAGACGATCTGGCCAGCCATACCTCCTCGGCCAGCAGCAAGCTGATCCACGGCGGCCTGCGCTACCTCGAACATTACGAGTTCCGTCTGGTGCGCGAAGCCCTGGCCGAACGTGAAGTGCTGCTCGCCAAGGCCCCGCACATCGTCAAGCCCATGCGTTTTGTCCTGCCACATCGGCCGCACCTGCGCCCGGCCTGGATGATTCGCGCCGGCCTGTTCCTGTATGACCACCTGGGCAAGCGGGAAAAGCTCGCAGGCTCTCGCAGCCTGAAGTTCGGCGCTGACAGCGCCCTGAAGGCCGAGATCACCAAAGGCTTCGAATACTCCGATTGCTGGGTCGACGATGCGCGCCTGGTGGTACTCAATGCCATGGCCGCCCGCGAGCACGGCGCCCACGTACATACCCAGACCCGTTGCGTCAGCGCCCGGCGCAGCAAGGGCCTGTGGCAACTGGATCTGGAGCGTGCCGACGGCAGCCTGTTCTCCATCACCGCCAAAGCCCTGGTAAACGCTGCAGGACCCTGGGTCGCCAAATTCATCAAGGATGATCTGAAGCTGGAATCGCCTTACGGCATCCGCCTGATCCAGGGCAGCCATCTGATAGTGCCCAAGCTGTACGAAGGCGAACACGCGCACATTCTGCAGAACGAAGACCAGCGCATCGTCTTCACCATCCCCTACCTCGACCAGTTCACTCTGATCGGCACTACCGACCGGGAATACACCGGCGATCCGGCCAAGGTGGCGATTACCGAAGCAGAAACCGATTACCTGCTGCAAGTGGTCAATGCGCACTTCAAGAAGCAACTGAGCCGCAGCGACATCCAGCACAGCTATTCCGGGGTTCGCCCGCTGTGCAACGACGAATCCGATAACCCTTCGGCGGTGACTCGCGACTACACCCTGGCCCTGTCCGCCACGGGTGACGAGGCTCCGCTGCTGTCCGTGTTCGGCGGCAAGCTGACCACCTATCGCAAGCTGGCGGAATCAGCCATGGCGCAACTGGCGCCCTACTTCAGACAGGCCAAGCCCAGCTGGACCGCCACAGCCACCCTGCCCGGCGGCGAGAACATGAGCACGCCACAGGCCCTGGCAGAAGCCATCCGCAAGAAGTTCGACTGGGTGCCCAGCCAGATCGCGCGCCGCTGGGCCACCACCTACGGCAGCCGCACCTGGCGCCTGCTGGAGGGCGTACACAGCCTCAGCGACCTGGGCGAACACCTGGGTGGCGGACTCTATACCCGTGAAGTGGATTACCTGTGTGCAGAGGAATGGGCACTGAAGGCCCAGGACATCCTCTGGCGCCGGAGCAAGCTCGGCCTGTTCACCACGGCGGCGCAACAGCAACAGCTGGAAGACTACTTACAGAAGGTCGAGCACAACCGCGGCAAGATCAAGGCAGCCTGAGTAGCTCGGATAGACAAAGCCCCTGCACCCTAAGGTTCAGGGGCTTTTTTATGGGCGACGCATTGAACGTTTCGCCGGCAGCCGGCTCCTACAGGTGTCGGACGCGCATTCGGTTTTCCGAACGCAACCCCGAAGAGGATTCGGATAACCGGATAATCTGCTGCAAAAAACTTCGCAATAAATATTTAATACCCTTTGAAATCAAGGCCTTGACCATGATCAATGGGTCTGGCACGACTCATGCTCTACACTGTGCGACGAATGCCTGTCGTGCCAACACAACAGGAGCCGTCAAGGCATTCGCTGTATAAAAGAGCCGTCGAACTGGCTTCATAAAAAAAACAAATGTCGAGGAAATATTGATGCGCATCGTTCCCCATCTGTTGGGCGCAGCTATCGCTGCCGCTCTGATTAGCACTCCAGTTTTCGCTGCCGAGCTCACCGGCACACTGAAGAAAATCAAAGAGTCCGGCACCATCACCCTCGGACATCGCGACGCTTCCATCCCGTTTTCCTACATCGCTGACGCTTCCGGCGTGCCAGTGGGCTACTCCCACGACATCCAGCTGAAAATCGTCGAAGCGATCAAGAAAGACCTCGACATGCCTGACCTCAAGGTCAAGTACAACCTGGTCACCTCCCAGACCCGTATCCCACTGGTGCAGAACGGCACCGTAGACGTCGAGTGTGGTTCCACCACCAACAACGTCGAACGTCAGCAACAGGTCGACTTCTCCGTCGGCATCTTCGAAATCGGTACCCGTCTGCTGTCCAAAAAGGACTCGACCTACAAGGATTTCGCTGACCTCAAAGGCAAGAACGTAGTGACCACCGCCGGCACCACTTCCGAGCGCATCCTCAAGGCGATGAACGCCGACAAGCAGATGGGCATGAACGTGATTTCCGCCAAGGACCACGGTGAGTCGTTCCAGATGCTGGAATCGGGCCGCGCCGTTGCGTTCATGATGGACGACGCGCTGCTGGCCGGCGAAATGGCCAAGGCCAAGAAGCCTGCCGACTGGGCCGTGACCGGTACTCCTCAGTCCTACGAAATCTATGGCTGCATGGTGCGCAAGGGCGATGCCCCGTTCAAGAAAGCCGTGGATGACGCCATCGTCGCCACCTACAAATCGGGCGAAATCAACAAGATCTACGACAAGTGGTTCCAATCGCCGATCCCACCCAAAGGCCTGAACCTGATGTTCCCGATGAGCGACGAGCTCAAGGCCCTGATCGCCAACCCGACCGACAAAGCGGCTGACGACAAAAAGTCCTGATTCCTGACTAACCTTATCTCCTGAAGGGGCCCTGCCCTTTCAGGAGTCTGTCACTACCTGCTGGCATTTTTTTGGAAACACTCGAACCGGTGGTTGTCGAGCCGATCGTGTGTGCCTGATCGTCATGATCAGGCGGGAACGGACGTCCCCAGGCGGGTGCTTGTACATCGAACGATCTGAGGGGTAACCCTAATGAATTACAACTGGGACTGGGGCGTGTTCTTCAAGTCCACCGGCGTGGGCAGCGAGACCTATCTCGACTGGTTCATCACCGGTTTGGGCTGGACCATCGCCATCGCCGTGGTGGCCTGGATCATCGCGCTGCTGCTGGGTTCGATCCTGGGTGTCATGCGCACCGTGCCGAACCGTCTGGTGTCGGGCATCGCCACGGTCTACGTGGAGATCTTCCGTAACGTGCCGCTGCTGGTGCAGCTGTTCATCTGGTACTTCCTGGTACCGGACCTGCTGCCGGCCAACCTCCAGGAGTGGTACAAGCAAGACCTCAACCCGACCACCTCGGCCTACCTGAGCGTTGTCGTGTGCCTGGGCCTGTTCACCGCCGCGCGGGTTTGCGAACAGGTTCGTACCGGCATCCAGGCGCTGCCACGCGGCCAGGAATCCGCCGCTCGTGCCATGGGCTTCTCGCTGCCGCAGATCTACTGGAACGTGCTGCTGCCCCAGGCCTACCGGATCATCATTCCGCCGCTCACCTCAGAGTTTCTCAACGTCTTCAAGAACTCCTCCGTGGCGTCCCTGATCGGCTTGATGGAACTGCTGGCCCAGACCAAACAGACCGCCGAGTTCTCGGCCAACCTGTTCGAAGCCTTCACCCTGGCTACCCTGATCTACTTCACCTTGAACATGAGCCTGATGCTGCTGATGCGCCTGGTAGAGAAAAAAGTATCGGTCCCCGGCCTGATCTCCGTGGGAGGTAAATAATGGAATTCGACTTCTCGGGCATCATCCCGGCCATTCCCGGCCTGTGGAACGGCATGCTGATGACCCTCAAGCTGATGGTCATGGGCGTGGTCGGCGGGATCGTCCTCGGTACCTTGCTGGCACTGATGCGCTTGTCCCACAACAAGCTGCTGTCGAACCTGGCCGGTGCCTACGTCAACTACTTCCGCTCGATTCCGCTGCTGCTGGTGATCACCTGGTTCTACCTGGCGGTGCCGTTCGTGCTGCGCTGGATCACCGGCGAAGACACCCCGATCGGTGCGTTCACCTCCTGCATCGTGGCCTTCATGATGTTCGAAGCGGCGTACTTCTGCGAAATCGTCCGTGCCGGCGTGCAGTCCATTCCCAAGGGCCAGATGGGCGCTGCCCAGGCACTGGGCATGAGCTACGGCCAGACCATGCGCCTGATCATCCTGCCCCAGGCGTTCCGCAAGATGACCCCGCTGCTGCTGCAGCAGAGCATCATCCTGTTCCAGGACACCTCCCTGGTGTACACCGTGGGCCTGGTGGACTTCCTCAACGCCTCGCGCTCCAGCGGCGACATCATCGGCCGCTCCAATGAATTCCTGATCGTTGCCGGTCTGGTGTATTTCACAATCAGCTTTGCCGCCTCGCTGCTGGTCAAGCGTCTGCAAAAAAGGTTCGCCGTATGATCTCTATCAAGAACATCAACAAGTGGTATGGGGACTTCCAGGTGCTGACTGATTGCAGCACCGAGGTCAAGAAAGGTGAAGTGGTGGTGGTCTGCGGGCCGTCCGGCTCGGGCAAGTCCACCCTGATCAAATGCGTCAACGCCCTGGAACCCTTCCAGAAAGGCGACATCGTGGTCGATGGCACCTCCATCGCCGACCCGAAGACCAACCTGCCGAAACTGCGTTCTCGCGTGGGCATGGTGTTCCAGCATTTCGAGCTGTTCCCGCACCTGACCATCACCGAAAACCTGACCATCGCGCAGATCAAGGTCCTGGGCCGCAGCAAGGAAGAGGCCACCAAGAAAGGCCTGCAACTGCTGGATCGCGTCGGCCTCGCCGCCCATGCCCACAAGCACCCGGGCCAGCTTTCCGGCGGCCAGCAACAGCGTGTGGCCATCGCCCGCGCCCTGGCCATGGACCCGATCGTCATGCTGTTTGACGAACCCACTTCGGCCCTGGACCCGGAAATGGTCAACGAGGTGCTGGACGTGATGGTGCAACTGGCCCAGGAAGGCATGACCATGATGTGCGTGACCCACGAAATGGGCTTTGCCCGCAAAGTGGCGAACCGGGTGATCTTCATGGACAAGGGCCAGATCATCGAAGACTGCCAGAAAGAAGAGTTCTTCGGCGATATCAGCGCCCGCTCCGAACGTGCCCAGCACTTCCTCGAGAAGATCCTGCAGCACTAAAACCCGCGTTCCTGTAGGCGCCGGCGTGCCTGCGATGGGACGGCATCTGACTCCCCTATCGTCAGCGCCGCCCTTATCGCCGGCAAGCCGGCTCCTACAGACACTGCGCAGTGGTTGACCCAAGGCATCTGTGATGAAATGCGACCCCACTCTCTATCGCGCCGCGCCGCCATCACTCGCCGTGAAACCCCGTCTGATCCGTCACCTGTTTCTACCGCCCCTGGTCATCTTGCTGATGATCGGCCTGGGCTACGTCGGCTTCTGGATCAGCGAGCACAACGGCATTCGCAGCCTCAGTGAAAATGGCGAACGCCAGCTGGAACTGCACGCCCGCGCCGTAGAAAGCGAGATCAGCAAATACACCTATCTGCCCAGCCTCTTGGAGCTGGAATCCAGTGTCTCCAGACTGCTGGCCGATCCCTCGCCGGAGCACCGGCAAACCGTCAACCAATACCTCGAAGGCCTGAATCGCCGCAGCCGCAGCCGGGCCATCTATGTCATGGACACCACCGGCCGGGTACTGGCCACCAGCAACTGGCGCGATGTCGACAGCTACCTGGGTGAAGACCTGTCCTTCCGCGCCTACTACCAGAACGCCGTACGTGGCCAGCCCGGACGTTTCTACGGCATCGGCAGCACCAACGGCGAGCCCGGCTACTACCTGGCCCACGGCCTGGAAGAACAAGGCAAGATCATCGGCGTGGCGGTCGTCAAAGTGCGCCTGGAGGCCCTGGAGGAACGCTGGCAGCGGGCCCGCCTGGAAGCCTTCGTCAGTGACGAGAACGGCATCATCATCCTCTCCAGCGACCCGGCGCGGCGCCTGAAGTCGGTTCGTCCCCTGAGCGACGACACCAAGGAACGCCTGGCCCGCAGCCTGCAGTACTACTGGTTCCCCCTCAACGAACTGGAACCCCTGGCCCGAGAACGCCTGGCCGAAGGTGTGGAGAAGCTGACTTTTCCCGCCAACACCGAACTGGTGTCCGACGACAAGGCCATCAGCTACCTGTCCCAGACCCGGCCGCTGAGCGACACCCCGTGGAACTTCACCCTGCTCACGCCCCTGCAGGACCTGCGCCGGGAAGCCATCAACCAAGGCATCCTGGTGGCCGTGGCCTTTGCCTTGGTGGCCTTCCTGCTGATCGCCTGGAATGAACGGCGCAAGGTCATCGCCACCCGCCTGGCCGCCCGAGAAGCGCTGCAGGAAGCCAACAGCCAGCTGGAACGACGGATCACCGAACGCACCGCCGACCTGCGGGCCAGCAACGAGCGTCTCAAGGGGCAGATCCGCGAACGCCGCCAGGCCGAAGAAACCCTGCGCCGAGCCCAGGACGAACTGGTCCAGGCCGGCAAGCTGGCGGCCATCGGCCAGATGTCCACCAGCATCGCCCACGAACTCAACCAGCCCCTGGCAGCGTTGCGTACCCTCTCCGGCAACACCGTGCGTTTCCTTGAGCGCGGCGCCCTGGACACTGCCAGCGCCAACCTCAAGACCATCAACGAATTGATTGATCGCATGGGCCGCATCACCGCCAGCCTGCGCTCCTTCGCCCGCCGCGGCGACGACCAGGGCCAGGCCAGCCTCGACAAGGCCGTGGACGCCGCCCTGCAACTCCTCAACGCACGCATCGAACCCTTGCCCCTGTTACTGCACCGGGCCTTCACCGAGCAGACCCTGCAGATCGACCAGACCCGCCTGGAACAGATTCTGGTCAACCTGATCGGCAACGCCCTGGACGCCATGCAGGCACAACCGGCGCCGGAACTGTGGCTGGAAGGCGAGCCCGGCGACGGCAAGTATCGTCTGCGGGTACGCGACAACGGCCACGGCATTGATGCCGAAGCGCGCAAGCATCTGTTCGAACCCTTCTTCACCACCAAACCCGGCGAACAGGGCCTGGGCCTGGGCCTGACCCTGTCCGCCAGCCTCGCCGCCGCCACCGGCGGCAACCTGGGGGTGGAACATCCGGCAAGCGGCGGCACCGCCTTTGTCCTCAGCTTGCCCCTGGCAAGCCCCAATCAAGCCGAGCCGATATGAACAACGAGCTGACCGTGCTGATCGTCGAAGACGACCCCCATGTCCTGCTGGGTTGCCAACAGGCCCTGGCCCTGGAAGACATTCCCTGCATTGGCGTGGGCAGCGCCGAAGAAGCCCTGGCCCAGGTCGGGGAGAACTTTCCCGGCATCGTGGTCAGTGATATCCGCCTGCCGGGCATCGATGGCCTGGAACTGCTGACCCAACTCAAGGCCCGGGATCGCAGCCTGCCGGTGGTGCTGATCACCGGTCACGGTGATATTTCCATGGCCGTGGGGGCGATGCAGAAAGGCGCCTACGACTTCATGGAGAAACCCTTCTCTCCCGAACGTCTGGTGGACGTGGCCCGCCGCGCCCTGGAACAACGGGGACTGGCCCGGGAAGTGACTTCCCTGCGCCGCCAGTTGGCCGAACGCAGCTCCCTGGAAGGGCGGATCATCGGCCGCTCGCCGGCCATGCAAAATCTGCGGGAGTTGATCGCCAATGTCGCCGACACTTCGGCCAACGTGCTGATCGAGGGCGAAACCGGTACCGGCAAGGAACTGGTTGCCCGTTGCCTGCACGACTTCAGCCGCCGCCACCAGCAACAGTTCGTCGCCCTGAACTGCGGCGGCCTGCCGGAAAATCTGTTCGAAAGCGAAATCTTCGGCCATGAGGCCAACGCCTTCACCGGGGCCGGCAAACGTCGTATCGGCAAGATCGAGCACGCCCACCAGGGCACGCTGTTCCTCGATGAAGTAGAAAGCATGCCGATCAATCTGCAGATCAAACTGCTGCGAGTACTGCAGGAGCGGACCCTGGAGCGCCTCGGTTCGAACCAGAGCGTGGCCGTGGATTGCCGGGTGATCGCGGCCACCAAATCGGACCTGGACGAACTGAGCCGGGCCAAGGAATTTCGCAGCGACCTGTATTACCGCCTCAACGTAGTGACCCTGGAACTCCCGCCCCTGCGCGAGCGCCGCGAGGACATCCTGCAACTGTTCGAGCACTTCCTGCAGCAGTCGTCCCTGCGTTTCGACCGCGCCGTACCAGAGCTGGACAACCAGACCCTGTCGACCCTCATGAGCCACGACTGGCCGGGCAACGTGCGCGAGCTGCGCAACGTCGCCGAACGCTTTGCCCTCGGCCTGCCGGCGTTCAAGAAGTCCGGCAGCAGCAGTGCCCAGGGCCTGGGTTTCGCCGAAGCGGTGGAAGCCTTTGAACGCAACCTGTTGAACGATGCCTTGCAGCGCAGCGGCGGCAACCTGACCCAGGCCAGCCAGGAACTGGGCATGGCCAAGACCACGCTGTTCGACAAGGTCAAGAAGTACGGCCTGAGCCACTGACCCGAGGCGCACCCGTTATGGATCTATTGTTGAAGGCCGCCCTGGGCGCGGCGGTGGTGGTGATTCTGGCGGCCCTGGCCAAGACCCGGAACTACTACATCGCCGGCCTGGTGCCGCTGTTCCCGACCTTTGCCCTGATTGCCCACTACATCGTCGGCAAGGGCCGTTCCCTCGATGACCTGAAGACCACCATCCTGTTCGGCATGTGGTCGATCATTCCCTACTTCGTCTACCTGGCGACACTCTATGTGATGGTCGACCGCCTGCGCCTGGAAGCGTCCCTGGCAGTGGCTGCCGTGGCTTGGCTGATAGCCGCGACGATCCTGGTCAGCGTCTGGGTGCGCCTCCACGCCTGAGTCCCCTCCACTCCCGTAGGAGCGAGCTTGCTCGCGAACCGGCCGACGTCTTCTTCGCCGGCAAGCCGGCGCCTGCGGGAGCGGGGCTGGCCCGACCCTTGCATTTACCCTGTAAAGCCCGCCCAGCCTGCGTTTCAGCCTGATCACGCAGTTTTATGGAGGGCGCTGCCATGGGTAAAGAACACCTTGAACATCTTAGATCTCGACCACAGCCTGACCGCCCAGGAGCCCATAGTGCGGCGCCTGAAAAGCGGCCAGGCGCGACGCCTGGACCTGCTGGACCTGGGCCCCAAGCTGCGACTCTGGTCCACCGAACGCACCTACCGTCATTTCCGCGAGCGCCTGGGCCAACGCCCCCGGCACAGCGGCCCGCAACCGGAAATCTTCTTTGTCGGCTCCGGCGACTATCACCACCTGACCCCGGCCTTTCTCAGCGATCTGCCCGAGCCGGTCAGCCTGATCCACTTCGACAATCACCCGGACTGGGTACGCTTCGCCCCCCGCCGACACTGCGGTTCCTGGGTCAACCGGGCACTGAAGCTGCCGAATATCCAGCGCATCGTCACCCTGGGCCCCTGCAGTGAAGACCTGCACAACCCGCAACTGCGGGGCGGCAACCTCGGCGCCCTGAAGCACGGCAAGCTGCAGCTGTTTCCCTGGCAACATGCGCCGTCCAAGGTCTGGGGCCGGGTCGGTGACGGTGCCGGGCACCAGCAACAGGAAAACCACCTGCACTGGCGCAACCTGGCGGACCTGGACTGGCAAGCCTTCCTGACCCAGATGATTGATAGCCTGCCCACCGAGGCGATATGGATCACCATCGACAAGGACGTGCTGGCCAGCGAGGACGCCGCCACCAACTGGGACCAGGGCGGCATGCGCCTGACCCACTTGCTGCAGGCGCTGCGCGAGCTGGCGGCGCGCAAGCGGGTCCTGGGCATCGATGTCTGCGGCGAGTTCGCCAAGCCGGCCTTCAGCAATGCCTTCAAGCGCTGGGAAGCCAAGTCCGATCAACCTCCGGCCGAACGCTGGAGCCAGGACGACCTGCTGCGCAACTCAGTAACCAATGAAGCCCTGATCTCGCTGTTCGAGGAGCTGTTCCCGTGACCTTGACCGTTGTTCTGTTAGTCGCCTTTTCCATTGTCCTGGACGTCATCGGCCAGCTTTGTTTCAAGCTCGGTCTGGACCGCCTGCCGGAGCTGGAAGGCGGCTTTCGCCTGAATGCCTTCTGGGGCCAGGTGTTCAATGCCCCTCTGCTGTGGTGCGGTATCGGGGCCTATGTGATCGAGTTTTTCGTCTGGCTCGAAGCCCTGTCCCGGGCCCCTCTGAGCCTACTGTTTCCGGCTGCGGCCCTGGCCTATTGCGGCGTGGTACTGGCGGGCAAGGTGGTGCTGGGCGAGACCGTCAGCCGGCGGCGCTGGATGGGTACGCTGGTGATCACCGCCGGGGTGATGCTGGTTTGCGTGGCCAGTACCTGAGCCTTATTCAACGAATAGAAGGAAACGTTTCATGAGTTCGAACACCTCCCACGGCTGGCTGCACGAGCGTCTGGGCACCATCGTGCTCTGGGCCCTGCTGATCGGCTTCGAGAGCGCCGGCCAGATCGCCACCAAGGTCGGCGGCGACCAATTGGGGCAGATGGATTTCAACCTGCAATGGCTGGCGGCGGTAGCGGTCAATCCTGGCGTTTTGCTGGCAATTGCCTGCTATATCGGCGCATTTTTCGTGTGGATGCTGATATTGCGTCGTAGCAGCCTGTCCCTGGCCTTCCCCTTGAGTTCCCTGGTCTTTGTCGTGGTGCTGCTGGGCTCCTGGCTGGGCCTGGGCGAACAGATCAGCCTGCTGCACTGGGTCGGGGTCTTGGTGATCATTGGCGGGATTGCCCTCTTGGCGGAGGGAGAAGAGGCCTGAGGGCCTCTTTGCTACAGCGAAGGGATGTTGTGTAGGAGCCAGCTAGCCGGCGAAGGCGATCTTGCCGGCCCCTTCGCTGGCAAGCCAGCTCCTACAGCCACGGGGTTTAGGCCTTGCGGTGGGCAACCAGGAATCCCAGGCCGTGGGATACGGATATCACTTTCACCCCCGCCGCCCGCTGCTGTTCGCGGATCTCGCGGTGGAAGGCCTTGACCTTGGTCCAATGCATTTTCGGCCGGTAATGGTGCTCGGCGTGATAACCGTTGTTCATCCAGATCAGGTTGTACAGCGGGCTATAGGAACTCACGCCCCAGGCAATCGGCAGGTCCGGATTGCCCCCCAGATGCTCGTAGTAGCCATTGAGCGACGACAGCGACTGCCCCAGGTACCAGAACGGCAGCAGTACCAGCACCGCATGCCAGTCATACAGGGCCAGGGCCAGGTAGAACGCCACTGTGACGCCGATCTCCACTTTTACCCAACGTGCATCGTCAGGCCGTTTGCGCTGCATTTCCTGATAGATATCCTTGGGATCGTCGCGAAAAAAGCTCAAAAAAGTGTAGGCCCAGGGATTGTCCGGCTGGCCATTCTTGCCATGCAGGTAGATCGATAGCGGGTCCACGGTCTTGCCGTGGGCGTCTGGCAGATCGGAGTTGCCCCGGTGATGACGGTTGTGAATGTCGCGGTACAGGGTCTGGGAGAAACCTATGGTCACCGACAGCAGCAGATCGAAGGCACGGTTCATCCACCCTGGGGTGAAATAGGCGTTGTGGATCTGGTTGTGGGAAATGCTGTTGATGCTCCACGACAGGCTGACTGAATACAGCAGGGCTGCCGGGGCGATGAACCACCAGGACAGGGCGTGGAAATCCAGCACCAGCCACAGGACGAAGGCGAAATGCGCCACGGCCATGACAATCGGAATCAGGTCCCAAAGGGAATAGGCCAGTAGACGGTAGGCAGGTCGAGCCATGAAAAACTTCCTGAGAAATTGAGTACATGGCCGTCATTGCAAAGGCCAGACCAGTTTTCCCTGGAAGCGCCGCAGGCCGGGTTGCGGCCTGCGGCAGTGTGCCTCAGAACTTGTAGCTGATGGCGGTCTGCACCTGGCCCTGGTTGACCTCGCCCCGCTGGCGAACGATGGAGCTGTCCGCCGCGGAGTTGACCAGGCGGATCCAACTGGCGCTGGCCACCAGCGACCAGTTGTTGCCCAGTGGCACCTGGATGTTCTGGCTCAGGCTGAAGTTCTGCAGGCCGCCGCCGGCACTGTAGCGATCGATACCCGAAGCCAGGGCTTCCTTGGCGTTGACGCCATAGAAGGTCTGACTCTGACGGGCGTCGGCAAAGTGCAGGGTCAGGTTATTGCTGCCGATGATGCCCATGCCCAAGGGGTAGCCGATCTCGCCTCCGACCTTGCCCAACATGCCGCCCTGGCCACCGGCACCGCCGACGGCCTGGCCCACGGCGGCGAACACCCGCCAGAAGTCGTCAGGGGCGTATTGCACGAAAGCCCCGACATCGGCCATGTCGCGCACGTCCCGCAAGCCGCGCAGGTCGCCGTCGGCGTTACGTCCCTGCAGGTAGTTGATATAGGGGCCGGCGCTGAAACCATTGCCCTTGAACGCATCCCAGGTCAGGCCGTCGTCGGTACTCAGGCTGACGTCGCCCCAGTCCAGGTCCAGGTATGGCAACGGCACGGTGTCATAGCTGCTGCCCGTGGGGTCATGGGGTTGATAGCCGACGCCCAGGCCCAGTTCGCCAGTGATGTCGGAATCGGCAAAGGCACCACAGGCAACGGTCAGCGACAGCAAGCCGGCGAGTAAAGCGGGGGAAGAAAGCCGGGGCATGAATGAGTTTCCTTGTCTGAACATGCGCGCATCAATCATCAGAGCGCCCCTCGGGCGCAAGCACTGATGTTGTTTGTAGCAACCTACAAAAATTGTAGCAAGAACCCTACAAATCTCCCGCCACCCTCGCCAGAGCCCCAGCCCTGCTGGGTTTTTGCAACTTGGCACAGTCCCTGCTGTACCCCTGCCGCAAGCGCAAACAGCGCTCTTATTCAACAGGTAACAGCAGATGATGCACTGGCATATCGTATGTGACTTCGACGGGACCATCTCCCGCGCCGACGTGATCGATAACGTTCTCCAACGCTTCGCCGACCCGAGCTGGGAAGGCATAGAGCAGGAATGGCTGGACGGTCACATCGGCTCCCGAGAATGCCTCAGCCGCCAACTGGCCCTGGTCAAGGCTTCGCCCGCCGAACTGCTGGGCTACTTCGACAGTGTCGAAATCGACCCGGACTTCCCCGACTTCGTCGATCACGTGATCGGCCTGGGCGCTTCCATTGAAGTGGTCAGTGACGGCATCGAGCAAGGCATCGCCCGCATCCTGGCACGCAACTACGTGACCCTGCTGCCGATCCTCGCCAACCGCCTGCGCCAGGTCGACCACAACAGCTGGCGCATCGACTTTCCCTACGCCAGCGACGCCTGCCGCGCCGCCTCCGGCAACTGCAAGTGCAAATCCACCCCACGGGGCAAACGCGTGCTGGTGATCGGTGATGGCCAGTCGGACATGTGCGTGGCCTCCACCGCCGACTTCGTCTTCGCCAAGGATCGCCTGGCCGACTACTGCGAACGCAACAAGATTCCTCACGCTCGGTTCGACTCCTTCGCCGAACTGCCGGCGCTGTTGGCAAAACTGCCGAACAACGCGGCCAACGCGACCAATTTCTCCCTTGAAACCCAGGAACTCTTCCACCATGTCTGATATCCGCATCGCTACCCCAGAAGACCAGATCCTTCTGGAAAAAGAAGCCAAGTACTGCTCCTACGGCGATACCGTTCACTACATCGAACCCCCTCGTATCTTCAGCCGCTGCGAAGGTTCCTACGTCTGGGACACCAGCGACCAGGCCTACCTCGACCTGCAGATGTGGTACTCGGCGGTGAACTTCGGCTACGCCAACCCGCGCCTGAACAATGCCCTCAAGCAACAGATCGACACCCTGCCGCAGATTGCCAGCCAGTACCTGCACAAAGGCAAGATCGAACTGTCGGAAATGATTGCCGTGGACGCCAAGAAGAAGTTCGGCCTCGACGGTCGCGTGCACTTCAACGTCGGCGGTTCGCAGTCGGTGGAAGACTCGCTGAAAGTGGTGCGTAACGCCACCAACGGCAAGAGCCTGATGTTCGCCTTCGAAGGCGGCTACCACGGTCGCACCCTGGGCGCTTCGTCGATCACCTCCAGCTACCGCTACCGTCGCCGCTACGGCCACTTCGGCGAGCGCGCGCAGTTCATTCCGTTCCCGTACCACTTCCGCGGCCCCAAGGGCATGACCAAGGAAGAATACGGCAGCCACTGCGTGCAGCAGTTCGCCCGCCTGTTCGAGACTGAATACAACGGCGTCTGGGACCCGAAAGTCGGCCAAAGCGAATACGCGGCCTTCTACGTCGAGCCGATCCAGGGCACCGGTGGCTACGTGATCCCGCCCATGAACTTCTACAGCGAACTCAAGCATGTGCTGGACCAGCACGGCATCCTGATGGTGGTGGACGAAATCCAGATGGGCTTCTACCGCACCGGCAAGCTGTGGTCCATCGAGCACTTCGACGTCAAACCCGACGTGATCGTGTTCGGCAAGGCACTGACCAACGGCCTCAACCCGCTGGGCGGTATCTGGGCCCGTGAAGAGCTGATCAACCCGGGCGTGTTCCCACCGGGATCGACTCACTCCACCTTCGCCTCCAACCCGCTGGGTACTGCGGTGGGCCTGGAAATGTTCAAGATGACTAGCGAGATCGACTACGGCGCGATGGTCATGGAAAAGGGCAAATACTTCCTGGCCGGCCTGCAAGACCTGCAGAAGCGCTACCCGATCATCGGCGACGTCGACGGCCTGGGCCTGGCCCTGCGCTGCGAAATCTGCACCACTGACGGCTTCACTCCGGACAAGGCGACCCTGGACTTCATGGTCGAGGAAGGCATGAAGGGCGACATCGAAATCGACGGCCAGCGCCTGGGCCTGATCCTCGATGTGGGCGGCTACTACAAGAACGTCATCACCCTGGCCCCGTCGCTGGAAATCAGCTACGCGGAAATCGACCTGGGCATCGCGCTGCTGGACCGCCTGCTGGATCGGGCCATGAAGCGATGAGCGCCGCTGAGATCGATCTGGGCGAAGGCGACGCCGGCTTCGTTCTCGGCACGGGTCCGGTCGGGGTCTTGTTGATCCACGGCCTGACCGGCACCCCGACGGAACTCCGTCGGGTGGCCCAGGGCCTGGTCAAGGACGGTACGTGCACGGTGTACGTACCGACCCTGCCCGGGCACTGCGGGGACAACAGCGACCTGCAGGCCACCGGCTGGCAGGACTGGTACGAGGGCGTGCGCAAGACCTTTGTCGGCGTGCAGCAGCGTCACGAGCAAGTGTTCGTCGGCGGCCTGTCCATGGGCGCAGTGATGTCCATGTACCTGGCGTCCGAGCATCCGGGGCAGATCAGCGGCCTGCTGATGTATTCCACAACCCTCAAGTACGACGGTTGGAGCATCAACAAGCTGGCGTTCCTCACCCCGTTGCTGATGAAGATCCCCTTCGGCGTGCACATCTGCCGCTTCGAGGAAAAACCGCCCTACGGCATCAAGAACGAACGCCTGCGGGCCATTGTCGAGAAACAGATGAAGGCCGGCGAAAGCAGCAATGCCGGACTCCTGACCATGGAGGGCGTGACGGTGCGCGAGTTGCATCGGATGAACGCCGTGGTCAAGAAACGCATGCCTTCGATCATGACCCCGGCCCTGGTGCTGCACTCCAGCGAGGACGACATCACCAGTCCCTGGAACGCCGACTACGTGGAGCGCAAGCTCGGCGGCCCGGTGACCAAGATTCTCCTCGACAACTGCTATCACATGATCACCGTGGACCTGCAATACCAGCGGGTGATCGAGTTGAGCGCGGACTTCATCCAGCAGCGAGTGGTTGCACCTGCGGTGCGCGAAGACTACCGACAGCTGGCATGACTTAAGGAAGAGACGTGATTACCGCCCAAGCCTATTCCACCATCCAGGCCATTGAACGCAGCGCCTGGAATGACTGTTTCCCAGAGGCCCTGGAGGATTGGGACTACTACCTGGCCGTGGAAAAAGCCGCCATCGCCGACTTTCAGTGGCGCTACCTGGCACTTTACGAAGGCTCGACCCTGGTCGCGGTGGCCCCGGCCTTCACCACTCAGTATCGGCTCGACACCACGGTTTCGGGCCTGGCCAAACGCTTCACCGAACGCCTGGAACGCCAGTGGCCCGGGGTCCTGCAACTGCGCCTTTACGCCATCGGCTCGCCGGTGGCCGAACAGTGCCATGCCGGCACCGCCAGCCATGTTCCACCCCAGCGCCGGCAGGCCCTGCTGGAACAATTGCTGCAGCTGGCACGGCGCGATGCCGACAGCTTCGGCATCGGCCTGATGGCGGTCAAGGACGCGCCCAGCAACGACCCGCAATGGGCCGCCAGTTGCCTGGCCGCCGGCCTGCAGGCCATGCCGAGCCTGCCCAGCGCAATACTCCCGGTGCCCTTCGCCTCGATCGATGCGTATCTGGGCACCCTGGGCAAATCCACCCGCAAGGACCTGCGGCGCAAGCTGCGCGCCCCAGGACCGCGCATCGAATGGCGCCAGCGGATCGACGACGTGCTGCCGGACATCATGCGCCTGTACGAGGCGACCCTGAATCGCAGCGACCTGCAGTTCGAACGCCTGCCGGCGGACTATTTCACCGGCACCCTCGAGCAGCTGGGAGATCGCGCCGCCTGCGTCCTGTACTGGGTCAACGACCAACTGGTGGCATTCAACCTGGTGCTCGTCGACCAGCATCGGCTGATCGACAAGTTCTTTGCCCACGACCTCAATCTCAGTCGCGAACACAACCTCTACTCGCGCAGTTGGCTGGCCAATGTCGACTACTGTATCCAGCAGCGCATTCCCTTGTACGAGTGTGGTCAGGCCGGTTACGCCAGCAAGTTGCGCCTGGGTTGTCGTTTCACCGGTAACATGTTGTTTTTCCGACATCGCAATCCCTTGCTCAATGCCCTGCTCAAGGTGATAAAACGCTTTGTCCGCCCGGATCGCTCCGACCCCGCCATGGCTGCTGCAATAAGCGAAAGTACATGACCAGAAAAGATCGTCGCCCGCCCCGCCCCTTCGCCATCTCCCGCTGGAGCCTGCAGCGCAAGCTGGTGTTGGCGTTCTGGCTGGTCAGTGTGATTCCCACCATGATTGCCGCGGAACTGGCAGCCACCACCCTGTCGGAAATCTTCGACAGCAACGTGCGCATCTGGCTGCAGGAATCCACCAAGATCGTCGAGGACGAGATCACCGAGATCCTCCATGACAACGCGCGGATCGCCCAGTTGTTCCTGCGCTATACCCGTCCCCCCACCGATCGCAACGCGGCCAAGCACGACAAGCTCACTGCCGACATTGCCGACTCCATGGGCATCGACGTGGTGGCACTGATCCGCAAGAGCGACCACAAGGTGATGTTCACCACCGCCGCCGACGACGTGGTGGGGCAGATCAGCACCGCTTCCAACGCCGTGCTGCAGACCATCCAGGTCGGCGGCGTGGCCACCGGGGCGGTGGTCTCGACCTTCCAGACCCAGCTCGACGGGGTCGACTATCAGCTGTTGATCGCCACCTACCTGGACGCCAGCTTCCTCACCAGCGTGGCCGATGTGCATTCGCTGGACCTGCGCCTGTACCTGGCCAAGGCCGATGACTTCTCGGAGATCTTCGCCACCCAGCGCTTCGAGGACCACCCGCCCCGAGTGCCGCACAAGATTGAAGACATCCTGCGCGCTACCCGTCAGCCGACCGAGCAGTTCACCAGCCGCTACAGTGGCCTGTACCGGCCGATCTTCAACGACAGCGGCGACCTGGTGGGGGTGATTTTCAGCGGTCTGCTGCGCCACAGCAGCCTGGTGGGCCTGGTCAACCAGAGCAACCTGTTCATCCTGATCTTCCTCCTCAGCTCGGCAGCCTCGCTGTGCGTCGGCTGGCTGGTCTCGCAACGCCTGACGCGGCCGCTGCGTGGCCTGTCCAAGGGTGTCCAGGCGGTAATCGCCGGCGACTACCGGCAACGGGTGCCGGTGATCGGTGGCGACGAACTGGCGGAGCTGAGCAGCACCTTCAACCACATGAGCGAGCGCCTGGGGGAACTGCAGCACCTGGAGGGCCAGTTGCGCCGTCGCGACCGCCTGCACGCACTGGGTGAAGTGGCCATGGGCCTGGCCCACGAGATCCGCAATCCGTTGGGCATCATCAAGACCGCGACGCAGTTGCTGCACCGTCGGGCCAACCTGCCGGAAAACGACAAGCGCCACCTGGAATACGTGATCAGCGAAGTCAGCCGGATCAACGACCTGATCACCGAGTTCCTCGACTTCGCCAAGCCCAGCGCCCCGATCCGCGCCACACAGCTGGTACGCCCGTTGGTGGAGGATCTGCTGGGCTTTTGCACCCCGGAACTGGCGACCCACAATATCGACGCGCGGATCGACGACCAGGCACCGGGGGCGACCATCCACGCCGATGCCCGGCAGCTCAAGCAGGCCTGCCTGAACCTGATCCTCAACGCCATCGACGCCATGCCCGAAGGCGGCCGCCTGACCCTGGGCATCGCCCAGCAGGAAGACGAAACCATCATCAGCGTCAGCGATACCGGCCAGGGCATCGAGCCGGACATGCTGGAGCGCATTTTCACCCCATTCGTCACCACCAAGGCCTCGGGCACCGGCCTGGGCCTGGCGAAAGTCTATTCGATCATGGAAAGCCATGACGGCCACATCGAGTGCGTCAGCGAAAAAGATGCCGGCGCCACCTTCAGCCTGTACATTCCGGCCAACGGTGAAGAGGACGACGAGGACACTGATGACGCATAACCTGCTGGTGGTCGATGACGAACCCAAACTCTGCGACCTGCTGTCCTCGGCCCTGAGCCAGAACGGCATCCAGGTGTTCACGGCGGGCAATGGCCTGCACGCCCTCAAGGTGCTGGAGCAGGAAGACATCGACCTGGTGATCAGCGACTGGCGCATGCCGGGGATGGACGGGCCCCAGCTGCTGGGGGAAATCAAGCAGCGCTACCCGAACCTGCCGGTGATCGTGATGACCGCCTACAGCACGGTGAAGAACGCCGTGCAGTCCATGCGCAACGGCGCTTACGACTACATTGCCAAGCCCTTCGATATCGACGAGCTGGACATCACCGTCAGCAAGGCCCTGCAGTTTCGCGACATCCTCAAAGACAACCAGCGCATGCGCGCCGAACTCGACGAGCACCAGCAGTTCGACAGCCTGGTGGGCGACAGCCCGGCCTTTCGCCAGGTACTGCAGGCGGTGGACTCGGTACGCGAGAGCAGCGCCACCATTCTCCTGACCGGAGAAAGCGGCACTGGCAAGGAGATGGTCGCCCGGGCCATCCACAAGCACGGCAATCGCGCGGACAAACCCTTTGTCGCCGTCAATTGCGCGGCCATTCCCGAAGGCTTGCTGGAAAGCGAGATGTTCGGCCACCGTAAGGGCGCCTTCACCGGCGCCGTGGCGGACCGGGTCGGACGCTTCCAGCAGGCCGACAAGGGCACCCTGTTTCTCGATGAAGTGGGCGACATGCCCCTGGCCTTGCAGGCCAAGATCCTCCGCGCCCTGCAGGAGCGCGTGATCGAGCCGGTGGGCGATCCCCGGGAGCGCAAGGTCGATGTGCGGGTGATCGCCGCGACCAACAAGAACCTGCTGGAAGCCGTGGCCAACAAGGAGTTCCGCGAGGATCTGTACTACCGCCTCAACGTCTTTCCCATTCCCTTGCCGGCGCTGCGCGAGCGGGTCGAGGACATCGCCCCACTGGCCCGCCACTTCGCCCACAGCCTGGGGGCCACCGCCGGCAAGCGCATCACCGGCTTCAGCCCACAAGCCCTGCAGGCCATGGCTTGCTACAGCTGGCCAGGGAACATCCGCGAACTGCAGAACTGCGTGGAGCGGGCCACCATCGTCGCCCGCGCCCCGGTCATCGAAGAGAGTGACCTGCCGGGCTATCTGTTCGACACCCCGCCGACCGGAGCCGAGGGCAGCGTTGCCCTCAGCGTCGGCCCGCAAGTGCCCAGCGACCTGGACGCGGCCCTGGCCGAAGTGGAGCGGGCCTACATCCTCGCGGCCCTCCACCAAAGCAACGGCGTCCAGGCGGCAGCGGCGCAGATGATCGGTATTTCCGAACGCAGCTTCTGGTACCGCCTGAAAAAGCTGGGCATTCAGGTGGACAAGATCGTTCGTTGAGACGGTGTTGCCTCATTCGCCGGCAAGCCGGCTCCTACAGGACCATCGCCTTACAGCACATTTGCGCTATCCAGCGGCTCGATCTGCGCCCAATGGGAAGTGTCGGCACGATGAGTCTGCAGATACGGCAGCACCGCCGCCAGCAACGGCGCCTTGAAGGCTTCCTGGAAACGATGGGCCAATCCCGGAATCAGTTTCAGCTGGCTGCCCTGGATCTGCGCCGCCAGATGCACCCCATGCATCACCGGCAACAGCGGATCGGCGGTGCCGTGCACCACCAGCGCCGGCACCCGCAGTTGCTTGAGCAAGGCCACCCGACTCGGCTCCGCGAGGATCGCCATGATCTGGCGCTTGACGCCTTCCGGGTTGAACGCCCGGTCATAGGACAGCGCAGCCTGATGCAGCAGGACCTGGCGGTCATCCGCGACCTTCGGGCTGCCCAGAGCCGCCAGCAAGTCCGCCTGCTGCTCCAGGGCCGCCTCGCGGTTCGGCGCATTGCGCCGGGACAGCAACTGCACCAGAGCCTCGTTCGGCGCCGGCAGGCCTTCGGCCCCGGAACTGGTCATGATCAGTGTCAGGCTCTCTATTCGCTGTGGCGCCATGGCCGCCAGATGCTGGGCAATCATGCCGCCCATGCTCGCCCCCAGCACATGGAACTGCTCGATATGCAGGGCATCCATCAGCCCCAGGGCATCATCGGCCATGTCGCTCAGGGTATAAGGCGCGGCCACGGGTAGACCGAGCTTGTAACGCAGCACTTCGAAGGTCAGGTTGGCGCTGGCCGGGGCCTGGCGCCAGGTGGACAGGCCCACGTCGCGATTGTCATAACGGATCACCCGAAACCCTTGCTGACACAGGGCCTCCACCACTTCGTCCGGCCAGTGGATCAATTGTCCACCCAGGCCCATGATCAACAGCAATGCCGGATCGGAACTTCGACCGATGCTTTGGTAGGCCAGGCTCACCTGCGCCAGGTCGACCCGTTGTGTAGGTACGTTAACATCGCAGCGCGCGGCCGCAAAAGACAACTGGCCGAGCAAAAGCCCGGCCAGCAGGATGACAGTGGAAAACAATCTTGCCCGCATGGAAAACACCGAAACGCAGAACCCCAGTAGAGCGCGAGTCTGATGAACTTCGATGTTTCGCGCTGCCACAGTTGCGTGACAGTTTGATGAAGCCCGCCCAGCGGTCACCAGTTGGGGGACGGCCGGGCGGCGCTTCGTTTGCCGACGAAGAGGAGCTGATGATCGCCTTCGCCGGCAAGCCGACTACAGGGGCTCAGGCCAGTTGGCTGCGCAGTTGGCGGGCCGCGGCCACCATGTTCACCAGGGCCGCTTCGGTTTCCGGCCAGGCGCGGGTCTTCAGGCCACAGTCGGGGTTGATCCACAGTCGCTCGGCGGGAATGCGTTTGACCGCCTTGCTCATCAGCTTGACCATCTCGGCAGTGTCCGGCACCCGTGGCGAGTGGATGTCATACACACCCGGGCCGATGTCATTGGGGTAGTCGAAGGCTTCGAAGGCTTGCAGCAACTCCATGTCCGAACGGGAAGTCTCGATGGTGATCACGTCGGCATCCATGGCGGCGATGGACTGGATCACATCGTTGAACTCGCTGTAGCACATGTGGGTATGGATCTGGGTTTCGTCCCGCACACCGGAGGCGCTCAGGCGGAAGGCCTGCACCGCCCAGTCCAGGTATTCCTGCCATTGCGCGCGGCGCAGAGGCAAGCCTTCGCGGAACGCGGCTTCGTCGATCTGCACAATCTTGATCCCGGCCTGTTCCAGGTCCTGCACTTCATCGCGCAGGGCCAGCGCCAGTTGCTGGGCCTGAACCTTGCGCGATACGTCTTCGCGCGGGAAGGACCACATGAGCATGGTGACCGGTCCTGTGAGCATGCCTTTCATGACCTTGTCGGTGAGGCTCTGGGCGTACTGGATCCAGTCCACGGTCATGGCCCGGGGCCGGCTCAGGTCGCCGTAGATGATGGCCGGTTTGACGCAGCGCGAGCCGTAGCTCTGGACCCAGCCGAAGCGGGTGAACAAGTAGCCGTCCAGTTGCTCGGCAAAGTACTCCACCATGTCGTTGCGCTCGGCTTCACCGTGGACCAGTACATCCAGGCCAAGGCTCTCCTGAATCTCCACTGCGTGGCGAATCTCGCTGCGCATGGCATCGGTGTAGTCGTTGAGCGACAGCTTGCCCTGCTTGTAGGCCTGGCGCGCCAGGCGGATCGATGCAGTCTGCGGGAAAGAACCGATGGTGGTGGTGGGAAAGACCGGCAGTTGCAGGCGCGCTCGCTGCTGTTCGATACGTTGGGCGAAGGGTGACTGGCGCTGACTGTCGGCGGCGCTGATGGCCTTGATCCGGGCCTGGACCTGGGCCTTGTGAATCCGTGGCGAGCGGGCACGACTGGCCTGGACCTCCCGGCTTTGCGCCAGGGCCGCTTGCACCGCAGGGGCCTGGGGATCGTTCAGAGCATCACGCAGGACCGAGATCTCGCCGCACTTCTGCACGGCAAAGGCCAGCCAGCTTTTCAGCTCGGCATCCAGCTGGTCTTCCCGAGACAGGTCCACCGGGCTGTGCAGCAGCGAGCAAGAGCTACTGACCCAAAGGTTGTCGCCAAAACGCTCCTGGGCGACCTGCAACTGTTGCAGGGCCTGCTCCAGTTCGCAGCGCCAGACGTTGCGCCCATTGACCAGGCCCACCGAAAGAATCTTGTAGGTCGGCAGCCGGTCCAGTATCTGGCCCAGTTGTTCCGGAGCCCGCACCGCATCGATGTGCAAGCCGTCCACCGGCAGGCCCACCGCCAGGCCAAGGTTGTCTTCCAAGCCGCTGAAGTAAGTAGCCACCAACTTTTTCAGCGGCGAGTACTGGAGGATGTGGTAAGCCCGCTCGAAGGCACTCTTCCATTCCTGTGGCAGGTCGAGGGTCAGGATCGGCTCGTCGATCTGCACCCACTCCACGCCCTGGGCCTTGAGGCGATTGAGGATCTCGCCGTACAGCGGCAACAGGCGCTCCAGCAGATCGAGCTTGTTGAATGCATTGCCCTTGGCCTTGCCCAGCCACAGGTAGGTCAAGGGGCCGATGATCACCGGCTTGACCTGATGCCCCAGGGCATGGGCTTCATCGACTTCGTCGAACAGTTGCTCCCAGCTCAGCTTGAACGGCTGATCGGCGCTGAACTCGGGGACCAGGTAGTGGTAATTGGTGTCGAACCACTTGGTCAGCTCCTGGGCGTATTGCGCCTGCCCATGCTCCCCGCAGCAGCCAGCACTGGCACCACGGGCCATGGCGAACAGGGTGTCCAGGGTCGGACGGCCCTGGGCATCGCGGACACCGTCGAAACGCTCGGGAATCACCCCGAAGGTCAGGGAGTGGCCGAGCACCTGGTCGTACCAGGCAAAGTCACCCACGGGCAGCAGATCGATGCCGGCGTCTTTTTGCACTTGCCAGTGCCGAGCCCGCAGTTCGCGACCGACCTCTTGCACCGCCGCCAGATCAAGGTCGCCCTTCCAATAGGCTTCCAGGGCCTTTTTCAGTTCACGGTCAGCGCCGATGCGTGGAAAACCGAGGGTGTGGGCCAGTGCCATGGGAAAGTGCCTCCTTGTAAAAGATGGCGCTATTGTCGACAGCTCGGCCAACATGAGACAAACTCAACCTTTTCGTGTTGATCACAAAATTTACTCATGGAGACCCTGGTGCTCGAAATCCGTCACCTGAAGACCCTGCACGCCCTGCGCGAAGCCGACAGCCTGGTTGAAGCCGCCGAACGCCTGCACCTGACCCAGTCCGCCCTGTCCCACCAGTTCAAGGAGCTTGAAGAGCGCCTGGGCATGCCGCTGTTCGTGCGCAAGACCAAGCCGGTGCGCTTCACCAGCGCCGGCCTGCGCCTGCTGCAACTGGCCGATGCCACCCTGCCGCTGCTACGTGGCGCTGAACGTGACATTGCCCGCCTGGCCGGCGGCACCGCCGGCCGCTTGCACATGGCCATCGAGTGCCATAGCTGCTTCCAGTGGCTGATGCCCACCATCGACCAGTTCCGCGACGCCTGGCCGGAAGTGGAGCTGGACTTGGCCTCGGGCTTCTCCTTTGCACCGCTACCGGCGCTGGCCCGGGGCGACCTGGACCTGGTGGTGACTTCCGATCCCCTGGAACTGGCCGGTATCACTTATGTGCCGCTGTTCACCTACGAAGCCATGCTTGCGGTGGCCAACCAGCACCCTCTGGCAAGCAAGCCCTACATAGTCCCGGAAGATCTGCTGAACGAAACCCTGATCACCTATCCGGTGGAGCGGGATCGTCTGGACATCTTCACCCGCTTCCTGGAGCCGGCGGACATCGAACCGGCGCAGGTACGCACCTCGGAACTGACGGTGATGATGATGCAGTTGGTGGCCAGCGGCCGCGGTGTGTGTGGCATGCCCCACTGGGCTCTGCATGAATACAGCTCACGGGGTTATGTGAAGGCCAAGCGGCTGGGTGAAAAGGGACTATTCGCCACCCTGTACGCGGCGATTCGCGCCGATATGCTGGATGCGCCTTACATGCGTGACTTCCTGCTGACCGCCAAGGACACCTCGTTCTCGACCCTGGACGGCGTCAGCGTCGTACGCTGAGCCCCACACTCACGCAGGAACCGGCTTGTCAGCGCACAGGATCACCGCGGTACTTCGCGCCACATGTGGATCTTGTCGAGATAATCCTCCCCCACGCACACCGCCTGGGGTTCCAGCCCGAACTGGACAAAGCCGCAGCGCCGGTACAAGGACAGCGCTGCGTCATTGCCCGCCGTTACCGTCAGTTGCACCAGACGCAGCCCCTCATAATCGGCGGCCTGCGTCAGTAACCTCTGCACCAGCTGATAACCCAGACCGCAGCTACGCTGCTCGCCCGTGACGTAGAGCCCGAAAAGGGTCGCCTTGTGCCGGGCTTTCTCGCGAAGTTCAAAGGCCAGACCGACAATCCCCAGCAGGCGCCCCTCGAAAAAAGCCCCCAGCAGCAGGTCCAGCTCGCCGTCCAGGCGCGCGGCCCACCAGGCCAGGGGTAGCTTTTCCCGCTCCCTGACACTGGAAGTGAACGCCTGGGGATGACGGTCATAGGCTTCGAGCATCAAGGCCCGGTATTGCTCCACATCGTCAGGGGTCAGGCGCTGGATCTGCAGGCTCATCGAGGGGCGTCCATCCATCACATTCAGTTGGCTCGACGTTGTTCGAACATCAACCGCACCGCCAGCCCCGCCAGCACGAAGCCCATGAAGTAACGCTGTACCGACAGCCAGGTGGGGTTACTGGCGAACCAGGAGGCAATGCCTGCGGCGAACAGGGCAATCAGCAGGTTCACCGAGAAACTCACGCTGATCTGGGTCAGGCCGAGAATGAGGCTCTGGGAGAACACCGAACCGTGCTCGGGATGAATGAACTGCGGAAAGATCGACAGGTAGAACACCGCGATCTTGGGGTTCAGAGCGCTGGTCAGAAAGCCCATGGTCACCAGCTTGCGGGGCGAGTCCGCCGGCAACTGCTGGGCTTCGAAAGGCGATCGCGCGCCAGGCTTGAGCGCCTGCCAGGCCAGCCACAGCAAGTACAGGGCACCGGCCCACTTGAGCACTTCATAGGCCATGGGCACCGCCATGAATACGGCAGTCAGGCCCAGTGCAGCAGCAAACAGGTGGACGAAAAAACCCGCCACGACCCCCAGCAACGATGTCACCCCGGCCTTGCGCCCCTGGCAGATCGAACGGGAAATCAGGTAGATCATGTTCGGGCCCGGGGTCAGCACCATCAGCAACGAGGCCGCGGCGAAGATCAGGTAGTCGTGGAGTGGAATCATGGCAGTCCTTGGCAACGGGGAGTCAGGCGAGGCTCGCCTGGGCCTTGCGATAAAACGGCAAGATCAGATCCCGTGTCAACGGCGCCAGGAATAAATCACCATCGCCGGCCGGATCGATCCAGCGCACCTCCTCGATCTCCGCCGCCGGGGTCACCGCAGTGTCGATGCGAACAAGAAAGACCTCGGCCTGCACCACATGTCCAGGCTCGTTGGCCGCCGGTGCGCAAAACTGTTGCAGATAGCGGGCTTGGCTCGGATCGATGCGCAGGCCCAGTTCCTCCTCCAGCTCTCGGGCCAGGGCCTGCACCGGCGGCTCGCCGGCTTCGATCTTGCCGCCAGGCTGCATGAAGGCCTGGGTGCCGCGCTTGCGCACCAGCAGGGTCTGGCCATCGGCCCCCAGCAACAGAGCAGCGGCGATACGGATGATGGAGGGTGCAACGGCGGAAGACAGCGACATGGGAACCTGAAAACCTTGAGAGCGAAGGCGCAAGGATCACATGTCCGGCAGCGGGCCGTCATCCGCCAGCGATATTTTTCCCGTTGTTGGAGCCCTCTTTTCAGGCCCCCGACTGCTGCTCCCGCGCCAGTTTGACGAACACGCTGTAACGGGCGCCCTCCATGGTTTCAAAGGCGATCAGTTTGTCCACCAGGGGCAGGCTCAGCACCTTGCCGGCGTTGAGCAGAAGCATGCCGTTGTCGGCATTCAGGTTACGCGCCAGCACCATGCCCGCCGCCAGCTCCCGGGTGCCGAGGACCTTGACCGAAGGGTCACCCAGAGTCACATCGCTGAGGTAGACCGAGCACACTTGGATAAACCCCTCCACCAACTCGGGGTCGTACAGCCGGCCGGCGTACTTGCGGATGAACACCAGGGCCTCGTCACTGTTCATGTGCCGTTCGAGAATCAGGCCGCACTGCAGTTCGATGAAGTCCACCGCCAGCTTGAGCAGCCGCGAGCCCAGGGGAATCGCCTCGCCCTTGAGGTGATCGGGAAAGCCACTGCCGTCCCAGTGCTCCTGGTGATGGCGGATCAGGCGTGCAGCATCCTGCACCGGCTCCAGGGTCATCAGCAGGGATTCGCTTTGCGCCGGATAGGCCCGATAACGATCACGCTCATGGTGATGCAGCCAATCGGCCGGGGTGATCATCATGCTGTCGCTCCAACTCAGCTTGCCGATGTTGTGCAGGGCCGCGGCCATGGCCAGGTCGCGCTGAGCCACGGCATCGATGCCCTGGATCTTGCAGTAGGCACGCACCAGTTCGATGATCCGGCGATTGGTCTGCTTGTCGCTTGGCAGACGCTGGTTCACCAGCAGCGAGAACAGCTCGGCGCCTGTGGCATAGCTGTGCTTGAGCTCCTCATAGGCCAGGTCGAGCATGTCGGCGGTTTGTTGCAGCTCCGCGGTGCGCGACGCGACGCGTTTTTCCAGCAGGGCATTGAGGGCCTTGAGCTCAGCGTTCTGCTCTTGGGTCAGAGCTTCCAGGCGCTGGCGCTCACGTTCGGAATGCTGGTGCTCCAGTGCCTGGCGCAAGGTCAGCAGCAGTTCCTGGTCGTCCCAGGGCTTGCTCAGGTAACGGTAGATTTCCCCTTCATTGATCGCCTTGGCGATCAGTTTCAGGTCCGGGTCACCGGTCAGCAGGATGCGCGTGGTGGCCGGATAGTGCTGGTGAATGCGCGCCAGCAGGGTCGGGCCATCCATCTGCGGCAGATGGGCGGAGCTGATCACCAGGTCCACCTCCCGGGTGGCCATGATCTTCAGGGCTTCGCTGGCGTCGTGGGCAAGATGCAGCACGTAGGAATGGGAGCTGAGCAGTTGGTGCAGGCGCTGCAGGATCGTGTCCTGGCTGTCCACCAACAGAACCTCGGGCAGGCGTGTGACTGTGGCAACGTTCAGCTCACCCATGAGACACCTCGGGTCAACATCGATGCACATGTCCTTCATTCTTTTTACTGACAACACTGATCCTTGTTGCCTGTTTCAAGCGTAGAAGAATTTCCGAGGGCAATGATGGCTTTTTAATACCATCCGTCCGCTGAAAGTGCTCCAACGGACGGCGGCGCGAATGGACGCCAAGGACCTCACTTGGCAGCGGCTTTACCGCTGGAGCTGAAGGACGCAAAACGTTTGTTGAAACCGGCGATACGGCCTTCGGACTGGGTCTTGCGCTGCTGGCCGGTGTACACCGGGTGCGAGGCGCTGGAAACGTCCAGGGTCACGTAGGGATAGGTCTGACCATCACTGTGCTGGTAGGTGCGGTCGGTATCGACGGTAGAGCCGATGAGGAAAAACACGTCGGCGGCAGTATCGTGAAACAGCACAGGGCGATAGTCGGGGTGGATGTTGGGTTTCATCGGAGTCTCCAGCGGCTGGGGTGAAAAACAAGTGTTATACAGTAACAACAAAAACCGCCTTAAACGAGAACTTATCGCAATAAGCCCCTACAAAAGTGGTCTGACTCCTGCCTCGTTCCCCCGATTCAGGCTTGCCCGTAAGGCCCCAGCGGGCCAGTATGCTGGGCTGCAACGCTCTGACACAGCCGTGAATTCCTATAAGAAATGCCTGTGCAGCCCACCGTTCCAGCTGTTCGGTGCCGCTGTCGATTACCCGTTATCAAGGCACCCGATGCCTGATTGACCTGATGAGTCCGAACCAAGGAAACCGTATGAGCCTGTCACTCCTGAGCCGCTACGCCTTCTTTGCTGCCTGCGTGATATTCACCCTCGCCAGCCTGCCTTTTCTCGAACACGACTGGCTCTGGCCATTCACCCTGGTCACCGGCCTGCTGAGCCTGCTGGGGATCTTCGATCTGCTGCAAAGTCCCCACGCGGTACGTCGCAACTATCCGATTCTGGGCAACATCCGCTACCTGGTCGAAGGCATCCGTCCGGAGATTCGCCAGTACCTGCTGGAATCCGACAGCGACGCCCTGCCCTTTTCCCGCGCCCAGCGCTCCCTGGTGTACTCACGAGCCAAGAATGAGAGCGCCGACAAACCCTTCGGCACCCTGATCGATGTCTATCAGTCGGGCTTCGAGTTCATCGGCCACTCCATGCGCCCGGCTCCTCTGAGCGACCCCAGCAGTTTTCGGGTCACCGTCGGCGGCCCGCAATGCACCCAGCCCTATTCGGCGTCGGTGTTCAACATCTCGGCCATGAGCTTCGGCTCCCTGAGCGCCAACGCCATTCGCGCCCTGAACCAGGGCGCCAAGCTCGGCAACTTTGCCCACGACACCGGTGAAGGCAGCATCAGCCCCTATCACCGCGAGCACGGCGGCGACCTGACCTGGGAACTGGGCAGTGGTTACTTCGGCTGCCGCACCGCCGACGGGCGCTTCGACCCCGAGCGCTTCGCCACCCAGGCACAGAACCCGCAGGTGCGGATGATCGAGATCAAGATGAGCCAGGGCGCCAAGCCGGGTCACGGCGGCATCCTGCCCAAGCACAAGGTCACTCAGGAAATCGCCGACACCCGCGGCATCCGCATGGGCGAGGATTGCATTTCGCCGTCGAGCCACAGTGCGTTTTCCACCCCCATCGAAATGATGCATTTCATCCAGCAGCTGCGTGAGTTGTCCGGTGGCAAGCCGGTAGGCTTCAAGTTCTGCCTGGGCCACCCGTGGGAATTCATGGGCATTGCCAAGGCCATGCTGGAAACCGGCATCCTCCCGGACTTCATCGTGGTCGACGGCAAGGAAGGCGGCACCGGCGCGGCACCCGTGGAGTTTACCGACCACATCGGCGCGCCCATGCGTGAAGGCCTGCTGTTCGTCCACAACACCCTGGTGGGCCTGAACCTGCGGGACAAGATCAAGCTTGGTGCCAGCGGCAAGATCGTCAGCGCCTTCGACATCGCCAGCGTCCTGGCCATTGGCGCCGACTGGGCCAACTCGGCCCGAGGCTTCATGTTCGCCATCGGCTGCATCCAGTCACAAAGCTGCCACACCAACAAATGCCCCACCGGTGTCGCCACCCAGGACAACCTGCGCCAACGCGCCCTGGTGGTGCCGGACAAGGCCCAACGGGTGTATAGCTTCCACCGCAACACCCTCAAGGCCCTGGCGGAGATGCTGGCCGCCGCCGGCCTGCAGCACCCGTCGCAACTGGAAGCCAAACACCTGGTGCGACGCATGTCCGCCACCGAAATCAAGCTGTTCTCCCAACTGCATGTGTTCCTCAAGCCCGGCGAATTGCTCACCGGCGAGGTCAACGGCGAGTTCTACTCGCGCATGTGGCAACTGGCCCGGGCCGACAGCTTCGAACCCAACACCGAAGCCGCCGCTTAAGCCCCATTGCCCAGTGCTCCCCGATCGCCGGGGAGCGCCGGGCGTCACCCAAGGAAGATTGCAATGCTCAAGGTCATCGCTGAAGATTTCATCCAGCCCGAACACCTGGAAACCGTGCGCCCGTGGTACGCCGAACTGGTGGAAAAAACCCGCCAGGAACCGTTGTGCATTGCCTACGATCTGTTCGTCGATCAGAAAGACCCGGGGCACTTCATCTTCGTCGAACAGTGGCCGGACCAAGCAGCCCTCGACGCTCACTGCAACACCGAACACTTCACCCGGTTGGTACCGCAGATCAACGCCTTTCAAACCCGCGAATGCCGCGTGTTGCTGATGGACGAATTCTAGAAGCCGACATCCTCCCGATGCTTGACCGGACCACCGAAAGCAGACCGAACCACCACTGACCTTTCGGAGTGCCACCATGCCCTTGCTGTCTTTCGAGCAACTGTCCCGCCAACTGCCCGGCCCCTGGCAATCCTCGCTGGTGGGCCAGGTCGGCCCGGCCCGCATCAAGGTCCTGCGCATGGACCAAGCGCCCTACCCTGAAGAAACCCACGACTACAACGAAGGCCTGCTGGTGACCCAGGGCTGCCTGCGCCTGGGCATTGGCCAGGCCACTGTAGAAGTGCTGGCCGGTCAGATGTACCTGGTGGAAGCCGGCCAAGCCCACAGCGTACTGCCCGGCAGCCACGGCACCCTGGTGATCATCGACGTCTAGCCTCAGTCGACACTCAACAAGGGGCCACAACCCGGACCGGGGCCGGCTGTGGACGCCCCCTTTATCAGGGACATCCACGCCCGCATCAATGCATAAACGCATAATTAAATTGCATTGACGCATATTCCGTCTAAGGTTGCTTGCAGACCCGGCCAGCGCACGCCATCGAGGCTGGCACAGCGCGGCACCCAGCGCCGGGTCCGGCTACTTGCTGTAGCCCCAGAGGCAACAACGACACCAGCCGGAGGCTGGTTTTCATTCATGGAGGATGAACATGTTAAGCACTACCTTGACCCCCACTGGCAACCCACCGGCCCTGCCCCAATGCCTGGCCGGTACGCTGATCGATCTGCAACTGGCTGAAGTCGACCCACGCGCCGAGGCTGCGCCCCAGGCCGGCGCCCGACTCAATTTCAGTGTGCAGCCGCAGACCCAGAGCAACTGGTGCTGGGCGGCCCTATCCGCCTCGGTCGGCAACTACTACGGCACCGGCTCCTGGACCCAGTGCGGGGTAGCCAACGCCGAATTGGGCCGCAACTCCTGCTGCAGCCAGCCCGGGCCATGCAACGTCTACGGCTACCTGGACTCGGCCCTCAGAACCACCCGCAGCTATGGCGGCATGCGGGAAAACCGGATGCAGATGCCGGCCATCGAGAACCAGCTCGGCATGGGCCGCCCCGTCGGCCTGCGCTGCGCCTGGTATGGCGGCGGCGCGCATTTCCTGACGATCTACGGCACCGACGGCAACTACATCCTGGTCGCCGACTCCATTTTCGGTTACTCGACCCGTGCCCTTAACAGCTTCCCTGGTTCCTACAACGGCGGCGGCAATTGGACTCACACCTACTTCACCCGGAAAAACTAGGAGGCGTCATGCAACTGACTTACCCCAAGGCGCCCACCCACGGCGTCCAGACCTTGCACCCAGCACTGCAGGCGGCCCTGCGCACCCAGGGTTTCGGTGTCAACCGCGCCTTTGCCAATGCCGGCACCCTGAGCCTGTCACAGGCATTTCGTGGCTACGCCCTCAGCCTGGAGGACCTGGCCAGCGGCAAGGGCCTGGACCAGGCCACAACCGGGGACTGGCATTACCTGGTGTTCGCCGGCGGCGTATCCATTGCCGACGCGCAACTGACGGAAGTGGCCGGCAAGGTCGAGTTCGCGGCGCTCAATCACGGCGCTCTGGCGGCGTCCGCCATCAGTGCCCTGAACCTGGCGGAACAGGCCCCCCTGCTGCTGGGAAAATCCTGCGAGTTGAGGTTGCTGTTCATCCCTGCCCTGCAGGTGACGGCGATCTGGCTGCACGCAGCCGATGCCGAAGTGCTGATTCCCATCGATCCCACCCCGGTGAACCTGGCAGCCCAACAGCTCTATGACGCAGCGGCGCTATTGAGCCTGCTGACCCCCTTGGCCCGACAAGCCAAGGCGGTGTTCGATGCCGATACCAGCGGCACCCTGGGAGGCTGAACCGCGGCAAAAAAAAATCCGGCGGCCCTGGCGGGACGCCGGATTCTTCAGGTCAGGCCGTTGGCCCGGGATGCTCAAGACAAGAGCCTCCCGGGCGAGGGATCACGACGCCGAACGCACCGCACCCTGCTGGGCGTTGGTGGGCTGCAGCTTGAACAGGTAGAACAGCACCGTCAGCAGCACCAGGAACGCCGGGCCGACATACAGCGCCACACGGGTGTCCGGGAAGTAGGCCATCAGCCCCACCACCAGCACCAGGAACGCCAGGGCCAGGTAGGAACTGACCGGGTACAGCCACATGCGATATTTCAGCGCAGCACGCTCGCTCGGGCTCAGGCCCTTGCGGAACTTGAGCTGGGCCAGAAGGATCATCACCCAGGTCCAGATCGCGCCGAAGGTGGCAATCGAAGTCACCCAGACGAACACTTTCTCCGGCACCCAATAGTTCAGCAGTACGCCAAGCAGCAAGGCGAAGATCGACAGCAGCAGCGCGCGACGCGGCACACCGTTGTTCGAGGTCTTGGCGAAACCGGCCGGGGCCTGGCCGTTCTGCGCCAGGCTGTAGAGCATGCGCCCGGTGCTGAAGATGCCGCCGTTGCAGGAGGACAGTGCTGCAGTGATCACCACGAAGTTGATGATGCCGGCAGCCGTCTTGATCCCCAGGCGTTCAAAGGTCATCACGAAGGGGCTGCCCTGGGTGCCAATCTCGTTCCATGGGTAGATCGACAGGATCACGAACAACGCGCCCACATAGAACAGCAGGATGCGCCAGAACACCGAGCCGATGGCATTGGGAATGGTCTTCTGCGGGTTGCGCGCTTCACCGGCGGTGAGGCCGATCATCTCTACGCCCAGGTAGGCGAACATTACCATCTGCAGGGACATCAGCACGCCGGTCACGCCGTTGGGCATGAAGCCGCCGTGGGTCCACAGGTTGGAAATCCCCAGGGCCACGCCGTCGTTACCGAAGCCGAAGGCAATGATGCCGACGCCGCCGATCACCATGGCGATGATGGTGACGATCTTGATCAGGGCAAACCAGAACTCGAACTCACCGAAGGCCTTGACCGCGATCAGGTTGATCGAGCCCATGCTCACCAGGGCCGCCAGGGCCCAGATCCAGCGCGGCACATCGGGGAACCAGATGCCCATGTACACCGCCACCGCGGTGATTTCCGCGACACAGGTCACCAGCCACAGGAACCAGTAGTTCCAGCCGGTGAGAAAACCCGCCAACGGGCCCAGGTAGTCTTGTGCGTAACGGCTGAAGGAGCCGGCGACCGGGTTATGCACCGCCATCTCGCCGAGGGCGCGCATGATCACCAGAATCGCCAGGCCGCCGATGATGTAGGACAGCATGATGGCCGGACCGGCCATTTCGATGGCCTTGGCCGAGCCGAGGAACAGGCCGACGCCGATACAGGCGCCCAGCGCCATCAAGCGAATATGCCGTTCGCCGAGTTCGCGTTTCAGCGGGCCGCCCTGAGCGGTCTCGCCGTGGGGCAGTTGGTTGCCAACTGACATAGAGATACAACCTCATTTTGTTATTGGATATGAACCACCGAGTCTGCGAAGCCATGGCGGATAGCCATAGCGTGCTCAACCGGACCGACCTTGTGGGACGGCGCGTCTGTAGGACAAGACCTGCCAGATCAGCGGGGTGCGCAGTATAAAAAGCTCCCGACAGGGCTTTTCACTCTATAAGTAGCTAAATTCAGAGAGAAATCTCGGCAAATACCGCTTTCGCGGAGAAGCATTACCTGCTTTTTGCCCTTAAACCTCACTCGGAAAGGGCCGGAAGTATTGCACAGCCCTGGTGCATCGTCATGCCCCTACCTAGGGCGTATTTACCTGGAAAAAAGGCTCTATCACAGCACTTTCCCACCGACTCCAGATCAGCCCGGTTGCCACGGCCCGGTTCGAGGACAAGTTGCTTTCACAATTTCTTCACCCGCGGCCACCACCGACTAAGCTTCAGACAAGTCCGATCAATCTGCGTGAATGGATCAATCGACTATGGGCGCTCTGTGGCAGACCGATTCGCGTAAAACCGCAGTGCCAAACCACAGCGAGGACGAAGCGCCTATACCCAAAAAAACCGGACCGCGCCGTTATGCCTGGCGCCTGTTCTGGCTGCTATTGCTGATTGCGCTGATCGCCCTGGGGGTCGCCGCCACCCGGGAAATGCGGACCTCCAAGCTCCAGGCCCGGGAATTCAGCAAGCTGGCTCGTGACTTGAGCTATTCCCTGCAACCTGGCCCCAGCGATGCCATGCTCTATCCCGGCGCCGGCCCCTTCGACCGGCGTCTGGGCTATAGCGCCCTGGGTGAGTTCCTGCCACGTCTGCTCAAACGCGGCTACCTGATCGACGCTCAGACACGCTTTTCCCCGGCGTTGATGGACTACAGTAAAAACGGTTTTTTCGTGCCCTATACCGAGAAAATCCAGGCCGGCCTGTCCATCACCGATTGCCGCGCCGCGCCCCTGTATCAATTCAATTACCCGCAACAGCTGTATGCCAGCTTCGCCCATATCCCGCCCCTGATGGTGCACAGCCTGCTGTTCATCGAAAACCGCGATCTGCTGGACCCCAAGCTGGCCCAGGCCAACCCGGCAGTGGATTGGCCGCGCTTCGCCAAGGCCGCCTGGTCCCAGGTGGCCAAGCTCCTGCACCTGCCCGGGCAGACCGCTGGCGGCAGCACCCTGGCCACCCAGCTGGAAAAATACCGCCACTCACCCGATGGCTTGACAGTGTCCGGCGGTGAAAAGATCCGCCAGATGATTTCCGCCAGCGTGCGCGCCTATCAGGATGGCCCGCAAACCCTGGAAGCCCGGCGCCGGATCGTCCGCGATTACCTCAACAGCGTGCCGCTGTCGGCAGTTCCCGGCCACGGCGAGGTACATGGCATGGCCGAGGGCCTGCGGGTCTGGTACGGCGCCGATTTCGATCAGGTCAACCAGGCCCTGGCCAGCAACGCCACCGATGCCAGAAGCCTGGCCCAGCGTGGCCTGGCCCTGCGTCAGGTGCTGTCGCTGATGATCGCGCAACGCCGCCCCTCCCATTATCTGGTCAAGGGGCACGCCGAGCTGGCGGACCTCACCGACAGCCATATCCGCCTGCTGGCGCAAAACGATGTCATCGATCCCGCCCTGACCGCCGCGGCCCTGGCCAGCAAGGTCAACTACCGCGACTGGCAGCAGCAGCCGACGATCCAGCCGATCGAAACCAACAAGGGCATCAGCGTGGCCCGCAGCCGTTTGGCAGCGCTGCTCAACCGCCCCCTGTACGACCTGGACCGCCTTGACCTATCGGCCACCAGTACCTTGCAGAGCGACCTGCAACGCCAGGCCACGGAGTACCTCAAGCATCTCGCCGACCCTGCATTTGCGGCACAGATCGGTGTGCTCGGCGAGCGCCTGCTGACCCCCACCAGCACCACCCAAGTGCGTTACAGCTTCACCCTGTTCGAACTCACCCCCGACGGCTCGCGGGTGCGCGTGCAGACCGACAGCACCGACCAGCCTTTCGACATCAACGAAGGCAGCAAGCTGGAATTGGGCTCCACCGCCAAGTTGCGGGTGCTGACTACCTACCTGCAGATCATCTCCGAGCTGCACGACAAGCACGCCGGGAAAACCCCGGCCGAACTGAAGAAGGTTGTGGTCAATGACCAGGACCGCCTGAGCCGCTGGGCCATCGACTACTTGATGCAGAACAGCGACCGCAACTTGCCGAAGATGCTCGACGCCGCCCTGGACCGCACCTACTCCGCCAGCCCCGGCGAAGCCTTCTTCACCGGCGGCGGGGTGCATCACTTCCACAACTTTCGCAACGAGGACAACGGCCGCAGCCCGACCCTGCGCGATGCCCTGCGCGAATCCATCAACCTGCCGTTCATTCGCCTGATGCGTGACCTGGTGCGCTACAGCACCTACGGCGGCGACAGCGGCAGTGCCGAGTTGCTCAAGGACGACGCCAACCCGCGGCGTCAGGAATACCTGGCACGCTTCGCTGACCGCGAGGGCACCTCGTTCCTGTTGCGGTTCTGGAAGAAGTACCGCAACAAGGACACCCAGGCACGCCTGGACACTTTTCTCGACGGCATGCACCCCACGGCGATCCGCCTGGCTGCCGTGCACCGCTACCTGCTGCCGGACGCCAGCCAGGAAAGCTTCAATCGCTTTGTCCGGGCCCACATGAAAAACGCCAAGACCGGCGAAAAGCTCACCGATGAGCGCCTGGACAAACTCTATGCCGGCTATGGCCCGGGGGCCTATGACCTGCCGGACCAGGGCTACATCGCCAAGGTCCATCCCCTGGACCTGTGGCTGCTGGGCTACCTGATGAACAACCCCGACGCGACCTTCAGCCAGATCGTCAAGGCCAGTGAGTTTGAACGCCAGGAGGTCTACAGCTGGCTGTTCAAGAGCCGCCATCGCAGCGCCCGGGACAGCCGCATCCGCACCATGCTGGAGATCGAAGCGTTCCTGGATATTCACCAGCGCTGGCAGAGCGTCGGTTACCCGTTCGACCACCTGGTGCCTTCCCTGGCCACCGCCATCGGCAGTTCCGGCGATCGGCCGGCGGCTCTCGCCGAGCTGGTAGGCACCATCCTCAACGACGGCGTGCGCCTGCCGACCCTGCGCATCGACAGCCTGCACTTTGCCGCCGGCACGCCTTACGAAACCCGCCTGAGCAACGACCCAGGCAAGGGCAAGCGCGTGATGCCTTCGGAGGTCGCCACGGCCCTGCGCGGAGCCTTGTCACAGGTGGTGGATGCCGGCACCGCGAAACGGGTATCCGGCAGTTTTAAACTGGCGGACGGTACGCCGCTGGCCATGGGCGGCAAGACCGGTACGGGCGACAACCGCATCGAGGCCATTGGTGCTGGCGGCCGGGTGCTGAGCTCCAAGTCCATCAACCGCACCGCGACCTTCGTGTTCTACATCGGCGATCACCACTTCGGCACCCTCACAGCCTATGTGCCGGGGGCTTCGGCCCAGGGCTTCAAGTTCACCTCGGCCTTGCCGGTGCAGGTGCTCAAAGGCATGGCGCCGATTCTCATGCCCTACCTGCAGCCTGGCAGCAGCACCCAGTGCCTGGGCAGCCTCGCGCAACGCTGAATCCCTCCGCTTGCCAGACCCTCCACGCCATTCCATGGCGTGGATCGCCCGTCCATTGCGATTTTCCATCTCCGACCAACGGCAGCTTTGAGCGGCACAGAAGTGCTTGCGCAATTCTTAAGATATATCTTAAGTTATGTCTAAATCGAACAGGAGAAAGAGAAAATGAGAGAGCATCCTCACCACCGCGAACACGGTGACGGCCACGACAGTTTCGAGCGCCGTCCCGCTCGTGAACGCGGCGGCCGCGGCCCCCGGGTGTTTGCCCCCGGCGATTTGAAGTTGCTGCTGCTGGCGTTGATCGCCGAACAGCCCTGCCACGGCTACGACCTGATCCGCCAGATCGAAGGCATGTTCGACGGCGCCTACAGCCCGAGCCCCGGAGTGATCTATCCGACCCTGACCTTCCTGGAAGAAAGCGAAATGATCCAGGGCGACGCCGAAGGCGGAAAAAAACGCTACAGCGTCACCGACGCCGGTCGTCTTTCCCTTCAGGAGCAGGCCATTGCCCTGGACGGCGTGCGCATGCGCATCGAGGTCAGCAAGCGTTCCCTGCGCGGCCACGACCGCCCCGCGGAAATTCATGAGGCGGTGCACAACCTGCGCCACGCCCTGCAAATGCACCATGGCCGCTGGAGCCCGGAAGAAATCCTCCGGGTACGCGACCTGCTGAACAACACCGCCAAGGCCATTGTCGATGGTCCTGTCAGCCACACTGCCCAGGAGAAATCCGAATGACTGCAACCCCAGAGCCATCCATTCACCGGGTCATGCACGAGATCAAGCGCCGGCGCCTGGAAGTCTTGCGCGTTGTCGACCTGACCCCGCGCATGCGCCGCATCACCCTCGGCGGGCCTGAGCTGGCCGGCTTCATCAGCCTGGGCAGCGACGACCATGTGAAGCTGCTGTTCCCGCAGAACGCCGAACAGCAAGCCGCCCTGGAAACCCTGGTGCTGGGCCCGGGCAAGGACAGCGGTCCGATGCCCGCCATGCGCGACTACACCCCACGCCGCTACGACCTGGAACAGGGCGAGCTGGACATCGACTTCGTGCTCCATGGCGACGGCCCCGCCTCAACTTGGGCCGAACAGGCCAAGCCGGGGCAGTACCTGCACATCGGCGGGCCGCGAGGTTCGATGGTCGTGCCGGACATCTTCGACAGCTACCTGCTGATCGGTGACGAAACCGCACTGCCGGCCATTGCCCGACGCCTGGAAGAACTGCCGGCCGGACGCCAGGTATTGGCGGTGATCGAGGTTCAGGATCGAGCCGAGCGCCAGGCACTGCACAGCGCCGCCGAGATCGAGGTGATCTGGGTGGAACGTGATGGCGGCGGGCAGGACCTGATCAGCACTGTGCGTCAATTGCAGGTCCCGCAAGGCAAGCTGTACGCCTGGGTGGCCACCGAGAGCAAGGTCTCGCGCCAGGTTCGTCGAGTGCTGCTGGATGAGCACCGGCTCAACGACGAGTTCGTCAAGGCCGCCGGTTACTGGCGCCTGGACGGCAGCGAAGAAGAATAACCCCGCCTCACGGTAGGCGCTGGCTTGCCAGCGAAGGCGTTCTCAAGGGCCCCTTCGCCGGCAAGCCGGCTCCTACGGAGTGGCCGGGAATGCATTTCCCTTGTAGGAGCTGGCTTGCCAGCGAAAGCGGTCTCAAAGGCCACGTCGCCGGCAAGCCGGTGCCTAGCGGGGTTGCGGAGGGTGTTTGCCCAGCCAGCGATCCAGGCCCAGCAACAGCAGCGACACCAGGACGAATCCCGCCAATATGCCCAGGGCATTGAGCAACACCTGGGGGTAGCCGAGCTTGTCCACGGCAATAAAGGGATAGGGGTACAACCCCAGCAAATCCCCGCGCAAGAGCAGATAGGCGAAATACAGCATCGGGTAAAGCATCCATAAGCCGATGTGCCTCAGCCGCAGCCGCCCCTTGGGCACACAGCACCACCAATAGATCAGGAACAGCACCGGCATCACGTCGTGCAGCAGCTCGTCCGCCAGCCATTGCCAGCCCTGGGGATGCCACAGGTGACGCAACAGCAGGCTGTAGGCCAACCCCACCAGGACAATGCTCGCCGCCACCGCGCCACTGACCGGCGCACGCAGCATGAACGCCTGCCCCCGGGAAATCCGCAGATTCAGGGCACAGGTCAGCACACTGGCCACCAGGGTATTGCTGAGCACGGTGAAGAAACTGAAGAAGTTCACCAGCCCGCCCAGCAGGCTGGCACCGGCCTCCCAGCGCAGCAACAGGATCAAGTACAGCTGAACCGTCAGCCCCAGCCAACCCAACACTGCGGCAATGGCGATCAGCCCGCGTCGGCTGAACAGCCTCTGCAGCCATACACCGGTCATGGAATTCCTCAGAGCGGACGCTTGGTGCGCTGCAACTTCACGTAGAGCTTCTCGACCTTTTCCCGTGCCCAGGGCGTCTTGCGCAGGAAGGTCAGGCTCGACTTGATGCTCGGATCACTCTTGAAGCAACGGATATCGATGCGCTCGGCCAACCCCGACCATTCGTAGTGTTCCACCAGCGCCTTGAGGATCTGTTCCAGGGTCACGCCATGCAGCGGGTCGGTTTGGGTATCGGTCATGCCAGGCCTTCGGGGAGAAAGATGAGGAAGCCGCGCACCTTAGCCGAGGGCATGCGCCCACGCCAGAGCGCTGTTTTAACTGTAGCCGCCGTCGGCAACCACGGTGCTTGAGCATGAGAAGCAAAAAGTTCCTGGCTTTTTGAAATAAAAGAGATGTTATATTGTATCAATCAATAACAACTCACCTGCATCCTGGGCACCCCCGTGTCCCGCCTGTTTTCTGACTCAAAGCGCGCTGCGCAACGCTTGCCAAGGAATGACCGATGTCCCTCTCAGTCCCTCGCCCTTCCCGCTCTTTACTGTGGCGCCTGTCGCCGCTGTCCGCCGCCTTGCTGATTGCTTCCCAGGCCCAGGCCCTGGATTTGCCCCAGCAAGTCATCACCGCCAATCCTCTGGGCAGTACCCAACTGGCCGCACCGACCACCGTGCTGGAAGGCGAGCAATTGACCCTGGAACAGAAAGGCAGCCTCGGTGAAACCCTGAACAAGCAGCCGGGCGTGTCCTCGTCCTACTTCGGTCCCGGCGCCAGCCGCCCGGTGATTCGTGGCCTGGACGGCGACCGCATCCGCATCCTGCAAAATGGCGTCGGCGCCCTGGATGCCTCGTCGCTGTCCTACGACCACGCCGTGCCCCTGGACCCGGTCAACGTCGAACGTATCGAAATCGTTCGTGGCCCGGCAGCCTTGCTGTACGGCGGCAACGCCATTGGCGGGGTCATCAACAGCTTCGACAACCGCATTCCCACCGAAGCCATCGAGGGCATTCACGGTGCCGGTGAACTGCGCTACGGCGCCGCCACCACCCGCAGCAGCGCCGGAAAACTGGAAGCCGGCGACGGTACCTTCGCCCTGCACCTGGACGCCAACTCCCGGCAGTTCAATGACCTGAAGATTCCCGGCTACGCCCGCAGCCGCCACGCGCCGGCGAGCGAAGATGGCGACGGCAAGAAAGGCCGCCTGGGCAACAGCGACGGTCGCCAGGACGGCGGCGCCATCGGCGGCTCCTACACCTGGGACGACGGTTATGCCGGCCTGTCCTACAGCAACTACGACTCCAACTACGGCTCCCCCGCCGAAGACGACGTGCGTATCCGCATGAAGCAGGATCACTACGCCTTTGCCTCGGAGCTGCGCAACCTCCAAGGCCCGTTCAGCTCGCTCAAGTTCAACGCCGGCTACACCGACTATGAACACCGGGAGATCGAAGGCGGTGAAACCGGCACCACCTTCAAGAACAAGGGTTACGAGGCGCGGGTCGAGGCTCGGCACCTGCCCATCGGCCCGCTGGAAGGCGTGGTCGGTGCCCAGGTCAATCGCAACGAGTTTTCCGCCCTGGGTGAAGAAGCCTTCGTGCCGAAGACCGATACCAACAGCGGCGCCCTGTTCATTCTTGAAGAACTGCAAGCCACCGAGCGCCTGAGACTCAGCCTTGGCGGACGCCTGGAACACACCACCGTGGACCCGGACGGCAAAGGCAACGAACGTTTTGCCCAGGCCAATAAGTCCAGCAGCTTTACTGCCGGCAGCCTGTCCTCCGGTGCGGTCTATACCCTGACGCCGGTCTGGTCCCTGGCCGCCACCCTGGGCTACACCGAACGCGCTCCGACCTTCTACGAGCTGTATGCCAACGGCGCCCACGTCGCCACAGGCACCTATGAGCTGGGCAACGCCAAGCTGTCCAAGGAAAAGGCCGTGTCCAGCGACCTGGCCCTGCGCTTCGACAACGGCACCCACAAAGGCAGCGTCGGGGTGTTCTACAGCCACTTCTCCAACTACATCGGCTTGCTGGGCACGGGCCGAACCCTCAACGATGAAGGGGAAGAAGATGCAGACGGAATTGCGGAATACGCCTATTCCGGAGTACGGGCACGCTTCACCGGGATCGAAGCCCAGGACCGCTGGAACCTGGGAGAAAGCGCCTACGGCAAGTTCGCCCTGGAGCTGTCCGGCGACTACACCCGGGCCAAGAACCTCGACAATGGCCAGGACCTGCCACGCATTGCTCCGCTGCGCCTGAACAGCGGCCTGCTCTGGGAACTGGATCGCTGGCAAGCACGCCTGGATGTCCAGCATGCCGCCGGCCAGGGCCGAGTGCCGGACCACGAAAGCAGCACCGATGGCTACACCACCTTTGGTGCCAGCGCCGGCTATCGCTTCGACATTGGCCGTAGCCAGTGGCTGGCCTTCGTCAAAGGCGAGAACCTGACCAACCAGACCGTGCGCTACGCCAGTTCGATCCTGCGAGATATCGCGCCGGCCGCCGGGCGCAGTGTGGAAGTGGGGTTGCGTACTACCTTTTAAGGCCCTGTTCGCCGGCAAGCCGGCTCCTACAGATCCGCGTAGGAACCGGCTTGCCGGCGAAAGCGGTCTCAGCAATAACGTCGCGGGTCAGCCTCGATCAAGCTGGCCAACTGAGTCAGGGCAAAACGCAACTCGTCCTGGGTCGTAGGCGACATCAGCACCACCCGCACACAACGGGAGCTGGCACCGCGTTCCACCTGGAACTGGCTGCCGCTCATCACCAGCACTCCATTGGCTCGGGCCAGGGTGGCGAACTCATCGCCAGTCCAGGGCTCCGGCAAGGTCAGCCACAGGTGATAGCTGTGGGGCTGAGTCTGGATCTCCAGACCGGCAAACACTTCCCGGGCAATCGCCTGGCGCGCTGCCGCTTCGTTACGCTGGGTCTGTACCAGCTTGCGGTCCAATCCCTCGACAATCACATTGCTGGCCAGTTGCGCGGTCAGCGGCGACGGCATCCACACACTGCTACGGACCATCGAGCTCAGCCGCGACAGCAACTTGGGCGGGCTGTAGAGATAGCCCACACGCAACGCCGGCATGATCGCCTTGGACAGACTGGTGAGGTACACCGAACGCTGCGGCGCATAGCTGGAAAGCGGTTTGATCGACGGATCGGTGGCGAGGAAGCCGTAGATATCGTCGTCGATGATCAGGAAGTCGAACTCTTCGGCAATCGCCGCAATCTGCGCCCGGCGCTGGGGTGACATGATCGCCGTGGTGGGGTTCTGGCAACTGGCGACGCACACCAGCAGCGCCGGCTTTTCCCGTAGGCACTGCTCGCGCAAGGCCTCGGGAATCATCCCCTCAGCGTCCATCGCCACGCCCCGCAGGCGCCGCTCCAGGCCATGGGCCACGGAGATGATGCCCGGGTAGGTCAATGATTCGCAGAGCACCAGATCGCCGGCATTGCTCAAGGCGCTGATAGCCACCAGCAACCCGTGCTGGGCGCCGGCAGTCATCACCACCTGTTGCCAATGGGCTTCGGGCAAGGAGTGGCGCAGCCACTGGGCACCGGCTTCACGATGAGCCGGATGACCACCGTCGGGGGCGTAGTCCAGGGCACGGCCGAAGTCGCTGCTGCGGGCCATGCCCACCAACGCGCCGCGCAACCAGTACTCCAGGGTTTCGCTGTAGGGCTTGATGATCGACAGATCCAGGGCTTCGGACTGCCCCAGGGACAGGGACGGCGCACTGGAACCTTCCGGCAACTCTTGCGGCGGTTGCGCCAGCACATAAGTACCGCGCCCCACCTCTCCCTGCACCAGGCCACGACGCTGGGCTTCGCTGTAGGCACGACTGACGGTGCCAGGGGTGACGTTGAGGGTCACCGCCAGCTCGCGCAAGGTCGGCAAGCGGTCACCGTCGTTCAACAGGCCGCTGCCGATGTCCCGCGCCAGGGCGTCGGCGATGGACAGGTAAACCGGCTGATTGAACTCGCTTAACTGGGGAACCCACATGGAGGCTGATCACCATCGGCTGCTTTGAAGTGGACCGGAGCATATCACAGGCTTGCACTCGCCCTAATATCGACTCAATCAACCTATTGATTCGATCAACAGGCAAATGAAAAAACTGCAGGAGACTCGAAAAAATATTCATTACAAAGATAAATATCTGTAAATCAATACGTTACAAACGAAAAAGGAGTGTCTCAGGTTCATCCACCTTGAGAAACGATTGAATCGATTCAATTCATTGAAATACACTCAATCAACGCCAACCCAATCGAATCAATCCTTCTCTCACCCCACCCCCAGTCGAGATGCCATGCACAGTCTCAGAAAGGACCTGTCCCTCTCCGCCGTGATTGCCGGCCTGATCGCCGTGATCATTTCCTACGCCGGCCCCTTGATCATCGTGTTCCAGGCCGCCCGCGAAGCCCACTTGCCCAGCGATCAGGTGTCGTCCTGGATCTGGGCCATCTCCATCGGCAGCGGCCTCACCGGCCTGCTGCTGAGCTGGCGCCTCAAGGTGCCGGTGATCACCGCCTGGTCAACTCCGGGCGCGGCGCTGCTGGTGTCGATGCTGCCCACGGTGTCGCTGCCCCAAGCCATAGGCGCCTATATAGTCGCCTCGCTGATCATTGCCGTGGTCGGGCTGTCCGGGGCCTTCGACAAACTCATGAGCCGCCTGCCCAAAGCCATTGCCGCCGCCATGCTGGCGGGCATCCTGTTCCGCTTCGGCGCCGGACTGTTCACCTCAGTCACCCTGCAACCGGTCCTGGTACTGGCGATGATCGCCGCCTATCTGCTGGGCAAGCGCCTGTCGCCACGCTACGCGATTCTGGCAGTACTGCTGGTGGGCTGCGCCGTGGCCGCCGGCCTCGGCGAGTTCAACGGCGGCGCCATTACCCTGGCGGTGGCCCAGCCGATCTTCATCGCCCCCGAATGGAGCTGGCACGCCATCATCAACATCGGTCTGCCCCTGGCCCTGGTGACCCTCACCGGACAGTACGTTCCGGGCATGGCGGTGATGCGCAGCGCCGGCTACAACACTCCGGCGCGCTCGATCGTGTCCTGGACCGCCATCACCTCGGTACTGCTGGCGCCGTTCGGCTCCCATGGCATCAACCTCGCCGCCATCACCGCAGCCATCTGCACCGGTCGCGAAGCCCACGAAGACAAGGACAAACGCTACATCGCCGGGATTGCCTGCGGCCTGTTCTATCTGTTCATGGGCATCTTCGGCGCCACCCTGGCCTCGGTCTTCGCCGCCCTGCCCAAGGAGTTGATCGCCGCCTTGGCCGGTCTTGCCCTGTTCGGTGCCATCAGCGCCGGCCTGAGCGGTGCCATGGCCGATGAGAAACAGCGTGAAGCGGCCCTGATCACCTTTCTGGTGACCGCTTCGGGCATGAGCTTCCTGGGGCTGGCCGCGGCGTTCTGGGGGCTGATCTTCGGCCTGGTGGCGCACTTCGCCCTGAGCTATACCCGGCAGAAACAAGCCCTCGCCGAGGCAGCCACGCCGCACTGACCCCGAATGGGCCCGATTACTGTTACCGAATCCGAAACTGTTCATGTCAATAAAAGCGCTTTCTCTTGATGAGACGGCGCTTTATCCTTCGCACCCTGAAGCTGAAACGCTTCATCTTTCCTTTTGAAATCAGCGGCATGCCCCCTCGATCCAGCGTGATCAAGGCCACGCAGCCTGCCCTTGCTTCTGCCTATTCCTAGAAAAAGACCTGACTCGAATGCCTATGCCTACTTTCCAGCGCCTAAAAGACAGCGCTGTCCTGACTCCCGTCGCCCTGCCCAAGACCCTGAGCCTGATCGGCGCCCTGGGGTTTGCCGCCTGCGCCCAGGCCGCACCGGCCTTCGACAGCGACTCGCCCTGGATGCTCGGCGACTGGAATGGCACACGCACGGAACTGGCCAACAAGGGTTACGAGTTCAAGGTCGACTACGTCGGCGAAATGGGCGCCAACCTGCATGGCGGCTACGACCATGACCGTACCGCGCGCTACAGCGATCAGTTCGCCTTCGGCAGCCACCTGGACCTGCAGAAGATCCTCGGCTGGGATGACGCCGAGTTCCAGTTGACGGTAACCAAGCGCGACGGCAACAACATCAGCGACGACCGGATCAACGACCCTCGGGTCGGCGGCTTCACCTCGGCCCAAGAAGTCTGGGGCCGCGGCCAGACCTGGCGCCTGACCCAGATGTGGTACCAGCAGAAATTCTTCGACCAGAAACTCGACATCAAAGCCGGACGCTTCGGCCAGGGCGAAGACTTCAACAGCTTCCCCTGCGACTTCCAGAACCTGGCGTTCTGCGGCTCCCAGGTGGGCAACTGGGCCGGCAGCGTCTGGTACAACTGGCCGGTGAGCCAGTGGGCGCTGCGGGTCAAATACCACCTGACCCCAGAGGTCTACGCGCAGATCGGCGCCTATGAGCAGAACCCGTCGAACCTGGACCGCGACAACGGCTTCAAGCTCAGCGGCAGTGGCACCCAGGGCACCCTGTTGCCGGTGGAACTGGTGTGGACCCCCAAGCTCAACGGCCTGGCCGGTGAGTACCGCGCCGGCTACTACTACAGCAGCGCCAAGGCCAGCGACGTGTACAAGGACAGCAACGGCCAGAGCGCGGCCCTGAGCGGCGAAGCCTACCGCAGCAGCTCGAGCAAGCACGGCCTGTGGTTCGGCGCACAACAGCAAGTCACCAGCTTGGCCAGCGACCACTCCCGCGGCCTGAGCCTGTTCGCCAACGTCACCGCCCATGACAAAAAGACCAACGCCATCGACAACTACGTCCAGGCCGGTTTGGTCTACAAAGGCCTGTTCGATGCCCGCGCCAAGGACGACATCGGCTTTGCCCTGGCCCGGGTCCACGTCAACCCGGCGTACCGCAAGAACGCCCAGGCCCGCAACCAGGCCCGCGCGATCTACGACTACGACAACCCGGGGTACCTGCCGCCCCAGGACACTGAATACAGCGCCGAACTGTACTACGGCGTGCACCTGGCCAACTGGCTGACCGTACGCCCCAACCTGCAATACATCCGTCATCCCGGTGGCGTCAGCCAGGTGGACGACGCATTGATCGGCGGGATCAAGATCCAGAGTTCGTTCTGAAGCCGCGAGGCAAAAAACCACGCCATTCACAGTTTTCAGCTGAACCAAGCCCGCGCCTGATCGTCATCTACAGTGAACATGCGCGGGAACACTCTTAACGTCACGGAGAACCACACTATGAGCACTGAGGGTGCTTCAAGTCCGAGCCGCTTGCTGCCAAGCCTGCTCGGAATCTTGCTGCTGCTAATGGGCCTGGCCTTGCTGGCCGGGGGGATCAAGCTGAGCATGCTCGGCGGCTCGCTGTACTACGTCCTGGCCGGTATCGGCCTGACGCTGACCGGCCTTCTGCTGCTGGCCGGCAAACGCGCTGCGCTGGGTCTTTATGCCCTGGTACTGTTCGCCAGTACCGTCTGGTCGCTGTGGGAAATCGGCCTGGACTGGTGGCAGCTGGTGCCACGCCTGTCCCTGTGGTTCGCCCTTGGCGTGGTCCTGCTACTGCCCTGGTTCCGTCGTCCGCTGCTGCGCGATGGCCCGGCACCGATGGGCACTGCGGCCCTGAGCGTGGCCGTGGTCCTGGCTGGTGGCGCCGCCATCGGCAGCCAGTTCACTAACCCTGGGGAAATCTCCGGCGACCTGGGTCGCGACAGCGCCGACATGACCAGCACCGCGCCGGCCATCCCTGATGGTGACTGGCAGGCCTACGGCCGCACCGAGTTCGGTGACCGCTACTCGCCGCTGAAGCAGATCACCCCGGCCAACATCGGCAAGCTGCAGGAAGCCTGGCGCATCCGCACCGGCGACATGCCGACTGCCAAGGACCCGGTAGAAATCACCAACCAGAACACCCCGCTGAAGGTCAACGGCAAGCTCTATGCCTGCACCGCCCACAGCAAGGTGCTGGCTCTGGACCCGGATACCGGCAAGGAAATCTGGCGCTTCGACCCGCAGATCCAGGGCCCCAACGGCGACGATTTCCGTGGCTGGGCGCACATGACCTGCCGTGGCGTGTCGTACTACGACGAAGCCAACTTCAAGAACACCGACGCCATCAGCCAACCGGCCACCCTGTCCCCAGCGGGCCAGGCCATCGCCGCCAGCTGCCCGCGTCGCCTGTTCCTGCCCACCGCCGATGCACGCCTGATCGCCATCAACGCCGACACCGGCAAAGTCTGTGAAGACTTCGGCAACAAAGGCGCCGTGGACCTCAAGGCCGGTATCGGCCCGTTCACTCCGGGTGGCTACTACTCCACCTCGCCGGCGGCCATCACCCGCAATCTGGTGATCATCGGCGGTCACGTCACCGACAACGAATCGACCAACGAACCGTCCGGCGTGATTCGCGCCTTCGACGTGCACGACGGTCACCTGGTGTGGAACTGGGATTCGGGCAACCCCGACGAAACCGCTCCCCTGCCAGAAGGCAAGACCTACACCCGCAACTCGCCGAACATGTGGTCCCTGGCCAGCGTCGACGAGAAACTGGGCATGGTCTACCTGCCACTGGGCAACCAGATGCCTGACCAATGGGGCGGCAACCGCACTGCGGGCGCCGAGAAATTCAGCGCCGGCACCGTGGCCCTGGACATCGACACCGGCAAGCTGCGCTGGAACTACCAGTTCACCCACCACGACCTGTGGGACATGGACGTGGGCAGCCAGCCGACCCTGCTCGACATGAAGACCGCGGACGGCGTCAAGCCGGCGCTGATCCAGCCGACCAAGCAAGGCAGCCTGTACGTGCTGGACCGTCGCGACGGCACCCCGATCGTGCCGATCCGTGAAGTGCCGGCCCCGACCGGCGCAGTCGAAGGTGACCACACCGCTCCAACCCAGGCTCGTTCGGACCTGAACCTGCTGCCGCCGCCACTGGACGAGAAAGCCATGTGGGGCGCCACGCCGTTCGACCAGATGCTGTGCCGCATCCAGTTCAAGGAACTGCGCTACGAAGGCCAGTACACCCCGCCGTCGGTGCAGGGCAGCCTGATCTACCCGGGTAACGTCGGCGTGTTCAACTGGGGCAGCGTCTCGCTGGACCCTGTGCGCCAGCTGCTGTTCACCAGCCCGAACTACATGGCCTTCGTTTCCAAGCTGGTGCCGCGTGCCGAAGTGGCCGCCGGCAGCAAGCGCGAAAGCGAGACCTCGGGCGTGCAACCCAACACTGGCGCGCCTTACGCAGTGATCATGCATCCGTTCATGTCGCCTCTGGGCGTACCGTGCCAAGCGCCGGCCTGGGGTTATGTGGCCGGTATCGACCTGACCACCAACAAAGTGGTGTGGAAGCACAAAAACGGCACCAGCCGCGACAGTTCGCCGATCCCGATCGGCCTGCCAATCGGCGTACCGAGCATGGGCGGCTCCATGGTCACCGGCGGTGGCGTGGGCTTCCTCAGCGGCACCCTGGACCAGTACATCCGCGCCTATGACGTGAAAAACGGCAAGGAACTGTGGAAATCCCGCCTGCCAGCAGGCGGCCAGGCCACGCCGATGAGCTACACCGGCCAGGACGGCAAGCAATACGTCCTGGTGGTCGTGGGCGGCCACGGCTCCCTGGGCACCAAGATGGGCGACTACATCATTGCCTACAAACTGTCGGAATAAGTTTTACCGGCAGGGGTGAAAGGGGCGGCTACCTTGGGGTAGCCGCTTTTTTTTGTGTTCTGGGTAGAGGGGATGGTGTGTATATCCGGTGCTGCGGGGGTGGCGACTTATGGTTCCGCTTTTACAGCGGGGTTGGGTACATATCCGTTGCTGCGGGGGTGGCGGCTGGCGGTTCCGCTCTTACAGCGGGGTTGGGGTACATATCCGGTGCTGCGGGGGTGGCGGCTGGCGGTTCCGCTCTTACAGCGGGGTTTGGGTACATATCCGTTGCTGCGGGTGTGGCTACTGGCGGTTCCGCTCTTACAGCGGCTCACTTTTGAACAGCGCAAAAGTAAGCAAAACGCTCTGCCCCTCCACTCGGTGCCTCGCCTAGGCTCGGCATGCCCGAACTCCGGCATTGATCCGTGGGCCGCCGCCACCGGCCATCCATGGCCGGGTGGCGGCTAACCCGGCGTCCTGCCGGGTTACCCACGGCTCAATGCCTGCGTTCGGCCATCGTGGTTAACGGGGCGCTCAGGTCAAGATCAAAATCAAGAGCGCGACGGCGGCCTGCCGGCCGGCCTGAGGCTGGAGCGGTGTGTACCGCCCCCCGTGTAGGAGCTGGCTTGCCAGCGAAGGCGTCCGCCCAGGCGATGCATGTCTCACGGGCCCTTTCGCCGGTAAGCCGGCTCCTACGGACAGCGCGTAAAACGCGCTTGGCTCTGGCTTTTGATCTTGATCTTGATCTTGATCTTCAGGCCCCTTCCCAGCCGGCCGAGCGTAGGCGTTGCGTAGGGGGCAGCTCGGCAAGGATGCCGAGCTAGCCGCCACCCGGCCATGGATGGCCGGTTGGCGGCGGGCCCCCGGAGCAATGCCGGAGCGAGCAACCGTGTCGAACTTCAAGCCATTTCAGCGAAGTGTTTCTGATCGCGGATCATGGCATTCAGGATCGCCAGCAGCTTTCTCATGCAGGCAACCAAGGCCACTTTCTTGCTCTTCCCAGCAGCCAACAAATGGTTATAAAACTGTTCTATCACGGGGTTATGGCTCTTTGAGGACAGAGTTGCCATGTACAACACACTTCTTAGTTCGGCTCGACCACCCCAGATCCGCCTGCGGCCCTTAAAGATACCGCTATCGCAGTTGTAAGGAGCCACACCTACCAACGCAGCTACCTGCTTGCGATTGACCTTGCCTAGTTCAGGCAGCATCGCTAACAACGAAAGCGCGAGCACGTCACCGACACCTTTCACTTCACGCAACAAGTCATAGTTAGCCTTCCAGATCGGGGATGCCTTGATTGCATCGTGTAAATCATCATCGGTATTTTTAAGTCGCTTCTGCAACCACACAACATGCGCCTTGATGTCCTGTTGAAGTGCTTTAAATACTGCTTGCTTCAAACGCGACTGTTCCGCCACCAGCATGTCGATGATTTGACGACGTCGTACCAGCAGATCTGCCAGCTCACGAGCATGTTCATCCGCAAGTTCGCGAATAGCGGGCTTAACTGCTTGGGCAAACTCGGCAATGATCCGAGCATCCAGTGCATCAGTTTTTGCCAGTTGGCCTGTAGCCTTCGCAAAATCACGGACCTGCCGAGGATTGACGATAACAACCGGTAAACCAGAAGCGGATAGCTCAGCGGCGGCTAGCCGCTCGAATCCACCTGTTGCCTCCAGCACCACCAAAGCTGGTGTCTGTGCCTTGAGATATTTGGTTAAACGCTGAATATCGTCATGCGTGTTAAGAAACTGCTCGACCTGACCAGTCGTGCTGACAAATGAATCCAGCGTGCTCTTGGAAACATCAATTCCGACAAATGCAGAGTCTTGGTTCATGGTGATTTCCCCTGTCCAACCTTGCAGAATCGGGCTTTAAGCCCAGGCAACCGTTCGGACTAATTTAGGAAGGAGCCTGCCTCGACCCATGCTCACTCACGATCTCGAAATCCGAGGGCACCGCGTCTGAGGCAGGTAGAAATTAGCTTACAAGGGCACCCCGAGCCTCAGCGAGGGGCCCATGGAGGGGCAAGCGTTTTTGGTTCCTTTTTAGGCGTTTGTAAAAAGGGACTCGCCGTAAGGGCGAAACCGCCAGCCGCCACACCCGCAGCAACGGATATGTACACAAAAAGATCCCGGTTTTACGACTGCTTCCCCGCCGATCAAGACCAAACTCTCCCCCCTTCCCCTCAAACCGCGGTCACCGAAAATTCCTACAACTCGCGTCCAATTGCATCACCTTGTCCCTCCAAGGCGATGCCCTTAAGGTCTGGGGGTCATTGCAAATTCAGTGACAGGGGTGTGGAAGCCCCTATATCGTTAGGCGCGCAAAGCACCAGCAACCGCCAGGCATGTTTGTAGCCTGCACTTATGGTGGCTGTGCGCGGGGCACTCTTGAGTGCGCCGGGTGCCTAACGTCCCGGTCTTCCACACCTGCGTACAGCCGCCACCTAATTACGTGGAAGTGATTTTTGGCGACTCCGACTCATACGTTAGGAAGCAGACCAATGAAGAAAATCACACCCGATCCACCCATCGATACAGTGGATAAAAACGTGGAGCACTACATGCCCCTCACCAGCAACGACTACAACATCCCCGCCCTGCTGGTGGACACCCAGGCCCCACTGGACGCGCTCCACGAAGCCGCCGCCCACCGCATCCGCGCGGCCACGCAGTTGCTGGAAAACATCGCCAGCCACGACAACCTGCAGAGCAATCCCGCCCTGCTCCAGGACTTCGCTCAACTGTGCGTCATCCCCCTGCGCGACGGCTGCGACCTGCTCGACGTACTGGGCCGGCGTCTGCAGGAACAACTGCTCACCTGACCCCTGAGCCGGGCCCGGCAGCGCCCCGCCGGGCCCATCAAGCGGCCCTGATCCCCGCGCCCCCTGCGCCTCGTAATTGCAAAGCGACATTAGCCCATTTGTGCTAATCGACCCTCCCCCACCCGGGCGATATAGTGCCAAGCAACCACCCGCTCTCCCCCAACACCGCCGTTCTGCGGTGTCGGGAGCGGCTGCGCCGTTGAAAACACAACAACACCAAGGAAGACTCATCATGAAACTCCATTCCAGTGTCCGTCCTCTCACCCTGCTCAGCATCCTGGCCCTCGCCCTGGGCGGTTGCGCCATCGCCAAACCGAGCAACGACGACCTCAAGAACCGCGCCCAGACCACCCTCGGCAAGCCCGTGAGCACGGTCTCGAACGTACGCAGCGACGCGTCCCAGACCTACTTCACCGCCAGCACCAGCAACGGCGAATATGACTGCGTATTGCCCAGCGGCGGCATGGTCGCCTTCGCCACCATGGGCGGCGCAGTAGCGCTCCCCGCCCAGTGCACCAAGCAGTAAGCCGGCAGTCCCTGACTACCCAGGTTCGCGGCGAACACCGGCACCTGCGCCATGGCAGGGCTGTGTCGCGCGAACATTGCAACTTCTTCAAAAGGTTCTGAACCCATGAACTCCCGCTTACTCATGGTGGCAGGCACAGTCCTGCTCGCCTGTGCCTTGAGTGCCTGCGCGCCGCGCCAGGGACGAACCCTGGACGAATACCCGCCGGTAAAGATCCCCACCGTGCAGTACCCCACCGTCCCCTTCGATACCCAGGCCGCGCGCGCCGCCCTGCAACCCGGCAACGCAACGCTCACCGGCAAGTTCTGCATCGTCGGCAACGACGGCATCGAGAACAGCGGCAATGTGGAGATCTATCTCTACCCGGTCACCCCGCACTTGCAGGCCTGGCATGACTTGCGCAGGTCCCAGCCCGAGGGCGCGCCGGTGAGCATGGCCCCCGAGGCCGTGGCCGTGCACCGGGTGACCCGGACCAACGGCAACGGCATCTTCCAGTTCACGGGCCTGCAACCGGGCCGGTACTTCGTCCAGGGCCAGGACAGTGTGTACGGCACCAGTCGCTGGAACGAGTACGTGGGCACCGGCCAGAGCAACACCAACTACGGGCCGGTGACCACTCACTACTACACCGAGCGCAGTTCGACCTCTTCGTACTCGGGCATGCTGGACAACTTCGTCGAGCTCGCCAGTGGCGAGAACAAGAAGCTGACCATGACCAACTACCCCCTGCTTATCCCGTGCCGGACCTGGTAGCAGCCCCTTGCGTCACGGCCCTGTGACTGGACGCCATCGGCGCCTCGCGCAGGGCCCGCAAGGTGCCCCGCAGTTCCACCGGGTGCACCGGCTTGGAGAGGATGGCGATGTTGCGATCGTGCAGAGCGGCGTGGATTTTCTCGAGGTCGTGTCCGGTGATGATCAAGGCCGGCACTTCCCAGCCCCGCTGCTGGCGGATGCTGTCGATGCACTCGATGCCCGAGGCGCGGGTGCCCAGGTCGTAGTCGGCGACGATGATGTCGCAGTCGGTCAGCAGATCTTCCCCGCTCGACTCGGCCTGGACCACGCAGCCCCAGCGTTCCAGCAGCGCCGAGGTGGCCAGCAGGACGTTGCGGTCATCTTCCACCAGACAGACCCGCAACCCGGTCAGCAAGCCGCTCTGCAACGCCTCGTCACGGCCGTGCAAACGCTGCGGCGCGGCCAGAACCAAGCCATGCAGGCTGACGGCAGTACCATGATCGACCCGCGAGCGGAGCGTCACCTGCAGGTCGGTCAACTGCCCCAGGCGTTTGACGATGGACAGGCCCAGCCCCACCCCTTCGACGTCCTTGTCCCGTAGCTGGCGGACCCGGTAGAACTCATCGAAGATCTTCGGCAGGTGCTCCTCGGCGATGCCCCGGCCCTGGTCATAGATGACAATGGCCAGGCCCTGTCCACGACGACGCACACCAATCAGCACTGGCCGTTCCGCAGCGTATTTGAAGCAGTTGGACAGCACGTTCTGCACCATGGTCGCCAACAACCCCGGGTCGACCCGCACCCAATGGGCACAAGGCCGCAACCGCAGTTCGACCCCGGCCCAGCGCGCCGCTTCGGTGTTCTGACGCACCAGGTCCCGCAGTAACTCCCCCAGGTGCACGGTTTCGTACTTGGGCTGCACGCGTCCGTTGTCCAGGGTGTAAAGATCGAGGATCGAACGAAACAACTGCGACACGTTGAGCAGCGAACGGTCGATGTTGTCCACCAAGCGCCGCTCTTCCCCCCCAAGGTTGGCCTCGCGCAAGCAAGCGGTAAACAGGCCGATGGAGTGAATCGGCTGGCGCAGGTCGTGGCTGGCCTGGGCCAGGAAACGGGACTTTTCCAGGTTCGCGGCGATGGCTTCTTCCGAAGCCAGGCGGGTGCGCTTGAGCAGGATATGGGCGTACACCGGAATCACCGTGCTGGTGATCATCAGCATCAGCACCATGTACGGCTGGGCCTGCCAATAGGGGGTCAGCAGGTAGACCATGAACAGTGCGAACTGCGCCAGAACGGTGGCGATGGCCAGGTAGCGCGAGCCAAAGCGCATGCCATTGCCCAGGTTCACCCAGACCATCACCGCGTAGATCGGCAGCGCCCCTTCCCCGCCCACCACCAGTCCGTAACAGGTGCCGCTGTAGTCGTAGACCATGCCCAAAACGCGCCGCGCCGGGTAGTGCCCGGGCCAGCGGGCAATGGCCGCGCGCAGGATGATCGAACCCAGCAAGAACAGGGAAATGTAGATCATCACCGGCACATAGGTATCGACACTCTGCCCCGGCAGAAAGCCGATCAAACCAAACCAGACCAGGGCACAACTGGCCACGATAATCCGCAGGGTGGCCTGATCGAGCTCGCTGTCCTTCTCAACTTTCATGCAATCACCTCCTTGTGCAATAGGCGCTACCGTGGTCTTTTGCCGCTCTGCAAAACAGCGTATCGAACACGACCAGCGGGCAGTTACAACGCCGCGACCCACGTTAGCATGCTCACAGGACTGGATGTTTCAAGGAGTTTCAAGACATGAGATGCCGGATTATCGTCGCTGACGACCACCCGCTGTTTCGCGAAGGCATGCTGCGTACCATCCAGCGCCTGCTACCCGAGGCGGTGCTCGAAGAGGCCGGCGACCTGACGGCGGTGCTGACCCTGGCCCTGACCGGCGAGGAACCGGACTCGCTGATTCTCGACCTGCGTTTCCCCGGATTGACCTCGGTCAGCATGATTACCGACCTACGCCGACAGCTGCCCCGAACCTCGATCATCGTGGTATCGATGGTGGACAACCAGGACCTGATCGGCGAAGTCATGGCCGCCGGCGCCGACGGCTTTATCGGCAAGAGCATCAGCCCGGAGGAGATCGGCCAGGCAATCCTGGCCATTCGCCAGGGCGAAGTGGTGGTCAAGTACGCACCTTCAGGCTTGCTGCTGCCCCTGGATGCCTGCGCCGAGATCAGCCAGTTGACCAACCGCCAGCAAGAGGTGCTGCGCCTGATCGCCCAGGGCAAGACCAACAAGGAAATCGCCCGGGAGCTGGATATCTCGCCGTTCACCGTGCGCATCCATGTCTCGTCCCTGTTGCATACCCTGAAGGTGCCCTCCCGGGCAGCGGCTGCGGTGAAGTTCGCCGGGGCCTGGTAATCCGGGACAGGCTCGCGCACCAATGCCAAAGAATCGCCTCCGGCGCTGCACCGGCTGTTTGACCCGGTTGCACCTTTAACACTGGGAAGCCAGGCATAAATGAGGCAGCATCGGTCCTGGCACGCCTGTATAAACGCCATGGCATTGGGCGGCACGCCAGGAACAGCGTGCTGGCGCGGCCGCCCCACGCAGGAGAAACACATCATGAATACGGATAAACGTGATGAATTATTTGATCGGTTGCACCACTGGTTCGGTGACTCGGAAGCCACCAACTGGAACGAATACACCACCGAACAGGTGGCCAAGGGCGTGCTTCACGCCTTTACCCCGGCGCAATGGCAACGACTCGGCGAGACACTGCTGTCCCGGCCCGAGTACTGGCAGCACCGCTGCGCCGTCTCCCTGGGCGAGTTGCGAACCGCACCCGCCATCGCGTTGTTGAAACGCCTGCTGGCAGACTCGCCTTACCTGGATGTGCGAGTCATGGCGGTCTATGAGCTGGACTGGGCGCAAGCCGCCATCGAGCAGCGCTATGCGCCCTGTATCCTGGAAATCATGGACAACCTCAGTGAAGAAGGCATCGAGCCGGAGCTGCAAAGCCTGCTGACCAAGGCCGAGTCGGCCACCCTCTGAAAGCCCCCAACCTGGATGCCGGCTCCCCGCCGGCCATCCAGTCCCTTCAGCTGGACACCCGTGAACGCAACAGCCAACGCTCGAAAGCCTCGGTGGGCAACGGCCGGCTGATCAGGTAGCCCTGAACCGTGTCACAGCCCCAGCTCTCCAGCAGTTTCAGGCAATGCTCGAACTCCACCCCTTCAGCCACCACCTTGAGTCCCAGCTTGTGGCTCATTTCGATGGTCGAGCGCACGATTACCGCATCACCGCTGGTTTCGTCCAGGTTGCGGATAAAGGACTGGTCGATCTTCAGCTCCTGCACCGGTAGACGCTGCAACTGGGCCAGGGACGAATAGCCGGTTCCAAAATCATCCACCGACAGACTGATGCCGCAGCCACGCAAGCGCTGCAGCACCGCCAGCGACTGCTCCGGATGGCGCATGATGGCGCTCTCGGTGATCTCGAACACCAGTTGCTCGGCGGCCACCTGATAGCGCTCCAGGCACTCGCTGACCCGGACTTCCAGGCCGTCGTCCTCCAGGTCGCTGGCGGAGATATTCAGCGACAGGCGCACCGGCAAAGCCCGGCGACTCCACTCCGCCAACTGGCGAATACAAGCCTCGATGACCCAGGAGGTCAGGCTGTGCATGCTGCCGGTCCGCTCGGCCAGGGGAATGAACTCCGCCGGCGACACCACGCCGAACACCGGATGCTGCCAGCGCAGCAGAGCCTCGGCCTGGTGCAGGTAATCTCGACGCAGATCCAGCTTGGGCTGATACAGCAGGAACAGTTCGCCTTCGGCGGCGGCACGACGCAGATCACGGATCAAGCTGATCTGCCGCTGATGAGCCAGGTCGCGGTCTTGCTGGTAGACCTGCAGGTAACCGGGGTTGAGCGATGCATCGTGGCGGGCGATCGCCGCACGGCTGATCAATTCTTCGGCGGACTTGCCGTCGACGGGATACACCGCCATGCCCATGCAGATCTGGCGCCGCACCTCATCGCCCTGGATCAGCTGGGGTCGGCTCAACAAGCCATGGAGGCGGTCGGCCATGGCAATGGCGCCATCGAGCTCGGTGTTTTCCAGCAGCAGGAGAAACTCGCTGGCGGTGATCCGCGCGGCGGTATCGCCCTGGGACAGCACTTCACGCAGCCGCCGGCTCAGCTCCCTCATCATCTGCTCCAGCCCTTCAGTGCCGAAGCCTTCGTTGATCGCCCGATAGTTGTCGATCCCCAGGTACAGCAACACCACATTGCGCCGGGCAGCGATGGCCTGGCTCAGACGCTCGATGGCCAGAGCCCGATTCGGCAGCCCGGTCAGGGCGTCATGCAGGGCGTTGTGGGCCAGTTGCCGCTCACGGGTGGCAATGGCACTTTGCATGGCGTTGAAGGCATCGGCCAGCACGCCGAATTCGTCGCTGCGCTTGATGGCCACCGTGGCCTGATAGTTGCCGGCACCGATGCGTCGGGCGGCCTGGGCCAGGTCTTCCAGAGGCCTCGAAACCCGCCGAGCCATCAGCAGGGCGAAGGCCAGGGAAATCACCAGCGCCACCATGGCGATCCACAGGAACTCCCGGTCCAGTGGCGCGAAGGCTTGCAGTGCTTGTTCCAGAGGACTTTGCAGCAAGGCCATGACCCGCGGATCGTCGGCATCCCCGGTATTGGCCAGTTGCAGTGCCTGGTTGAGAAAGCGCTGGCCATGGGCTTCGCTCATCTGCGGCAGGGACTGCCACAAAGAATCACGCAGGACATTGATGATCGGTGACCAGAAGAACTCCGGCTGGGTGCTGAACAACTCTCCGGGGTGCTCGCCGTCGACGGTCAGGAATGACACTTCAAGGTTGCTCATGGAACGCAGTTCCCGGGCGAACAGCTCGTCCATGGGAAAGCCCATCACTACCCGGGCAATGGGCAGCGACTCCAACACTTCGCCTTGCACCAGCAGATAGGGACGGCCCTTGATCGCAACGAACAACATGTGGGTGTTGTGCCGCAGCGCTCGACGCAGCGCCCGGTCGTAGGGAAAAGGCTGGTCCCGGGCAATCTCCGCCAGAGTGCTGGCGATGACTCGCCCCTCGGGGCTGAGCACGAACATCTCGCTGGAACGGATGCCCCCACGGTGCTGGGCCAGGGACGCAAGAATGTCCACCGGTTTGCCGCTGACCACAGCACGACGAAACTCCGAATCCACCACCAGCCAGTCGACACCGTATTGCAGGTTGCGGCCCCGCAGGTCCAGCAGGCGCTCGAACACTCGAGTGCCGATCTTCAATTGCAGTTGCGCCTGCTTCTCCACTGCCTGGGTGGTGGCAGTCTTCACCGCGAAATACACCGCGCCAATCAGTACCAACAGCAACAGCGCCAGCACCCCGACAATCCTTGCCTGAAAGGTTAGGCGCCACTTCATAGGGCTGCTCTCATCCACTCCGATCGCCCGCCGAGCCGGGAAAGTACCAGCGCGGGTGACGGCCGCCGGGAGCTGAAAAATCCGTTCTTCATACCCATCCCTCTAAGAAGCTGAATGCGCGCGTCAAATAAATGCCATCTTCATTCCGGCATTCCGGACACTCAGATTAATCCTCTAACTACAGAAGATCACGCAATAAAACAGGTGATCACGCAGTCATTTTATTGACATTTGATATCCGTCAAAGCCGTCAAATACCTCCACAACGTCCACTCGACGCGTCTGGACTTAGCCCCAAGGGGAGTTGAGGAGCGCTCGGAAAAAAGCTGAAACCAGTTTCCCATTGAAACCTGCCGTGACCTGCCCCATCTAACCTGCATAGCCCATCGCGCAGGAGCCTTCATGAGCGACCAGCAAGCATTTCCCGAAGATCCACGTGAGTACGTCGATCCGGAAAATACCGAACAGCCCAGTGCCCATGGCACCGGCCTGGCCCTGCCCGGGCAGAATCTGCCGGACAAGGTCTACATCATCCCGATTCACAATCGACCCTTCTTCCCGGCGCAAGTGCTGCCGGTGATCGTCAACGAAGAACCCTGGGCCGAAACCCTGGAACTGGTGAGCCAATCCGACCACCACTCCCTTGCGCTGTTTTTCATGGACACGCCCCAGGACGACCCTCGCCACTTCGACACATCCGCGTTGCCGGAGTACGGCACCCTGGTCAAGGTCCACCACGCCAGCCGCGAGAACGGCAAGCTGCAATTCGTCGCCCAGGGCCTGACCCGGGTCCGCATCCGCACCTGGCTCAAGCACCACCGTCCGCCCTATCTGGTGGAAGTCGAATACCCGCACCAGCCCAGCGAACCCACCGATGAGGTCAAGGCCTACGGCATGGCGCTGATCAACGCGATCAAGGAGCTGCTGCCGCTCAATCCGCTGTACAGCGAAGAACTGAAGAACTACCTCAACCGCTTCAGCCCCAACGACCCTTCGCCGTTGACCGACTTCGCCGCCGCCCTGACCTCCGCCACCGGCAACGACCTGCAGGAAGTGCTGGACTGCGTGCCGATGCTCAAGCGCATGGAAAAAGTCCTGCCGATGCTGCGCAAGGAAGTCGAGGTCGCGCGTCTGCAGAAAGAGATCTCCGCCGAGGTCAACCGCAAGATCGGCGAGCACCAGCGCGAGTTCTTCCTCAAGGAACAGCTCAAGGTGATCCAGCAGGAGCTGGGGCTGACCAAGGACGACCGCAGCGCCGACCTGGAACAGTTCGAGCAACGCCTGAACGGCAAGGTCCTGCCACCACAGGCGCAGAAGCGCATCGACGAGGAGATGAACAAGCTGTCGATCCTCGAAACCGGTTCGCCGGAATACGCCGTAACGCGCAATTACCTGGAATGGGCCACCGCCGTGCCCTGGGGTGTGTACGGCGCCGACAAGCTCGACCTCAAGCACGCGCGCAAGGTGCTGGACCAGCACCACGCCGGGCTTGACGACATCAAGACCCGCATCCTCGAGTTCCTCGCGGTGGGCGCCTACAAGGGTGAGATCAGCGGCTCCATCGTGCTGCTGGTGGGCCCGCCCGGCGTGGGCAAGACCAGCGTTGGCAAGTCCATCTCCGAATCCCTGGGGCGCCCCTTCTATCGCTTCAGCGTCGGCGGCATGCGCGATGAAGCCGAGATCAAGGGCCACCGCCGCACCTACATCGGCGCCCAGCCGGGCAAGCTGGTGCAGGCCCTCAAGGAAGTGGAGGTGATGAACCCGGTGATCATGCTCGACGAGATCGACAAGATGGGCCAGAGCTACCAGGGCGACCCGGCCTCGGCCCTGCTGGAGACCCTCGATCCGGAGCAGAACGTCGACTTCCTCGACCATTACCTGGACCTGCGCATGGACCTGTCCAAGGTGCTGTTCGTGTGCACCGCCAACACCCTGGATTCAATCCCCGGCCCGCTGCTCGACCGCATGGAAGTGATTCGCCTGTCGGGTTACATCACCGAGGAAAAACTCGCCATCGCCAAGCGCCACCTGTGGCCCAAGCAGTTGGCGAAAGCCGGTGTGGCCAAGAGCAGCCTGAGCATCAGCGACAGTGCCCTGCGCACGGTGATCGACAGTTACGCCCGGGAAGCCGGGGTGCGCCAACTGGAGAAACAGCTGGGCAAGCTGGTGCGCAAGGCGGTGGTCAAGCTGCTGGACGAGCCGGATGCAAACATCAAGATCGGGCCCAAGGACCTGGAAGCTTCCCTGGGCATGCCGGTGTTCCGCAACGAGCAGGTCCTGAGTGGCACCGGGGTCATCACCGGCCTGGCCTGGACCAGCATGGGCGGCGCGACCCTGCCCATCGAGGCGACGCGGATTCACACCCACAACCGCGGCTTCAAGCTCACCGGGCAACTGGGTGACGTGATGAAAGAGTCGGCGGAGATCGCCTACAGCTACGTCAGTTCGCACCTCAAGCAGTTCGGTGGCGACAGCAAGTTCTTCGACGAAGCCTTCGTCCACCTGCACGTTCCTGAAGGCGCCACGCCCAAGGATGGCCCGAGTGCCGGGGTGACCATGGCCAGCGCCCTGCTGTCTCTGGCGCGCAACCAGCCGCCGAAAAAAGGCGTGGCCATGACCGGCGAGCTGACCCTCACCGGCCACGTGCTGCCCATTGGTGGAGTGCGCGAGAAAGTCATCGCCGCGCGGCGGCAGAAGATCCACGAGCTGATCCTGCCGGAACCCAACCGCGGGCATTTCGAGGAACTGCCGGACTACCTCAAGGAAGGCATCACCGTGCATTTCGCCAAGCGTTTTGCCGACGTGGCCAAAGTGCTGTTCTAAATCCCTTCGCCGGCAAGCCGGCTCCTACAGGTTGTCCCGTGTAGGAGCCGGCTTGCCGGCGAAGAGGTCATAACCGCCAACCTCCATCCCCACCCCACACCGCCCATCATCTTCAGTTATGCTCGCCGTTCGTCACGAATGATCGGAGCTTCCTGACCCATGCCCGCACCCCGCCTTCTTGCCCTGCTCAGCTTCGCCCTGCTGGCCGCCTGCGCCAGCCAACCCAAGCAAAACGTCACCGTAGAAAACCAGAGCCAGTGCCCCCTGCAATTGCACAACGGGCAAACCCTGACCCTGACCCTGCCCAGCAATCCCACCACTGGCTATCGCTGGGCGATCCAGGATTCGGCCGGCGGCATCCTGCGCAAGGTCAGCCCCGAGGTCTACAGCAATCCCGAGAACACCGGCCTGGTGGGCAGCGGTGGTCAATCCACCTGGCGTTTCCAGGCTTTCGCCAGCGGCCAGGGCCGGCTGCTACTGACCTATCAGCAACCCTGGGCACCGGAAGAAGCACCGGTGAAAGCCTTCGACTGCTCGATCACGGTCAACTGAGATGGGCTGGCTGATTCTTGCGCTAATGGGCGCCGCCACCTTCATCTACGGGGTGAGCGTGCATGCCACGCTGCTCTGCCTGCTGGTCAAGCCGCTGCCGGTGCTGGCACTGCTGGGCTGGTTGCACGATGCGCCGCCGGGGGACTATCGCCGCTGGATCATCATCGGCCTGTTGTTCTCGGTGCTGGGGGACGTGCTGCTGGCCTGGCCCTCGGACCTGTTCGTGTTCGGCCTCGGGGCGTTTCTGGTGGCGCACCTGGCCTACCTCAAGGCTTATCTCAGTGACTGCCGGCGCCCGGCGCTGCTGCCCTTGCTGGTGGCACTGGCCATTGGCGCGGTGCTGTTGAGCATCCTGATTTCCCACGGCCTGGGCCCGTTGCTGATCCCGGTAATCGTCTACGCCCTGACCATCAGCGCCATGCTCTGGCGGGCCCTGGCACGCCTGGGCTCGACAGTGCCCACGCGCTCGGCGGCCCTGGCCGCAGTGGGCGCCCTGAGCTTCGCCTTCTCCGACAGCCTGATCGGCATCAGCCGCTTCGTGGTGGCCTTCGATGCCGCGCCCTACCTGATCATCATTTTCTACTGGCTGGGCCAGTGGGGCATTGCCGCTTCGGCATTCAGCCAGAAGCCGCGCTGACCCACCTTCGCCGACAGGCCGGTCCCTACAATCTGTAGGGGCCGGCTTGCCGGCGAACAGCACCACACCTTGTGTCGCCCTCGCCCCCCTGAAGGCCCTTCGGGCCTTATCGCAAGCGGCGCCAGCGGCTACAATGCCGCCCTCTTTTTATCTCCATCGCCGGAACCGCCGTGAGCAAAGAACCCGACCGCCTATTCGCCCAGCCCCTGGCCCAGGTGCCCGACTTCGCCTTTAACGAGGATGTGGTGCGGGTGTTCCCGGACATGATCAAGCGCTCGGTGCCGGGTTACCCGACCATTGTCGAGAACCTCGGGGTACTGGCAGCGCAGTTCGCCCAGCCCAACAGCGTGCTCTACGACCTGGGCTCATCCCTGGGCGCGGTGACCCAGGCCTTGCGCCGCCATGTGCGCACCGACGGTTGCCGGGTCATCGCCGTGGACAATTCGGCGGCCATGGTCGAGCGCTGTCGGGAATACCTCAACGGCCAGGACTCGATGTTCCAGGAGCTGCTGCCGGTGCAGGTGATCGAAGGCGATATCCTGGCCCTGGAGTTCCAGCCGGCCTCGGTGGTGGCCTTGAACTTCACCCTGCAGTTCATCGCCCCCGAGCAGCGCCTGGCCCTGCTCGGGCGCATCCGCCAGTCGCTGCTGCCCGGCGGCGCGCTGATCCTCTCGGAGAAGCTGCGCTTCAACGACACCGAGGAACACGCCCTGCTCACCGACCTGCACATCGCCTTCAAACGCGCCAACGGCTACAGCGAACTGGAAATTGCCCAGAAGCGCAGCGCCATCGAAAACGTCATGAAGCCCGACAGTCTCGAAGAACACCGCGAACGCCTGCTGGCCGCTGGGTTCTCGAAAGTCGTGCCGTGGTTCCAGTGTCTTAATTTTGCCTCGTTGATTGCCCTGCCATGATTGATCTGTCCCCCCTCGCTCGCCGTCTGGCGGGCACGCCCCTGGCCGAATGGGCCAACGGCCTGCAAGCCCAGCTCGATACCAAGATGGAAAAGGGCCATGGCGACCTGGAGCGCTGGCAGAGCGCCCTGGATGCGCTTCCGAAGATCCAGCCCAGCGAAGTCGACCTGATCAATGGCCTGCGCCTGGACACCGATTGCGATGACGCCACCCGAGCGCAGATGTGTACTGCGCTGATGGGCCTGTCGCCATGGCGCAAGGGGCCGTTCGATCTGTTCGGCGTGCACGTGGACACCGAATGGCGCTCGGACTGGAAATGGTCCCGGGTCGCCCCGCACCTGAACCTTGAAGGCAAGCGCATCCTCGATGTCGGCTGCGGCAATGGCTACTACATGTGGCGCATGCTCGGCGCCGGCGCCCACAGCGTGATCGGTGTCGACCCCAACTGGCTGTTCTTCTGCCAGTTCCAGGCGGTGCAGCGCTACTTGTCGGAGCCTTCGGTGTGGCACCTGCCGTTCCCCTTCGAAGATCTGCCGGCCAACCTGGAAGGCTTCGACACGGTGTTTTCCATGGGGGTGTTCTACCACCGCCGCTCGCCCATCGAGCACCTGCTGGCGTTGAAGGACTGCCTGGTCAAGGGCGGCGAACTGGTGCTGGAAACCCTGGTGGTGGAAGGCGATCAGCATCAGGTACTGGTGCCGGAAGACCGCTACGCGCAGATGCGCAACGTGTGGTTCCTGCCGTCGGTGCCGGCTCTGGAACTGTGGTTGCGCCGCGCCGGGTTCAGCGACGTGCGGTGCGTGGATGTCAGCGTGACCAGCGTCGAGGAGCAGCGCGGTACCGAGTGGATGAAGTACCAGTCCCTCAGCGACTTCCTCGATCCCAACGACCACAGCAAGACCATCGAAGGCCTGCCGGCGCCGATGCGCGCGGTGATTGTCGCCAAAAAATAACGCCGCCCTCACCCTGTAGGAGCTGGCCGGGCGGCGTTCCGCTTGCCAGCGAAGGCGCCCGCCAAAGCGGTGCAAGGCTCAAGGGCCTCTTCGCCGGCAAGCCGGCTCCTACGGTTTGGTGTAGGCCGCGAACCGGTTTGCGCTCAGCGCGCTCGACGCGCCTTGAAGAACTCGCTCAACACCGTGCCGCACTCTTCGGCCAATACCCCGCCCTCGTACAGCACTCGATGATTGAGGAAACCCTGGGTGAAGAACTGGCCCTGGCTCTGCACGATGCCGGCCTTGGGTTCCAGGGCGCCGTACACCACTCGGGCAATGCGCGAATGGACGATCAGCCCGGCGCACATGCTGCAAGGCTCCAGGGTCACGTACAGGGTGCTGCCAGGCAGCCGGTAATTGCTCAGCGCCTGGGCCGCCGCGCGGATCGCCACCATCTCGGCGTGGGCGCTAGGGTCACTGCCGCTGATGGGGCAGTTGTAGCCGCGGCCGATAATCTGCCCATCCAGTACCAGCACCGCGCCCACCGGCACTTCCCCCAGGGCGGCGCCTTGGGCGGCCAGGGCCAGGGCTTCGCGCATGAAGTCCTGGTCGCGACTGCGGTCGATGATCGGCGCCGGGCGTATCTGACGCATCACACCACCTCGATGGCGGCCATCAGGCCGGTTTCCATGTGGTCGATCACGTGGCAGTGGAACATCCAGACCCCGGGGTTATCCGCCACCAGCGCCACGCGGGCACGTTCGTTCTTGCCCAGCAGGTAGGTGTCGGTGAAATACGGAGTGATCTTCTTGCGGTTCGAGGCGATGACTTTGAAGCTCATGCCGTGCAAGTGGATCGGGTGTTGGTACTGGGTCATGTTCTTCAATTCGAAAATGTAGCTCTTGCCCTTTTTCAGCGTGGCAATCGGGCGGTCGGCGCAGGTCTTGTCGGTGATGTCCCAGGCCTTGCCGTTGATCTGCCACAGGCTGGGCGGCTTGCCATTGTCCAGGTTCACCGAAACCGAGCCAACCCACTCGAAATTGAAGTTGAGCTTCTCGGCGTTGTCGAGATCCGGCTCGGCCACCGGGTTGGCCGGCAGGGCTGGTGGCCAGGTAGTAGGTGCATCAGTGTTGGCCACCGAGCGCAACGTGCCCAGGCGCACCGGCCCGTTACGCAAGGACAGTTCCTCCCCCGCTGCCGGCGCCTTGATCGCCAGGCAGATGCGCATGCCCGGGCCCAACCAGTATTCCTTGCCCAAGGGCCGCGGCTCGATGGGGTTGCCGTCCAGCGCATAGATCTGTGCTTCGACATCCGGAATGTTGATGCGGTAGGTCAGGGTGTTGTCCAGGTTGAGCAGGCGCACCCGGGTGATCTGCCCGGCCGGCAGGTCGATCACCGCCTGGGACACGCCGTTGATGGTGGACAGGCGCCCGGCGGTACCGCCTCGCGCCGCCTCCCGAGGAATGCTGAAGGGCATGAACGCGCCCTCTTCATCCACGTGCCAGCTTTTCAGGCTCAGGGTGCGCTCGTACTGGAAGCCGGTGGGTTCGCGTTCTTCGATGATCAGCGGGCCCACCAGGCCACGGCCCAGTTCTTCACTGCTGTTCACATGGGGGTGATACCAGTAGCTGCCGGCATCCGGTACGCGGAACTTGTAGTCGAAGTATTCGCCGGGCAGCACCGGCAGTTGCGAGACGTAAGGCACGCCGTCCATTTCCAGGGGCAGGCGGATGCCGTGCCAGTGGATGGTGGTGGCCACGGGCAGGTGGTTGATAAAACGTACCCGCAGCCACTCGCCTTGACGTACCCGCAGCTCGGTACCCGGTGCCGATGGTCCGAAGGCCCAGGCCTCGGTCTTGTGCCCCGGCACCAGCTCCACATCCAGGGGCGCGGCAATCAGCTCGTAGTCGTGGCCCGCTTCAGCGTCAGCCATTTTCCCCAGCCAGTAACGCGAGGCGCCACCCGCTCCCACGCCCACCACTACCAGACCGGCCAGACCACCGAGTATTTGTCGACGGGTAAAGGACATGGACTCAACTACCTCACGTATCTGCGGCGGACCCAGGCCCGCAAAAGGCGAATACGATACACCCGCAGTTGAGAAACAGTAAGGCCGGCGCGGCGACCGGACGCAGGCAGGACGGGGAAACGGGGGGTATTTTCGAGCATCTGCTCGCTGGCAAGCCCGCCGCTCTCGTAGGAGCCGGCTTGCCGGCGAACAAGCCCCTCAGCCCTGCAATCCCAACAGCAGATGCACCACGCCACCGGCCAGGGGCATCACCGCCGGCACCCCAGCCACTCGCAGGGCGCTGCTGTCCAGCAACTGCGGATCATGCAGCTCCAGGCGCAAGCGGGTCAGGGCCAGTGGTTGCTGGCTCTTGATGTTGGCGCTGCCCCCCAGTGCCGCCAGCATCGCGTCATTCAGAACACTGCCGTTGGCCTTGGGGGCCTTCGGCTGATCAGGCACCAGATCCGGAGTCAGGGCCTTCCAGAACGCCCGTTGCAATTTCTCGAACATCTTCAGTTCTCCAGAACCAGTGAGTCGGCTGCGACTTGCTGCTGTTGCAGGTATTCGCGTACCTGTACCGCGTCTTCCAGATCGATGATCCGCGCCGCCAGGGCCTGGCACTCGCTCAGGTCCAGCTCCCGTACCCGGGCCTTGATGGCGGGGATCAGCGGCACGCTCACCGACAGTTCGTCCACTCCCAGGCCCAGCAACAGCGGCACCGCCAGGGTCTCGGAAGCCAGTGCGCCACAGACGCCGACCCACTTGCCGTGGGCATGGGCAGCCTGCACCGTTCGCGCGATCAGGCGCAGCACCGACGGATGGAAGCTGTCGGCCTGACTGGCCAGACGCGGATGATCACGGTCCATGGCCAGGGTGTATTGGGTCAGGTCGTTGGTGCCAATGGAGAAGAAGTCCACCTCCGGAGCGAAGCGGTCCGCCATCAAGGCCGCCGAAGGCACCTCGATCATGATGCCCAACTTGGGCCGCTCCGCCAGACCCAGGGCCCGAACCTCGTCATCCAGTAGCTGCCGCGCCTGACGCAGCTCCGCCAGTTGGCTGACCATCGGCAACATGATGTGCAGGCGAGCCTGCCCGGCGCTGGCGAGAATCGCCCGGAACTGCTCGCGCAGCAGTTCGGGACGCTCCAGGCACAGGCGGATACCCCGCAGGCCGAGAAAGGGGTTGACCTCGCTGTCCATGGGCACATAAGCCAGAGGCTTGTCGCCACCCACGTCCAGGGTCCGCACCACCAGATTGCGCGTCGGCCCCAAGGCCTGGGCAATGGCTCGATAGGTTTCGGCCTGCTCCTCGGGGCTGGGGGCGTGGCTGCGGTCCTGGTAGAGGAACTCCGAACGCAACAGGCCGACGCCTTCGCCTCCCAGGCTCATTGCCTGCTCGGCCTCCGCCAGAGACGCGATATTGGCCGTTACCTCCAGATGATGACCATCGCGGGTCACCGCCGGTTGCGCCGCCTGGGCCAGATGCTGACGCTGGCGCAGGCGTTGCTGCTGACGCAGGGACTCCAGTTGCTGCAGGCGTTGCGGGTCCGGGTCCGTATGCAGTTCGCCGCGATCGGCATCCAGCAGAACCTGGGAGCCGTTGGCCAGGGACAGGACTCGGGAAGACACGCCACAGATCGCCGGCAGGCCCAGGGTCCGGGCGAGGATCGCCACGTGGCTGGTGGCGCCACCGCCGACGGTGGCAAACCCCAGCACCTTGGCCGTGTCCAGGCTGGCGGTCTGCGAGGGCGTCAGTTGCTCGGCAATCAGAATCGCCTGGTCCGGCAAGCTCAGGGCATGCTCCTGCACCCCGAGAATCAGCTTGAGCACCCGTTGGCCGACGTCCGCCAGATCCACCGCGCGCTCAGCCAGCAGCGTACTGCCCAGGCCCTTGAACAGCTCGGCGGTGACCTCGATGGCGCTGTTCCAGGCAAAGGCAGCACTCTTGCCGCTGACGATCAGGGCTTCGGCCTGCTCCAACAGGCTCGGGTCGTCGAGGAGTTCCTGGTGGGCACGGAAGATTTCCTGCTGCGCTTCACCCGGGGCATTGTCCCGCAGCTGTTGCAGGCCCCGGACCGCCTCCCGCAAGGCCCGCTCAAGGACTTCGCGCTCCTGCTGCGGGTTCGCCGCCAACTCCCTTATCTGCAGGCGCTGCTCAGCCACCTGCAGCACCTGACCGACCGCCGAACCCGGTGACGCACAGACACCCCGCAGAACCGTCTCCAGCGACTCATCCCGCGCCGCTACCGGCTCAGGACTCGGCGCCACAGCACTGACCTTTTCGCCACAACCCGAGGCCAACAGCTCCACCAGAACCTGGATCGCCCGCTCGGCATCCGCACCCGCAGCACTGACCTGCAAGACATCGCCCTGCACCGTCTGCAACGCCATGATCGACACCAGGGACTTGGCGTTGGCCGAGTCCTGGCGCCGGTGCAGGCAGATGTTCGCGGCAAAGCCCTTGGCGGCCTGGGCCAGCAACGCCGCCGGACGTGCGTGCAGCCCCTGGGGGTTGCCCAGGATCAGCGGTTTGGAAAACAGCGCCTCAGCTTCAGCGTCCTCGGCGACCTCCTTCGCGGAGGCGGGCTCGATCTGCAACAGCGGCTGTCCCAGCTCCACCAGCAGGCTGCCGGACACCAGCCCCGTCACCGCCTCGCCACTGACCACCAGCATCAGGGTCAACAGGCTGCGCGCGTGCTGGGCCAGATAATCAGCATCGAACTCGATCAGTGGCTGGCCTGCCGAGACCTGCTGCCCCTCCTCCACCAGACAGATGAAGCCCTTGCCCGCCAGGTTTACCGTGTCCAGCCCGATGTGCATCAGCACCTGCTGGCCCTGTTCACCGGTGATGCTCACCGCATGGCCGCTGTGTTGCAGGTTGCTGACGACCCCGGACAGAGGCGCACAGAGGGTCTGGGAAGTCGGGTCGATGCACAGCCCGTCACCGATCACCCGGCTGGAAAACACCGGGTCCGGAACCTGGTCCAGGGGCAGCAGCATCCCGGACAGGGGCGCGAGCAATTGCAAGGGTTGGGTTATGGCCATGACGTCACCTGCTAATGATTCCTTGAAGTGCCGATGGAGCGCGAGCCCCGACAGCATCGCTTATTTCCACCAGTACTCGACCTGCAAACCGACGTTCGCACCGTGACGGGCGGTGCCGAACACACCGCTGTCGGACAGCGCGGAACCGGCCGCCAGTTCGTTGGCCGCGCGCTTGGCGGCCTCGTTCCAGCTGGCATAGGTGTAGTACAGGCGCACTTCCGGCCGGGCCCAGAAGTCTGGCCCCTTGGGTGACCAGGTAGGCGCGAAGGTGAACTTGCTGAGTTTGCGGGTGCCTCCCGGCGCCTCCACCTGATCGTGGCCAAACTCGGTCACCAGCTTGAACTGCTCGGTGATGGCATAGGCCGGGCGCACGCCCAGGGAGATCCAGTTCTGGTCCTGGCCGTCGGGGCGAATGTCCTTCTGATAGACCGCCTCTACCTGGCCACCGAAGCGCGGGGTGACCTGCCAGTCGAAGAACTCCACCAGGCGATAGCTCTTGTTGCCGTCATCCAGGTAGGGATTGCCGGTGTAGCCCAGGCCGGTACCGGGACCCTCACCGTATTGCAGGGCCAGTTTGTTCTTGCCGCCGAAAAAGTCCTTCTGCACATGCTGGGTGGTAATCGCCCAGCCATTGTGGGCACCACGGCGATCGGGCTTCTCTAGGTAGCTCAGGCCCAGCGCCAGCTCGCCGCCGGGATTGGTCTGGAAACCGGCAACGTTGAAGTCGTGACGGCTCACGGCCTGCTTCTGGTAGAGGTTGTCCTTGCGGGAAAAGGCGTAGCTGTATTTCAGATCGCCGATGCGCACGTCCTCGACCCCGCCGCCGGTGGCGCTCTGGTTCCAGTAGTAGAAGTCGGAAATATGGATGTCGTTACGCTTGTAGTAACGGCGCCCGGCCCACAACGAGCCGCCATTGAGGCTGGGCAGGTTCGACCACTGGGCGTACATCTGCGGCATGCGCGCCGAGCCGTTCTCGCCCTGGAAGGTCAGGTTGCGGTCGTAACGGTTGTAGAGCGAAGCCATGCCGTCGACGCTGAGCACCGAGCCGTCTTCCAGGGTGTACAGGTCCTGGCGCAGCTCAAGCTCGGCGTACTGTTCACACTCGTTGCCCAGACGGTACTTGGACTGCGCGCCGGGCAACTGGAAGCAAGACTGCGAGCCACTGTTCACCGAGGTGCCAAGACCGCTGCGCAGGTACCCGGCAAACTCCAGGGCCTGGGCCGGTAACGGCAATGCCAGGCACAGGCAAGACGCCGCCAGAGCGCGATTTATTGTTGTTTTCATAAGCCACCCCATTATTTTTATTGTGATGTTTGGATTCGTCGGAGCCGGTTTGGCGGCGAATGCCTGGGCCAGAAAGATCGCCTGGCCCGGTTCGCCGGCAAGCCGGCTCCTACAGGGTCAGGTGCAGGACGAAGGACTCGTAAGGCCGCAGGTGCAAGTGCTGGCTGCGCGGCTCGTGGTCCGGGTAGTTGCTGATCAGCAGACGCTGTTGCATGCCGGCGCTGATCACCGCTTCCGGCAACTCGACCTCACACGGCGAGCCGTAGAAGTTGTTCACCACCAGCAGGCGCTCGCCGTCGCCTTCACGCACATAGGCCCAGATCTGCCCATGCTCGGGCAACAACTGGCGATAAAGGCCGTGCTGGATCAGCGCCTCGTGACGACGCAAGGCAATCAGCCGGCGATAGTGATGCAGCACCGAATCTTCGTCGTCGAGTTGTGCCTCGACATTGATCTGGCTGGCATTGGCCGGTATCCCGATCCAGGGCTCGGCGCTGCTGAAACCGGCATTGACCCCGGCATTCCACTGCATCGGCGTGCGCCCGTTGTCCCGGGACTTCTGCTGGATCGCCGCCATGATGGCCTGCGGCTCTTCACCGGCCTCGCGCTTGAGGCGGTGGATGTTCAGGGTCTCGACATCGCGATACTGCTCGATCCGCTCGAAGTGCGGATTGGTCATGCCCAGTTCTTCGCCCTGGTAGATGAAAGGCGTGCCCTGAAGCAGGTGCAGCGCGGTGGCCAGCATCTTCGCCGACACTACCCGATGCTCGCCGTCGTCGCCAAAACGCGAGACCACCCGCGGCTGGTCGTGGTTACACCAGAACAGCGCATTCCAGCCGCCACCGGCCTGCATGCCGGTTTGCCAGTCGGAGAGGATGCGCTTGAGTTCGAGGAAGTCGAAATCGGCCCGCAGCCACTTCTGCTGGTTGGGGTAGTCCACCTTCAGGTGATGGAAGTTGAAGGTCATCGACAGCTCCTTCGACTCCGGATGCGAGTAACGGATGCAGTGCTCCAGGCGAGTGGAGGACATCTCGCCGACATTCACCAGATCGTGCCCGGCGAACACTTCCCGATGCATTTCCTGCAGGTACTGGTGCACGTTGGGGCCGTCGGTATAGAAGCGGCGGCCGTCGCTCTGATCCTCGGGGAAATCTGCCGGCTTGGAGATCAGGTTGATCACATCGAGGCGGAAGCCGCCGACGCCCTTGTCACGCCAGAAGCGCATCATCTTGAAGACTTCGGCACGCACCTGGGGGTTGTCCCAGTTGAGGTCGGCCTGGGTGTGATCGAACAGGTGCAGGTAGTACTGCCCGGTCTGGGCCTCGTATTCCCAGGCGGAGCCGCCGAACTTGGATTCCCAGTTGTTGGGCTCATCGCGCCAGATGTAGAAATCCCGGTAGGGGTTGTCCAGGCTGCTGCGGGCCTGCTGGAACCAGGCGTGCTCGATGGAGGTGTGGTTGACCACGATATCCAGCATCAGCTTGATCCCGCGCTTGCCGGCTTCGGCGATCAGCAGCTCGCAGTCGGCCATGCTGCCGTAGCTGGGATCGATGGCGTAGTAGTCGCTGATGTCATAGCCGTTGTCCCGTTGCGGCGAGCGCAGGAACGGGGTCAGCCACAGGCAGTCGACCCCCAGCCAGTGCAGGTAGTCGAGCTTGTCCACCACCCCCAGCAGGTCACCGGTGGCCTGGCCTTGGTGGCTGTGAAAACTTTTCGGGTAGATCTGGTAGATCACCGAACGCTGCCAGTCTTGCATGGGGGAATCCTTTGGAAAGTGCGAGGGCGTTCGCCGGCGAGCCGGCGCCTACAAGGCCGGTCAGGCCACTCGGTAGCCGGGGCGGATGATCTTCAGGCTCAGGCCGCAGGTCAGGACAAAGGGCACCACCAGGGCGATGACCATGCCAATGACGAACGTCGGGATGTACTGGGGAATGATCGAAATGAACCCCGGCAGCCCACCGACGCCGATGGCCGAGGCCTGGACCTTGTTCAGCGAGAGGAAGATGCTGCCCAGAGCCGAGCCGATCAGCGCGGCGTAGAAGGGAAACTTGTAGCGCAGGTTGACGCCGAACATCGCCGGCTCGGTGATGCCGAAGTAGGCGGAAATCGCCGAGGTCGAGGCCATGCTGCGATCACGAGCATTGCGGCTCATGGTGAATACCGCCAGGGCCGCGCTGCCCTGGGCCAGGTTGGACATGACGATCATCGGCCAGATGAAGGTGCCGCCCTGGGTGGCGATCAGTTGCAGGTCGACGGCCAGGAACATGTGGTGCATGCCGGTGATCACCAGTGGTGCGTAGAGCAGGCCGAAGATGGCGCCCCCGAGCACGGGAGCCAGGTCGAACAGGGTGACCACGCCTTCGGTGATGAGGATCCCCAGGTGCCGGGTCACGGGCCCGATGATCGCCAGGGCCAGTACGCCGGTGACCACGATGGTGGTGATGGGCACCACCAGCAGGGTGATGGCGTTGGGCACCCGGGCCCGCAGCCACTTTTCGATCACGCTCATCACATAGGCCGCCAGCAGGATCGGCAGGATCTGCCCCTGGTAGCCGACCTTCTCGATCTGGAACAGACCGAAGATATCGAAGTACGGCAGGCTCTGGCCGTCCAGCCCGGCCACAGCCTTGCCATAGTTCCAGGCATTGAGCAGGTCGGGGTGCACCAGCATCAGCCCCAGGACAATGCCGAGGATCTCGCTGCCACCAAAGCGCTTGGCCGCCGACCAGCCCACCAGGGCCGGCAGGAATACGAAAGAGGTGTTGGCCATCAGGTTGATCAGGCTCCAGAGCCCATCCAGCCCCGGGTAAGCCTCAAGCAGGGTCTTGCCCTCGATGAACATGCCCTTGGCGCCCAGCAGGTTGTTCACCCCCATCAGCAGGCCCGCGATGATCAGGGCCGGCAGGATGGGCATGAACACATCGGAGAACACCCGCACCAGACGCTGCATGGCGTTGGTCTTTTCCGCGCCCTTCTGCTTCACGTCGGCAATGGTGGAAACCGCAAGGCCCGTCTGTTCTCGCAGGGCCGCGTAGACCTTCTCTACCTCGCCAGGGCCGATCACCACCTGGAACAGGCCACCGGTGAAGAACGAACCCTTGACCAGATCGATCTGGTTGAGTGTGGCGCTGTCGACGAGGCTCGGATCCTTGAGGGCCAGGCGCAGGCGGGTCACGCAATGGGCCGCCTGTTCGAGGTTGTCGGCGCCACCGAGGCTGTGCAGCAACTCGCTGGCGATTATTGAATAGTCGTGGCTCATGCTTGTTCTTCCACCTGAGATTTTTGTTATTGGCAGCACGCCGAGGGGCAAATTACTCGTCTGTACGAGTTAAATCAATAACTCGTACAGACGAGTTTGAAATTTTCTTCCGGCGTGGCCCTGCGCCATGCTTTTTCCACCCGGGAAAGCATCACCAGGGCGCATGGACAAATGCCCCGTCCAGCCCTTAAGGTGCCTGCCTTGAGCACAGTCCGGCACAGAGCCATCCCATGAGCAAATACAACCAGATCTACAGCGATCTGCTTGCCAGCATCACCACCGAACGTCTGGAGCGTGGCGCCCGCCTGCCTTCGGAAAGCGAACTGATGGACAGCTACCAGGCCAGCCGCGGCACCGTGCGCAAGGCCATCGAACTGCTGCAGGAGCGCGGTTTCGCGCAGAAGATCCACGGCAAGGGCACCTTCGTGCTCTCGCCCAATCCCATCGAGTTCCAGCTGGGCGGCATCGTCAGTTTCCAGGAAACCTATCCAGGGCTGGGGGATGACGTCAGCACCGAGGTGGTGGAGTTCAGCCAGTTTCCCCTGCAAGGCGCCCTGCGCAACCATCTGCAGGCACAAGAAGGCAGCCTGATCACGCGGATCAAACGAGTGCGACGGATCGACGGCAAGCGGGTGATTCTCGACATCAACCATTTTGTCGCCGAGCTGATTCCGGGACTGGACCGAGAGATCGCCGAGCATTCGATCTACGCCTACATCGAACAGACCCTGCAACTGAACATCAGCTACGCCCAGCGCACCATCGAGGCCAGCCCAAGGAGCAAGGACGACCAGCAGCTGCTCGACCTGGACGGCCAGAGCCATGTGATCGTGGTGAGCAACCAGACCTTTCTCCAGGACGGGCGGCAGTTCGAATACACCGAATCACGGCACACTCTGGACAAGTTCTACTTCTCCGACGTGGCCCGGCGCTAATCCCCACCCTGCCCCGTCAGCCCAACAGGGCCACCAGCTCACCGCTGAGGGGGCCGATGCGCTTCGACTCCTTGGCGGTGTTCACCTGCTGCGCCACTCGCGCCACTTCGATCACCGGGTGCTTGAGGGGATAGCCGCCCTTGCTGTCCAGCCAGCTCAAGACTTCCGCCAGATGCCACAGCGAAGTGCTGCCTTCATGGATCGCCAGGGGAAAACTGTCGGCGTGACCGAGCATCAGTTTGCGCATGTTCTGCCGGGACACGCCGACGATCTCGGCGATCTCGCTGAGGCCGACAAAATCCGGGCTGGCCTCTACCAGCCGAGCCTCGGGAATGATCCGCTTGATATCCCCCAGGGCACTGAGCAGCGCCGCTTCGGCACTCTCGGCCTCGCGACTGAACTCCAGGGCCAGGCGCCCGGCCAGGCCGGTTCCCACCAGGACGTCAGTGCAACCCGCCGCACCGAGGCGCTCCACCAGTTGCAGCGGATCACAGTCCTCCAGCGGCAGCAGATAGTTGAGGGTGAACAGGTATTCCATGGTCCTTACTCCTTGCGGGCTGCCGGGGCCCTGGCCCCACGCAGCTGGTTCAGGGTGCAGTTGTCGATCACCCGGCATAGCGCCCGAGCGTGCTGGCTTGGGTTCTTCGGCGTGCGCCACACGCTGGTAATGCAGAACTCGCCACAGCGACACACCTCGTTGTTGTACGGGCAGTAGATCCGGCCCCAGGCATGGCCGCCGCCGACCTCAATGCGCCAGCCCTGCCATTCGGCGTAGCGCAGGGCCATTTCAATATCCTTCTTGGGATGAGTTGCACGAGCCATCCGTAGCCTCCAGTATCGCCAGCCATGCACGGTTGTCAACTGACAACCTTAAGCAATCCGATCAAACCCGCACCACGAACAAGCCGCAGTAAAAACAGCGGGGGAAGACCCAAGGGTAGAGAGAAGCCCGGGACAGAGCGCCGAACATGTCTTACGTGATATTGCCGGAAGGCGAAAAAGCGCCGCTTCTAAAGGTTCTGCAACACAAATGTCGATGTGTAACGGATTCAATCCCCCAGAAACGACAATGGCGATCGACACCCCAAGGTCCCGATCGCCATTGTTTACCGCGAATGGATCAAGCGCCGATCACTCGGCCCCGATCACTCCCACTCAATCGTGGCCGGCGGCTTGCTCGACACGTCGTAAGTGACGCGGGAGATGCCTTCGATTTCGTTGATGATCCGGCCGCTGACGGTTTCCAGCAGCTCGTAAGGCAGGTGCGCCCAACGTGCGGTCATGAAGTCGATGGTTTCCACGGCGCGCAGGGCCACGACCCAGGCGTAACGGCGGCCATCGCCGACCACGCCGACGGATTTCACTGGCTGGAACACTACGAATGCCTGGCTGACCTTGTGGTACCAGTCGGCCTTGCGCAGTTCTTCGATGAAGATGTGGTCGGCACGACGCAGCAGGTCGGCGTATTCCTTCTTCACTTCACCAAGGATGCGCACGCCCAGGCCCGGGCCCGGGAACGGGTGACGGTAGACCATGTCGTACGGCAGGCCCAGCTCCAGGCCCAGACGGCGGACTTCGTCCTTGAACAGCTCGCGCAGCGGTTCAACCAGCTTGAGGTTCATTTCTTCCGGCAGGCCGCCCACGTTGTGGTGCGACTTGATCACGTGGGCCTTGCCGCTTTTCGCGCCAGCCGACTCGATCACGTCCGGGTAGATGGTGCCTTGAGCCAGGTACTTGATGTTTTCCAGCTTGCAGGATTCGGCATCGAACACATCGATGAAAGTACGGCCGATGATCTTGCGCTTCTTCTCCGGGTCGGCTTCGCCGGCCAGGTTGCCCAGGAACTGCTCCTCGGCGTTGGCGCGGATCACCTTGACGCCCATGTTCTCGGCGAACATGGCCATCACTTGCTCACCTTCGTGCAGGCGCAGCAGGCCGTTGTCGACGAAGACGCAGGTCAGCTGGTCGCCGATGGCCTTGTGCAGCAGGGCCGCGACCACGGAGGAATCGACGCCGCCGGACAGGCCCAACAGGACGTTGTCGGTGCCGACTTGGGCACGGATCTGGGCAATCGCGTCTTCGGCGATCTTCGACGGCGTCCACAGTGCTTCACAGCCGCAGATGTCGAGGATGAAGCGCGACAGGATGCGGCCGCCCTGCTTGGTGTGGGTCACTTCCGGGTGGAACTGCACGCCGTAGTAGCGCAGGTCGTCGTTGAACATGCCGGCAATCGGGCAGCTCGGGGTGCTGGCCAGGATGTGGAAGTCTTCCGGCATCTTGGTGACTTTGTCACCGTGGCTCATCCATACGTCGAGGCCGAACAGGCCATCGGCGTCGACGTGGTCTTCGATGCCGTCCAGCAGGCGGCTCTTGCCGACCACATCAACGCGGGCATAACCGAATTCACGCAGTTCGGAACCTTCGACCTTGCCGCCCAGTTGCTCGGCCATGGTCTGCATGCCGTAGCAGATGCCGAAGACCGGAACGCCCAGGTCGAATACCGCTTGCGGGCAGCGAGGGCTGTTGGCTTCGTGCACGGACTCGGGACCGCCGGCGAGGATGACACCTTTGGGAGCGAATTCGCGGATCGCTTCGTCGTCCATGTCGAACGGATGCAGTTCACAGTAGACACCGATCTCGCGCACGCGGCGGGCGATCAATTGGGTGTACTGGGAACCGAAGTCGAGGATCAGGATACGGTGAGCGTGAATGTCGAGGGCCATGGTCAGTCTCGTCTAATTTCAGAAACGACACGGGGCTGAAAAACACAGCCCCGGTTACTAAATTCGTCAATCGCCTCCGGGCCTGAGCCTGGAGGCGATCACTATCAACCTACGCGATAGTTTGGCGCTTCCTTGGTGATCTGCACGTCGTGGACGTGGGATTCAGCCATGCCGGCGCCGGTGATGCGGACAAACTCCGGCTTGGTGCGCATTTCTTCGATGTTGGCGCTACCGGTGTAGCCCATGGAAGAACGCAGGCCACCCATCAGTTGATGGATGATCGCGGTCAGGGTGCCCTTGTACGGCACGCGACCTTCGATACCTTCCGGCACCAGCTTCTCGGCACCCGCGGAGGAGTCCTGGAAGTAGCGATCGGAAGAGCCCTGGGCCTGGGACATGGCGCCCAGGGAACCCATGCCACGGTAAGCCTTGTAGGAACGCCCCTGGAACAGTTCGATCTCGCCCGGCGCCTCTTCGGTACCGGCGAACATCGAACCCATCATCACGCAGGAGGCACCGGCCACGATGGCCTTGGACAGGTCACCGGAGAAACGGATACCGCCGTCGGCGATCAAAGGAACGCCCGTGCCGACCAGTGCTGCTGCAACATTGGCGATCGCGCTGATTTGCGGCACGCCAACACCGGCAACGATACGGGTGGTGCAGATCGAGCCAGGGCCAATACCGACCTTGACGGCGTCAGCGCCAGCTTCGGCCAGAGCCTTGGCTGCAGCGCCGGTAGCGATGTTGCCACCGATCACCTGGACTTCAGGGAAGTTCTCTTTGACCCAGCGAACGCGGTCGATCACACCTTTGGAATGACCGTGGGCGGTGTCTACCACCACCACATCGACACCGGCGTTGACCAGCGCAGCAACGCGATCGCCCGTGTCTTTACCAGTGCCGACTGCAGCGCCTACACGCAGACGACCTTGATCGTCCTTGCTGGCCAGTGGGTAAGCCTTGGCTTTCTCGATGTCGTTGACGGTCATCATGCCCTTGAGGGCGAAGGCGTCGTCGACGATCAGTACGCGTTCGATGCGGTGCTTGTGCAGCAGTTCACGGACGGCGGTCTTGTCGGCGCCTTCCTTGACCGTGACCAGACGCTCTTTAGGCGTCATCACTTCGCGGACGCTGACTTCCAGACGGCTTTCGAAACGCACGTCGCGGGAAGTCACGATGCCCACCAGATCGCCGTTGTGCAGCACGGGCACACCGGAGATGTTGTGCATGCTGGTCAGTTCGAGCAGATCACGTACGGTGGCGTCGGCTTCGATGGTGATGGGGTCTTTGACCACACCGGCTTCGAAACGCTTGACCTTGCGCACTTCGGCAGCTTGCTGCTCGATGGTCATGTTCTTGTGGATGATGCCGATGCCGCCTTCCTGAGCCATGGCAATTGCCAGACGGGCTTCAGTGACGGTGTCCATGGCGGCGGAAACCAGTGGAATATTCAGCTCGATGCCACGGGTCAAACGGGTCTTTAGACTGACCTCATTAGGCAGTACTTCGGAATAACCGGGCACTAAGAGGATGTCGTCGAAGGTGAGGGCTTCTTGGCTGATACGCAGCATCGCGGGGGCTCCCGGGCGGGAAAATGGAAGCGCGCCATTATACTCAGACACCTACCCGGGCTCAATGTAAAACTCTGTCTAATATCGCTGGAGTGATAGATGGAGATATCGCCACGCTACAGCTCGACCTTCACCCAACTCACTGGCTGATCCAGCCAATCGGCAAATTCGTCGATAAAGCTCTGTTTGAAGCCCGCCTCTGCCCAGTTGTTGAAGATGAACCCCAGGTTGGAAAAACCACAGGCCTGCAGGAACAGAAACCCGTTGATGTCATCTTCATGACCGCATTCGGGGCAGGTAAAGTTGTCGGTCCGCCCGGGCATCCAGTCTTCCAGGCTCTCGAACAGCGCTTCGCCCACTTCCTGGCGACACTCGGCGCAGCCGGCTTCTTCGAGAAAGCCTCTGGCCGGGGTATAGATGCAACGCTTGGTGATGATCTCCAGGCCATTGATCGGCTCGCCAAAAGGCAGTGCGTCCGGGCGCAGCACAACGTCCCGGGCACCGGCGGCAATGGCATGGCCCATGCGATTGCCGGTACGCCCACAGGTGCTCAGGGTTTCCTCGACGATATTCTTGCGCACCAGCCAACGCACAATGGCCCGAGCCCGGGGCTCGTGCACCGGCAGGGTGGAAATTTTCGGGACGAGGATGCTTTGCGAATTCATGGATAAGCCTGGAACATGCTGGGACGGTACGAACGCTTTCGCCGGCTAGCCGGCGCCTAGCATTAATTGTAGGAGCCGGCGGGCAGGCGAACAGATTTAAAGGCCCGCAGCTTAATCCCTGAACCTCGTAGGTCAAGTGCTCAGGTAGCGCCCGATCAAGGCAACACCACTGGCCAGCACCAACCAGGTCACCAGGCGCACAAAAGCTTCCCGAGACAGCCTCATGGTCAAGCGCCGTCCCACCCACAAGCCCAACGCCATCGCCGGCAGCAAACACCCAGCCAAGAGCAACAGCGGCAACTCGGCATACACCCCGGCCACGGCAAACAGACTCAGACGCACCACGGTGCTGCAACTGATCAACGCACTCTGGGTGGCCCGGGCCGGGTCCTTGGGCAAACGGCTGTTCAGGTAAATGGCATATAGAAAGCCGCCACTGCCGAACAAGGCACCAAACATCCCGCCGACAATCCCCATGGGCACTGACCACCCCACCGCCAAGCGTGTGGGACGCGCCTTAACCCACAAGCTGTAAACGGCATAAGCGCTGATAAACAGCCCCATTAATAGAAGCAACAAATCGGACTTGAGGTTGAGCAAAAAGATCACCCCCAAGGTACAACCCAGCGCCATGCACGGCAGCAAGCGCAACAACTCGGGCTTGGCCACATCCTTGCGCGACGGCAGCAGGTTGCCGAAGGCCGCGACAAAGTCGAGCAACACCAATAGCGGCACGATTTTCGACAACGGCATGAACAGGATCAGGATCGGCCCCGCCACCAGCGCCGTGCCGAAACCGGCAATGCCAAAAACCACGTACGCCAGCGCGATCCCCAGACCGATGACCAGCCAACCGCCCGGACCGAAAGACCACTGGTTCAAACCCTCGATGATCACACTCATCACTGCAACTTCCTTAGTCAGTACGCAACGACTTTAGCCAGCAGCGAGCCTTGCGACTAATATCTTCAAAGTCGCCTACTCATCACAAAAAGGCATGTCTTGTGATTTCAACCCGTCAATTGCGCTACTTCGTGGAAATCGCCGAATGCGGCAGCTTCAGTGCTGCGGCAGAGCGCCTGTTCGTCGCCCAATCGGCCCTCAGCCGGCAGATCAAGGAGCTGGAAAGCCAGCTGCAAACCCCACTGTTCGAGCGCACCGCACGCCTGCCACGGTTGACCGCCGCCGGTGAGGCGTTCTTCCCCAAGGCGCGCAACCTGCTGACCGAGCTGCACAAGGCCAGTGAACTGGCCACCCAGGTGGGCCAGGGGCAATTGGGCACGCTACGGCTCAGTCATTCCAGCACCGTGCCCATGAGCGGCCGCCTGCTGCAGGGCATCAGCGGTTATCTGCAATCCTGCCCCGGAGCGTCCATGGACATGGTCAAACTGTCCTCCGAGGGGCAATTGGAAGAACTCGCCGAAGGCCGGCTGGATATCGGCCTGCTGCGCCTGCCGGTACTGCGCCAGCGGGAAGGCGTACAGATCGTGCCGTTGTTCAGTGAGCCGCTGCTGCTGGCAGTGCCTGCGGAGCATCCGCTGGCACTGGACCCTGCGCCTCATGGGGTGGACCTGGCACAGCTCAGGGACCAGGCCTTTATCTCCATCCCTCATCCACAGCGCGGCGGCTTGAGCTACCTGTCGGCCGAGCTGTGCATGCGCCAGGGTTTCTTTCCCAAGGCGGCGCGGGTGATGTCGCGCAAGACCACCCAGTTGCAGTTGATCCAGGCCGGGTTCGGCATTGCCCTGCTGCCCGCCTCGATGCAGGACATTGCCCCGGCCGGCGTCCGCTTCTTGCCCCTGGCCGATAGCGACTGCCAAAGCACCGTCGCCCTCGCCTATCGTCAGCAACCCACGCCCCTGGTGGCACAGTTCGTCGAACATTTGCGTGCTCACCTGGATCTGCCGATTTGCGTTGTTCCATTGCCAGACAGCCCTTTAAACTGAGCCCATGATTAAAGATCCCTTTGCACGACTCGGCCTGGACCGCGAGGTCCTCACCGTCACCCAGCTCAACGGCCGCGCTCGGGTGCTGCTCGAGGATGTGTTCAGCAATATCTGGGTCGAAGGCGAGATCTCCAACCTTGCCCGCCCGGCTTCCGGCCATGTGTACTTCACCCTCAAGGACAGCGGCGCCCAAGTGCGCTGTGCGCTGTTCCGGCAGAATGCCGCGCGGGTCCGTCAAGCGCTGAAGGACGGCCTGGCGGTCAAGGTCCGGGGCAAGGTCTCGCTGTTCGAGGGACGCGGCGACTATCAGCTGATTCTCGACACTGTGGAGCCCGCCGGTGACGGCGCCCTGCGTCTGGCTTTCGATGCGCTGAAGGAAAAGCTCAGCGCCGAAGGGTTGTTCAGTGCCGAACGCAAAGTAGCGTTACCGGCCCATCCGCAACGCATTGGCATTATCAGCTCGCCCACCGGCGCGGTGATCCGCGACATCATCAGCGTATTCCGCCGCCGAGCGCCCCAGGTTGCACTGACGTTGATCCCCACGGCCGTGCAGGGTCGCGAGGCCACGGCGCAGATCGTCCGCGCCCTGCAATTGGCCGATGCCCGAGGCTTCGATGCCTTGATCCTGGCTCGGGGTGGCGGCTCCCTGGAAGACCTCTGGTGCTTCAACGAAGAGGCGGTAGCCCGGGCGGTCGATGCTTGCGTAACGCCGATCGTCAGCGCCGTCGGCCATGAAACCGACGTCTCCATCAGCGACTTCGTCGCCGACGTAAGGGCCCCCACCCCTTCGGCCGCCGCTGAACTGCTGGCCCCCGACTCCAGTGACCTGCAACGCCGGGTCGAGAGCCTGCATCGCCGCCTGGTGATGCGCATCCGCGACCGGCTGATGCGCGACCGCTTACGCCTGGACGGCCTGGCCAGACGCCTGCGCCATCCGGGCGAACGTCTGCGTCAGCAAGCACAACGCCTGGATGACCTGGATATGCGCATGCGCAGGGCCTTCGAGCGCAACCTCAATACCCGTCGCGAGCGCCTGATCCGCCTGGAAACCCGCCTCGGCGCCCAGCATCCAGGACGGCAGCTGGCCCTGTTGCGCCAGCGCCTGGACAGCCTCGCCGAACGCCTGCCCCGAGCCATGCGCGAAGGCCTGAAAGCCCGACGCCTGCAGTTGCACAGTCAGATGCAGACCCTGCATGTGGTCAGCCCCCTGGCCACCCTCGGGCGCGGCTACAGCATTCTTCTGGACGACCGCGGCCACGCCATCCGCACTGCCGCCCAGACCCGCAATGGCCAGCGCCTCACCGCCCGCCTGGGCGAAGGCGAACTGCAGGTGCGAGTCGAAGACAACCACCTGACGCCTGTCACTCTTTCTCTATTGGACTGATCCATGCCGCGTTTTCTCGCTTCCCTGCTGTTGCTGTGCCTGGCCTTCAACGCCAACGCCAACGCCGATAGCTACATCACTCGCCTGTTGAACAAACCCGTGCCTGGTGGCGTGGCGGTAGTGGACCTGGGCAGCGCAGCCCAGGCACCCAAGGCCAGCTACCAGGGCAAACCCGTGCTGGTGGTGAAGGAGCAGAACAACTGGCTGGCCATTGTCGGTATCCCCTTGACGGTCAAGCCAGGCACCCAGCAGATCAGCGCCGGCAACCGCAGCCTGAACTTTGTGGTGGGCAGTAAGAAGTACCCCGAGCAGCACATCACCCTGAAGAACCAGCGCCAGGTCAATCCGAACCCGGCTGACCTGAAACGCATCGATGGTGAACTGGCAGAGCAGCTCCGTGCCTATCGCAGCTTCAGCCCCAACACCCCGAGCAATCTGCTGCTGGACAAGCCAGTGAACGGGCCGCTGTCGAGCAAGTTCGGTGTGCGCCGGTTCTTCAACGGCGAGGAGCGCAACCCCCACGCTGGCCTGGATTTCGCAGTGCCGGCAGGCACACCGATCAAGACCCCGGCGGCCGGCAAGGTGATCCTGACCGGCAACTACTTTTTCAATGGCAACACGGTGTTCGTCGACCACGGCCAGGGCTTTATCAGCATGTTCTGCCACATGTCGAAGATTGACGTGAAGGTGGGTCAGTCCCTGGCCCGTGGGGCAGTGGTGGGCAAGGTGGGTTCGACCGGACGCGCGACCGGCCCGCATATGCACTGGAACATCAGCCTGAACGATGCACGGGTGGATCCGGCGATCTTTATCGGGGCGTTTCAACCCTGATCCCGGACCCTGATCGCCGGCAAGCCGGCTCCCACGAGGATTGCGCAGGCCATCATGACTGCGCAATCGTTAGTATTCTTTCAAAGAATAGGCAGCATAAAATCTCGATATAGTTTCTATTTCGAGTATTCCTCTCAATTTTTTTCGACTGCTTGCCATCTCTCACCTCAGTGGTTAGGGTTGAGCACATGAAAACCTCTCACACCCTCATTCAGCGTCGTCAACACCGGAGCCTCTGCCTCGTCAGCGCACGACTGCCAGGCTGAATCGCGGTGCCTCATCCCCCTGCGTCAACACCTCACTCTTGACTCACCGGTAGGCCGCCTCTTTTCGGCCCGGACAATAAGGATTTCGCCATGACCATGCTCAAAGACCCATCCTCCAAGTACCGCGCGTTCCCGACCATCAACTTGCCGGACCGCACCTGGCCGTCGAAGACCATCACCAGCGCGCCGATCTGGTGCAGTTCGGACTTGCGTGATGGCAACCAGTCGCTGATCGAGCCGATGGATGCGGTCAAGAAGCTGCGTTTCTGGAAGACCTTGGTGGCCGTCGGCGTGAAAGAGATCGAGGCTTCGTTCCCCGCGGCCTCGCAAACCGACTTCGACTTCGTGCGCACCCTGATCGAAGGCGGCCACATCCCGGACGACACCACCATCCAGGTGCTGACCCAGGCCCGTGAAGACCTGATCGCCCGTACCTTCGAATCCTTGCGTGGCGCCAAGAAAGCCATCGTCCACCTGTACAACGCCACCAGCCCTTCGTTCCGCCGTATCGTCTTCAACCAGGACAAGGCCGGGGTGAAAGAGATCGCAGTGAACGCGGCCAAACTGTTCGTCAAGTACGCCGCCCAGCAGCCGGAAACCCAATGGCAGTTCGAGTACTCGCCGGAAACCTTCAGCGCCACCGAACTGGAGTTCGCCAAGGAAGTCTGTGACGCCGTGGTTGAAGTCTGGAACGCGACGCCGACCAACAAGGTGATCCTCAACCTGCCGGCCACCGTTGAAGTGGCGACGCCAAACATCTATGCCGACCAGATCGAGTGGTTCTGCCGCCACATCAACCGTCGTGACAGCGTGCTCATCAGCCTGCACACCCACAACGACCGTGGCACTGGTGTAGCCGCCACCGAACTGGGCCTGATGGCGGGCGCCGATCGTGTCGAAGGCTGCCTGTTCGGCAACGGTGAACGTACCGGTAACGTCGATCTGGTCACCGTAGCCTTGAACCTCTACACCCAGGGTGTGAACCCGGAACTGGACTTCTCCGACATCGACGGCGTGCGCAAAGTCGTGGAAGAGTGCAACCAGATTGCCGTGCATCCGCGTCATCCTTATGTTGGCGACCTGGTCCACACCGCCTTCTCCGGTTCCCACCAGGACGCGATCCGCAAGGGCTTCGCCCAGCAGAAAGCCGATGGCTTGTGGGAAGTGCCGTACTTGCCGATCGACCCGGCCGACATCGGTCGCAGCTACGAGGCGGTCATCCGCGTCAACAGTCAGTCGGGCAAAGGCGGTATCGCCTACCTGCTGGAACAGGAATACGGCATCAGCTTGCCGCGCCGCATGCAGATCGAGTTCAGCCAGGTGGTGCAACGTGAAACCGACCGCCTGGGTCTGGAGATGACTGCCCAGCAAATCCACGCGCTGTTGCACAGCGAATACTTGCAGGCCAACACTCCGTACGCGCTGGTCAGCCATCGCCTGCAGGAAGAAAACGGCCACAGCGCCGTGGAAGTGGAAGTGTCGAGCAAGGGCCAGGGCGAGACCAACCTGAACTGGCGTGGCAAGGGCAATGGCGCCCTGGAAGCCCTGGTGGCCGGCCTGCCAATACCTGTAGAGATCATGGACTACAACGAACACGCCATTGGTGCGGGCACCAACGCCAAGGCCGCGGCCTACATCGAACTGCGGGTCAACGGTGAACGTGCGGTCCACGGTGTTGGTATCGACGAAAACATCACCACTGCCAGCTTCAAAGCGCTGTTCAGTGCCCTGAACCGCTCCCTGAGCGAGCAGGAAGCCAAGGCCGCTTAAGCAGCCCTGACAAAAAAGGCCCCGGGGAGTCCTGCTCCTCGGGGCCTTTTTGTATGTGGCATTAACCTAACAACCGGCGACGCTCGCCTCAGGCATGTACGTCGACGCTGAACATGGCCTGCAACAAGGCTGCCTGCAACACTTGCAAAGTGCTGTTGGTCACGGCGATCTGGGTCTGGATCTCCATCACCTGCTGGGCTTTCTGCTCGTCGCTGGCCTGGCCCTTCTCGGTGCTGGCCAACTGCGCCTGCTGTTGCTCGAGGATCTTCTGGGTCTGCTCGATCTGCTTCTGCAGTTGCTTGACCGGATCGCCTCCGCCTTTCACCGCATCGATGCTGGCATCGGCAGAGTTGACCCGCAGCTCCTTGTCTTCGCCGTCCTTGCCCTGGGCAACCGGCGCCAGCGGGCTGGTGTCTTCGGCTTCGCCGGTCGCTGTCTTCGGTGCCGACAGCGGGTAAGGATTGACGACATTGGCATTGATGGTGGTCATGACTGATTCCTCCTGAATGTCCGTCCTATCGGCCTTCATCCCTGAAGCTTGATATGTGCAACCTGTAAAAAAGTGTAGAGCCGCGGCCCAGCCCTTCTAGGTGAACCTGAAGGTATCGGCGTCGAGATTCGCGGGAAAGCGTGCTCGGTAGGCGGCCAACTCACCGGCGTTCAAACGTACCTGGAACACCCCGTCCGCCTCCCCGGCACTGAGCAGGGTCTCGCCCTGATAGTCCAGCACCTGGCTGTCACCGGTATAGGCAAAGCCCTTACCGTCGGTACCCACCCGGTTCACCGCAGCTACATAGCACAGGTTTTCAATGGCCCGGGCCGGCAGCAAGCGGTTCCAGTGCAGCCGCCGAGCCCCGGGCCAGTTGGCGGTGTACAGCAGCAGATCAGTGTCCTGGGCATCGCGGCTCCACACCGGAAAGCGCAGGTCATAGCAGATCAGTGGACGAATCCGCCAACCCTTGAGTTCGAACTGCACCTGGCGCTCGCCAGGGGTGAAGTGATTGTGCTCGCCGGCCATGCGGAACAAATGGCGCTTATCGTAGTGCCAGACTTCGCCGTCGGGACGTGCCCACAACAGGCGGTTGCGGTGGCTGCCGTCCGCCGCCTGGATGATCACACTGCCAGTGATCACCGCATCGAGCTTCTTCGCCTGGCAGCGCAGCCATTTGCTGGTGGGGCCGTTCTCCGCCTCAGCCAGGGTGCTGGATTCCATGGAGAAACCGGTGGTGAACATTTCCGGGAGAATGATCAGATCCGCACCGCGGGCCTGCTCCAGCAACTGCTCGAAATGCTCGAAATTGGCCTGGCGGTCATGCCAGGCCAGGGTAGTCTGGATCAATGCCAGATTCAGATCGGGTAACGCACTCAGATCACGCATAGTTTCTCCGCTGCCTGACGCAGCGTCTCCTCGCGCTTGGCAAAACACAGCCGAACCAGACGCTGCCCCTGAGGCGGCTGCTGATAGAACACCGACACCGGAATGGCTGCCACGCCGTGTTCGCGGGTCATCCAGATCGCCATGTCGACATCATTCAAGTCTGGACGAATCTGCGAATAGTCCACCAGTTGAAAGTAGGTGCCGGCCACCCGGGTAAAGCTGAAGCGCGAAGGACTCAGCAAATCGCAGAACAGATCACGCTTGGCCTGGTAGAAGGCTGGCAGCTGTTCGACATGTTCCGGGCATTCGGCCATGAAGTCCGCCAGAGCGTACTGCAAAGGGGTCACGCCGCAGAAGCTGACATATTGATGCACCTTGCGCAGCTCGGCGCTCAGGGCCGGCGGAGCAATGACATAACCGGTCTTCCAACCCGTCACGTGATAGGTCTTGCCGAAGGAGCTGACGACGAAAGCCCGCTGATACAGCTCCTCGTGGGCCAAAACGCTGACATGGGGGACGCCGTCGAACACCAGATGTTCATAGACCTCATCGCTGACCAGGTAGATGTCGCGATCACGGATCAGCACTGCCAACTGGTCCAGTTCGGCACGGCTGATCAAGGCACCACTGGGGTTATGCGGCGTGTTGAGAATGATCATCCGCGTACGCGAACTCAGGGCTTCGCCAAGTTTCTGCCAGTCGATGGCAAAGTCCTCGTGGCCCAGTTGCACATGCACACAACGGCCACCGGCCAGCTCCACTGCCGGCTCATAACTGTCGTAACAGGGATCGAAAACGATGACCTCGTCACCGCGCTGAATCACCGCCTGGATGGCACAGAAAATGGCCTGGGTGGCGCCCGGAGTGATGGTCACTTCGCTGTCGGCATTGACCTCGACGCCATAGCTGCGAGCGATTTTCGCCGCTACCTGTTGGCGCAGGGACGGCAAGCCGGTCATGGGTGCGTACTGGTTATGGCCATTGGCGATATGCCGCCCAACCGCATCACGCAAGGCTTGGGGACCATCGAAATCAGGGAAGCCCTGGGACAGGTTGAGCGCTCCGGTTTCAACCGCGAGCTGGGACATTTGCGTGAAGATGGTGGTGCCGACATTCGGCAGCTTACTGGTGATCATGAGGATTCCCTGCTGAACACCCGGCTCTACGACGGCGCGGGAGGTCCCGAGAATAGCCCAAACACCGGGCATGAAAAAGGGCGCATAAAGCGCCCTCTTACCCACACAAATCCCGGTTGCTCAGCGCTTGTCGCGGCGCTTCTTGTCGGCCTTCTTGTGGTGTGACATCAAACGACGCTTCTTGTTGACCTGGCGGTCGGTCAGCGTGTTCTTGTTGCCTTCGTACGGGTTCTCGCCACCCTTGAACTCGATACGAATCGGCGTGCCCACCAGCTTCAGTACGCGACGGTAGGTGTTTTCCAGGTAACGCACGTAGGACTTCGGTACCTTCTCCACCTGATTACCGTGAATCACGATCAGCGGCGGGTTAGCACCCCCCAAGTGGGCGTAGCGCAGCTTGATCCGACGGTTGTTGACCATGGGCGGTGCGTGCTCGCCAACGGCATCTTCGAGGATCTGCGTCAGACGGCTGGTCGGCCAGCGGGTGACCGCCGACTTGAAGGAGTTCTGCACCGACTGGTAGAGGTTACCCACACCGGTACCGTGCAAGGCCGAGATGAAGTGGATATCGGCGAAGTCGACGAAGAACAACCGGCGTTGCAGCTCGGTCTTCACGTAGTCGCGTTCGCTCGGCTGCATGCCGTCCCACTTGTTCAGGGCAATCACCAGGGCCCGACCAGCTTCGAGGGCAAAGCCCAGCAGGTTCAGGTCGTGGTCTACCACGCCTTCCCGGGCGTCCATGACAAAGATCACCACGTTGGCGTCTTTGATCGCTTGCAGGGTTTTGACCACCGAGAACTTTTCAACTTCCTCGTGGATCTTGCCGCGCTTGCGCACACCGGCGGTGTCGATCAGCGTGTACTTCTCGTCGTTACGTTCGAACGGAATGTAGATACTGTCGCGGGTAGTGCCGGGCTGGTCGTAGACGATGACCCGGTCTTCACCGAGCATGCGGTTGACCAGCGTGGATTTACCCACGTTGGGACGACCGATGATGGCGATCTTGATCCCGTCTTTCTCGCTCGGGCCAGGAATGCGCTTGGCTTCCTCGCCTTCGGCGACGATCTCTTCCTCGCCTTCTTCCGGCTCGTCGGCGTCATCCTTGGGGAACTCGCTCAGGGCGATTTCCAGCATCTGGGTGATGCCGCGGCCATGGGCACCAGCGATCGGAACAGCGTCGCCCATGCCCAATGGCGCGAACTCGGCACGGGCCATGTCCGGGTCGATGTTGTCGACCTTGTTGGCGATCACGTAGGAGGTCTTGTTACGTTTGCGCAGGTGTTCGCCGATCATCTGGTCGGCCGCGGTAAACCCGGCCTTGGCGTCCACCAAAAACAACACCACATCGGCTTCTTCGATGGCCAGCAGCGACTGCTCGGCCATCTTTTCATCCATGCCATGTTCGTCACCGGAGATACCGCCGGTGTCGATCAGAATATAGGTACGCCCTTGCCACTTGGCCTCACCGTATTGGCGATCACGGGTCAGACCGGACAGGTCGCCGACAATGGCGTCGCGAGTCCGAGTCAGGCGGTTGAACAAGGTGGACTTGCCGACGTTAGGTCGGCCCACCAGGGCGATTACGGGAACCATGCGGCTCTCCACTGCGTTAATTCAGAAAATACAAAAGCCGCTGCGAGGCAGCGGCTGGTGCTCGGGGCAGCACTGTAGGAGCGAGCTTGCTCGCGATTGACTCCATGGCGCCGCGCTCATCCAGCAAGCTGGCGTCACCTGGCATCCATTGCGAGCAAGCCCGCTCCTACAGTTCGCTTGGGGATCCCCCCAAGCATAGTCAAACCATTACTTGATGGTCAGGGCTTCCAGTTTGCCGCTGTTGCCATACACATAAATCATGTCGCCCACTACCAGCGGACGAGCGCGCAGGCCGTCGCTATCGATGCGGGTACGACCGACGAAACGACCGTCAACCTGGCTCAGCAGGTGCAGGTAACCTTCCAGGTCGCCCACCGCTACGTAGCTGGAGAAGACTTCCGGGGCCGACAGTTGACGACGGGCCAGGGAGTCGTTGCTCCACAGGGCCGTAGTCGAACGTTCGTCCACGCCTTCCACGGTGCCCGACGACAGGCTGACATAGACGCTGCCAAAACCTTGCGCCACACCGGCATAGCTGGAAGCGTCACGCTGCCACAGCGGACGACCGCTCTCCAGGTCCAGGGCAACCACACGTCCCTGGTAGCTGGCGACGTACAGGGTACCGCCGGACAGCAGCAAGCCGCCGTCGATGTCCACTACCCGATCCAGCTCGGAACGGCCTTGTGGAATAGCGACACGCTGCTCCCACACCGGCACGCCGTTGCGGATATCCAGCGCCACCACCTTGCCAGTGGAGAGACCGGCCAGGGCCAGACGGTTGGTGGCCAACGGCGCACTGGTGCCCCGCAGGGTCAGTACCGCTGGAGTGCTGTCGTAGAGCCAGAGCTGGTTGCCGGTGCTGGCATCGAGGCCAATCACCCGGTCATCCTGAGTCTGGACCACCACCACGTCACCGTTGGTGGCTGGCGGAGCCAGCACTTCACTGGTGACCCGGGCGCGCCACTTCTCTTCACCGCTGGAAGCATCCAGGGCAACCACTTCGCCTTTCAGAGTGCCGATCATGACCAGGCCGTAACCCACGCCGACGGCGCCGGAAACAGGCAGTTCGAGATCTTTCTTCCATTTGACGTCGCCGTTCATGCGATCCATGGAAACCACAACGCCAGTCACGTCGGCGGCATAGATGGTGTCACCATCGATGGCCGGCACCAGCATGTTGTAGGTTTCGCCCTGACCGTCACCGATCGAACGGCTCCACTGCTTCTGCAGGACCACTTCTTCTTTGAAGTCGACCAGTTCAGCCGGCGGCAGTTCTTTCTTGCTGTTGCTGCTGCAACCCGCGGCCAACAAGGCCAGAGCCAGCAATGCTGCATGTTTCCAACGGATCACGTCATGCATCCCCTTTGGCCAGGTCGTCCAGCTTGATTTGTAAGCCACCGACCGCTGCTTCATCCGAGAGCGCCGCCTTGGCTTTTTGGTATGCCGCATGGGCTTCATCCACACGGCCCAACTGGACCAGCAGATCACCCTTGAGTTCTTCGCGGGTCGCCAGGAACGCCTTGTCGGCATCACCGTCGAGCAGCTTCAGGGCTTCATCAGCCTTGTTCTGCGCTGCCAGTACCTGGGCCAGACGCTGACGCGCCACTTCACCCAGGGTCGGGTTCGCCGGCTTGTCGGCTACCGCTTTCAACTGCGCCGCTGCGTCGTCCAGCTTGCCGGTGTCCACGGCTACCTTGGCCACGAACAGGTTGCCGTATTGCGCATAGGCAGTGCCGCCGAATTCGCTGTTGAGCTTGCCGGCCAGATCCGCAACCCGGGCAGCGTCAGGCTTGCCATCCGGCGTCAAGGTGGTTTCAAGCAGTTGCTGATAGAGCACCGAAGCGCCTTGCGACTGATTGTTCTGATACTTGTGCCAGGCCTGCCAGCCGAACACGATAACCAGGGCCAGCAGGCCGCCAGTCACCAGGGGTTTGCCGTTACGCTGCCACCAGTCTTTCAATTCCGCCAGCTGTTCATCTTCGGTACTCGACACCCCAATACTCCTTATTCGCTAAATCGGCTGTTTGACAGCTTCAACCCTGCACGACGCAGGTGGCCAGGTGCGCAGCGAGCGCATCCCAGGCAATGCTTTGTTGTTCACCCTGGCCACGCAGGGGTTTGAAACCTACCACTTGCTGGGCCAGTTCGTCGTCACCGAGGATCAGCGCGTACAACGCACCGCTCTTGTCGGCTTTCTTGAATTGGCTCTTGAAGCTGCCGGCACCGGCATTGATCTGCAGACGCAGGTTCGGCAATTGGTCTCGAACGCGCTCACTCAGCGCCAGTGCGGCCAGTTCGGCAGCCTCCCCGAAGGCGCAGAGGTAAACGTCGACCTGACGCGAGATCTCTTGCGGGATCTGCTCCAGGGTTTCCAGCAGCAGCACCAGACGCTCGATCCCCATGGCGAAACCAACACCCGGAGTAGGTTTGCCGCCCATCTGCTCGACCAGACCGTCGTAACGGCCGCCGGCACAGACAGTCCCCTGGGCGCCGAGCTTGTCGGTGACCCACTCGAAAACGGTCTTGCTGTAGTAATCCAGCCCGCGCACCAGCTTCGGGTTGATCACATAAGGGATGCCTGCGGCGTCCAGACGGGCCTTGAGCCCTTCGAAGTGCACACGGGACTCTTCGTCCAGGTAGTCGGCCAGTTTGGGCGCGTCCACCAGCACGGCTTGAGTGTCCGGGTTCTTGGTATCGAGCACGCGCAGCGGATTGGTCTTCAGGCGACGCTGGCTGTCTTCGTCCAGCTTGTCCATGCGCGCCGACAGGAACGCCACCAGCGCGTCGCGATAACGTGCTCGGGCCTCAGCGGTGCCCAGGCTGTTCAGTTCCAGCTTGACCGCATCACGGATACCCAGCTCGCCCCACAGGCGCCAGGTCAACACGATCAGCTCAGCATCGATGTCCGGACCGTCGAGGTTGAAAACCTCGCAACCGATCTGGTGGAACTGGCGATAGCGGCCTTTCTGCGGGCGCTCGTGACGAAACATCGGGCCGATGTACCAGAGCTTCTGCACCTGACCACCGCCAGTGATGCCGTGCTCGAGCACAGCACGTACGCACGCCGCGGTGCCTTCCGGACGCAGGGTCAAGGAATCGCCGTTGCGGTCTTCGAAGGTGTACATCTCTTTTTCGACGATGTCGGTCACTTCGCCGATGGAGCGCTTGAACAGCTCGGTGAACTCGACGATTGGCATGCGGATCTGCTTGTAACCGTAGTTATCCAGCAGACGCGCCACAGTGCCCTCGAAATAACGCCACAGGGGGGTCTGCTCGGGCAGGATGTCATTCATGCCACGAATGGCTTGCAGAGACTTGCTCACAAAAAATCCTTAAATACGTTCGGTTAGCCGCGAGCGATCAGCGCTGCGTCGGCTTCGACCTTTTCGGCCGCCTTCTGCCGGATCAGCTTTTCAAGCTCGTCCACCAGATTGTCATTGGTCAGTTTCTGTGCCGGCTTGCCGTCGATGTAGATCAGGTTCGGCGTACCACCGGTCAGGCCGATATGCGCTTCCTTGGCTTCACCCGGACCGTTGACCACGCAACCGATCACTGCGACATCCAGCGGTACCAGCAGGTCTTCAAGGCGCCCTTCCAGTTCGTTCATGGTTTTCACCACATCGAAATTCTGCCGCGAGCAGCTCGGGCAGGCGATGAAGTTGATGCCACGGGAACGCAGGTGCAGGGACTTGAGAATGTCGTAGCCGACCTTCACTTCCTCGACCGGGTCGGCCGCCAACGAGATGCGAATGGTATCGCCAATGCCTTCGGCCAGCAGCATACCGAGGCCGACAGCGGATTTCACCGTGCCTGAACGCAATCCGCCGGCTTCGGTGATCCCCAGGTGCAGGGGCTGGATGATTTCCTTGGCCAGCAACCGATAGGCTTCGACGGCCATAAACACATCGGATGCCTTCACGCTGACCTTGAAGTCCTTGAAATTCAGGCGTTCAAGGTGCTCGACGTGGCGCAGTGCCGACTCAACCAGCGCCGCTGGGGTCGGTTCGCCGTACTTTTTCTGCAGGTCTTTTTCCAGGGAACCGGCATTGACCCCGATACGAATCGGAATCCCGCGGTCACGGGCGGCATCCACCACCGCACGCACCCGGTCTTCGCGACCGATGTTGCCGGGGTTGATCCGCAGGCAATCGACACCCAGCTCGGCTACGCGCAAGGCGATCTTGTAGTCGAAGTGAATGTCGGCCACCAACGGCACCTTGACCTGCTGTTTGATGCGGCCGAACGCCTCGGCGGCGTCCATGTCCGGCACCGAGACCCGCACGATGTCGACACCGGCAGCTTCCAGGCGGTTGATCTGGGCGACGGTTGCGGCCACATCGTTGGTGTCGCTGTTGGTCATGCTCTGCACCGCGATCGGGGCATCGCCACCGACCGGTACCGAGCCGACCCAGATCTTGCGGGACTCGCGACGTTTGATTGGAGATTCGCCGTGCATGACTTATTGACCTAACTTCAGGCGAGCGGTCTCGCCACTGGTGAACGGGGCGATATCCACCGCCTGACCGTTGTAAGAAATTTGTGCGCCACGGGCATAACCCAGACGTACGGCAAAAGGTGGCTTGCCGCTGACATCAACCGCTTCACCCTTGCGCTTGAGGGCGCTGAGCAGAATCTTGCCGTTGCCATCGATAACCTGGGCCCAGCAATCGGCGCTGAACTGGATCTGCACCTGGGCCGAACCTGCAGCTGGGGTTGCCGGGGCCACTGCCGCCGGGCTCAAGGCGTTGGCAGGCGCGGCTGCCGGAGCAGGCGCCTGAACCACTGGAGCGGTAACGGCCGGTGCCGTAGCCGGCGCCGCGCGTGCCGGAGTCACTGGCGCAACAGGCGGCGTAACAGGCGTTGCAGCCGGAGCCGTCGCAACAGGCGCTGCCGGACTGGCAGGCGCTTCACCCGCTGCCTGGCTCTCCGGCTGCCCGGCGTTGACCACCGCTTCGCTCTGACCTTCGGCGACGGCCTGGTCTTCCGGCTCGTCGATTGGATGGATCTGAGTGGTGCCATCGGCACCCTCGACCTCGACATGCTCGGGACTCAAGGAGATCGGCTCCTTGCCGCGCAAGGAGGACTGATCCTGCCACCAGATGAAACCGCCACCCACCACAGCCACCAACAGCAGCAAGCTGACGATGCGCAGGATGGTGTGGGAAACCCGTACCGGCTCTTCGATACGACCCAGGGCGTGAACGCTGCTGCCTTGGGAGTCGGTACCGGTGTACTGATCGAATTCCTGTACCAGGATGGCCTGGTCCATGCCCAGCAGTTTGGCGTAGGCGCGGATATAGCCGCGGGCAAAGGTGTGCCCCGGCAGCTTGTCGAACGCGCCGGCTTCCAGATTGCTCAGGGAGCTCACGGTGAGGTTGAGCTTGTGGGCCACTTCAGCCAGCGACCAACCATTGCTTTCGCGGGCCTGACGCAGGGTCTCACCGGGGTTTACGCGAGTCACTGCTTGAACTTCGGGATGCGCCGCTTTCATCATTGCTCCGACAGGTATTGCTGATATTCCGGCGTACCGGGATAAAGTCGTTTTAGTTGCAGACCGTAACTGGCGGCCTTGTCGCGATCTTCGAACACCGTTGCCAGCCGAACGCCGAGCAATAGACTACGTGCATTTTGCTCTTCGAGCAGGCTAAAACGATCGTAATAGTCACGCGCGGGCACATAATGCCTGTCTTCGTAAGACAACTCAGCCATTTCCAGCAATGCGCGGGGCTGTTGGTGATTCAAGCGCAGGGCTTTTTCCAGTTGCAGTTGGGCCAACTCACGCTGGCCCAGCTTGGAAGCGGTCATACCGAGGTTTTCGAACACCCGGGAACGCTCGGGGTACAGAGTATCAGCAGCGGCCTGCTCGAAGCGCTGATAAGCCTCTTTGTAACGTTTTTCTTCGAACAGGAAGCTGCCGTAGTTGTTGAGGATACGCGTACTGTCCGGACGGGCTGCGAGGGCTTGGCGAAAGTGCTCATCGGCAAGCACAGGTTCCATCTCGGCCTGGAACACCAGCGCCAGGGCGGCATTGGCGTCAGCATCGGCAGGCGCCAGCTCCAGGGCCTTTTTCAACGGCACCTTGGCCCTTTCGCTCATCCCCTGCTGCAGATACCCCAGGCCCAACTGTACATAGGCCTCACGTGCCTCATCGCGGCCCTTGCTGGTGTTCATCGGATTGGAATCACCCGACAGAACACAGCCAGCACAGAGGCTGGCAACAAGCAGGAGCAGCGCGAAGCGCAGGGTCATGGAGATCCTCTCTCAGGTACGGGTCGCGGCGCTTTGCGGCATATCGGCGTCGGCGCTCAGCTCACGCACGGCGATATAACGTTCGCTACGACGGGTGCGGTCCAGCACCTGCCCGACCAACTGACCGCAGGCGGCATCGATGTCTTCACCGCGAGTCGTACGCACGGTGACATTGAAGCCGGCATGATGCAGTTGATCCTGGAAACGACGAATGGCGTTGTTGCTCGGACGCTCGTACCCGGAATGCGGGAACGGGTTGAACGGGATCAGGTTGATCTTGCAAGGAATGTCCTTGAGCAACTCGATCATTTCAACCGCGTGTTCCAGCTTGTCGTTGACGTCCTTGAGCAGGGTGTACTCGATGGTCAGCACACGCTTCTCGCCCAGGGAGGACATGTAGCGCTGGCAGGACTCGAGGAGCATCTTCAGCGGGTACTTCTTGTTGATCGGCACCAGCTGGTTGCGCAGCGCATCGTTGGGTGCGTGCAGGGACAACGCCAGGGACACGTCGATGTGCTTGGCCAGCTCATCGATCATCGGCACCACGCCGGAGGTGGACAGGGTCACACGACGCTTGGAAATGCCGTAGCCCAGGTCGTCCATCATCAGGTGCATCGCAGCGATGACGTTGTCGAAGTTCAGCAGCGGCTCACCCATGCCCATCATCACCACGTTGGTGATGGCACGGTCGACGGTCGCCGGGACGCTGCCAAAGGATTTGTTGGCAATCCACACCTGGCCGATAACTTCGGCGGCGGTGAGGTTGCTATTGAAGCCTTGCTTGCCGGTGGAGCAGAAACTGCAATCCAGGGCACAGCCTGCCTGGGACGAAACGCACAGAGTGCCGCGTTTGCCCTGGGGAATGTAAACGGTCTCGACGCAGCTGCCGGACGCCACGCGCACCACCCATTTGCGGGTGCCGTCGCTGGAGATGTCCTCGCTGACCACTTCCGGACCGCGAATCTCGGCAACGGCCTTGAGCTTCTCGCGCAAGGCCTTGCCGACATTCGTCATGGCGTCGAAATCATCGACGCCAAAGTGGTGAATCCATTTCATTACCTGACCGGCACGGAAACGCTTCTCCCCGATTGAGTCGAAGAATTTCTCCATTTCCGGTTGAGTCAACCCCAACAGGTTAGTTTTGCCGATCGATGTAGTCATGGTCTCACCCCTCACTCGCCAGCCTTACTCAGCGAGCGGTTACTTCAGTAGCTGCGAAGAAGTAAGCGATTTCGCGAGCAGCGGCAGCTTCGGAGTCCGAACCGTGAACGGCGTTGGCGTCGATGGACTCGGCGAAGTCAGCACGGATGGTGCCGGCAGCAGCTTCTTTAGGGTTGGTAGCGCCCATCAGCTCACGGTTGCGAGCGATGGCGTTTTCGCCTTCCAGAACCTGAACAACAACCGGACCGGAAGTCATGAAGGCAACCAGTTCGCCGAAGAAGCCACGCTCGCTGTGCTCAGCGTAGAAGCCTTCAGCTTCAGCCTTGGACAGTTGCTTCATTTTCGAAGCTACAACGCGCAGGCCGGCTTCTTCAAAACGGGAAACGATCTTGCCGATAACGTTTTTTGCAACAGCGTCAGGCTTGATGATGGAGAAAGTACGTTGAACAGCCATGGTGTAACTCCAGAAACGGTGATTAAAGCGAAAAATTAAACCCGCGAATTATACGCGGGTTTATAGGGATTGCCTAACTGCGTAGCCCGCGGATTCAGTCCGCTTCGTCGATCCAGGCGGCCTGAATTGCTTCAAGAACCTTCTCGCCTCCGCGAGCCGGATCGTCGCTGAACTCTGGCAGTGCCAGAACCCATTGGTGCAAGTCGACAAAGTTCACATAACGCGGGTCCACATCCGGCTTGGAATCAGCCAGCTGGATCGCGATTTCCAGTACATCAACCCACTTCAGACTCATGACGACTCCTTGAATCAGTGCGGCGCTTCGGCGGCATGGTTGAGTGAGTACTTGGGAATTTCAACGGTCAGGTCTTCATCACCAACGATGGCCTGGCACGACAGGCGCGACTGTGCTTCCAGGCCCCAGGCCTTGTCCAGCAAGTCTTCTTCCAGCTCGTCGGCTTCGTTCAGCGAGTCAAACCCTTCACGAATGATGCAATGGCAGGTAGTGCAGGCGCAGACGCCGCCGCAGGCGCTCTCGATCTCGATGTGGTGGTCGTGGGCCACGTCGAGCACCGAAACACCGGGCTCGACCTCGACAACCAGACCGTCCGGGCAGAACACGGCGTGTGGCAGAAAAATGATCTGCGGCATCAGTTATTCCTCGATTTCATTCAGGTTGCGCCCCGCCAACGCGGCTTTCACCGTCGAATCCAGGCGGCGGGCAGCAAAGGCATCGGTCACTTGCGACAGACGCTTGGTCTGCTGCTCGATGGCGTAACCATCGGTGCCACGCATCAATTCACTCAGTTCCTGCATCTGCAGTTCGATGACCATGCGCTCTTCAGCGTCCAGCAGACGATCACCGTCGGCGTCCAGGGCGCCCTGCACGGCCTCGATCAGGCGCTGGGCATCAACCTGCTGCTCACGCAGCACGCGGGCCACCTTGTCGTCGCCGGCGTACTGGAAGGAGTCCTTGAGCATCTTGGCGATTTCGCCGTCGGTCAGGCCGTAGGACGGCTTGACCTGAATGCTGGCTTCAACACCCGACCCCAGCTCTCGGGCAGAGACACTGAGCAGGCCATCGGCGTCGACCTGGAAGGTCACGCGAATCTTCGCCGCCCCGGCCACCATCGGTGGGATGCCGCGCAGTTCGAAGCGCGCCAGGGAACGGCAGTCGCTGATCAGCTCGCGCTCACCCTGCAGCACATGAATCATCATGGCCGTCTGGCCATCCTTGTAAGTGGTGAAGTCCTGGGCACGGGCAACCGGGATGGTGGTGTTGCGCGGAATCACCTTCTCCATCAGCCCGCCCATGGTTTCCAGCCCCAAAGACAGCGGAATCACGTCCAGCAGCAGCAATTCGCCGCCTTCACGCTTGTTGCCGGCCAGGGTATCGGCCTGGATCGCGGCACCAATGGCCACCACTTGATCCGGATCGATCTCGGTCAACGGCTGGCGACCGAACATTTCAGCCACCGCCTCACGCACACGCGGCACGCGGGTCGAACCGCCCACCATGACCACCGCCTGCACTTCATCCAATTCGACATTGGAATCGCGTACAGCACGACGACAGGCCTTGAGGCTGCGGGCAACCATCGGCTCGATCAGCGCATCGAAGGCTTCGCGAGTCAGGGTGGCACGCCAATCGCCATACACCACCTCCACGGACGCGGCGCCGGTCAAGGCTTCCTTGGCCGCACAGGCGGCTTGCAACAGACTGCGCTGGGTACCCGGGTCGAGGTCGGCGGACAGGCCCGCGCCCTCGATGATCCAGCCGGCAATGGCGTGATCGAAGTCGTCGCCGCCCAGGGCAGTATCGCCACCGGTAGCCAGGACTTCGAAGACACCGCCAGTCAGGCGCAGAATGGAAATATCGAAGGTGCCGCCACCCAAGTCATAGATCGCAACCACGCCTTCGGCGTGCTGATCCAGACCATAAGCCACAGCTGCCGCAGTAGGTTCGTTGAGCAGGCGCAGCACATTCAGGCCAGCCAGCTTGGCCGCATCCTTGGTGGCTTGACGCTGGGCGTCATCGAAATAGGCCGGAACGGTAATCACCGCACCCACCAGCTCGCCACCCAGGGCCGCCTCAGCACGCTGACGCAAGACCTTGAGCACTTCAGCCGATACTTCCACCGGGCTTTTCGGCCCCTGGATGGTCTCGATGAACGGCATGTGCGACTCACCATCAACGAAGCGATAAGGCAGTTGCTCACCCAATTGCTTGACGTCGGACAGACCGCGCCCCATCAGGCGCTTGACCGAGAGCACGGTGTTCAGGGGGTCGGAGGGCGCAGCCAGGCGGGCGGACTCACCCACTTCAACGCGGTCGGCGTGATAACGCACGGCCGACGGCAGAATCACCTGGCCCTGCGCGTCGGCCAGAGGCTCGGAAAGACCACTGCGCAAGGCAGCGACCAGCGAATTGGTAGTGCCCAAGTCGATCCCCACAGCCAGACGACGCTGGTGCGGTTGAGGACTTTGGCCGGGTTCGGCGATCTGCAGTAGGGCCATGCTTATCTGGACTTATCTGTATATCAGGCGTGCGACCGGAGCGGCACTGGGTTAATCGTCGAGGCGCTCTTCTAACTGGCGCACTTCGTAGGTGAGCTTGTCGAGGAACTGCATGCGCCGCATCAGGCGTTCGGCCTGCTCGCGTTGCGCTGCATCATCCCAACAGGCTGCGAAGCTTTCGTTCAGTTCATCCTGTGCAGTCTTGAGTCGACGCTTGAATGCCGCCACTCCAGCCAGGTCGGCGCTGTCCTGCAAGTCTTCGAGCTCTTCGCGCCACTGCATCTGCTGCAGAAGAAACTCCGGATCATGCACCGTGACCTCCAGCGGCAACTCACCACCATTCAAGGCCAGGAGATAACGGGCGCGCTTGGGCGGACTCTTGAGGGTCTGGTAAGCCTCGTTGAGGCTTGCCGACTGCTCCAGGGCCAGACGCTGCTCGCGCTCGGAAGCATCGGCAAAACGGTCTGGATGAACCCCACGCGCCAACTCACGGTAGCGCGCGGCCAACTGCTCGAGATCCAGGCGGAAACTCGGTTGCAGCTCAAATAAAGCGAAATGACAAGGAGTACCCACAAGAAGCCTCAGATGTTGAAGCTTTCGCCGCAGCCACATTCACCGCGCACGTTGGGGTTGTTGAACTTGAAGCCTTCGTTCAACCCTTCCTTGACGAAATCAAGCTCGGTGCCGTCCAGATAGGTCAGGCTTTTCGGGTCGATAATCACTTTCTCGCCGTGACTTTCGAACACCTGATCGTCCTCGCCGATCTCGTCGACGAACTCCAGCACATAGGCAAGGCCGGAACAGCCTGTGGTGCGAACACCCAGACGAATCCCATCACCCTTGCCGCGCCCATTGAGGGAGCGTCGCACGTGTTGAGCAGCCGCTTCTGTCATGCTGATAGCCATCGTGACTCCTTACTTGTCGCCAAATCTGTGAAAGCCGATCGATCAGATCAGGCCTTTCTTCTGCTTGTAGTCGCGAACGGCGGCCTTGATGGCGTCTTCGGCGAGAACCGAGCAGTGGATCTTCACTGGAGGCAGGGCCAGCTCTTCAGCCAGCTGGGTGTTCTTGATGGTTTCGGCCTCATCCAGCGTCTTGCCCTTCATCCACTCAGTGGCCAGGGAGCTGGAAGCAATGGCGGAACCGCAGCCATAAGTCTTGAACTTGGCGTCTTCGATGATGCCCTGCTCATTGACCTTGATCTGCAGGCGCATCACGTCGCCGCAGGCAGGAGCGCCGACCATGCCGGTGCCGACATCCGGATCTTCCGCATTCATCTTGCCGACGTTGCGCGGGTTCTCGTAGTGGTCGATGACCTTTTCGCTGTAAGCCATGATTCTTAATCCTCACTCATCAGAGAGTCGCTCTTGGGGTTCCGTACACCGCCGTTGCCGACACGCTCTACAGAACCCGTTTGCGGCGACTTATATTCAGTGTGCCGCCCACTCGATCTTCGAGATATCGACACCATCTTTGAACATGTCCCACAGCGGCGACAGAGCGCGCAGCTTGGTAACGGCCTCGCAGACTTTCTGCGCGGCATAATCGATTTCTTCTTCGGTGGTGAAACGGCCGAAGGTGAAGCGGATCGAGCTGTGTGCCAGTTCGTCGTTGCGGCCCAGGGCGCGCAGTACGTATGAAGGCTCCAGGGATGCCGAGGTGCAAGCCGAACCGGACGATACTGCCAGGTCCTTGAGGGCCATGATCAGCGACTCGCCTTCAACGTAGTTGAAGCTCAGGTTCAGGTTGTGCGGTACGCGGGCGGTCATGCTGCCGTTGATGTACAGCTCTTCCAAGTGCTCGACCTGCTGGTAGAAACGGTCGCTCAAGGCTTTGATGCGAACGTTCTCGGCAGCCATGTCTTCCTTGGCAACGCGGAAGGCTTCACCCATGCCGACGATCTGGTGAGTGGCCAGGGTGCCGGAACGCATGCCGCGCTCATGACCGCCGCCGTGCATGGTGGCTTCCAGGCGCACACGCGGCTTGCGGCTGACGTACAGCGCGCCAATGCCTTTAGGGCCGTAGGTTTTGTGGGCAGAGAAAGACATCAGGTCGACTTTCAGCGCCTGCAGGTCGATCTCGACCTTGCCGGTGGACTGAGCACCATCAACGTGGAACAGGATGCCTTTGGAACGGGTCAGCTCGCCGATGGCGGCAATGTCGTTCACGGTGCCGATTTCGTTGTTCACGTGCATGATCGACACCAGGATGGTGTCGTCGCGCAGGGCGGCTTCAACCATGGCCGGGGTGATCAGGCCGTCTTCACCGGGCTCGATGTAGGTGACTTCGAAGCCTTCACGCTCAAGTTGGCGCATGGTGTCCAGGACAGCCTTGTGCTCGATCTTCGAGGTGATCAGGTGCTTGCCCTTGGTGTGATAGAAATGCGCGACACCCTTGATTGCCAGGTTGTCGGACTCGGTAGCACCGGAAGTCCAGACGATTTCACGCGGGTCGGCGTTCACCAGGTCAGCCACTTGGCGACGGGCATTTTCCACCGACTCTTCAGCCTTCCAGCCGAACACGTGAGAGCGGGACGCCGGGTTACCGAAGTTTCCGTCGACCAGCAGGCATTCACTCATCTTTTGCGCGACACGCGGATCAACCGGGGTGGTCGCTGAGTAATCAAGGTAAATCGGCAATTTCATGGACTCTCTCCTAAATCAGGCTGGCTGGCGTACCGCTAGCTCTTTGGCTGTCATTCGACGGCGGACGCTTCAATCTTGTCCAGGCGCGGCGCCTTGCCATTACAGCGGCGCTGGTCCTGACGCTGGGCTACTTCTTGTACCTCACGGCGAGTAACAAGATCAGCCAAGCTGATACCGCTCAGAAATTCGTGAATCTGCAGGCTCAAATCGCACCACAGGTGATGGGTCAGGCAGGTGTCGCCGGCATGGCAGTCACCCAGCCCCTGGCATTTGGTTGCATCGACCGATTCGTTCACCGCATCGATCACCTGAGCCACCTGGATCCCCTGCATGTCACGGGACAGCTGGTAGCCGCCACCAGGACCCCGGACGCTGGACACCAGATTACTGCGGCGCAGTTTGGCGAAAAGCTGTTCGAGGTAGGACAGGGAGATGCCTTGGCGCTCAGAGATATCGGCCAGGGAGACCGGGCCATGTTGCGCGTGCAACGCCAGATCAAGCATGGCGGTCACGGCGTATCGGCCTTTAGTAGTCAGTCGCATGGACAAGTACCACGGAGTTTCGGAATGGAGGCGAGTATGCAATACCCGAGTAATCGAGTCAACTATAAGACCAACTACTTTAGTCGGGTTTACCCGCAAAAGAGCGCGCGAATCATAGCAAAGTCTGCGACGTAATGGCACAGCAGGATGGCAGTAACTGACCCACGGGGCGTTTACCGGCCATCGCGACCATTTCGCCAGCGAGCCAGCCCCTGCAAGGAGCCGGCTTGCAGGACTTCAGCCGACCTGGCTGCCGTCCTTGCCCTTGACTTCAGCGAAGTCCTCTTCACGCAATTGGGGCAGATCCTTGGCGCAGTAGTCACTGCCCAGATCCTTCAGCGCGCCGCACATATCCTCCAGGCGACCATCAACTGCCTGTAAGTGATCCAGCAACTGCCCAATCGCCCGAGCCACCGGATCCGGCATGTCCTCGCCGACTCCGTAGGCATCGAAACCGAGCTTTTCCGCCATGGCCTTGCGCTTGGCTGTCTGCTCGTCGCTGGACTTCATGATGATCCGCCCAGGAATGCCCACCACCGTCGCTCCGGCCGGCACCGCCTTGGTCACCACCGCATTGGAACCGACCTTAGCCCCCGCTCCCACAGTGAAGGGCCCCAGCACCTTGGCACCCGCCCCCACCACCACACCGTCTTCCAGGGTCGGATGGCGCTTACCCTTGTTCCAGCTGGTGCCACCCAGGGTCACCCCCTGATAGAGGGTCACGTCATCGCCGATCTCAGCGGTTTCGCCAATGACAATGCCCATGCCATGGTCGATAAAGAAGCGACGGCCGACTTTGGCTCCCGGATGAATTTCGATCCCGGTCAACCAACGACCGAAGTTCGACACCAGCCGGGCCAGCCATTTCCAGCCCATGCCCCACAAGGCACCGGACAAACGATGAATCCAGATCGCGTGCATGCCCGGGTAGCAGGTCAACACCTCGAAGGCATTGCGCGCCGCCGGGTCACGATGGAATACGCTTTGGATATCTTCACGAAGACGCTCGAACATCACTGATCCTTCCGCTTCTGTAGCTCTCCACGGGCCGCTTTCTGGGTTTCCGTGAGAATGCCACGCAATATATTCATTTCCGCCCGACTGACCGAGCTGCGACCGTATAACCGACGCAGGCGCGCCATCAAGTGCCGCGGCTTTTCCGGATCGAGGAAGTCGATGGCCACCAGCGTCTGCTGCAGATGCTCATAGAACCGCTCCAACTCATCCATGGTCGCCAGTTCTTCACTGCGCGGCGAAGCCACTTCATCCTTCTCTACCTTGGTTGGCCGGCCTTGGGCCGCCAGCCAGGACATGCGCACTTCATAAGTCAGCACCTGCACCGCCGTAGCCAGGTTCAGCGAGCTGAACTCCGGATCCGACGGGATATGCACGTGGAAATGACATCGCTGCAGCTCATCATTGGTCAGGCCGGAATCTTCACGACCAAACACCAGGGCGATCTGCGCACCCTGCCCGGCTTCCTCTACCACCTTGAGGCCGGACTCACGCGGATCAAGCAAGGGCCAGGGAATGCGCCGGTCGCGAGCACTGGTGCCAAACACCAGCGTGCAACCCGCCAATGCATCCTCAAGGGTGGCGACCACCTGGGCATTGGCCAGGATATCGGTGGCGCCGGAAGCCCGCGCATCCGCCTCGTGGGACGGAAATACCCGAGGCTCCACCAGCACCAGCCGCGACAAGCCCATGTTCTTCATGGCACGCGCAGCCCCGCCGATATTGCCCGGATGACTGGTATTGACCAGGACGACACGAATGTTCTGCAGCAAGGGATGCGCTCTCGGACACGGTAAGGGGGAGCAAATCTTACAGAACAGGCAAGACTCCCGCCTCAAAAATAACCACCCGAAAGATTCCGACATTCTATAAAGGCGCCCAGCAAGCGACACAAACACTCGCCACCGGAGAACGCCACACAGCGGATCAATGCAATCAAAAGCGAACACCGACCTTCATCTGCAAAAGTTTTCTGCTAGAATGCTCGGCTTTCTTTAACAACCTTAGGTGACCTATCCATGCAGCCAATGCTGAATATCGCGCTGCGCGCCGCCCGCAGCGCCAGTGAATTGATTTTCCGCTCCATCGAGCGCCTGGATACCATCAAGGTCGACGAAAAAGACGCCAAAGACTACGTATCCGAAGTTGATCGCGCTGCCGAGCAGAAGATCATCGACGCGCTACGCAAGGCCTACCCGACCCACGCCATCCTCGGCGAAGAAACCGGCCTGCACGCCGGCAGCGGCGAAGGCGAAGACTACCTGTGGATCATCGACCCACTGGACGGCACCACCAACTTCCTGCGCGGCATCCCGCACTTTGCCGTGAGCATCGCCTGCAAATACCGTGGTCGCCTGGAACACGCTGTGGTCCTGGACCCGGTTCGTCAGGAAGAATTCACCGCCAGTCGTGGCCGTGGCGCCCAGCTGAACGGTCGCCGCCTGCGCGTCAGCGGCCGCACCAGCCTCGACGGCGCCCTGCTGGGCACCGGCTTCCCTTTCCGTGACGACCAGATGGACAACCTGGACAACTACCTGGGCATGTTCCGCGCCCTGGTAGGCCAGACCGCCGGCATCCGTCGCGCCGGTGCTGCAAGCCTGGACCTGGCCTACGTGGCTGCCGGTCGTTTCGACGCCTTCTGGGAATCGGGTCTGTCCGAATGGGACATGGCAGCAGGCGCCCTGCTGATCCAAGAAGCCGGCGGCCTGGTGAGCGACTTCACCGGCGGTCACGACTTCCTGGAAAAAGGCCACGTGGTGGCTGGCAACACCAAATGCTTCAAAGCGGTCCTGACCGCCATCCAGCCGCACCTGCCGGCTTCGCTGAAGCGCTAAACGCCAGCGACAAAAAAGCACCCCGAGGGGTGCTTTTTTTATGTCCGCAAAACCCGACCTGTAGGAGCCGGCTTGCCGGCGAAGGCGATCTCAAAGCCCATTCGCCGGTAAGCCAACCCCTACAAGCGAGGGTTATTGGCCAGGTTGATTCTGGTTCTGACCCAGAATCAGGCGACCCTCTTTATCCACCGGAATCTGATTGCCCGGATCACGATCCATGCGCACCTGGCCTTGCTTGCCGCCCAGGTCGTACTTCACGTCATAACCCACGACCTTCTCACTGATGTCATTGACCGTGTTACAGCGAGTCTGGGTGGTGGTGTAGGTGTCACGCTCCTGCATGCCTTCCTGCACCTTGTTGCCGGCATAGCCACCGCCAACGGCACCCGCCACGGTGGCGATCTTCTTGCCATTACCACCACCAATCATGCTACCCAGCAGACCACCGCCCACCGCACCCGCCACGGTACCCAGGATCTGATGCTCATCCTTGACCGGGCGCTGGCGAGTCACGGCGACGTCCTTGCAGACTTCACGAGGGGTCTTGATCTGTTGTTTGACCGGCTGTACGGCCAGCACTTGCGCATACTCAGGGCCGCTTTTAACCAGGCTGTAGGTGGCAACAGCACCCCCGGCGGTGACACCGACAGCACCCAATACCGCACCAACCAGCAACGACTTGTTCACGTGAACCTCCTGACCATACAAACGGGACTTAGCCCGCGCTTCTCCCAGCGTTGGAGCAATAAAAAAGGCGCGAGTTCAACACTCGCGCCTTTTTAACTGACAGCCGGAAAAGGGCTAGATCCTCACGGACGGTCGTCCACTTCCTTCTCGGTATTGGCCGGAGGAATCAGATCCTCGCTGTTCAGGTTCAGCCAGATCAACACCACGTTGGCGATATAGATCGACGAGTAGGTACCCGCCAACACACCGACAAACAGAGCGATGGAGAAGCCCCACAGGTTGTCGCCGCCGAAGAACAACAGAGCCACGATCGCCAGCAAGGTGGAGATCGAGGTGGCCATGGTGCGCAGCAGGGTCTGGGTGGTCGAGATGTTGATGTTCTCGATCAGACTGGCCTTGCGCAACACACGGAAGTTCTCACGCACCCGGTCGAATACCACGATGGTGTCGTTGAGGGAGTAACCAATGATCGCCAGCACTGCCGCCAGCACCGTCAGGTCGAAGGTGATCTGGAAGAACGAGAGGATACCCACCGTCACGATCACGTCGTGGATCAGCGAAACGATGGCGCCCACCGCGAACTTCCACTGAAAGCGGAAGGCCAGGTAGATCAGGATGCCACCCAGGGCCATGAGCATGCCGAGACCGCCCTGGTCCCGCAGCTCTTCACCCACTTGCGGGCCGACGAACTCGACGCGCTTGACCTGCGCCGGGTTGTCACCGCCAACCTTCTGCAGCGCTTCGGCCACCTGATGACCCAGTTGCGGGTCCTCACCCGGCATCCGCACCAGCAGGTCGGTGGTAGCACCGAAGCTCTGCACGATAGCCTCGTGATAACCGGCATCGTTCAGCTGCGAACGCACCTTCATCACGTCCGCCGGACGCTCGTAGGTCAGCTCGATGAGCGTACCGCCGGTGAAGTCCAGACCGTAGTTCAAGCCTTTGTGGAACCAGCTGAACAATGCCAGGACGGTGAGCAGCACAGTGACGCCGAACGCAACGTTGCGCACGCCCATGAAGTTAATAGTACGTAACATGGCAGCCCCTTAAATCCACAACTTCTTGAAGTCACGACCGCCGAAGATCAGGTTGACCATCGCACGGGTCAGCCAGATGGCCGTGAACATCGAGGTAAAGATCCCGAGGGACATGGTCACCGCAAAGCCTTTGACCGGACCGGTACCCATGGCGAACAGAATGCCACCCACCAGCAAGGTGGTCAGGTTGGAGTCCAGGATCGCGGTGAATGCCCGGCCGAAGCCTTCGTTGATTGCCCGCTGCACAGTCATGCCCGCGGCGATCTCTTCACGTATCCGCGAGAAGATCAGTACGTTGGCGTCCACCGCCATACCCATGGTCAAGACGATACCGGCGATACCCGGCAGGGTCAGCGTTGCCCCCAGCAGAGACATCAGGGCCAGCAGCAGCACCATGTTCAATGCCAGTGCCACAGTGGCGATGACACCGAAGAAACGGTAGATGGCGATGATGAACAGCGACACGAACAGCATGCCCCACAGCGACGCATCGATACCCTTGGTGATGTTGTCAGCACCCAGGCTTGGACCGATTGTGCGCTCTTCGGCGAAGTACATCGGAGCCGCCAGACCACCGGCACGCAGCAGCAGCGCCAGCTCGGAAGATTCGCCCTGGCCGTTCAGGCCAGTGATCCGGAACTGGCTGCCCAGCGGCGACTGAATGGTCGCCAGGCTGATGATCTTCTTCTCTTCCTTGAAGGTCTGCACCGGCACGTCTTTCTCAACACCGTTCACCACTTGCTTGGTGTAGGTGGTGGTCGGCTTCTGCTCGATGAAGATCACCGCCATGCTGCGACCGACGTTGGTGCGGGTCGAACGGTTCATCAGCTCGCCACCGTGACCATCAAGCTTGATGTTCACCTGTGGACGGCCGTGTTCATCGTAACCGGCCTGGGCATCGGTCACCTGGTCACCCGTGATGATCAGGCCGCGCTCGATCTGCGCGGGAGGACGGTTGCCCTCACGGAATTCGAAAGACTCGGAAGTCGCCTTGGAAGCACCCGGCTCGGCGGCCAGACGGAATTCCAGGTTGGCGGTCTTGCCCAGGATCCGCTTGGCTTCAGCAGTGTCCTGCACGCCCGGCAGCTCAACCACGATACGGTTGGCACCCTGACGCTGAACCAGAGGCTCGGCCACACCCAGCTCGTTGACCCGGTTACGCACGGTGGTCAAGTTCTGCTTGATGGAGTATTCGCGGATTTCCGCCAGCTTGGCCGGGGTCATCGCCAGACGCAGCACCGGTTGGCCATTGAGGTCGGCCGGTACGATATCGAAATCGTTGAAGTTCTTGCGGATCAGCGAACGAGCCTGTTCACGGCTGTCTTCATCGCTGAAGCCCAGCTGGATGGCGCCGTTGAGCTGCGGCAGGCTGCGATAGCGCAGACGCTCTTTGCGCAGCAGGCTCTTGACGTCGCCTTCATAGACTTTCAGGCGGGCGTCGAGGGCTTTGTCCATGTCCACTTCCAGCAGGAAGTGCACACCACCGGACAAGTCCAGACCCAGTTTCATCGGGTGCGCACCGAGGTTGCGCAGCCATTGCGGGGTGGTTTGCGCCAGGTTCAACGCCACCACATAGTCATCGCCCAGCGCCTTGCGCACTACATCCTTGGCCGGAAGCTGGTCTTCCTTGTTGATCAAGCGCAGCAGGCCGCCCTTGCCGTTGGCAGCAATGGAAGAAGCCTTGACGTTGATACCGGCGTCGGTGAGCGCTTTGCTCGCACGATCCAGATCCGCCTGAGTGACCTGCAACGCAGTGCTCGCACCGCTGACCTGAATGGCCGGATCATCAGGGTATAGATTGGGAGCGGAATAAATAAAACCGATCGCCAGCACCGCCAGGATCAGTAGGTACTTCCACAGAGGATATTTGTTCAGCATCACGCCGCCCGTTTATGACGCGGGGCGCCTTGCGCGCCCCGTCGATTGGTAAAAGATGAAACTTAGATGGCTTTCAGCGTGCCTTTTGGCAGCGTGGCAGCGATCGCGCCCTTCTGGAACTTCAGTTCAACGGAGTCCGACACTTCCAGAACCACGAAGTCGTCGGTCACCTTGTTGATCTTGCCGGCGATACCGCCAGTGGTCACAACTTCGTCGCCTTTCTGCAGGCTGCCCAGCAGGTTTTTCTGCTCTTTGGCGCGCTTGGCCTGTGGACGCCAGATCATCAGATAGAAGATGGCCAGGAAACCGATCAGGAAAATCCACTCGAAACCAGTGCCAGCAGGACCGGCAGCGGCAGGTGCAGCGGCGTCCGCATACGCGGCAGGGATCAAAAAGCTCATTTAACACTCCGATAATTGCAAAATTAGTGGCTTAACGTCTTTAGAACTTATTCTAAAGGCGGCACGGGCAACCCGCGTTTGGCATAGAAGGAATCGACAAAGGCGGCCAATGTACCTTGTTGAATAGCCTCGCGCAAACCAGCCATAAGACGCTGGTAATGGCGCAAATTATGGATGGTATTGAGCATACTCCCGAGCATTTCCCCGCACTTGTCCAAGTGATGCAGATAAGCACGGGAGAAGTTCTGACAGGTGTAGCAATCACAAGTTGGGTCCAGCGGCGAATCATCATGGCGATGGAACGCGTTACGGATTTTCAGCACGCCTGTATCGATGAACAGATGCCCATTGCGGGCATTGCGGGTTGGCATCACGCAATCGAACATGTCCACACCGCGGCGCACACCCTCAACCAGATCTTCCGGCTTGCCAACTCCCATAAGGTAACGAGGTTTGTCGGCAGGCATCTGGCCCGGCAGGTAGTCCAGGACCTTGATCATTTCATGCTTGGGCTCGCCCACCGACAGGCCGCCGATGGCCAGGCCGTCGAAGCCGATCTTGTCCAGGCCTTCCAGGGAACGCATGCGCAGGTCCTGGTGCATGCCGCCCTGGACGATACCGAACAGCGCCGCCGTGTTGTCGCCATGGGCGTTCTTGGAACGCTGGGCCCAGCGCAGGGACAGCTCCATGGAAATCCGCGCCACGTCTTCATCGGCCGGATACGGGGTGCACTCGTCGAAGATCATCACGATGTCCGAACCCAGGTCGCGCTGCACTTGCATCGACTCTTCCGGGCCCATGAACACCTTGGCACCGTCCACCGGCGAGGCGAAGGTCACGCCCTCTTCCTTGATCTTGCGCATGGCGCCCAGGCTGAACACCTGGAAACCGCCGGAGTCGGTGAGGATCGGGCCGTTCCACTGCATGAAGTCATGCAGGTCACCGTGAGCCTTGATCACCTCGGTGCCCGGGCGCAGCCACAGGTGGAACGTGTTGCCGAGGATGATCTCGGCGCCGGTGGCGACGATATCCCGCGGCAGCATGCCCTTGACCGTGCCGTAGGTGCCCACCGGCATGAAGGCCGGGGTTTCCACCGTACCGCGGGGGAAGGTCAGGCGACCGCGACGAGCCTTGCCATCAGTGGCCAGGAGCTCGAAGGACATACGACAGGTGCGACTCATACAGTTTCCTCGGGGGCCAGATCCTTGGGAGCGGTTGGCGCGGGATTACGGGTGATGAACATCGCATCACCGTAGCTGAAAAAGCGGTATCCATTTTCCACCGCGGCGCGATAGGCGGCCATGGTCTCGGGATAACCGGCGAACGCCGAAACCAGCATCAACAGCGTGGATTCCGGCAGATGGAAGTTGGTCACCAGGGCATCGACCACATGGAACGGCCGGCCCGGGTAGATAAAGATATCGGTGTCGCCGCTGAACGGCTTGAGCACGCCATCGCGCGCGGCACTTTCCAGGGAACGCACACTGGTGGTGCCCACCGCCACCACCCGACCACCGCGAGCACGGCATGCGGCAACCGCATCCACCACGTCCTGGCCGACTTCCAGCCACTCGTGATGCATATGGTGATCTTCGATGCGCTCGACCCGCACCGGCTGGAAAGTGCCGGCGCCGACATGCAGGGTCACGAACGCTGTCTCCACGCCCTTGGCAGCAATGGCCTCCAGCAGCGGCTGGTCGAAATGCAGCCCCGCCGTGGGCGCCGCAACAGCCCCCAGACGCTGGGCGTACACGGTCTGATAACGCTCACGGTCCGCGCCCTCATCCGGGCGGTCTATATAAGGAGGCAACGGCATGTGCCCGACCCGATCCAGCAGCGGCAGCACCTCCTCGGCGAAGCCCAGCTCGAACAGCGTGTCGTGGCGCGCCAGCATCTCGGCCTCGCCACCGCCGTCGATCAGGATCTTCGACCCAGGCTTGGGCGACTTGCTGGAGCGCACATGGGCCAGCACCCGATGGCTGTCCAGCACCCGCTCGATGAGGATCTCCAGCTTGCCGCCGGAGGCCTTCTGGCCAAACAGACGGGCCGGAATCACCCGGGTATTGTTGAACACCATCAGATCGCCCGGACGCAAATGCTCCAGCAGATCGGTGAATTGACGGTGGGCCAAGGCGCCGGTTGGCCCATCCAGGGTCAACAGACGGCTGCCGCGACGCTCGGCCAAAGGATGGCGGGCGATCAGCGAATCAGGAAGCTCGAAGGTAAAGTCAGCAACGCGCATGATGGGGTTCGTCTAGCAGGGCCGGAAAGTTTAGCGGAATAACTAAAAATTGACCACGAAAGCCGATTGACCAACGGTAACCGCCTCTCTATACTTCGCCGCCATTGAGCCCTGATGGCGGAATTGGTAGACGCGGCGGATTCAAAATCCGTTTTCGCAAGAAGTGGGAGTTCGAGTCTCCCTCGGGGCACCAAGTACATATCTCAAGATGCCGCTCAATGCATCTTGAACCCAAAAAAACCGGCCACTTGAGCCGGTTTTTTTGTGCCTGTCCGAATCCTCATTCGATCTGAATCGCCCCCTTGGTTCCAGCATCGCTATCCATCCAGACGTCTTCATTCTTCAGGCGTCGATCACCTTGAATGGTGAACAGCAGCGTGCCCTGGCGAAATTGCAGGGCGCCATCCGTGCGTTTGGCTTTGACCTCTTTGCCGTTCACCCACACATGCTCTTTGGCATCGATACGAATGGTGGCCACTGTCGCGCCAGTAGCGCTTTTGGCCGTCCACTGTCCGGCGTAGGGGGTCTGTTCCTTGGCGCTGTCAGCAGCGGCGGCGGGTGTGTAAGGGTCGGCAAATCCGGCCTGGGCGTTTTCCGCCTTGCTCTTGTGGATGTCGCACCCCTGAAGCTCGGTCATCTGGGTACAGCCCGACTGCTCAAGCTGCTGGCGATACTTTTCATTGATGGCGTGGGCCGGTGACTGGGTAAACAGCAAAACAACCAGTGCCGGCCAAACGAACTTGTTCATCGTGCGCTCTCTGCTGATCGAATCTCTGTACTCAACAATAGCCCCGCTGCAAACCCTTGCTCCGCGATATCCGCTCGGCAAGGCCGCGCTCAAAGCATCCCCGTCAGTAAACGATCTCACTGCGGATGGCCTGTATCACGATGTTCGATAGCCGTTCGGTCAGCGGGTCTGGGGTTGCCTCTCGGCGATGCAGCGTGAGGGCGATTGAGGGCAAGGCTGGCAAGCCGCGGTCGCCGGCCTGCAGAAGCTCGGTGCCTGGTTGCAGGCCCAGGGCCGTGCGGATGGTGTAGCCCAAGCCGGCTTCGGTTGCCGCGGATAGGCCATTGAGGCTGGAGCTGGTGAACGACAGCAACCAGGGAATCCCGTCACGGTTGAGGGCTTCAGTGGCCATCGAGTGAAATGGACAAGGCGCGTCGAACGCAATGATCGGCAACGGCGTTCCCGACTCGACGCGCCAGTCGAGGTATTGATGCGATGAGCCGATCCACTGCATGGGCAGGTCCGCCACCACTTCCTGATACCCGGTGGTCCGCTCTGCCCCCCAAGCCACGGCGAGATCCAGGGAGCCGTTTTCGATGCGGCTGAGCAGATCGCCATTGCGCGCGATGCGGGCTTCGACCCGAACATCCGGATGGGCCCTGGCGAAGCGGCCCAACACCGTGGGCAGGAAGCTGCCCAGGTCTTCCTGAAGCCCCAGGCGCACCCAGCCTTTGAGCTTGAGCTCGGACACCGCGGTGATGGTTTCATCGTTGAGGCTTAAGAGCCGCCGGGAGTAGTTCAGTAGCACTTCCCCGGTGTCCGTCAGTGCCAGCCTGCGGCCGGCCTTCTTGAACAAGGGCGAACCCGCCTGGGCTTCGAGTTTCTTCAACTGGGCGCTGATGGCCGATGTCGAACGAGCGAGCTTTTGCGCCGCCTTGGCAAAACTGCCCAATTCAACCCCTGTGACGAAACTGCGCATGACATCCAAATCGAAATTTACTGGTCTCATGACAATCCTGTTTTTTGGGACTAACACGCAAAATTATTTGATATTCGAGACGATACTCCCATGAGAGTCTTTTGACCCACAACTATTTAACTAGTGGGATTCTTATGCCTGTAGATAACGGTCACCGTTGGAAAGTGCTCGGCGTCGGCGTTGCGGCCAACGCCAGCTTTTCCAGTGTGGTGGGGGGACTGCCCGCTACAGCGGTCTATATGCGCGCCACCTATCAGCTGGACAACGCCGAGCTGGGGCTGGTCCTGGGGGTGCTCGGACTGGGCATCGCCATCAGCGAGATTCCGTGGGGGCTGCTCACCGATCGCTGGGGGGATCGTCCGGTTCTGTTGACCGGGCTTCTGACCTCCGGCATCGCCTTGCTGATCCTGGCCATGCTGGCCTTTTATGCCCCCACGGTGGTCCTGCTGGCGGCGGGGCTGTTCACCGTGGGCCTGCTGGGCAGCAGCGTCAACGGCGCCAGCGGCCGGGCCATCATGGCCTGGTTCAAGGAAGGCGAGCGAGGGCTGGCCATGAGCATTCGGCAGACCGCTGTACCCGGGGGCTATGCCTTGGGCGCGGTGGTGTTGCCCTACCTGGCTCATACCTACGGTTTTATCGAAGTATTCACGGCGTCCGCCCTGTTCTGCCTGGTGGCCGCCCTGTTTGCCTGGTTATGGCTGTATGAGCCGGACTTCTCCAGCAGCGCAGCAAAAAAACAGAGCCTGGAGAGCAGCAACAGCCCATTGAAAGACCCGAGAATCTGGCGAATCGTCTTGGCCATCGGCCTGCTCTGCGCCCCGCAATTTGCCATCCTCACCTATGCGGCGGTGTTCTTTCATGACTTTGGCAACATCAACATCACCCTGGTTTCCGCGACCTTGGCGGTGATCCAGATTGGCGCAATCGTCAGCAGGATCTGGAGCGGACGCTGGACCGACAAAAACAAAAACCGCCGCAGCTACCTTAAAGCCTGCGCCTGGTTGAGCACCCTGACCTTTGTGGCCTTGAGCGCAACGGTATCGGCCGCCAGCTTCTATGGCATCAGCCAGACCCCGCTGGCCAGTGCCCTGATCATCGGTGTGATGGTCATCGCCGGGATCAGCGTGTCCGCCTGGCACGGTGTTGCCTACACCGAACTGGCCACACTGGCCGGCGCCAGTCGGGCCGGTACAGCCTTGGCCATGGGCAATACCTGCGTGTTTGTGGTGCTGTTCGCGACCCCCATCGCCGCGTCCGCGCTCATGACTCACTTCTCCTGGAGCCTGGTGTGGCTGGCAGCCGCCTTTTGTGCCCTGTTGACCGTACCGCTGTTTCCGCGCGTTGAAAAAAACTATGCGCTGGAACTTGGCTCGGCTTGAAGTTGCTCCTTTACAAACGTGTCACAACTAAAGCGCGTGCTGCATAACTTGAAGAGCGGCACGCGTCGCACTCTGACTTACATACGCTAACAACCTAACCACTCGATTAACTAGTCCGATCTTATTCCATGGAGGAAACCAATGATCCCGCTATTTATTTTTGAAGCCGGTGAAAAGGCGCAACTACTGAGTCTTCTTGAACACGTCCAGCTATCGCCCTACAAGAACTACAGCGACTTTTCAGAAGAAATACGAGAGCTGCATTCCCAGGTTCCACAGCGTTTTGTAAAGGCCTGCCAAACCATCAGCAATGAACGAGCCCGTCACCAGCAAAAGATCCACGTTATACGTAACTGCCCTATGGACAAGGTGATCCCCGAGTTGGACCCCGACGATCCAGTCAGTGACAAACACCTGAAAAAGAACAAGTTCATCAGCGAAGCCTTTCTCGAACTGTTCGCCCAACTGACAGGCACTCCGCTGCTGTCCTACGAAACCAGAAACCAGGGTGACTTCTTTACCGATGTCATCGCGATCAAGAAATACAGCGGGCAGCTCACCGGGTTCAGCGACAGCGAGCTGGTGTTTCACAACGACCGCACAGCACACAAAGTCCGGGCCGACTACATCACCCTGCTGGGCATGCGCTGCCCCGATGATGACCTGATCTACACCGGCTACATCGACGGCGCGGACATCGTCAGCAACCTCGAGCCCAAGCACATCGCCTGCTTGCGCGAGCCACACTTCTATACGGTTTTCGATGTCTTCTCACGGGACATGAACAAACAACTGAGCACCTCCGAGAAACACCCGATCCTGAGTAACGCTCACTCCATTCGCTTCCTTGACACCATGACCTGTGTCGCTGAAGAAGCGCCGCTCGAAGCACGGGATGCCTTCATTGCCTTCAAAAGTGCGATGACCCGCTCTCAATGCAAGCGCCACCGCATTCTCACCGGCGACCTGCTGACGTTCGCCAATCAGGATGGCCTGCATAACCGGGAAAAGATCGACATCCTCAATCCTGACAGTGCCGCTGCGCGCTGGCTGTTGAAGACCTATGCCTTCAAGGACTCCCGCACTGCCGAAAGTTACGAAGCGTACTGGGCCAATAACCGGGCCGGCTGCGTCATCGACTAAGTTCACCGCTAAAACAATAACTTCATTATCAGCATGACCAGTCAGGGTGATTTAAATGCGCCTACACGCATTCTCCAAACGGGTTGAAAACCTTGAGCTTTCGGAAACTTACGCCATTTTGGATATGGTGCGCAGCCTGCGTGAGCAGGGGGAAGATATCGTCGATCTCGGCGGTGGTGAACCTGACTTCAGGACGCCCGATCATGTCGTAGATGCTGCCGTTGAAGCACTGTCAGACGGTGACACTCATTACACACCCAGCCGTGGCACCAAGGCACTGCTGGACGCCGTGGCCCATAAATACAAGACCGAGCACGGGCTCGATCTGGTGGCCGACAAGAACATCATTGTCACGCCATCGGCAAAGCACGCGCTGTTCATCACATTGATGACCTTGCTGGACCAGGGCGATGAAATCATCATCCCAACCCCCAGCTGGGTGAGCTACAAGGCCATGGCGGCCATGGCCGGTGCCACCGTCAAGGCCGTGCCGCTGGACGGCAAAAACGGCTTCATGCTCGAAGCCGACGCCCTGGAACAGGCGATCACGCCACGCACCAGAGCCATTCTGATCAACAACCCCAACAACCCCACCGGCCGCGTGCTGACCCGCGAAGAGGTCACCGGGGTGGTCCAGGTGGCGCTGAAACACGGGCTGTACATCATTTCCGATGAGATCTACGAAAAGGTCATCTACGGCCAGGCCCGCCATATCAGCATTGCCAGCATCGAAGGCGCCCAGGACATCACCGTCACCATCAGCGGCTTTTCCAAAGCCTACGCGATGACCGGATGGCGCCTGGGGTACGTCGTCAGTTCCGAGCGCATTTCCAATGAGCTGCTCAAGGTCCATCAGCATACCGTCGGCTGTGCGGGCTCCTTCATTCAACGCGGCGGCGTCGCTGCCCTCAAAGGTTGCCAGCACCGAATAGCCGACATGGTGACCTCCTATCAAAAGCGCCGCGACCGGCTGATCGAAGGCCTTGAGAGCATTGCCGGCATCAAGTGCATAGCCCCCGAGGGCGCACTGTATCTGTTTGCCTCCATCGCCGACCTGGGTTTTGAAAACTCCCTGTCGTTTACCCGCTGGCTGCTCAGCACCGCGAAAGTCGCCGTCACCCCAGGCACCGCCTTTGGTGAGGGGGGCGAAGGCTATATCCGACTGTCCTTTGCCGGTAGCGATGAAGCCATCGACGAGGCCGTCAGGCGCTTTCATCAAGCCTTCAAATAATTGCCCGCCCCTCTAGAACCGTCATCACATACAAACAGGAGTTAGTATGTCTCTACGACACATCACGCCTTCGTCGCCTGCACACCGTATCGCTATCATTGGCAGCGGCCCCCGTGGTCTGTCTGTGCTGGAGCGCCTGGCCGCACTGATGCTCATGGACGCCCCGATCAAGCCAGTCATTGTCTATCTGATCGACAGCGCGCAAATGGGCTCCGGCCGGGTATGGCGCACCGATCAACCACGCCACTACGTGATGAATACCGTCGCCGAGGAGGTTTCGTCCTTCTCCGGGCCGTTGGACGACGGCCCGATCAGACCGGGCGCCGGGCCGTCGCTGGCACAATGGTGGAGCTCCGTGGACCCGGCCTACCCGGGGGCCAATGCCTATGCTCCGCGCGCGGTACATGGCGAGTACATGCAGTTCGTCCTGGCGACCATCGAGGCCAGCTTCACGCCGAACATCTCGCTGCAGCGCGTACCGGAGGTGGTCGTCGATCTGGTCAACGATGAAAACATCCAGACCCTGGAACTGGATAACGGGTCTTTTCTCCAGGTCGACAAGGTGGTCATCGCCACCGGGCACCCCACCCCCGAGTTGATCGGCTGGGAAAAGCAGCTGCAACAGTTCGCCCAGCAGACTGCCGGGCTGGAGTTCTTTCGCGGCGACTCCGCAGCCGACATGCCGCTGTCGCGAATCCAGTCGGAGCAGCAGGTGGGGATCGTCGGCCTGGGCCTGGCGTTCCACGACATCGTTGCCGCCCTCACGGTCGGTCGTGGTGGCCGCTTCAGCGTTGTCGACGGTGTTACCACCTACATCCCGTCGCACCGTGAACCCAAGCTGTTCGCCGGGTCCCGCAGCGGTATGCTGATCCCCGCCAGGGGCCGCAACCAGAAAGGTCCGAACTTTCAATACCAACCGCTGTGCATCACCCGGGACAAGATCGATGCGCTGCAAAAACGCGGTCACATCGACTTTGCTGCCGAAGTGCTTCCGCTGCTGCTGGTTGAAATCAACATCGTCTACTTCGCCACCGCCCTACGGGCCAAGGCGGGGCAGGCAGCCGAGCAGCAGTTCAAGCAGCGCGTGGCGCAACAGCAACTGTTCTCCTTGCCGGCCCTTGTTGCCGCGGCCGCCGACTTCGGCGTGAGCGACCTTCCGGTCCTGGAGCTGGACCGACTGGCCAGGCCGTTCCGCGCCCAAGAGTTCCACAGCCCGGCAGACTTTGCCCAAGCCCTGGATCGGGTACTGGAAGATGACTTGTGCAGCGCCCGCGAGGGCAACGTCGACAACCCGATGAAAGCCGCCCTGGATACCATTCGCGATACCCGCGCCCTGATCAGAAGCGTGGTGGATTTCGGCCGGCTCACCCCGCGCTCGCATCAAGAAGACTTCCTGCAGTACTACGCCCCTACCAGCCTGTTTCTCACCGCAGGACCGCCCCTTTACCGCACCGAGCAAATCCGCGCCCTGATCGCGGCGGGGGTACTGACGCTGGTGGGACCTGAAACGGTCTATGGCATCGATACCCAGCACCACAAGTTCAGCATCCAGTCCCCCAGGGTCCGTCACTCCAGGCAACTGATCGATGTGGTCATCGACGGGCGCATCCCTTCGCCAGACTTGCTCCGAGACCCGTCACCGCTGACCAGAAACCTGGTGCGGCGCGGGTACTGGACCAACTACATCAACCAGGGGATCGACGAGGACTTCGTCACCGGCGGCGTCGCCGTCACCCCCGGTCCTTATCACCCGATCGACCGCTCGGGCCAGCCCATCAAGGGGCTCTATGTACTGGGCCTGCCTTCCGAGCACACCCGCTGGTTCATGCAGGCCGGCAGTAGCCGCCCCGGCTTCTGGACCGACTTTGCCCAGGATGCCCACTACGTGGCCTTCGATGCACTGCAGTCGGCCTACGCCCAAGCGCCTGTGGCAATCACTGAAGTGGCCTGATCGCCCCCCTCATTTAAAGGAATGAATGATGTCTGCAAAGAAAGCACTGCTGGTCATGGACTTCATCAATGAAATTGTCCATCCCGAAGGGGTTTATGCCCGTGAAGGCTATTACCAACAGACCGAGGAACGTCGGGTGGTGGAAAAGGCCGCATCGGCCTTGAACTACGCCCGCAGCAATCAACTGCCGATCATCTTTATCGTCGTCGGTTTCAACGCCCACTATGAAGGCTTCCCCCCGCACTCCCGAGTGTTTGCTCCCGCCAAGGAACATGGCGTCTTGAAGTTGCAGACCTGGTCCACCCAGGTGCATGACGACCTGCGCCCCCGCGAAGACGAAATCGTGATCGCCAAGAGCCGGGTCAGCCCGTTCTATCAAACCAACCTGGAATTGATACTCCGGACCCAAGGTATTGAAGAGTTGGTATTGACGGGGGTATCGACCGAACACGTCATCCTCGCCACGACCCTCGACGGACATGACAGGGACTTCAAGATCACCGTGCTGGAAGATGCCTGCGCGGCGGTGACCCAAGAGCGTCACCTGGCGGCGATAGAAAGAATCTCCCGCACGGCGACCATCAGCTCGACCTTCAACTTCATCACCTCTTCTCTATAACAGGCGCACATCCATGAACCCGACAGTCTTCAATCTGCTGAATGTATCCAGCGAGCCGGATTCGATCCAATGGTCGACTCATCAACAACTGGGTCGCAGCGGCGCCAGCATTCACACGCTGTTCGAATGCCAGGAGAGTGCCCAGCGGATTGCCTTGATCCGTTGCGACGCGGGCGCCAGTGCCCAAGCTCACCACCATCACGGCCATGAAACCTTTCTGATCCTGGACGGTGACTTTGAGGATGAAAACGGTATTTACCTCAAGGGCGATCTGGTGATTTACCCGCCAGGCAGCACCCACGCCTGGAAGTCCTCCAAAGGCGCGTTGATCTATGCCACCTGGGGAGGCGCCGTAACCTCGAAACCAGCGCCAGCCGCCGAGGCTGCCAACCATGCCGCCTACGACAACAGCGTCTATGACGGTCGGCACTTGATCTGAAACCGTCGGCCATTTCTTTTGGGGTGAATCATGGGTTTCAAGCTTGACGCAAAGCTGCTTTTTCTCAGCAGCGATCCTTTGAAAGTGTCACGGCAGTTGGGGGGGCAAACACTGACCCTTGAGGAGGCACGGCCCCTGCGCGATGACATTTCAACAGACGAAATAACACCGATCCCGGTGCTGGCTTTTTTTGACCACCGGCTGGGTTCATACCCCTATGTCGGCCTCAAGACCGGCCCGGTACTGCCTATCGGCAAGGACGATGTCGCCGCCGCAGGGTTTACAGTGACCGTGGCGGGTACCCGCTACGGCAAAGGCTCTTCCCGCGAGCACAGCCCGCTGGCGGAGAAAAAAGCCGGCATCCGCCTGGTCATCGCCGAAAGCTTCGAGCGCATCTACCGACAAAACGCCGACAACATCGGCCTGCTGACCTCCACCGACTTGTCCTTGGTGCCGCGCTTGCAGGCCGGCGAAGAGCTGTCGCTGGAGGAACTGATTGGCACCAGGGATGCGCTGTCCACGGCAATTCTGCGCAGCGGCGGGCTGCTCAACTACGGTCGCGAGCATTTGCGTCAGCAGCCGGACCAGCCCGGGGAGCCGTCGCCGCAGCTGCCCACCGGGCCCCTGACCTTTGCCGAAAAAATCATTCATCGGCATTTGATCAAGGCCCGCGGGGCCGAGCGCGTCGAACAGGGCGCCGGCATTCTGCTGAAGGCCGACTGGCGCTTTATCCACGAGTACTACACCGGGCTTTGCGCCCATTTGCTCGACGATGCCTTCGGCGAAAACTTCTCTGTGTACCAGCCGGAATCGATCCTGGCGTTTGAGGACCACTTGTCCTACAAGCGCCGAAGCCCGGCGCACCTGCAACAGAGCCTGGTCGGCGAACTCGATGGCTTGTCTCAGGCCCATCGGGACTTCGTCGCCAAGCATCGACTCAGCGCCCACGGCTATCTGCCGGCAGAAGGCAGCGAGGGCATCTCCCACGCGATGATGGCCGAGCAATATGCCCTGCCTGGACAAGTGGTGGTCGGCACCGACTCCCATACTCCTCACAGCGGTGCACTGGGTTGCCTGGCGTTTGGCGTGGGCACCACCGACATGGCCAACGCCTTCATGACCGGCTCGGTCAGGACGGTGTATCCACAGGTGCTGCGCATTTCCCTGGTCGGCCGCTTGTCCGCTGGCGTGACCGCCAAGGATCTGGTGCTGGCCCTGTTGGCCGATGGCCGGATCAAGGCTGGCCACGGTGTCGGCAAGATCTTCGAATTCGGTGGCCCGGCCCTGGCGTTCCTGTCCACCGACGAACGCACCACCCTCACCAACATGACAGCGGAGCTGGGTGGTTTCAGCGGAATCGTCGTACCCGATCAGGAGACCGTTCGTTTTCTCAAGGAGCGGCGCCACCTCGACTTCGTGCTCGAGCCCTGGATGACCAGCGACCCCGAGGCGAACTACGCCGACACGATCGTCCTCGACTGCGATCAGATCCTGCCGATGATTGCCTCTCCGGGCGACCCCGGCAACGGACAGCGCCTCACCGATCTGACCGAGCGGGTCATGGTCGATATCGCCTATGGCGGCTCCTGCACGGCCGGCAAGCGCGATGACTTCGATCATTATTTCGAGGTGATCAACTGGGCACTGGAAAACGACCTGCGGCTGCATCCCGAGGTCAAACTCTATTTGCAGTTCGGGACCGTGGATGTCCGCGACTACTGCGAGGAAAAGGGCTACCTGCCGGCCTTCGAAACCTTTGGCGCGCAGCTGCTGCAACCGGCCTGCGGAGCCTGCGCGAACTGCGGCCCTGGTTCATCGACCCATCAGGAGCAGGTCACCGTCAGCGCCATCAACCGGAATTTCCCGGGGCGCTCCGGTCCAGGTCAGGTCTGGCTGGCCAGCCCACCGACGGTGGTCGCCAGCGCCATCGCCGGTTACATCACCTCGTTCGGCGCCCTGCAAACCCGGCACAGCGCCACCCCCTCGGCGCCCGCCAAGCCCGGCCAGCGTGATCCTGCGGATAGACGCCCGGCCCTGGCTCACTGAAAACGACAGGCGGCGGGTTGATATCCGCCGTCCTTTCACACCCCCGCGCATCGAGATCCTGCGGCGCAATTGCCAGTGGTGATGGTCTCCGCCTCAGGTCAGATAGCTCCCGAGCGAGCCGCCGAAAAAATCTTAACTGATTACCGACTTTTCCTTATTACAAACTTGATCGAGATCAACGGCCGCCAACTGCCCAGCCCTAAAAATGACCGGAGGACATTGAACGTAACTACAGGCCCCCTCCCATGAGTGAAGAATCCACCGCCCTGCCCCTGCCACCTGCTCCAGTGAAAAAAGCTCCGGCCAGCAGCACCCCGGCCGCCAAGACCGCTGTGCGTAAAACCACCGCCCCCCGGACCCGTCGCCCACGCACCGCCACCCAGGCGGCGCCGGCGAAAACCGCCGAAGCCGACATCAGCGCCATCAGCCAGAAACCCATGGCCCTGCAAGTGGCCAGCGCCCCGCGCGGCTCCAATGAAGACAGCGTTTCAGCCTCGCTGCCGGGTAGCTACCCCTACCGCAACCGGATGCGCCGGGCCGAGTACGAAAAGGCCAAGAACGAGCTGCAGATCGAGCTGCTCAAGGTACAAAGCTGGGTCAAGGAAACCGGGCAGCGCATCGTGGTGCTGTTCGAAGGCCGGGACGCGGCCGGTAAAGGCGGCACCATCAAGCGCTTTATGGAACACCTCAACCCCCGTGGCGCACGGATCGTGGCCCTGGAGAAACCCTCGGAACAGGAAAAGGGCCAGTGGTACTTCCAGCGCTATATCCAGCACCTGCCCACCGCCGGGGAAATGGTCTTCTTCGACCGCTCCTGGTACAACCGCGCCGGGGTGGAACGGGTCATGGAGTTCTGCTCGCCCCTGCAATACCTGGAATTCATGCGTCAGACCCCGGAGCTGGAGCGCATGCTGTGCAACAGCGGCATCCTGATGTTCAAGTTCTGGTTCTCGGTGAACCGCGAAGAGCAACTGCGGCGCTTCATCTCGCGCCGGGACGACCCGCTCAAGCACTGGAAACTCTCGCCCATCGACATCAAGTCCCTGGACAAGTGGGACGAATACACCGCCGCCAAACAGGCGATGTTCTTCCACACCGACACCGCCGATGCGCCGTGGACGGTGATCAAGTCCGATGACAAGAAGCGCGCGCGGATCAACTGCATCCGTCATTTCCTCCACGAGCTGGACTACCCGGGCAAGGACCTGAAAGTCGCCCACGCCCCGGACCCGCTGCTGGTAGGCCGCGCCTCGCGGGGGCTGGAAGAGGATGAACGGACCCAGGCGACGGCGGACGCCGGCGCGACACGCCTGGCACTGACGGCCTGAATTGCGGGCAAAAAAAACTGCGCGCAGACAGGCGGGTCTGTGCGCAGTAAAAGTCGAGCGGAACTATGAGTTGAAGGGAGCTAACAGCTGGCCCCCTGCATCAGGTCGAGGCCTCAGGCGGCCTCGGTCACCGGCGTTACCTTCTCCGGCGGTTTGATCGAACCGATGTACACCGCAAAGATGGTCAGCAGCGCGCCAGCGATCTGCAGCGCCGAACTGGCCTTGCCGAGAAACGCCACGTCGACGAAGTAGGTGATCACCGGCTCCAGCAACAGGATCAGCCCCGCCAGCCCCAGGCTGATGGCACCGATGGAACGATTGACCAGCAACCAGCCGACGAACTGCACCATCACCCCGTAGATGATCAGCATCACCAGGGTCTGCCCATCGACAATGGCCAGGCTTTCCCCCATGGCCAGGGCGTAGACCAGCAGCACCAGCGCGGCCCACAGGCTCAGGTTGAGCATCTGTGCGATCTTGTCGCCACCGCCGTCAGGCAGTTGGGTGTTGACCTTGAGGAAATACACGCAGATGGCGTAAGCCAGACCCGAGAGCACCCCATACACCACGCCCTTGATGCCCACTGCGCTGGTCATTTCCGGCAGCAGCAACAGGTAGAGGCCGACGAACGCCAGGGTGATGGAGATCAGGAAGTAGATCGACGGTTTTTCCTTGAGCAGGTACAGACCCAACAGGGTCATGAAGAACACCTGGCAGTTGGTCAGGATCGAACCGATGCCCGGGCCGACGATGTAGATGCTCTGGTGCCAAAGCACCAGATCGATGGCCAGGAACACCCCGGCCAGGGCCGTGTACAGCTGCGCCTTGGCGCTCTTGAGCAACACCGGGATGCGGCGCACCTTGAGCAGCAGGAAAAACAGGATCGAGGCGAACAGCATGCGGTAGAACCCCGCGCCGCCGGCACCGATATGCGCGAAGGCCACCGCCAGCGCCGACAGGCTGAGCATCAGCCCGCCGATGGTCAGTTCGATGATGGCGCGGTTGGTATTAGTCGACATGCGCGACTCCATTGATGAAGACCAGAGGATCAACGTCCTGGTCCGGGTCACTTAGCGTGCCCTGCTCCAGTACCTGTTGCATGGCATCGAAAATACTCGCCAGGCCGACCTGCAGCGTTTCGCTGCTGATGGTCAGCGCCGGCATCAGCTTGAGCACCTGGTCCACCGGACCGCAGCGCTCGATAATCAGGCGACGAGCGAAACAGGCACGCATCACCGCAGCGGCCAGGGCCGGATCGTGGAACTCGATGCCGTAGAACAGACCGCGGCCGCGCACGTCCTTGATGTGCCCGGCAAAGCGTTCGGTGACTTCGGCCAGCCATTCCTTGAGCTGCGCTTCGTTGGCCTGGATGTGCTTGACCAGACGGTCGTCGCTCCAGAACTCCTGCACGGTCTTGGTGGCCGCGACAAAGGCCAGGGTATTGCCGCGGAAAGTGCCGTTGTCCTCGCCGGGGGACCATTGGTCCAGCTCCGGACGATGCAGCAACAGGGCGAACGGCAAGCCGTAGCCACTGAGGGACTTGGACAGGCAGACCATGTCCGGGGTGATGCCCGAGGGCTCGAAGCTGAAGAAGGTCCCGGTACGGCCGCAGCCGGCCTGGATGTCATCGACGATCAGCAGGATGCCGTGTTCGGTGGTCAGTTGCCGCAGACGCTGCAGGAACTCCGCCGAGGCCACATTGATCCCGCCTTCGCCCTGGATGGTTTCCAGGATCACCGCTGCCGGAAGGTCCATGCCCGAGCTGTTGTCCTTGAGTAAGCGCTCGAAGTACTCGATGGAATCCAGACCCGCCAGGTAACCGTCGAAAGGCATGCGGAACACATAGGGATCGACACCGGGCTGGCGATTGTCGCGGTTGCCGGTCAGGCCCAGGGAGGTGTTGGACATGCCGTGGAAACCGTTGGTGAAGGCCACGATGTGCCGGCGTCCGGTGACCTTGCGCGCCAGTTTGACCGCCGACTCCACCACGCTGGTGCCGGTGGGCGAGGTGAACTGCATTTTGTAGGGCAGGGTCCGTGGCGTGAGGATGATCCTGCGGAAGTTGTAGATGAACTCCTGCTTGGCCCGGCTGTGCATGTCCAGGGCGGCCTGGATGCCATCCCGTTGCAGGTAGTCGATCACCGCGGCCTTGACCGCCTTGGGGTTGTGTCCGTAGTTGACTGAACCGGCGCAGCTCAGGAAATCGATATAGGCCTGGCCTTTCAGGTCATACAGATGACTGCCCTGGGCCTGGTCGAATACCACCGGGAAGCTGCGGCAGTAACTGCGCGCCGAAGACTCCACATCCGCAAATACACCCAACTCATCCATTTCTGAAATATCCATTGCTGCCTGCTCACATAAAGGGGTCGAGGTTCAGGGTTCGATGCAGCGGCTCAGGCGATCTTTTCCGCCGCCTGGGCCAGGCCCAGTTGCTGGTTCAGGGAGTTGAAAATGTCCCGCGAGCGCAGCGACAGCAGGCTGAAGGAGCCGGCATCGCCATAACCGTGGGAGGATTCGCACAGGCCATTGAGGTACAGCGCCGGCAGATGGCTGCCCTTGGCGGCGGCCAGGCTGTAGTCGCGACCGATGCGGATCACGCCCTGGGCATCGCAGTCCAGGTGCTCGGCCAGGTCCTTGAGAATCGCCGGGTAGCGTTCTTCCTGGGGGCCGGTGCCGAGGTTGCGAAAGCCCGTGGCCAGGACCACGGCATCCAGCCCGCCCAGCTCTTCGGTGGCGTGGGTGTTGCTGTTGCGCAGCGACAGGCGATAGCCCTCGCCGTCCGGGGTGCAGCCCTGGATATCGCTGTGGCCTTTGATGATCACGCGCTCACGGCCCTGCAGTTTGTCCTCATACATGCCCACGTAGAGTTCCTTGATCACGTCGGCATCGGCAGCGGAGTAGTTGGTGTAGTGCAGGTGGCGGTTGATGTTCTTCTTCGCTTCGGCGGAGCTGTTGTAGTACTGGTCGACGAAGGACGGGAAGTACACATGCTCGCTGAACTGGCTGGTGTCCTTGAGGCGGAAACCGTAGCCGCGCTGCACGTTGACGATTTCCAGGGTCGGATAGGTGTGGCGCAGGTGCAGGATGATCTCGATGGCGCTCTGGCTGCCGCCCACCACCGCCACCCGCTTGAGCTCGCCCTTCTGGGCCAGGTTGGCCAGGCGGCCCAGGTACTGGGTCAGGTGGAACACCCGATCCGCTGCGGCATTGGCGAACACCTGCGGAATCACCGGGGTGCGGCCCGGGGCCAGGACCACGGAGCGGGCCTGGTACTGCACGCCGGCCTGGGTGGTGATGGTGTAGAGGTTGCTGGCCGGGTCGACCTGGATCTGCGCCACGCTCTGGTTGTAGGCCACGTCCCGGGCGAAGAACCCGGCGACCCAGCGCACGTACTCGGCGAACTCGCTGCGCAGCGGGAACTCCAGGCCCAGGTTCAGGTGTTCGAACAGCCGGTCGTTCTCGAACAGGAAGTTGGTGAAGGTGTAGCGGCTGCGCGGGTTGCGCGGGGTCACCAGATCGCGGCTCGGGTGGTTCTGGATATCGCTGCCGGAGAGCATCATCTCCGGCTGCCATTGAGTGCTCGCGTGACGCTCGAGAAACAGCCGGGTGCCGGCAAACTCCATCTCTTCCATGGCGATGGCCAGGGCGATGTTCGCCGGGCCAAAACCGATGCCGATCACGTCGTAAACTTGCCCATCACGGCCAACATCCTTGGCAGTCACTTTATGAACACTCATAAATTCCCCTTTTCGCAACAAAAGTCAGACTCGAAAAAGCAGAAAAAACACCAGGGTCTTTTCTGCCTTCAGTCAAATAATCATTAATTTTTAGTTAGCGTTATTCGTTATAACTACTTGGCTTTTTTCAAACTTCTGCTGCAGCCAACTTCAGCCACTTCTGTACTGGCGGATAGGCCAGAACTTGTTCGACATAGGCTTGAAGTTGCGTCGGCACCGCGATGCCATAACGACGGAAGCGGAACACCACCGGTACGAACATCGCATCGACGATGCCGAAGTCGCCGCACAAGAACTGCTTGGAGCCGCTGGCCTCGCGCAGGTTGTTCCAGATGGCGAAGATCCGCTGGATCTCTTCCTGGGTGTCGGCCGTCAGGGGCTCGGGGGTGTCACCGGTGTTCAGGCCGAAGGACATCTGGGTGCGCAGATTGACGAAACCCGAGTGCATCTCGGCCGCAGCGGCACGGGCCTGGGCCTTGATCAGCGCGTCCTGGGGCCACAGGTTGGCCGACGGATAGGCACCGGCGACGTACTCGCAGATGGCCAGGCTGTCGTTGATCACCACCTTGTCCAGCAGCAGCGCCGGCACCTTGCCCGACGGCGAATAGCGCAGGATCTGCTGACGGGTGTCGTCCTGTTCCAGCTTGACTTGAAGGGTCTCGAAGGAGACGTCTGCCGTTACAAGAACCAGCCATGCACGAAATGACCATGAAGACTTTTTGTAATCCCCAATAACTAGTTTTGTAGGCATCACTTCCCCTAGCTTGCGTTATGAAATGGGTGCTAAATTTAGCGGCCCATTTTTCCAACGTATTGCACAAAACTGGACAAACTCATGGATGAGCACAAACCCGGCAAAGTCTTTAGGCCAGACAAGGATTTCGTGCAGTTTTGGCGAATACCCGAAGGCGACTGTGAGTTGTTATCTGCGCGTTACAGCACTCAGTCTTTTGGCCGGCATTCACATGATCGATATGCAGTAGGGGTTATAAGCAGCGGGGTTGAAAAACTCTTTTATCGGGGCAGCTACTACTTGGGGAGCGCCGGTAGCGTCGTCACCATCACCCCGGGGGAGATTCACGACGGCTTGCCCGGGCATGACCAGGGCTGGATGTACCGCATGCTTTACCTGGACCCGGGCTGGGTCAACCGGGTGATCTTTCAAGGACGCTTCGGCGCCGAGCATATCCATCTGTTCCAGAGTGCATTGAACCTCGACCCCAGCTTTGCCCTGACCTTCCTCCAGCAACACCAGATCATCGAAAACTCCCCACCCAGCCTGGAGCGCGAATCCATCCTCCTGGACCTGGTGACCCAACTTTTCGAACGCAGCGGCGCCCCCATTGCCGCCATCGCCAGCGCCGAACGCAGCGCGGTCAAGTTCATCAAGCAAAAACTCGAAGACGAATACGCCCGGCACATCCCCCTGGAGGAACTGGCGCAACTGGTGGACATGGACCCGCTGTACCTGATCCGCGTGTTCAAGAAGACCGTGGGCGTGTCGCCCCACAGCTACCAGATCCAGAAACGCGTGGCCCAGGTGCAGAACCTGCTGCGCACCGGCGCCAGCCTGGCGGAAGCCTCCTTCAGCTGCGGCTTCTTCGATCAGAGCCACATGACCCGCGCCTTCAAGAAAGTCGTGGGCATCACTCCCGGCAGTTTCCGCAACAGCCGCGCCTGAAGCGTGCGGCCTTCTTTCCCTGTCATTCCCGTTTGTTCAAGGACCCGCTGCATGCCCGCAATCCCAACCCCGGAACTCACACAACTGCCTGCCGGCGCCGTCGCCTACCCCGACGCCCGTGAGCTGTTCGTCGCCGACCAGCAGGAACTGGCCGAACACCTGCTGCCCCTGCTGTCCATCGATGCCAGCCAGATCAACCCCGAATGGTCCGGGCGCCTGCACCTGCTGAGCCCCATCGAACCCGATGAAGGCCTGGTGGGCGAACTCACCCAGGACGAAGGTTTTGGCAGCGAGCTGCTGAAGACCAACTGGATCGGCTTCAAGATCGAGAACGGTCGCTACCGCCTGTGCGGTGATCCACGCTACTTCTTCCTGCACCCGGACAATGCCCAACTGCCCGAATCGCGGCGCAACCAGCGGGCCCAACTGCAAAGCCATTACGCCCTGGAGCACGCGGCTTACCAGACGGCGCGCCAGCGTTACCAGGAACTGGGCTATCTGACCTGGCCGGAAGATGACGAGCAGCGCCTGACTTTTATCAATGAAATAGGCGGCGTGGCCGAGGGTTACGGCAACTGGGTGGAAACCGTGGAATTCCCCATGGATATCGTTGAAGCCACAGACGACAGCGGCGATATCGACGTCTGGCCCCTGAGCCCCGCGGGCCGGCGCTTCCAGCACGTACTGGGGGTGCCCGCCAGCCACTACGGCATCAGCGGCGCCGACCTGATCGTGATGTTCTATGAGCCGGTGGAGGGCCTGGTGCTGTTCTGCTTCGACTGGTCCTGATATGACCCGGTAGCCACCTCAGGCCGTGATCGGTTGGGCGGCGTTGCCTCTGCAACGCCGTCCTGCAGAAGCTCGCCAAATCCTGCAGGTTTTTGTTGGCCGCAGAGTCCTGACTACACCGGCAATTCCACCCGTGCTTCCAGCCCGCCCCCCTCACGATTGAGCAGCCGCAACTCGCCACCATGCTCGCGGACAATCGCCCGCGCTGCCGACAACCCCAGGCCCACGCCGCCGGTGCTCTTGTTGCGCGAGGACTCCAGCCGGAAGAACGGTGCAAACACCTGCTCCAGTGCCTCGGCGGGAATCCCCGGGCCACGATCCAGCACCCGCACGCGCAATTGATGCGCATCGTGTTCCAGCACAATGGCCGGCTCGCCCCCGTACTTGACCGCGTTGTCCAGCAGGTTGGTCATCACCCGCTTGAGCCCCAGGGGCCGGCCGCAATACACCAGACGCGGCGGGCCGCTGAAAACGATCGGAATCGACTGGTCGCGATAGTCGTCCACCAGGGTCTGCAACAGTTCGGCCAGATCGAAATGGGTGGCCTGTTCCAGCCGCGCATCGTCGCGAAAGAACTCCAGGGCGGAATTGATCATGGCTTGCATTTCGTCCACATCGCGGAACAGGCGCTGCTGCTGGTCGGCATCCTCGATGAACTCGCCGCGCAGGCGCATGCGGGTCAGGGGCGTGCGCAGGTCATGGGAAATGGCCGCGAGCATCTGGGTGCGGTCCTTGATGAAGTGCTGCAACTGCGCCTGCATGGCGTTGAAGGCCAGGATTGCCTGGCGGATCTCGTGGGGCCCCACCGGATCGATGGGCGGCGCACGAAAGTCCACGGCGAAGCGCCGCGCGCCCTGGGCGAACTGCTGCAGCGGCTTGGCCAGCCGGCGCGTGGCGATCAAAGCCACCAGCCCGGTGGAGATCAGCACCAGGGCGATCACGATCAGGTTGCGTGTGCCCTCCTCCAGCCCCCAACTGCGGGACGCCGAGGAAAACATCAGCCAGCTTTGATCGGTCAACTGCACCAGCAGCGCGTAGCGCCCGTCCGGGCCCGACCAGTCGCTGGGCTGGTAAGCCTCGATATGCCGCTGGGGCGGTTGCAGCATGGCGCGGATGCCTTCCGAGCCGACCCGATACTCCGGGTCGTCCAGCTCAGGCAGGGCAAAGCCCTGGCGCGTCGGCCTCCAAGAGATGCTCAGGTGGTCACTGCTGACGGCCTCCGCCAGTCGCGGGCGCTGGCCCGGTTCCGAGGCTTCGATCATGCGCACGATGGCCGCGGACTTTTCCAGCAACCCGGTTTCCGCCAGCGGCGGATAGGCCCAGACCCCGGCCAGTTGCACGAACAGCGCATTGAAGGCCAGGGCGGTGAGCATGGCCATGATGATGGTCAGGGCGATCCAGCGCGCCACGGTGTCCCGCAGCCGATAGCGCCACAACGGCTTGATCAGCTTCACTGGCGGGTCACGCTGGGGGTGAACAGGTAACCGCCGTTGCGCACGGTACGAATCATCGCCGGGCGCTTGGTGTCGAACTCCAGCTTGCGCCGCAGGCGACTGACCTGGACATCGATGCTGCGATCGAAGGCGTCATGGGCCTGGCCCCGGGCCAGGTCCAGCAACTGCTCGCGGGTGAGGATGCGTTGCGGGTGCTCGACAAACACCAGCAACAGGTCGAACTCCCCCGCCGACAACGGAATCATCACCTGGTCCGGCGAGCGCAGTTCACGGCGAGTCAGGTCCAGCTGCCAGTCGGCGAACTTGATCAGGGGCCGCGGCACGTCCGCGCTCACCGGCCGGACCTCTCCGGCCCGGCGCAGCACCGCCCGCACCCGGGCCAGCAGCTCGCGAGCATCGAAGGGCTTGCTCAGGTAATCGTCGGCGCCCATCTCCAGGCCCACCACCCGATCGCTCAACTCGCCCATGGCGGTGAGCATGATCACCGGCGTGGCGTGCTGCTGGCGCAAGCGCTGGCACAGGGTCAGGCCGTTGTCGCCGGGGAGCATCAAGTCGAGGATGATCAGGTCCGGCACCTCCCGCTCCAGAGCCGCCCACAGCGAAGCGCCATCGGTGGCCACGGCCACCTGATAGCCCTGTTGGACAAAAAATTTCTTCAGCAGCGCGAGGACTTCAATGTCGTCGTCCACGATCAACAGGCGGCTCACCAGCGGGCATCACTTCAAGTCGGAAAGAGCCTTTATCTAAAACCATTCGCCGCCCTGCGTCATATATTTCAACGCAGTAACAAACCTTCACCCGCGCAATAAAGCAGACATCTTTGCGCAAGGTTCGCCTGCCAGCATCGGCTTCCCCCTGCTGGAGAACCCTGACCATGCACCTGATCAAGTCCGCCTCGGCCCCAGCCCCTCTAGTCGCGAAGGAGCTGCCCATGTCCACCTCCGATCAACACGCCCTGATGCTCCTGCAACGCGTGACCAAACTCGACGACGCCAGCCTGCATTGCCGCGAAGTCAGCCTGCGCATGTCCGAAGACCAGAATCATCTGATCCTGACCCGCTACAGCGAGCACTACAGCCCCGAAGGCATGGAGTGGGTGGAGCGCAAACACCGGGTATCGGTGACCGAACTGTTGCGCTGGGTGATAGAGCAAGGCCAACCGCAGAGTGTGGAGCGCGGCGAAGAACACAAAGCCTCGGCCTGAGGCCTGCAGGAGCGAGCGTGCTCGCGATGGACGTCAACGATGACACCTGTTCACAGGGAAGAATGCGGCGCTCCTACAGAATTTCCTTAACTGATCTGACTTGCTGGGGCCCGCAGAAACTCTTCAAAAACCCTCAAACCTCTTCGGCAGGCGCCGGCTTAACCTCGTCCCCACGAATACGAACCTCCCGACACGCCAACGCACTCAGCGCCAAACACCCCGCCGCCAGCGAATACACCCACACCGTCGATGCCACCGGCAGCAGCAACCCGGCGATCAACGGCCCGATCCCGGCACCGATATCCCGCCACACCGCATTGGCCGCCAAGGCCCGCACCCTTCCCGCCCCCGGATGCCGCTGGGCCACCACCGTGACCACCAGCGGCAGTTGCAGGGCCCGCAACACCAGCACCAGGGCGCCGCCGACAATCAGCCAATGGCAACCAAAACCCACCAGGGCCACAGAGGTCAGCAGGGAGAAGACGATCAACATCCGCGTCGCGCCCCAGCGTTGTGCGGCGATACCGCCCAGGGGGCTGAGGAGCATTTCCGAGACGTAGCGCAGGGCCAGAAGCCCGCCCGCCACCAGCACCGCATTACCCGCCATCAGCTGTTCAGCCAGCAGTGAAAGACCAATGATGAACAGACCATCCAGCACCAGCCCTTCGATAAAGGACCACAGCGCCACACTGTCGGGGCGCTGGAAACGGCGGCTGGAGCTTGCCAGCGGATGGGGCTTGGCCGGCAGGCCGAACGCCAGGAGCATGGCGATCAGCGAGGTCAGGGCCATCAGCAGGAAGATCACCCGCGGGCCGTATTCGACGCTGACCAGGGCGCCCAGGGGCAAGGCCAGCATCGGCCCGGTAGCGATCAATGCTCGGGAACGACCGGTGCGGCGAGCGGCGCCGCTGGGCTCGGCGGTGGCCATGACCTGGGTCGAGAGGTTGAGGGCGGCGTAGGTCAGGCCCCAGCCCAGACGCAATAGCAGCAGCCACCAGAAACCGGACAAGGTGGCGTAACCCAGGGCGCACAACGCCGCCGTGAAGGCGGCCAGCACGCAGACCGGGCGATCACCGCGGCGGGCGTAGAAGCGCATCACATGGCTGTAGCCGAAGATCCGCACTAGGCGGTTGGCTGCCAGCAGCAGGCCGGCTTCGGCCAGGGTCACGCCGAAGGCCTCGTGCTGCATCGGCAGCAGCAGGTAGAGCAAGGTGTCGCCGGGCAGGCACAGGCCGAGGATCGAAGCAGCGCGGGCGGAAGCTTGATCGGTGGTGCGGGCATGGGTATCGGGCATGGCAGGCAAACCGGCAGGTCACGAATGGTTTTCAGCCTGACGTTCTGCTGTGGCACTGACAAACGCTTTTATTGCGCCGCATAGGTGACTAAATTAGACGCATGATCACTGACCTGCCGCCCCTGAACGCCGTCCGCGCCTTTGCCGCCGCCGCTCGCCACGAGAGTTTCAGCCGCGCGGCTGAAGAACTGCACGTGAGCCACAGCGCGGTAAGTCGCCATATCAAACTTCTGGAAGAGCACCTGGGAGTGCTGCTGTTCGAGCGGCGCATTCGCCAGTCGGTGCTCACCCCCGCCGGGCAAGCTTTCTATGAACAGGTCAGCGTGGCCCTGACCCAGATCGCCAATGCCGCCGCGTCCCTGCGCCGCGGTGCGGCCCTGCGCAAGGTGACCCTCAATGTGCGGCCGTCCTTCGCGGTGCGCTGGCTGATTCCGCGCTTGCCGCAGTTCATGGCGCTGTACCCGCAGATCCAGCCGGAGGTGGTGACCAGCACCCAGCTCCCTGACCCGGCCCGGGAAACCTTCGACCTGGTGATTCGCCGCGGGCGTTCGGGCTGGGCGCCAGCGCTGCAGCCTCAGCGCTTGCTGGAGGATGAAATCCTGGTGGTGGCCGCGCCATCGCTGTTGCAGAGCACAGCGCTGAACAGTGCCAAGGATCTGGGACGCCATACCCTGCTGGTCAGCCGCACCCGCGCCAACGACTGGCAGAAATGGCTGGAACATTGCGACCTGAAGCCACTGCGTCAGCCACCGAGCTTGCATTTCGACCATCTGCACTTCGTGCTCCAGGCCTGTGTCGACGGGCTGGGCCTGGCGCTGTGCCCGGCCTCGTTGCTGGCCAAGGATCTGACCAGCGGCCGCCTGATCTGCCCCTTGCCGGAACTGCGTCAGCCACTGACCCGCTATTACTACGCCGTCGCCGCGGATGCCGCCCCCGAAGCCCAGGTGTTTATCGACTGGATGCTGGCGCAGATTCAGCAGGACGCGGTGACTCATCTGAGCCAGTTGCCCGCCCGGGCCAGCGGCGCCTGACAGGCTTTGTAGAGCCTGTGCATGGTTCTGATTTAGGCACATCAGCCGTGCAATTAAAGCGTTTGTCAGACCGCCAACCGCGGAGCAGGCTGCGCCCCTTCAATGGCTCGTTTCTGGAGTGTTGCATGGCAAGTTATGGAGTGTTTTTACTGCTGGCCACCCTGACTATCCTCAGCCCCGGCCCCGGGGTGGTGCTGACCCTGTCCAACGCCCTGCGCCACGGCTGGAGCGGGGCACTGCCGGGCATTTTCGGTATCGCATTGGGTGCCTTTGTGGTGGCGGGAATTTCCGCCAGCAGCCTGGGTTTGGTCCTCGCGGCCTCGACCACCGCCTTTACCCTGCTCAAGTACATCGGAGCCCTGTACCTGCTGTATCTGGGGGTAAAGATGTGGCGCACTCAGAGTTTTATTCCACCGATCAAAGACAACCAGGCCCGCCCAGGGCGGCGCTTTGTCGAGGCCCTGTCGATCCAGTTGCTCAACCCCAAGGCCGGTTTTTTCTTTCTCGCGGTGTTCCCGCAGTTCATCCAGCAGCAAGGCGATTACTACAACCAGTTCTTTATGCTGGTGGCGTCCTACAGCCTGTTGGTGATTGCGCTGCACAGCGGTTATGCGCTGATGGCCAACGGCGCCCGGGGCTGGCTGTCCAGCCGCCGGGGGGCTCGGATCGTTGGCAAACTGTCGGGGATTACCTTTCTCGGGTTCGGCGTGATGCTGGCCAGCGCTAATAAATAATCGGATACAAAAGCCTTGCTTGAGCCCCCACAGCCGACGTTTCTTCGACATCGGCTGCGCTACCATTGCGCGCCCTTTGCAACCGCCAGAGATCTCGCTGCAGATGCCACAGACTACGCCCACCCCTGCCCTGCCCCCTGTTCTCGCCGGCCCGCTGCTGCGCCGCCTGGAACCGACGCGGCTGGTGCTGTGGCTGGTGGGTTCAAGGGCGTTGCCGCTGACCCTGCGCCTGAAACCCGCTGACGGTCTCGTCGCGGAACTACCCCTCAATCAGCAGCAATGCCAGGTCATTCCTGTGGGCCGTCAGGCCTTTATCCATCTCATCGATGTGCCCCTGGACGCCGCCCTGCCCCAGGACGTGACGATTGCCTATGACTTGCTGATCAATGACGCCGAGGACGGCGCCCGAGCCATTGCCGACTGGGCGCCGCACCTGCTGTATGGCGATGCCAGGACTCCGGAGTTCGTGCTCCACAGCCGCATCGACAACCTGCTCCACGGCTCCTGCCGCAAGCCCCATCACCCGTCCACTGATGGCCTGCTCTGCGTCGATCGCCTGCTGGCGCAACAGCCCGAGCCCGCACAGCGCCCCGCCTTGTTGATGATGAGCGGCGATCAGGTGTACGCCGACGATGTGGCCGGCCCCATGTTGCGGGCAGTTCACGCCCTGATCGAGCGCCTCGGGCTGTTCGATGAAGAGTTGGAGGGCGCGGTGGTGGCCGACAGCCAGGCGCTATACCGCCATGGCGCCAGCTACTACCAGCGGGCCGAATTGCTCCCGGCGCTGAAGAGCAATGAAACCCTGCGCGAGCGGTTTTTCGGCGGGGTGAAAAAACCGATCTTTACCAGCAGCAACGCCGACAACCATCTGGTGACGTTCGCCGAGGTGCTGGCCATGTACCTGCTGGTGTGGTCACCGCTGCCCTGGACCCTGATCGCGCCACAGCCGCCGCAACTGACGCCGGAACAGCAAACCCGCTACACCCGGGAGCAGCAGCGCATCGACGATTTTGTCCTGGGCCTGAAGGGTGCCGCGCGGGTCTTCGCCCACCTGTCGTGCCTGATGATCTTCGACGACCACGACATCACCGACGATTGGAACCTCAGCGCCCAATGGGAAGAAACCGCCTACGGTCACCCCTTCTCCAAACGCATCATCGGCAACGCGCTGCTGGCTTACATGCTGTGCCAGGGCTGGGGCAACAACCCGGATGCCTTCGTCCAACTGCTGGAGCAGACCCGCGCCTTGAGCACCACAGCACAAACTCCGGAACGCATGCTGGAATGTCAGGCCCAAAACGACCTGATCGACCAGTTGCTGGGTTTCCAGCAGTGGCAATACGTATTGCCCAGCACCCCGGCCCTGGTGGTGCTGGACACCCGCACCCGGCGCTGGCGCAGCGAGTCCAACCTGGGCCAGCCCTCGGGCCTGCTGGACTGGGAGGCCCTGTGCGAACTGCAACACGAACTGCTGGATCACCCCTCGGCGATCATCGTTTCACCGGCACCGATCTTCGGCGTCAAGCTGATCGAGACGGTGCAGAAAGTCTTCAGTTGGTGCGGTTACCCGCTGCTGGTGGACGCGGAAAACTGGATGGCCCATCGCGGTTCGGCCCAGGTGATCCTCAACATCTTCCGCCACTCGCGTACCCCGGGCAGCTACGTGATTCTCTCCGGCGATGTGCACTATTCCTTCGTCTACGAAGTGCTGATCCGTCACCGCCAGGGCGGCCCGCGCATCTGGCAGATCACCAGCAGCGGCATCAAGAACGAATTCCCCGCCGCCCTGCTGGAATGGTTCGACCGCCTCAACCGCTGGCTCTACTCGCCGCGATCGCCGTTGAACTGGTTCACCAAGCGTCGGCGGATGAAGGTGATGCCCCATGTGCCCGAGCATGCCGAGGCCGGGGAGCGGCTGTGGAACTCGTCGGGGATCGGCCAGGTGTTTTTCAATGAGCAAGGGCAGCCCGTGGCGATCTATCAGCACAATGCCAATGGCACGGCGCCGACACGGATGATTGCGCCGAGATAGAATCCGCTGTCGCCGGCCACCAGGAAGGACTAGCCCGATGGAAAAACAACCCTTGTACCGCAAGGTCAACACCCGGACCCGGGGCGTGGGACACAAGAACTCACCGTCCTACGCCAAACAGCGCCACAGCAAGGCCCTCCTGGCCAGGGAACAGCAACGCGGCAGCATGCACTCCGACAAGCGCCTGGGGCTGGATTACACCCCTCTGTTCCGTTTTCTGCTCAGCCGGGTCGGCCAGCCGTGGGATGGGGTATTCAGCGAAGCGAAAGGCCGGCTGGATCGGGAAGAGCCGATTTTCTGGTTGGTGGCCCTGCATGAGCACGAACGACAGGATTACGTGGGGCTCAGTGGTTGCGCCTATTTCAGCGGTCTGTACGTCGATACCCAGGGCCTGCTGCAGAAGGTCAATGCCCAACTGAGCGCAGCCACCATGAGCCCCAATTGCCCTTGCTGCACTCACACCTTGAACGGGGTTCCCTTCGGCCAACCCTATCGTCGCTGGTGAGCCCGTCGCAGCGCCTCATCCGGCGCGGAGAACATCGAGGACAGTCTGGATCGGCGGCCCTACGGCCGCTGGCAGACGTTTCGCAACCGTGTGTTGATCCGCTGGATCCGCTTACGCGGAGCCTCTATCTGGGAGGAAATCTGCGAGCACTATGCGCCCTAGATTCGCGCTCTATCGGGCATCGGCGCTGCAATAATCGGTAGGGCGCAGCGGCACCCGCTCTGGCAGCATCTCGCCCTGATCGTCGATCTTGCGCAGCATCGCTGTGCACATCTGGTCCTGGAGAAACACCATCTGATAGGTCGCGCCGGCCTCGGGCACGAAGGTCACGCTTTGTTCGCAGACAAAGCGGTAGTCCTTATCCATCCCGGGTTCGGTGTTGTAGAACATGAAGGCGAACGGACGATTGGCCGGGATCTTCAGCTCGTTGGCGCCAAAGCCTTCCTGACGGCGCATGCGGTCGGTGGCGGCCGTCATGGGAATGCCCAGGTTGCGGAAGTTGGGATTGGCGATGCCACGATGGGGGCGAACCATCAGCCCCGACGCCGGTTTGCGCCAGTCGATGCAATCGCTGTAGGGCACGCCCCGCACCAGCCCCTGGGCAACGATGCGGATCAGCGCGGTGTCACCGGCATCGGCCGGCACCCGGTAGCTCACGGTGGTGGCTTTGAGGGTGGAGACGAAGGTACAGCCACCGAGCACCAGGGACAGGCTCAGCAACAGGATCGAGGGGAGCCGCATGATTCATCCTTGAGAAACCGACAGCGAAGGCTGACGCAAAGGATGGCAATCTTACCTCGGCGCCACGCAGCGTCGGCAGATTTTTCTGCGGGGCCTGTAGCCGCAGCCAAAGGCGGCGACTACAGGATCAAGCCCTCAGTAACGGGCGTCCGCCGGGCGGCCACCGTTAGGCCAGTCCTTGACCTTGTCCGGGAAGTCCGGACGCGGTTGGTGGGAGAAATACTCGGCCACGTCCAATGCCTCCTGATCCGACAGGCCGCCCTGGCCCAGGGGGAATTTCTCGTGGAAGCCAATCGGCATGTTGCGTTTGACGAACGCCGCCGCGGTGTAGGTGCGGGCCATGCCGGCGCCGATGTTGAAGGATTGATCGCCCCACAGCGGCGGGAAGATCAGGCTACCGTCGGCACGTTTCAGACCTTCGCCATCAGCGCCGTGGCACACCGCGCATTGCTTGGCGTACACCTGCTTGCCATTGTCGGCGTTGGGCTTGAGGGCCGGGTCGATCTTGCCCACGCCACGTCCGGCCACCTTGTCTTCGGGGCGAGTGTTCATTTTCATCCACTCGAAGTAGGCCACCATGGCTTGCATGTCGGCACCGTTCACCGGCAGCGGCTTGCCGTGCATGGAGCGGCGGAAGCAGCCGTTGATGCGCTCTTCCAGGGTGATGGTCTTGCCCGCCCGCGGCGCGTAGCCGGGGAAGAACGCCGAGACGCCGACAAAGGGTGAACCGTCGGCCACGGTGCCGGCGTTGAGGTGGCAACTGGTGCAGTTCAGCGAGTTGCCGACGTTGTCCGGCAGCAGGGCCTTGGTTTCCAGGTGCAGGCGCATGCCACGCACCACTTGCTCGGCATTCGGCGCCGCCAGCAGGTTGGCCAGGCGCGGGGTTTCGAACAAGGTGTTTTCCACTTGCGGGCTCAGTTGCGCACGCATCTTTTTCACTTGCTCGGCGCTGATGGCCGAACCATTGTTACCCCAGCTGCTGCGGACAAAACTGAGGATCTCGGCAATCTCGCCATCCGCCAGTTGGGCAAACCCGGGCATGGTGTAGACCCGTGGATGAGCCGCGGTCTGCGCGGTCTGCCAGCCGGTCAGGGTGATGTGCAGCAAGGAGGTCGGGTTGGCCGAAGCGACGCTGGGGTTGCCCGCCAGGGACGGGAACATCTGCGGCACCCCAGCGCCATCCTGGCGGTGGCAGTCGGAACAGAATTGCGCGTAGCCCAGGCCGCCACGGGAGGTGAACAGGTTGTTCGGCGGGGCCGCCGGGGTCAGTGCCACCGACGGCATGGGCAGGTCATCTTTGCCGGCCGGCAGGGATTTGAGGTAGGCAGCGATGGCGGTCAGGTCGGCGTCGGTGAAGTGCTGGGTGCTGTGGTGGATCACGTCGGCCATGTTGCCGGATACCGTGGCGAAACGGTTCTGTCCGGTCTTGAGCAGTTGCACCGTGTCTTCCACGGTCCACAGGTTGCGCAGGCTCAGGGCTCGCCACTCTTCCACCGTCTCGCCGGCCAGGTAGTGCCGGCCGCCGGACTCGGTGTCGCTCATGGCCTTCTCCTGGAAGGCAATGCCTCGTGGGGTGTGGCAGGAGCCGCAGTGGCCCAGGCCCTGGACCAGGTAGGCGCCGCGATTGAGCTGCTCGTCCTTGGCCGGATCAGCCTTGAAGGGTTGCTTGTCGACGAACGCCAGGTTCCAGAACCACAGGCCCCAGCGCTGGTTGAAGGGGAAGCCCATGTCGGTTTCCAGGTTGCCCTGGGCCACCGGCTCCACGCCATGCATCAGGTAGGCGTAGAGGGCGCGCATGTCCTCTTCGGTCATCTTGGCGTAGGACGGATAGGGCATGGCTGGGTAAAGATGGCTGCCATCGGGGGTTACGCCTTCGCGCATGGCGCGGTCGAATTCTTCGAAGCTGTAGCGGCCGATGCCGGTGCTTTTGTCCGGAGTGATGTTGCTGGAGTAGATGGTGCCCATGGGCGTCTTCAACTCCAGGCCACCGGCCATGGTGGCCCCGCCCTTGGCGGTGTGGCAGGCGATGCAGTCACCCAGCTGGGCCACGTACAGGCCACGCTGGATCAGCTCGGCGTCGGGTGGGGTAACCGCCGTTGCCGGGGTCGGCTCACTGGCTTGCAGAGGGGGTACGCAGAGCAGAGCAGCGCCTAGCAGGCACAGGCGCGACAGAGAAAAAGCCATCAGGTTATTCCTTTAAAATCCGCCTGGGGTGGTCCCCTCGGCCGATATCCACAAAGGTTTTTATTGGTTATTCCGGCCTTCACGGTGCAGGCCAGAGGCTCGATACCTTGTGAGTCCGAGCCTGATGCCCTTGTAGCGGATTTTTCTGAAAACCCTGTTGATATGGATCATGGCGCTGTAGGCAATGTCCTGTATGCCCGCCTGCGTGACGCTTTTACTCGCTGGTTTCCACTCCCAACCCCGCCGCTTGCCAGTCGCTGAAACCCTCATCAAGGCGTCGCACCTTGAAGCCCTTGGCCCGCAGCAGGGCCGCAGCATTCTGTGACAGCACACAGTACGGGCCACGGCAGTAAGCCACCAGTTCCTGATCGGCGGGCAGTTCGGCCAGACGCTGTTCCAGGTCGTCCAGCGGAATGTTGATTGCCCCGGGTAAATGCCCTTGAGCGAACTCCTCCGGGGAGCGCACGTCCAGCAGGGTCATGCCACCTTCCTGCAAACGCTGACGCAACTCTTCCCGGGAAATGCCCTCCAGTCGCGCCGGTTGCTGCTCGCTGTCGGCCAACAGTTGGCGAATCAGTCCATGGTTGTACTCCACATACTCACGCAAGGCGCCCAACAGGCTCACCAGCGGCCCCGGGCTCAGGCTGTAGAGCACCCGTTTGCCATCACGCCGGGTCTGCACGAAACCGCCCCGCCGCAGCTGCTGCAGGTGTTGCGAAGTGTTAGCCACCGAGAGCCCCGAGGCTTCCACCAGGCGTTCCACCGGCTGCTCGCCGCGAGCGATGTGCTCCAGCAGGATCAGGCGATGGTGGTGGCCGAGAACACGCGCCAGCTCAGCCATGTCGGCCAGAGGCTGCTGAGAGGAAATCGAATCGGTCATTGACAGCTCCTGCTGCTTTATTGATCATTCAATCACTTAATTGAATGAAATTCTAACACATCAAAGCACAGCCTGAACCCCAGCGCAGCGTGCTTCAAGGAGTCTTTATGCATGAAGTCATGGCGGTGATTGTGCCGGCGCTGCTGATCGGTATCGGTGCGACCCTGATCCTCGACCTGTGGACGTTGTTTCTGGCCAGGGTATTGAATATTCCTGGGCCTAACTGGGCCATGGTCGGACGCTGGATCGGCCACTTTCCTCGAGGGCAATTTGTGCACCAGAGCATCGCCCAGGCCGCTGCCATCTCTGGGGAACGGGCCTTGGGCTGGGTGGCCCATTACCTGATCGGCGTGATCTTTGCCGTACTGCTGCTATTGATCTGCGGCCTGGACTGGGCACGGCAACCGACCCTGGCACCCGCGCTGATCATGGGCGTGGCGACGGTAGCCGCCCCCTTCTTCCTGATGCAACCGGGCATGGGCGCAGGCGTCGCGGCGAGCAAGATGCCCAAACCGAATGTGGCCCGGCTGCGCAGCCTGATTGCGCATTCGGTGTTCGGGTTGGGGCTGTATGGCGCGGGGGTGTTCTGGGTGCAGGTACTGGGGCAGGCTGCGTGACCGGCCATTCAGTCAATGTCGACTAGACCCAATCCTCAACCCGCAAGCCAGGAACACGTTCAAATTCCCGAAGGTTGTTGGTAATCAGCGTCAACCCCAAAGATCGAGCGTGTCCAGCTATCAATTGATCGTAAGGACCTATCTGCTTGCCCTGTCGGGCCAGCTCAGCATGCAACTGGCCGCTATGGATGGCGGCGGCATCGTCATAATCAAGCACCTGCAACCGCGCCACAAAACCCTCGACGCGGCTGAGATTTCTTTCGGGGATGGCAGATTTTTCCGCACCGTAAATCAGCTCCATCAAGGTGATGGTGCTGATGCACAAACGCCCCTGATGACGCCTGAACGCGTCGCGAACCTGTTCAGGTTTGTTCTTGATGGTAAAGATGCAGATATTGGTATCCAGCATGTACTTGAGCATCAGAACTCCTCGCGCACTTGCTCGGCTGGCTGGTCCCGTTCATTCATGAAGTCAGCGCTTACACGGTCGTCCTCGTCGAACCAACTGTCCCAGGACTCCCCCGCCGGGGTAATGATACGGGTGCGACCAATCGCGACGATGTCTACCCGTGTGACATCATCCGGCAGCGCCACAGCTTTAGGCATGCGAATGGCCTGGCTGCGATTACTTTTGAACACTGAACCGGTTTCCATAGGATCACCTGTCGAATGGGCCAAAGGTATCCTGAGTCTAACGACACAACGGGATATGTCCAAGGTATATCCCCGGCTACTTGAACTGTAAATGCCAGCCGGCACATCAGAAAAAAGGCACTCAAAGCCAAGATCGAGACTCGAAGTCATGGCGCACTTCACACATTGAACAGGGATCTCCATGCTCGAACACCTCGACCTCAACGCGCTGATCGCCGCCTACGGCTATTGGGTGATCTTCATCGGTTGCCTGCTGGAAGGCGAAACCGTGTTGATCCTCGGCGGCATGGCGGCGCACCAGGGCAGCCTGCAATGGCCGCAAGTGATCGGTTGGGCCACCCTCGGCGGCATCCTCGGTGATCAGCTGCTGTTCTGGACCGGCCGCTATGGCGGGGCGCGCCTGCTGCCCAGGCTCAAACGTCATCAGGCGGCCATCGAACGGGTCCAGGGACTGATCCAGCGCTACCCCTCGACCTCGGTATTCGCCGTGCGCTTTCTTTATGGCATGCGCCTGGTCGGCCCCATGGTGATCGGCGCCAGCGGCCTGGCCCCCTGGCGTTTCGCCCTGCTCAATGTGCTGGGCGCGGCAGTGTGGGCCTCGCTGTTCGTCGGTGCCGGTTACTGGGCCGGAGAAGCCCTGCAACATTTCCTCGGGGACCTGAAACCCTATCGCCTGCCGATCTTCGTTGCCGTGGTGGCACTGGTCGCCGTTGCCGCGCTGATCCGTCACCTGCGCAAACGGCGCAAGACCGGGGATCGTTGACACGACGCTTTCGGCACATCGGGAATTTTCATACTGACCCGACGACTTTATTTCGTTTGTCCCACCCCCTTGAGGTTGGCTTAGATAAGGGCTCGTTTCCGGCACCCAGAGCCCGCATCCATGAGCCACGAGAACATCAGCCGTTCGCTTTCCACCGTCCACCCGATCCGCCTCAGCCACGGCCGCAACGCCGAAGTCTGGGACAGCGAAGGCAAGCGCTACATCGACTTCGTCGGCGGCATCGGCGTGCTCAACCTGGGTCACTGTCATCCGCGGATCGTGGCGGCCATCCAGCAGCAGGCCACCCGGCTCACCCACTACGCCTTCAACGCCGCGCACCACCAGCCCTACATTGAGCTCATGCAGCGCCTGACGGACTTTATCCCGGTGAGTTACCCGGTCAGTGGCATGCTCACCAACAGCGGTGCCGAAGCCGCGGAAAATGCCTTGAAGATCGTCCGCGGCGCCACTGGGCGCAGTGCGGTGATCGCTTTCGACGGCGGTTTTCATGGCCGCACCCTGGCCACCCTCAATCTCAATGGCAAGGTGGCGCCCTACAAGCAGAAAGTCGGAGTACTACCCGGGCCTGTGTACCACCTGCCCTACCCCAGCGCCGACAACGGCGTCACATGCGACGAAGCGCTGAAGGCCATGCAGCGCCTGTTCAGTGTGGAAATCGATGTCGAGGAAGTGGCCTGTTTCATCCTCGAACCGGTGCAGGGCGAAGGAGGCTTCCTGGCCCTGGACAGGCCATTTGCCCAGGCCTTGCGGGCCTTCTGCGACACCCATGGAATCCTGCTGATCGCCGATGAAATCCAGTCCGGCTTCGGCCGCACCGGGCAGCGTTTCGCCTTCTCCCGGCTGGGTATCGAGCCGGACCTGATCCTGCTGGGCAAGAGTATTGGCGGTGGGCTTCCGTTGGGCGCGGTGGTGGGTCGCAGGGAGTTGCTGGACGTGCTGCCCAAGGGTGGCCTGGGCGGCACCTATTCAGGCAACCCGATTGCTTGCGCCGCCGCCCTCGCCACCCTGGAGGAAATGACCGACGCACATCTGCATGCCTGGGGCGAACGCCAGGAACAGGCCATCGTGCAACGTTATGAGGGCTGGAAAGCCGATCGGCTGAGCCCGTATCTGGGACGCTTGACCGGCGTCGGCGCGATGCGCGGCATCGAGTTGGTCGATGCCCGCGGCGAACCGGCGCCGGAACAGTTGAGCGCTCTGCTCAGCAATGCCCGCGAGGCCGGACTGCTGCTGATGCCCAGCGGCAAGTCGCGGCACATCATTCGCCTGCTGGCGCCCTTGACCACCGAGCCTGAAATCTTCGAAGAGGGCCTGGATATTCTCCAGGAGTGCCTGGCGCGCCTGTGATTCCCGGCGCGCCTCAGGGCGAGGTTAGAACAGGTAGCCCATGTAGGCGGCAATGCCGCCACCGGCCTGTGGTCCGACGTTCATGCCAGCCATGACCACTGCGCCCTTGGCCGAACGCAGCAGCTGCTCGTTGACCTTGATCGAAGCCATCATGGTCGCCGGGTTGCTTCCCAAAACGACGGCCAGGGCCAGTAGCTTGGGGTCCAGGCCGAACAGCAGGGCCGTGGCCGAACCGCCCACCACCAGTCCGCCCCCGACTTCGGTATAGAAGCAAGGCCCGGTGATGTCGTCCTCGGTCAGGTCCCGGCTGCGAAGGGCATCGCTGACAAAGACCTTGCCGGTGCTGGGAAAAGCCTCCGCCGCACCGGCACCACTGACGCTCTTGCCCTTGACCTGGATATTGACTTTGCCGAAACGCGGCAGGCGCCCACCAAAGCCGGCGCCCACCCCCAGACCGCCGTAGCGATAGCTGACGTCCTTGCCCTGGGGCGAACGCAGGGTGATCGATCCACCACCGCCGGCCACGAGAGCGATGGTCAGGCCGCCGCCGCTGGCGGTCTGGTACAGCCATTTACTTTCGTTGACCGGAATCGGAATGCTGAGGTTCATGGGGTCAAAGTCCTTTTGCTCTTTGTGAGGCTCGTCCGCGCTGGCTGATGACACCCACCAGGCCGGCCAGGGTAAATACCAAACCGATCAGGCCGAGCACACCCGGGGTGGCCCAGAGTGCTGCCGGGTCGTCGATGATGGCGCTGTTGGCCGGCCGCTCGGGCTGGTAATACACCCGCACCGGCTGGTCCTTCTGGTAGCCGAAGATAAAGCCGCCTTGGGGGTAGGAAATTTTCTCACCGCTGCCGGTGGTAAAGGCGATCTCGGGGTGCGAACCACCAGCGTTCAGGTCGCTGACGATACCGTCGGCGGTCTGGGCACTGGCGAGGAATTCGCGACGATCGAGGGTGAGATTGACAGCAATGGCCAACAGGCCGATGCCGATCAGAACAAACAGCAGACCCTGAAGGATCTTGCCGAGGCGTGACGGGGTGGAGTTAGCCATGGGCTGTCTCGATATTCGTCCGTGAAAGAGGGAGGCCACGATAGCAAGAAACCTACCCCCAGAAAAACCGCCGCAGCGGCGTTCAGGCGCCCAGGAGATCCGCTTGAGCGCCTGCTGCCAGCGCTTACAAGCCGAATACCCGACGGGCATTGCCCTGGAGGAATTTGTCCGCAATCGCCGGCGGAAGTTCCAGCCCCCGGACCTGCTCCAGGCATTTTTTCAAAGACAGCTGGGGAAAGTTGCTGCCGAACAGCACCTTGTCCTGGCCGTAAGTGCGGATGAAGTGCAGCAATTGCGCAGGGTAATAGGCAGGCAGGTAGGCCGAGGTATCGATGTGGATATTGTCATGCTTCCAGGCCAGGCCGATCATCTCGTCGGTCCAAGGATGGCCGATGTGCCCAGCGACAATCACCAGTTCGGGGAAATCCAGCGCCACCTCGTCCAGATAAGGCACCGGGCGCCCGGTTTCAGAAGGCATCAACGGCCCGGTATGACCCACCTGGGTACAGAAGGGAATACCCAGTTCGACGCACTTCACATACAACGGGTAATACCAACGGTGATTGGGTGGCAGTTTCCATAACCAGGGCACGATGCGCAGGGCCTTGAAGCCCAGCTCGTTGACCGCCCGATCCAGCTCGGCCACAGCCGCCACCGGCCGGCTCAGGTCCACCGTAGCCACGCCGACGAAACGCTCGGGAAAAGCCCGGGTGTAGGCTGCAATCTCATCATTGCTGAAAACCCAGCCTTCAGGCCGGCACCAGGCCGAGAGCATGAGCGTCTCCACCCCGGCCTGATCCATCAGCTCCACGGTCTGTTCAATGCTCAGGGCCTGGTCCAGCAGGTGCGCCGACCCGGACTTCTCGAACAGCCGTGCAACTTCCGGCAACAGCGCCCGGGCACGGCCGTTGGCCGGTTGCGCCCAGGCATCGATGACTGCGAATGCTGACCTCATGGCGCTGCTCCTGCGCTAGTTATTGAAGCCCCAGCCTAGGTTTGACGGTTGGCCACAACAATGTTCCGAGCGCTCGATGGAATTGACCGATTCCATCAGGGTGAAGAGCCGCAGGACAGATCAACTCCATGACCGGTGCCGTCACCGGCCCCGGTCAACGTCGTTGGTTTCAGTCTTTACGCCACACCGTGCGGTTGATGTAGTCGGTGTAACTCAACACCACCCGCACCACCTGAACTGAGACAGGCCCACCTTGATAGTCTTGCACCAAAGGCACTTTGCGCTGATCGCGAGAATGCTGGCTGGTCACAACTCGCACAGCGTCCATGACCGACTCTCGCTTGAGACCGCTCATGATCAGCGTGCCTTCGTCCATCCCTTCGGGACGTTCATGGGCATTGCGCAAGGTCACCGCCGGCAGGTTCAGCAGGGAAGCCTCTTCGGTGATGGTGCCGCTGTCGGAAAGCACACAGAATGCCGACATTTGCAGCTTGATGTAATCCAACAGGCCGAACGGTTTGACGAAACGAATCAGCGGATGGTCAAGGCTCTCACCCAAGGCCTCCAGACGCTTGCGCGTACGGGGGTGGGTGGAGACGATCAACGGGAATCCGTAATGATCGGCCAGCGCTCGCAGGGTATCCAGCAGGTCGCGCAGGTTATCGGCGGTGTCGACGTTTTCCTCGCGGTGTGCACTGACGATGAAGAACTTGTCCTGCTCCAGGCCGCTGCGCTCCAGCACGTCAGAGCTTTCAATCCCCGGCATGTAGTAGTCGAGGACTTCCTGCATGTGCGAGCCGGTCTTGATGATGGTTTCCGGGCGGATGCCTTCGGCGATCAGGTAACGACGGGCATGTTCAGTCAATACCATGTTGATATCGCTGAGGTGGTCGAGCACCTTGCGGTTGAGCTCTTCAGGAACGCGCTGATCGAAACAGCGGTTGCCCGCTTCCATGTGGAACACCGGGATCTTGCGCCGCTTGGCAGCAATCACTGCCAGGCAGGTGTTGGTATCGCCATACAGCAGCAGCGCATCGGGTTTTTCAAGCTCGAAGATCGCATCGGACTTGGCGATCACCTCGGCAATGGTCTGCGCGGCTGTCTCGCCGGCAGCGCCGAGAAAATGATCCGGCTTGCGGATCTGCAGGTCATCAAAAAAGACCTGATTGAGTTCGTAATCGTAGTTCTGTCCCGAGTGCACCAGTACGTGGTTGACCTGACGGTCCAGCTCGGCAATCACCCGACTCATCTTGATCAGCTCGGGGCGGGTACCGACCAGGGTCATGACCTTAAGCATCGAGTTGCTCCTTGATGTAGTCGAGCTTGAGCAGCAGCTCCTTGATGCCTGGTACGTCGAGGCGGGAGGTGTTGTGAGAGGTGTAGTCGTCGAGTTCGGAAATACGCTGCTCACCTTCAACAAAATACTTTTTGTAGTTCAGGTCACGATTGTCCGCAGGAATCCGGTAGTAACGACCCATGTCCTCGGCCTTGGCCATTTCCTCTCGGGAGACCAGCGACTCGTACAGTTTTTCACCATGACGAGTACCGATGACTCTGACTTCATTGCTTTTACCGAACAGCTGCTTGAGTGCCTCGGCCAGGTCGCCAACGGTGGACGCGGGGGCCTTCTGGATAAACAGGTCACCCTGCTGTGCATGTTCGAAGGCGTGCAGGACCAGGTCCACCGAGTCTTCCAGCGACATCAGGAAACGGGTCATTTCCGGGTCGGTCACCGTCAAGGCTTCATCGGAGCGCAGTTGATCGACAAAGAGAGGGATCACCGAGCCTCGAGAGGCCATGACGTTACCGTAACGCGTTGCACAGATGATCGGCCCCTTGGCTGGAATCATCCGCGATTTGGCAACCATCAGCTTCTCCGCCATGGCCTTGGAAATGCCCATGGCGTTGATCGGATAAACGGCTTTGTCGGTGCTGAGCACGACGACCCGCTGGACTCCGGTAGCGATGGCCGCATTGAGCACATTCTCTGTACCCAATACGTTGGTACGCACAGCTTCCATCGGATAGAACTCACAGGACGGGACCTGTTTCAGCGCCGCGGCATGGAAGATATAGTCGACGCCAACCATGGCCTGGGCCAGGCTGTCGTAGTTGCGAACATCGCCTATGTAGAACTTGACCTTGTCATTGGCCAGGGCGATACGCATGTCTTCCTGCTTCTTCTCATCGCGACTGAAGATGCGAATTTCACGCACGGCGGTATTGAGAAAACGCTTGAGGACCGTATGACCGAAAGAACCGGTTCCACCGGTGATCATCAATACCTTGTCGTCGAACATGTACACCTTCCAAATTTTTTAGCGATTGGCATGCATCAGCTCAATGAGCTGAGGCCAGGATGGAGCCTTGTACCCAGTAGCGTGAGTGAACCGATCGCTGTTGAGCGAGCGATCGATCACTAGTTTGGCATCTGGATGTATATCGATTGTCTTTTCATATTGCCGGGCAATCAGCGCCAGCAGGTCGGACTTGGCAATCGGCTCCGCGGCAACATGATACAGCCCATTAAGTTGCGGATGCGGCAAGACGAAGTCTTTCATGACTCGAGCCAGCTCCACGGTAGGCAAACCGGAGAAAATGGCACGGGTGAAGCCCCGCACGCTGCCCTGCTGCTTCAGGAACCAGTCCACCAGGGAATGATCGGAGTTCAGTTCGTGCCCGATAATGGAGGTCCTCAAGGTAATTGCATGAGGCTCATCATGCAGCTCCCCGATGTACTTGGACTTTCCGTACAGATCTTCGGCATCGGAAGTATCCGTTTCCAGGTAGCCGCCCTTGGTTCCGGAGAACACGCAGTCGGTGCTGACGTGAATCAGGCGTGCGCCGCTCAAGGCACACAGCTGTGCCAGACGATGGGGCAACATGGCATTGATCGGGAGCGCGGTTAGCGGGTCCTTGGCATCTGCAAGTTGCTTGATCAGGCCTACGCAGTTGATGACCACATCCGGATGGACCTGGACCATTGCCGCCGTCAGGGCATCCTGATCCAGCACGTCAACGCCTGACAGGACCCGCGCGTGGTCAGGTAGAGAAGAGTGCTTCAGGGCGGACAGACTGCGCGCCGTCCCCCAGACCTCATGCTGTGGATCCTGGCTGAATACTTTAAAAACAGTACTACCGAGCATGCCGGTAATACCCAATACCAATACCTTCATAAATATGACTCAGATCCGGACCTTGAATGTATCCCATGCACTACAGACTGGGACCGAGGGGCTATTAGCCCCTTCAAAAATGGCCGTATTGTCCAGCAACAGGAAAAAAATAGCACTGCTTGGAAAACCACCGCGAGCCAGGCAAGCAAGCGATACATCTCAAGCCTTCAACAACTCCACCAGGCTGCGGACCTGCTGGCCCATTTCGAAATGCGCGGCAAAGTAGGTCCGTCCACACCGCCCCATTTCCTCCCGCAGTGCATCGTCCAGGCTATACATCTTCCTTATGTTGGCGACCAATGGCGCCACTTCTTCCGCCGGACTGGTGAGTCCCGCCCGGGCTTCTTGAACTACTCGCGCGCCTTCGCCGTTCAGACTGGCAATGATTGGCTTGCCGGACGCCAGGTAGGATTGAACCTTGCTGGGGATGGTCTGGGCAAAGATGCTTTCATCATTAAGTGACACCAGCAATGCGCTGGACTGGGCAAAAACTGCAGGCATTGCCACCGCCGGAAAGCGCCCAGGAAGTATCAGATTATCCAGTGAATGAACTTGCTTCTGCTCCTTGAGCCATTCCAGCCGGCTGCCACTGCCCACCAGAACCAAGCGAATGTCCGGCTCGTCACGCAGTTGTTTCGCAGCCTCAACTAACGTCTCCAGTGCCTGGGCAGTTCCAAGATTGCCAGCGAACACTACACAGAAATGCGCCTTCAAGACCTGCAACAGCTGCTCGTCAACTTCTACTTCTGCATTAAAAGCCTGGGCATCCACAGAGTTGGGATAATAGGTAATCTTCTTTCTGGGCGCGTAGCGGGCCACTGAATCGACAAAAGCATGAGATTGAACCAGCAGCCGATCACAACCTGCATAAATCCCACGGACCATCCAGCCAACCATTTTCAATAGATAGGGTTTTTTCACGAATCCAGTGGCAGCAAGACTCTCTGGCCACAGGTCTTGTATCCACAAGGCCAGCCGCGCCCTCTTCAACCACTTGATAGGAATCGCCGGAATGGCCTGGGTGATGGGCGAAGGAGCGAATACCAGAATCGCATCGAACTCGCGCTTGCGTAACATCCATGGAAAAAATATCAGTCCGGCTACAACAAATGACAGGTAGTTAAGAACCATGTTCTTTGCACCACCGTCGCCGCGCGGCCATAACGGCACCCGCAGTACATCAATAGAGTCCAGATAACGCTCGTAGTGACATCCCCATGCACGATAACCGGTAAATATTCGACCATCTGGATAGTTAGGTTTGCCAGTAGCAACTACTACCTCATGTCCCTGGGCAACAAGAGTCCTGGCTATATCGTTGATGATGAAATTTTCAGGACTAAAGTACTGAGAAAAAATTAATAACTTCAAAAAATTCACTTTCTATTCGGTGAAAACAATACTGTCCGCGCGACCACTTTACTCATTCACGGGGCCTCAGGACGGCGCCTCATATACGCCTATTGCCATTCATCGGAAGCAGCAATCATTGACGTGAGCCGGCAGTAACCTGCCGGGAGCACAGGTGCCCGGTTGATTGACGCGATGGGACCACAGCCACTTCCATAGCGGCAAGGAGATTTTACTTTTCCTGATTGGCAAGGCTCGGCAGCCGGCTTGACCGGGGGCGGGGAAGCTGGAATCGAGTAAATGTGCCCGGCCTGTCGCCCGAGGCGCCTTGCCAGTGTAGAATCGCCGCCAATTTGGCCGCATACACAATGAATTCGCCCTCCGATCACACCGCTGTCGGATGACGGAGCATTCTGTTTCTCAACGGCTTGACGCGTGGACTCTAATGAGTCGCTCGCCTGTTGATCGCATCCTACGATAGGTCTGATACCCAGGTGTGTAAGAACAAGAACTAGTTCACACGCTCTTGCCGAAAAAGTAACGGAAGGCCTGCTGCATGCATCGAACCTGTATTACATCGGAGCTAAAATGCCTGACCAAAAACAAACCTGCATCGCCAAGTTCAAGAACAAGGAAGCCCTGATTGGCATCGTAGGGCTCGGCTATGTGGGCTTGCCGCTGATGTTGCGTTACAACGCGATCGGCTTCCGGGTGCTGGGTATCGATATCGATGATTCCAAGGTAGCCAAGCTCAATGCTGGCACCAGCTATATAGAACACATTGCCAGCGAGCACATCAGCCAGGCCAGAAACTCGGGATTTGAAGCGACCACCGACTTTCGCCGTGCCGGTGAGTGTGACGCACTGATCCTTTGCGTACCGACGCCACTGAACAAGTATCGCGAACCTGACATGAGTTTCGTGATCAACACCACCAATGCACTCAAGCCTTACCTGCGTGCAGGACAAGTGGTTTCCCTGGAAAGCACCACCTACCCGGGTACAACAGAAGAAGAACTGCTGCCCCGAGTACAGGAAAACGGCCTGATCGTTGGCGAAAACATCTTCCTGGTGTATTCACCGGAAAGGGAAGATCCGGGCAATGCCAACTTTGAAACCCGCACCATTCCCAAGGTAATCGGTGGTCACACCCCCAACTGCCTGGACGTGGGTATCGCGCTCTACGAGCAGGCAATCGACCAAGTAGTGCCTGTCAGCTCAACCAAAGCGGCGGAAATGACCAAGCTGCTGGAGAATATCCACCGCGCGGTCAACATCGGTCTGGTCAACGAAATGAAAGTCGTTGCCGACCGCATGGGCATCGACATCTTCGAAGTCGTCGATGCCGCTGCAACCAAACCTTTCGGCTTCACGGCCTATTACCCTGGCCCTGGCCTGGGTGGCCACTGCATTCCCATCGACCCCTTCTATCTGACCTGGAAGGCTCGCGAATACGGTTTGCACACGCGTTTCATCGAGCTCTCCGGCGAAGTCAACAAGGCAATGCCCGAGTACGTCCTGAGCAAGCTGATGGATGGCCTGAACAACAGTGGCAAGGCACTCAAGGGCTGCAAGGTCCTGGTCCTGGGCATCGCTTACAAGAAGAACGTGGATGACATGCGTGAATCTCCATCCGTGGAGATCATGGAGCTGATCGAGGCCAAGGGCGGCATCGTGGCCTACAGCGACCCTCATGTTCCGGTGTTCCCGAAAATGCGCGAGCACCACTTCGAACTGAGCAGCGAGCCGTTGACCGCAGAGAACCTGGCCGCATACGACGCGGTGGTCCTGGCGACAGATCATGATAAGTTCGATTACGAACTGATCCAGAATCACGCGCAATTGATCATCGACAGTCGCGGCAAGTACCGTGCTGCAGCGAGCAACGTCATCAAGGCCTGATCGACCACGAGACATCGCAGCGAGTTGCATGAGACAGGGGGCCATAGCCATACGGCCTCTGTTTCATGCCTCCTGCCACAGGCAGCTGAAACTCTTCCCCGAGGAACTCCATGAAACGCTTTGCCCTGATCGGCGCCGCCGGCTACATCGCCCCGCGCCACATGCGTGCCATCAAGGACACCGGCAACGAGCTGGTTTGTGCCTACGACATCAACGACTCCGTCGGCATCATCGACAGCCTTTCGCCTCAAAGCGAATTCTTCACCGAGTTCGAGCGCTTCTACGATCACGCCTGGCGTCTCAAGCGGGATCCGGCAACCGCCCTGGATATCGTTTCGATCTGCTCGCCCAACTACCTCCATCACGCTCATATCACTGCCGGCCTGCGCCTGGGGTGTGACGTGATCTGCGAGAAGCCGCTGGTACCCAGCGCAGCACTGCTGGACGACCTGAGCCTGACTGAACGCGAAACCGGCAAGCGCCTTTGGAACATCCTGCAACTGCGTCACCATCAGGCGATCATCGACCTGAAGAACCGTGTGCAGTCGCAACCCAGCGCCCATAAGCACGAGGTGGAACTGACGTACATCACCAGCCGTGGCCGCTGGTACATGGAAAGCTGGAAAGGCGACCCTCGAAAGTCCTTTGGTGTCGCGACCAATATCGGCGTGCACTTCTACGACATGCTGCACTTCATTTTCGGCAAGCTGCAGCGCAACGTTGTGCACTTCAGCAATGCCGACAAGGCCTGCGGCTATCTGGAGTACGAGAATGCCCGGGTACGCTGGTTCCTTTCCATTGATGCCAACGACCTGCCTGAATCGGTCAAAGGCAAGAAACCTACCTACCGCTCGATTACTGTCGACGGCGCGGAAATCGAGTTTTCCGAAGGTTTCACCGATCTCCATACCGTCAGCTACCAAGCAGTGCTCGACGGCAAGGGCTACGGTATCGAGGATACCCGGCACTGCGTGGAAACCGTCGAGACCATCCGGACCATGAACCCTGTCAGAGCTCAGGACAACGAAGGCCATCCCTTCCTGTCCCGCCTGGTCTGACAGTCATGAGCCATTACCAGCACCCTAGCGCCATCGTCGATGATGGTGCACAGATCGGCGAAGGTTCACGGGTCTGGCATTTCGTGCATGTATGCCCAGGCGCACAGATCGGCAAAGGGGTCTCCCTTGGCCAGAACGTCTTCGTCGGCAACAAAGTGGTCATCGGTGATCATTGCAAGATCCAGAACAATGTCTCGGTATATGACAACGTGACCCTGGAAGAGGGTGTGTTCTGTGGTCCAAGCATGGTCTTCACCAACGTCTACAACCCACGCTCATTGATCGAGCGCAAGGACCAATACCGCGACACCCTGGTGAAAAAGGGTGCCACGCTGGGCGCAAACTGCACCATTGTCTGCGGGGTCACCATCGGCGAATACGCCTTCGTCGGCGCAGGTGCTGTCATCAACAAGGATGTACCGGCCTACGCACTGATGGTTGGGGTGCCCGCACGACAGCTGGGCTGGATGAGCGAGTTTGGTGAACGCCTGGAACTGCCGGTCAAGGGGGAAGCCGAATGCCTCTGCCCACATACCGGCGCCCGCTATGTGTTGCGTGGCAACAACCTGAGCAAAATGGACGCACAGTAAATGATCGAATTCATCGACCTGAAGACCCAGCAAGCCCGCCTCAAGGACAAGATTGACGCGGGAATCGCTCGCGTTCTGTCCCACGGCCAGTACATCCTCGGCCCTGAAGTGGCTGAACTGGAAGAGCGCCTGGCCGCCTATGCAGGGGCAAAGTACTGCATCACCTGCGCCAACGGCACCGATGCCCTGCAGATCGCGCTCATGGCCCTGGGCGTAGGTCCAGGCGATGAAGTCATCACTCCTGGCTTCACCTACATAGCAACGGCGGAAACAGTCGCCCTGCTGGGTGCCAAGCCGGTCTATGTGGACATCGACCCGCAAACCTACAACCTGGACCCGGCCCTGCTGGAAGCGGCGATCACTTCACGCACCAAAGCCATTATTCCGGTCTCCCTGTACGGGCAGTGCGCCGACTTCGACGCCATCAACGCCATCGCCGGCAAGCACTCTCTTCCAGTTATAGAGGATGCTGCACAGAGCTTCGGAGCCAGCTACAAGAGCAAGGCCTCCTGCAACCTGAGCACCATTGCCTGCGCCAGTTTCTTCCCCAGCAAACCCCTGGGTTGCTATGGCGATGGTGGTGCGATCTTCACCAACGACGAAGAGCTGGCGACAATCATTCGCCAGGTCGCCCGACACGGCCAGGACCGTCGCTACCATCACATCCGCATCGGCGTAAACAGCCGCCTGGACACTCTGCAAGCCGCCATTCTGCTGCCCAAGCTGGAGATCCTCGAAGAAGAGATTCAATTACGCCAGCAAGTCGCGCAGAATTACGCACGACTTTTGACGCAAGCAGGAATCGTCGCGCCCTATATTGAATCCCACAATATCAGCGCCTGGGCACAGTTCACCGTACAGGTGGACAACCGCGATGCCGTGCAACAGCACCTCAAGCAATGCGGAGTGCCGACGGCTGTTCACTATCCGATTCCGCTAAATCTCCAACCGGCGGTCAAAGACGAGCACGCACAGCTTCCTGTGGGTGACGTTGTGGCAACACGAGTCATGAGTCTGCCGATGCATCCTTACCTGACTGCATCAGATCAGTCGCACATTGTCGAAGCGCTGGTCACCGCTAGCAAAATTTGATTGGAGTACACGCATGAAAATTGAAGGTTCAAAAGTTCTGGTCATCGGCGGCGCCGGATTCATCGGCAGCTTTGTGATTTCGGAACTGCTCAAGGCCGGCGTGGCCGAAGTTGTGGTTTATGACAACTTTGCCCGGGGCAAGCTCAGCAACATCTCCGAGCAGCTCAAGGATCCCCGCTGCCGCCTGTACGCCAATGGCGGTGACGTTCGCGAGATCGACCTGCTGAACGACGCCATGCAAGGCATGGACGGCGTCATCCACCTGGCCGCCATGTGGCTGCTGCACTGCAAGGACTTCCCACGCACGGCCTTCCACGTCAACGTCGAAGGCACCTTCAACGTTCTTGAAGCCTGCGTGAAGAACAACATCAAGCGTCTGGTCTACTCCTCGTCCGCCTCGGTCTATGGCGACGCAGTGGAAGTACCGATGACCGAAGACCATCCGTTCAACAACCGCAACTTCTACGGTTCCACCAAGATTGCCGGTGAAGCCATGTGCCACGCGTTCCACGACCGCTACGGCCTGAGCTATGTCGGCCTGCGCTACATGAACGTCTACGGCCCGCACCAGGATCAGACAGCCGCCTACACCGGCGTGATTCCGATCATGCTGAACAAGATCGATGCCAACGAAGGCCCGGTGATCAACGGCGACGGCAGCCAGGCTTACGACTTCATCTATGTCGAAGACGTTGCTCGCTGCAACGTCAAGGCGTTGGAAGCGGACGTCACCGACCAGTTCTACAACGTTGGTACTGGCGTACAGACCAGCATCAAGGAACTGTGCGACACCATTCTCGACATGAAAGAGTCCGACCTGGTCGTCCAGTATCGTCCCTACAGCGCTGACGATGCCCGTCGCATGGTACAGAACCGTATCGGCTGCCCGAAAAAAGCGGCTGAAGAACTGGGGTTCACCTACCAGTACGAGCTGCGTGAAGGCCTGCAGAAACTTATCGATTGGCGCACCACGCACGGGGCGGAGTAAACACAATGGAAAAGCGCAACATTGCTATCTCGTTACCCAGCACCGGCGAAGAAGAATGGCAGGCAGCACGTGAGCCGCTGATGACCGGCTGGTTGACCCAAGGCCCCAAAGTGGCAGCCTTTGAAGAAGCCTTTGCCAAGCGCCATCAGGTTCCTCACGCACTGGCAGTGACCTCTTGCACCACGGGTCTGCACCTGGCGCTCGCCGGCCTGGATATCGGTCCGGGCGACGAAGTCATCGTTCCGACCTTTACCTGGATCGCCACCGCCAACGTGGTGCTGTACTGCGGCGCCACTCCGGTATTCGTCGACATCGACCCCCTGACCTACAACCTGGATATCAGCCAGGTCGCCGCCAAGGTCACCGACAAGACTCGGGCCGTCATTGCCGTGCACCTGTTCGGCCGTTGCCTGGATATCGATGCTCTGCGAGCGGCGCTGCCGGCGCAGGTCGCCATTATCGAAGACGCCGCCTGTGCCGCAGGCGCTGACTGGAAAGGCCGCCCTGCCGGCAGCCTGGGCGATGCCGCGGCATTTTCCTTCCACCCGCGCAAGTCGGTGACTACCGGCGAAGGCGGCATGGTAACCACCAGCAACCCGGAGCTGGCTGAACGCATGAGCCAGTTGCGCAGCCACGGTGCCTCGCTCTCCGAAGAACAGCGCCATCTGGGCCCACGCCCCTATCTGCTGCCGGAGTTCAACCTGCTGGGCTTCAACTACCGGATGACCGACCTGCAAGGTGCAATCGGCCTGGTACAGCTGGGCAAGCTGGACGGCTTTATCGACGAACGTGCGCGCTGGGCCCAGTACTACTGCGAACAACTGGCCGATATCGACTGGCTGCGACTCCCTACCACTCCGGAAGGCAGCCGCCACGGCTGGCAGGCATTCGTTACCTACATCGACCCGCAAAAAGCCCCGATGCCGCGTAACGACATGATGGAAATTCTCCAGGCCAAGGGCATCTCCACCCGTCCTGGCACCCACGCCGTGCACATGCTGGCTTACTACCGTGAACGTTTCGGCCTCAAACCCGAAGACTTCCCGGGCGCCCGCGACTGCAACGACCACACCATGGCGATTCCGCTGCACAACAGGATGAGCGAAGAAGACTACGCCTACGTAGTCGAGGCCATTCGCCAACTGCGCTGAGTAACAGCACCTGCATCCCGCTCACTCGAGCGGGATGACCTTTTTCAGGCAACGGAACTGCGCAGACCTGCGCATTTCCTACTGCACTCCCCCCGATCCAAAGGAGCATCAAAACGCATGTGCGGCATTACCGGCCTCATCCATCTCGATAACAACCCGGTATCGCCTGCAGTTCTGCAGCGCATGACGGATGCCATTGCCCATCGCGGTCCCGATGGCGAAGGGCATTGGATTGAAGGCAATGTGGGCCTGGGCCATCGGCGCCTGGCAATCATCGACTTGTCTCCTGCCGGCCACCAGCCGGCCGCCTCCCTCTCCCAGCGCCATGTACTGGTCTACAACGGCGAGGTCTACAACTTCCGTGAGCTGCGCACCGAACTGGAAACCCTGGGCTACCAGTTCCGTTCACGCACTGACACTGAAGTGGTTCTCAATGCCTTGATCGCCTGGGGGGCACAAGCACTGGAGCGCTTCAACGGCATGTTCGGCCTGGCCCTGTGGGATCGCCAGGAACAAACGCTGTTGCTGGCCCGGGATCGCTATGGCATCAAGCCGCTGTATTACGCACATCAAGGGCAGACCCTAGCCTTCGGCTCTGAACAGAAAGCCATCCTGGCGATGCCCCAGTTTCAGCGCAGCCTGGACAAGGAAGCCCTGCTGGAATACTTCACCTTCCAGAACATCTTTACCGACAAGACATTGCTCAACGATGTGAAGCTGCTGCCCGCCGGCCACTATGCCGTGCTGGACATGAAGCGGCGCACGCCGGCCCTGCAATTCACCCAGTACTGGGATTACAACTTCCAGGAACCCAAGGTCAAAGCCAGCGACGAAGAGTACCGTGAAGAGCTGGACCGTTTGTTCCAGCAGGCCGTCAACCGGCAGCTGGTGACTGACGTTGAATTGGGCAGTTATCTGAGTGGCGGAATGGATTCCGGCTCGATCACTGCGATCGCGGCCAAGTCCTATCCCTACATGAAAACCTTTACCTGTGGTTTCGATCTCAACTCCGCCTCGGGTATCGAAATGGGGTTCGATGAGCGCAGTAAAGCCGAATACATGTCCTACCACTTCAAGACCGAACATTACCAAATGGTCCTGAAAGCCGGAGACATGGAAAGAGCCCTGCCCAAACTGGCCTGGCACCTGGAAGAACCCAGAGTGGGCCAGAGCTACCCGAACTACTACGCCGCCCAATTGGCATCGAAATTCGTCAAGGTAGTCATGTCCGGAGCCGGCGGGGACGAGTTGTTTGGCGGCTATCCATGGCGCTACTACCGTGCCGTGGTCAACGATGACTTCGAACACTACATCGATAAGTACTACGCATTCTGGCAGCGGCTGATTCCCAACAATGAGATCAAGCAGGTCTTTGCGCCGATCTGGAAAGATGTAAAGCATGTGTGGACCCGGGACATCTTCCGTGATGTCTTCAAACACCACGCAGACAATCTGTACACCCCGGAAGACTATATCAACCACTCGCTGTACTTCGAAGCCAAGACCTTCCTTCATGGTTTGCTGGTAGTCGAAGACAAACTCAGCATGGCCCATGGCCTGGAAAGCCGTGTGCCATTCCTGGATAACGATCTGGTTGATTTCGCCATGCGCTGCCCGGTTCATTTGAAGCTGAACAATCTGGCCGATGTGATAAGAGTCAACGAGAACGATCAGGGCGATAAAGTCAGCAAGTACTTTGAAAAAGCTCGAGACGGCAAGCAGATCTTCCGCGATGTCATGAAACGATACATTCCGGACGATATCGCCCGGGCTGAGAAACAAGGCTTCTCCGCGCCGGACTCCAGCTGGTTCAAAGGCGAGAGCATGGAGTTTGTCAGAAGGAAACTGCTGAATAAAAACGCACATATCTATGACGTTTTTGACCAGTCCGCACTGACTTCGCTTGTCGAGGAACATCTTTCAGGAAAACAGAACAGAAGGCTGTTGATCTGGTCCCTGTTGAATATGGAAGAGTATATGCAAGGCTGCTTTGCATGATCTTGTTGTACCAGCCTTGACCCGTCATATATAAAGCCGCCGTGTGAAACATCACGATCAAGATCCGGCCATAGCAGCACTGACCCAGCGCTGCTATGGCTGCAGAGTCAGCATGAAAGAAGCAATGCACAGGACGTAAAATGAAAATCATCTTCAAAATAGCCCAATCTGCATGCTTCTTTTTATTCTCGTTTTTTTGCTTTGCCTTATTCCTGCTGCCGGCCCTGGCCATGAGAATCAAGCGCAGTTGCAGCAAGCGGCCGGCAAAACCTGAATATGTCTTTGTCGGCATACACGAGATTGCCAACAACATCAGCGAACTGTCTGCCGCATTGGCAAAACAGCACATTACCGTGCGCAGTGCTCGCTCCCACGCTGGGGTCTTCTACGGAGAAACCGACGCACAAGGCGCCTCTGCCCTGGCCCTGAAAATCCGCCTGTTCAGCGAACCACTCTGTCGTTCCCGACATTTACCCTGGATCCTTTTACGCGCCGATCAGGCCTGGTTCATCTGGTGCACCAGCCTACTCGCGCTGAACCTCGACTACATCCTCTATCGCCTCGCCGGGGTTGACCTGGTTGTTCAGCACTGCGGAGATGATGTGCGTTGCCGCCACCTGCATGACGCATTGTTTGAAAAGTACACGCCCGGTATAGCGATTGGTTCCTATCCCGCACTCCCCCTGGTGGACATGCTGAGAAAGTACTATCGCCAGTTCATGGCCGAGCGCTTTGCCAAGACGATTTCCTCAAGGAACCAGGCGACCTTCCAGACTGGGATGCTGGGACACTTCACGTTCAGCCAGACGTCGCTACTGACCGGCCCGCGTCGTCCGGGAGAGATCCCGGTTCTCGTTCACGCCCCCTCGAACCGGGCAGTAAAACGAACCGACCTCGTGCTGGAGGCAGTGGAAACGCTCCGACAAAAGGGCTACGCGTTCGAGTTTCACCTGCTGGAGCACATCCCCAATCACCAAGTGGTCAGCATGTTGCTGGCAGCGGACATAGTTGTCGACCAGCCAGCCACCTGGCCAGGTCGATTCGGCATCGAAGGCGCTGCCGCATCCTGTGCAATCGTTTCAGGAAACTATGATGTTTTTACTGGCTTGCCGGCCTCTCCCATCATCCAGTTTCCTGTTGATGCGAACCTGCTGACCTCTTGCCTGGAAAAACTGCTGGCCGATCGTGCTTATCTGGAAAGCGTCATGGCCGCGTGCTGGGGGTTCTGGAAGGAAAAGTACAGCGAAGAAGCATTTATCAAAAATTACTTCAAAATCTGGAACAACCAACACGATACATTCCCACCATTACCTGAGCAGAAGGCAATACTCCTGGCTGCCGCAAAAGGCAAACTTCAACGCCTGTTCATCAAGTACTTTTACTTTCCTTCAAACCAGGATAACCGCTAGGGTTTTGCCGACATATGTTCAAGCTCTTTATTCGAGACAGTGTCATTTACGCAATCCCCGCACTGCTTTCGAAGGGGCTCGCGCTATTTCTGGTGCCGTTGTACACCCGAGTGCTGAGCCCGGAAGACTACGGTTCTCTGGACTTGTTGCTGGTTTTCTCAGGCCTTATCGCACTGACCATTGCCCTGGAGGTGTCCCAGGGCATAGCGCGCTTCTATTCAGCGGAAACAGACCCTGATCGCCGTTGCGCCTATGCATCGTCCGCCTTCTGGTTCACTGCCGGGTGCTACTCGCTGTTCGCCGTGATCACCCTGGCCTATGCCGATGATCTGTCCACCTGGATCATGGGGCGCGAAGGACTGACTGGCGCCTTCAAGGTCGGCATTGTCTACATTTTCTTCAACGGTCTGTTCAACCTCATCCAGAACCAGTTCCGCTGGGAATTGCGCAGCAAGCACTATGCACTCGTCAGCATCATTGTCTCCCTGGTCACTGCTGGAGCTGCAGTACTCCTCACCTACGGTGCAGGAATGGGCTTGCAAGGGCTGCTATGGGGCATGAGCGCCGGAGTCATCATTGGCACTGTCTACGGGCTGTATCACCTGCGGCAGAGCTTTCGCTTTCGCTTTGATTGGGCCCGGCTCAAGGAGATGCTGGCGTTCTCCATCCCCTTGGTCCCTGCCAGTGTGACGGTCCTTGCCAGCATTTATATCGACCGTTTGCTGATCAACCACTTTGTGTCGATCGGCGAGGTCGGGCTGTATGGAGTCGCTGTCCGGTTGGCCAGTGCCGTCAGCCTGGTCATGGTCGGTTTCCAAGGGGCCCTGACACCATTGATCTATACCTACTACCGCGAAGCCGATACTCCCAGGCAGTTGGCGCGTATTTTCAGGGTGTTCTGCTGCTTTGCATTACTGACTTACCTGACACTTGGGCTGTTTGCCCATGACGTCCTGGTACTGATGACAACCTCAGACTACTACTCAGCCTCCAAGCTGATTGTCTTCCTGGTACCGTCAATTCTCCTGGCCCAGATGTACATTTTTGCCCCTGGCATCAGCATCGCCAAGAAAACCCACATGACCATCTGGATCAATCTCGCGGGGCTGATTGCCAACATTGCCCTGGGACTGATCTTGATTCCTCGTTTGGGAGGCAGCGGCGCCGCCATTGCAATGCTCCTGGGAAGTTCGCTGACGTTCGTCATCTATATGCTGTGCAGTCAAAGGCTGTATCCCGTGCCGCATAAGTGGTGGCCGCTTTGCGGCTCAATGACTGCAACGGTCGTGGCGCTGTTTCTGGCACTGCGATTGGGTTCAGAACTGGACAGCTACTTGCGTTGGTTGGTCAACCTGATGTTCATCAGCAGCACGGCAGTGATTTTTGTGGCCTTGGGGCTTGTTCAGGTTTCCGAGCTGCGTAAAGCCGGACAGATGGTCCGCAGCCGCCTTAAACTTTTTTCGCAAAGAAGTAGCTAATTTATGTGTGGAATACTCGGTTTCTTCTCCGTCAGCGAAACCCACTCTTACTCCCAGAGTATCGACGCGGCCATTCAGACCTTGCGCCATCGTGGACCGAATGACTTCGGCTACGAAGAGATGCCGGTTGCCTCCAACAAACTAGTGCTGGGTCACACGCGCCTATCCATTATTGACTTGTCCTTAGCCGGCCATCAGCCGATGCACTCCAAGGACCAGCTTTTTTCCATCGTCTTCAATGGCGAAATCTACAACTACCGCGAATTGCGTACTGAGTTGCAAGCCCTGGGGCACGTGTTCCATTCAGACTCCGACACCGAGGTGTTGCTAGCGGCCTGGATTCAATGGGGAGCCGACTCCCTTGCACGCTTGCGCGGAATGTTTGCGTTCGCGGTTTTTGACCGAGTGGCCAACAGGCTCTCCTGCATTCGCGATCCCTTCGGGATCAAGCCGTTCTACTACACCCGTGAAGGCGACAACTTCCTTTTCGCCTCAGAAATGCCAGCATTGAAAGCGTTGAAGCAGAACAAGGTTCAGCTCAACTGGCAACGCGCCTACGACTACCTGGTGCATGGCGATTACGATTCCCAGGCCTCGACCTTTTTCGAAGGCGTGCATCAGCTGATGCCCGGGCACTTGTTGCACCTTGATCTATCCAACGGCCAGCTCAGTGCACCGCAACAGTGGTGGCGACCGAAGGTAGAACAGACGTCAACCCTGAGCTTCTCGGCAGCCGCTGATGAGTTGCGTGAACGTTTCCTGCATAACATCAAGCTGCATCTGCGCAGCGACGTTCCCCTGGGAGCGGCATTGTCCGGTGGACTGGACTCTTCGGCAGTGGTTTGCGCCATGCGCAAGATCGAACCGGATGCAGCCATCAATACATTCAGCTATATCGCCCGCGATAGCGCCGTATCAGAGGAATCCTGGGTCGACCTGGTCAACGCCAAGGTCAACGCCAAGGCTCACAAGGTACTGGTCAGCCCCCAGGAACTGTCCAATGACCTGGATGACATGATTCGCGCTCAAGGTGAGCCCTTTGGCAGCACCAGCATCTACGCCCAGTACCGGGTCTTCAAGCTGGCCAAAGACAACGCCATCACGGTAACGCTCGATGGTCAGGGAGCCGATGAGTTACTGGCCGGCTATCACGGCTACCCAGGAAAACGCATCAAGAGCATGCTCGAACAGGGCCATTACCGGCAGGCTCTGAACTTCGCAAGGCAGTGGTCAAAATGGCCAGACAGAAGTTTGAAGCACTGCTTCAAGACGGTCGTTGCCGAGTGCGCCGAAGGCCCCGTGTACGACTTGCTCAGACGTGGAAACGGCATGCAGGCCAGCCCTTCGTGGATAGATACACAGATGCTGCGTGACGCCGGTGTGCACATCGGTTATCCACAACAGAAATCACCCTACGATCTGCCCGGACGCAAACTGGCCTCCGAGCTGGCATTCTCACTGACCCACCGCGGGCTACAGTCACTGTTGCGCCATGGCGATCGGAATTCGATGCGTTTTTCCATCGAGAGTCGGGTGCCTTTCCTCACCTCCGACATGGCCGACTTCCTGCTTTCCTTGCCAGAAAACTATCTGATCTCGCAATCAGGAGAAACCAAGTCCGTCTTCCGGGCAGCGATGCGTGGAATAGTTCCAGACGCCATCCTGGACCGAAGGGACAAGATCGGCTTCTCTACCCCCGAACAGGTGTGGCTGGTACAACTGGCCGAGCAGATCCGAGGCTGGCTGAAGATTGATCTTGGACTGCCATTCCTGAACCAGCCACAAATCCTTGAAGAGTTCGAGAAAATCATTTCAGGGAAAGCTGCTTTCTCCTGGCAAGTCTGGCGCTGGATCAACTTCACCCGGTGGTATCAACATAACTTTGAACTGCGCTGATTGAGGCAACCCGGCCAAAGCTCGATTAACCCACCGGGGATGGCAGCCAAGTCTTGAGATTGAAAAAGTGAGAACAGTGATGACGATTAAAACTGATTCGCCTAAAGACCCGGGAGCTTCACCAAAGGCTGACGAAGCACTTTTGCAACAGGTAAAAAGAGTAATCAACCAATTACGCGCCGATATATTCTCCAAGTTCAAGAGGCATGTCTCGATAAACGACCTGCTCTCGGATCGCTGGGAGACGGCCAGGTTCTACGGATTTGGAGAAGGGACATCCTGCTACAACAACGTGCTGATCCTGGGTGATGTAAAGGTTGGAAAAAACACCTGGATTGGCCCCAATGTGGTGCTGGACGGCTCCGGCGGGTTGGAGATCGGCAGCTACGTGTCCGTCAGCTGCGGTGTACAGATATACACCCACCACACCGTGGAATGGAGTACATCCTTGGGGCAAGTTGAAGCCAGCCGAAAACCTACGAAAATAGGCGACGGAGTCTACATCGGCCCCAACTCGATCATTCAGATGGGTGTCAGCATTGGTGACGGTGCGATTATCGGCGCCATGAGTTTTGTAAACCGCGATGTTCCTGCGGGTGCAAAATTCTACGGTGCTCCGGCTCGGCAACAGGGGTAATAAGCCGCCTGGGTCAGCATACGTATGTACCCCATTACTGACCGATTGCTGCGCGATAGAACGGTTCTTGATTCTGGATATTTTCCCTCTCCAATGGCAAAATAATGCGTCTGTGCAGCTATTGAGTGCAAGCTATAATAGAGCTCTAAAGTTTGAGTACTCAACAAAGCCTCATATTGATATTCAGAAACTAAACATTAACGTAACGCAATACTGCATACGCCCCATCCAGGACTTGACGACCAGAAGATGAATATAGTTTTTATCGTGCATTATTTCCCACCTATTAATAGTGCAGGTGCGAAACGAATTGAAGCCATCTCCAAATACTTGGCTGCAGAAGGTCATGCAGTCACAGTCATCACGACCAAGAAAACCTCTGCGGATGGGGATTTCAGTGAGTCCCTTCCCGACAAGGTCAACGTTCTGGAACTCGACAAGATGGGGCGAATTTCCACGTCGGAAAAAGCCGATGTAGCTTTTGAGCCCATGTATGTAGGCACTCCCTCCTGGCGGAGAAAACTGAAAAACTATATTCAAAACATACTGGGACAGGTTCCGGACCCAAGACTACCTTTTGCTTTTTCATTCTTGAGTCCATGGTTAGACCCTCAAGCAAAGGCAGCCTTGGCTGCCGCGGATATCGTTGTCGGATCATCGCCCCCATGGCCCATGTTGCTGGCTGCACTGTTCTGTAAAAAAAGATTCAATGTGCCTTGCGTCCTCGACTACAGGGATCAGTTCAGCGAATGTCACGGTATGCCAGGCGGTCCATTTGCCAAATGGCTGGAGTTACGTATCGATCGTTGGTTGGCCCGCAGTGCTGATCATGTGGTTACCATTTCAGAGCCCATGGCCTCTTACTATAAAGCTATGACTACCAATGTGTCGGTCATCATGAACGGCTATGATCATCTGGTCCTAAGTCAGGCTCGATCAACTCCGGTAGTACGTTCGGCCGATAAAGTAACTATCCGCTACATGGGAGTAGTCTCTCCTGAAAGAGTTCCTCACAACATTATGAAGGCACTGGTTCAGTTAAAAAAAGACATTCCTGAAAATTATGAGAAGTTTAATATCGAATATTATGGTCGCGCAGAACTGGTCAAGCAGGCCATTAAAAATCAATACCCATCAATTGCATCCGCATTCAGCTTCAACTCTGCGGTGGCTTACACTCGTTCACTAGAGTTGATTATCCACTCGGACTATCTTTTGTTCGCTGAAACCTCTGTCCGCAGCTCATTGAGCGCACAAGGAATTTTGACAACCAAGCTGTTTGAGTACATCGGCTCAGGGCGCCCGGTGCTCGCAGATATTTCCGCTGACACACTGGCAGGATCGATATTGAAGAGGGCCCATCCCTCAAGTCTTGTAGACGATAACCAGGACAGTTTCCTCAGCGCCTTTAGCCATCCTGACTTTTATCCAAGACAAGAGGATTCACTCTCAGAGTTTTCCCAAGGCTTTTCTCGTCAGTCACAAGCCCTTCAATATGCTGATCTGCTGACCTCCGTAATTAACGGAAAATGAGCTGACGCAAACACACTAGCGGCTTGGAGAACCCTCTCCAGGCCTCTAGTCCTAAGTAACTGCCCTGTATCGTCAGTGGCATCACTCACTGCCACGCAGACCAACGCAAAAGACGTCAGCCCCCATCCACATACTCGTGCAGGCGCCTTCAACTTTCTCCGAAAGTCCATGTTTGCCAGGATGGTTTCAGTGTCCAGACAATGGATAAAGCCTTCCCTCCTCCCACCGCCCTCGCAAGGACGCTCCATGACCGATACACCCCCCCCAGAACAATGGCCTCCCGCCGGCTGCCCTCCCCTGGCCTGGCCGGACCTGCCCGATCAGGCTGCACGGCTGAGCTGGTATCTGGCGGTCATCGGCGCCTACGGTGCGCTGTGGGAAGGCCACGTCAACGAGCCGGAATTGACCCCTGTCAGCGAGGACGCCTTGCAGGCGCTGGAGCAACGCCTGGGCTGCCCGTTGCCGCGGTCGCTGCGCGACTACCATCGGCAACTGGGGGTGCTGTCCCTGGCGGAAATCCTCTGTAGCGTCGAGCCCGGCACTATCCCCATCCAGCCACTGCTGAAAGCCTATCCCGGCATCGTGGACATTCCCGGGACCGATCTGGACCTGTCCCTGGCCCAACAGCTGATCGCCTTCGGCGACTACTTGGGCAACGGCAATATGTTCTGTTTTGAACGCAACAGCGGCGTGGTGTACTACTTCGATCACGACACAGGCATAGCGCTGACACGCTTCTTCGACTCCCCCGAGGAGTACCTGGATGCGCTGATGCTGTTCTGCCTGGCGGAGGTGTATGACGACGATGATGCTGCCGAAGCATTGATCAGCCAGCGCTACGGAGAGGACCTGGTGCGCAAGTGGCGCTACTGAATAACAAGGCCCTCGGTCTCTGCTGAGGCTGATGCCCGTGCACAATCTGCGACTCCTACCCTCGAACAAGGATGCTCCATGCTTCAGCGTGCCCTGATCTGCACACTCCTGGCACTGATTGCCTTACCCGCCAGCGCCGCGCCAGCCAAGGTCGAACGCCGTTGTGGCTGGTTCGAGAATCCGACCCCGGCCAATGCCACCCTCACCGACCGCGACGGCGTCTGGGAAATAGCCACCCAAGGCGGCTATCAGGCCGAGGGCGACTGGCCCACCTTCAACGACCAGCAATGGGTACGCACCAACAACCACTACGGCTACGGCTGTGCCTGCGTCAGCGCCAGTGCTGATCCACAGACCCATCGCCTCGACCAATTGCACAAGGCCCAGGCCCGCCCGCTGTCCGCCTGTCGCAGCGATCCCAGCCTGTATGAACCCTTGCGGGAGGAAGACGGGATACCGGTATTACCCAAGGATTCGCCACGCTTCAACGGACCGGGATTCAGCCTGCAGTACCCCCAAGGTTGGAAGCTCAGCCAGACGCAAAACTGCCTCACCCTGGACCACCCGAAAAAACGCCCGAACGAGGAATACACCCTCCACCTGTGCCTGCGGCAGGGCAGCCTGGAACAGGCCGCCGAAGAGCTGTTTTTCTATCAGGAAAGCGGCGTCTGGATGCGCAGCGCCGGAAGGGATGCACCCAGCCCGGTGCAGGACATCTCAGGCCACGGCTGGAAAGGCTTGCGGGCCTATCAGACCTGCGGCATCAGCGATGAGGAAACCGGCTTTCACGCCTATGGTGGCACCTGCCTGATGGCGTTGCTCGACAGTGGTCGGCGTCAGGTGGTGGCTGACAGCGTGGGGTTCTTCCAGGACTTCGCGACCCTGGATGCGATCCTGCACTCGATCCGCTTCGACCCGGTGCCAGCGGCGCAACAGAACCCGCACTAAGGCACGGCCCTATAGAGGGTCTGCAGGTGGCACAGGCGCAAGCCGCAGTGCTCCAGGTTGCGCCGGCTTTGCGAGTTCACCAGTGCGGTGGCCGCCACACTCTGGGCGCCGAGGGCGACGGCCTGCTGCAGGCGATGGGCGATCAGGGCCCGGTGATACCCCTGGCCCCGGGCGGCCTTGGTGGTAAAGGCGGTGCCCAGGTAGGCCACGCCGTTGTCGGCAATGAATAGCGCCGCACCAGCCACCGCAGCGCCCTGGTCCCGTAGCAGGTACAGATGCCCACGCCCATCCTTGAGCAAGCCGCCGAAGGCCGCCTGGTTGACTGGGCGGGCGGCCGCTGGGGTATTGAAGCCTTCGCGGTGCAGAACGCAGAAACCTTCCAGGGTCGATGCGCTCACCAGCTCGATATCCAGCACCGAAGGCGGCACCACCAACTCGTCCACCGAGGCGAACAGCTGTCCGTGGGTCCAGCCCTTGAGGCGCTGCAAGCGCTGCCCCTCCAGATCCAAGGTGGGCGTCACCTTGGCTGACTCGGTGATCAAGGCGATCGCCGGGGCGTAGGCCGCGCAGGTCTGTAGCAGATCGACAAGACTGCGGGGCTGTTGCGTCCTGTCGCCGTGCACCCGGTTCATCATCGGACTGGGATTGCCGCCCACGACAAAGGCTCCGCAATCCTGATCACCATAGAGCTGCGCCTGATAAGGGTTTCCCGGCAGACTCGCCACGCCCTGGACCCGGGCCCGCAGGTATTGGTGCTCCGCGTATTCAAGCGCCAGGGCGCGGCGGCGATCCATATCAGCGACCGCCTATCGGGGTTTCGCTGACCCAGGGCACCCGAACCTGTTCAGCAATGCTCGCAGCCTGCTGCTGCAGGACCTCGAGTTTGGCTCGACGCCCAAACAACCCGCTGAAGTGCAGCAGCAGGCGCCCGGCAAACCCCAGGGCATCGCCACGCTTGCGCGGGATCAGGTGCAGATGGGCATGGGGGATGTGCTGGTTGGTGGCCCGACCATCATTGACCAGCAGGTGAGTGCCTTCGACGCCGTAGCCGGCACGCCGCTGCGCGGCCACCAATCCATCGAACACCTGATACAGATGCTGACGGACGAAGCCGGGCAATTGATCGAGCTTTTCCACGTGGGGCTGGGGAATCAGCAGGACATGACCCGCCCCCAGGGGATGCACGTCCATGAAGGCCATGCAGTGTTCATCGCGGTAAACCACGGCCGCCGGCAGGGTGCCGGCGACGATCTGACAGAAAATGCAGTTCATCCATGAATCCTCAAGTGACAAGGTGCGTCCTGGCGGGCTACGTCAATGTAACCCACCTTGTCCCTTGAAGGCCTGTCCCTTGAAGCCCGATCTCTCGAGAGTCCGTCCGCAGAACAGTCCTGCGGATCAGTCCAGGGCCAGATAGGCGCCGGCGTCGACTTCGATCATCACCGGCTGTTGGATATCCCTGAGACTCTGCAGCAGTTCCTGCAACTGCGCCGGGCTGTCGGCGCGATGGTGCGCCACATGGAAGCTTTGGGCCATGGCCTGGAAGTCCGGGGTGAGGATGTCCACCCCCAGCGGCGCGATGTCCCGGGCCTGCATGTAGTCGCGGATCTCGCCGTAGCACTGGTTGTTCCACACCAGCAGGATCACGCCGATCTGCGCTTCCCGGGCGGCGATCAGTTCGCTGCTGGCGAACTGCAAGCCGCCGTCCCCCACCAACGCCACCACCGGACGCTCGGGCTGTGCCAGCTTGGCGCCCATGGCTGCCGGCAGGCCGTAGCCCAGGGTGCCGTAACCGCTGCCGGCGTTGAACCAGCTGGCCGGGGCCGGGGCCTGGTAGCCGCAGGCGCCCTGATACACCGGCTGGGTCGAATCCCCCACCAGGATCGGGCTGCCCAGGGTGTCCCGCAGCAGGTCGAGCAAGCCCTGCAAGCCTTGTTGCTTGGGCGTCCAGCCGGTGCGTTCGGCCTGGTTGACCCGCTGTACACTGTCCACCGCCCAACGACCGCGAGAGCTGGGTTGCGTCACTTTGCCGAGCAAGGCTTGCAAGCCTTCCAGGGCGTCGCCCACCAGGCCGACATGGGCCCGTTGCACGCCCATGACTTGCATCGGGTCGATGTCCAGGCGGATCAACGAGCCTTTGAAACGCAGGGGGCCCAGGCCGAAGAAGTCGTAGTCGGTTTCCCCCAGCTCAGTGCCCACGGCCAGCACCACGTCGGCTTCATCGATCAACGCCCGGCCATGGGTCGAAGACTGTACGCCGTCGAGCAACAGCGGGTGGGCGCAGGGCAGCAGACCCCGGGCGTTGGTGGTCAGCGCTACCGGCGCTTGCAGGCGTTCGGCCAACTGACGCAGCGCCTCGGCGCAACCTCGGGCACCGCCGCCGGCCAGGATCAACGGCCGGTGGGCGCTGTTGAGCAAGGTCGCGGCCGCCTCGATCGAGGCTCCGGCCGGGGCCGGAGCACCGGGCAGGCTACGGGGCATCAGGTTGAGGTCAGCAGCGGGCATGTCCAGCACGTCCAGGGGAATCTCGATATGCACCGGTCGTGGCCGCGCGCACTTGAACACGGCAAAGGCCCGGGCCAGAAGCTCCGGCAGTTCCGCAGGCGACTGCAGGGTGTGACTGAAGGCGCAGACCCCGGCCACCATCGCCCGCTGGTCCGGCAGTTCATGCAGATGGCCATGGCCCAGGCGCAGGTGTTCGCGACGGTTGACCGTGGAGATCACCAGCATCGGCACCGAGTCGGCGTAGGCCTGGCCCATGGCGGTGAGGATATTGGTCATGCCAGGGCCGGTGATGATGAAGCAGACCCCGGGTTTGCCACTGGCCCGGGCGTAGCCGTCGGCCATGAACCCGGCGCCCTGTTCGTGCCGCGGGCTGACATGCCGCAGGCGACTGCCGTGCAGGCCGCGATAGAGCTCGACGGTGTGCACGCCGGGAATCCCGAACACCGTGTCCACGCCATAACCTTCCAGCAAACGAACCAGCGACTGCGCACAGGTGGTCATCGACTACTCCTCTTGTTCTTATGCGTCCGGACGACACCCTGCGCCCGGCTGATGTCGAGGGACATTAGTCGCTGCACCCAAGGAGCAACAATCGAAAAAAATCGCGGCGATTGCTCAATAAAATTCACGCTTTGCCGTTGCGTCGCGGCTCCGGGTGCAAGCGAGTGATGCCCTGCAGCTGGGATTTGACCCATTCGCTGAAGGCCAGCACCACCGGGCGCTCGGCCTTGAGCAGATCGGCCACCAGGTAGTAGCCGCGATTGGATTCGATCTCGGTGCCGAAGGGCTGCACCAGTTGCCCCCGAGCCAGGGCCTCGCCGCTGATCAGGTTGTCGCCCATGGCGATGCCCTGGCCGGCGATGCAGGCCGACTGCACGAAGTGCGCGTCGGCGAAGATGATGCCCCGGCGCACATCGACATTCGGCGCCCCGGCCGCTGCCAGCCAGACCCGCCAGTCGGAGTAGTCGATCATGTGCAGGAGCAAAGCGTGATCGAGCGCGTCGAGGGTTTTCAGGCCCCCCATGGCGTTCACCAGGCTCGGGCTGCACACCGGGAAATAACGCAGGGAGACGATCTTCTGTACATGCTGGTTGGGCCAATCGCCCATGCCGTAGGCGACGAACAGATCGACACCGCTGTCACTGGTGTCACCTGGCGTGCGAGGTGACACCAACTGCAGTTCCACCTGGGGATACAGCGCCTGGAACTCGGCGATATGGGTGCACAGCCAGTAGGTGGCGAACCCCGGCGGGCTGCTGATGCACAGCCGACCACTGACCTGCTGGCCATCGGAACGCTGCCCGGCCTCGAGGATGTTGGCCAGCAGCAAGTGAATGTCCCGAGCGTAGCGCTCACCCTGGTAGGTGATGCGAATGCTGCGGCCCAGGCGCTCGGTCAGGGCAAAACCCAGGGTCTGCTCCAGGCTCTTGATCTGGTGACTGATGGCGCTGGGGGTCAGGTTCAGCTCATTGGCGGCTTCGGCGACACTGCCCAGGCGGGCCACCGCGTCCAGCGCGCGCAGGGCGGTCATGGAGGGATAACGCATACCGATCAGGCCTCGACTGCAAAAAAACGAGTGCAAGCACCATAGCTGCAAACGCGATCCGGCAATAGCCTTGTCGGTCGCCGAAAAAAACGTCCATTGCTGAAAAAAATTACCGGGTCCGGCTAAAAATGCTCGATTGACCCCAGGCCATCGATGGCTAATTCTCCAGTCCTACCCTGTGCCGGGTACTGCCCGGCCATCGCACAATAACAAGAGGGTCGACCCTTGCAATCGCAGCCCAACTCCGTCAATCCCGTGGTGGCGATCGATGACTTGCACAAGAGCTACGCCGACCACCACGTGCTCAAGGGCATTGCCCTGCGCGCCAATGAAGGCGAAGTGGTCTCGCTGATCGGTTCCAGCGGCTCGGGCAAAAGCACCCTGCTGCGCTGCATCAATCTGCTGGAGATTCCCTGCAGCGGCAGCTTGCGCATCAATGGCGAAGAGGTGCGCATCAAGACCGATCGCGCCGGCAATCCCCAGGTCGCCGACCCGGCCCAGGTTGCACGCCTGCGCACTCAACTGAGCATGGTGTTTCAGAGTTTCAACTTGTGGCCCCATCGCACCGTGCTGGAAAACGTCATCGAGGCGCCGGTGTATGTCCTCGGTGAAGACCGCAAGGACGCCATCGCCCACGCCGAGCACCTGCTGGAAAAAGTCGGCCTGGCCAACAAGCGTGACGCTTTCCCCTCCTTTCTCTCCGGTGGCCAGCAGCAACGGGTGGCCATCGCCCGGGCCCTGGCCATGCGCCCCCAGGTGCTGTTGATGGACGAACCGACCTCGGCCCTGGACCCGGAACTGGTGGGCGAAGTACTCAAGGTTATCCAAGGCATCGCCGAGGAAGGCCGGACCATGATCCTGGTGACCCACGAGATGGCCTTCGCCCGGGATGTGTCGAGCAAGGTGATGTTCCTCCACCAGGGGTTGGTGGAAGAGGAAGGCCCGCCGCAGCAAGTGTTCCTCGACCCGGTCAGCGAACGCTGCCGGCAATTCGTCATGGCTCAGGAAAACCGCGTCTGACGTCCCGCTTCAATCCTTGAAAACAACAACTTCGATAAAGGGTAAAGCCATGAAAAACCTGCTCAAGGTGCTTGCCACCGGTTGCCTGTTCAGTGCACTGGCCAGCCACGCCGTGGCCGCCGACAAGATCGTCTTCGGCATCGCCCTGGAACCCTACCCGCCGTTCTCGATGAAAAGCGGTAACGGTGACTGGAGCGGCTTCGAACCGGAGCTGATCAAGGCGCTGTGCGAACGCATGCAGGCCCAGTGCCCGCTCAAGGAGGTGGCCTGGGACGGCTTGATCCCGGCCCTGCAATCGAGCCAGATCGACGCCATCCTCAATTCCCTGAGCATCACCGATGAACGCGAGAAGGTCATCGACTTCTCCGCGCCCTACTACCAGACCCCGGCCATGTGGGTCGCCGACCAGAGCCTGGAGCTTGCGACCACCCCCGAAGGCCTCAAGGGCAAGCTGATCGGCGTGCAGGGTTCCACGTCCAACGCCACCTTCGCCAAGACCTACTACGGCAAGACCTCGACCCTGCGCTACTACACCACCCAGGACGACATGATCGCCGACCTGCAGAGCGGGCGCATCGACGTAATGCTGGCCGATGCCCTGACCATCGAGCCGATCCTCAAGACCGCGGCCGGTGCCGGTCTGGCGGACAAGGGCCTGGCGCCGAAAGACCCGCTGTTCGGCTCGGGCATCGGCGTCGGCCTGCGCAAGGGCGACAGCGCCCTGCAGCAGCGGATCAACACCGCCCTGGCTTCGCTCAAGGCTGACGGCACTTACGACAAGATCCGCAGCCGCTACTTCAGCGTCGACATTTCTGCCAACTAAGCCGTCCGGCGAGCCCGCTGCGGCGGGCCGCCGGCGTTGACTGGATACGTCATGATTTCTCTGTCCGACCTTTCCCAACTGTTCGTCGCCGACGGCTGGCTCGGTGCCCTGGCCCAGGGCGCGCTGGTGTCCCTGCAGATTTCCGCCGGGGCCTTCGTCCTCGGCCTGGGCATCGGCTTGCTGGTGGCGATGATCAAGCTCAAGGGGCCGCGCTGGCTGGTGAAGCTGGCCAACGTCTACACCACCCTGTACCGGGCCATGCCCGAGCTGCTGCTGATCCTGCTCCTCTACTACGCCGGTACCGACCTGTTGAACATGGCCATGGCCGCCATGGACCGTCCGAGTGTCACGGTCAACGGCTTTATCGCTGCGGTTCTGGTGCTGGGCATTGTCCAGGGCGCCTATTCGGCGGAGATCATCCGTGGCGCGATCCAGGCCATTCCCCACGGCCAGATCGAAGCGGCGCGCGCCTACGGCATCGAGCGCTGGCTGCTGGTGCGGCGCATCCTGCTGCCGAGCATGCTGCCCTACGCCATGGCCGGGCTGTCGAACCTGTGGCTGGTACTGGTCAAGGACAGTGCGCTGATCAGCATTGTCGGCTACAGCGAACTGCTTTCAGTAGGCAAGCAGGCGGCGGGTTCCACCAAGCATTACCTGGTGTTCTACCTCGCGGTCGCGGCTTTCTACTTCGTCATCACCCTGGTGTCCGGCAGCGTGTTCCGCGTGCTCGAACGACGCACCAACCGCTGGCTGCCCCAGCACTAGGAGACTCGGATGGACTTTTCCTGGATCAACGGTTTTTCCAGCGAGCTGCTGCGCGGCCTGGGTATCACCCTCAAGCTCCTGCTGCTGAGCGGAATCTGCGGCTTTGCCCTGGCAGTAGTGGTGGGCCTGGGCCGGGTGTCGCGCAACCCTCTGATTCGCGCACCGATGCAGTTCTATATCAGTGTGTTCCGCGGTACGCCGCTGCTGGTGCAGATCTACATCCTCTATTACGGGGTAGGCAGCCTGTTCGCCGCCTACCCGCCAATTCGCGGCAGCTTTCTCTGGCCCTACCTGCGCGAAGGTTTCTGGTATGTCGCCCTGGCCCTGACCCTGAGCGTCGGCGCCTATGTCGGCGAAGTACTGCGCGGCGGCCTGCGGGCCGTGCCCCGGGGCGAGCTGGAAGCAGCCCGTGCCTATGGCATGGGTCACTGGCTGACCCTGCGCCGGGTCTGGCTGCCCCGGGCCCTGGAACTGGTGCGCCCGACCCTGGTGGGGGAATGCGTGCTGTTGCTCAAGGCCACTGCGCTGGCGTCCACCGTGGCGGTCACTGATTTACTCGGCGCGGCCAACCTGGTACGCGCCCAGACCCTGAAGGTCTACGAGCCGCTGCTGGCGGTGGCGCTGATCTACATCGTCCTGGCCTTTGTCATCGAACATCTGTGCGCACGCTTGGGCACCGCTTCTCAGAATCAGCGGCCGCAGCGTCAGGCCTGAACCCATTTATTGCGCGGGCAACGAGGCCCGTGAGGAGAACAGCATGCGTTACTCACCTTTCGTTCAGCGCATCAGCGGCGAATCCGTCAGCGCCTGGGATATTCACTACGCAGCCATCGAGGCCCGGGGTCGCGGCGAGGATGTGATCGTCCTCAGCGTCGGTGATCCGGACTTCGCCACCGATGCACGCATCAGTGCCGCTGCCAGCGCTGCCCTGGAGCAGGGCGACACCCATTACACCCACGTCCTTGGCCGCCCGGCCCTGCGTGAGGCCATCGCCGCCAAACAGCGGCGCCTGCTGGGTATCGACGTCAGCGCCGACAACGTGGCCCTGGTGGCTGGCGCCCAGAACGGCCTGTTCGCCACGTCGCTGTGCCTGTTCAGCAGTGGCGACGAAGTGCTGGTGCCGGAACCCATGTACCTGACCTATGAGGCCTGCATCCACGCCTCGGGGGCCAAGATCGCCTGCGTCCAGCAACCGGCGGCCAACGGCTTTCGCCTGACCGCGGCAGCCCTGGAAGCGGCGCTCACCGACAAGACCCGCGGCATCGCCCTGGCTACGCCCTGCAACCCCACCGGCAACGTCTACAGCCGCGAGGAGCTGGAAGCCGTGGCCGAGGTGGCGCGCAAGCATGACCTGTGGGTGATCTCCGATGAGGTCTACGGGCAACTGACCTACGACCGCGAACACCTGAGCATCGCCTCGATGCCGGGCATGGCCGAACGCACTGTGATCCTCAACAGCCTGTCGAAAACCCACGCCATGACCGGCTGGCGCGTGGGCTGGGTCATCGCCCCGCCGGCATTGGTCGGGCACCTGGACAACCTGCTGCTGTGCATGCTCTACGGCCTGCCCGGGTTTATCCAGGAAGCCGCGCTCAAGGCCCTGGAGCTGGATGAAGAAGTGATCGGCAGTGCCCGCGAGGTCTATCGCCGTCGCCGCGACTTGGTGGTGGCCGGGCTCAAGCCGGTGCAGTTGCTCGATTGCCGCGAGCCGGAAGCCGGGATGTTCATGCTGGTGGACGTGCGCCGCACCGGGCTGTCGAGCATGGATTTCGCCTGGCAGCTGTTCCGCGCCACCGGGGTCTCGGTGCTCGATGCCCAGGCCTTTGGTGCCAGCGCCGAGGGCTTCGTGCGGATCTCCTTCACCGTCGCCGACGACGTGCTCAAGGACGCCTGCCAACGCATTGCCGGCTTTGTCGAAACCCTGGGCGCCACCCGCTGAGCGCATTACCCGGGCCGCCCCGCGGCCCTCGTACCTCTGACAAGAACACTGCTGCGCCTTACTTTTTTGCCCACCTTTGAAGGGCCCCCTGCTTGAGAGGTTGACCCCGTGACCGCTTCCGACCAATTCAACTCCACCCATAGCGCCGTCGATCAATATGCCGAACTGGTGCTGCACAACGGCCGGATGTACACCCTCGATCCGGCCCAGCCCTGGGCCGATGCCGTGGCCATCCGCCAGGGCAAGCTGATCGCGGTGGGCAGCCTCGCTTCCCTGGCCTCTCTGATCGGCCCCAACACCCGCCAGCACGATCTGGACGGGGCCTTCTGCATGCCCGGCCTGCACGACATGCACACTCACCCGGACCTGGCCCTGGCGCCGCGCTACGCCGACGACCTGGATGTAGGCATCGAAGACCCGACCCCGGAGCAGCTGACCGCGGCGATCCACGCCTACGCCGACAGCCACCCCGGCGATGGCTGGATCTACGGCCAGTACTGGGTGCGCTACACCTTCCGCGAAGCCGGCCTGACCCCGGGCCGTGAGTGGCTCGACAGCGTCATGCCAGACCGCCCGGTGGCCCTGCTGGATCGCATGTGGGGGACCATGATGGTCAACTCCAAGGCCCTGGAACTGGCCGGTATCGACCGTCACACCAGCGATCCGCGCAACGGTTACCTGGAGCGCGATGAACTCACCGGCGAACCCAACGGCCTGCTGATCGACGGCGCCTACGCACTGATCCACGCCGCCATGCCGCCGACCCCAGTGTCGGTGCTGCGCCGCGCCTATCGTGATGGTGTGCACTTCCAGACCTCGCGCGGGGTCACGGCCACCAAGTACGTGCACGTCTGCGAGAACCGTCTGCAGGCCCTCAAGGAACTGGACGATGCCGGCGAACTGACCCTGCGAGTAGAAGCCGCCATCAGTTGGCAGGACGATATCTTCCCGGTGCGTCGGCGCTGGGAGCTGCTCAGCGGCGAACGGCATTTCTATCGCAGCGCCCGCCTGAGCGCCAACGCGGTGAAGTTCCACTTCGACGGCACCGTGGAACCCAAGTCTTCCTATCTGCTGACGCCCTGGCCGGAAGAGTCGAGCTGGCGCGGCAAGCTCAACCTGACCCCGGAACACATCACCGACATGGTGGTGGACATGGACAAGCGCGGCCTGCGAGTGATCGCCCACTGCACCGGCGACGGCGCCTCCGACGTGTTCCTCGACGCCGTGGCCGAAGCCCGTCGGCGCAACGGCAACAGCGGTATCCGTCACCAATGCGCCCACAGCACCCTGCTGCACCCGGGCAACCTCAAGCGCTTCCAGAGCCTGGACGTGATTGCCGAGTTCTCCCCGGCGGCCTGGTATCCGACCCCATTCGCCAGCGGTGCCCGCTCCGGCTACGGCCAGGAGCGCCTCAAGCGTATCTATGACTTCAAGGGCGTACTGGCAGCCGGTGGCATCGCGGTGTTCGGCACCGACTGGCCGGTGGCGTCCATCGACCCGTGGCTGGCCCTGGAAACCATGGTTACCCGACAGAATCCTTGGAACCAGGAACCCGATACCTTCGGTGACCCCATCAGCCTGGAACAGGCCCTGCAAGTGGCGACCCTCAACGGCGCCCATGCCATGGGCCTGGAACACCTGACCGGCAGCCTGGAGGCCGGCAAGTCGGCGGACCTGATCGTCCTCGACCGTGACCTGTTCGCCCAGGGTGCGCGCAACTACATCCACCACACCCAGGTGCAACTGACCTTCGTCGAAGGGCAACTGGTCTACGACCGCCAGGGCACCTTCAGCGACACACCGCTGCAAGCGGTCTGGGAAGGCCTGCCGCCAGTGATCGAGGGCAAGGAATAATGAACAGCACCCCGAGCATTCCAGTGACCGTGGTTGCCGGCTTTCTCGGCGCCGGCAAGACCACCCTGCTCAACCGCATGGTGCAGCGCGCCGACAGCGGCCGACTGGCAGTGATCGTCAACGATTTCGGTGAGCTGAACATCGATGCGGCGATCATCGCCGAGGTCACCGACGCGGTGTACAGCCTGCAGAACGGCTGCATCTGCTGCACCGTGCAGGAGGACCTGCTGGCGCAGCTGGTGAGCCTGTCCAAGCTGCGCCCGGCCCTGGAACGGATCGTCATCGAGTGCAGCGGTGTCTCCGACCCGCAGCGCATCGTGCAGACCATCGGCTACCCGCAACTGCGCAACCGCCTGCACCTGGACGCAGTGATCACCCTGGTGGACGCCAGCGGCTACCAGGAACTGGAAGGGGAAATGGCTCGGCTGTCCCGGGCCCAGGTGGCCTGCGCCGACTGGGTGCTGCTGAACAAGGCCGACCTGGTGAGTGCCGAGCAGTTGCAGAGCATTCGCGCCAGCCTCGGCGGCCGCGCCCCGGTGTTCGATACGGTGCAAGCCGAGCTGCCGGCGGAGTTGCTGCTGACCCCGCCGGTGCGTTCCACCGAGGTGCTGTTCAAGGCCCTGCCCCAGGCTCACGACCAGTTGTTCGAAAGCTGGGTGTGGAAAAGCTCGCGGCCGCTGCAACCCAAGGCCCTGCGGGACTGGCTGGCGCGCCTGCCCGCCGACCTGCTGCGCCTCAAGGGCCTGGTGCGCCTGGAAGGCAATGAACAACCCTATTGGTTGCAGCATGTGGGCAACCGCAGCCAGTTCACCCTGGCGGCCGATCAGCCCACCGAGCATGCCGCGCAGCTGGTGTTCATCGCTCGCCGGGGCAGCGATCTGCGCCAGGAACTGGAGGCCGGGGTCAGCGATACCCAAGTGATGTAAACGGCGAGCACCGGGAAGCTTCACGGCACGACGGGCCTGGCGCATCATGAGCCGCCCGTTTTCCGCTGAAGCAAGGACGCAGCACATGCTCGACATCCTCCAAGGCACGCCCCTTTGGGTGTACGCCGTCTTCGCCCTGATCTGTTATTACGGCCTTCGCGCAAGAGCCACCACCCGTGAGAGTCGCCGCTCGCTGATGATTGCCCCGGTGATTCTGCTGATCTGGTCGCTGTGGTCAGTGAACCTTGGCCTGCACCCGTTACTCGCACTGGGAGCCTGGATCGGTGGTGCCGTGTTGGGCAGCCTGCTGGCCATGCTGCTGTTTTCCAGCGCCGGGGTGATACTGGAGTCGGGCGGCGAGGCCATTCTGGTTCCCGGCACCCTGAAGATCCTTGGCATCTCACTACTGTTCTTCGCGGTTAAATACTGGATCGGCTATCAGACCGCGGTGCACCCCGAGCACGTTGCCAGCGTCCAGATGCTGAGCATCAGCGGCGCTGCGGCGGGCTTCACCGTGGGTCTGTTCTGCGGCCGGGCCCTGAAGTTGTACCGCCACTGGCTAACCCTCCAGGTCAAGGCCTGAAGGCGCCGGGAGAACGGCGGCGGACGCTGGGGAATCTTCCTCGCAAATGCCGGTCTTTAGGGACAGCGCGGTTGGCTGGTCGCTTGGTCCGTGACAATAGGCCCCGGGTCCAATAGATTAGGCGCCCCCGAAAATCCCCCTGGGCCTTTCGCGCCTCAAACCTGTTAAACCAAGTAGTGGATGTTCAATGCCTGATTCCAACACCGAAGAATCCGTGATCGCCCTGTCCAACAAGGCCGAATACGAAAACGCCATTCATCTTTCCCAGCACGTGTCCCAGGCCAAGACCATCAGCGAGATGGTGCTCGACGCCTTCCACAGCTCGAAAGAAAGTGACCAGATTCGCGAACTGCGTGCTGCGATTCGCCAGGCCCACGACCGCTTTGACGACGACACTGCCTATGAACTCATGGGCCAGCTCAAGCAACTCAAAGACGCCGAGGCCGCCGACCTGGCCGCCCTGGAAGACCTGAGCAAGAAATTCCCCATCAGCCGGATCCTCTCCAGCTACAAGGACGACCCGGACTTCCAGGAGCTGGTCTACGGCCTGGCCCTGAAAGTGCTGAACCAGACTCACCAGGCCATCAGCAACCCCAGCGGCGGCAAGAGCAAGGCACGGCCGAAGAAGGAAATGGAAGTGTTTGCCATCAGCAAGGACGGCATCAGCGTCACCCTGCCGATGCGCCCGCGCTCCAAGGCCAACGTCGACCGTGAAGCCTTTGAGTTTCTCGGCTTCAGCTTTGTGGGTGAAGGCGACGAGGCGGAGCTGGAAAGCGAGACCTTCCTCGACAGCAACGGCAACGAACAGCAAGCGACCCGCAAGAACATCGTCACCGCGATCCAACAGCAGACCGCATTTGCCGGCTACAGCGCGCAACAACAGCTGTAACCCGGCCCTGTAGCGAGCTTGCTCGCGAAGCCGCCAGCCCTGCCTGAACGGCCAAGAAAAAGCCCCGCGCTTCAACCTGAAGTCGGGGCTTTTTCTTGGCCTGCTCCTCAGCTATCCCGATAATCCGCAATGGGATACCGCAAGCACAACGCCTCCACCTCTAGACGGAACATCTCCTGCAACGCCGGCGCGAGGCTGTACTTGTGCTCGCCGAGGGGCGCCACCTTGTCCAGGATCCGGCAAACCAGATCGACGACCTGGCGGCACCCTTGGGAATCGATGTGGCGTTGGGCGATAGAACCGGCGCCGATGCACAAACCATCACCGACAAAGGACGATCGGGTTTCCCCCGGCGCGCGTTTTTTGTTCACGATGATGCCGCACGCCTCCAATGCCGACTCAGCAATGGAGCCGGTGATGCCCCCTCGCAACTGAAGCAGAATCGTGTGGTTCTCCGTCCCGTCGCCCACGACCTCATAGTCCTGGGCCATGAAGGCGCTGGCCATTTCATCCGCGGTGCTCCGAACCCGGCCCATGCAGGCATCGAATCGGGGAGACATGGCATAACCCAGCGCGGCTGCCTTGGCCGCAATCATGTTGACCGCCGGTGCCCCCTGTATTCCCGGGAATACGGCTTGGTCGAGGACAACGCGGAAAGTTGACCTCAAGCCGGGAACCTTGGTGTCCGCATCGCGCCCCGACAGAATCAGGCCTCCGCGCGGCCCCGCGAGCTGCTTGTGGGTGCAGGTCGTAGTGACGTGTGCCGCGTCGATGGGGCTTGGATGCCGCCCCGTGGCCACCAGACCGGCAATATGTGAAATGTCCGCGAGCAGGATCGCCCCGGCTTCATCGGCGATTGCACGGAATCGCTGAAAATCCAGTGCCCGCGAATAGGCAGTCGCACCGCAGATGATGATGCGCGGACGATGGGCGAGCGCCAGCTTGCGCACCTCATCGTAGTCAATGACGCCCTGGGATGTGGTGCCGTAACGAATCGCCTTGTAGTTGGCCCCCGTGAAGGCGAGAGCGCTACTGTGGGTAAGGTGCCCGCCATGATCGAGGGCCATGCTGAGGATCGTATCCCCTGGCTCGGCCAGGGCTGTGAGCACCTGGTAGTTGGCATTGGAGGCCGAGTGCGACTGCACACCGGCATATTGGGCAGCGAACAGTTCCTGGGCCCGACGAATCGCCAGGGATTCAACCCGATCGGCGTTCTCGCACCCGGCGTGATGACGCCGGCCTGGAGTGCCCTCTACGGTGACGTTGAGCAACGCCGATGCCGAAGCCGCCAAGGTCCGTGGGCCGGCCGCGCAGGACGATGAACCCAAGGACAGTGTGCAGTGTTGGCGCGTGACTTCCGCGTCCAGGATGCTTGCCAGTTCGGCGTCTTCAGTACGCAGATCGGCCAAGCCTCGTCGCAGCAGGTCGGCCTGGGTCCTGAGTGGTTCAGTATCAGCTGCCATTATTCTGTGTCCCTTCCTTGTGTATTGCGCGCCACGAACGACAGCACGCTTCCTGAGTTTCACGTTCGTTTATGCGGATCAGGCTCATCCAAGCCTTGGTCCAGACTGTATAAGGCACAACAGGATTAATCAAAGAATTAAACATTTTCCAAATTAAATGATTCTTTTTTTAAGACGAAAGGACACCCGCCTTGCCTCGCTGTGGGGTCTTGGCCGGCGAAGGGCCATCACTACAGTCCTGAGGGGCTTTATTGTGATGGCTGGCGCATGCAACACTTGTCCATTGCGGCGTCCCCCCCGGAATCGGCCCCTTCCACGATTCCAACGCCCTCAATACCGACGGCGAAGTATCCCTGGACGGATGCAGCTGACTAAAGGAGCACTAGCAAGTTGGTACATATCCGTAAAAAGTCTGAAAAAAATCTGCTGCAGTAACCCAGTCACTGGTGCCGAACATCAAGTACGGCACGACCGCTATAAAAATCAATATGTGGCGACTATAAGGAAATGGTGAGCATTTGATGCACAGAAGAGAAAGAACAGAGTATTTAAAGAGCAACATTAAATACCTGATAAAAAGTCGCGGTGAGACGCAACTGTCTTTGTGCAATGCCAGCGGCCTGACCAGAACAACTATTTATAATATTCTGGAAGGTAAGGTAACCAATGTACAGCAGTCCACCATTCGAAAGATTTCCGATTTCTTCGGCGTTTCCTATGAAGAGATCGAAACCATCGACTTTGAAGAGAAGGAGATCATCGAGAGCAGTATCTCCCCTCAAGGCAACATGAATCCGGCTGCCGTACCGATCATCAAGGAGAGTTTGCTGATAGCCAATATGGATAGACGGATCGGTGAACTGGCCACGCTTTACCCATTGACCTATTACTTCGGCACATCCTACAACTTGATAGCGGTGTTGCTGGAGCATGCAATCAATGGCTTGAATGAACCTGGCGATCTCCTGATCGTACAAAAGGGATCCTCGACTGACGATAAAGAGAAGCTGGTTTACGACAGGCTGACAAAGAAGCTGCTCATCATCAATGGCCCGTACTCCGATACCGATCGCCTATCTGTAGTAGGCGACATCATCGAGGAGCGATTCAATGACAGCCTATGAAGCAGAAGCCGAGAACAGCAAGTACAAGTTACTGGGGTTTGAAAATAACAAAAGCCTGGCCGTAATCATGATTATCGCCACAGGCAAGGTCATCAGAATCAAGTTAAGTGAAGTGCTGAACAGCGAAATAATGGACAATCTAAATAAAATGGAAATCAAAAATCTTTACAAGAAATTCTATTCCCAAGGAGGGGCCCTGACTGCGTACGACCTGAACGACCGACACGAGAACTCATGGATGATTTACATCATCCTGAACCTGCTGCTCTTTACGTTCTACATTTTCACCAGTATTGCTGCGACCAAGCCGATTTACCTGGAGACGCTCGATATCATTATCACTCCAGGCACCTTCCTCTATCCTCTGACATTTTTAATCGTTGACTTGCTGAACGAAAACTTCGGGCTCAGGCTTGCAAGAAGAGCCATTTTGTTCGCCTTTGCAAGCAACGCCATGATTATCATCCTGCTCTATGGATCGACCTTTCTCCCCGGACTACCGGGCTGGAAACTCGACACGCCCTACAATGACGTCATCATTCATGTGTCGTCTGTATTGGTAGCCTCCTCCGTCTCTTTCCTTGTTTCTGAGAATATAAATTCATACTTGCTGTGCAAGATAAAAGAGCTGACGAATTCCAGATTTCTATTTCTGCGAATATTTTTGAGCACCTTGTTTGCAGTCATCATCGACAGCTTTGTATTTTGCTACATCGCATTTTATGGAGCGATGCAAAACAGCGACATCCTGAACATGATCTATGTTCAAATCGCGATTAAAGTATGTTTTGCCTTCTTCAACATCCTGCCAGCTTATGGTGCCAGGTCATTGTTCAAGAGATACATCCCGGACGGCCAGAACAAGCAACAGAGTGCCTGATTGTCTCAAGGCATTGGATTCAACACTCATCTGACAGCCAGACGCAGTGTTGAATCCCATTGGCCAGCAATCAAGCCTTTAGCTGAGACTCAACTTGCCTTTCAAGCTATTCATGACCTCTGTCTTGTTCTCCAGATAGCTGTTCAAGCCTCTTGCGCGAAGATTGCACGCATCGCAATTAGCGCAGCCACTGCCCATGATCCCGTTATAGCAAGTCAGTGTTTGTTCACGAATCAGGTCCAGTTGGCTGTGGTAGTCAGCCAACGCCCAGGTTTCTGCCTTGTTCAGCCACATCAGTGGAGTTTCAAGCTGCAGCTTGTACTCCATGCCCAGCTCCAGCGCCTTGTTCAAGGCCTTTACAAACTCATCGCGACAATCAGGATAACCAGAGAAGTCCGTCTCACAGACACCGGTGATGACAGTCTCGGCTTTTACCTGATAGGCATAAATGGATGCCAGGGTTAAAAACAGAATATTGCGTCCCGGCACAAAGGTACTGGGCAGGCTCTCACCTGAACTGTTCACCGTCGGCACCGGGATATTGTCCCGAGTGAGACTGCTGATTGCCAACTCGTTCAGCAGCGAAGCATCCAGCACCTTGTGAACTGTCGCTCCCAGTTGTTTTGCAAGCCGCTGCGCCGTTTCTATCTCTGCGTGGTGCCGCTGACCATAGTCAAACGTAATGCAGTGCACCTCGTCATAAAGCGGCAATGCGTGGATCAAACAGGTTGTCGAGTCCTGCCCGCCACTAAAAACGACGACGGCTATTTTCTTCATCATTCTGCTTCCTGCATAAGTAGAGTCATTTCATGAGTTAAACGGCCCATTGACGGGCTCTGAATAAAATACCCCGCACTTCTCTCGAAGGCGGGGCTTTTTTGTCTAGGACAAAAAATCAAGCCGAGGGGCTGCTACCGGCCATGCGCCGCAGGATATGCGCCTGGCCTTTGACACAGTGCAGGATCACCGCCGCGACATGGCCCACGATCAGTACCAGCAAGGTCCAGCCCAGCAAGCTGTGGAAGTTGTTGCCCAGGTCGGTCATCCACTGGATTTTCGCCCCCTCGAAGCCGCTCATCACCGGCAGGCCAAAGGCGGAAAATGCCCGCCCCGATCCGTACTGGCGCAGCAGTCCGAGAAACGGAATGGCGAACATGCCGACATACAGCAACCCGTGCCCCAGACGCGCGGCGAAGTTCAGGCTCGGCGGCCGGCGATGACGGTTCAACAGGCTCCAGAGCACACGCACCAGCAACAGGCCCATCAACAGCAGCCCCACTTGCTTGTGGGTCGGCCAGAGAAATTCATCCAATGCCGATTCGGCCAGCAGGTAATGTGCACCGGTGGTGCTGTAGATCCAGACAAAGGCCAATGCCATGGCCCAGTGCAATCCGCGACTGATAACGCCATAACGCGCCTGCGAATCGTACATTTCGATACGGCTTTCCATTACATCCACTCAGGTTCATCCACGAGCGAGGCATTTTACCCGGCCATGCAAAGTCATCGGGCCGAAAAGCTTTAAATGATGTGACGGTCCCCCCGAGCGGTATAAAAAAGCCCCGCGCTTCTCTCGAAGGCGGGGCTTTTCTGTGGCCTGGACAGCTTAGTGTGCGTAGGTCAGCAAGAGCTCGGTCGGGGCCTTGAAATCCACCGACATCATCACGCTCAGGGCGGTGATGGTGAAGATCGAGAACACGAAGAGCTTGCGCGCCCACACAGTGTCATCCACTGCCTTGTAGCCGGTCCAGGCCATGTACAACCAGTACATGCCCATCGCCGCCGCTACCGCCAGGTAGCTCATGCCGGCGTAACCGCTGAAGGTCAGCATCAGGGTCGCCACCAGGAATGCCAGGATGTAGAGCAGGATGTGCTTCTTGGCCACGCGAATGCCACGCTTCACGGGCAGCACCGGAATCGATGCGGCCAGGTAATCGTTGAAGCGGAAGATCGCGATGGCGTAGGAATGCGGCATCTGCCACAGGCTGAACATCACCAGCAGGGTCAATGCGGCCATGTCGAAGCTGTTGCTCACAGCCACATAACCGATCACCGGCGGCATGGCCCCGGACAGACTGCCCACCAGCGTGCCGTGAACCGACTTGCGCTTGAGGTACAGGCTGTAGAGACCGACGTAGATGACAAAGCCGATTACCGCGAACAACGCAGCCAACGGGTTGGCCACGTAGTACAGCAGGGCGACGCCGGCGACACCGAGGATGGAGGCATAGACCAGGGCCGCTTCCAGGGAGATCAAGCCCTGGACCAGCACGCGGTTCTTGGTGCGCTCCATCTTCAGGTCGATGTCACGGTCGATGCAGTTGTTGAACACGCAACCGGACGCTACCACCAGCGAGGTGCCGATCATGGCGGCCAGGAAAATGGCCAGATCGACATGCCCTTTCGAGGCCAGGAAAAACCCGCCTGCCACAGAAAGCACGTTACCGAAAATGATCCCCGGTTTGGTGATTTGGATAAAGTGCTTGAGCGACATCGGGTTTACCTCACTTGGCCATCATGACGGTGTGGATGCTGAACATGATCCACAACGACAGACCAACCAGCAGAACAATGACCAACGCGGCGAAGATGAACGCCACCACGTTGTTGCGCTGTGCCGCGGAACGGTCCAGGTGCAGGAAGTACACCAGGTGTACCAGCACCTGGATCACTGCGAATGCCAGGACGATCCACAGGGTCACGTCTTTAGGCAGCGACGGGTACATCACCAGGCCGAACGGGATCAGTGTCAGGATGACCGACAGGATGAAGCCGATGGCGTAGGACTTGACGCTGCCGTGACCGGCTTCGTCGTGGGAGTGTGTGTTGGCCATTTACATAGTCCCCATCAGGTAAACAACGGTGAATACGCAGATCCACACCACGTCCAGGAAGTGCCAGAACAGGCTCAGGCAGCTCAGACGGGTCTTGTTGGTCGCCGTCAGGCCGTTTTTCTGCACCTGATACATCATGATCGCCATCCAGATCAGACCGCTGGTCACGTGCAGACCGTGGGTACCAACCAGGGTGAAGAAGCCGGACAGGAAGCCGGAACGGCTAGGGCCGTAGCCTTCGGAGATCAGCAGGTGGAACTCGTTGATCTCCATGCCGATGAAGCCCAGGCCGAACAGGAACGTCATGCCCAGCCAGCCCAGTACCTGCTTCTTGTTACCCCGGAAGAACGCCAGCATGGCGAAGCCATAGGTGATCGAACTGAACAGCAGCAGAGCGGTTTCGCCCAGTACGTAAGGCAGTTCGAAGATGTCGTGGCCCGATGGGCCACCCGCTACGTTATTAACCAGTACCGCGTATACCGCGAAGATCGACGCAAACAGAATGCAGTCGGTCATCAGGTAGAGCCAGAAACCGAATACGGTCATCTCGCCCGAGTCGTGGTGATGGTCATCGTGCCCATGGTCATCGACATGGGCGTGTCCAGCATTGGTCACTAAGTTCGACATGGATTAAGCCTGTTCCAACGAGGTTTCAACACGGGTAGCCGGGATCTTGTTCTCCGATACCAGACGCTTGTGCTGCTCGGCTTCGATGCGTTCGATCGTCTCGACCGGCACCATGTAGCCTTGATCATCACGGGCAGCGTGGATCGCGAAATAGATCACGGTGCCGGCCAGGCTTGCGATGGCCAGCCACCAGATGTGCCAGATCATGGCGAAACCGAACACGGTCAGCAGTGCCCCCATGACCACACCGGTAGCGGTGTTGTTGGGCATGTGGATCGGCTGATAGCGGCCTGGCTTCGCGTAGGCAGTGCCGTCTTCCTTGGCTTCGGTGAACGGGTCGATGCCTTCGGCTTTCGGCAGTACAGCGAAGTTGTAGAACGGCGGTGGCGACGAGGTCGACCATTCCAGGGTGTGGGCGTTCCATGGGTCGCCGGAGACACACATGTTCTGCTTGCGGTCACGCACACTGACATACAGCTGGATCAGCTGGCAGGCGATACCCACAGCGATCATCAGTGCACCCACCATGGCGACGTACAGGTACGGCACCCACTCAGGGTTGGTAGTGGCGTTCAGACGACGGGTCATGCCCATGAAGCCCAGTGCATAGAGCGGCATGAAGGCGACGAAGAAGCCCGAGATCCAGAACCAGAATGCTGCCTTGCCCCAACCTTCATGCAGCTTGAAGCCGAAGGCTTTCGGGAAGTAGAAGCTGAAGCCGGCGATGTAGCCGAATACCGCGCCGCCGATGATCACGTTGTGGAAGTGAGCGATCACGAACAGGCTGTTGTGCAGGACGAAGTCCGCACCCGGGATGGCCAGCAGTACGCCGGTCATGCCGCCGATGGCGAAGGTCACCATGAAGCCCAGGGTCCACAGAACCTGGCTGGTGATGCGCAGACGGCCGTGGTAGATGGTGAACAGCCAGTTGAATAGCTTCACCCCCGTCGGGATCGAGATCAGCATGGTTGCCAGGCCGAAGAAGGCGTTGACGCTGGCACCCGAACCCATGGTGAAGAAGTGGTGCAGCCAAACCATGAAGCCCAGGATCGAGATCGCGCCGGAAGCGTAGATCATCGAGTGGTGGCCGAACAGGCGCTTGCCCGAGAAGGTCGAGATGACTTCGGAGAAGATACCGAACGCCGGCAGGATCAGGATGTACACCTCGGGGTGACCCCAAGCCCAGAACAGGTTCACGTACATCATCGGATTGCCACCAAGTTCATTGGTGAAAATGTGGAAATCCATGTAACGGTCAAGCGTCAGCAGTGCCAGGGTAGCAGTGAGGATCGGGAACGAAGCCACGATCAGCACGTTGGCCCAGGTGCAGGTCCAGGTGAAGATCGGCATGTCCATCATCTTCATGCCCGGGGTACGCATTTTCAGCACGGTGGCCAGGAAGTTGACCCCCGTCAGCGTTGTCCCCAGACCCGATAGCTGTAGCGCCCAGATGTAGTAGTCCACACCCACGCCCGGACTGTATTGCAAGCCCGACAGCGGCGGATAGGCAACCCAGCCGGTCTTGGCGAATTCACCAACGCCCAGGGACAGGTTGATCAGCACCACGCCCGATACCAGCAGCCAGAAGCTCAGGGAGTTGAGGAACGGATAGGCCACGTCACGCGCGCCGATCTGCAGCGGCACGACAAGGTTCATCAGGCCGGTGAAGAATGGCATCGCCATGAAGATGATCATGATCACACCGTGGGCGGTGAAGATCTGGTCATAGTGTTCAGGTGGCAGGTAGCCAGGCGAACCCTCGGTGGCCATGGCCAACTGGGTACGCATCATGATGGCGTCAGCGAAGCCACGCAGCAGCATGACCATGGCGACGATGATGTACATCACACCGATTTTCTTGTGGTCGACGGACGTCAGCCACTCGGTCCACAGGTAAGTCCACTTCTTGAAGTAGGTGATTGCCGCGAACAGCGCCAGACCACCGAGCGCGATCATGGCAATGGTCACCATGACAATCGGCTCGTGGAACGGAATCGCTTCCAGACTTAATTTACCAAACATCGTTTACTCCTCTGCCCCGGCAGCTGAATGCGAACTCACGTCCATCCCTTCGGTTGCGGCCACTTCCTTTTCTTTCTTCTCGTGCTTGAGCGGCTTGCCCGGTTTCATGCCTTCATACTTGTCGATGATGGTCTGGAACAGGTTCGGCGCGTACGCGGAGTAGAGCTCTACAGGATTGTTCTGGCTCGCCTTGGAAAGGGCTTCGTATTCAGCGGTGTCCAGCTGTTTAGGTGCCTTCTTGACTTCGTTTACCCAGGCGTCGAAATCTTCCTGACTGGTTGCGATCGCTTTGAATTTCATGCCGGTAAAGCCCGCGCCGCTGTAGTTGGCGGAGATACCTTCAAGTTCGGTGTTCTGGTTGGCAATCAAGTGCAGCTTGGTGGTCATGCCCGCCATCGCGTAGATCTGGCCGCCCAGGCCCGGGATGAAGAACGAGTTCATCACGGTGTCGGAGGTCACGCGGAAGTTCACCGGGGTATGGGCCGGGAAAACGATCTTGTTGACGGTGGCGATCCCTTGGTCGGGATAGATGAACAGCCACTTCCAGTCCATGGCGACCACTTCGATGGTGACCGGCTTGGCGTCGGATTCCAGCGGACGGTAAGGGTCCAGGGCGTGGGTCGACTTGTAGGTGACATAACCCAGGGCAATGATGATCAGCACCGGAACCAGCCACACCGCAATTTCGATCTTGGTGGAGTGGGACCACTTCGGCGCGTAGGTCGCGTCCTTGTTCGAGGCGCGGTATTTCCAGGCGAAGGCGAAGGTCATGATGATGACCGGCACAACCACCAGCAGCATCAGAATGGTTGCCGTGATGATCAGGTTTCGTTCATCCAGACCGACCTGACCCTTAGGATCGAGCAAGGTCCATTTGCAGCCTCCCAGCATCAACATGCCGAGCAGCGGCAATAAGCCTAGTAATCTGGGGTACCTGTTTTTACTCATCTCACGACCTCTAAAGCAGCTTGCGCAATGCAGTTGGGTTTTGATCGCCAACACTTCACCCTGCCAAGGGTTGGCATTTTTCTTCAATTGAATAAGGGCCTGCCCGTTGGGTTAAACGCTCAACGACACATCCCGGGCTAGCAGTGGTTCTTATTCGATCTCGTGGTCAAAGGCCTTGTTACAGACCAATTCCATTTGGTGCGGAAGTTTGGAAGGCGCCGACACCCGCAGTCGCATGGAGCGCTCTATCCGCCCCTCGACCGTCCTCGTGTGCTCAGGGATGAGCAGCGTCGGAAATTCAGTGCGGGCGATTGTAGATATGTCGCGTTTTATAAACCATGTCTTATCCCGAAATAATTTTTATCGCTGAGCGCAACAATCGCTCATGATTGTTGCGAAGGATCGCAATCATAACGATTTTCATTATCAACAAAAAGCCCCAAAAAGGACTCCACAGCGCCCGGCTACCGGGCCTCCGCCCGCCCCTGAAAGCCGTCTTTCATATGGCTTCACCCCTTGTAAAACGGGGTCTGTGAAGAATTGTATAGATAGCAGGCTATGGGTTTTCCCCAACAGCGCGGCTTACACAAACTGACAGACTTGCATGGAACCAGTTGCTCGGAATGCAGTCTGTTGCAAGCCCCCGATCGCCCCTCTGCGACTGCGACAGTGTGACAACATGTCGCACTTTTGCCGCACCCCGACTTGCCGCAAATCACGGACTTTTCAGGTGTCGAATGAACGGCATGAAAAAGCCCCGGCCTCTGTTGGGAGACCGGGGCTTTTCCGGGTGGATCAGTAGGTTTTCTTGCGATTGCGGACAATGCCCAGCGGCACCAGGATCACCGTCAGCACGAACGCCAGCAGTGCCCACTGGGCCAGGGACAGCCCAAGAATCGGCGGATATGGCGTGGAGCAGAAGCCATCTACCTGAAAGCCCAGGGGAAAGATCGTCGCCAAGGGCAGGCTGTCGACAATCGGCTGCAGCACGTCAATGCCGCAGCTCACCGCCGGATAGAACTGGGTGTACACATGGTGCCCGGCGACTCCCGCGCCGGCGATGGCACTGATGACCACCAGGGCCTCCATGATGGTGATGCCCCGTCGCGAGCTCAGGGCTGCGCCGATGAAAGCGAACAGTGCAATCAGCAGCAAGGCGTAGCGCTGCAGGATGCACAGCGGACAAGGCGCCTCGCCCAATACCACCTGCATGTACAGGGCCCCGCCGATCAGTGCCAGGCAGATAACCCCCAGCAGCACCAGGAAGCGCCGTTCACGTCCCAAACGCAGTCTGTCGTCACTCATCCCTATTCCTTTTTTCTGTTGTCTGTCCAACCGGGCCGCCAGTGCTGGTCACGGCAGCCCGCGGTTGAATTGCGAAGTTGATCTGATTGCCATCGGGTGCCCGGAAGTCTACACGCTGATCATGACCTTTGAATGCATTGCATCGAAGGCAACACCCCAAGGTTTACGGGCCTGGAGGACGCACAATGAAAGGGCCGGCATGGCACTGCCATGCCAGCATCGAGGGGAATTAACGACAGGCAGGTTAAGCACGGATTAACAGCCCTGCCCCATTGCAGGGCTGACGTTTGTAGGAGCTGGCTTGTGTAGGAGCTGGCTTGCCAGCGAAGGCATCGGTGCCGATAGCACTTGGGTCACCGACGGATGCACCGGCAAGCCGGCTCCTGCAGGCAGGAGCCGGTGACAGGGTTACTCCAGGGCCGCCGCCGGGCCGAAGAACTCATAGCGACTTTGTTGCTCGGGGATGCCCAGGGCCTTCAGGTGGCGCTTGATGGCCGCCATGAACCCCTTGGGACCGAGGAAATAGGCATCCAGGTCACGCTGCTCCGGCAACCAGTCGGCCAACTGCTCCCGGGTCAGCAGCCCCAGTTTGTCCGCCGCGGGGCTGACGCCGTCGTCCTCGGCATAGCAGTAGAAACGCTTGAGCTGTGGATAACGTTGCGCCAACTCGTCGACCCAGTGACGGAACGCGTGCACTTGACCGTTGCGTGCACAGTGGATGAAATGCACCGGGCGTTCGGTAGCCAGCGCTGCCTCCAGCATCGGCAGGGTCGGGGTGATACCGACCCCGCCGCTGATCAGCACCAGGGGCTTGTCGCTGGCCACCAGGGTGAACTCACCCGCCGGCGGAAACAGCATGATGCGCGCGCCCACCGGGCACTGGTCATGCAGGTAATTGGACGCCAAGCCTCCGGCCTCGCGCTTGACACTGATGCGGTACTGGCCCTGGCTGGAAAGCGCCGACAGGGAATAATTGCGCCGCACTTCCTCGCCCTCTATGAAGAGCTGCAAGCCAATGTACTGCCCAGGCTCGGCGGCGAGGATCGGCCCCTGGTCCGATGGTTCGAAATAGAAGGAGGTGATTTCCGCACTTTCCTCGACCTTATCCACCAATTTGAATTCCCGCGCGCCACGCCAGCCACCGGGGGCCTGGGCCTTCTCGTCGTAGATGGCCGACTCGGCGCCGATCAGGATATCCGCCAGCTGGTTGTAAGCCGCGCCCCAGGCATTGATCACTTCAGGAGTGGCGATCTCGCTGCCCAGCACCTGCGAAATGGCCCGCAACAGGCAGGTGCCGACAATGGGGTAATGCTCCGGCAGGATCTGCAGGGCCACATGCTTGTTGATGATCTTGGCCACCAGATCCCCCAGTTGATCCAACTGGTCGATATGCCGGGCATACATCAGTACGCCGTTGGCCAGGGCCCGGGGCTGATCACCGCTGGCCTGGTGTGCCTGGTTGAACAGCGGACGCACCTCGGGGTACTCGGAGAGCATCATCCGGTAGAAATGGGTAATCAGGGCTTCGCCACCGCTTTCCAGCAGGGGCACAGTGGATTTGATGATGGCGCGATCTTGAACGCTTAGCATAGGGACAACTCCTGGACTTTTTGACTGCTTGCAGGTTGCCCTTGTCTAATCAGTTTTCATGCCAGAAATTAAATCCTTATAAATCAATAACTTGAAATATATATGGTCATAAAGACACTTATGCATTTATAGTCATTAGGACAACATGGAGTCCTTATGACTGCAAAATCCCTACTCATGACCCTGCTGCCCCTGGTGACCGACCTGTCTCGGGAACTGCCCGAGGGCGAGCGTTACCGCCGCCTGCTGGAAGCCCTGCGCGCCCTGCTGCCCTGCGATGCCACTGCGCTGCTGCGCCTGGATGGCGAATGGCTGGTGCCGCTGGCGGTCAACGGCCTGAGTACCGATACCCTGGGCCGGCGCTTCAAGGTCAGCGAGCACCCGCGCTTTGCCGCCCTGCTCAGCAGCCCGGGGCCGACCCGTTTTGCCAGCGACAGTGAACTGCCCGATCCCTATGACGGCCTGGTGGAAGGTCTCGACGATCACCTGGAAGTCCACGACTGCATGGGATGTCCGCTGTTTGTCGATGAGCGCCCCTGGGGCCTGCTGACCCTCGACGCCCTCGATCCGCAGCGCTTCGAACCTATTGAGCTGGACGCCCTGCAAGCCTTCGCCAGCCTCGCAGCGGCCACTGTCAGCGCAGCCGAACGCATCGAGCGCCTGGCACTGCGCGCCGAAAACGAGCATCAACGGGCCGAGGTCTTCCGCCAGGCCAGCGGACAGAACCGCGAGATGATCGGCCAAAGCAAGGCCCACAAGCGATTGCTGGAAGAGATCAGCCTGGTTGGCGGCAGCGACCTGACCGTGCTGATCACCGGTGAAACCGGCGTTGGCAAGGAGTTGGTGGCCCAAGCCATTCACGCTGCCTCACCCCGGGCTGAGCAACCGATTATCAGCCTCAACTGCGCGGCCTTGCCCGACACCCTGGTGGAGAGTGAGCTGTTTGGCCACGTGCGCGGCGCCTTTACCGGGGCCACCCAGGATCGTCGGGGTAAATTCGAGCTGGCCAATGGCGGCACCCTGTTTCTCGATGAAGTCGGCGAGCTGTCGCTGACGGTGCAGGCCAAACTGCTGCGGGTGCTGCAAAGCGGTCAGTTGCAGCGCCTGGGCTCGGACAAGGAACATCAGGTAGACGTGCGCCTGATCGCCGCCACCAACCGTGACCTGGCAGAAGAAGTACGCAACGGTCGCTATCGCGCCGACTTCTACCATCGCCTCAGCGTTTATCCGCTGCGGGTGCCGGCCCTGCGGGATCGGGGCCGGGACGTGCTGCTGCTCAGCGGCTACTTCCTGGAACAAAACCGCTCGCGCATGGGCCTGGGCAGCCTGCGCCTGAGCGTCGATGCGCAACAGGCGCTGCTGGCCTACAGCTGGCCGGGCAACGTCCGCGAGCTGGAGCACTTGATAGGCCGCAGCGCCCTCAAGGCCTTGGGCAACTGCCGTGAACGGCCGAAGATCCTCAGCCTGGATGCAACGGACCTGGACCTGCCACGGGTCAGCGAAAAGGCGCCTGCCGTGCCTGAGCAAGCCCTAGAAAGCACGCCCCTGGCCCTCGCCAACGGCGATCTGCGCCAGGCCACCGAGCACTATCAGCGCCAGCTGATCAACGCCTGCCTTGAACGGCACCAGCACAACTGGGCCAGCGCCGCCCGTGAGCTAGGCTTGGACAGGGCCAACCTCAGCCGTCTGGCCAAGCGCCTGGGCCTGCGGTAGACGCCAGGGGCAGGCTCGCAGGAGCCGGCTTGCCAGCGAAGGGCACGCCGCCAATCCAGGGACCTGCGCACCGGCCGACGGAAAGCAGCCTCGCCGCTAAAGCCCGCCCTGAATACGTCGATAACCCGTTATCAAGGGTTATCCGTGGGTCGAGCCACAAGCCAATTTTTTCCAGAGAAGGTTTTTATGTCCTCCAACAAAGCCCGCGCAGACTCGCTTTCGCTTCTGCTGTTTACCTTGCGCAGCGGCAAGCTGATGGCAATCAACCTGCTTAAAGTCAGTGAAATCATCCCCTGCCCGCCGCTGACCAAGCTGCCGGAATCCCACCCCCATGTGAAAGGCATCGCCACCTTGCGGGGCAACTCCCTGTCAGTGATCGACCTCAGCCGGGCCATCGGCGAGCGCCCCTTGGCAGACCCGGACAGCGGCTGCCTGATCGTCACCGACGTCAGCCGTTCCAAACAGGGCCTGCACGTACAGGCGGTGAGCAAGATCGTCCATTGCCTGACCACCGATATCCGCCCGCCACCCTTTGGCTCCGGCGGTATCAAGTCCTACATCACCGGGGTAACCCAGGTGGACGGCACGCTGGTGCAAGTGCTGGATATCGAGAAAGTGATCCACGGCATCGCCCCGGCGCAGATCGAGATGGCGCCCACCGAACTGAGCATGGAAGACGCCGAAGCCCTGGGCAATGCACGCATCCTGGTGGTGGACGACAGCCAGGTAGCGCTGCAGCAATCGGTGCACACCCTGCGTAACCTGGGCCTGCAATGTCACACCGCCCGCAGCGCCAAAGAGGCCATCGACTGCCTGCTGGAGCTGCAAGGCACGGCCAACGAGATCAACCTGATCGTCTCGGACATCGAGATGTCGGAAATGGATGGCTATGCCCTGACCCGGACCCTGCGGGAAACCCCGGACTTCGCCCATCTGTATGTGTTGCTGCACACCTCGCTGGACAGCGCCATGAACAGCGAGAAAGCCCGCCTGGCCGGAGCCAATGCGGTGCTCACCAAGTTTTCCTCGCCGGAACTGACCCGCTGCCTGATCGACGCCGCCAAGGCCATCGCCAGCCAGGCGGCCTGAGCCATGAGCGAGATCCACTGCCTGCTGCTGCGCCGCGATCTCAGCGCTCCCCAGACCACGCCACAGTGGCCGGCGGGTATCACCCTGGAGCACTACAGCCCGGAACTGGCCGAAGCCGTGCATCAACTGATGCACCTGGGCTACCAGGACGGCGGTGGCCGGGTGCCGCCCCTGGAAGACTGGCGCCGGGCCTTCGAAACCGATGCCGAGTACGACCCCCAGCTGTGCCTGGTGGTGCGGGATGCGGAGGGCGTGGTGGCGGTGGCCCAGTGCTGGACCAGCACCTATATCAAGGATCTGGTGGTGCACCCTCGGGCCCGTGGTCAAGGACTGGGCCGCGCCTTGCTGCTACAAGCCTTCCTGATGTTCGCCGAACGCCGGGAAGGCTTTGTCGATCTCAGGGTACTGGAGGACAACCTGCGGGCGCGGCGCTTGTATGAAAGCGTCGGCATGCATATCGTGCGTCGCGAAGTCGTGCCCTAGACGACAGCCATCAAGACCCGACAGCTGGCGTGCAACTTGCTTCGACACGCTCCCTGGCCGCGTCAATAACAGCATTTATGGCGCTATCCCTGTCGACCCAGAACGGTTTACTCGCTCCATGAATACTCAGTTTTCCTGCGTTGGTTGCGGCAAGTGCTGCAACGATCACCATGTGCCCCTGACCCTCACCGAAGCCCGGGCCTGGGCCGCCGACGGCGGTCAGGTGATCGTTCTGGTGGAGGCCTTCCTCGGCAATGGCCTGGGGCTGCCGACGCAACAGCGCGAACACGCCGAGCGCCGTTCCTGCCGGGTCACCAGTGGCAGTACCGAAGCCTACGTGGCGATCACCTTTGCCGCCTACAACGTCGGCCCCTGCCGGAATCTTGACGAAGACCAGCTGTGCCGCATCTATGAGCGTCGCCCCCTGGTGTGCCGCATCTACCCCATGGAGATCAACCCCCATATCCCCCTCAACCCACTGGCCAAGGAGTGCCCGCCGGAATCCTGGGAACAGGGACCGCAACTGATTCTGGGGGGAGCACTGGTGGATAGGGAACTGGCCGAGCTGATCGACCGCTCGCGCCAGGCCGACCGCGATGATATCCATACCAAGGAAGCCATTTGCGCCCTGTTGGGCATTCGCACCACGGCCCTCAAGGGCGACGGCTTCACCGCCTACTTGCCCGACATGAATGCCCTGGCCAGGGCCATCGATCAGGTTCAGGCAGCGCCACCCGCGGCATCGAATCAACCCTGGCGCTTTCACCTGTCCGGAAACGACATCGCCGGCCAGGTCCAGGCTGCCGGCGCCCTGGTGGTCAGCGAAGCCGCCCTGGACTATGCCTTCATCTCGCTGCGCGCCGCCTGACTCCGCAGGATCAGGCTTGCCGGCGAACCGGTGCCCCGCGAACCGGCCTATCCACGCTTGTGCCAGAACTCCTGGGCCAGTTGCCGCAAGTCCCCCGCCAGCCCGGCCACGTCGCCTGAATTGACATGACTGAGCTGGCCGGCACTGACCGTCACTTCACAGGCATTGCGAATACCGATGATGTTGCGGTTGATGTCCTCGCTCACCGCGCTCTGCTCCTCCACCGCTGCGGCAATCTGCAGGCTCATTTCGGTGATCTGGTTGACCCGCTGGCTGATGCCGTCCAGCGCCACCGCGGCGCGCTGGGCCTGATCGACGCTGCTTTCCACATGCTGACTGCTGTGCTGCATGGCCTCCACGGCATTGCGCGCCGCATTTTGCAGGGTGCTGATCATGCGCTGGATTTCGTTGGTGGAATCCTGGGTCCGCTGGGCCAGCCCGCGCACCTCATCGGCCACTACGGCAAAGCCGCGTCCCTGCTCACCGGCCCGCGCCGCCTCGATCGCAGCGTTCAGAGCCAACAGGTTGGTTTGCTCGGCGATGCTGCGGATCACCTCCAGCACACCGGAAATGTCCGCGCTGTGGTTTTCCAACTGATGAATGACCTCGGTGGCCCGCTCCAGCTCACTGGCCAGGCGCAACACCGCACTGCGGCTTTCACCCACCAATAGATGACCTTCGCGGGTTTCGCTTTCCGCCTGATCCGCCGCCACCGATGCCTGCTGGGCATGGGTGGCGACTTCCGCCACGCTGGCGGCCATCTGGTGAATGGCGGCCGCCACCTGATCGGTTTCCGCCTGCTGCTCCAGGGTGCTGTTGTGACTGCTGTGCAGATGCTCCACCAGCTCCGCGGCATGCCCGGCCAATCGCTGGGACGCATCGCCGATCCGCCCCACCACTGCCCCCACCTGGGCCTCGAGCATCTGCAAGGCGAACTCGATACGCCCGAACTCATCGGCACGACCGGTGTAGATGCCCTGGCTCAACGGGTTGTCGCCGATCTGCCGGGCCCGCTCGGTCAGCCGATCCAGCGGCCGCAGCTGGGCACCGACCGCGACCAGGCTCAGGCACCAGCCCATGGCCATCACCGCCCCCTGGACCATCCAGGATTCGGGCAGCAACCACACCGAAACACCGTAGGTACCAACGAAACCGGCGCTGATCGATGCCCACAAGCGCAGACGCAGACTCATGACCGGCAACAGACTCCACCAGGAAGCTCCCGCCCCGTTGAGCCGGGCATAAGCCCGTTGCGCAGCCTCGATCTGCTGTGCACTGGGCTTGGTGCGCACCGACTGGTATTCCACCGCCTGCCCGTCGCGGGTCACCGGCGTGACGTAAGCGCTGACCCAGTAGTGATCGCCGTTCTTGCAACGGTTCTTCACCAGGCCCATCCACGAACGACCGCGCTTGAGGGTACGCCACATGTGGCCGAACGCTGCCGCAGGCATGTCCGGATGGCGCATCAGGTGGTGGGGCGAGCCCAGCAACTCCTCGCGGCTGTAACCGCTGATCTCGATGAAATCAGGATTGGCGTAGGTGATCGCGCTGGTCAGATCGGTGGTCGAGAGGATGTTCGCATCAGGGGCAAAGTCCACGTTTCGCCCAGTAACCGGAAGGTTGATCTTCATGGGAAGCGCGCTCGTAATTGTTAGGAGGAGTCGGCAGGGCTGCTGACTCTAAGCGCACTGATGCCACGAATACTGATCCAGCTCAGGTTTAAAGCAATTAGCCATCATTGCGATTAAAAAGCGCAAATCGAGGCAATGTCTTCGATTGTCGGCGATATCAACGTTTGCCCATGGAGCGCCGAGTGCCGGGAGGCGCTGCGCCGGGGGTCTTGGTGTGGCCATTGCTGGCGCCGTTCTTGTACCAGGGCTGCTGAACGTTTTTTGCCGCGGCGAATTCGGACGGTTTGAAGGGAAACTTGAACGCCGGGATCGCAGCCTTGCCCTCGGTTTCAGGGGTGACCGGCTCGGCCGCAGGATCAACGCTCAGGGCGTCATCCGCAGCAGGTTGTGCAGGGGAAGTCATGGAAACTCCAAGAGAGAAAGAAAAGCCGGGCCGAGGGACGGGCCACAGTGGCCGGCAGTATACCTGTGTGCCTGCGATCTTTGACCTGGATCGCAACGGCTGGCAGGTACTTTTCTGACAGGGCTGACAGCTGGCCGTCACCCTGCTGACCGAGTTAGCGGACTATAACTGTGCACAGATCATGGCCACCCTTCCGACATTACTGCCCGGCGCCCTCCCCTCATGTCCATTGCCAAGAAAACCGTCGTGACCGCAACGCTTCTCCTGGCTGTCGCCGCCGCTGCGATCTGGTTCCTCAACAAACCCACGAGCCCCAGGCTCGCCGCGCCCACGGCGATACCGGTACGAGTGGTGCAAGTGATCCAGCAGGACGTACCGCGCTACACCAGCGGCATCGGCTCGGTGCTGTCGCTGCACAGTGTGGTCATTCGCCCCCAGGTGGACGGCATCCTCACCCGGTTGCTGGTCAAGGAAGGGCAACTGGTGAAAGCAGGTGACCTGCTGGCCACTATCGATGACCGTTCGATCCGCGCCAACCTGGATCAGGCACGGGCCCAACTGGCGCAAAATCAGGCCCAGTTGCAGGTGGCGCAGATCAATCTCAAGCGCTACAAGCTGCTGTCGGTGGATGACGGCATCTCGAAGCAGACGTACGACCAACAGGTGGCCCTGGTCAATCAGCTCAATGCCACAGCCCAGGGTAACCAGGCCGCCATCGACGCCACCCAGGTACAACTCTCCTACACCCAGATCCGCTCTCCCGTCACTGGCCGAGTGGGTATTCGTACCGTGGATGAGGGCAACTTCCTGCGCATGACCGACACCCAGGGCCTATTTTCGGTCACCCAGATTGACCCCATCGCCGTGGAGTTCTCCCTGCCCCAGCAAATGCTGCCGACCCTGCAACAACTGATCCGCGCCCCCGAGCCGGCGACGGTCCAGGCCTACCTGGGCGCCGACAGCAACAACCCCAGCGCTCTGCTGGGCAACGGCCACCTGACGCTGATCGACAACCAGATCAATGCTGGTACCGGCACCATTCGCGTCAAGGCCGAGTTCGACAACGCTCAGCAAAAGCTCTGGCCCGGACAATTGGTGTCGGTGAAGATCCAGACCGCGCTGGACCAGGCCGCGCTCACCGTACCGCCTACCGTGGTCCAGCGCGGCCTGGATCAGCACTTCGTGTTCAGGGTCAAAGGCCGGCAAGTGGAAAGCGTGCCGGTGCAGGTGGTGTATCAGGACAGTGGCCTGAACATCATCTCCGGCGTCCAGGCCGGAGATGTGCTGGTCAGTGACGGTCAGTCGCGGCTCAAGCCCGGCTCCCAGGTCCAGGTGCTGAGCGACCCGCCGCCCCTGGTGCAGGCTTCGGAGTCCAAGCCATGAAGGGCCGTGGCTCGGTGTCCGCCTGGTGCATCGACCATCCGGTCGCCACCGTGTTGCTGACGTTTGCGCTGGTACTGCTGGGGTTGATCGCATTTCCGCGCCTGCCAGTGGCGCCGCTGCCGGAAGCCGAGTTTCCCACTATCCAGGTTTCCGCCGCCTTGCCCGGGGCCAGCCCGGACACCATGGCTTCCTCGGTGGCCACGCCCCTGGAAGTGCAGTTCAGCGCCATCCCCGGCATGACCCAGATGACCTCCAGCAGCGCCCTGGGCTCGTCCCTGCTGACCCTGCAGTTCACCTTGAACAAAAGCATCGACACCGCCGCCCAGGAAGTCCAGGCGGCCATCAACACCGCCGCCGGCAAGCTGCCCAAGGACATGCCCACCCTGCCGACCTGGAAGAAGGTCAACCCGGCGGACAGCCCGGTGCTGATCCTCAGCATCAGTTCAACGCAGATGCCTGGCACCGAACTGAGCGACTACGCGGAAACCCTGCTGGCCCGGCAGATCAGCCAGATCGACGGCGTTGGTCAGATCAACATCACCGGCCAGCAGCGCCCGGCGATCCGGGTCCAGGCGTCGGCAGACAAGCTGGCCGCCATCGGCCTGACCCTGGCCGACATCCGCCTGGCGATCCAGCAGACCAGCCTCAACCTGGCCAAGGGCGCGCTGTATGGCGAGTCGAGCATCTCCACCCTGTCCACCAACGACCAGCTGTTCCATCCCGAGGAATACGGCCAGTTGATCGTTTCTTACAAAAACGGCGCGCCGGTGCATCTGCAGGACGTGGCGCGTGTGGTCAACGGTTCGGAAGATGCCTACGTCCAGGCCTGGTCCGGTGACCAGCCAGGGGTCAACCTGGTGATCTCGCGCCAGCCGGGGGCCAATATCGTCGACACCGTGGACCGTATCCAGGCCGCGCTGCCGGGCCTTGAGGCCATGCTGCCGGCGTCGGTGCAGGTCAAGGTGCTGGTGGACCGCACCCAGACCATCCGGGCCTCGCTGCACGAGGTGGAGATCACTCTGCTGATCGCCGTGCTGCTGGTGGTGGCAGTCATGGCGCTGTTCCTGCGCCAGTGGTCGGCGACCCTGATCGTCTCTGCGGTGCTGGGGGTATCGCTGACCGCCAGCTTCGCCCTGATGTATGTGATGGGCTTCAGCCTGAACAACCTGACCCTGGTGGCCATCGTCATCGCCGTGGGGTTTGTGGTGGACGATGCCATCGTGGTGGTGGAGAACATCCACCGCCATCTGGAGGCCGGCGACGGCATGCGCGAGGCGGCGATCAAGGGCGCCGGAGAAATCGGCTTCACCGTGGTCTCCATCAGCTTTTCCCTGGTGGCAGCGTTCATTCCCCTGCTGTTCATGGGCGGCGTGGTGGGGCGGCTGTTTAAGGAATTCGCCCTGACCGCCACCTCCACCATCATGATTTCGGTGGTGGTTTCGCTGACCCTGGCGCCCACCCTGGCGGCCCTGTTCATGCGCACCCCGGTGCACCCGGCCCATGCCCAGCCGGGCTTCGGCGAGCGCCTGCTGGCCTTCTATGAACGCGGCCTGCGCAAGGCCCTGGCCCATCAGAAACTGATGCTGGGGATTTTCGGCCTGACCCTGGGCATGGCCATTGCCGGCTATATCCTGATCCCCAAGGGCTTCTTCCCGGTGCAGGACACCGGCTTCGTGCTCGGCACTACTGAAGCGGCGGCGGACATCTCCTACCCGGACATGGTGAAAAAACACCAGGCCCTGGCGGAAATCGTCGCTGCCGACCCGGCGGTGCAAGCCTTCTCCCACTCGGTGGGTGTCTCCGGCAGCAACCAGACCATCGCCAACGGCCGCTTCTGGATCTCACTGAAAAAACGTGGCGACCGGGATGTTTCCGCCAGCGCTTTCATCGATCGCATCCGCCCGCAACTGATGCAGGTGCCCGGCATCGTGCTCTACCTGCGGGCCGGCCAGGACATCAACCTCAGTTCCGGACCGAGCCGTGCCCAGTACCAGTACGTGATCAAAAGCAACGACGGCCCGACCCTGAGTACCTGGACCCAGCGCCTGACCGAGAAGCTGCGCAGCAACCCGGCGTTCCGGGATGTTTCCAACGACCTGCAACTGGGCGGCAGCATTACCCACATCAACATCGATCGGACCGCCGCCGCGCGCTTCGGCCTCACCGCCAGCGATGTCGACGAAGCGCTGTACGATGCCTTCGGCCAGCGTCAGATCAACGAGTTCCAGACCGAGATCAACCAGTACAACGTGATCCTCGAACTCGACACCCAGCAACGGGGCAAGGCCGAGAGCCTCAACTACTTCTACCTGCGCTCGCCGCTGACCGGGGAAATGGTCCCGCTGTCGGCCCTGGCACGCTTCGATGCCCCCAGCATCGGTCCTTTGTCGATCGCCCACGACGGCATGTTTCCGGCGGCCAACCTGTCGTTCAACCTGGCCCCCGGCGTGGCGCTGGGGGACGCGGTGATCCTGCTTGACCAGGCCAAGAGCGAGATCGGCATGCCGGCGGCCATCAGCGGCAACTTTCAGGGCGCGGCCCAGGCCTTCCAGAGTTCCCTGGCCAGCCAGCCGTACCTGATTCTCGCCGCGCTGGTGGCGGTCTACATCATTCTCGGGGTGCTGTACGAAAGCTTCGTGCATCCGCTGACGATCATTTCCACCCTGCCTTCGGCCGGGCTCGGCGCCTTGTTGATGCTCTGGCTCTGCGGCCAGGATTTTTCCATCATGGCGTTGATCGGCCTGGTGCTGCTGATCGGCATCGTCAAGAAAAACGGCATCCTGATGATCGACTTCGCCCTGGAGGCCCAGCGCAACCGTGGCTTGCCGCCCGAAGAAGCGATCTACCAGGCCTGTATCACCCGTTTCCGGCCCATCATCATGACCACTCTGGCCGCACTGCTCGGCGCCCTGCCGCTGATGCTCGGCTACGGCACCGGCGCCGAACTGCGCCAGCCCCTGGGCATCGCCGTGGTCGGCGGGTTGCTGGTGAGCCAGGCCCTGACGCTGTTCACCACGCCGGTCATATACTTGTGGCTCGAGCGGCTGTTCCACCGGCCCCAGCCGGCCCTTTCGCCGGCCACCAACACCTGAGGCGGGTCATGCGCGTTCTGATTATCGAAGACGAAGAAAAAACTGCGGACTACCTGCATCGCGGGTTGACCGAACAGGGCTATACCGTCGACCTGGCCCGAGAGGGCATCGAGGGTCTGCACCTGGCCCTGGAAGGCGATTATGCGGTGATCGTGCTGGATGTGATGCTCCCCGGCCTGGACGGCTTTGGCGTGCTGCGGGCCCTGCGTGCGCGCAAGCAGACCCCGGTGATCATGCTCACCGCCCGGGAGCGCGTGGAGGACCGGATTCGCGGCCTGCGCGATGGCGCCGACGACTACCTGGGCAAGCCCTTCTCCTTCCTTGAACTGGTGGCCCGCCTGCAAGCCCTGACCCGCCGCAGCGGCGGTCACGAGCCGGTGCAGATCAGCATCGCCGACCTGTGGATCGACCTCATCAGCCGCAAGGCCAGCCGCGCCGGCACTCGCCTGGACCTGACCGCCAAGGAGTTCTCCCTGCTCAGCGTGCTGGCCCGACGCCAGGGCGAGATCCTGTCCAAGACCTCGATTGCCGAGATGGTCTGGGACATCAATTTCGACAGCGACGCCAATGTCGTCGAAGTGGCGATCAAGCGCCTGCGGGCCAAACTCGATGGCCCTTTCGAACACAAGCTGCTGCACACCATCCGCGGCATGGGTTATGTGCTGGAGAGCCGCAGTGCCGAGTAACTCCATTGCCCTGCGCCTGAGCGGGCTGTTCACCCTGGTGGCACTGCTGATCTTCCTGCTGATTGGCGGTGCTCTCTATCAACAGGTGGACAAGGGCCTGGGCCTGCTGCCGGAAGCCGAGCTGGATGCGCGCTACAGCGTGCTGGAGTCGGCCCTGAATCGTTACGGCACCCCTGAGCACTGGGCCAAGATCAACGCCAAGCTCAAGCTGCTCAGCGAGGAGGACAAACGCATCCGCTTCTGGGCAGTGAGCGGTGACCCCGGTTATGAATACGGCAACCCGGACCCACAGATCCGCGCATTCGCCCAAGGTCCGCTGGGCATGCGCGATCTGATTCTGAGCGATCATCCCTACCCACTGAGGGTACTGGTCAGCCAGTTGCCGGCCAAGGAACAGCGGCCGGCCCTGCGCTTTCTGATTGCCATCGATACCGATACCTTCCACCAGACCCAGCACCAGTTGCTGATCGCCCTGATCGGCCTGGCCATCGTCGGTGTTCTACTGGCCTCGGCCCTGGGTTACTGGGTGGCGCGGATCGGCCTCAAGCCGCTGATCAAGCTGTCCCAGGAGGCGCAGCGCCTGGCTCCGCCGCGCCTCTCCGGACGCCTGCAGCTCTCGCCCCTGCCGCCGGAACTGAGCCAGTTCGTCAACTCCTTCAACTCCACCTTGGAACGGGTCGAGCAGGCCTACTCGCGCCTGGAGTCGTTCAACGCCGACGTCGCCCATGAACTGCGCTCGCCCCTGACCAACCTCATTGGCCAGACCCAGGTGGCCCTGACCCGCGGCCGCTCGGCGGAGCATTACTTCGAGGTGCTGCAATCCAACCTTGAAGAGCTGGAACGGCTGCGTTCCATCGTCAACGACATGCTGTTCCTGGCCAGCGCCGACCAGGGCAGCAAGGCCACCAAGCTCACCAGCACCTCCTTGGCGACGGAAGTGGCCACAACCCTGGACTACCTGGACTTCATCCTCGAAGACGCGCAAGTCAGGGTCGAGGTCCAGGGCGATGCCCAGGTGCGGATCGAGATTGCCCACCTGCGCCGAGCCCTGATCAACCTGCTGAGCAATGCCGTGCAGCACACGGCGGCAGGGGAAGTGATCCAGGTGCGGATTGAAGTGCAGGAGCAGCAAGTGGCGATCGCCGTCAGCAACCCGGGCCAAGGCATCGCCAGCGAACACCTGCCTCGCTTGTTCGAGCGCTTCTACCGGGTCGATGCATCCCGCAGCAATAGCGGCGCCAACCACGGCCTGGGACTGGCCATCGTCAAGGCCATCGCCCTGATGCACGGCGGCGACGTGTTCGTGCGCAGTGACCGGGGCATCAACACCTTCGGCCTGTACCTGCCTCTCTGACTCGGGATTCTCGGATTCTCGGATTCTCGGATTCTCGGATTCTCGGATTCTCGGATTCTCGGATTCTCGGATTCTCGGATTCTGTAGGAGCCGGCTTGCCGGCGAAGGCGTCAACACATCCGGCGCATGACGATATGGCGCGTTCGCTGGCAAGCCAGCCCCTACAAGCCAGCGCCTACTGTTGTTTTTTTGGTAACAGTCCTTATCCTGTTCGGCTCTTTTTCCAGCAGCCTCATGGTTATATTTTTGTCGCACCGAATTGAACTTGCTCAGCAAGAAGGTCTTCAGAAATGTCCAACAGTATGGGTATGGCCAGCGCCTTTGTTTTGTCTTCCCTGTTCGTGGTGCCAATGGCCATGGCCGAAGAATCCCAGGGATTCGTGGCGAGAAATGCCGCACGCGCCGCCGCGTTCGAACAAGCACAGATTGCCCAGGCCGCCCAGCAGCAAAACACTCAGCAAGCCCAGAAGATCACCGCCGAGCACAGTAAGAGCGACGCTCAGAAAGACAGTTGATCCGCGCTACCGACTTGCTTCCCTCGACAACTTCTCTGCTTTCAACCCGGGAGTAAGTTGTCTTAAAGCCGCTGAGTTCAGCGGCTTTTTTTTGCTGTGGAGAAACCCATGGCAAATACGTCATACCCAGAACAAGAAACACCCGAATTCACAATAAAAAACCATGTTCATTCACCAAAGGAGCTACACGTTGTTCAGGACCACGCTGAGAATCAGCCCGCTATTCATTGCAATCGCTGCAACTATTCCCGCCTTGGGCCAAGCGGCCGAAGAGAGCGACAACCAGGGCTTCGTCGCCGGCTCGAGCCTCAAGCTCAACGCCCGCAACTACTACATGAACCGCAATCGCCAGCAGCAGAACAAAGACAACATCGAATGGGGCCAGGGTTTCCTCGGTGTCTTCGAGTCCGGCTATACCCAAGGCACTGTGGGCTTTGGTATCGATGCCAACGCTATGCTCGGCCTCAAGCTGGACGGCGGAGGCGGCACCACCAAGTCGAGCATCCTGCCCCTCAGCGAAGATGGCCGGCACAAGGCGCCCGGCTCGTTCTCAACCACCGGTGCCACCTTGAAGATGCGAGCCTTCGACACCGAGCTCAAGGCCGGCGACCTGTTCCTCAACAACCCGGTGATCGCCGGGGGCATGAGCCGCATGCTGCCGCAGACCTTCCGCGGCGTCAGCCTGACCAACCACAGCTTCGACGGCTGGTTGATCGAAGGCGGCCAGGCCAGCTTCACCAAGCCCTACAACCAGAGCGGTCACAAGCGCATCGGCACCTCCTACGGCGCCCTGCAAAAAGGTGACGAAAGCCTGCACCTGAATTGGACCGGGGTGGCCTGGAGCGGTGTTCCAGGCTTGACCAGCAGCCTGTATGCCTCCGAGCTCAAGGACATCTGGAACCAGTACTACTACGACCTGGACTACACCTACGCGCTCAACGATCTGGTCAGCCTCAATCCGGGCCTGCACTTCTATCACACCCAGGACACGGGCCAGGCGCTGCTGGGCAATATCGACAACAACACCTACAGCCTGCACTTCACCGTGGGCGTGGGCAGCCACAGCGTCACTGCGGCCTACCAGCGGGTCAACGGCAACACGCCATTCGACTACATCGCCCAGGGCGACAGCATCTACCTGGATAACTCCCAGCAGTACTCGGACTTCAACGGTCCCAACGAGCGCTCCTGGAAGCTCAAGTACGCCTACGATTTTGCCGGCGTCGGCCTGCCGGGCCTGACCTCGGCCCTGTCTTACTCCCGGGGCGAGCTGGACCTGACCAAGGTCGATCCGGCCAGCCGCGGCTATGCCAGCTGGTACAGCGCCGACGGCAAGAATGCCAAGCACTGGGAACGTGACCTCGACCTCAAATACGTGGTGCAGGGCGGCACCGCCAAGGACCTGGCCGTGCGCTTGCAATGGGCTACCAACCGTGGTGGCAACGGCTACGGCGCACTGGACAACGACACCGATGAGTACCGGGTGATCGTCGACTATCCGATCAACGTGTTCTAAGCCGATATAAGCAAAAGGCCAGCATGTTTTGCTGGCCTTTTTTTTATTCGGGATTTATACAGGCGCGAAGGCGTGACCGATTTCTGTAGCCCACGTCCACACTAGACTTAAATCTGTCGACGTAGCAGAAATCAAAATCATGAGCGTGAGTAGTGCGACACCCCGCACAGGGAAAATCGCGTCAAATCCGGAACGTCTGTTGGTCCTGGCCAGTTCGCTGATCGTCGTGGCCATTCTCAGTATCGTCACCTACCTGTTGATCCGTGAACACGCTGCTGCCGAACAGGCTGCCACCCGTGCCGCGAACAACATCGTGCAACTGATCGACGCTGATGTACTGCGCAACGTCGAACTCTACGACCTGTCCCTCAAGGGACTGATCAGTGCGGCGCAACGCAACGACCTGAAGGACGTTTCGCTGCCCATCCGCCATCTGGCGCTGTTCGACCGCGCCACCGCAGCGCCCTACAAGGGCGATATCCTGTTGCTGGACAAGCACGGCGATGTGCTGGCCGACTCGGCTTCGCTCGTACCCCGTACGGGCAACTACGCCGATCGCGAGTACTTTCGATCGCACATCGACAATCCAGACCCGAGGATGATGATCAGCCCGCCGTTCCGCGCCCGCACCGCCGAGCATGACTGGCGGATCAGCTTCAGTCGTCGGCTCAGCAACGAGAATGGCGAGTTCATTGGCGTCGCCGAAGCGGCGATGCGCCTGAGCTACTTCAATGAGCTGTTCAAGAATCTGGATATCGGGCGCAACGGCTCGATCAACCTGATCAGCCGCGATGGGGTTCTGCTGGCCCAGCAGCCGCCCCTGGCAGACGACCTGATTGGCAAGAGTTTCAGTAACCGCCCCAACTTCGTCCGCATCCTGCGCGAAGGCAATGGCAGCTTCAGCAGCGTGTCCAGCGTGGATCGGATGCAACGGCTGTACACCTTTTCCCAGGTGGGCGACCTGCCGCTGATCGTGGTCGTGGCACTGTCCATCGATGAGGTCTTTGCTGCCTGGCAACGCACAGCGTTGCTGATCAGCGGCGCCACTGGGGCGCTGTGCATCGCCCTGTTCTGGCTGACCTGGCAACTGTGTCGCGAACTGCGGCGCCGGCAGAATGCCGAGCAGGAGCTGGCGCGCCTGGCAGCCGTCGATGCCCTCACCGGCCTGGCCAATCGTCGTACCCTGGACCAGGTATTGAACAATGAGTGGGCCCGGGCCCGGCGCGCAAACCTGCCCCTGTCACTGCTGATGATCGACGTCGACCACTTCAAGTCGTTCAACGACCGCTTTGGTCATCCGCTGGGGGACCAGGCATTGCGTGTGGTGGCGCAGAACATTGGCGCTTGCGCAGGACGCCCGGCTGACCTGGCGGCACGCTATGGGGGCGAAGAGTTCGCGGTGATCCTGCCGGGGACCGACAGCGCCGGCGCCGCCGTACTCGCCGAGAGAATCCGCGCCAGCATCGCCGCATTGCCGTCCGTCAGCGAACAGGCCACGCCCTTGACGGTAAGCATTGGCATCAACACCTGGTCGGGCAATCCGGATATCAGCCTCGACCAATGGGTGAGCGACGCCGACAAAGCCCTGTATCAAGCCAAGTACAGCGGCCGCAACCGAGTGGTTTCCAACATGTCACGGCGCAGCGCCTGAACCTTGCGGCATAAAAAAAGGCCATCCGGGGGGATGGCCTTCAAAAACAAAAGGAAAGAGAGAGTAATTACACGGCCGCGACCGGACGCATGTAAGAGATCGGTGCAGTGCTGGCATCTTCGAAGGTCACGACTTCCCAGGCATCTTTCTGCTCAATCAACTTGCGCAGTAGCTGGTTGTTCAGTGCGTGGCCCGACTTGAAGCCCTTGAACTCGCCTATCAGGCTGTTGCCCAGCAGGTAGAGGTCACCAATTGCATCCAGGATCTTGTGCTTGACGAATTCGTCTTCGTAGCGAAGACCGTCTTCATTCAGTACGCCATCCGAATCGACCACAATGGCGTTTTCCACGCTGCCGCCGAGTGCGAGGTTGTGCTTGCGCAGGTACTCGATATCACTCATGAAACCAAAGGTACGGGCGCGACTGACTTCTTTTACAAACGAAGTACTGGAGAAGTCCACGCTTGCACTCTGGGTGCGGTCACGGAAAACCGGGTGATCGAAATCGATCTCGAAGCTCACTTTAAAACCATCGAAAGGCACGAAAGTGGCGCGCTTGTCGCCGTCTTCCACGGTCACTTCACGAAGGATGCGGATGAACTTTTTAGCTGCGTCCTGTTCTTCGAGGCCAGCAGATTGAATCAGGAATACGAAGGGTCCGGCACTGCCATCCATGATCGGGACTTCGGACGCGGAGAGCTCGACGTAGGCGTTATCGATGCCCAGGCCAGCCATGGCCGAGAGCAAGTGCTCCACCGTGTCCACTTTGACGTCACCGTTGACCAACGTGGTCGACATCGTGGTTTCGCCAACATTTTCCGCGCGAGCAGGAATCTGCACCACAGGGTCCAGGTCGGCACGACAAAACACAATGCCGGTGTCGACAGGCGCAGGCTTGAGGGTCAGGTAAACCTTCTCCCCGGAATGCAGGCCTACACCTGTGGCACGGATAATATTCTTCAGGGTGCGTTGTTTAATCATGGCTTGGGCCGCTTCAGCGCAAATTGCGAACTGGTATCAACAAAGGCTGGCGATAATAGCAGACCATGCCTTTGCTGAACACCAATCACCCTAATACCCCTGATACATTCCATCAATCGGCCTGACGACGCAGGAATGCCGGGATGTCCAGGTAGTCCAGATCATCTTGCGGATTCAGCTTCGCCGCGGTCGCCGCGTTCGACTGCGCCTGATTGCGCATAACGGTCGGACGATCCAGGTCACGGTAGTTCACCGACGGCAGTTCCTGACGAGCAGCAGCTGGCGCTTGCGATTGTGCGGACATGGAAGTCTGAACGGTGTTGTCGATGACCTTCACAGGCTTCTCGATTTTCGCGCCCAGGCCGGTGGCCACTACGGTTACATGCAGCTCGTCACGCATGTCCGGATCGATAACGGTACCGACCTTGACCATGGCGTGTTCGGAAGCGAAGGCTTCGATGATGCTACCCACGTCGGAGTACTCACCCAGGGACAGGTCAGGACCGGCGGTGATGTTCACCAGGATGCCGCGTGCACCTTCCAGGTTCACGTCTTCCAGCAGCGGGTTGCGGATGGCCGCTTCAGTGGCTTCACGCGCACGGTTCGGACCGCTGGCGCAGCCAGTGCCCATCATCGCCATGCCCATTTCGCTCATCACGGTACGTACGTCGGCAAAGTCGACGTTGATCATGCCCGGACGCTTGATGATGTCGGAGATACCGCGAACGGCACCAGCCAACACGTCGTCAGCCTTGGCAAACGCCGACAGCAGGCTGGCGTCCTTGCCGAGGATGGTCAGCAGCTTCTCGTTGGGAATGGTGATCAACGAGTCGACGCTTTCGCTCAGCGCGCGGATGCCCTCATCGGCGATCTGCATGCGCTTGCGGCCTTCGAACGGGAACGGACGGGTGACCACCGCAACGGTGAGGATGCCCATTTCCTTGGCCACTTCAGCGATGATCGGCGCCGCACCGGTACCGGTACCGCCGCCCATGCCAGTGGTGATGAACACCATGTTGGTGCCCGCCAGTACTTCGGCGATGCGCTCGCGGTCTTCCAGAGCGGCTTGACGGCCGACTTCCGGATTGGCACCCGCACCCAGGCCCTTGGTCACACCGGTACCCAGTTGCAGGATGGTCCGCGCGCCGATGTTTTTCAGCGCTTGAGCATCAGTGTTGGCGCAGATGAACTCGACGCCTTCGATGTTGCTCTTGACCATGTGATTGACCGCGTTGCCGCCGCCACCGCCAACACCGATAACCTTGATTACCGGACTCTGCGGGATGTTGTCTACGAGTTCGAACATTTTCCCTCTCCTTTCATTTCTCTAGTTTTTCGCCTACTGCCTACTGCTTTGAAACGGTGTTGCGGTAAATCTTTAGAAGTTGCCCTGGACCCAGCTCTTGATGCGGTCCAGCAACGCGGTCTTGGGCTCGTCGCTGCTGTAGCTGTCGCGGCTGCCGATGCCGGAGAACGAGATGCCGTCGGACTGTTTCTGCAGTCCGTACAGCAGCAAGCCAACGCCGGTGGAATAGATCGGGTTGCGCACCACGTCGGACAGGCCCTTGACACTGTGGGGCACGCCCAGACGAACCGGCATGTGGAAAATTTCCTCGGCCAGTTCCACCGCGCCTTCCATCTTCGAGGTGCCACCAGTGAGCACGATGCCCGCCGGGATCAGGTCTTCGTAGCCGCTACGACGCAGCTCGGCCTGAATCAGGGTGAACAATTCGTCGTAACGCGGCTCGACTACTTCGGCCAGGGCCTGACGCGACAGCTCACGCGGCGGACGATCGCCAACGCTCGGCACCTTGATGGTTTCGCCGGCACCGGCCAGCTTGGCCAGGGCGCAGGCGTAACGGATCTTGATTTCCTCGGCGTACTGGGTCGGTGTGCGCAAAGCCATGGCGATGTCGTTGGTCACCTGATCGCCGGCAATCGGGATCACCGCGGTGTGACGGATCGCGCCTTCGGTGAAGATCGCCATGTCGGTGGTGCCGCCGCCGATGTCCACCAGGCACACGCCCAACTCTTTCTCGTCGTCGGTGAGTACCGAGTAGGCGGAGGCCAGTTGCTCGAGGATGATGTCGTCGATTTCCAGGCCGCAGCGGCGCACGCACTTCTCGATGTTCTGTGCCGCATTCACCGCGCAGGTCACCACGTGCACCTTGGCTTCCAGACGCACGCCGGACATGCCCAGGGGCTCGCGCACGCCTTCCTGGTTATCGATCACGTAATCCTGCGGCAGGGTATGCAGGACTCGCTGGTCAGCCGGGATCGCCACAGCCTGGGCTGCATCCAATACCCGCTCCAGGTCCGCCGAGCTGACTTCCCGATCGCGGATCGCCACGATGCCGTGGGAGTTCAGGCTGCGAATGTGATTGCCCGCCACACCAACGAACGCCGAGTGAATACGGCAGCCCGCCATCAGTTGCGCCTCTTCCACCGCGCGCTGGATCGACTGCACAGTGGATTCGATATTCACCACCACGCCCTTCTTCAGGCCGCGGGAAGGATGGGTGCCGATGCCGACGATTTCCAGCGAGCCATCGGCCGCGACTTCGCCTACCAGCGCCACAACCTTGGAGGTGCCGATATCCAGGCCGACGATCATTTTGCCGCTTTGCACATTTGCCATGGTCCTGCCTCTTCTTAATTCTTCGCGACGGCAGGTTGCGCCGTCGTGGGTGCCGCCGGATCGCGCCAGCCCACGGCCAGGCCGTTGGCATAACGCAGATCGATGCGCGCGATATTCGTGATCTGTTCTTTCAGCGTTTTTTCATAAATGGCAATGAAGCGGCGCATCTTCTCCACCAGATGATCGCGACCCAGGAGCAACTCGATACCCGGACCGGCACTGCCGGCACCGGTGGTCAGGAACCAGCTGCCGCGCTCGCGCAGCTCCAGACGGGCGATCGAAAAGCCCAGCGGCCGCAGCATCTGGCTCAACACCTGATACTGCTGCATCACTTGCTGCTGGGCCCGCTGCGGCCCGAACAACTGCGGCAAGTGTTCATAGTTCGCCAGCTCACGCGGAGTGAAGGCCTGGCCCTGGTTGTTCAACAGTGCCTCGTCGCCCCAACGGGCTACCGGCAGTTGCTCTTCCAGGCGAATCACCACTTGGTCCGGCCACACCCGACGAACTTCGGCGTGGGCGATCCAGGGCATCTGTTCCAGCTCGGTGCGCATGCTCGCCAGGTCGATGGTGAAGAAGCTCGCCGCGACATAAGGCGCGATCCGCTGCTGCACCGCCTGCTGGCTGATGTAGCTCAAGTCCCCCTGCACCGCGATCTTGGTGATCGGGCGGTCGGCGTACGGCAACAGACGCTGGGCACCTTCATAGGTGCCAAACCCCAGAGCCACCAGCAGCACCGGCCAGAACAGGCTTTTCAGAAAACCAAAGTTGGCTTTCGGCAGGCGCACCGACATCGGCTCTTTAGCCACCATTCGGCTGGCACCCCGCGGCACCGGCTTGCGGCCGGGTGCGGGTTGCTGATGACGAAGCGACGCGCCTTGCATGGACTTAACCTCTCGCCTCAAGACTGGCTGCCAGGATGGCCAGGACCAACTGCTGGAAATCCAGACCGGCCGCACGAGCGGCCATCGGCACCAGACTGTGGTCGGTCATCCCCGGAGCGGTGTTCACTTCCAGGAACCAGAACTGTCCCTGGGCATCCTGCATCACATCGGCACGCGCCCAACCGGCAATACCGAGCGCCTCACAGGCTTTCGCCGTGAGGTCCATGAGTTCCTGTTCCTTGGCGCTATCGAGGCCGCACGGAATCCGGTACTGAGTATCGGAAGCCAGATACTTGGCGTCGTAGTCGTAAAAAGTGTGGGGAGTACCCAGGGCGATCGGGGGCAACACCTGATCACGCAGGGTCGCGATGGTGAACTCCGGACCTTGGATCCATTGTTCGACCAACACTTGCGAATCGTAGGTACTGGCCGCCTTCCATGCGTCGATCAATTCGGGCGCGGAAGTCACCTTGGCCATACCGATACTGGAGCCTTCATGAGCCGGTTTGACGATCAAAGGCAGGCCCAGTTCCGCCACTGCGGAAATACAGTCGGCCTCGGAGCTCAATACTGCGTGGCGCGGCGTCGGAATCCCCAGGCTGTGCCAGACCTGCTTGGTGCGCAGTTTGTCCATGGCCAGAGCCGAAGCAAGGATGCCGCTACCGGTGTAGGGAATCCCCAGGCACTCGAGCAGGCCTTGCATGCTGCCGTCTTCACCGCCACGACCGTGGAGAATGATGAAGGCGCGATCAATCTTCTCGCTCAAGAGGCGCTGCAGCAGGTCGTCGCCGACATCAATGCCGAAGGCGTTCACACCGCCACTCTGCAAGGCTTCAATTACGGCCTTGCCGGACTTCAGCGACACTTCGCGCTCGGCGCTCTTGCCGCCGTAGAGCACGGCAACGCGACCGAAATCGCTCGGCTTCACGGTGGAGAACAGATTGGCGTAGGCAGCGGTCATTTCGCCCCCTTGCCAGCGGCCACAGCACCGGCGAACAGCGGGCTGCTGAGCAATTTAGGCGCAAGACCGCCGATATCACCGGCACCTTGGCACAACAGGATGTCACCGGCGCGCAGCAACGGCTTGACCAGCGGCGCCAGATCGACGCCACGTTCGATGTAGATCGGATCCAGCTGGCCACGCTGACGAATGCTGTGGCATAGCTGGCGACTGTCGGCGCCGGGGATCGGCTCTTCGCCGGCCGGGTAGACCTCCATCAACAGCAGGACGTTGGCATCGGCCAGCACCTGCACGAAGTCGTCGTACAGGTCACGGGTACGGCTGAAGCGGTGCGGCTGGTAGACCATCACCAGGCGGCGCTCAGGCCAGCCACCACGCACGGCCTTGATTACTGCCGCGACCTCGGTCGGGTGGTGCCCGTAGTCGTCCACCAGCATGACGTTGCCGCCTTCCACCGGCAGCTCACCGTAAACCTGGAAGCGCCGGCCCACACCCTGGAAGCCCGACAGGCCCTGGACAATGGCTTCGTCGCTGATGCCTTCGTCGGTGGCGATACAGATGGTCGCCAGGGAGTTGAGCACATTGTGGTTGCCCGGCATGTTCACCGACACATCCAGCGGCTCGCGGTCGCGACGCAGCACGGTGAAGAAGGTCTGCATGCCTTGCTGGCGTACATTGATGGCGCGCACGTCGGCTTCTTCGCTGAAGCCATAGGTCACGGTCGGACGCTTGACCAGCGGCAGGATATCGCGCACCACCGGATCGTCCAGGCACATCACCGCCAGCCCATAGAACGGCAGGTTGTGCAGGAAGTCGACGAAGGTTTTCTTCAGTTTGTTGAAGTCACCGTCGTAGGTCGCCATATGGTCGGCGTCAATATTGGTGACTACGGCTACCAGCGGCTGCAGGTGCAGGAAGCTGGCATCGCTTTCGTCGGCTTCGGCAATCAGGTAACGGCTGGTGCCCAGCTGTGCATTGGTACCCGCTGCATTGAGCCGGCCACCGATGACAAAAGTCGGGTCCAGGCCACCAGCGGCGAACACCGAGGCCAGCAGGCTGGTGGTGGTGGTCTTGCCATGGGTACCAGCCACGGCCACGCCATGACGGTAGCGCATCAGCTCGGCGAGCATCTCCGCCCGCGGCACCACCGGAATACGGCGTTCCAGGGCAGTGGCGACTTCCGGGTTCGAGGTATTCACGGCGCTGGACACCACCAGCACATCGGCATTGGCAGCGTTTTCAGCGCGATGGCCGATGAAAATCTGCGCGCCAAAGGACTCCAGGCGCTCAGTGACCGGCGACGCCTTGAGATCGGAACCGGAGACCTGGTAACCCAGGTTCAGCAGCACCTCGGCAATCCCGCACATGCCCACGCCGCCGATGCCGACGAAGTGGATACGGCGGATGCGGCGCATTTCCGGTTGCGGCATGGCTTTTTGATTCTCAACCATGGGCCACCTCCAGGCAGATATTCACCACATCACGGGTGGCGTCGGGTTTGGCCAGGCGGCGTGCGGCCTGGGCCATGTTGTCGAGTCGTTCTGGTTGCATCAAAACCTCTGTCAGGCGAGCGGCAAGGTCCGCTGCACCAGTCGTTCTTTGCGGCATCAGGAAGGCAGCACCTTCACGAGCCAAATATTCGGCATTGCGGGTCTGGTGATCGTCGATCGCATGGGGCAAAGGCACCAGCATCGAAGGCAGACCGGCGGCAGCCAGTTCGCTGACAGTCAACGCGCCTGCGCGACAGACCACCAGGTCGGCCCAGCCATAGGCTTGAGCCATGTCTTTGATAAAGGGCTGCACCTGCGCCTCGACGCCGGCGGCGCGATAGCGGTCTGCAGTGACTTCATCGTGGTTTTTACCGGCCTGATGGAACACCTCCGGGCGCAGCTCGGGGGCGACCTGTGCCAGGGCTTCCGGCAGTAATTTGTTCAACGGCTCTGCCCCCAGGCTTCCGCCCAGGATCAGCAAACGCGCCTTGCGTCCGGCCAGGGCCTCGCGCGGTGTTTCGAGGAACAGTTCGGTACGCACCGGATTGCCCGTGGTGCGGCGGCTGTCCGAGGCCCCGAAGGTGTCCGGGAAAGCTTCGCAGACTCGGGCGGCCAACGGCACCAGCAGCCGATTGGCGGTACCGGCCACGGCATTCTGTTCATGAACGATGACCGGCACCCCGGACAACTTGGCGGCAACACCACCAGGGCCGGTCACATAACCACCAAAACCCAGCACACAGACCGGATTGAGTTGGCGAATGATCCGCCGCGCCTGGAGCACCGCCTTGATCAGGACGAACGGCGCCTTGAGCAGCGACAGCTTGCCCTTGCCCCGCAGCCCGGTGACGTTGATCAGATGCAGCGGCAAGCCGGCCGCCGGTACCAGTTCGTTCTCGATCCCACGGGGAGTACCCAGCCAGTGCACGCTGTAGCCACGGGCCTGGAACTCGCGGGCACACGCCAGCGCCGGGAACACGTGGCCACCGGTGCCGCCCGCCATGATCAGCACGTTAGCGCCCATGGACTGGATCCTCGGCAAAGTCACTCTCACTGAACTCCATCTCTTCACTGCCCAGGTGGGTTCTGCTCTCCCATTCGATACGCAGCAACAATCCGAGGCAGGCGCAGCAGATCACCAACGAACTACCGCCATAACTGAGGAACGGTAGGGTCAGCCCCTTGGTCGGCAGCAGACCGACGTTCACCCCGATATTGATCAAGAACTGACCAATCCATAGGAACGACAAGCCATAAGCCACATAGGCGGCAAAGAACTGCTTGGCTTTCTCGGCCCACAGACCGATGTACATGCCGCGAATACAGACGAATACGAACAGTGCCACCGTGCACAAGGAGCCCACGGCACCCAGCTCTTCGGCCAATACCGAGAACACGAAATCGGTGTGAGCCTCCGGCAGATAAAACTGCTTCTGCACGCTGTTACCCAGTCCAACCCCCAGCCACTCGCCGCGACCAAACGCAATCAGTGCCTGGGACAATTGATATCCGGCACCGAACTGGTCCGCCCAGGGGTCGGCAAAGTTGGTCAGACGCGCCATTCGATAGGGCTGCATCTGAATCAGCAAGACAACCGCTGCCACTGCCAGGACCACCATCAGGGAAAACCGGAACAGCCCGACACCGCCGAGGAACAGCATCGCCGCTGCGGCCCCCATCATCACCACGGTGGCACCGAAGTCCGGTTCCATCAGCAGCAGGCCCGCCATTGGGAGCAGAACGATGAATGGCTTGAAGAAGCCCATCCAGCTTTCACGCACTTCCTTCTGGCGCCGCACCAAGTAGCCGGCGAGGTAGATCACCACGAACACCTTGGCAATCTCGGAGGGCTGAACGTTAAAGAAGCTGAAACCGATCCAGCGCATCGAACCGTTCACTTCACGGCCGATCCCCGGAATGATCACCATCACCAGCAAACCGAAGGCACCAATTAGCATCATCCAGCCCAGGCGCTGCCAGGTGGCGATGGGAATCATCATGGTAACAATGCAGGCCCCCAGGCCCAGCACGATGTAGATCAGGTGGCGAATCATGTAGTACAGGGCACTGCCCGACTGCGCCGCCGCCACTTCGGTAGAGGCCGATGCAATCATGACCAGCCCCAGGCCGAGCAGCGTCAGGCAGCCGGCGAGCATCGGGAAATCCAGGTCGATGCCACGCCCGGTGATAAGCGGCGACGGATACGGCTTGATGAAATTCCTCAAGTTCATGCCAGCTCCTCCACGACACGGACGAACTGGTGACCCCGGTCTTCGTAATTCTTGAACATGTCGAAACTGGCGCAGGCGGGCGACAGCAACACCACGTCACCAGGCTGTGCAGCGGCGCGGCATTGAGCCACAGCGTCGGCCAGCGAATCGACACGAATCAGCGGCACAGCATCGCCAACCGCCTCACCGATCTTGTCGGAGTCACGGCCCATCAAGATCACCGCGCGGCAGTTGGCCGCTACCGGATCCCGTAGATCCTTGAACTCGGCGCCCTTGCCGTCGCCACCGGCGATCAGCACGATCTTGCCATCGATGTCCGCGCCCAGGCCTTCGATGGCAGCCAAGGCGGCGCCGACGTTGGTGGCTTTGGAATCGTTGTAATAACCCACGCCATCCACGTCGCGAACCCACTGGCAACGGTGCTCCAGGCCGGCGAAGGTGCGCAGAGCCGAAAGCATGGCGTCGAACGGCAAGCCGACCGCATGCCCCAGGGCCAATGCCGCCAGGGCGTTGGACTGGTTATGGGCACCACGGATCTTCAGTTCGCGCACCGGCATCAGGTTCTGGAACTCGAAGGCCAGGTACTTCTCACCCTTTTCTTCCCGCAGGCCAAAGCCCTTGAAATCGGGCTTACCCAGGCCAAAGGTCCAGCACGGCAGGTTCTCACTCAGCAACGGCCGGGACAGCGCATCCTGGCGATTGACCACCACTTGCCGCGCGCCCCGGAAGATCCGGTGCTTGGCCAGGTGATAGGCCGGCAGGCCGCTGTAGCGGTCCATATGGTCTTCGCTGATGTTCAGCACGGTGGCCACTTCGGCGCACAACTGGTCGGTGGTCTCCAGCTGGAAGCTGGACAGCTCCATCACGTACAGCTCGACGTCGTCGCTGAGCAGATCCAGGGCCGGAGTGCCCAGGTTGCCGCCCACGGCGACCCGCTTGCCCGCCGCAGCGGCCATCTCGCCCACCAGGGTGGTCACGGTGCTTTTCGCGTTGGAACCGCTGATGGCGACAATCGGCGCCTTCGCGTTACGCGCGAACAGCTCGATGTCACCGGACAATTTCACGCCACGGGCAGCAGCGGCCTGCAGGGCCGGGGTCGCCAGGGCCAGGCCTGGGCTCACGTAGAGCTCGTCGGCACGGCACAGGAACTCGACATCCAGCTCGCCACAACGCACGTCCACCTGCGGGTAGTCACGACGCAGCGTGGCCAGCTCAGGTGGATTCTCCCGCGTATCGGCCACCGCAAAGGCAACGCCCCGGTTCGCCAGGAAGCGAACCAGGGACATGCCGCTCTTGCCGAGGCCGACAACGATGCGGAAGTGGTCAGAAGCGATCAGAGACACTCGTTCTACCTCAGCTTCAGGGTGGCAAGGCCGATCAACACGAGAATCACGGTGATGATCCAGAAACGGACGATCACACGAGGCTCGGGCCAGCCCTTGAGTTCAAAGTGGTGGTGAATAGGTGCCATGCGGAACACACGGCGACCAGTCAATTTGAAGGAAGCCACCTGGATCACCACCGACAGGGTCTCCATCACGAACACGCCGCCCATGATGAACAGGACGATTTCCTGACGGACGATCACGGCGATGGTGCCCAGGGCCGCGCCCAGCGCCAGCGCGCCGACGTCGCCCATGAAAACTTGTGCCGGATAGGTGTTGAACCACAAGAAGCCCAGGCCGGCACCGATCAGCGCACCGCAGAAGACGATCAGCTCGCCCGCCCCCGGTACATAAGGAATCAGCAGGTATTCGGCGAACTTCACGTTACCCGACAGGTAGCAGAAGATCCCCAGCGCGCCGCCGACCATCACCGTCGGCATGATCGCCAGGCCATCGAGGCCGTCGGTCAGGTTGACCGCGTTGCTCGAACCGACGATGACGAAGTAGGTCAGGACCACGAAACCGATGCCCAGAGGAATGCTCACGTCCTTGAGCATCGGGATCAGCAAGGTGGTTTCCACCGGGCTCTGCGCGGTCATATAAAGGAAGATCGCAGCGCCCAGGCCGAACACCGATTGCCAGAAATACTTCCAGCGGCTGGGCAAGCCACGGGAGTTCTTCTCGATCACCTTGCGGTAGTCATCGACCCAACCGATGGCGCCAAACGCCAGGGTCACCACCAGCACTACCCACACATAGTGGTTGCGCAGGTCGGCCCAGAGCAGGGTGCTGATACCGATGGCGGAAAGAATCAGCGCGCCCCCCATGGTCGGTGTACCCGACTTGGACAGGTGAGATTGCGGACCGTCATTACGCACGGCCTGGCCGATCTGCCGGTTTTGCAGAGTACGGATCATCCACGGACCCAGGCACAGCGCCAAAGACAGCGCAGTCAGTACCCCGAGAATCCCGCGCAGGGTCAGGTACTGAAAGACCGCGAAGCCTTTGTAGAACTGTTGCAGGTACTCCGCTAGCAGCAGCAGCATCAATGTTTCTCCGTGCTCGAGCCGCACAAAGCCGCGACGATGTTTTCCATCACCGCGCTGCGCGATCCCTTGATCAAAATGGTGGTATTTGGGTCTTGCTCGACGTCCAGGGCAGCAATCAGATCAGCCTGGCTGGCGAAGTGGCGCGCGTGTTCGCCGAAGGCGGCGACAGCATGAGCCATCATCGGGCCTACGGCGTAGAGGGCCGAAACCTTGCCAGCGGCATACGCACCTACTTCGCGGTGCCCCTGCTCCGCCCACTCGCCCAACTCGCCGATGTCTCCGAGCACCAGGACGGTGCGGCCGGAAAAGCCGGCGAGTATATCAACGGCGGCACACATTGAGGTGGGGTTTGCGTTGTAAGTGTCATCAATCACCCGCATGCCGTTCTTGGCCAGTTGGGCAACGGTGCGGCCCTTGACCGGCTGCACCGCATTCAGGCCGGTGACGATGCCGAACAGCGAGACGCCCATGGCATGGGCCGCGGCTGCGGCGGCCAAGGCGTTGGCCACGTTATGGGTGCCAAGCAGGTTCAATTGCACCCTATCCACGCCCTTTGGGCTGTGCAATGTGAAGGACGGGCAACCACGGGCATCACGACCGATATCCGAGGCATGAAAATCTGCTGCGCTGTTGTCCAGAGCAAAGCTCAGCACCTGACGACCGGAGGCGCGGGTCTTCCAGATCGGGAAGGCCTTGTCGTCCAGATTCAGCACGGCAATCCCGGCGCTATCGAGCCCCTCGAGAATTTCGCCCTTGGCTTCGACGATTTTCTCCGGGCCGCCGAACTCACCGACGTGAGCGGTACCAGCGTTATTGATGATCGCCACATGGGGACGAGTCATGGCCACGGTGTAGGCGATTTCGCCGATGCGCGACGCGCCAAGCTCGATCACGGCAGCGGTGTGTTCGGGGGCCAGCTCCAGAAGTGTCAGCGGCGCGCCCAGGTCATTGTTCAGGTTGCCCCGGGTTGCCAGCACCGGACCACGGGTACGCAGGATGCTGGCCAGCATCTCCTTGACCGTGGTCTTGCCGCTGGAACCCGTCACCGCAGCCACCGGCCGGGTAAAGGCGCCACGATTCAGAGCGCCCAATTGGCCGAGGGCCAGACGGGTGTCCTTGACCAGCAACTGAGGCAGCGCGCTGTCGGGAACTTCACGTTCGACCAACGCGGCTACGGCACCTTTGCCCGCCACTTCGTTCAAGTAGTCGTGACCGTCAAAACGGGGGCCGGTCAAGGCAACGAACAACTGACCCGCCTGAATCGCCCGGCTATCGATACTGACACCACTGAAACGCACATCGCCCGCGATCAGGCGGGCGTCCAATGGGGCCGATACTTCACTGAGCAGCAAGGCTTTAAGCATGTGCCACCTCCCATGCAGTCAAGGCCTTGTCGGCTTCAGCAAGGTCGGAGAAGTCATGGCGCTGGCCATTGATCTCCTGATAATCCTCATGGCCCTTGCCCGCCAGAACCACCACATCGTCTGCCGACGCGGCGGCGATCAATCGAGCAATGGCGAGACCACGACCGGCTACAAAATCGACCTTGTCTACCGCGCTGAAACCAGCACGGATATCGTCGAAAATCTGCGCTGGGTCTTCGCTGCGTGGATTGTCATCGGTGACTAGCACGCCATCTGCCAGGCGCTCTACCACTTCTGCCATCAGCGGACGCTTGCCGCGATCGCGGTCACCGCCGCAGCCGAACAGGCAGAGCAGGCGCCCCTTGGCGTGAGGGCGCAGGGCCAGCAATACTTTCTCCAGAGCATCCGGAGTGTGGGCGTAATCCACGACCACCAAGGGTTGAGTACCACCCCCCAGGCGTTGCATGCGCCCAGCAGGACCTTCGAGCTTGGGCAGCACGGCGAGAATTTCATCCAGTGCGTACTCCAGGCCCAACAAAGCACCGACCGCCGCCAGCACATTGCTCAGGTTGAAGCGTCCGAGCAAGGTGCTGCGCAGATGGTGTTCACCCTGCGGAGTCACCAGGGTTGCGCGCACGCCGTCGTCATCAAAGTTCGCCTCACGGCAGTACAGATAAGCAGAGGCATCCTCGAGGCTGTAGGTTATCAACCGCGATTCGTGCTTGTCCGCTGCCAGTTGCCGACCGAACTCATCATCGAGATTGATCACCCGGCAACGCAGGTCAGTCCAGTTGAAGAGCTTCGCCTTGGCTGCGCCATAGGCTTGCATGGTTCCGTGGTAATCCAGATGGTCGCGGGACAGATTGGTCAGCACCGCAACATCGAAAGCCAGGGCCGCCACGCGCCCCTGATCCAGACCATGGGACGAGACCTCCATGGCCACCGCCTTGGCACCGGCGTTCTTCAGATCAGCCAGGGTCGCCTGCACCGCGATAGGGTTAGGCGTGGTGTGCAAGCCACTTTCCAGCGCGCCATAGAAGCCAGTACCCAGCGTGCCTACCAAACCGCAACGCTGGCCCAAAAGATCCAGCGCCTGGGCCACCAACTGGGTGACGCTGGTCTTGCCGTTGGTACCGGTCACGCCCACCAGATTCAGCTGGCGGCTTGGATCCCCATAAAAGCGCCCGGCAATATCCGACAACTGCGCCGCCAGGCCCTTGACTGGAATCAGCGGCACATCGGTCAGCGGCAGCACGGTTGCACCTTCCACCTCATAGGCCACTGCAGCAGCACCGCGCTGCAAGGCGTCGGCAATATGTGCACGGCCGTCAAACTTGGCGCCGGGTACCGCCAGGAACAAATCACCGGCACGTACATTGCGGCTGTCCAGCGTCAACTCGCGGATCAGCAGATCGCGGCCGGCGTGGGCGAAAATCTTGTTCAGGCTAAGAGACATTAGCCGCGCCCTCCATTGGCTCGTACTGGGGTACCGGGCGCCGCATTGGCCTGTTGCGTGGCCGGCAGATTATCCGGAGTGATGTTCATCAGGCGCAGGGTGCCGGACATCACTTTGCTGAACACCGGAGCCGATACCAGGCCACCGAAGTAACCGGCCTTGCTCGGCTCGTCGATCACTACCACGATGGCGTAGCGCGGATCGCTCATCGGGCCGAAACCGGCAAATAGCGAACGATAGGAGTTCTCGGCATAGCCCTTGGTGCCTACCGACGTCTTGCGCGCGGTACCACTCTTGCCAGCCACGTGATAGGCCGGGACCTGGGCACGGAACACGCCCCGGGGAGCCTCGATCACCTGCTGCAGCATGCCCTGCATGGTTTTAGCGACGTTTTCCGGAATCACCTGAGCGGTTTGCGGCGTCTTGTCGGATTTGATCAGCGTCAGCGGAGCAATCCGACCATTGTTGGCCAACGCGGAAAACGCGTGGACCAGTTGGATCGCGGTCACCGAGAGGCCGTAGCCATAAGACAGAGTTGCGGTTTCAGCCTTGCGCCACTCACGGTAGTTCGGCAGGTTGCCGACTCGCTCGCCAGGGAAGCCGAGGCCTGTGTCCTGACCCAGACCGATCTTCTGCGCCAGACGGAAAATGGTTTCGCCACCGATATCGAAGGCGACCTTACTCATGCCGACGTTACTGGAGTTGATCAGAATACCGGTCAGATCGAGCACCGGCCCTTCGGTCTTCGACACGTCACGAATGGTGTACTTGCCCAACTGCAGGGTGCCCGGATAAACCTCGACAGTATCGCTGGGCTTCCAGCGTCCGGTTTCCAGGGCGGCACTCATGGAGATCGCCTTCATGGTCGAGCCGGGCTCGAATACGTCGATCATCGCGCGGTTACGCATCATCGCCGGCTGCAGATTGCGGCGATTGTTCGGGTTGTAGGTCGGCTGGTTGACCATGGCCAGGATCTCGCCGGTCTTCACGTCCATGATCACCAGGCTGCCGGCCTTGGCGCCGTTTTCGACAATGGCATTGCGCAGTTCACGGTTGGCCAGGTATTGCAGGCGCAGGTCAATCGACAACGCCAAGGGCTTGCCGGCCTTGGCGTTCTTGGTGACCTGGACATCCTTGATCAATCTGCCTCGCCGGTCCTTGATCACCTGGCGCTTGCCGGGAACGCCGGCGAGCCATTCGTCATAGGCCAGCTCGACCCCTTCGCGGCCACGGTCGTCAATGTCGGTAAAACCAACCATGTGCGCAGTCACTTCGCCAGCCGGATAGAAACGCCGGAATTCCTCGATGCCATAGACGCCCGGCACCTTCAGATCGAGCACCGCCTGGCCCTGCTCCGGAGTCAGGCCCCGGACCAGGTAGATGAATTCTTTATTGGCCTGAGCTTCGAGACGCTCAGCCAGCGCCTTGGGGTCCTGACCAAGGGCCATGGCCAATGCTGGCCAGCGGTCCTTGGCCAATTGCATTTCCTTGGCATTGGCCCAAAGCGTGGTCACTGGCGTACTTACGGCCAGAGGCTCGCCATTGCGGTCGGTGATCAGGCCACGATGGGCAGGGATAGGAATATGCCGGACACTGCGCGCATCGCCCTGCCCCTTGAGGAAGTCACGGTCGACCACCTGCAAATCGATAATGCGCCAGCCAATCGCCGACACCATGATCGCCAGCAAGCCCAGCACCACACGGAAACGCCAAGGGTAGAGAGCGCCTTCAAGTTTCATGGCGCCACCATGCGAACTTCAGCCGCGCCCGGGATGTGCATCTTCAGCTGTTCAGTGGCCAGCACTTCGATCCGGCTATGAGCGGTCCAGGTGCTTTGCTCAAGAATCAACCGTCCCCATTCGGCCTGGGCCTTGTCACGCACACTCAACTCGCCATACAGCGTATTGAGTAATTGACGATTCCAGTGAGCGCTGTAGGACACCGCAATCGCGGAGACCAAAACGCCAACGAATAGCAGAAGCATGAAAAAGCTTCCGCCTGGAAGAGGCTTGGCGAAGAGCTTGCTCACCGAAGCTTCTCCGCAACACGCATCACCGCACTACGGGAACGGGGATTGGCTTTGAGCTCGGCCTCGGAGGCGAACTGCGCTTTGCCATGAATCTTGATTTTCGGCACGAAGGCTTCAAAACGTACCGGCAGGTTGCGCGGCAGATTGTCGGACTCGCCCTTCACCAGGCGCCGCATGAATAATTTGACGATGCGATCTTCCAGGGAGTGAAAGCTGATCACCACCAAGCGACCGCCCACTTCCAGCGACTCCAGCGCCGCCTCAAGGCCGGCCTCGAGATCGCCCAGTTCGTTATTCACATGGATGCGCAATCCCTGGAAAGCCCGGGTAGCAGGATTCTTGCCCTTCTCCCAGGCAGGATTGGCGACTTTCAATACTTCGGCCAGATCGGCAGTACGTTCGAAGGGCTGGATTTCACGACGCTCGACCACGGCTCGCGCCATGCGCCCGGAGAAGCGCTCTTCGCCGTACTCCTTGAACACACGGGCAATTTCCTCGACGGGCGCGGTGGCAATGAACTGCGCAGCGCTAATGCCACGAGTCGGGTCCATGCGCATGTCCAGAGGGCCATCATTGAGAAAACTGAAGCCACGCTCAGGATCGTCCAACTGTGGAGAAGACACGCCAAGATCCAGCAGAACACCACTGACCTTGCCTGCCAGGCCGCGCTCCGCGACCTCCGAACCCAACTCGGCAAAACTGCGCTGTACAACGACAAAGCGGCCGTCTTCGGCCGCTAGCGCTTGCCCGGTGGCAATCGCTTGGGGGTCCTTGTCGAATCCGAGGAGCCGGCCCTCCGTTCCGAGCTTGCTGAGAATCAAGCGGCTATGCCCGCCACGGCCGAAGGTGCCATCCAGATAGCAGCCATCAGGGCGCACGGCGAGAGCCTCGACGGCTTCGTCAAGCAGCACGGTGATGTGGTTAAAGCCGCTATCAATAGTCACAGGATCAAATCACGCAGTTCATCAGGCATGGCGCCCGGTTGTTGAATAGCCGCCAGGTCAGCTGCAGAAACAGCATCCCAGGCATCCTCGTCCCACAATTGGAACTTGTTCAGTTGGCCCACCAGCATTGCGCGCTTATCCAACTTGGCATATTCACGCAGGCGCGGTGGCACCAGAAAACGACCACTGCCATCGAGCTCGAGATCGACGGCATTACCAATCAGCAAACGCTGCAAACGACGGTTCTCTTCGCGAAGCGAAGGCAGTGCGCGCAGCTTGGTTTCTATCAGCTCCCACTCATCGAGGGGGTAAACACACAAACAAGGATCAACCGCGTCGATGGTGACGATTAATTGCCCAGAACTTCGCGAAACGAGCTCGTCACGATACCGGCTCGGCATGGCGAGACGGCCTTTTGCATCGAGACTGATAGCGTTAGCTCCGCGAAACACGTCAGCGTTTCTCCAAATTTTAGCGTTTTGCGCTCAAAAAACCCACTTCATGCCACTTTCCGCCACTTGCGCACACTATAGGAATGCGCCCACACCACCGTCAAGGCGCGCAGCGACGGAAAAGCCTTATAGAACGGAGATTTAGGAGACTAAAAGGAGAGGTAACGAGAATTCGGAGGGCATTCCAGAGCATCAACTTCAGACAGCCCAATAAGCTGCAGCACGAAGTTAAAGTAATTTATTAAGAGTAAGATTTTTTCGGTATTACAAAAACGCTTCTGCTATTGATTCAAGCAGGGAGGGAAAAGGTGGAGAGTCGATCTGTAAGCCGGGTTCTGTCGAGGACAGTCATTCCTCTACGATGGCCATCACTGGACATCTTTAGCAACCTACCCGGTTCCAGCGCGGGCCACGCCTTGGAACCCTATTTGGTCTTGCTCCGAGTGGGGTTTACCTAGCCACGAACTGTTACCAGACGTGCGGTGCGCTCTTACCGCACCTTTTCACCCTTACCGGCACCGAAGTGCTTAGGCGGTTATTTTCTGTGGCACTTTCCGTAGGCTCACGCCTCCCAGGCATTACCTGGCACTCCGCCCTATGGAGCCCGGACTTTCCTCCCCCCTCTAATTTTCATAGAGGGCAGCGACTGTCCAATCGACTCTCCGCCGCGAAGGTTAACGGCAGAGAGGCCCAAGAACAAGCGCTAAAAGCCTTTGGCCACCCTGCTACGCAATTTATTGCTCTTTCTGTTTATTCAGGGCCACCTGATACAGCACATTCTTGCGCTCACCCGTGATCTCAGCCGCCAGCGCCGCCGCCCTTTTGAGAGGCATCTCCTCAAGCAATAGGTCAAGAATGCGCATCGACTCACTACTGATCGCCTCATCGCTTTCCGGCGCCGTCCATCCCGCCACCAGCACTACGCACTCACCGCGCTGCTGGTTGCTGTCGGCCTCCACGAACTGACGCAACTCGGAAAGTGGTAGCCCCTTGAGGGTCTCGAAGGTCTTGGTCAGTTCTCGAGCCAACAGTGCCGGTCGCTCGCCACCAAATACCGTCTCCATATCCTGCAGACACTCAAGAATACGATGCGGCGCCTCGTAAAAAATCAACGTGCGAGGCTCTTCCTTGACCAACTCCAAACGCCCCCGCCGCCCAACGGCCTTAGCCGGCAGAAAACCCTCGAAGATAAACCGATCCGATGGCAGGCCTGCCGCCGACAGTGCCGCGATCAATGCGCAGGCCCCTGGCACAGGAACCACATTGATGCCTGCTGCACGGGCCTGCCGCACCAAGTGATAACCCGGATCGGAAATCAACGGCGTTCCGGCATCGGAAATCAATGCGACATCATCACCCGCCAATAAACGGGTAATGAAACGACTGCCCTCATCACGCTCGTTATGCTCATGGCAGGCTGCCAAGGGCGTGGAGATGCCAAAGTGCTGCATCAGACGCTGTGAGTGCCGAGTATCCTCGGCAGCGATCAGGGACACTTCGCGCAACAACTTCAGGGCCCGGGCACTGATGTCGTCCAGGTTGCCGATGGGCGTCGCCACCACATAAAGCGAGCCAGCAGCGGAATTCAAAGGACCTGGAGCAGTCAAAGCGCACACCTCTTGATCGGCAAAAGCGCCATTGTAGCGCGTTGAAGTCCTCTCAATATGCCTGGCGATCGTTCAACACTGCAGCCCTTTGTGGCCTTTTATGCGCTACAGCAACATTTGCACCCGTTAAATAGACGGTTTATCGCCAGTAACATCGCGCCCCGGCCAGCGCTTGGGTACAATTCCACGCTCATTTGATCGAGTATCAGGAACACTTACATGATCGCTTGCCTGCGGCTGCTTCTTGCCCTCTGCCTGGCTACCCTTTTGGTGGCTTGCGCCAGCTCGCCCTCTTCCAGCCTTGGCGAACTTCCACGGACACCGGATGCCAGCATCGAGCAATTGCTCGAACAGGCCGCCACCAGCAAAAGCCCGGACAAGGCAGCCCTGCTGCGCTTGAGCGCAGCAGACCTGGCATACCGCCAGGGCAACGCCGGACGCGCCGGACAAATCCTCCAGCAAGTGCCGCTGGATCAGCTCAAACCTGCCCAGCAGATCTTCGCCAGCACTCTGTCAGCAGAGCTGGCCATGATCCGCAATCAGCCGAAAGCCGCACTGACTGCGCTGAGCCACCCAAGCCTGCAGCACCTCAGCGAACTGCCTGCAACTCAGCAGATCCGTACCGGCAACGTTTATGCGCGCGCTCTGGAAGCGGACGGCCAGACGCTGGCTGCCGCCAAGCAGCGGATTCTTATCGCGCCCCTGCTGAAAGATGAAGCGGCGGCAAAGAACCATGAGGCCATCTGGGTACTGATTGCCGCGCTGCCCACCGACCAACTGCAATCTGCAGGCAACGATGACCTGGCCGGCTGGTTGAGCCTGGCCTTGGCAGTCAAGACCGCCGGTACTCTGGAGCAACAACAGTCGGCCATTGATAACTGGCGCGCGCAGAATCCAAAGCATCCTGCCGCCATTCAACTGCCTCAACCGCTGACCCAGCTTAAAGAGCTGGCTAGCCAGCCTGTTTCGAAAATTGCCCTGCTACTGCCACAAGATGGGCCCTTGGCTTCGGTTTCCAAGGCCCTGCGTGAAGGCTTCATGGCCGCTCACTACCAGGCTCAGCAAGCCGGGCAAAAGCCACCCAGCATTGAGTTTTACGACAGCTCGCGCCTGAGTTCCCTGGACGACTTCTACCGCAAAGCCCAGGCTGCCGGTGTGCAACTGGTAGTCGGCCCCCTGGAAAAACCACTGGTCAAGCAACTGGCTACACGCTCGCAGCTGCCGATTACCACCCTCGCACTGAACTACAGCGAAGGCGAACAAGGCCCGGCGCAACTGTTCCAATTCGGCCTGGCGGCCGAAGACGAAGCCCGTGAAGTCTCTCGTCGCGCCCGCGCCGATGGCCTGCATCGCGCTGCGGCGCTGGTCCCCAAGGGTGAGTGGGGCGACCGCGTGCTCAAGGCCTTCCGCCAGGACTGGGAAGCCAACGGTGGTAGCGTGATCGGCATCGAGCGAGTCGATCAGCCTGTCGCTCTGGCCCAACAAATTGCCGACTTGTTCCGACTGCGCCAAAGCGAGGGTCGCGCCAAGAGCCTGCAGAGCACCGTAGGCACTCAAGTCGCCGCACAACCGTCGCGCCGCCAGGATATCGAGTTCATTTTCCTCGCTTCCACTCCGCAGCAGGCACAGCAGATCAAACCGACCCTGAACTTCCAGTACGCTGGCGATGTTCCAGTGTATGCAACCTCCAACGTGTTCAGCGCCAGCGGCGATCAGAATCAATACAACGATATGAACGGTGTAATGTTCTGCGAAACACCTTGGCTGCTGGATGCCAATGGCCTTCTGCGCCGCCAGGTCACTGCACAATGGCCACAAGCTGGAGGCAGCCTCGGTCGCCTGTACGCAATGGGTGTCGACGCCTATCGCCTGGCACCACGCCTGGGTCAACTCAAGGCCCTGCCTGACAGCCGGATCGAGGGCGAGTCCGGTAGCCTGGGCATGGCCGCCGGTCAGCGCATTGAGCGTCAACTGCCCTGGGCCAAGTTCGTCAATGGCCAGGTCACCCGCCTGCCCGACACACCGCGCTAATGCTCCAAGGATCACGCCAGCAAAGCGGAAGAGATGCCGAAAGCCAAGCGCTCCGGCATCTCCAACAGCAAGGGCTGCGCCTGCTGGCGCAGAACTGGCTGTGCAAACGCGGCGAGCTTGATCTGGTCATGCTTGACGGCGATACAGTAGTATTCGTCGAAGTCCGCTACAGACAACACACGCAATGGGGTGGAGCTCTGGGCAGTATCGATGGGCGCAAGCGTCAAAAACTGATTCTTGCCGCGCAGACTTTCCTGCAACGCGAGTCACGCTGGTCCAACCACCCCTGCCGTTTCGACGTGGTCGCCATTGAAGGCGCCCCGGGTGCAGAAGCCCGTTTGAACTGGCTACGCAATGCCTTTGATAGCTGAAAGACGCCCTCAGGCCGCACCCATTTTCACTCAACTTTTTTGCTCTTTGCTTTGCGGGCTGCACATTCACGTGCCACCAAGCCGCGCCACTTAAGGTCACACAGATGGACATGCAATCCCGAATTCGCCAGCTTTTTCAGGCCAGCATCGACACCAAGCAACAGGCGATGGACGTACTTGCACCGCACATCGAGCAGGCCAGCCAGGTCATGGTCAATGCCTTGCTCAATGAGGGCAAAATGCTCTCCTGTGGCAACGGTGGCTCCGCCGGCGACGCCCAACACTTCTCCTCCGAGTTGCTCAACCGCTTCGAACGTGAACGCCCCAGCCTGCCCGCCATCGCTCTGACTACCGACAGCTCGACCATCACTTCGATTGCCAACGACTACAGCTACAACGAAGTCTTCTCCAAACAGATCCGTGCTCTCGGCCAACCCGGCGATGTGTTGCTGGCAATTTCCACCAGCGGTAACTCGGCGAACATTATTCAAGCCATTCAAGCCGCACATGATCGTGAAATGATTGTCGTAGCATTGACCGGTCGCGATGGCGGAGGCATGGCCTCGCTGCTACTGCCTGAAGACGTGGAAATTCGCGTACCGGCCACCGTCACTGCACGTATTCAAGAAGTCCACCTGCTGGCGATCCATTGCCTTTGCGACTTGATCGACAGCCAATTGTTCGGGAGTGAAGAATGACCCCTAATCGCCTTGGCCTTCTGGCCTTGACCTTGTGCCTCGGCATCACTGGTTGCAGCTCGGTGATTACCGCCACCCGCGACAAACCAATCGATGACGATCGCGGCACCCGCACCTTCGGCAGCAAGATCGACGATTCACTGATCGAAACCAAAGTCGCCGTGAACGTTGCCAAGGCCAACCCGGACCTGGAAAACAACTCGCACATCGTCGTCACCAGCTTCAACGGTATCGTCCTGCTGGCCGGCCAGACACCGCGCCCCGACCTCAAGGCCATGGCCGAACAGGCCGCCAGCGAGGTGCAGCGAGTCAAGAAGGTACATAACGAACTGCAAGTGCTGCCGCCCTCCGGATTCCTGGCACGGCAGAACGATGGCTGGCTGACCACCAAGATCAAGACCCAGATGCTTACCGACGCCAGCATTCCCGCTTCACGGATCAAGGTCGTGACCGAAAACGGCATCGTCTATTTGCTGGGCCTGCTGACCCAACAGGAAGCCGCCCAAGCCACCAGCCTGGTACAAGGCGTCTCCGGCGTACAAAAAATCGTCAAGCTGTTTGAATATATCGACTGACACAGCACAGCAGCAGATACAAAAAAGGCGATCCATCCGGATCGCCTTTTTTATTACTTGACCACTTTCAGGCTCGGCCGGCCGCTAGGCCGTGGCGGCTCGCTGTCCGGTGGAGGCAGGTCGTCTTCCGGCTCGATATCGTCCTCCTCATCCAGAGGCGATTCCAGATCAAAGACCATGCCCTGCCCATTCTCCCGCGCATAAATCCCAAGGATCGCAGCAACCGGCACGTGCAGACTATGAGGTACACCGCCGAAGCGCCCCTCGAAAGTGACTGCATCATTGTCCATATGCAGATGGCGCACGGCGCTGGGAGATATATTCAGGACAATTTGCCCATCACTGGCGAAACCCTGGGGCACCTGCACAGCCGGGTAATCGGAGTTGACCAGCATGTGCGGGGTGCAATCGTTGTCCACAATCCACTCATAGAGCGCGCGGACCAGATAAGGTCGACTGGAGTTCATAGCGGCTCCTTAAGCCTCAGCGCATATCACGTTCGACACCAGACAAACTCGCCTGGAAAGCCTCACGCGCAAATTGGCGGTCCATATAATCAAGCAGCGGCTTTGCCTGCCGCGGCAGTTCGATACCCAGAATTGGCAATCTCCAGAGTATGGGCAGTAGGCAGCAGTCCACCAGGCTTTGTTCCTCACTGAGGAAAAATGGCTTATCGGCGAACAACGGAGAAACCCCTGTCAGACTTTCGCGTAATTCCTTACGCGCCTGCACCCGCACCGCCTCTTTGGTCCGCGAATCCAGAATCAGGTCCACCTGCCCACACCAATCACGCTGGATGCGATGTATAAGCAAGCGGCTGTTGGCACGCGCAACAGGGTAAACCGGCAGCAATGGAGGATGAGGGTAACGCTCATCCAGGTATTCCATCACCACTGTCGACTCCCACAACGCCAGGTCCCGATCGACCAGCGTTGGCAAGCTCCCATAAGGGTTCACTTCGATCAGTTTCGGCGGCTGACGCCCCGCCTCCACACTGATGATCTCGGCGCTGACACCCTTCTCCGCAAGCACAATGCGCACCCGGTGGGAATAGTGGTCGGCGGGGTCGGAGTAACAGGCCAACCGATTGGTCACGCCCATGGCGATCCTCCTCGCTTGTTGAAATTATCGGAAGCAGAAAAAACAAGCGCGCCCTCAGGGCGCCTCTGGTAACCCCCGAATGATACAGGGTTGTTACAGCTTCAGAGACGCCCTTGGGCGCGCATGTTCAACAACTGACGCTTAAAACGCTATCAATGCACATCCTTCCAGTATTCGCGCTTGAGCAGATAGGCGAATACGAAGAAGAAGGCCAGATACAAGAGTACGTAAGTACCGATGCGCTGGTGTTGCAGCTTGACCGGGTTGGCCGAGTAGGCCAGGAAGGTCACCAGATTCTTGACCTTCTCATCGAACTGCGCCTCATTGAGGGTGCCGGTGTTTTCCTTGATCGTCAGCTGATCACAAGCCTCATGAGTCAGAGGAGTACCGGTCAGCGGATCGTATTGCTTCTTACCGTCTTCGACGATCTGAACCTGTTTGCAGCCAACCACCTGACGGCCTTGCAGACCGACCAGGACGTTAGGCATGCCCACATTCGGGAAAACCTTGTTGTTCACACCCCAAGGGCGAGCCGGATCCTCATAGAAGGATTTCAGATAGCCATAGAGCCAGTCGGTACCACGAACGCGAGCCACCAGGGTCAGGTCAGGTGGCGCAGCACCGAACCAAGTCTTGGCGTCCGCCGGCTGCATACCGATGTTCATGTGATCACCGATCTTCGCACCGGTGAAAACCAGCTTGCTCAACATCAGGTCATGAGGAATACCCAGGTCATCCGCAACTCGCTCATAACGCTGGAACTTGGCGCTGTGGCAGCCCATGCAGTAGTTGGCAAAGGTGCGCGCGCCGTCTTGCAAGGCAGCCTTGTCAGACAGATCGATATCGATCTTTTCCAACTCAGGACCACCGTGCTCGGCCGCGAAAGACAATACAGGCATAGCAGCAAGAATCAGTACAGCAAATAGCTTTTTCATCAGCCAGTCACCCTTTCCGGAACCGGTTTGGTCTTCTCGAGCCTGGTGTAGAACGGCATCAGAATGAAGTAGGCGAAGTACAGGAAGGTACATACCTGCGACAACAACGTACGGCCTGGAGTCGGCGCCAGTACACCCAGCACACCCAGGATCACGAACGAGATGCAGAACACCAGCAGCCAGATCTTGCTCAGCCAGCCTTTGTAGCGCATGGACTTGACCGGACTACGGTCAAGCCAAGGCAATACAAACAGGACAGCAATCGCGGCACCCATGGCAATAACACCCATTAGCTTGTCAGGCACCGCACGCAGAATCGCGTAGAACGGAGTGAAGTACCAAACAGGAGCAATATGCTCAGGCGTCTTGAACGGGTTGGCCGGTTCGAAGTTCGGCTTCTCGAGGAAATAACCACCCATCTCCGGGAAGAAAAATACGATCGAGCAGAAGATGAACAGGAACACCACCACGCCGACAATATCTTTCACGGTGTAGTAAGGGTGGAAAGGAATGCCATCCAGCGGGATGCCGTTCTCATCCTTGTTCTTCTTGATGTCGACGCCATCCGGGTTGTTCGAACCCACTTCGTGCAGCGCCAGGATGTGCAGCACCACCAGACCGAGGATAACGATCGGCAGGGCCACCACGTGCAAGGCGAAGAAGCGGTTCAGGGTGATACCGGAAATCAGGTAGTCACCACGGATCCACTGAGTCAGGTCATCACCAATGACCGGGATCGCACCGAACAGCGAGATGATCACCTGGGCTCCCCAGTAGGACATCTGGCCCCAGGGCAGCAGGTAGCCCATGAACGCTTCGGCCATCAGCGCCAGGTAGATCAACATGCCGAATAGCCATACCAGCTCACGAGGTTTCTGGTAGGAACCGTAGAGCAGGCCACGGAACATGTGCAGGTAGACCACAATGAAGAACGCCGAAGCGCCAGTGGAATGGAGCAGACGCAGGATCGCGCCGTACTCGACGTCACGCATGATGTACTCAACGGAAGCAAAGGCCTCTTCCGCCGAAGGGGTATAGCTCATGGTCAGCCAGACGCCGGTGACGATCTGGTTGACCAGAACCAACAGTGCCAGGGAGCCAAAGAAATAGAAGAAGTTGAAGTTCTTCGGAGCGTAATACTTGCTGAGATGGTCTTCCCACATTTTGGTCGCGGGGAAGCGCGCATCGACCCAATCCATGAACTTGCTCATCACGCTTTCTCCGTGTCGACGCCAATGACAATGATGTCATCCGACTCATAGGAATGCGGGGGTACTGGCAGGTTCAAAGGCGCAGGTTGCGACTTATAGACGCGACCAGCCAGATCGTAGTGGGAGCCGTGGCAAGGGCAGAAATAGCCACCTACCCAGTCCTTGCCCAGATCCGCGGGCGCGACTTCAGGACGGAAGGTCGGAGAACAGCCCAGGTGGGTGCAAATACCGATCAGCAGCAGAATTTCTGGCTTGATCGAGCGCACTTCCGGGTCGACGTAGGTTGGTTGTACCGAATTCTTGGAGTCAGGGTCAGACAACTGGCCCTCGATCTTTTTAAGATTCCCCAGGATCTCCTCAGTCCGGCGGACGATGAATACCGGCTGACCACGCCATTCAGCAATCATCTGCTGACCTGGGTCGATCTTGCTGATATTCACTTTCACCGGTGCACCTGCGGCTTTCGCCTTGGCACTGGGAAACCATGACCCCACGAACGGGACCGCAGCCCCCACCGCTCCAGCAGCACCCACCACGGATGTGGCTGCTACTAGGAAGCGACGCCGGCCTGCATTCACGCCGTCATTGCTCATTCAGTCCTCTCCCATCAGCTTTGTGGCCTGTTAAATCAGGCATCTACTAAGTAAAAATCTGAACTTATAAAAATTTTGCCGAATGGTAATGAAAAGCCCCTATTCTGACAAGGTAATTACCAAGCAGACCCAGCCCGAAGCCTTGTAGTATAGGGCCTCCGCGGATGTGGCAAGTTGTCACAGCGCAAATTCTAGACAATAAAAAACGCCCAGCTCCGCGAGGAGACTGGGCGTTTTTGAACGCAGTAGCGAATTAACGCTTGGAGTATTGCGGACGCTTACGCGCTTTACGCAGACCCACTTTCTTACGCTCAACTTCACGTGCGTCACGGGTTACGAAACCAGCTTTACGCAGAGCGCCGCGCAGAGTTTCGTCGTAATCCATCAGAGCGCGAGTGATACCGTGGCGGATTGCGCCAGCTTGACCACTTACACCGCCGCCGATAACGGTAACGTAGATATCGAACTTCTCAACAGTCTCGGTCAGCTCCAGCGGCTGACGAACTACCATGCGGGCAGTTTCGCGACCGAAGAAGTTATCCAGGGAGCGGTTGTTGATCGAGATGTTGCCAGTGCCCGGACGCAGGAAAACGCGTGCGGTTGCAGTCTTGCGACGGCCAGTGCCGTAATTTTGAGTCGCCGACATAATGAACTATTCCGTTAAATCTTCAGTTCTTGGGGCTGCTGAGCAGTATGAGGGTGAGCAGCGCCCGCATAGACTTTCAGCTTACGGTACATGTCGCGACCCAGCGGGTTCTTAGGCAGCATGCCTTTTACCGCGGTCTCGATCACGCGCTCAGGGGCTTTAGCGATCAGCTTTTCGAAGTTGATCGACTTGATGCCGCCCGGGAAACCGGAGTGGGAGTAGTACATTTTGTCAGTGGTTTTAGCGCCAGTAACACGTACCTGCTCGGCATTGATCACGACGATGTAGTCGCCGGTATCAACGTGAGGAGTGTACTCAGGCTTGTGCTTGCCACGCAGACGGCTCGCGATTTCGGTGGCCAGACGACCCAGGGTCTGACCTGCAGCGTCGACGACGAACCAGTCGCGCTTTACTGTTTCCGGTTTAGCAGTAAAAGTTTTCATTCTTTATAGCCTCAGGGGCCGCCCAGCAAAATAGACGGCGGATCTTACTGAATAGTGCGTACTTTGACAAGGTCAAAGGCAGCCGGACACAGACGCTATCGGGGGCTCGGGTCAGCGCGTCTGAAATACGGCAAGATTCTTCGGCAGGCGGCGCATCACTTCCACTGCAGAAAGAGCTGCCGAATTATGCAGATTGCGAAAAAAATTTCAACCTGCTTTTATGATTGTTTTGCCGAGGGAGCACCCGATGGACTATCGCCAGCTAGGCCGAACCGATCTGAATGTGAGTGCGATTTGCCTGGGAACCATGACCTGGGGCGAGCAGAACACCGAGGCTGAGGCCTTCGCTCAGATCGAGCGGGCCAAGAATGCCGGAATCAACTTCATGGACACTGCCGAGATGTATCCGGTGCCCCCCAAGGCCGAAACCTACGCCACCACCGAACGCTATATCGGCAACTGGTTCAAGCAACGCGGCGACCGCGCCGACTGGGTCCTGGCCAGCAAGATCGCAGGCCCGGGCAACACCATCGACTACATCCGCGATAAGCAGCTCAAGCACAACCGCAAGCATATTATTGAAGCCGTGGATGCCAGCCTCAAGCGCCTGCGGACTGACTGGATCGACCTCTACCAACTGCACTGGCCCGAGCGCAGCACCAACTTCTTCGGCCAACTGGGCTACAAGCACCAGGCCGACGAAGACTTCACCCCGCTGGAAGAAACCCTCGAAGCCCTGGACGAGCAGGTCAAGGCCGGCAAAATCCGCCATATCGGCCTGTCCAATGAAACACCCTGGGGGACCATGAAGTTCCTCGCCCTGGCCGAAAGCCGCGGCTGGCCAAGGGCCGTTTCGATCCAGAACCCCTACAACTTGCTCAACCGCAGCTTTGAAGTGGGCCTGGCGGAAATAGCCATTCGCGAACAGTGCGGCCTGCTGGCCTACTCGCCCCTGGCGTTCGGCTTTCTGTCCGGGAAGTACGAAGATGGCGCCCGCCCAGCCAAGGCGCGACTGAGCCTCTACAGCCGCTTCAGCCGCTACTTCAACCCACAGTCGGAAGCCGCCTGCAGCCGCTACGTGGCTCTGGCCCGCGAGCACGGCCTGGATCCGGCACAAATGGCCCTGGCCTTTGTCACCCAGCAGCCGTTCGTGACCAGCAACATCATCGGTGCCACGACCCTGGAACAGCTCGACAGCAACATCGCCAGCGCCGAACTGAAGCTGTCGGAAGAAGTGCTGGCCGGAATCGAAGCAATCCATAAGGACCACCCCAACCCCGCACCATAACGCTCCCGCAGGAGCTGGCTTGCCAGCGAATGAACATAACGCGCAATGCGCTTCGTTCGATTCGCCGGCGAACCGGCTTCTACAATGAACGAGCGATGATTTCCTTCATGATCTCGTTGGTCCCCGCGTAGATACGCTGCACCCTGGCATCCGCCCAGGCCCGGGCGACCGGATACTCCCACATGAAACCGTAGCCACCGTGCAACTGCACGCATTCATCGAGCACCTTGCACTGCAGGTCAGTTCCCCAGTACTTGGCCATAGCGGCAGTCGGCACATCGAGCTTGCCTTGCAGATGCAGCTCCAGGCAGCGATCGACAAAGACCCGGCCGATCTGAATTTCCGTGGCCATTTCCGCCAGCTTGAAGCGGCTGTTCTGGAAATCGGCAATTGCCTTGCCAAATGCCCTGCGCTCACGGGTGTACTCCAGAGTCCATTGCAAAGCGGCCTCAGCGCTGGCCAGCCCGCCAATCGCCACAGTCAGGCGCTCCTGAGGCAATTCCTGCATCAGATAGGCAAACCCCATCCCGGCCTGCCCCAAGAGGTTTTCCTTGGGCACCCGCACATCCTGGAAGAACAGCTCCGAAGTGTCCTGGGCCTTCATCCCGACCTTCTCCAGTCGCTTGCCCTTGGAGAACCCCGGAGTGTTGGCCTCCACCAGAAACAGGCTGGTGCCCTTGGCTCCCGCCTTGGGATCGGTCTTGGCCACCACAATCACCAGATCGGCCAGAAAGCCATTGGTGATAAATGTCTTGGAGCCATTGATCACATAGTCGTCACCATCAAGCACCGCGGTGGTCTTCACCCCTTGCAGGTCGGAGCCCGCCCCCGGCTCGGTCATGGCGATAGCGGTGACCATCTCACCCGACACCAGCCTGGGCAGGTACTTCAATTTCAACGCTTCACTGCCGTAATGCAGGATATAGGGAGCGACAATGTCCGAATGCAAGGAAAAGCCAATGCCGGTCAACCCCAAGCGACCGACCTCCTCGATCACTACAGTGCTGTAGAGAAAGTCAGCACCCAAGCCGCCGTACTGCTCCGGGATGTGCGAACAGAGCATCCCTGCCTCCCCCGCCTTGCTCCACAGCTGACGGTCGATATAGCCCTGCTTTTCCCAATCGCCATGGAAGGGCACCGCTTCCTTCTCGAGAAAGCTGCGCACGCTGTCACGGAAGAGTTCGTGCTCGGAACTGAACAAAGTTCTGGGAATCATGCAGCCACCTGTGGTTGTTGTTGATCGGGATTGGCTGCCAGAGCCTAAGCCCAGGCACCTGCACGGGACACTGGACACATCCGACAAAAAATAAGACGATCCAGCCGTCTGGTGACCACTTTCCCCTATAAGAACAATTGAATTATGTCTAACCAAACCTCCACGCCCTTGCGGCGCGTCAGCATCCTGGCTATCGACCGGGTTTTCGCTTCCACCCTCATGCAGGCCAAGGATTTTTTTCATCTGGCCAGCCTGCGTTACGGCAAACAACTGGGCCAAGGCCTGACTCCGGCGTTCGAAACTCGCCTGGTCAGCCCCGACGGCCAGCCGGTCTGCAGCTTCAGCAATGTGATCATGCCGGTGGATGGTGCGCTGGAAGATGCCGAAGTGATCATTCTCCCGGCCTTCTGGGATGACTTCGACACCCTGTGCCAGCGTTACCCACAGATACTGCCCTGGCTGCGTACCCAGCACGCCCGCGGCGCGGTGCTTTGCGGTGAAGCCACCGGGGTTTTCTGGTTGGCTGAAGCCGGATTGCTCGACGGCAAGGAAGCCACCACCTACTGGCGCTTCTTCAGCACCTTCAACGAACGCTTCCCCAAGGTCCAGCTCAATCAGGACAAGCACCTGACGGACGCTGACAACCTCTACTGCGCCGGCGGCACCACCTCGGCCTGCGACCTGTACATTTACCTGATCGAGCGGTTCTGCGGAGCCAACGTAGCCCAAGCAGTAGCTCGGGACATCCTCTACGAAGTGCAACGCAGCTACGCCCCCGGGCGCATCGGCTTCGGCGGCCAGAAGCTGCACCAGGATGTGATCATCCTGCAGATCCAGCACTGGCTCGAAGAGCACTTCGCAGACAAGTTCCGCTTCGAAGACGTGGCCCGCGAACATGGCATGAGCATTCGCAACTTCATGCGCCGCTTTCAAACCGCTACCGGTGACAAGCCCCTGCACTACCTGCAGCGTCTACGCATCGAAACCGCCAAGGGTCTGCTTTCAGGGACCCGCAAGAGCATCAAGACCATCAGCTATGAAGTCGGCTACGACGACGCCAGCTTCTTCGCCCGCCTGTTCCGCCAGCACACCGAACTCTCCCCCAATCAATACCGCCAGCAGTTCCAGCAACAGGCGGCATAAAAAAAGGGCCTGCAATGCAGGCCCTTTTTCATTGGCTCGAGATTATGGCTTGTGCGCCCGCGACAGAAACTCGTGGGACTGCATCTCCAGCAACCGGCTGAGGGTGCGCTGGAACTCGAACGTCAGGCGCCCTCCGGTATAGAGGTCCTTGAGTTCGACCTCGGCGGAGATGATCAGCTTGACGTTACGGTCATAGAACTCGTCGACCATGTTGATGAAGCGCCGAGCGATATCGTCCGTGGTGACGCTCATCTGCTCCACGCCGCTGAGCAGTACCGCATGGAAGATCTTGCCCAATTCGATGTAGTCGTTCTGGCTACGAGGGCCATCGCACAGTTCGCGGAAGTCGAACCAGGCCACGTCATCACAGGTGCGCAGCGCACGAATTTCTCGGTTCTCGATGATCAACACATCGTTTTCCACTGACTGAGTGCACTCTGGCGTCAGCGCACGGAAGCTCTTGCGCAGGCTTTCATGGGCAGCTTCGTCCAATGGATAGTGAAACAGCTCCGCCTGCTCCAGATGCCGCAGACGGTAGTCGACGCCACTGTCGACGTTGACGATCTCCGTGTTCTGCTTGATCAGGGCGATGGCCGGCAAGAAGCGCGCACGCTGCAGACCGTCCTTGTACAAACCATCCGGAACGATGTTCGAAGTCGCCACCAGGGTCACACCGTTCTTGAACAACTCTTCCATCAAGGTGCCAAGAATCATCGCGTCGGTAATGTCAGACACGAAGAACTCATCAAAACAGATCACCCGCGCCTCTTGTGAGAAACGCTTGGCAATGATGGTCAGCGGATTCTTCTCGCCACCCAGAGTTTTCATTTCTTCGTGTACGCGCTTCATAAAGCGGTGAAAGTGCGTACGAACCTTTTCCTTGAACGGCAAGGCTTCGAAGAAGGTGTCCACCAGATAAGTCTTTCCGCGCCCTACGCCCCCCCAGAAGTACAGACCCTTGACCGGCGTCTGATCCTTCTTGCCAAAGAGCTTGCCGAGCAGTCCCGGCTTGTTTTGCTCGGCCGCGATCAGATCCTCATACAGGCGCTGCAGATGACGCACAGCGGTTTCCTGTGCCGCGTCATGAAAGAAGTCCGGGCGTTTCAGATCTGCTTGGTATCGTTCTAGGGGCGTCATAATTCGTTAGCAAGGCAACAAAAACGGGCCGTCACTTTAGCGACGGCCCTGGGGAATGGCAATCAGCCCTTGGTCGGGAAGATTCCGATTAGTCCTGCGCCGGGGTCAGCGCAATCCGCAGTGCATCTATGGCTGCGTCACGCGCGGCAGTGTCAGCGAAGGCTGGGCTGTCAGCCACGCAGGCGCCATCCAGCCAAACGCTGAAACTGCCGGCTTCGCTACGCAGATCCAGCTCCTGCCCCGATTGCAGCAGTTTGGTCACCGCACCGGCGGCCTTACCGTCGGCGAAGTTGCGCGACAGCAGCAACTGCTCACCATCGGCGGACAGCAAGCGGAAACGGAAGCTACCATCGTCTTCACGGAAGCTGATGAAGCGCGCGGCCTTGGCGGTCTTTTTCTTGGTCGTGGCGGCAACCTGCACCTGGCTGGCAAAGGAACGCAAGCCCACGGCTTCACGCAGCTCGGCAAGGAACGGCGTGGCCACGGCACGAGCTTTAGCGGCACCGGCACGCAGAATGTCTTCCAGGTCCCCGGGACGGGCGATCAACTGGTGGTAGCGCTCACGGGCCTCACCCAATTCGCCATCCAGCAACTGGAACAGACGGTTCTTGGCTTCGCCCCAGCCCAGCCCCTGCAACAGCTCAGTACGGAACTCGGCGGTCTGCGACGGGGTAGAAAACGCCTGGAACAGAGTGAACAGATGGGAGTTGTCCGGGTCCTTGGCCTCACCCGGCGCCTTAGAATCGGTGACGATCCGCGAGATCGCATCCTTCATGTCCTTGGCACTGGTGAACAGCGGAATGGTGTTGTCGTAGCTCTTGGACATCTTGCGACCGTCCAGGCCAGGCAGGGTGGCAACACTTTCCTCGATCAATGCCTCGGGCATGGTGAAGAACTCCTTGCCCTGACCAAACAGATGGTTGAACCGCTGACCGATGTCCCGGGCCATTTCCACGTGCTGGATCTGATCACGACCCACCGGCACTTTGTGTGCGTTGAACATCAGGATGTCCGCAGCCATCAGCACCGGATAGCTATAGAGCCCCATGGTGATGCCGGCATCCGGGTCTTCACCGGTTTCGAGGTTCTTGTCCACCGATGCCTTATAAGCATGGGCGCGATTGAGCAGACCCTTGGCGGCGACACAGGTCAGCAGCCAGGTCAGTTCCGGAATCTCCGGAATGTCCGACTGACGGTAGAAAGTCACACGCTCCACATCCAGACCACCTGCCAGCCAGGTAGCCGCGATTTCCTGGCGCGAACGCTGAATGCGCAACGGGTCATCGCACTTGATCAACGCGTGATAGTCGGCCAGGAAGTAGAAGGAGTCGGCATTGCTGTCGCGGCTGGCGAGGATCGCCGGGCGAATCGCGCCGGCGTAGTTGCCCAGATGCGGGGTGCCGGTGGTGGTGATGCCGGTGAGGATACGCGTACGAGTAGTCATGGGTAATCGCTTATCAGACTGCTATCAATTCGAAAGTCGCGGCAGCACCAGATCCTTGAGATCAGTGAGCTTGCCATGAAAAAAGTGCCCGCATTCTGCCACTTTCAGCAGCTCATGGGGGCGAACAAGCGCGTCGGACCAGTCATAGACCGCTTGAGGGTCAATGACTTCATCGGTTTCTGGCTGGATCAGGGTCAGCGGGCAGTTTTCCGGCAGCAGGTCGGTATCGCGCAGACGGGTCACCGCCGCCGCCACCATGAACAGGTGCTTGAGCTGCACGCCCTGGGCCTCCAGGCGCCCGCCAAGGCTGGCGGCGACAAAACCGCCGAAGGAGAACCCCAGCAGGGTCAAGGGCAGCTCCGGATGCTTGGCCTGCAACCATTGGGCGGCAGCCTGGGCGTCATCGACTTCGCCACTGCCCATGTCGTGACTGCCTTCACTGGCACCAACACCTCGATAGTTGAAACGCAAGGTGATCAGACCGGCATCCCGTGCGGTGCGCTGCAAGGTGGACACCACCTTGTTGAGCATGGTGCCGCCCTGCACCGGGTTGGGGTGACAAATCAGTGCCACGCCGCGAGGATCGGGCACCTCCAGATACAGGGCTTCCAGTTGGCCCACCGGGCCGGCAATCACTACAGGGGTTTCACGCATTAGCAAGGAAGGAACTCCGTGACCTCGAAGGGGGTCGACTCGTCTAGCAAATGGTCTGTGCCAATCTATTGCGAGTGAATCGCGGTATACAGCGCAGGTTCGAGCCGTTAACGTAAAGCAAAGCCGTTTATAGAGGAAGGACTCGTGGAACACTCGCTCTTAGTTTGGTTGTTGCCGACTCTTGCCCTGGTCGCGGGTGTCGCCATTGGATTCCTGGTTGCTCGCCTGCTGCCCAATGCCGCGCCTAACCGCACGCAGCGTCAGTTGGACGATATTCAGGAACGTTTCGACAATTATCAGAATGAAGTGGTCACCCATTTCAACAGCACTGCCACCCTGGTGAAAAAGCTCACCCAGAGCTATCAGGAAGTGCAGGACCATCTCGCCGAGGGTGCCAATCGCCTGGCCCTGGACGAGCTGACCCGGCAACGCCTGCTGGCCGCACTGCACTCGGAGTCGGCACAAGCTCCGCGGGAGCGTCTGACTCCACCTAGGGATCAGGAGCCACCACGGGACTACGCACCGAAGACACCAAACGCTCCGGGCATGCTCGACGAGCAATACGGCTTGAAGAAGTAATCCGCTTCAGTCATTAAAAAGCCCGCCCGATTTGCATCGGGCGGGCTTTTTTATATCTGGGATTCCAGTCGACTCAATCAGTACTGCTGACCTTGCTGCTGGTAGGGCTGCTGGTATTGCTGACCAGGCTGCTGATACTGCTGGCCCGGGATTGCCTTGAGGTTGACCTCTACACGACGGTTCTGTGCTCGGCCGTTGACGTCGGCGTTGCTGGCGATCGGATTATCCGGACCAGCACCGCGAGCGGATAGGTTGGCACTGCTCACACCCTGGGAAGTCAGGTAGGTCGCCACGCTCTGGGCACGACGCTGGGACAGGTCCATGTTGTGCTGACGGCTGCCGGTGCTGTCGGTGTAGCCGACGATCTCGATCTGATTCTGGTTGAACTCGCGCAGGGAGTTGGCCAGGTTGTTCAGCGGTTGGTAGAAGCTTGAGGCGATGTTCGCCGAGTCAGTGGCGAACGTGATGTTGCCCGGCATGATCAGCTTGATCTGATCACCCTGACGCTGCACTTCAACCCCGGTATTGGCCATGCTGGCGCGCAGTTTCTTCTCCTGCTGGTCGGCGTAGTAACCGTAACCGGCGGCGGAGGCACCCACTACGGCGGCACCGATCAACGCGCCCTTGCCACGGTTGTTGTGGTCAATGGCAGCACCGGCCAATGCACCAGCCAGGGCACCCAGGCCACCGTATTTTGCAGTTTTGCTCATGCCCGACGAACCGCCGTCGGCCTGCCCCTGGTTGTCATAGGGGTTAGGCGAAGCGCAGCCGGACAACAAGGCCACAGCAGTAGCGACAATAATCAAACGACGCGAGGTGAACATGGAAAGCTCCTACATTTTGCATTCTGTGGTGCAGCGGACGTTGGCAACAGACCTTTGCTGGCGTTGGAACACACAGAGCGGCAAAAATTCCGTCAGCGACCAGGCAAAAAGTCAGGCTCTCACAAACGGGTTCTGGCGCATCTCATCGCCCAATCGAGTGTCTGGGCCGTGCCCGGCAATCACTGTGGCGTCTTCATCGAGGGTATACAGACGCTGCTTGATCGAACGCACCAGGGTGGCCTGATCACCGCCCCACAAGTCCGTGCGCCCGACCCCGCGCTTGAACAGCGTGTCGCCAGCAATCAGAAGCTTAGCCTCAGAAAACCAAAAGCTCATGGAACCTGGGGTATGCCCGGGAGTATGCAGAGCCACGCCGCAACCACAGGCCAGTTCCTCATCGTCGTCCAGCCAGCGGTCCGGGGACGGGACCGGTGTGTAGGGCACGCCAAACATGCTGCACTGCATCTCCAGGTTGTCCCACAGGAACTGGTCGTCCTTGTGCAGATGCAAGGTGGCGCCGGTCTTTTCCTTCATCTGCCCGGAGGCGAGAAAATGATCCAGGTGCGCATGGGTATGAATGATGCTCACCACCTTCAACCCCAGGGAATCGAGGCGGGCCATGATCAAATCGGGATTGCCTCCCGGATCGACAACTATGGCTTTCTTGGTCAGCGGGTCGCCAATGATGGTGCAGTTGCACTGCAGCGGGCCGACGGGGAAGGTTTCACGGATAAGACTGGGTTTGGCGGCGTCCATGGAAGGGTTCCAGAAAAAAACGATGACGCATTCTGGCACAGCTCGCCGCCAGCACTCACTCAGAACGCCAGTTGCAGCGTCTCCTCGCCTTCCAGCGCCAGCAGGAACTGCTTGGCTTCAAGCCCCCCGGCAAACCCGGTCAGGCTCCCCGAAGCGCCGATCACTCGGTGACAGGGAGCCACAATCGAGATCGGGTTACGGCCATTGGCTGCGCCCACTGCCCGCACCGCCTTGGGACTGCCGATCTGCCGGGCAATCTGGCTGTAGCTGCGGGTTTCACCGAAAGGAATGGTCAGCAACGCCTGCCAGACCTTGCACTGAAACTCGGTACCGGCGAAATCCAGCTCAAGCTCGAAGCGCTCACGGCTGCCAGCAAAGTACTCCCGGAGCTGACGCTCGGCTTCCAGCAGCAGAGGATGGTCAACCGCCTCCTGCAAAGGCCCGAGACGTACCCGGTTCTGCCGTTCGTGCTCCCAGAGAATCGCTGCCAGCTTCGTCCCTCTGGCCACCAGAGTCAGTTGGCCAACGGGGGACGCCATCAGTTTGAATACGCAGGACATCTCAGGTCTCCTTCAATCCGCCAGTGGAATCGGACCCGGAACCCTGTGGTTCATGGCCTTCCTCTCAGTACACCGACACTGTAAAGCGAGATTCAAGCGCAAGAACCACGTTTCTTGCGCTTGAACTCGACGGCGAATCATTCTGAGTGCCGGGCAGAGCCGAAGCTAGTCGTCCTCATCCACCAGGAAACAGTTGTCACTGCTACTGCGCTGGCCATAGGGATCGACAATGAAGGCCCCGCGCCCCTGGCCGCATTCGAGCAAGCGCACCGGAGACAGTTCGCGCTGCCGGTCGATCTGCGCATTGAAGCGCATGATGTAGACCCCCAGGGAAATCGATACACAGAGAATCAGCACCAGACACAACACCAACTGATCAGTGTAGCTGGCGCCGGCCTTATCAGCATGCACTGATGACATGATCGGATCCTGCCTGCTCAACGCTGTGGCCAATCAGTAACCAGTTCAGGGGGCCGCCCCCTCCCAGGCGCCCCCAAGGTGCCTGGGAAGGCAGGGCGCAGGCCATCAGGACGAGAAGAATCAGAACCAGCAGGATTCCTTTGACCACCGAAGTCAGGTTCATGGCGGTGCCACGCTCTGGAGTTAAGAAGAGCCCCAGCTTAGAGACGGCCGGGTTAACACCGGGTAAACATCGGCAGAAAGCCGCCCGACTCCGCTATCCTTCGGCCCATTGAGCGCCAAGGGTCCAAGGGGACGTTTCCGTGCATATTCAACTGCTACTGGTCGAGGACAACCTCGACCTGGCCAATACTGTCATCGAGTATCTGGAAATCAGCGGCATCGTCTGCGACCACGCCAGCAACGGTCAGACCGGCCTTAACCTGGCTCTAAGCCAGCACTACGACGTTATCCTGCTGGACATCATGCTGCCGCGACTGGACGGCCAGCAGCTGTGCCAACAGTTGCGCCTGCAAGGCAGCCAGACACCGATCCTGATGCTTACCTCGCTGGATGCCCTTTCCGACAAGCTCGCCAGCTTCGCTGCCGGGGCCGACGACTATCTGGTCAAGCCCTTTGAAATGGCGGAACTGGTGGCCCGTATTCGCGCCCTGAGCATGCGCCGCAGCGGCCAGGCGAGCCGCCTGCAAGTGGCCGACCTGGTGATGGAGCTGTCTACCCGCAAGGTCAGCCGCGCCGGCCAGGAGCTGCATCTGTCGCCCATTTGCTGGACCCTGCTGGAGTGTCTGATGCGTGCCAGCCCGGAGCCGGTGACCCGGGAACGCCTGGAGGCAACAATCTGGGGCGACGAGCCACCGGACAGCAACACCCTCAAAGTGCACATGCACCGACTGCGCAAGACCGTGGACAAGTCCTTCGGCCAGCCGCTGATCCACACCCTCCCCGGTATTGGTATCCAACTGAGGTCACATGCGTAACGGTTTGGGTCTGAAATGGGTGATCAGCGGCAGCTTCCTGCTATTGATCGCCGTGGTGTTGTTGATCTACAGCCTGCTGCTGCCGGAATACAGTGTCCGCGGCCTGCTCTATACCGCCAGCGCGATGATGGAGGAGGAAGCCCAGTACTTCGCCAGGCATTACAAGAAAGATCCGAACACCCCACCGCCGCACAACTACTTCTATACCAGCGTCATCGGCAAAGAGGCGCTGCCAGAGAAAATCCGTCAGATGCTGGACACACCACCCAGCCTGTCCTTCGGTGCGGTGCAGGTGTTTGGCGACCTGGAGTCCGATGATGAGGATGAAGGGCGGGCGATCCTGGCCCAGCCCCTGGCTGACGGCAAGACCCTGTACATGTACGACGTCGACCACGACCAGGAAGAAGGCGGCGAAGTCGAAACGCCACTGTCCGATGCCTACCTGGATCATGAGCTGCGAGGCGTCATCTTCATCAGCCTCGCGGTGTTTATCCCGGCGCTGATCATCATTGCCCTGCTGGTCTGGTGGCTGGTTCGTCCACTGGGGCGACTGGCCCAGTGGTCCACGACCCTGAAGGATTCGGAGTCCAGCCAACGGCCGAATTTCAGTTTCAAGGAGTTCAATATGCTGGCCGACGCCCTGGCCCAAAGCGTGCAGCAAGTTCAGGCCGCAAGCCTGCGCGAAGGTCGCCTACTGCGCTATACCAGCCATGAACTGCGCACGCCGCTGGCGGTGCTCAAGGCCAATATCGAACTGCTGACCCTGCAATCCGGCGGCGTCCTGCCCCCGCCCCTGCAACGCATCGAGCGCTCGGTGCTGAACATGCAGCGCATCGCGGAAACCTTGCTGTGGATGAGCCGTGAACTGCCTGAGCCCTTGCCGGAGGAAGCCATCGACATGAGCGGCCTGGTCAATGAACTGATCGAGGAACACCGCTACCTGATCGGCACGCGGGATATCGAACTGATCCTCGACATCAGTAGCGAACCCTGCCGCCTGCCCCTGACCGCCTGCCGCATCGTGGTGGGCAACTTCCTGCGCAATGCCTTGCAATACGCCGATGAAGGCAGTGTCGAGATCAGCTTCGAGCACCCGCAGTTGCGTATCGTCAACCGCATCCGCGAAGCCAAGCAGTTGGAGCCCTCCAGCGACTTCGGCTATGGCCTGGGCCTGGAGTTGATGTGCCAGCTATGCGCACGGCTGGGCTGGCATATCGAAGTGCTCGACGAGCAGCAGCACTTTACTGTCACCCTGAATTTCGAAGCTGCTCCATCCCCCGAGCCGTTACCGGCTCCAGAGAGCCCGCCCGACGCCAACGGATAAGCCTCGTGTTCCTGGTCCAGGACCCGGAAGGCGAGGAAATATGTCTTCGCAAGCGATGAAAATACTGCCTAAACCTCGCCCTTTCCAACAGCGCTTATGGGTATTGTTGAGGGACAAAAAATCATGCCTGGGGCTGGCCGGTGCATAACTTGCTTGCATGGAGCGAAATGCGATTGGCGTGATGCAATCAAGCGCCGGGTCAGTACGCCCCATCCCCGTGCCCAGGCAAAGAATGAGGTTCGCTGTGGCCGCCTACAATCTGCGTCAACTCAAGTACTTCATCACCACCGTCGAATGCGGCAGTGTCGCTGAAGCGTCACGCAAGCTGTACATCGCCCAGCCGTCGATCTCCACCGCCATCAAAGGCCTGGAGGACAGCTTCGGCGTGCAGTTGCTGATCCGCCATCACGCCCTGGGCGTATCCCTGACACCAAGTGGTGCACGCTTCTACCGCAAGGCCCAGGAGCTGCTGCGCATGGCCAAGGAGTTCGAGCAGAACGCCCTGGCGGACAACGACGTGGTGGCCGGACAGATCGACATCGGCTGCTTTGAAACCGTCGCGCCTTTGTACCTGCCACAACTGATCGCCGGCTTCAGTGCCCTGTATCCCGGGGTGGAGATCCGTATCCGCGATGGCGAACAGCAGGAACTGGTACAGGGCTTGACCGGCGGCGCCTTCGACCTGGTGATCCTGTACGAGCACGAACTGGACGGCACCATCGAAACCGAGCCGCTGATGCCACCGCAAAGGCCCTACGCGTTGCTTCCCGCCGACCACCGCTACGCCCAGCAAGCCCAGGTTTCACTGCGGGACCTGAGCCTGGAACCGATGATCCTGCTGGATGTGCAGCCGAGCCGGACCTACTTCGTCAGCCTGTTCGAGGAGCTGGGATTGACGCCACAGATCGCCTTCAGCTCGCCCTCCATCGAGATGGTGCGGGGCATGGTGGGCCAAGGCTTCGGTTTTTCGATTCTGGTAACCCGCCCCCACTCCCAGTGCTCCTACGACGGCAAGCCGGTGGTGTGCGTGGACATTGTCGAGGACGTGACCGGCTCCGGGCTGGTGGCGGCCTGGCTCAAGCGTGGCCAATTGACCAAACCGGCGCGCCTGTTCGCCGATTACTGCAAACAGCACCTGGCCCGATAACCCCGGGCCCGGCGCAGTGTCAGGACGCAGATGCTGCCAATCGGCCCACAGCGATGGGCCAGCAGAAGGCCTCGCCAGCAGAGTGGCGCCTAACCCAGCAACCCCAATTCCTGGGCCCGCGCCACAGCCTGTGTACGGCGTTCCACCCCCAGCTTGCTGTTGATATGGCTGGCATGGGTTTTCACCGTATGCAGCGAAATGAACAAGCGTTCGCTGATTTCCTGATTGGAACAACCCTGGGCAATCAATTGCAGCACCGACAGCTCCCGGGAACTCAACGACTCACTGTGAGCCGCCACCTCAGGAAGCTCACGGAGGGCTGCAGGCAAGCGCTCCAACAGGGCCTGGGTCAAGGCGGTCGACACGCAGTGCTGCAGTTGCTCGCGCATCCAGCAGGGGTGACTGCGGATCAAGCTCTCGAAAGGTTGCACCGCGCCCCCCACCGCCGCTTCCAGGGCCCGGGCAAAGTCCTGTCGTGCCTCTGGGCCGCGCCCGGACGCCAGTAACAGCAGGGCTTTCTGGGTCAGGGCCATAACGCTCAACAACTGCCGACCGCTTTGCTGGCCATGTTCCACCAATCGATTCAAGCGCTGTTCGGCCCGGGCAGAGTCGCCCTTGATGGTTTCCAGCTGGGCCTGCTGCAATTCGATGTGCAAGGGCAACTGCGGATGGAACTCCGGCGGCGCCGCTGCCTGTTCCCCGGTGTAGGTCTGGCCCAGCCTCGCCAGCCAGGCCTCGGCCAGGTCGGTGCGGCCCTGGGCCAGCCAAAGTTCGCATTTCACCAGGGTGATCATCGCCAGGTAGTAGATCGGTGGCACGTCCCAGATATGCATCAGGCGCTCGGCCTCGGCCAGCTCGGCAAAGGCCCGGGAAAACTCGCCCCGCAGGCCCTCCTGCTTGGCGATCACGCAATGAGCGATCAGCACACTGATATCGCGACAGGCCCGGGCCTCCACCAATCCGGCTTGTAAACGCACCAGGCCGGCCTCGGGCTGGGCTCGCAAGGTCAACAGATAACCCTCATAGAGGGTCAGCCGGGCCCGCACTGCGTACAGTCTTTGAGCCGACAGACCCTGCAGGCGCCGTAATCCCTGATGCACCTCTTCCAGGGCCCGTAGCACTTCACCCCGGGCCTGCAGAACCCGCGCCCGATCATAGTGGGCCAGGGCCTCGAACAACGGATTGCCGACCCGCTGCGCCAGCTCCAGAGACTCGCGATTGAGGCTGCGGGCGCGCCACAGATCGGCGTCGGTAATCGCCAGGTTGGACAAGGTCGACAGGCACATCAGGCGTTGCCCGTAGCGCTTGTGCGGCAGGCTTTCCAGGGCTTCGCTGCAGTAGGCCAGGGTCAGCTCCCGTTGCCCGCGCCCGCGAGCGATGATCCCGCTCAACGCCAGCCATTGCGCCAGCATCGACTTCTGCGCAGTGGCCGAAGGCGCCGGCAGGAAACGACTCAGGTGATCCGCCAGCTCCTCTGCCGCATCCAGCTGGCAGGCCAGGCCCAGGGCCCAGCTGTAGAGCACGATCAGCCTTGGTGTGCTGATGAGCAGGCTGTCAGGCAGGTCCATCTTCCAGCGCAGCAGCATGCCGACATTCTGCTCAGCCAGCAGTTGCTCCTCCGACAGGTTCTGCACCAGGTTGGCCGCCACATCCAGGTGTCCGGCGCGCAGCGCCTGCTCCACGGCCTCGTCCAGCAGCCCTTGAGCGTTGAACCAGCGACAGGCCCGCAAGTGCAGGCTGGCGGCCGGCACCAGGGTATTGGCCGTGGGCCGGGTGCGCAGCAGATCGGAAAACAGATGGTGATAGCGATACCAGTGTCCGTGTTCGTCCAGGGGCACCAGGAACACTTGGTGGGCCTGCAGAAAACCCAGGATCTCGGCACTGTCATGGGCTTCGCGCAGGGCGTCGCAGAGCTCGGCGCAAAAGCGCTCCTGGGGCGCCGTGTCATAGAGGAAAGCCTGGACTTCGGCGGGCAGGCAGTCGATGACTTCTTCCAGCAGGTAGTCGCGGATCAGCCCTTCGCCTCCATGCAATCCCTGGGGCAAGGTGCCCAGCGCACCCGCCTCGGACGCTGCCAGTAGCCAGAAACGCAATCCGGCAACCCAGCCCTCGCTGCGCTGGATCAGGCTTTCCAGAGCCTCGCCGCGCAAGGAGCTGCTGTGGCGGTCCAACAAGCTGAGGGATTCGTCATGGGTCAGGCGCAGATCCTGCTCATTCAGCTCCAGCAACTGTCGTGAGAGCCGCAGCCGCGCCAGATGCCAATCCGGACGCTGACGACTGGTGACCAATACCAGCAGACCATCGGGCAGGTGATTGAGAAAAAACTGCAGGCAACGATCGAGCACCGGCCCCTGGGCCAGGTGATAGTCGTCCAGGACCAGCAACAGCGGCGTGTTGCTGGACAGGTGAATCGCCAGTTCGTCCAGCAAGCCATCCAGCCACTCTTCAAAGGCGAAAGGCTGATGGCGCTGGCGCATTTTCAACAGACCGAGAGACTGCCGGCCCAATTGGGGATAGTACTGCTGCAAACCGGCCAGCAAGCGTTCGAGGAAGCGCCCGGGATCACTGTCTCGGCGACTCAACCCCAGCCATAGGCTCTGCCAGTTGTCCGGCAAACCCTGGCAGAACTCCACCGCCAGCGAGCTCTTGCCGAACCCGGCCGGCGCACTGACCAGCAACAGTCTTCCCTTCAACCCGGCACTCAAGCGCTCGCAAAGACGCGGCCGCTGCACGTATCCGTCGGGCAGAGGGGGTCGATAGAAACGCCCTTCCAACGCAGGAATCACCGCGCTGGCAGACCGTTGAAGGGGGGACAGCTCAGTCATGGCCAACTCTTATTGATGTAGGGTTGTCGGCGTAGCAGATGCCCGCAGACTAGCGGTAAAAAGCGACCTGTTGAAGATTTTTGCGACCATTCGAGTGAAAAAGACTATGACCAAATGGGTCAGATACATCTGATTTATCAGCCGACATTTCAGTTATTTATCCGGCAACCTGCTAATTCGCCTAGAGAAAGCCCGCCGGAGCAGCCTAGATTGTTGTGCATATCTGCGAATGCACAATTTTTCAGGCAAAAAAAAGCCCCGAACCAGTCGGGGCAATTTCCGAGGATGCGGCCTCTATTGACAGCGGATCAGCGAACTCCGTCCTGACGCAGGGCGGCTGGAGTGAAGTCACTGGTGGTTGCGGTGAAGCCGAAGTCATACGCCTGCTTCTCTTCGTTCTTCATGCCCAGTGCCAGGTAGCGGCCGGACTGCAGGTCGTAGAGGGTTTCCAGGGCATACCACGGCACTTGCTTGTCGTAGTAGTTCTCGGCGTGGGCTTCGGCCACACGCCACAGTTGGCCACGACCGTCATAGTGGTCGATCACCGCAGCTTGCCAGGTGTCTTCGTCGATATAGAAGTCACGCTTGGCGTAGATGTGGCGCTGGCCTTCCTTCAAGGTGGCGACCACATGCCAGACCCGGCGCAACTCGTAACGAGCCAGGTCCTGGTTGATGTGCCCGGCCTTGATGATGTCGGCGTACTTCAGGCTCGGCGAGTCGAGCTTGTAGCTGTCGGAGGCGATGTACATCTCCTTCTTGCCTTCCAGTTTCCAGTCGTAGCGATCCGGCGCACCGTTGTACATGTCCAGGTTGTCGGAAGTCCTCAGACCGTCGGCGGCGGTACCCGGGCCGTCATAGGAGACTTGCGGAGCACGACGCACACGACGCTGACCGGCGTTGTAGACCCAGGCCGAACGCGGTTCCTTCACTTGGTCGAGGGTTTCGTGGACCAGCAGCACACCACCGGCCAGACGCGCCGGGGCCGTCACTTTCTGCTTGAAGTAGAACAGGATGTTGCCCGGGTTCTTCGGATCGTAGTCCTTCATCTTGTCGCGGAACACGAACTGGTCCTGGAAGTACACCAGGCTGTAGGAGCCGTTGGCCTGCGGCGTGGCCTGGGTCACCAGACGGGTCACGCTGCCACCGCGATAGCGGGTGATGTGGTTCCAGATGACTTCCACACCGCTCTTGGGAATCGGGAACGGAATCGCGGTTTCGAAGTTCTCCAGGCCGTTGCCGCCGGACACCAGATTGGTGCTGGTGGCATTGCGCTTGATGGCGGCGAACACGTCAGCCGGCACCGTGGCCCCGCGATGGGACGGATAGACCGGCATCTTGAAGGTTTCCGGGTAGCGCTTGAACATCGCGTACTGCCCCGGGGCCAGCTTGTCCTTGTACTGCTCGACGTTCTGCGCGGTGATGGTGAACTGCGGCTGCTCGCTGCCATAAGGGTTGGACAGGAAACCCTTGCTGTCCACGGTGCCGGCGTTGGTTGCCAGGGGCTTCCAGGCGGGAATGGTGCCGGCAGCGTTACCGGCCATTTCCGCGCCCATCGGCGTCAGGCTGGTGCCCAGCTTGGCCGCTTCATCGGCCGAGACCGCGGCCATGACCCCGGTCGCTAGCAGTGACAGTCCCAGCACACCGACGTGCAACAGACTCTTGGTGATTTTCATATTGTTGTTCTTCCTGAAAATGCAGTGTGCTTAGAAGTTCACGCCAACGCTCAAGGCGAGGAAGTCCCGGTCATCCACGGTGCTGTAGTCGCCACCGAAGAAGTTGGTGTAAGCCAGGCTCGCGGTGTAGGTGTTCTGATACTCGGCGTCCAGGCCCAGGCTGATGGCCTTGCGACCTTCCTCGAAGTTGGCGCCAGGACCTGGCGAGTAGCCCTTGACGTCGTGGGACCAGGCCACGTTCGGCTTGAGGTTCACACCGGCGAATACATCCGGGTATTCCCAGATGGCCCGACCGCGGTAGCCCCAGGAGGTGGCGGTGGTGAAGCCGTCGTTGTTGCAGTTGCTGCTGAGATTGCTGGCATCTGCGCCCGGTCCTGCGCCGGCGATGGTGGTGGAGTTGAGTGCGCGACAGGTGTTTTGCCCGCCGGTGGCTGGCAAGGCGCCAGGACCAAACACCGGATCACGTCCATAACGGACATCCGACTTGCTCTCCAGACCGCCGACGTGGGTAACCCCCACCTCACCCACCAGAGTCAGACGGCTGGCGCCCATGACCTGATCAAAGAAGTGCGTGAAGGTGGTCTGGAATTGAGTGATTTCCTTGCGGCGATAGCCATGCAGGTCCTGTCCAGGAATCCCGTCGAGCAAGGAGGCGTTGGTGTAGGCCCCCCCCAAGCGCCGAACAGCGGAATAGAGAATATCGGTACTGTTCAACTGCACCGGCGCATTCGGCCGATAGCTCAGTTCGCCGCTCCAGGCGGTACCTGTAGGCAAAGTGGTGGAGAAGCTCAGTCCGTACAGGCGGATGTCTTCCGGATACTCGATAAAGTACTTCGAGTTACCGGCAATCCACACCGGCGCCAATGCGCCAAACGCTCCGGCGATGTTGTATGCCGACTGAGGAGCCCCCGTAGCACTGAAGATCGGTGCACGGCTGTGATAGTTCATGAAGTAAGCGCCGAACTCAGTGTCCAGCGGCTCGAAGTTGTAACGGAACGCCGCGCCAAACTGACCACTGTCACGGGCGTCACGGTCGCCACTACGGCGCACCAGAGCACCCTCCTCGTTTATATCTACTCCACGTGCGGTAAGGTTCGCCAGGCCAGCAGGGCTCAGCCTGGCAATGGTCGAACGCTTGGACAGGAGTCGCAGATTGTCGTCACAGCCATCGGAAATGTTGTCCGGCTGGGAGAAGAAGGTGCCGCAGTTATCGGTAACGGTCTGGTCCCATTCCAGCTGGTAGAAGGCTTCGGCCGACAGGTTCTCGGTCAGGTTCTGGGAGATGTAGAACATGTTGACCGGGATCAGGCCTTCCTTGACCTCGGCACCGGGACGGCGGAACGCCGACACGTCGATGGGGTTGATCGAGTTGATACCGCCGCCGATGAAAGTACTTTCACCCCAGCTTACGACCTGCTTACCCAAACGCACCGAACCCGGCTCATCGGCAATGGAGTAGTTGTGATAGACGAAGGCATCGAGGATCTGCCCGCCGGAGGACTTGGCGCCTTCCTTGCGGTTGTTGTCGCTGATGTTCTTGAAGTCCATGTCTTCGTCTTTGAGCTTGAAGTCATACCAGTACTTGCCACGAACAAACACACCGGTATCGCCGTACTTCAACTCCAGGTCATGGATGCCCTTGAAGATCTTCGAGAAGGTCTGGCCCTTGTTGAAGTTCAAGTGGCCGTCATCGGTGGTCTGGGACAGGCCCTTGCCGCCATTGTTGACCCCGATCAGGTCCTTGTTGCGTCCGGCGGTCGACCAACTGGCCCCCACCGACAGGGACGAATCGAAGCTACCTTCGATTTCACCGATATTGAAGCTAACGCCGAATGCAGGCCCGGCGAGCGTGGAGGCGAGACCGACGGCCAGGGGCAGTTTCGCCCGGCGCCAGAACTGGTTTGCTGATGTCATCGACGCTACTCCATGTGCATTATTGTTATGGCAGTACGCTTTTCTGAAAACGCTTCGAATACCGGTTGGATGAACACTTGTCCCGGCTCCGAAGTTGCGTGGCGCGAGCACCCCGCAATGCTCCGTCGTTCAGAAAAATCCGTGAACGGACTATATCCAGCAGGGATTACTGCTTGATCCCTCTAAAGTGTGATTTGCAGCCACCCACCGCACTGGAACAGCCCTTTGCCACAACCTTTGAAAAACGGCGCGGCAAGAATGACTGAAAAATCCGTGAGTACAAGGCAAAGGCTTGCCGGGTGGGCATGCCGTGCCCTGGCGGGCACGGCAGAGGACGCTCAAAGCGTGGAGAGGAAGGTGCTGTTACTGGCTTGCCATTCGCTGATGTCGACACGGATGCGCTTCTTGTCGAGCTTGCCAACGCTGGTCTTGGGAATTTCAGTAACAAGGGCAATCTGACTGGGAATTGCCCATTTGCTGAGGTGCCCCAGTTCCACGAACGGCTTGAGGTGTTCCTTGAGCTCACGGGCACCAATCTCATGGCCTTGGCGGATCACCAGCAAGGCAAACGGGCGCTCGCCCCACTGCGGATCGGCAATGCCCACCACTGCTACCTCACGTACCGCCGGGTGGCGACTGATGAGGTCTTCCAGGTCCAGGGACGAGATCCACTCGCCACCGGTCTTGATCACGTCCTTGATCCGGTCGCGGATGTCGATCACCCCCATGCTGTCCAGGGTCGCCACATCGCCGGTGTGCAACCAGCCGCCGTCCCAGAGCTCGGCGCCCTTCTGCGGCTCGTTGAAATACCCCTCGCTCAGCCAGGGCGCCCGCAGCACCAACTCGCCCTGGGACTCACCGTCCGCCGGCAGGAAGTTGCCCTCGGCATCGATGATCGCCGCTTCCACCAAGGGCCCCGGCACCCCGGCCTTGATCCGGTAGGTGGTGCGTTCATCCTCGCTGCCCGCCATCAACTCCTCGTTGAGGTGGGCGCAGGATACCAACGGGCCGGTTTCCGACATGCCGTAGGCGGCGGTCAGCTGGATGCCCTTGGCCTTGGCCGCCTCGTACAGCGCACGGTTCAACGCACTGCCGCCAATGACGATCTTCCAGCCACCGAAATCGGTGTTCTGGGCCGCCTTGGCATTGAGCACCATCTGCAGGATGGTCGGCACACAGTGGGAGAAGGTGACCTTCTCCCGGCGCCACAGCTCCACCAGGTACTCCGGGTCGTAACGCCCGGGATAGACCTGCTTGAGCCCAAGCATTGTGGCCACATAGGGCAGCCCCCAGGCGTGCACATGGAACATCGGCGTAATGGGCATGTACACGTCGTTGGTGCCCAGCAGGCGCACGCTATCGATAGAGCCCATGATGGTGGACACACCCATGGTGTGCAGCACCAGTTGCCGATGGGTGAAATACACACCCTTGGGATTGCCGGTGGTCCCGGTGGTGTAGAAGGTGGTGGCCACCGAGTTTTCGTCAAAATCCTCGAAGGAGTACTGGGGGCTGGCAGCGGCCAGCAGGGTCTCGTACTCGCCCACCAGATTCGGCAAATCGGCAGTCTTCTCCGGCGCGTCGGTGAGCAGCAGGGTTTTCTCCACCGTGGTCAAGTGCCCGGCGATGGCCTGGTACAGGCCGACGAACTCGCTGTTGACCAGCACGAAGCGGTCCTCGGCGTGGTTCATGGTGTAGAGGATCTGCTCCGGCGACAGACGCACGTTGATGGTGTGGATCACCGCACCGATCATCGGAATGGCAAACATGCATTCCAGGTAACGATGGCTGTCCCAGTCCATGACCGCCACGGTATCCCCAGCCTTGACCCCGGCCGCAGTCAGTACGTTGGCCAGGCGCGCCACCCGTTCGATCAGGGTCGGGTAGGTGTAACGCAACTGGTCACGGTAGATGATCTCGCGGGTTTTCTCGTAACGGCTGCCGGACATCAGCAACCGTTTGATCAGAAGCGGGTATTGGTAAGCGCCTTCGGCGGGGGGAATAACACGAGTCTGCAACATAAGAATCCCTTTTCTGACGGCTCGGTCGTGACTGGAGGATACCCACTCTAGAGTTCCCGAGCGCCGGCTAAATCAGCCAAAGGGATGATTTGCAGGGCCGCACCAATACTAGCTCCAGGCCAGTATCGGTGCGGCTCAGGTGATCCTGTGTGTCCCGCCCGAGCAGCGCGATCAATGCATCTCGGTGAACGCCAGTTTTACGCCAATGGCGATCAGCACCGCGCCCATGGTGCGGTCGAACCAGTGCCCCATGCGAGCGAAACCGGCACGCACCCGTTGCTGGCTGAAAAGCATGGCTACCAGACAGAACCAGACGGCAGTGGCCGCCGCCAGATACACCCCGTAGCCAGCCTGGATCGCCAGGGGCGTGTGCGGGTTGATCACCACGGTGAACAGGGAGAGGAAGAACAGGGTCGCCTTGGGGTTCAGCCCATTGGTGACAAAACCAGAAGTAAAGGCGCCGCGCGCGGTACGCACTCCGGCTTCCTTGTGCAGGTCGTCCGCTGCCGGCTTGGCCGGCTGGGCGCGCAGGGCCTTGTAGCCGATGTACAGCAGGTACGCCGCCGCCAACCACTTCAGGGCGTTGAACAGCACGATGGACTGGGAAACGATCAGGCCGATCCCCAGCAATGAGTAACCCACGTGCAGGAAGATCGCACAGCCCACTCCCAGGGCAGTCCAGGTACCGGCGCGGCGGCCGTGGGTCACGCTTTCGCGCACCACCACGGCGAAGTCCGGGCCGGGGCTGGCCACCGCCAGCAAGTGGATCAGGGCAACGGTCAAGAACTCGGTGAGGTACATGCAGGCTCCTGTGTATGTCTAATTATTTCATCTGTTAGGCTCGGGAGATTACGCCTTAGATCCCTCGTGCAAAAGGTACAGTTCATGATCAACAATCGCCGCGCCGTCTTCCTCGATCACAGCTCACTGGACCTGGGTGACCTGGATCTGAGTGCGCTGCATGACTGCTTCAGCCCCCTGCAAGTGCATGCCCACACCCCCGCGGACCAAGTGATCGAACGCCTGCAGGGGGCTCAAGTCGCCATCAGTAACAAGGTGGCCCTGAGCGCCGAAACACTGGCGGCCTGCCCTGATCTGCAACTGATCCTGGTGGCCGCCACCGGCACCAACAATGTCGATCTGGCCGCTGCCCGTGGGCAAGGCATCAGCGTCAGCAACTGCCAGGGTTATGGCACCCCATCGGTGGCCCAGCACACCTTGATGCTGCTGCTCAATCTTGCCACTCGGGTTGCCGACTACCAAAAAGCCGTGGCTGCCGGCCGCTGGCAGCAGGCCCAGCAGTTCTGCCTGCTGGACTACCCCATCATCGAACTGGCGGGCAAGACTCTGGGCCTGCTGGGCAATGGCGAACTGGGCAGCGCCGTGGCGCGCCTGGCCGAAGCCTTTGGCATGCGCGTGGTATTGGGGCAGATCCCTGGACGACCGGCCCGACCCGACCGCCTGCCCCTGGAGGAACTGTTGCCCCAGGTGGATGCCCTGACACTGCACTGCCCGCTCAACGAACACACCCGGCACTTTATCGGCGCCCGGGAGCTGGCCCTGCTCAAGCCCGGCGCCCTGATCGTCAATACCGCCCGTGGCGGCCTGATCGACGAACAGGCCCTGGCCGATGCGCTGCGCAGTGGTCATCTGGGGGGCGCAGCCACCGACGTCCTGAGCGTCGAGCCGCCGGCCAACGGCAATCCACTGCTGGCCAGCGATATCCCGCGCCTGATCGTCACGCCGCACAATGCCTGGGGCAGCCGCGAAGCTCGCCAGCGAATCGTCGGGCAACTGACGGAAAATGCCCAAGCCTTCTTCAGTGGCGCCCCACTGCGGGTCGTGAGTTGATAAACTTCGCCACTTTTTTCGGGGGCGACCATGGACACACGCAGTGAAGTACTGTTACGCCAGGCTCAATTGTTTCAAGGCTCACTGCTGCTGGCCGGCCTAACCGCGGATGACCTGCTGGGTCGCCTGCCCAACGCCCGAGGCTGGAGCTGGCACGCCGGCGATCAGGCAGCCCTGGAGGCACGCTTTCCAGGCCGCAGCCACTTTGGCGTAGCAGCACCGGCAGAATCCTTCGACAGCGCCGTGCTGTTCCTGCCCAAGTCCAAGGACCTCACCGACTACCTGCTCAACGCCCTGGCCTCACGCCTGGCCGGACGCGAGCTATATCTGGTGGGCGAGAAACGCAGCGGCGTGGAGAGCGCCGCCAAGCAACTCAACCCTTTCGGCAAGCCGCGCAAGTTAGACAGTGCTCGACACTGTCAGCTATGGCAGGTGACGGTGGCCAACGCCCCCACGCCGGTAGCGCTGGAGAGCCTGGCCCAGGAGTACGAGCTGCCCCTGGCCGAAGGTCCATTGAAAGTCGTCAGCCTGCCCGGCGTATTCAGCCATGGGCGCCTGGACCGCGGCACCGCGCTGTTGCTGGAGCATCTGGATCACTTGCCCGCCGGCCACCTGCTGGACTTCGGCTGTGGCGCCGGGGTACTGGGAGCCACAGTGAAACGCCGCTACCCGGACAACAGCGTGACCCTGCTCGATGTGGACGCCTTCGCCGCCGCCAGCAGTCGCCTGACCCTGGCCGCCAACGGTCTTGAAGCCGAGGTTCTGACCGGCGACGGCATTGATGCCGCGCCCATGGGATTGAACTGCATCCTGACCAATCCCCCCTTCCATACCGGGGTCCACACCGACTACCAGGCCACGGAAAACCTGCTGCGAAAAGCAGCAAAACACCTGCAAAAAGGTGGCGAACTGCGAGTAGTTGCCAACAGTTTCCTGCGCTATCAGCCACTGATCGAAGAGCACCTTGGACCTTGCGCGATCAAGGCCGAAGGTCAGGGCTTTCGGATTTATCGAGCCAAGCGCGGCTGACATTCTTTTTCGCAAACAAGGCTTGCCGAATGGATTTTGCCTAGGCAGAATCCGCTCCGTCCTAGGGGAGTAGTCTCCCACGAGCGCCACGCTCGTCCGGCATGCGTCAACATACTTGGTCCTCAGACCATGGCGCATGCGACCCAAGAGTCCGCACAGACGGACCGCAGGGTTTGACAAGACCTATGACACGCACACCTTACCCGGGGCGGGAAGGCTGTACGTGTCATAGCCGTGTCGACCCGCCCCTTAGGAAAACCCTGATGATGCTGGATTCTCTCCTCGTTCCCACCGCAATCGTTGCCTTGGCCGAAATCGGCGACAAGACGCAACTGCTCGCCCTGATTCTGGCCGCCCGCTTTCGCAAACCCTGGCCCATCATCGCCGGTATCGTCGCCGCGACCCTGGCCAACCATGCGGCCGCCGGCGCGGTAGGTGCCTGGTTCGGCAGCTTCTTCTCCGACGCAACCCTGCACTGGATTCTTGCCGCCAGCTTCACCGCCACGGCCCTGTGGACCCTGGTTCCGGACAAGATGGATGACGATGAGGCCACTACCGCCCGCAAGTTCGGGCCCTTCCTCACGACCCTGATCGCGTTCTTCCTGGCTGAAATCGGCGACAAGACCCAGGTCGCTACGGTCATGCTGGCGGCGCAATATCCGGATCTGTGGCTGGTGATCATCGGCACCACCCTGGGCATGCTGATTGCCAACGTACCGGTGGTTCTGGCGGGTAACTTCGCTGCGGACAAGCTGCCCCTGACCCTGATTCGTCGACTGGCGGCGACGGCCTTCTTCATCCTCGCCGTGGTGGCGGTGTACAAGGCCATGCAGATCAGTGGCTGGCTGTAAATGAAATCGCCGGCAAACCGACTCCCACACAACCTGTAGGAGCCGGCTTGCCGGCGAAAGCCTCAGCGAAAATGAGGCGAAGGGATCAGGACTTCTTGGCCTGCTCATACAGCGGCATCACCTTCGGAATCGCCGCCTGCAAAGACGCGATACGGCTGGTGGAAGCCGGGTGAGTACTCATGAACTCGGGCGGCGCAGAACCACCGGCAGCCTGACCCATCTTGTTCCACAAGCTGATGGCCGCGTTCGGGTTGTAACCGGCGCGGGCGGCCAGCTCCAGACCAATCAGGTCCGCTTCGTTTTCGTTCTCGCGGCTGTTGGGCAGAGTCATCAGCAGGCTCACCCCATTGTCACCCAGGGCAACCGTTTCCTGGGAAACCCCGAACAGGGTAGCGATCTGCTTGCCTGCACCGACCGCGTACTGCTTGGACATCGCCTCACGACCATGCTCACGCAGGGCGTGTGCAATCTCGTGGCCCATTACCGCAGCAATTTCATCGTCGGTCAGTTTCAGTTTTTCGATCAGACCGGAGTAGAAAATGATCTTGCCGCCAGGACCGCAGTTGGCGTTGAGTTCGTCGCTCTTGATCAGGTTGACTTCCCACTTCCACTGCGCGCAGTCGGGGCGGAAGGTCGGCGCCTGGGCGATCAGGCGGTTGGCGATGACCTGCAGGCGCTTGGCGTTGGCACTGGTCTTGTCCAGCACGCCCTGGCTGCTGGCCTCTCCCAGGGTCTCCTGGTAGGACTGGGCATAGGACTGATTGACCTCGGCACTGGACACCATGCTGAACATGGATTGCTTGCGATCCACACCCACCACGCCACCGCTGGTGGTGTTGACCGTTTCACAGCCGGTCAGCAAAACAGCGGCGCTCAATGCACATACGAGTAACGACTTCTTCATCATGAAACCTCCCTGAAAACATGGCGCGTATCCTAAGGGCGGAACTGTGTCCGCGCCAGATGCAAAACACGCATTCAGTCGCAATTCAGATACATCCAGACCCTGACAAAAAAACTTCACATACCGCCCAAGGCCTCCAACCGCCTGCAACACGTCCCCGCCAATCACGACCTCTACCCATCTGAAACAGGCATTTCGCCTCTCAAGGCTAATGACCGGTGAGGCTGCGGCCGATACAGCACGGCAGACCTAAATTCCTGCGCCCGGAGCCTCTATGAAGTTCAAGTCGATCCAGTTTTCCGTCGCCGCCCTGGCCGGTGCCATTGTCCTCAGCGTGGTTGCAGCCCTGGTGCTGTACGCCCTGTTCTCCGGCGCCAGGACCCAGCAAATGGTGCAAGAGCGGACCCAGGCCCAATTCGAGCAAGTCATCGAACAGCGCCTGAGCGGCCTGGCGCAGACTCAGGTCAGCCAGATCCAACGGGAACTGGAAGCGCCACTGCTGATTGCCGGCGGCCTGGTGCGGGTCAATGCCCTGATGGGCACCCAGGACTCCCAAAGCCATGCCGGACTCAGCCTCACCCGTGAACAGCTGATCGCCCTGATCAAGGAAAACGTTACCCAGAATCCGAAGATCCTCGGCGCCTACATCGGCTGGGAGCCTGGCGCCATCGACCACAATGACGCGGCCTACGTCGGCACCTCGGTGGTGGGCATCGACGCCGCCAACGGGCGCTTCCTGCCCTGGTGGTTCCGCAACGAAGACGGCAGCCTGGGCCTGGACAAGCTGGCCGACGTCAACGACCGGACCCTACTCTCCACCGGCGTGCGCACCAGCGAGTACTACCTGTGCTCCCAGGACAGCCTCAAGTCCTGCGTCATCGACCCCGCCCCGTACAAGGTCGGCGACAAGGTGGTGATGCTCGCCTCCTTTATTCAGCCCATCCTGCTCAACGGCAAATTCCAGGGCATCGTCGGCGCCGACCTGTCGGTGAACTTCATCCAGGACATGCTGGTCGCTGCCAATCAGAAGCTCTACAGCGGCGCCGGAGAAATGGCCCTGATCGGTGGCAATGGCCGTCTGGTGGCGTACACCAAGGATTCAAGCAAGTTCGGCGAGAAGGTCAGCGATGTTCTGCGCCAAGACACCGTGGCCAGACTGTCCAACCTCAAGCGCGGCGAAGTGACCTACAACGTCGACCAGGCCAACGGCCAGATTGCCCTGTACCTGCCGTTCGGTATCGGCCAGACCGATGCCAACTGGACGTTGATGCTGCAACTGCCCTTGGGGGCGGTGATGGCCGATCTGGACAAACTGCAGGGCGACCTGGCTGAACAGCGCAAGGCCGACACCTTCGGCATGGCCATGGTCGGCCTGGTGATTGCCGGCCTCGGCCTGCTGGTGATCTGGTTGGTGGGGCATGGCATCGCACGTCCGCTGCGGCAAATGGTGGCCATGCTCGATGATATCGCCCAGGGCGAAGGTGATCTGACCCGGCGCCTGACCAGCGACCGAGCCGACGAGCTGGGCTCCATCGCCAAAGGCTTCAACACCTTCCTGGCCAAGCTGCAGGCAATGATCAGCCAGGTGGTGACCTCGGTGCAGAGCGTCAGCGACTCCTCGGAACACACCGCCGATATCGCCATTCGGACCAACCAGGGCGTGCATAAACAGATGGTGGAAATCGATCAGGTGGCCACCGCGGTGCATGAAATGACCGCCACCGCCCAGGACGTGGCACGCAATGCGACCCAGGCCGCGCAAGCGGCCAGCCATGCCGATCAGGCCGCCAGCCAGGGCATGCAGATCGTCCGCGACACATCCAGCGCGATTGGCGCCCTGGCCGAGGAAATCGGCCGTGCAGTCGGCGTGGTGCAGACCCTGGCCAAGGACAGCGAAAACATCAATGCCATCCTCATCGCCATTCGCGGGATTGCCGAGCAGACCAACCTGCTGGCCCTTAACGCAGCGATCGAGGCGGCAAGGGCCGGCGAACAGGGCCGCGGCTTTGCCGTGGTCGCCGACGAAGTGCGCAACCTGGCACAGAAGACCCAGCAGGCCACGGAAGAAATCCAGTCGATGATCCAGCAACTGCAGCAGGGCACCCGGGAAGTGGTGCGGGTCATGGAGGACAGCCAGCACAAGACCGACCAGAGCGTGGAGCATGCAGCCAAGGCGGCCCAAGCCCTGGAAACCATCACTCAGGCGGTGTCGGTGATCAACGACATGAACACCCAGATCGCCAGCGCCGCCGAGGAGCAGAGCGCAGTGGCCGAGGACATCAACCGCAACGTGATCAACATCGGCCAGGTGGCCAACGAAGTGGCCGGCGGCGCCGACGAATCCAGCGCCGCCAGTGCCGGGCTGACCAAGCTCGCCGAACAGCAACGGCGCCTGATCAACCAGTTCAAGGTCTAATCACGGACCTGTAGGAGCCGGCTTGCCGGCGAAAGCGATCCTGGCTTGGGCAGCAAACCAGGGGGCCTCTTCGCTGGCAAGCCAGCTCCTACAGCCAGCTCCTGCAGTTGATGCTTCAGGCGGGGGTCAGGCACTCGGGGCCGTTGAGCTTAGGGTCGTTGACCAGATTGGCCAGGACCCGCTCGCGCAAGGCGGCAGGCGGGCTGGCGAGCAAGGCTTGCAAGGCATGCAGCGGTGTCTCGGGATCGAGCCAGACTTCCTGGGCGCCAGCATCCAGGATCAACGGTCGACGCAAATTGGAAGCGGCCTGAGTCACCACGGCAGTGCTCAGCCAGACCTGTTCCTGTACCGGATAGGCCTCCCAGATCGCAGCAAAGAAGATCGACGACCCCTCGCCTGGCGTCAGCCAATAGGGGCGTTTGCGACTCCCTCCGCGCCATTCATAGAAGCCGTTGGCCGGTAGCAGGCAGCGGCGCTCACGGAATGCCTGGCGAAACATCGGCTGCTCCGCCAGGGTTTCCGCCCGGGCATGGGCCGGCGTACGCGACAGGTCTGTCAACCAGGGCGGGGTCAGGCCCCAACGAGCCCGGGCCAGAGCGCGCTGGCCGTTTTCGGCCCGCTGGATCAGCACCGAATCATTGGGCGATATATTCCACTGCGCGCGCTGATCCTCGGGAAATCCCGGCAAGGCGGCAAATGCAGGGTTCCAGCGAAACAGGGCATAACGTCCACACATGGGGCAATACAACTCTCGGCAAATCGGCGCTCAGCCTAACAGACCAGCACCCCGGCAAAACTATCCGGTTCTTCAAAGGGCAACGGCAGGGCCGCATTGTACGCAGCGATCAACTCCCGCGCCTGCTGCGCCTGATCGTTCTCCACCGTCAGCCCCAGCAGCCCGAACAACGGCAACTCCCCCGCCCCACCCAGCAGGTCGCGCCCTTGCAGGTGCGCCTCGATGCCCTCGCTCGCCAGCATGCACTGGAGCAACTCGCCTTCCATCAGATTTTCCGGCTCGTAGATGCGCTGCATAAGGACCACTCCCCACTCAGTCATTTTCACTGTGGACGTCGAGCATCCATTCCCGACCATCGGTTTGTAGCGTGAAGACAATGGGTCGGCAGCACACCGGACAGTCTTCAATATAGGTCTGGTCGCCAGCGGACAGGTCCAGTACAGCTTCCGCCTGTTCGCCACAGTAGGGGCATTGATAATGGTCGGTTTCCAGCATCGCCGTCTCCAGAGTGACTTATGCGTATAATCGCCGGTCTATTTGCAGGGCTTTTTTTGTTTGAGCTGAACTTTCAGACCATGCCCGGCTTTTTTCGATACAAACCTTTTCTTACCCTAGCCGTTTCTAACAAGAGAGCATGATGGGCGAATTCGATGCCATCCGACCTTACCACGACAGCGAAGTACCAGCGGTGCTGGCCCGGCTGCTCAGCGACAAGGCGTTTCTAGATATCCTCACCCACTTTCGCTTCCCGCGTTTTGCCCATACTTTCGGCTGGCTGCTCAAACCCCTGATCGCCCATCGCCTGCGCCGCGAATTCGCCGGAGTCACTTCGGTGGCGACCCTGCAGGACAAGGTCGAGTTTTACGTCGACCACACCATTGAACGTGCCACCGACGGCGTGACCTATACCGGCGTCGAGCAGTTCAAGTCCGGCACCGCCTATGTGTTTCTGGCCAACCATCGCGACATCGTCATGGACCCGGCCTTCGTCAACTACGCGGTATATCACGCCGGCCTGCCGACACCGCGCATCGCCATTGGCGACAACCTGCTGCAGAAGCCGTTCGTCAGTGACCTGATGCGCCTGAACAAGAGTTTCATCGTCCACCGCTCCATCAGCGGGCGCCGGGAAAAACTCGCGGCCTATCAACTGCTCTCGGCCTACATCAACCATTCGATCCGCAACGACGGCCAGTCGATCTGGATTGCCCAGGCCGAAGGCCGGGCCAAGGATGGCGACGACCGCACCGAGTCGGCGATCCTCAAGATGTTCCACATGAGCCGCAAGGATGAACCGTTCGGCGAAGTCATCCAATCGCTGAACCTGACCCCGGTGTCCATCAGCTACGAATATGACCCGTGCGATCAGGCCAAGGCCCGGGAGCTGTATATCCGCGCCACCACCGGCAGCTACACCAAGGCGCCAGGGGAGGATGACGTGAGCATCGCCAAAGGCATCACTGGCTATAAAGGCCGGGTCCACGTGAATTTTGCCGCCCCCATCAGCGAACTGTTCGAAGACACCAAGCAATTGGCCATGGAAATGGACCGGCAGATTCTCGGCGGCTATCGCCTGTTCCCGGTGCATTACCTGGCCTATGCCCAGTGGAACGATGCCGACCCGCAACTGCAGGTACCGAGCGCCGCCGAGGTCTTTGCGCCCCAGGAACTGGCCAAGGCCGAGGAAGAATGGCAGCGCCGACTGGACGCCTGCCCACCGGAGCACCGCCCTTATCTGGTGCTGCAATATGCCAATCCGGTGCGCAATCAGTACCGGGTCAAGGCAGGCCTGGCGCTGTAATCGCGGCACTGCAATGCACAACGGCGCCTGCGGGCGCCGTTGTCATGTCTACGGTTCAAGGATCGATCAGAAACGCGTACTGATCCAAGAGACCAGCAACGCCAGCCCCAGGCAGGCAAAACCGAAGCGGTAGAAGAATCGGTTCATTCGCAAAGTGGCGGGGTCCAGCATCAGCAGAGGCTGATCCACGGCCCGGCCTTCACTCTGGACTGCAAGGTTGGCCAGGGCCCGCCGTTCACGGCGACGAGTGGCGTGCAGCAGCCAACTGCCCGGGCAAGCGAACAGCAACGCCAGCAGGTTGATCAATTTGGCAGGGTGGGCGTTGAACATCGACCAGATCAGTTGCAGCGACATCATGAACCTCGAATGAAACCTGTATTCGGGCCGTCGAGTGCACCCGCGGCGCGGATTCTACTCAATCCCCGAATAAACGCGGGGGGCTTTCCGACCAATAACGAGGCGTCGATCAATTAATTTAAAACGTCATCTTTTCGTCATCTAAACAAGCCAGTCTGTTGCCCCTCGATGCCCCACGGAGCTTGTCATGCTGCACGCAGAAAACCAGGATCGCCTTTATCTGATCGCCCCTAGTGAAGAACAGCAGGCGCTGGTGGACGCCCTGGCCTTCAACGTTCAGGACCGGCACTGGCTGGTGTATTGCGCCCTGGGTGGGCATCAGCATGCGGACCTGCCGGAAACCGATCTGCTGACCGGCGTCAGCATGCTGGACTTCTACGTCGAAGCGGCCTGATCTGCGCCCATAAAAAAGCCCGGCTCGCCATCAGGCAGCCGGGCTTTGGCATTACTTGGCCAGGGCTCAGGCCCCGGCCAGGCACGGATTACTCACCGAGGATCTGGCCCACGGTCGGATCCTTGAACAGACGGGTCAAGGCATCGCTCAGTACATCGCCCACCAGCTTGGTGTTGGTGTCCTGGTTCGGTGCCATGCCGAAACGCTGGTCAAGGGACGCGCCATAGCGACCGCTGTAGCGCCGGTTGGCGTTCTGCACATCGGAACGGAAGGTGGCGCCAATGGTGGCCTCGGTCACGTACAGGCCTTCTTTGGGCGACTGGTACTTGAGCTCGGCCAGGGTCACGGTCAACTGTGGAGCATTGCTGCCGCCCGCCGTCGGGGTGAAGCCCAACAGACGCACCGCGGCTTCGGCCTGGGCCTGCAGCTTCGGCAGGATCTGCGCGCTCTGCACAGTAATGGCACTGGTTTCCGGATACAGGCCGCCACGGGTACCCAGGGTTGGCGATGGACGTCCATCAACCACTTTCACCACCACCGGCTGGCCATGGCCAACGGGGGCCAACTGGGTCGTGAGCTTCGGCTCCGGGCTCAGTTGTTGCGGGCTGTGGGCGCAACCCACCAGCGACAGGCTGGTCACAGTGATCAAACCGAACAACAGGCGTTGCAACATGCTCATCTCTCCAGGAATCAGGCACAAACAGGGCCGCAGTATAGCGGTGCATAACCGCGACGAACCAGCGTCAGGCAAGAGTTAGTCAAGTCTCAGACAGGTGCCGTACAACCAGGTTCCTGTAACCTGCCGTTCACTCGCAATACATCATGATGTAACGGCTCAAGGGCACTCTTATCGTCAATGACACACTCACAGGTGTTCGGTTATGAACTTCCTTCGCTCCCTGTTCGCCCCGCGTCAGCAGTTCCGCAGTTTTGCCCTGCTCGATGGCCAAGGCCGTTGCTGCGCCTTCAAGCACTGCCCCACAGCCCCCGTGGGTGACGGCTGGGTGGAAATCGAAGAGATTCGCCTGAACTGGTTGCACCAGGTATTGCCCGCCAGCGCCCGGATCAGCCCACGCTGCGCCCGGTCCGTGGTGCAACCGATACTGGCCACCTGACCAACAGCCTAATAAAAGTCACGAAACAGGATCATTTCTGCGCATTTCTTCGTTACAATCTCCCCCCGATTATAAGGACGTCTCCTGATCGGGCCTCGCAGTACCGCCAACGCCACTGCATTGGCACCCCGCACCGCCCACAGAGAGCCGCCCACACAGATCGAGTGAAGCTGGCGTGCTTGCTGTACCACCTTGCAAACCTCCACTTTTCGCGAATCTGCAGAGCTGCCATTGCTCGGCCACTGAAGCTGTTTGCCCGTTGTGCCCGCATGCCTTGCATGCCGGCGACACCGCTCGGGCCAGGTGCCAGGCCGAGGCAGCCCTTTTTTGAGGTTCACGTCTTCAAAAGAGCGTGAAAAAACGGGTTTTCACAACTTCACAAGAGTGTGGCGAGCAAATGAATAGTTTTGCGTCTGAACTGGCACCATTAGCCTCTACAACAGCCCAATTACACAGGACCGAGCCCTCCTCAGACACTTGCGCTTGATGCCTGTCCGCTGACGGATTTGGTTGCACGAACGGATGTATCGACCATAAGTCGAATTGCCCGAGGCTCCCCGAGATGCGTTCATATGCACCTTGAGGCCCGATTGGCAGCGTCCGCAGTAGTTGCAAAGAATTGCGAAGATTCGGACATGGCAATCCTGGCCATGGGTAACCTGGGGCATCACGTGAACCGCCCCATCACTCCTGGCAGCCATGCCGTCAATTTGGTGCTGCAGATTTTGGAGACGCGTTAATGGCGCATAACGAAGCAGTAGACGTCGTATTGGTTGGGGCCGGCATCATGAGTGCCACCCTCGCTGTACTGCTCAAAGAGCTCGACCCCGCAATCAAGCTGGAAGTCGTCGAGCTGATGGATTCGGGTGCCGCGGAGAGTTCCAACCCGTGGAACAACGCCGGCACCGGCCACGCAGGTCTCTGTGAGCTGAACTACACGCCACAGGCCGCCGATGGCAGCGTTGATATCAAGAAAGCCGTGCACATCAACACCCAGTTCGAGGTGTCGAAGCAGTTCTGGTCCTACTTGACCAAGCAAGGCACGTTCGGCTCGTCCAAGTCATTCATCAGCCCAGTGCCGCACCTGAGCTTCGTGCAGGGCGACAAGGGTGTGTCCTTCCTCAAGAAGCGTTTTGAAGTGCTGAGCCAGCACCATGCCTTCGCGGACATGGAATACACCGAAGACAAGGCCAAGATGGCCGAGTGGATGCCGCTGATGATGCCGGGCCGCCCGGCAGACGAAACCATCGCCGCGACCCGGGTGATCAACGGCACCGACGTCAACTTCGGCGCCTTGACCAACCAGTTGCTCAAGCACCTGACCAGCGCCCCCGATGCCCAGGTCAAGTACTGCAAGCGCGTGACCGGCCTCAAGCGCAACAAGGACAACGGTTGGACCGTGAGCATCAAGGACGTCAACAGCGGCAACAGCCGTGAAGTCGACGCAAAGTTCGTGTTCCTCGGTGCGGGTGGCGCGGCCCTGCCGCTGCTGCAGGCTTCAGGCATTGAAGAAAGCAAAGGCTTCGGCGGCTTCCCGGTGAGCGGCCAGTGGCTGCGTTGCGACAACCCGGAAGTGGTCAAGCAGCACCAGGCCAAGGTCTACAGCCAGGCCGCCGTGGGTTCGCCACCAATGTCCGTGCCGCACCTGGACACCCGCGTGGTCGATGGCAAGAAGTCCCTGCTGTTCGGACCTTATGCCGGCTTCACCACCAAGTTCCTCAAACATGGCTCGTTCCTGGACCTGCCGATGTCGGTACGCGCCGGCAACATCGGGCCGATGCTGGCCGTGGCCCGGGACAACATGGACCTGACCAAGTACCTGGTCAGCGAAGTCATGCAGTCCATGGAGCAGCGCCTGGAATCCCTGCGTCGCTTCTACCCGGAGGCCAAGGCCGAAGACTGGCGCCTGGAAGTGGCCGGCCAACGGGTGCAGATCATCAAGAAGGACCCGAAGAAAGGCGGCATCCTGCAGTTCGGTACCGAGCTGGTGGCGGCCAAGGACGGCTCTCTGGCCGCCCTGCTCGGCGCTTCGCCGGGTGCTTCGGTGACCGTTTCGATCATGCTGGAACTGATCGAGCGCTGCTTCCCGGCCAAGGCCAATGGCGAATGGGCTGCAAAGCTCAAGGAAATTTTCCCGGCGCGGGAAAAGGTCCTGGAAACCGACGCGGCGCTCTACCACAAGATCAACAGCGAAAATAACCTGAGCCTGGAGCTGGTCGAGCCAAGCAAGGAAACCGAAAGCTGCGCCTGATCTGACGCCCATAAAAAACGCCCCGGCCTGCAAAGGACGGGGCGTTTTTTTATGCCTTTTGAGCGGTTCAGCCGCGGGCGTTGTCCATCAGTTCGATGTAGTCGGCGGCGTTACGCTGATCCTTGATCAGGTCGACGAAGGTCTGGCCGTGCTCATCCTTGCCGTCCAGATCCAGACCGGCTGCAACGAAGAAGGTCAGGAAGCGCTCAAAGTCGTCGATACGCAGGCCACGATAGGCCTTGATCAGTTTGTGCAGGGACGGCGAAGTGGCGTCGACCGGCTCGAAATCGAGGAACAACTTGATCTGCTCATCGCCGATCTCGTCACCAATCACTTGTTTCTTATCTTTACGCATCGCCGACTCCAGCTCGCAGACATTTCACGGGGCGGGCAGTTTACCCTCAGCCCGCCTCAGGCCTCAACGCGGACGCACGCTGCCGGTGTGCAAGTCAGCCCAGATATGGCCATTGGCATAACTGAGGAACTGGCAATACACAGTGTCGTTACGCAACAGGTCCATCACCGCCCGGTACTGGGCCAGGGGGTAATACAAGGTCAGGGTTCTGGACTTGGCATCGTACTGGGGCTTTTTCAGGCTTTTGCTTTCACCATCGAAATTCACCAGCACCTGGCTGATGGTGGCGCCCTTGTTCAGCGGCTTGCCCTTGAGTCGCACCCATACCGGCGATGTCACCGGAATCGGCTGCTGATTGGATTGGCGCTGGCTGCCGATCACCACGGAATACTCGGTGACCTGCAACAGCTGCTGCTGTTCAGGGACCGAGTCGCGCAGAGTCAGGTCGTCAGGCGGCAGAAATTGCCCATGCAGGGGCGCCGGGGCGGCTGCCAGGGGTAGGCTCAAGCTCAGAAGAAGGGCCGCGCTAGTGCGAATCAACAGGCTCATGACAGGCTCCAATCAAGGGCTGAGCACTCTAGCACGGGTTTTTACCGCAAATCCTGCGCCGCAGTCTGAGGCGACTGCCCCAGGCTGCGGATGCGACAAGCGGGGCACACCATCAGTCGAATTGCGCGCGCATCCAGGCCTGGTATTGCGCCACACCGGGTTCGCCTTCCCGAGGGGCCCAACTGGCCTGCTCGCCCTCGCCCACCGGACGGTAAGGCCCGGCCTTGCACTCGAACATCAGGCTGTCGGGCTCAAGCACCACCAGACCATGGAAGACCCCGGCCGGCAGATCAACACCGATGCAGTCACCACCGGCCTGCAAGACCCGTTTGCCCTGGACCTGGCCCGCTTCATCGAAAATCAGCACGCCAAGCCGCCCCTTGAGCACCAGCAGGGTCTCGGCCTTGTCGGCACTCAGGTGCCGGTGCGGCGGAACGTAGGTGCAAGGTTGCAGCGCCACTGCCATGCGATGGCAGGGCTCTTCCATGGCATGGAAGTTGTGATGCTGACGACCACGGGGATTGGCCGAGGCCTTCTCAGCCAGGTCGCTGAACAACGCTTGATCGAGAAAGCTCGGCCCGGACATGTCTTACATCCCCTTCACGGCGTAAATGCCGGCTGCGTTGCGCCAGTAGCCTTTGTAATCCATGCCGTAGCCGAAGACGTAACGGTCGACGCAAGGCAGGCCCATGTAGTCGGCCTTCAGGTCCGGACGGGCCTTGCGATCGTGTTCCTTGTCGATCAGCACCGCGGTGTGTACTGCACGGGCACCGGCGTGCTTGCAGAAGTCGATGATGGCGCCCAGGGTGTGACCTTCATCAAGAATGTCGTCGATGATCAGCACGTCGCGATCAATAAAGGAGACTTCCGGCTTGGACTTCCAGAACAGCTCGCCGCCGCTGGTTTCGTTGCGATAACGAGTGGCGTGCAGGTAGGAGGCTTCCAGGGGGAACTGCAGGTGGGTCAGCAGTTTGCCGGCGAAGATCAGGCCGCCGTTCATGACGCAGAACACCACCGGATTGCGCTCAGCCAGTTCTTCAGTGATTTGTGCACCGACACGGGCGATGGCCGCCTCGACTTCAGCTTCGGTGTACAGGCAGTCAGCCTCGCGCATGATTTGACGGATATGCTCGAGATCAGCGGACATGGCGCTCTCCAAGGGGGTGGCAGTTTCGGAAAAGCGGGCAAAGGTACGCATCCGGCCCGATCAGATCAAGCGTTTCTGGACTAACGTACTTTATGTCTATAGGACAACAACCCCGGATAGATTAATCTAGGCCGTTTTTTTTGCCCGCCGCCGGAGCCTTTCCCTATGCCCATCCGTGAGATCCGCCATCCGCTGATCCGACACAAACTTGGCCTTATGCGCCGCGCAGACATTAGCACGAAGAACTTTCGCGAGCTCGCTCAGGAAGTCGGTGCCCTGCTGACGTACGAAGCCACCAAAGACCTGCCCCTGGAAAGCTACGAGATTCCAGGCTGGTGCGGCCCTGTCCAGGTCGAGAAAATCGCCGGCAAGAAGATTACCGTAGTACCGATCCTGCGCGCCGGTATCGGCATGCTCGAAGGCGTGCTGAGCCTGATCCCGGGCGCCAAGGTCAGCGCCGTGGGCGTGGCCCGCAACGAAGAAACCCTGCAGGCCCACACCTACCTGGAAAAACTGGTTCCGGAGATCGACGAACGTCTGGCGATGATCATCGACCCGATGCTGGCCACCGGCAGCTCCATGGTCGCCACCATCGACCTGCTGAAAAAAGCCGGCTGCCGGGATATCCGCGCCATGGTCCTGGTGGCCGCCCCGGAAGGCATCGCCGCCGTGGAAAAGGCCCACCCGGACGTGACCATCTACACCGCATCCATCGATCAGAAGCTCAACGAGCATGGCTACATCATTCCAGGTCTGGGTGATGCCGGTGACAAGATCTTCGGCACCAAGCAGAAGGACTCCTGATCATGCAGGACGAGTTCAACGATCCGCTCTGGCGCCAGGTATTGTCTGGCGCGCAGATGCTCTTCGTGGCCTTTGGCGCCCTGGTGTTGATGCCGCTGATTACCGGTCTTGACCCGAACGTGGCGCTGTTCACGGCGGGTCTCGGGACTCTGTTGTTCCAGGTAGTGACCGGACGCCAGGTGCCGGTCTTCCTGGCGTCGAGCTTTGCCTTCATCACCCCGATCATTCTCGCCAAGGGCCAGTTCGGCCTCGCGGCGACCATGGGCGGGGTGATGGCGGCAGGCTTCGTCTACACCTTTCTGGGGCTGGCGGTGAAGATCAAGGGCACCGGTTTCATCGACCGTCTGCTGCCACCCGTGGTCATCGGCCCGGTGATCATCTCCATCGGCCTGGCCATGGCCCCGATCGCCGCCAACATGGCCATGGGCAAGGCTGGCGATGGCAGCGAGCTGATTCATTACCAGACGGCGATGATGATCTCGATGCCGGCGCTGCTCACCACGCTGATTGTCGCGGTGTTCGGCAAAGGCATCTTCCGTCTCGTACCGATCATTTCCGGGGTGCTGGTGGGCTTTGCCCTGTCCTTCTACTTCGGCGTGGTGGACACCGCGAAGATCGCCGCCGCTCCCTGGCTGGCACTGCCGCATTTCACTGCTCCGGAGTTCAACTGGCAGGCGATCCTGTTCATCGTCCCGGTCGCCCTGGCTCCGGCCATCGAACACATCGGCGGTGTGATTGCCGTCGGCAGCGTCACCGGTCGCGACTACCTGAAGAAACCCGGCCTGCATCGCACCCTGTTCGGTGACGGCATCGCCACCACCGCTGCCGGCCTGTTCGGCGGCCCGCCCAACACCACCTATGCCGAAGTCACTGGTGCGGTGATGCTGACCAAGAACTACAACCCGAAAATCATGACCTGGGCGGCGGTCTTCGCCATCACCCTGGCCTTTATCGGCAAGTTCGGCGCGCTGCTGCAAAGCATCCCGGTACCCGTGATGGGCGGGATTCTCTGCCTGCTGTTCGGTTCGATTGCAGCGGTAGGCATGAACACCCTGATCCGTCACAAGATCGATCTGGGGGAAGCCCGCAACCTGGTGATCGTTTCGGTGACTCTGGTGTTCGGCATCGGTGGCGTGCTGGTGGGAACCGGTACCGGTCCGGACGACTTCGGCCTCAAGGGCATTGCCCTGTGCGCCATCGTCGCCATTGTGCTGAACCTGGTGCTGCCGGGTAACGACGGCTGGAAGAACAAGAAGGCCGACGAGCCTCTGATCTGAAGACGCGTTCGCCGGCAAGTCTGCTCCGTAGGAGCCGGCTTGCCGGCGAAGCTGTTTACAACGCCAACGGCGCCCTGGCGCACAAGGTGTTCAAGGCCTGAGCCCATTGCGGGTCGTCATTCAGGCACGGGATCAACACCAGATCCTCCCCTCCGGCTTCGCGGAACTGCTCAAGACCGCGATCACCAATTTCCTCCAGGGTCTCGATGCAATCGGCGACAAATGCCGGGCACATCACCATGACCTTCTTCACCCCCTGCTTGGCCAATTCATCAAGCCGCGCCTCGGTGTAAGGCTCGATCCATTTGGCCCGTCCCAAACGCGACTGGAACGACACAGACCATGTGCCATCCGCCAACCCCAGGTACGCGGCCAGGGCCGACGCCGTCCGCATGCACTGGGCGCGATAACAGGTGGCCAATACCGCCGCAGATGCATTGCGGCAGCAATCGGCGTCCTTGAAGCAATGCTGGCCGGTAGGGTCCAGCTTGGTCAGGTGACGCTCCGGCAGGCCGTGAAAGCTGAGCAGCAGGTGATCATGTTCCTGGGCCAGGTACGGTTTGGCACTGGCCGCCAGGGCCTCGATGTACTCCGGCTGATCGTAGAAGGGTTGCAACACGCTGAACTGCACATCCAGCTTGCGCTCGCGCACCACGCGCTTGGCCTCTTCGATCACCGTAGTCACGGTACTGTCGGCGAACTGTGGATAGAGCGGTGCCAGGGTGATTTTCTTCTGTCCCTGGGCCACCAGCTTGAGCAGCGCCGACTCGATCGAAGGCTCGCCGTAACGCATCGCCAACTCCACCGGGCCCTGCTTCCACTGCTCGCTCATCACCTGTTGCAGCCGGCGGCTGAGCACCACCAGCGGCGAACCCTCCTCCCACCAGATCGACGCATAGGCGTGAGCGGACTGCTCAGGGCGCTTGATCAGGATCAGCGACACCAGCAAGCGCCGCACCGGCCAGGGCAGGTCGATGACATAGGGGTCCATGAGGAATTGGTTGAGGTAGCTGCGCACATCCGCCACCGAGGTGGAGGCCGGCGAACCGAGATTGACCAGGAGCAACGCGTGATCGGTCATGCAACGTCCTATTTCAAAGGCGGCTGGACACATCGTCCAGGGCCGCGGACAAATCAGTGAACTGGAAAGTGAATCCTGCCTCCAGCAACCGCGCGGGAACGGCACGCTGGCCACCCAGCAAGAGCAACGACAACTCACCCAGCGCCAGGCGCAAGACAAAAGCCGGCAGCGGTATCAGCGCCGGCCGGCGCAGCACGCGCCCCAGGCTCTTGGCGAATTCGCGGTTGCGCACCGGCTTCGGCGCGCAGGCATTATAAGGACCACGTGCCTCATCCTGATGCACAAGAAAATCAATCAGAGCGATTTGGTCGTCGATATGAATCCACGGCATCCACTGACGACCGTTGCCAATCGGCCCGCCCAGCCCCAGCTTGAACGGCAGCAGCAGGCGCGACAAAAAGCCGCCCTCGGCCGCCAGCACCAAACCAGTGCGCACCAGCACCACACGCACGCCCATGGCTTCGGCACGTTGGGCAGTTTCTTCCCAGGCAATGCACAACTGGCTGGCAAAGTCCTCGTTGACCGGAGGCGAATCCTCGCTCAGCTCCCGCTCGCCACCGTCGCCGTACCAACCCACTGCCGAACCAGAGACCAGTACCCGTGGCTTTTGCTCGCGACTTTCAAGCCAGGCCAGCAGGGTTTCGGTGAGGGTGATACGACTGTTCCACAGCAGCGCCTTGCGCTTGTGGGTCCAGGGTCGACCGGCAATCGGTGCTCCGGCCAGATTGATCACCGCGTCCAACGGCGTCTGGTCCAGCTCTTGCAAAGTCTTGATGGCCCGTACCTGGGGACCGCACAGGGCGGCAACTTTTTCGGGTTGGCGAGTCCATACACTTAGCTGGTGACCCTGGGCCTGCCAATGACGACACAGTGCACGCCCGATCAAACCAGTACCGCCGGTCAGCAATATATGCATGACATCTTCCTCACGTGGCGTTTTACCCGAATCACTAGTCTATTTTTATAAGCAGGGATCTTTTCAAGCGGACAGGCTGTTATCTAACGATAGACAACCTGCCCAACCGATGACGCCGAAAGCTATACCAAAAAACAATATTGTACAGGTTTTAGTAGCGGCGTAATCTGTACAGAATGGTAAACGAGGCCCCTATGACAGTACCCATCGCAATCATTGGTACCGGCATCGCCGGACTCTCCGCCGCCCAGGCACTTCGAGATGCCGGGCACAGCGTCCAACTCTTCGACAAAAGCCGCGGCAGTGGTGGGCGTATGTCGAGCAAACGCAGCGATGCCGGCAGCCTGGACCTGGGGGCCCAGTATTTTACCGCCCGCGACCGCCGTTTCGTGACCGAAGTCCAGCGCTGGCAAGCCAAGGGCTGGGTCGCCGAATGGGCGCCGCAACTCTACAACTCCCACGGCGGACAACTCAGTCCTTCTCCCGATGAACAGACTCGCTGGGTCGGCACGCCGCGCATGAGCGCCATCACTCGCGCCCTGATCGGCGACCTGGAAGTGCACTTTGCCTGCCGCATCACGGAAGTCTTCCGCGGCGAACAACACTGGCACCTGCAGGACGCCGAAGGCTTTACCCATGGTCCCTTCAGCCACGTTGTGATCGCCACTCCGGCGCCCCAGGCCACGGCCCTGCTGGCAGCCGCGCCGAAGCTCGCCGGAGTCGCCGCCGGGGTGAAAATGGACCCGACCTGGGCGGTCGCCCTGGCCTTCGATACGCCTCTGGAAACCCCCATGGAGGGTTGCTTCGTCCAGGACAGCCCACTGGACTGGCTGGCCCGCAACCGCAGCAAACCCGGACGCGACAGCCATCTCGACACCTGGATTCTGCATGCCACCAGTGCCTGGAGCCGGCAACACATTGACCTCAGCAAAGAGGCCGTGACCGAGCAACTGCACGGCGCCTTCGCCGAATTGCTGCACAGCGTCATGCCTGCCCCGACCTTCAGCCTGGCCCATCGCTGGCTCTACGCCCGACCGGCAACCAGCCATGAATGGGGCGCGCTGGCCGACGCCGACCTGGGGCTGTACGTATGTGGTGACTGGTGCCTGTCCGGTCGGGTCGAAGGCGCTTGGCTCAGTGGCCAGGAAGCCGCACGCCGTTTGCACGAGAGCCTGCAGTGAATCGACTCAACCCGCGCAAACTGCTGCTGTCGAAATGGACAGCAGCCCACCCGCAACACCGCGAGAAACACTTCCTGGTCACCGAGCTTTTCTGCGACGAAGAAGGCACCGTGCTGGACATCGAACTGCAAGCCGTACTCACCCGACGCAGCCAGCGCCTGAATTGGCAAACCCTGCTCAACGACAGCGACTGGCGAATGGGCTGGCAGTAACCCGACAACCTATCGAGCAATACCTATACAAATAATTTGACTTGTACAACTTTAATTCTATGATGAAGACAAGTTGTACAACGTTGCTTTTTTGTACAGGTAAGCCCCGGAGGTTGCACCATGTCCACCAAGCCGAAAATTGCCATCAGCGCCTGCCTGATGGGCGTCGAGGTCCGCTACAACGGTGGACACAAGGAGTCTCGTCTGTGCAGCCGAGTACTCAGTGACTACTTCGATTTCGTGCCTCTGTGTCCAGAAGTTGCGATCGGCATGGGCACCCCCCGCGAACCTATTCGACTGGTCGGCGACCCCGAGCAACCTCGGGCCGTAGGCACCGTGGATGCCAGCCTGGATGTCACCCTGCCCCTGGCGGAATATGGCGAGCGCATGGCGGCCCAGGTAGGCGATATCTGTGGCTACATCTTCATGCAGAACTCACCATCCTGCGGGCTGGAGCGGGTCAAGGTGTACCAGGCCAACGGCATTCCCCATAGAAACGGCGGCCGGGGCGTCTATGCCCAGGCATTCTGCGCACAGCATCCCAATCTGCCGGTGGAAGAAGCCGGACGCCTGAACGACCCGGTACTGCGGGAAAACTTCCTGACCCGGGTCTACGTCTATCGCGACTGGCAGGCGCTGCTCAAGCAAGGCCTGACCCGCCGCGCCCTCACCGACTTCCACTCGCGCTGCAAATACCTGCTGATGGCTCACCATCCCGTACAGTACAAGACCCTGGGCAATCTGCTGGGCAGCATGGGCAAGGGCGATCCGACCCTGATCGGCCCGCGCTACTTCAGTGAACTGATGGCAGCATTGAGCAAATGCGCGACCCGTGGCACCCACAGCAATGTCCTGCAGCACCTGAGCGGCTATCTCAAGCAGTCCATCAGCGCCGAGGACAAGCAGGAAGTGCAACACGTAATCGGCCAATACCGCCACGGCATCGTGCCTCTAGTCGTGCCGCTGACCCTGCTCAAGCACCACTTTCGCCAACACCCCGACCCCTACATCGCGCAGCAGTTATATCTGCAGCCACATCCGGAAAATCTCAGCCTGCGCAACGCGATCTGAGCCATGAAACAACTCGCTCAAGAAGCCGACAACAGCGCCCAGTACCGACGCGCCCTGGAACAGGGATGGCTGCCGATTCGCGAAGTGGCGCGCCAGACCGGGGTCAACGCCGTCACCCTGCGCGCCTGGGAGCGCCGCTACGGATTGATCGTGCCCCTGCGTACGCCCAAGGGCCATCGCCTGTATTCCCAGGATCAGGTGCAAGAAATCCTGACCATTCTTACCTGGCTCAATCGCGGGGTCGCGGTCAGCCAGGTCAAGCACTTGCTGGACAGCGCCCCAAGCATCAGCACACCGGCCGAGAATGACTGGCAGCGCCTGCGCCAGACCCTGAGCCTGGCCATCAGCCAATTGGCGGAACGCAAGGTCGACGACACCTTCAATCAGGCCATGGCCCTGTACCCGCCCCGCACCCTGTGCGAGCACTTGCTGATGCCATTGCTGGCGGAGCTGGAACAGCACTGGCAGGGCCAGTTCGGCAGCCAGATGGAGCAGGTGTTCTTCTATTCCTGGCTACGCAGCAAGCTGGGGGCGCGGATCTACCACAACAACCGCCAACTGCAGGGCCCTCCACTGCTGCTGGTCAACCAGTCGGACCTGGCCCTGGAACCCCATCTGTGGCTGACCGCCTGGCTGGCCAGCAGCGCCGACTGCCCGGTGGAGGTCTTCGACTGGCCGTTGCCCGGCGCCGAACTGTCCCTGGCCATCGAACGCCTGCAAGCCCGCGGCCTGCTGCTGTATTCCAGCAAAGCGCTCAATCCCGCGCTGTTGCCCAGGCTGCTCAACGGCATTGCCTGCAAAAAAATCATTGCCGGCCCCGCGGTGTGCATCCACCCCGCCGACTGGTCCGTATGTATCACTGAAATCGCTGATCTGTACCTGGCCCAGGACCCGATCTCGGCCTGCCAGGCACTGCTTGAGCGAGGACTCTTCTGAACCGGGAATCAGCATGCAATTGATCTGGCTGCGCAGCGACCTGCGCCTACATGACAACACCGCCCTGAGCGCCGCCGCCCAGCGTGGCCCCACCGTGGCCGTGTACCTGCTCAGCCCGGAACAGTGGCAAGCCCATGATGATGCACCGTGCAAGGTCGACTTCTGGCTGCGCAACCTGCAAACCCTGAGCAGCGCCCTGGGCCGCTTGAACATACCCTTGCTGATCCGCAGCGCCAGCACCTGGGACCAGACACCCCAGGTGCTGCTGGAACTGTGCCGGCAACTGCAGGTACGCATGCTGCACTTCAACCAGGAGTACGGCATTCACGAGAGCCGCCGCGATGCCGCCGTGACCCGGGTCCTGGAAGAAGCCGACATCAGCGTCCAGAGCTACCTCGATCAATTACTGTTCCAACCCGGCACCGTGCTGACCAAGAGCGGCGGCTACTTCCAGGTCTTCAGCCAGTTCCGCAAAGTCTGCTACAGCCGCCTGCACAGCGCACTCCCGCCCTTGGTGAGCGGCCCCAGGGCGCAACTGCCACTCTCGATCAATGCCGACCCGTTGCCGCGCCGGATCGAAGGTTTCCCGCAGCCCAGCCAGGCTCTGCGTGACCTCTGGCCCGCAGGTGAAGATGAAGCCCTGGGCCGTCTGGAACAGTTCACCGACGAGCAGATCAACTACTACCAGAGCGAACGCGACTTCCCGGCCAAGCCCGGCACCAGTCAACTCTCGCCCTACCTCGCCGCCGGGGTGATCTCGCCCCGACAGTGCCTGCACGCCGCCTTGCGCTGTAACCAGGGAGAGTTCGAAAGCGGTAATCCCGGTGCCGTCACCTGGATCAACGAACTGCTGTGGCGCGAGTTCTACAAACACATCCTGGTGGGCTACCCGAGGGTTTCCCGGCACCGCGCCTTCCGTCCGGAAACCGAAGCCGTGGCCTGGCGCGACGCACCCGAGGAACTCGCTGCCTGGCAGGAAGGCCGCACCGGCCTGCCGATCATCGATGCCGCCATGCGCCAACTGCTGGAAACAGGCTGGATGCACAATCGCCTGCGGATGGTGGTGGCCATGTTCCTGACCAAGAACCTGTTGATCGACTGGCGTGAAGGCGAGCGTTTCTTCATGCGCCACCTGATCGACGGAGACCTGGCGGCGAACAATGGCGGTTGGCAGTGGAGCTCCTCCACCGGCACCGACGCCGCGCCCTACTTCCGCATCTTCAACCCGGTCAGCCAGTCGGAACGCTTCGACGCGGAAGGACGCTTCATCAAGCACTGGTTGCCACAACTGGCGGGGTTGAACAAAAAAGATATCCACAACCCTGGCGCCATGGGCGGGCTGTTCGCTGTCGCCGATTACCCGGCGCCCATGGTCAACCTGTCGATGTCCCGGGATCGAGCTCTGGCGGCGTTCAAAGCCCTGCCTTCGCGCCTGGATGCGGGAGACGCCCATGAATGACTTCCTCGACCGCTTTGCCCGGGATTTCTCCAGCCTCGACAAGCACAGCTTGCAACGCCTGGACCAGCTCTACAGCGAGGACATCCAGTTCACCGACCCGCTGCACGAGATCAATGGCCTGCCGCGCTTGCGGCACTACTTTGCCGAGCTGTACGCCAACGTCAGCGAACTGCGCTTCGACTTCCATGGCGCGGCCCCCTGCGGCGAGGACCAAGGCTATCTGCGCTGGACCATGAGCTACTGCCACCCGCGCCTCAAGGGCGGCCAGATGATCCGGGTCCCCGGCTGCTCGCACCTGCACTGGCGCGACGGCAAGGTCTACCGCCACCGGGACTATTTCGACGCCGGTGCCTTGCTCTATGAACACCTGCCCGTGCTCGGTGCGGTGATCGCCTGGCTGAAAAGGAGGCTCGGATGAACCCTGCAATGCCCCGGCGGATCTGGCTCACCGGTGCCAGTAGCGGCATCGGTGCGGCGCTGGCCGAAGAACTGCTCAAGACCGGCGCCCAAGTGGCCATCAGTGCTCGCTCGCGCGAGCCCCTGGAAGCGCTGGCCCTGCGTTATCCGGGCCGGGTGCTGGTGGTGCCCGGCGATCTCACCGACGCCCTGCAGGTGCGCGAGATCGGCAAGCGCATCGCCCAGGCCTGGGGTGCCCTGGACACGGCGATCCTCAATGCCGGGACCTGTGAATACATCGATGTGCAGCAATTCGACGCGGCGTTGATCGAGCGTGTGCTGAACAGCAACCTGCTGTCCGCCAGTTATTGCATCGAGGCTGCGCTGCCGCTGCTGCGCGCCGGCAATCGCCCCCATCTGGTGGGCGTGGCCAGTTCCGTGACCTATCTGCCGCTGCCACGGGCCGGCGCCTATGGTGCTTCAAAGGCCGCCTTGCGCTACCTGCTGCAATCCTTGCGCATTGACCTAGCCGCCGAGGGCATCGACGTCACCGTGGTCAGCCCCGGGTTCGTCGATACCCCGCTGACCGCGCGCAACGACTTTGCCATGCCCATGAGTTGGTCCGCCGAGAGGGCCGCCCGACACATCCACAAGCATCTGTCACGCCGGGATCTGGAGATCGCTTTCCCCGCCCCGTTCATCTTCGGCCTCAAGCTGCTGTCCTGGCTGCCCGGCCGCCTGCAACTGGCCATCGCCAAACGCCTGGCCCGCACGGGGAATGCATCGTGAAAATCGCCATTATCGGTAGCGGCATCGCCGGCCTGACCTGCGCCTACGTCCTGAACCGTCGCCATGACATTCGGGTCTATGAGGCCGGCAGCTGGATCGGCGGCCACACCCATACCCTGGATGTCAGCCTGAACGGCGAAACCCAGGCCGTGGACACCGGTTTCATCGTCTTCAACGACTGGACCTACCCCAACTTCATCCGCCTGCTGGGGCAGATCGGGGTCAAGTTCAAACCCACCGAAATGAGTTTCTCGGTGTGCGATCCGGCCTCGGGCCTGGAGTACAACGGCAACAACCTCAACAGCCTCTTCGCCCAGCGCCGCAACCTGCTGTCGCCCGGGTTCTGGGGCATGCTGCGGGACATTCTGCGCTTCAACAAAGCGGCCCTGCGCGACTTGCAGCAGCAACGCATCAGCGCTGACACCACCCTCGGCGACTACCTCCGGGACCAGAGCTACGGCGAGCGTTTCATCCAGCATTACATCGTGCCCATGGGCTCGGCGATCTGGTCGATGTCGCGGGTGCAGATGCTGGGTTTTCCCCTGCAGTTCTTTGTGCGTTTTTTCAAGAACCACGGCCTGCTGTCGGTGAGCAATCGTCCGCAGTGGTGCGTGATCGAAGGCGGCTCAAGCCGCTACATCGAGCCGCTGACCGCCTCGTTCCGCCAGCACATCCGCCTCGACTGCCCGGTGCAGCGAGTCGAGCGTGACGAACTGGGCGTGGTGATCCACAGCGCTGCGGGCAGCGAGCGTTTCGACAAGGTGGTGTTCGCCTGTCACAGCGACCAGGCCCTGCAGCTGCTGGCCAGCCCCAGCCGGGCCGAACGGGAGATTCTCCAGGCCCTGCCCTACGCCGACAACGAAGTGGTGCTGCACACCGATACCCGGCTGTTGCCTCGGCGGCGCCTGGCCTGGGCCAGCTGGAACTACCGCCTCGACGCCAGCGGCGAGAAAGCTGCCGCCGTGACCTACGACATGAACATTCTGCAAGGTCTGAAGAGTGACACCACCTTCTGCGTCAGCCTCAACCAGACCGCCGCCATCGATCCGACGCAGATCCTCGCCCGCTTCACTTACGCCCACCCGCAATACAGCCTCGGCGCGGTAGCGGCCCAGGGGCGCTGGGGTGAACTGCAAGGCGCCCAGCACAGCTTCTACTGCGGCGCCTACTGGGCCAACGGTTTCCACGAGGACGGTGTGGTCAGCGCGCTGCGCGTGGCCCAGGCCTTTGGTGAACAACTGTGAACAGCGCCCTGTACAGCGGCTGGATCAGCCATCGGCGCTTTGCCCCCAAGGGCCATGCCTTCCGCTACCGGATCGGCCTGCTGTACCTGGATCTGGAAGAGCAGGACAGGGTGCTGGGGCTTTCGCCCCTGGCAGGCCAGAGTCGCTTCGCGCCGTTCGCCTTCCGCGAAAGCGACTACCTCAAGGGCTTCACCGGCCAGGGCATGCGCCTGATCGACGCCGTACGCCAGCAAGTGGCTGAGGCGATCGGTCATGTGCCCGGGGGCTCAGTGCGCCTGCTGACCCAGGTTCGCAGCTGGGGCCTGGCGTTCAACCCGGTGAGTTTCTTCTACTGCTTCGAGGCCGACGGGCAACTGGCGGCGATTCTCTGCGAGGTCACCAACACCCCCTGGCGCGAGCGCTACCACTATGTACTGCCGGCCCGCCCAGGCAGCGCCACCGCTCCCGAGCACCAGCACTTCGCCGTGACCAAGGCCTTTCACGTGTCGCCGTTTCTACCGCGGGACCTTGAGTACCGCATGAGCTTCAGCCCCCCGGCCGAACGGCTCGGGGTGCACATGGCCGACTGGCAGGGCGAGCTCAAGGTGTTCGACGCCACTCTCAGCCTGCAACGCCAGCCCCTGGACCGCCGCAGCCTGCACCAGTATCTGCTGCGCTTTCCGTGGATGACCGCCAAGACCTGCCTGGCGATCTACTGGCAGGCCCTGCGCCTGGCCGCTAAGGGCATCAAGTTCTTTCCCCACGAGGCTGCCGACGGCGCCTATCGCACAGCCGCTGTACAACCCAAGGATCGCCGCCATGAAATCCTCTAGCGTATCGGCCAGAAACACCCTGTTCAGCACCCACAGCCTCACTGCCAGTCTGTTGCGCCGTGGCGTACTGCGACAACTGGGGCAACTCAAGCACGGGCAACTGCTGATCGTCGAAGACGGCGAGCGCCTGGTCTTCGGCAGCAACAGCGCGCCCCTGATCGGGGAAATCCACATTCATGACAGCAGCGTCTGGGGGCTGGTGGCCAGCAGCGGTTCGATCGGCGCCGGCGAGGCCTTTATCCATGGCTACTGGAGCACTCCGGATCTGACGGCGGTGATCCGCGTATTCGTCAGCAACCTTGAGGTACTGGACGCCATGGAAGGCGGCCTGGCGCGACTCGGTCGGCCCCTGGTGCGTGGTCTGCACTGGCTCAATCGCAACACCCGCAAAGGCTCGCAGAAAAACATCGCCGCCCACTACGACCTCGGCAATGAGCTGTTCGAGCAGTTTCTCGATCCCACCATGATGTATTCCGCCGCACAGTTTCGCAGCGACGACGACAGCCTGGAGCAGGCCCAGTTGAACAAGCTGGAACGCATCTGCCAGAAGCTCGCCTTGCAGCCCGAGGATCACCTGCTGGAGATCGGCACCGGCTGGGGCAGCATGGCGCTGTATGCAGCCCAGCATTACGGCTGCCGCGTGACCACCACCACCCTGTCCAAGGAGCAGTTCGCCTTTACCCGGCAACGCATCGACGCCGCCGGCCTGCAGGATCGCGTCACCCTGCTACTGGAGGACTATCGCGACCTCACCGGGCAATACGACAAGCTGGTGTCCATCGAAATGATCGAAGCCGTGGGCCATCGTTTCCTGCCCACCTACTTCAAGCAGTGTGCGCAGTTGCTGAAAAGCAACGGCCTGATGCTGCTGCAGGCCATCACCATCCGCGACCAGCGCTACGAACAGGCGAAGAACGGCGTGGACTTCATCCAACGCTACATCTTCCCCGGCGGCGCCCTGCCCAGCGTGCAGAAAATGCTTGAAGTGGTCGGTCGCGACACCGACATGAATCTGTTGCACATGGAGGACTTCGGCCTGCACTACGCCCGTACCCTGCGCCTGTGGCACGAGAACTTCCGGCGCGCCCACGGTCGCCTGAGCGAGCTGGGCTATGACCCGTACTTTCTGCGGCTGTGGGAGTTCTACCTGTGCTACTGCGAAGGCGGCTTCATGGAACGCAGCATCGGCACCGCGCAGATGCTCCTGGCCAAGCCCTCGGCAGTGCCGCAACCCTTGCTGGGCCGTTTCGATGCGTAAGCAACTGGCCAACGCCCTGCTGTTCCAGCTGGGCTGGTTCATCTGCGTGCTGTCTGGCGACAGCCCCTGGCTGCTGCTGGGGGTAGCCATCCTGCTGGCGCATTTACGCTGGATCGGCAGTTGGGCCGGGGAAGGTCGAATGATTGTCGGCATCGCCCTGATCGGCATCACCCTGGACAGCTTCCTGCACTGGCTGGGAGTGCTCCAGTTCAAGGAAGTGAGCCTGCTGATTCCCCTCTGGCTGATGCTGCTCTGGATGTTGCTGGGCACCACTCTGCGCCATTGCCTGGCATGGACGGCACGTCCCTGGTGGCTGGCCTGCATCCTCGGGGCGCTGTGCGGACCGCTGTCCTACTACGCCGGGGGCCGCTTGGCCGGAGTGACCTTTGCCTACGGCCTATGGCCAACCCTGCTGGGGCTGAGCCTGCTCTGGGCAGTGCTCCTGCCGCTGTTCCACGTGCTTGCACGTCCCACTGTCGAAGCGCCTCAACCGGCCATTCAGGACTGAGCGTCCGTCAGGGCTTTCACACAGCCCTGGCCCACTGCCTTACACTGCGCGCCTATGACTAACATCCCCGTTACCCCCATACCCGAACCGGCCATCAGTTGCTCGACCTGCGCTGCTTGCTGCTGCCAGCTGGAAGTCATGCTGATCACCGACACCGGGGTGCCCGAACGCTTTATCGATACCGATGATTGGGGCGGCGAAGTCATGCGCCGCCTGGACGACGGCTGGTGCGCAGCACTGGATCGCGACAGCATGCGCTGCACCATCTATGAGTTGCGGCCGCTGATCTGCCGCGAGTTCGAACTGGGAGAGGCAGACTGCCTGAGCGAGCGCCGGGGAATCGCCACGGCGTATCGCTGAACCGGCTTTTTCACAAGTCGAAACGCTGAACGCTACCCGGATTGTTCCATAGCAGAGGAAGCACCTGAGCAAAGTGCTGGACATCGCCACTGGTCCAAAAGCGCGCCTCACGGGCGACTCCCCGGGCACGCAGGTCGCTCTCGTCCAACAGGCGCTGCAACTGCCGGGCAACCGCAGCACCGGTGTCGATCAGGCTGATGTGGGCAGGCAGCATCTGCACCAGCACCGGCTTGAGAAACGGGTAATGGGTGCAGCCCAGAATGATGGTGTCGCAACCGGCGGCCAGCAGCGGTTCGACATAGCCCTGCAACAGTTGGCACAGGGCGCTACTGTTGAGGTCGCCGTTTTCGATCATTTCCACCAGGCCGGGGCAAGGCTGGGTGACCACCTTCACATCAGCGGCAAAACGATCGAGCAAGGCGGCGAACTTGGCGCTCTGCAAGGTGCCGGTGGTCGCCAGCACCCCCACCACACCGCTGCGGGTCGCAGCCGCTGCGGGCTTGACCGCAGGTTCCATGCCGACGATGGGCCAGTCCGGAAAGTCCCGGCGCAGCTCGGCCACTGCGGCCACGGTCGCAGTGTTACAGGCCAGTACCAGCGCCTTGGCGCCCTGCTCGCGGAAGTAACTCGCCATCAGTGCGCAGCGCTGGCGAATGAACTCCGGGGTCTTCTCGCCATAGGGGATATACCCGCAATCGCCAAAGTACAGCAACGATTCGTTGGGGAGTAGTTGCTGTATTTCCGCCAGTACCGACAGGCCGCCAACACCGGAATCGAACACCGCAATGGGCGCTTCACTCATGATGAACTCCGCAGACACTGCAACCGGGATCACGCTTGACTCGCAGTTCACGAAAGCGCGTGCCCAAGGCATCGATCAATAACAGTCGGCCCACCAGTGGCTCACCAAATCCGGCCAGCAGTTTCAGGGCTTCCAGCGCTTGCAGACTGCCCACGGTGCCCACCAGCGGGCCAAGCACCCCGGCTTCACTGCAGGTCAGCTCGGCTTCGCTGCCATGCCCGTACAAGCAGTGGTAGCAAGGGCTTTCCGGGCGCCGCGGGTCGAACACCGACAACTGCCCTTCCAGGCGAATCGCCGCGCCACTGACCAAGGGCTTGGCGGCCGCCACGCAAGCGGCGTTCACCGCCTCGCGGGTGGTGAAGTTGTCAGAGCAATCAAGCACCAGGTCCACCGCGGCCACGGTAGCGGCCAGGCTGTCGACGTCCAGCGCGTGACGATGAGGCACCAGGCGGATTTCCGGGTTGAGGGCAGACAGCCGGCTGATGGCCGAGTCCACCTTGCTGACCCCGACACTGGCACTGTCGTGAATGATCTGCCGTTGCAGGTTGGTCACATCCACCGTGTCGAAGTCTGCCAAGTGCAGCTCACCGACACCGGCGGCCGCCAGGTACAAGGCCGCCGGGGCCCCCAGGCCACCCAGGCCGACTATCAGTACCCGGCTTTGCTTGAGGCGCAATTGACCGTCGATATCGACGTGTTGCAACAGAATCTGCCGGCTATAACGCAACAGTTCCTGATCGGTCAGCATGGCAGGCAACCGAGAGTGATGCGCTCATGCCCACCCAGGTCAACGCGGCTGTGGACCTCGATAAAACCCTGGGCCGTCAACAATTCGCGCACCGCTGCAGCCTGGTCGTAACCGTGCTCCAGCATCAGCCAGCCGCCGGCTTCCAGATGTTGCGGAGCCTGGGTGACGATCAGGCGCAGGTCATCCAGGCCGTCCTGGCCCGCCACCAGGGCGCTTTCGGGCTCGAAACGCACATCGCCGGCCACCAGATGGGGATCGGCCTCGGCAATATAAGGAGGGTTGCTGACGATCAACTGGAAGCGCTGGGACTCGACCGCGCTGAACCAGTGGCTGCTGAGCACGGTGACGTTGTTCAGTTGCAGGCGCTGGCGGTTGCGCTCGGCCAGGGCCACGGCTTCCATCACCCGGTCCACGGCCGTTACCTCCCAGGCTGGACGTTCGCTGGCCAGGGCCAGGGCGATGGCGCCGCTGCCGGTCCCCAGGTCGAGGACCTTGGCCGGGCTCGCCGGCAGCAGCTCCAACGCCGCCTCCACCAGCAGTTCAGTGTCGGGACGCGGGATCAGGGTGTGCGGTGCCACTTCCAGATCCAGTTTCCAGAAGCCCTGCTGGCCGAGGATGTAGGCCACCGGTTCGCCGGAACGGCGTCGTTGCAGGTATTCAGTGAACAGCAACACGGCCTCGCTGGGCACGATGCGCTCTGGCCAGGTATGGAGAAAACTCCGCGGCTTGCCCAGGGCTGCCGCCAGGAGCAGTTCGGCATCCAGGCGCGGCGTCGGCGAATCGGGCAATTGGGCTGCGCGCAGCAGGCTGGCGATGATGGTCATTTACTCACCCAATGCCGCAAGTTGATCGGCCTGATATTCGGCCAGCAGCGGTTCGATCACCGCCTCCACGCCCCCGGCAAGGATTTCGTCCAGGGAATACAGGGTCAGGTTGACCCGATGATCAGTGACCCGGCCCTGGGGGAAGTTGTAGGTACGAATGCGCTCGGAGCGATCCCCCGAGCCCACCAGCAACTTGCGCTCGCTGGCAATGGCGTTGGCCGCAGCGCTGGTCTGCTGGTCGTTGAGCTTGGCCGAGAGCCAGGACATGGCCCGGGCCCGGTTCTTGTGCTGGGAACGCTCTTCCTGGCACTCCACCACGATCCCCGAAGGAATGTGGGTGATGCGGATCGCCGAGTCGGTCTTGTTCACGTGCTGACCGCCGGCACCCGAGGAGCGATAGGTATCGATGCGCAGGTCCGCCGGATTGATCTCGATGGTTTCCTGCTCATCCGGCTCCGGTAGCACCGCCACGGTGCAGGCCGAGGTGTGGATGCGGCCCTGTGATTCGGTGGCCGGTACCCGCTGCACACGGTGCGCGCCGGATTCGAACTTCAGCTTGCCGTAGACGTTCTCGCCTTCGACCCGGGCAATGACTTCCTTGTAGCCGCCGTGCTCACCCTCGTTTTCCGAGAGGATCTCCAGCCGCCAGCCACGCCGCTCGGCGTAACGGGAATACATGCGGAACAGGTCGCCGGAGAAAATCGCCGCCTCATCGCCGCCGGTACCGGCGCGGATTTCCAGGAACACGTTGCGACCGTCGTTGGGGTCCTTGGGCAACAGCATGCGTTGCAGGGCGCTTTCCAGCTCGGCCAGTTGCTCCTTGGCCTCACGCACTTCCTCGGCAGCCATTTCTCGCAGGTCCGGGTCGTTGTCCTTGAGCAGCGCCTGGGCACCTTCAAGGTCGGACTGGAGTTTGAGTACCTGTTTATAGGAGGCGACGATCGGTTCGACTTCTGCGTATTCCTTGGAGTAGGCGCGGAACTTGGCCTGATCGGAAATGACCTCAGCATCGCCGAGTAAGGCGGTCAGTTCCTCGAAACGGTCCTGGAGAATGTCCAGCTTACTGAGCAGTGACGCTTTCATTACGGGGTTTTATCCGATGAGCCCTCACCGAGGGCAAAGAGTTCTTGGGCCATGGCCAGCGCATCGAGGCGGCCTTCGGCGGAGAGCTTTTTCAACTGCACGCTCGGCGCGTGCAACAATTTGTTGGTCAGGCCGCGGGCCAGTTGGGCCAGCACGTCCTCGGCGCCGCTGCCATTGGCCAGCATGCGCAGGGCTTTCTGCAATTCTTCGTCGCGCAGGCGCTCGCTCTGTTGACGATAGGCCTTGAGTACGTCCACCGCCGCCAATTCACGCAGGCGCACCATGAAATCCTCGGCGCCGATGTTCACCAGCTCCTCGGCGGCCTGGGCCGCGCCCTGACGGCTCTTGAGGTTTTCCGCGACCACTTCGTGCAGGTCATCGACGGTGTAGAGGTAAACGTCGTCCAACTCGCCGACTTCTGGCTCGATATCCCGGGGAACGGCGATATCCACCATGAAAATCGGCTTGTGCTTGCGCAGCTTCAGAGCGCTTTCCACCGCGCCCTTGCCGAGGATCGGCAACTGGCTGGCAGTGGAACTGATGACGATATCGCTGTGCACCAGCTCCTGGGGGATGTCCGACAACAGCACCGCGTGGGCGCCGAACTGCTCCGCCAGGAGACTGGCCCGCTCCAGGGTGCGGTTGGCAACGACGATGCGCTTGACCCCAAGGTCGTGCAGGTGCCGGGCCACCAGGGTAATGGTCTCGCCCGCGCCGATCAGCAACGCCTGGCTGCGCTGCAGATCACTGAAAATCTGTTTCGCCAGGCTCACCGCAGCAAAGGCCACGGACACCGGGTTCTCGCCAATGGCGGTATCGGTGCGTACTTGCTTGGCGGCACTGAAGGTAGCCTGGAACAGCCGCCCCAGCAGTGGGCCGACAGTCCCGGCCTCCCGGGCCACAGCGTAGGCGGACTTCATCTGCCCGAGAATCTGCGGCTCGCCCAACACCAGCGAATCCAGCCCCGAAGCCACCCGCATCATGTGACGAACTGCCGCATCATCTTCATGCACATAGGCGCTGGCACGAAGCTCGTCTAGGCTCAGGTGGTGATATTCCGCCAGCCAGCGCAGCACCACATCCGCAGAAAGATGATCCTGTTCTATATAGAGCTCACTGCGATTGCAGGTGGAGAGGATCGCAGCTTCGCGGCTGTCGGTGAGTCGGCAGAGCTGCTGCAAGGCCTCAACCAACTGCTCAGGGGTAAAGGCCACGCGCTCGCGGACGTCTACAGAAGCAGTCTTGTGGTTAATACCGAGTGCAAGGAAGGCCATTCAAGGTCGCTGATGATGTCGAGAAGCCGACAATTGTCCTACTTCGACAGACGCAGAACAACTACCGCCGACTATTGTCCTAGTTTTGTGCCAAAACTCGCCGAGCGAAGATCAGGCAAGGCGAAAACAGGCGAGGAAGCGGAGTTTAGGGGCCTAAATGAGCATTCCGAGCCTGTTTTCAACGCAGCATGATCGAAGCGCAGGCAGTTTTCGCGCAGAAACTAATAGACTGCCTCTGTTCTGGCATCCCGTTGAGTCTCGGTTATGTTTGGCCGAAGGCTTGTGTCATGATGATCCGACCGCAGGTTAGTCGCCCTCTTCCTATATGAATAGATCTTCCGCGTTGCTCCTCGCCTTTGTCTTCCTCAGCGGTTGCCAGTCACTGGCCCCCGTTTCATCGGACGCTACGTCGCCGGTGGAAGACAGCACCCCCGCCCCTGAAAAGCCCAAGGTCTATTCATCGTTCAGCGAAGACACCATCTTCAGTCTGCTGAGCGCTGAACTGGCGGGCCAGCGCAATCGTTTCGACATTGCCCTGGACAACTACGTGACCCAGGCCATCAACACCCAGGACCCGGGCATCTCCGAGCGTGCCTTTCGCATTGCCGAGTACCTGGGAGCCGACCAGGCAGCCCTGGACACTTCGCTGATCTGGGCAAAGAACGCTCCCGACGATCTGGAAGCGCAACGGGCTGCCGCCATCCAATTGGCACGAGCCGGACGCTACGACGACTCCATGCTGTATATGGAGAAGGTTCTGCAGGGCAAGGGCGACACCCACTTCGACTTTCTTGCGCTGTCGGCTGCCGATACCGACCAGGACACACGCAACGGTCTGATGAAAAGCTTCGATCGTCTGTTGCAGAAGCACCCGCACAACAGTCAACTGATCTTCGGCAAGGCCCTGTTGATGCAGCAGGATGGCGACGCCAAGGATGCCCTGACCCTGCTGGAGCAGAATCCCCCGGAAGACGGCGAGGTGGCGCCGCTGCTGTTGCGCGCCCGCTTGCTGCAGAGCCTGAACCGCGGTAAGGAAGCCTTGCCGCTGCTGGAAAAAAGCATCCGCAAGTACCCGGACGACAAGCGTCTGCGCCTGACCTACGCCCGCATGCTGGTGGAGCAGGACCGCATGGAGGACGCCAAGACCCAGTTCTCCAGCCTGGTCCAGCAATATCCGGAAGACGATGAACTGCGCTATTCCCTGGCACTGGTCTGCCTGGAAGCCAAGGCCTGGGAAGAGGCCAAGGGTTACCTGGAAGACCTGATCGCCCGGGAAAGCCACGAAGACTCCGCACACCTGAACCTGGGACGAATCGCCGAAGAGCTCAATGACCCGCAAGGAGCGCTGATCGAATACGCTCAGGTCGGACCGGGTAACGATTACCTACCGGCGCAACTGCGACAGGCCGATATCCTGATGAACAACGGCCGCACCGACGAGGCGCAAAAGCGCCTGGTGGCGGCTCGCGACGCCCAACCCGACTACGCCATCCAGCTATACCTGATCGAAGTCGAGACACTGTCGGCGAACAATCAGGGCGATCGCGCCTGGAAAGTTATTCAGCAGGCGCTGCAACAGTATCCCGATGACGTGAACCTGCTCTATACCCGTGCCATGCAAGCGGAAAAACGCAATGACCTGGCACAGCTGGAAAAAGACCTGCGCCTGATCATCCAGCGTGAGCCGGATAACGCCATGGCCTTGAATGCCCTGGGCTACACCTTGTCGGACCGCACGACCCGCTACACCGAAGCCAAGGCACTGATCGAGCAAGCCCACCAACTGACCCCGGAAGACCCGGCGGTACTGGACAGCCTGGGCTGGGTAAACTTCCGTCTGGGTAACCTCGACGAAGCCGAGCGCCTGCTGCGCCAGGCCCTGGAGCGCTTCCCGGATCAGGAAGTGGCCGCACATTTGGGCGAGGTCCTGTGGAACAACGGCAAGCAGCGCGAGGCCAAACAGATCTGGAGCAAGTTCATCAAGGACCAGCCAGACAGCCCCGTATTGCGCGACACCATCAAACGCCTGACCGGATCAGAGACTCTTTAAGACTATGTTTTTGCGCCACGTTATTGTTTTCAGCTTTATCGCCCTACTTGCCGGCTGCGCCGGCTTTGGCGCCCGTGAGTCCGTCCAGGGCCAGGGCAACCCTGCCCAATGGCGCCAGCACAAGGATCAGTTGACCGGCCTCGACGGCTGGCAGATCAACGGCAAAATCGGCATTCGGGCCCCCAAGGATTCCGGCAGCGGCACGCTGTTCTGGCTACAACGCCAGGACTATTACGACATTCGTCTGTCCGGTCCGCTGGGCCGTGGCGCTGCACGCCTGACCGGCCGTCCCGGCCAGGTCAGCCTGGAAGTGGCCAATCAGGGTCGTTACGAAGCGGCCAGTCCGGAAACCCTGCTTGAAGAACAAATGGGCTGGAAACTACCCGTCTCCCACCTCGCCTGGTGGGTTCGCGGCCTGCCCGCCCCCGACAGCAAAAGCCGCCTGACCCTGGATGGCGACAGCCACCTGGCGAGCCTGGAGCAGGATGGCTGGCAAGTGGAATACAGCAGTTACTCCGAGCAGAACGGCTACTGGCTGCCCGAGCGGATCAAACTGCATGGCAGCGACCTTGACGTCACCCTGGTGATCAAGGAATGGCTGCCTCGCAAGCTGGGGCAATGACATGTCCGTGGAAAAACTGACACTGCCCTCCCCGGCCAAGCTCAATCTGATGCTGCACATTCTGGGTCGCCGTGAAGACGGTTATCACGAGCTGCAGACCCTGTTCCAGTTTCTCGACTACGGCGATGAAATCACTTTCGCCCTGCGCGATGACGGCGTGATTCGCCTGCACACCGCGTTCGAGGGCGTGCCCCACGACAGCAATCTGATCGTCAAGGCCGCGAAAAAACTCCAGGAACAGTCCGGCTGCACCCAGGGCATCGACATCTGGATCGACAAAATCCTGCCTATGGGCGGCGGCATCGGCGGCGGCAGTTCCAATGCCGCTACTACCCTGCTGGGCCTCAACCATCTGTGGCAACTGGGCTGGGACGAAGACCGCTTGGCAGCACTCGGACTGACCCTGGGCGCTGATGTCCCGGTTTTCGTGCGTGGGCATGCAGCCTTTGCCGAAGGAGTCGGGGAAAAACTCACCCCTGAATACCCCGAAGAACCCTGGTATCTGGTACTGGTCCCGCAAGTGTCTGTTAGTACAGCAGAAATTTTTTCCGATCCGCTGTTGACACGTGACACTCCGCCCATTAAAGTGCGCCCCGTTCCCAAGGGAAACAGCAGAAATGACTGCCTTCCGGTAGTTGCAAGGCGTTATCCAGAAGTTCGTAACGCATTGAATTTGCTAGGTAAATTTACCGAAGCAAAACTGACTGGAACTGGAAGTTGTGTGTTTGGGGGCTTCCCAAGCAAAGCTGAAGCTGATAAAGTCTCGGCCCTTCTTACAGAGACCCTTACAGGGTTTGTAGCGAAAGGAAGCAACGTTTCGATGTTGCATCGCAAGCTACAGAGTCTGCTCTAAAGGAACCGAGTGCCAGGCACTCGAAGCAACAGATACAGGGGCGTCGCCAAGCGGTAAGGCAGCAGGTTTTGATCCTGCCATGCGTTGGTTCGAATCCAGCCGCCCCTGCCATTTTCCTTATACTCATCCAGGTATACCCTCAGCCTTCAGGTACTGCGCGTGTCCAAGATGATGGTCTTTACGGGGAACGCTAACCCCGATCTGGCTCGGCGTGTCGTACGTCAGCTGCATATCCCTCTCGGTGACATCTCTGTTGGAAAATTTTCCGACGGCGAAATTACTGCCGAGATCAATGAAAATGTCCGCGGTAAAGACGTCTTCATTATTCAGCCGACTTGCGCTCCGACCAACGATAACCTGATGGAACTCGTGGTGATGGCCGACGCCTTCCGCCGTTCCTCAGCAACTCGTATCACTGCTGTTATTCCTTATTTTGGTTATGCCCGTCAGGATCGCCGTCCGCGTTCCGCACGTGTGGCTATCAGCGCGAAAGTCGTGGCTGACATGCTCACCGTAGTCGGCATCGACCGTGTCCTCACGGTTGATCTGCATGCTGACCAGATTCAGGGTTTCTTCGATATTCCGGTAGATAACATCTACGGCTCCCCCGTTCTGGTGGATGACATCGAAGACCAGCGTTTCGAAAACCTGATGATCGTGTCCCCGGACATTGGCGGCGTCGTGCGTGCACGTGCCGTGGCCAAGTCCCTGGGCGTGGATCTCGGGATCATCGACAAGCGTCGTGAGAAAGCCAATCACTCCGAAGTGATGCATATCATCGGCGACGTCGAAGGACGCACCTGCATTCTGGTCGATGACATGGTCGATACCGCCGGCACCCTGTGCCACGCGGCCAAGGCCCTGAAAGAGCATGGCGCAGCCAAGGTCTTTGCCTACTGCACACACCCTGTGCTGTCGGGTCGGGCCATCGAGAACATTGAAAATTCCGTGCTGGACGAGCTGGTGGTGACCAACACCATCCCGCTGTCCGCTGCAGCACAAGCCTGTGCGCGTATCCGCCAACTGGATATCGCACCGGTAGTTGCCGAGGCGGTCCGCCGCATCAGCAATGAAGAATCGATCAGCGCGATGTTCCGCTAAGGGCTAGTCCCTGGCAAAACATCCCGATGACGAAAAGCGCCCCGTCCCAACCTGTGTTGGGACGGGGCTTTTTTGCCCATATCGCCTTTAGCGCTGGTCGCAAACGCTGGGGCGAGTGTGGTTATTTTGGAGATACAACATGAACGATTTTACTCTGAATGCTGAAGTGCGTTCCGACCTGGGGAAAGGTGCGAGCCGCCGCCTGCGTCGTCTCGCAAGCCTGGTTCCAGCTGTAGTTTACGGTGGCGACAAAGCCCCTGAATCCATCAGCATGCTGGCCAAAGAAGTGGCCAAGCTGCTGGAAAACGAAGCTGCCTACAGCCACATCATCGAACTGAACGTTGGTGGCACCAAGCAGAACGTCGTGATCAAGGCCCTGCAACGTCACCCGGCCAAAGGCCACGTGATGCACGCTGACTTCGTTCGCGTAGTTGCTGGTCAGAAACTGACCGCCATGGTTCCAGTGCACCTGATCAACGAAGCAGCACCGATCAAGAAAGGCGGCGAGATCTTCCGCGCAGCCACCGAGATCGAAGTTTCCTGCCTGCCGAAAGACCTGCCTGAGTTCATCGAAGTCGACATGGCTGAGACCGACATCGGCACCGTGATCCACCTGTCCAACCTCACCGCTCCTAAAGGCGTTGAGTTTGTTGCTCTGGCACACGGCAACGACCTGGCAGTAGCCAACGTCTACGCACCACGTGTTGCTTCTGAGAAAGAAGAAGGCGCTGCAGAGTAATTCACTCTGACGCCGGAGTTGAGCGGAACACATCGCGGACTGGAACGTAGCGAGAAAGCGGGCGAGAACGCGAAGTTTGCCGCAAGGCAACCAAGCTCTTGTCGTCCCCTTTCGCCGTAGCACCGGTTGCGGCGATGTTATCCACCACTCCAAAGAAGGGCCCCTATCGTGACTGCCATCAAACTGATCGTTGGCCTGGGTAATCCAGGCGCCGAATACGAACAGACCCGGCATAACGCAGGGGCCCTTTTTGTTGAGCGCATCGCTGAAAAACAAGGTGTCAACCTTGTTGCCGATCGCAAATATTTCGGCCTGACCGGGCGCTTCAGTCACCAGGGTCAGGACATTCGTCTGTTGATTCCCACCACCTACATGAACCGCAGCGGCCAGGCCGTGGCGGCGCTTGCCGGCTTCTTCCGCATCAAGCCGGAAGAGATCCTGGTGGCCCACGACGAACTCGACTTGCCACCCGGCGTCGCCAAGCTCAAGACCGGCGGCGGGCATGGCGGGCACAACGGACTGCGGGACATCATCGCGCAGCTCGGTAATCAGAATACCTTTCACCGCCTGCGGCTCGGCATCGGCCACCCGGGTGTTGCCAGTATGGTTTCAAACTTTGTCCTGGGTCGTGCGCCACGCGCCGAACAGGAAAAACTCGATGCCAGCATCGATTTTGCCCTCGGCGTGCTGCCGGATATCTTCGCCGGTGAATGGAACCGTGCGATGAAAAACCTGCACAGCCAGAAGGCCTGACTCTACTCCTAGGGGAATACACCATGGGATTCAATTGCGGCATCGTCGGCCTGCCTAACGTCGGCAAGTCCACCCTGTTCAACGCCCTGACCAAATCCGGGATCGCGGCCGAGAACTTCCCCTTCTGCACCATCGAGCCCAACAGCGGCATCGTGCCGATGCCCGACCCGCGCCTGGACGCCCTGGCCGCCATCGTCGTGCCTGAGCGCGTGCTGCCGACCACCATGGAGTTCGTCGATATCGCCGGCCTGGTAGCCGGTGCCTCGAAAGGTGAAGGCCTGGGTAACAAGTTCCTGGCCAACATCCGCGAAACCGATGCCATCGCCCACGTGGTCCGCTGCTTCGAAGACGACAACGTGATCCACGTGTCCAACAGCGTCGATCCCAAGCGCGACATCGAGATCATCGACCTGGAACTGATCTTTGCCGACCTCGACAGCTGCGAGAAGCAACTGCAGAAAGTCGCCCGCAACGCCAAGGGCGGTGACAAGGATGCCGTGGCCCAGAAAGCCCTGCTGGAGCAGTTGATCGCCCACTTCACCGAAGGCAAGCCGGCCCGCAGCCTGATGAAGGACATGAGCGCCGACGAGAAGCTGATCATCCGTGGCTTCCACCTGCTGACCACCAAGCCGGTGATGTACATCGCCAACGTTGCCGAAGACGGCTTCGAGAACAACCCCCTTCTAGACGTGGTCAAGGCCATTGCCGAGGAAGAAGGCGCGATCGTGGTGCCGGTGTGCAACAAGATCGAGGCGGAAATCGCCGAGCTCGATGACGGCGAAGAAAAGGACATGTTCCTTGAAGCCCTGGGCCTGGAAGAGCCTGGCCTGAATCGGGTGATCCGTGCCGGCTACGAAATGCTCAACCTGCAGACCTACTTCACCGCAGGTGTGAAGGAAGTTCGCGCCTGGACCGTGCGTGTCGGCGCCACCGCGCCACAAGCGGCCGCCGTGATCCACACCGACTTCGAAAAAGGCTTCATCCGCGCCGAAGTCATCGCCTACAACGACTTCATCCAGTTCAAGGGTGAAGCCGGTGCCAAGGAAGCCGGTAAATGGCGCCTGGAAGGCAAGGAATACATCGTCAAGGACGGCGACGTGATGCACTTCCGCTTCAACGTGTGATCCCCTTCAGCCCCATTGCCTGGCAATGGGGCTGATTCCCCCGCTACATCCAGCGGCCTCAGAAGTAAGTGGTCGCCCCCGCGAAAAACGCCCGTCCGGGCACATAGAAGTTGGTCGATCCGTCCCGCAGGTCCTTGTCCATCAAGTTCTGTACCCCGCCATTCAGGGTCAGCCACTTGGTCACCGCCAGATTCGCCGTCAGGTCGTAAGTGGTGTAGGACTGCACGAAATCAGTGCCTATGCCCCGTTGCTTGCCGACGTGCTGCGCCGACAGTTCGGTACTCAAACGGTCGTTGACCTGCCAGTCCAACGCACTAAACGCCGACAGCTTGGGCGAGCTGATCAAGTCTTCGCCGGTAGACAGGTTCTTGCTTTCCAGCATGTAGGTGGCGTTGGTACGCCACGTCACGGAGTCACCCAGCGGAACCCGGGTGGTGCCTTCCCAACCACGGGTGCGGGCCTTGTCGACGTTTTCCAGCATGGTCCACCAGCGGCCCTGGTACTGGCCCAACGGACCGTATTCGATCTTGTCGGTGAAGTCGGTGTGGAAGTAGGTCAGGCCGGCTTCCCAGCCGTCATGATCGAACGACACCCCCATTTCCTTGTTGGTGCTGGTTTCCGGCATCAGGTTCGGATTGCCGGCCATCCAGCAACTTCCGGTGACATAGCCCAACGGACGCAAGGAACCACAACCACGGCCACCGGATTCAGTCGCCGCTCCCGCACTGCCTTCCTTCAGGCTCGGCGCACGAAAGCCCTTGGAAACACCGCCACGCACGGTCCAGTCCGGGTGCGGGTGATAAACCACATAAGCCCGCGGACTGTTGTGGTTGCCGTACTTGTCACTGTGGTCGAAACGGTTGCCCAGGGTCAGGGACAGGTTGTCCAGCAGAAACAACTCATCTTCGATAAAGGCCGCCGAGTAATCACCCTTCAAGGTCGAGCCATTGACGGGCGTGCCCTGGTAATCCACCGGTACGGTGCCAAGGGTATTGGTGTTGGTCAGCTCCTCGCGCTTCCATTGCCCACCCAGCGTCAGGCGCTGATCCACCAGCAGCTCGAAAGGCAGATTGAGACTGCCCTCGACAATCTTCTCCTCGGAGTTGGCTTTGCCCATATCCAGGTCGTTGCGGTACTTGTTCAGGTAGGCATCGAGCTTCGTGGTACCAAAGCTCCAGTCACCAGTGTGGGACAGGATGTAGCTGTCGCGAGTCAGTCGGCTGGGGCCAAAGGCGCCACCAATGGTCTCGTCCCAATAACCAAAGGTCTTCTTTGATGCCCAGGAACGTTCCACGCCATGCACCGCCTCGAAGGACAAGCTCTGTTCCTCGTTGATCTGCCAGTCCAGCAGTGCATTGAAGCTCTGGTCCTTGGAACCGCCCGCGCCGTCGTCGTACATGAAATCGCCTTGGGCATCGCGCCGCGCCTCGACCTCATCCGCAGCCCGACGCGTGACGTTGGCCCCCAGGCGCAACCCCAGGGATTCGGTCAATGGGCCCGACGCATTCACGCTGTACTGAGTGGTCTGGCCGCGATCGGAGTCCTTGGGCACGGTGATGTTGGTGCTGGCCGAACCGGTCCAGGTCCGCGAGACCTTGCGGGTGATGATGTTGATCACCCCGCCCATGGCGTCCGAGCCATAGAGTGACGACATCGGCCCACGCACGATCTCGATGCGCTCGATCATGTTCGGCGAGATCCAGTTCAGATCCTGGCGCGCCAGATCCCGGCGATAACTCAGGTCACTGGAGCTGCCGACACGTTTGCCGTCCACCAGGATCAACGTGTATTTGTCGTCCAGGCCCCGCAACTTGATCTTCGACTGCTCGCCCACCGGGCCGAAACCACCGGTCACTCCCGGCACACGGCGCAACAGCGTATTGAGGTCATAGACTGGCTGGCGTTCGATTTCCTCACGGGTGATGACGCTGACACTGGCCGGAGCATCCTTGAGATCCGTGGCGCCGCCGGTGGCGGTGACGAAGGCGGTGTCCAGTTCCAACGGCGCCGGTTTGACCTCTTCTGAGGCCTCGCCGGCCTGCGCCAGCGGAGCCAGCAGGCCGACACCGGCGCTGAGCAGAAGCGAATTGAACAGGCAGGAGCTGACTTTCATTACAAACGATCCTTGTCGATGCAATGCACCTTGGTGGTGCATCAAGGGAGAGGGGATCGAAGTGTAATGCTAATAAATATCATTTAGAAATAGGAATGTTTCTCGACCGATACATTTCGGCCCCTGCCTGGCTGCAAACACTGCCCTGAAACCACCCCCTATGCGCAGGCGGTTCCAAGGCCGATGGTTCAGCAGATTTCTTCGTAAGGCAGGCCCACATAGTTCTCGGCAATGTTCACCAGACCCGCGTGGGAATTGAGGAAATACTCCCGATCGGCCTGCTGCATCTTGTGGTCCCAGGCGTCCTGATGCTCGCCGAAATCGTGCAGCAGGTTAGTCATGAACCAGCTGAAACGCTCGCCCTTCCAGACCCGTCGCAAGGCCAGTTCGGAGTATTTTTCCAGCAGGTCGCGGCGCCCTTCGCGATAGACCTTGACCAGGATGCGGTACAGGTAGCACACGTCGGACGCCGCCAGGTTCAAGCCCTTGGCTCCGGTCGGCGGAACGATATGGGCCGCGTCTCCCACCAGGAACAGCTTGCCGTACTGCATCGGTTCAACCACAGAGCTGCGCAACGGCGCGATGCTTTTCTCCAGGGACGGTCCGGTGATCAGATCGTCCGCCACCTGCGCCGGCAAGCGGGCCTTGAGCTCATTCCAGAAGCGCTCATCGGACCAGTCTTCGACCTTGTCGGTCAGTGGCACTTGCAGGTAATAGCGGCTGCGGGTCAGCGAGCGCTGGCTGCACAGCACAAAGCCACGCTCATGCTGGCCATAGATCAGCTCATGGTTGACCGGCGGCGTATCGGACAACAGTCCAAGCCAGCCGAAGGGGTACTCGCGCTCGTAGTGAGTCAGCACATCCTCGGGAATACTCTTGCGCGCCACGCCATGAAAACCGTCGCAGCCGGCGATGTAGTCGCAATCGATGCGATGCAGCTGGCCGTCCTTTTCATAGGTGATGTAGGGCTGTGCGCCCTTCATGTCATGGGGCTGCACCTGATTTGCCGAGTAGATGATCGGTGCTCCGCTGGCGGCGCGCGCCTCCATCAGATCGCGAGTGACTTCGGTCTGGCCATAGACCATCACCGTCTTGCCGCCGGTCAGGGCCTTGAGGTCGATGCGCACACGCTTGCCGCCCATCAACAACTCCACCCCTTCGTGAACCAGGCCTTCGGCGTCCATGCGCTGCGCCACTCCAGCCTCGCGCAGCATGTCTACCGTGCCTTGCTCCAGCACGCCGGCGCGAATTCGGCCCAGGACGTAGTCCGGGGTCTGGCGCTCGACAATCACCGTATCGATGCCGGCCTTGTGCAGCAGTTGGCCCAGCAGAAGGCCGGAAGGTCCGGCGCCAATAATCGCAACCTGAGTTTTCATGCTGTCATCTCATTAGGGCATTCCAGTCACCGCGCAGGCGAAATCCGGAATTTATGGTTATTGTTGTACCCCTGCATTTTTGCCGACAAAAACCGTAAAAAAAGGTGATTTACCGGCGTAAAAATGCACTTTTGATAACAGCGTTCGATTATCGAGCATTCCTACGTCGCACATCCGCAGGGTCGCGCCCAATGAAAGCCAACCGCTCCAGCATCCCGGTGTTCAAGCTCTATGGTGAAAACCAGGCTTGGCCGACCCCGGACCTGCTGCACTGCGAATCCATCCCCAAGCGCAGTAGCCTGCACCATTGGGAAATCAAGCCGCACCGCCACGCCGACCTCTATCAACTGCTCTACGTGCAAGGCGGCCAGGCCCTGGTGGACGTCGAAGGACAGCGCGAGGAAGTGCGCGAGGCGGCGATCCAGGTGGTTCCGCCGTTGATGGTCCACGGTTTTCAGTTTTCCGAAAATATCGAGGGCTACGTACTGACCCTCGGAGCCCCGCTGGTGGCTCAGTTGGAAAGCCAGCTGGGCGCACCACTGGCGGTGCTGGCCGCTGCCGGCTGCTATCCGGTGGGCCGTGACCGGCGCAGCCTCAACAGCTTGTTCAAGACCCTGCTGGAGGAATACGAAGGCAGCGCCTCGGCACGGGACCTGTTGCTGCATTCGCTGGTCAACGTACTGCTGGTGTGGATCAGTCGTCGCCGCCAGCAGAACGTAGCGCCGAGCAATCGCAGCGAGCGCAATCAACAGCTGCTGGGGCACTTCATAAAGCTGGTGGAGCAGCACTACCAGGAGCACCCCACCGTGGAATCCCTGGCCCACCGCATCGGCCTGTCCAGCGTGCACCTCAATACCCTGTGCCGGGAACTGGCCGGACAGACCGCACTGCAGATCCTCCACCAACGCCTGATGCTGGAGGCCAAGCGCAGTTTGATCTACACCAACATCAGCATCAGCCAGCTCTCGGACAACCTCGGCTTCAGCGACCCCACCTACTTCTCCCGCTTCTTCAAGCGCCTCAGCGGCCAATCGCCCAACACTTTCCGCCAGGGCGCCGGCTCACAGGACGGCTAAAGCACTCCGAAATGCAAAACGCCCGAGGCCAAAGCCTCGGGCGTTTTTGCATCAACCACTCACACAGGCGGCTTTCAGGCTTTCCTGGTGCGCGGCAGGAAAATGGCCAGCACCCCGAACAACGGCAGGAACGAGCACAGGTAGTACACGTATTCGATACCATGGATGTCCGCCAGGTGCCCCAGCAGCGCCGCGCCGATCCCGCCAAAACCGAACATCAGGCCGAAGAATACCCCGGCGATCATGCCGACATTGCCCGGCACCAGTTCCTGGGCGTAGACCACGATAGCGGAGAACGCCGAGGCCAGGATAAAGCCGATCACCACGCTGAGGACGCTGGTCCAGAACAGGTCGACATGGGGCAGCAACAGGGTGAACGGCGCCACCCCGAGGATCGAGAACCAGATCACTGCCTTGCGCCCGATCTTGTCGCCAATCGGCCCGCCGAAGAAAGTCCCCGCCGCCACAGCTCCCAAGAACAGGAACAGATGCAATTGCGAGCTGGCCACCGACAGGTCGAATTTCTCGATCAGGTAGAAGGTGAAGTAGCTGGTGAAGCTGGCCATGTAGAAATACTTGGAGAACACCAGCAGCCCAAGGACCACCAGGGCGCTGATCACCCGGTTCCTCGACAGGCCATGGGTCGCCGCCTGGCCCTGCTTGAGTTTGTACAGGCGCAGATGGTTGGCGTACCAACGGCTGATGGCGTAGAGCACCACCAGGGCAAACAGCGCAAACAGGCCGAACCAGGCCACATTGCCCTGGCCGTAGGGAATGATGATGGCCGCGGCCAGCAAGGGGCCGAAGGCGGTGCCGGCATTGCCGCCGACCTGAAAGCTCGACTGGGCCAGGCCATAGCGCCCGCCCGAGGCCAGCCGCGCGACCCGCGAAGCCTCCGGATGGAAGGTCGAGGAGCCAATGCCGATCAATGCAGCCGCCAGCAGGATCAAGGGAAAGCTGCCGACCTGAGACATCATCATGATGCCGATCAGGGTGCAGATCATTCCCGCCGGCAGCAGGAACGGCAGGGGCCGCCGATCGGTGTAAAAACCCACCCAGGGCTGCAGCAGGGAGGCGGTAAGCTGGAACGTCAGGGTAATCAGGCCGACCTGGGTGAAGGTCAGGCCGTAGTTGTCCTTGAGCATCGGGTAGATCGCCGGCAACACCGCCTGGATCAGGTCGTTGATCAAGTGCGCCAGGGCCACCGCGCCAATGATGCGCAGGACCAGTGGGCTGCTTTGCGAAGCGGGAGATGCTGTCGCTGCGACGCTCGGGGAGTTGCTGCTAGCCATAGAATTTTCCGTACAACGGGTGGGTGCACAGGGGCAGGTGCGTCAATGTGCCATTTTTTAGTGCGCCCGCGCCATCCCATTAGCTTGCTAACGACCCACTATCCGCGCCTCGGGGAAATCCGCTTCAAGCTCGGTCTTGAGCCATTGGATGAACCACTCGACGTCCTCCGACCACTCAGTGGCCGGGGTCAGCACTCGGTAGCTTTCCAGCTTCACCTGATCCTCCAGCACCCGTACCAGCGTGCCGGCCTTGAGTTCCTCGCGCACCAGCACTTCATTGGCCAGGGCAATGCCGCCACCGCTTTCAGCCACCGACAGGGCATGATCGTTGTTCACATAGATCAGGTCGGACGTGAGGTGGATATCCAGGCCATTGGCGGCAAACCACAGGTTCCACCACTCACCGTCATCAAAATGGATCAGCTCGTGACGGGCCAGATCCGCCGGGCCCTTGATCGGCTCGATTCCGGCCAGGTAAGCCGGGGTGCAGATCGGAAACACCCGAGGGCAGATCAGACCGACCCGGGACTCGGCATATTGCCCGTCCAGGCCATAGGCGATGCCCAGGTCGGCGCTCTTGGCGTCGACTTCGGTGAAGGTGGAGTTCGGCTCGATGGCGAACTTCAAACCCGGACGCACATGCCGCAGCGCCTCCAGGCGCGGAGTCAGCCAGCGCTTGGCGAACCCCGGCACCACCATGATCCGCAACCAGCGCTCGGCGGCCTTGGGCTGCGCCTCGCGTCCGGCCTCGATGATCAGTTGCAAAGCGGCGGCGATCTTGCGGTGGTACTTCTCCCCTGCCGGCGTCAGGGTCACCCCACGGGAGGTGCGCTCGAACAACTGCACGCCAAGCCAGTCCTCCAGCAACTTCACATGACGGCCAATGGCGGGCTGGGTCACGTGCAGCGCCCTGGACGCTTCGACATAGCTGCCCAGACGCGCCGCGGCATCAAAAGCCCGCACCGCATTCAATGGCGGCAAACGCTGTTCGGCCATGGTTCTGCACGCTCTCTGCTATTAAATTTTTTAACAGCCGGTATGTTAAAATTGATGTTTCGCCCCTGCAACCCCTCACTGATAATCAGCCCCAGCAGAACAATAAAAACTCCCTGAGAAGCCTGGAAAAACAGGCTCTTCAGACACCCGAACACATCTCGATCCTGCCCAAGAAAAACAATATCCATGGCCTGCACGGCAGCTCATGGGGGAATCGGAGGTAAGGCATGAATGCTCTGCATTCGCTGCAAACACTGGCGGTGTCCATCCGCTCGGTGCGCAAGGTTTACGGCGATCCACACAGCGGCCCGGTGGCCCTGAAGAACATCGACCTGAATATCCGCGACAACGAATTTTTCACCCTCCTGGGGCCCTCCGGCTGCGGCAAGACCACCCTCTTGCGGATGATCGCCGGGTTCGAATTCCCGACCCAGGGCGAGATCCTCCTTTATGGCGAGAACATCGCCGACCGTCCGCCCTTCGAGCGTCCGGTGAACACCGTGTTCCAGCACTACGCCCTGTTCCCCCACATGACCCTGGCCGAGAACCTGGCCTTTGGCCTGGAATCCCGGCCCATGGGTCAGGTACTGAGCAAGGCGCAGATCGCCGAGCGGGTGCGCGAGATGCTGGCCCTGGTACAGATGGAACGCTTCGCCGGGCGCAAGCCCAACCAGTTGTCCGGCGGCCAGCAACAACGCATCGCCCTGGCCCGAGCCCTGGCGCCCCATCCCAAGGTGCTGTTGCTGGACGAACCGCTGTCGGCCCTGGACCTCAAGCTGCGTCAGGCCATGCGCGAAGAACTCAAGGCGATCCAGGCCAAGACCGGCATCACCTTCATCTTCGTCACCCACGACCAGGAAGAAGCCCTGACCCTCTCCGACCGTATCGCCGTGCTCTCCGAAGGCGAAGTGCAGCAAGTCGGCCGCCCGGAAGAGATCTACGAGCAGCCGCGCAATCGCTTCGTCGCCGACTTTATCGGTGAGACCAACTTTATCCAGGCCACCGTCAGCCGCATCGAAGCAGGCCTGGCCTGGTTCAGCGGCCCCGCCGGACAAGCCTTGCCGGCGCAGCCCTGCAAAGAGGTGCAAGTGGGCCAGCAAGTGACGCTGTCGGTACGCCCCGAGCGCCTGCACTTGTGCAGCGCTGCCACTGACGGCGCCTTGCCCTGCCGGATCGAAACCCAGATCTACCTGGGCACCGACCTGCAGTACCAAGTCAGTCTCGGCGACGGCACACGCCTTACGGTGCGCACGCCCAACAGCGTTGAGCACAACCAGCGCCTGGCCGTGGGCAGCAGTGCCGGGCTGATGTTCGAACGCGGCAGCGCCAGCGTCCTGCTGGATTGACCACGAGGATCCGCCATGCACGCCTCATCGATTTCCCTCCATCTGGAACGGCGCAAAGCCTTGCGCAGTGTGCTCGGGGTCAGCCCGGCGCTGATTGCCATCGGCCTGTTTCTGATCGTGCCGATCCTGATCGTCATCGGTTACTCACTGATGGAAGCCAACCCCTACGGCGGGGTGAACAAGGTTTTCAGCAGCGACGCCTACACCTCACTGCTGTTCGAACGGCAGCTGGATGACAGCCTGGCCTTCGCCGACTCCTACCTGCTGATCGCCCTGCGCTCCATCGGCATTGCCGGGCTGACCACCATCATCACCCTGCTGATCGGATTTCCGGTGGCGGTGTGGCTGGCCATGCAACCGGTGCAGCGTCGGGGCCTACTGATCTTCCTGATTACCGTGCCGTTCTGGGCCAACCTGCTGATCCGCACCTACGCCTGGATCCTGCTGCTGCGCAACACCGGGGTGATCAACAACAGCCTGATGGGCCTGGGGGTCATCCACGAGCCGTTGCAACTGCTGTACACCGACGGCGCGGTGCTGCTGGGTCTGGTCTACACCTACGCGCCCTTCGTGGTACTGCCGATCTACGCCACCCTGGAGAAAATGGACATCCGCCTGCTGGAAGCGGCCCAGGACCTCTACGCCGGACGCTGGCGCACCTTGCGCAAAGTGGTGCTGCCAATCGCCAAACCGGGGATTTTCGCCGGCGCGATCCTGACCTTCGTGCCCTGCCTGGGGGCGATGATCGCTCCGGAACTGCTGGGCGGCGGCACTCGGATGATGCTCGGCAACCTGATCTTCCGCCAGTTCAGCGACGCCCGTAACTGGCCCTTCGGCGCGGCCCTGTCCCTGGTGCTGATGGCCGCGGTGATGCTGGTGCTGACCGTCTACGCCCTGCGCGCCCAGCGCCAGAAAACCCTTCAGGAAGGTGCATGATGATCAGCCTGTTCAAACGCAACGGCCTCGGCGTCCAGGACTTTCCCGGCTTCGGCGGTTTCAGCTTCCTGTTCTACCTGTACCTCTACGCGCCGATCCTGGTGCTGGTGGTGTTCTCCTTCAACGCCAACCAGTCGGCCACGGTGTGGAGCGGCTTCAGCCTCGACTGGTACCGCGCGGCGTTCGCCAACCAGGCCCTGCGCCAGGCGGCGGGCAACAGCCTGCTGATCGCCGTGTGCGCCAGCATGGCGGCCACCGCCATCGCCACCCTGGCGGCTCTGGGCACCTCACGCGGGGCGAAGTTCAAGGGCCTGCAACTGTCCATGGGCGCCATCATGCTGCCCCTGGTGCTGCCGGAAATCGTCGTCGGTGTGGCCACCCTGGCGCTGTTCTCCACGCTGGGGCTGTCCCTGGGCTACGGCAACCTGATCATCGCCCACACGGTGTTCTGCATCCCCTTCGCCTATTTGCCGATCCGCGCCCGCCTCAACGACATGGACCTGTCCCTGGAGCATGCGGCGGCGGACCTGTACGCCGGCCCCTGGCGCACCTTCCGCAAGGTGACCCTGCCGCTGCTGATGCCGGGGATCGTCTCCGGGCTGATGCTGGCCTTCATCGTCTCCCTGGATAACTTCGTGATCTCGATGATGGTGTCCCAGGCTGGCACCACCACCCTGCCGATCTTCATCTTCGGCCTGTTGCGCATGGGCGTGACACCCGACGTCAACGCCGTGTCGACGCTGATCCTCGGCGTCTCGGTGCTGTTCGTCAGCCTCTCTTATCTGCTGAGCAAGAAACACGCTTGAACCTTCCACTGACCTTGGGGAAATGACATGAGCAAGTTGATCGCAAGCCTGGGTACCTCGTTGTTGCTGAGCCTGCCACTGGCCGTGCAGGCCGCCGAGAAACTCAACGTCGTGAGCTGGAGCGGCTACTTTTCGCCGGAAATTCTCGCCAAGTTCCAGAAGCAGACCGGTATCGAGGTCACGGTGGACTCCTACGATTCCAACGAAACCCTGCTGGCCAAGCTTAAACAGGGCGGCACCGGCTATGACGTGGCGATCCCGTCCCACCAGTTCATCCCGATCCTGATCAAGGAGCAGTTGCTGGAACGCTTCGACCCGGCCAAGCAGTCCTATTACGCCAGCGTGGTCGACAACCTGAAGCAGCCCACCTGGGACCCGGAAGGCGCCTACTCGGTGCCCTTCATCTGGGGCACCACCAGCGTGGTGCTCAACGGCGAACGCTACACAGGCCCGAGCGACAGCTACAAGGTGCTCTACGAGCCGCCGGCAGAGCTGCAAGGACGGATCAACATGTTCGACTCGGTGAGCGAAGTGATCGACATGGCCAGCCTGTACCTGAACATCCCGCTGTGCAGCGAGGACCCCAAGCAGATGCAGCAGATCCTTGGCCTGCTCAAGGCGCAGAAGCCCTTCGTCAAGACCTACAGCTCCAAGGCCGGGGCGATCCGCGAGAACCTGGCGGCCGGGGAAATCGACATGTCGATGTTCTGGGGCGGCTCGTCGATGCGTGCCCGGGAGATGAAGCCCGGCCTGAAGTACCTCTATCCGAAAGAAGGTGTGCTGGCCTGGGTGGACAACATGGTCATCCCCAAGGGCAGCAAGAATCCGGCGAACGCCAAGGCCTTCATCGCCTTCCTCAGCCAACCTGAGAACGCCGCCATGACCCAGAACTTTCTCAAGCACCAGAGCCCGATCAAGGGCGTCGAACCCTTCCTCGACGCCGGGTTGAAGGATGCCCCCGAGCTGCACATTCCCGAGGGCACCAAGGTGGTCTTCAGCCAGACCTGCGGCGAAGGCGCGATCCGCCTCGCCGACCGTCTGTGGACCAACCTGATGCGCTGAGCTGCGTCGACTTCTGTCGCCCCGGCCTGGATGCCGGGGCGTTTCTAAAGCCGTTTGAAAGGCCCTCCTGCCATGATCGCCACCCCCCCCAGCGAACTGGTCCTGCTCCAGGCCCATGAACTCGCCGAGCGTATCCGCCTGCGTCAGGTTTCCTGCCGGGAAGTGATGCAGACCTACCTTGCCCACATCGAAAGCTACAACCCCAAGGTCAATGCCCTGGTCAGCCTGCAACCGGCCGACAGCCTGCTGGCCCAGGCCGAGCAGCGCGATGCTGAACTGGCCCGTGGCGAATATCGCGGCTGGATGCACGGCCTGCCCCACGCGATCAAGGATCTGTCCCTGACTCAAGGCATCCGCACCACCCTGGGTTCGCCGCTGTACCGGGATTTCATCCCCGAGCGCGACGGCATCATGGTGGAACGAATCAAGGCCGCCGGTGCGATCCTGATCGGCAAGAGCAACACCCCGGAGTTCGGCCTCGGCTCCCAGACTTACAACCCGCTGTTCGGCGCCACCGGCTGTGCCTATGACCCGAGCAAGACCGCCGGCGGCAGCAGTGGTGGCGCCGCCGCGGCCCTGGCCTTGCACCTGGTGCCGGTGGCCGACGGCAGCGACATGATGGGCTCGCTGCGCAACCCGGCGGCCTTCAACAACATCTTCGGCTTCCGACCGTCCCAGGGCCGGGTGCCCTTCGACGACAGCAGCGATCTGTTCATCGACCAGCTCGGCTACGAAGGGCCCATGGCCCGCAGCGTGCGCGACGCGGCCCTGCTGCTGTCGGTACAGGCCGGCGGCGATGCCCGGGCGCCGCTGTCCATCGCCGAATCCGGCCAGGGCTTCGCTGCCCCACTGGAGCGCGACTTCAAAGGCACGCGCCTGGGTTGGCTGGGGGACTTCAACGGTTACCTGCCGATGGAAAAAGGAGTAATGGAGCTCTGCGAAAAGGCCTTGGGCGATTTCCGCAGCCTGGGCTGCAGCGTTGAACCGGCCAGCCCCGACTTCGCCCCCGAGCGCCTGTGGAGCAGCTGGCGCACCCTGCGCCACTGGATGGTCGCCGGGTCTCTGGGCAGCACCTATGCCGATCCACAGAAGCGCACACAGCTCAAGGACGAGGCCATATGGGAAGTGGAGAACGGACTCAAGCTCTCCGCCAGTCAGGTATTCGAAGCCTCGGTGATTCGTAGCGACTGGTACCGCGCCATCTCCCGGCTGTTCGAACGCTTCGATTACCTGCTGCTGCCCAGCGCCCAGGTCTTCCCTTTCGACAAGAACAGCCCCTGGCCGCGCAGCATCGAAGGCGTGACCATGGACACCTACCACCGCTGGATGGAGGTGGTGATTCCCGGCACCTTGTCCGGCTGCCCAGTGGCCAGCGTCCAGGCCGGCTTCAATGCCAGCGGCCTGCCCATGGGCTTGCAGATCATCGGCAAGCACCAGGCCGACTTCGCCGTCCTGCAACTGGCATACGCCTACGAACAGGGCAGCCGCTGGTTCCAGCGCTGCCCGTCGCCGCTGATTTTCGGGGGGGAAGGGATAAACGGTTGATAGCGTAGATAATTTTTTTATAAAAACGCTTGACGCATTGTCGTTCTGCGCGAATAATGCGCGCCACTTGGCTACATAGCTCAGTTGGTTAGAGCATAGCATTCATAATGCTGGGGTCCGGGGTTCAAGTCCCTGTGTAGCCACCAAGTACTAAAAACGGCTTACCGCAAGGTAGGCCGTTTTTTTATGCCTGCAGAAAAGTGCCGGAGATTACGCCGCATTGATCCACAAACGCGACACCTGCATTGAGCCCCCGCCCGGGGTGAGATAGAACACCGGGGCAGTGTTTGTGAGAGCTGCGCAATCCTCACTTCAAGGGCTCGATAATGACAATAAAAAACCACAGGACTTCAGTCGCCCCCTGGCTGTTCTCGCTCCTGGCAATCACCTGTACTCCAGCCTTCGCCGAACAGGCCCCTACCCCGCCCTCCAACCTGCTGACCGCCGCCGTCGCCTGGAAACAGACCGCCGCCGAATTCGAGGCGCTGTACTATCAGGGCTTCAACATCGCCCGCCTGCAACTGGATCGCGCCCTGCAAGAACACAAGGCCGGCGACCGGCCGCTGGCGATCATCAGCGACGTTGACGACACGGTGCTCAGCAGCAACAGCTACTGGGGCTACATGATCAATTCGGGCAAAGAGTTCTTCGATGACGAGGCCTGGGACAAGTGGGTCGCCGACAATGGCCCGGTAGCCACCCCAGGCGCTGTGGAATTCCTCAAGTACGCGCAATCCAAGGGCGTCGAGGTGTTCTACGTCACCAGCCGCGATCAAGGGGAAAAAACCTACGAATACGCCCTGGCCAACCTGCGCAAGAACCAGCTGCCCTATGCCGACGAGCAGCACCTGACGGTGTATCGCGACAGCTCCAACAAGGAACCGCGGCAGCAGGAAATCGCCAAGGAGCACAACGTGGTACTGATGCTGGGCGACAACCTCAACGACTTCAAACGCAAGTACTACGTGGCCGACGTCAAGCAACGCAACAGCCTGATGACCGAGGACAAGGAACAGTTCGGGCGCAAGTTCATCCTCTTCCCCAACCCCACCGACGGCCATTGGCTGAAGGCGATCTTCGGTGATTCCGAACCGCCGGCCACCCCGGAAAACCGCGCCAAGTTCAAGGCGGCGGCCGCGTCAACGGCCTGGCAGGACAAGCCCTGACAGGACTTGGCAGACTGTGCGCAGCGCTGGCCCGCAATGGCCAGTGTTGCGCGCGCCCTGGGACGTCATAAACCGCCAGCCCCTGTATTCAGGGACCAGTCCCCCTATTCGATGGGTTCTTGTCCCCAGCGCTGGCAACGCGCCGAAAGCTGCCGCAGCCCCGGCGACTTAGAACCCTCGCCTGGCCACACCATCGATGACCGGTTCAATTGCGCCACCGGGGACAAGCAGGGCTGACCCAGAACGTCGGGCTAAAAAAACCGCAGCAAGCCGCGGTTTTTTTTCGCTCAGTTGAACGGTTGCGGACGCGGTGTCTGCGCCGAGGATGGCGGCAGGATCGGCAGCTTGAAGTCCGGCTGATCACCGGTCAGGGTCTCGAGGAACGCCACGATCTGCTGGATCTCCTCATCGCCCAGTTTGCGCCCCAATTGCAGGCGGGCCATCACGTCCACTGCCTCTTCCAGCTTCCAGTAGGCGCCATCGTGAAAGTAGGGGTAAGTCAGCGCCACGTTGCGCAAGGTCGGAACCTTGAACAGCATGCGGTCGGCATCCTTTCCGGTCAGCCCGGCCACGCCCTGGGCCGGGTTCTGGGTGACATAGGGTTCGATCATGCCCATCTTCTGGAACGAGCCGCCGCCCACCGCCTCACCGTTGTGGCAAGCCACGCAGCCAATGGACTTGAACAGTTGATAGCCCTTGAGCGCCGTCGGGCTGATCGCCGCCTTGTCGCCCTTGAGCCAGCGGTCGAACGGCGCATTGGGCGTCACCAGAGTGTCTTCGAACGCGGCAATGGCGTTGGTGGCGTCCTCGAACTTGATCTCATCGTTGCCATACACGTGCTTGAAAGAGGCCCGGTATTGGGGAATGGAACGCAGCACGTCCACCGCCAACTCATGGGTGAAGCCCATCTCCCCCGGGTTGGTGATCGGGCCGCTGGCCTGTTCCTGGAGCGTGGCCGCACGGCCATCCCAGTACTGGGCGAAGCTCAATCCGGAGTTGAGCACGGTGGGCGAGTTGATCGGCCCCTGGTGCCAGTTGTGGCCGATGGAGGTGGGCAGGTTGTCGCTGCCGCCCATGCTCAGGTTGTGGCAGGAGTTGCAGGAAATGAAACCGGACTTGGATAACCGTGGATCGAAGAACAATTGCTTGCCCAGCTCCACCTTGTCCACATCGGTAATCTTCGCCGGCTGTATCGGCAAGATCGGTTCACTGGGGGTTTCCCCCCGTACCTCGCCCCCCAACAGCAATCCGAACACAAGTAACCACTTACAACGGTGCATGGCGTCCTCTCATCAGGCTTATGGTTTGCTGCACCATGTGCCCAACAGTCCCCAGTTACCCTGACTCAGATCAAGCGGTGATCGAGTGCGACAGTGGCTGCGACCCCGTGAACAGGGGAGATCGCCGTTTCATGTCACCTTGCCGCTTCCATGGCCAGCACGCCCCTGAACCGCGTTCGGGGTCCAACTGCCAGCGCCACTGCTGTACATTCCCCCCACGGACGACACCTCATTTCCCAGTGAACGGAGCTCAACGCGTGTTCTCGATCTTCCATCCGCGTCACCACCGGCTGGCCCGCCTCAGCCTGCTCGCCGCCGCCCTCAGCCTCAGCGCCTGCAACAACCCGCCCTCTTCCAGCGCCCTGCCCGCCGCCCCGGAGATCGCCTCGGGCTACCGCAGCGACATGCAGACCCGGCACGCCGACAAACACATGGCGGCCGCCGCCAACCCCCTGGCCGCCGAAGCCGGGCGCGAGATGCTGCGCAAAGGTGGCTCGGCCATCGACGCGGCGATTGCCATGCAAGCGGTGCTGACGCTGGTGGAACCACAGTCCTCGGGGATTGGCGGCGGCGCGATGATCGTGCTCTGGGACGGCAAGGCCGTGCGCACTTATGACGGTCGGGAAACCGCGCCGGCCGGCGCCACCGAGCAGCTCTTCCTGCAGGCGGACGGCAAGCCCATGGCCTTCCCTCAGGCGCAGATCGGTGGACGCTCGGTGGGCACCCCAGGCGTGCTGCGCGCCCTGGAAATGGCCCACCAGAAACACGGCCGCCTGCCTTGGGCACAATTGTTCGAACCGGCGATCCGCCTGGCCGAGCAAGGCTTCGCCATCTCGCCACGGCTGCACACCATGATCAGCGCCGATCCGTTCCTGGCGCGCTCGCCGGACATGGCCGCGTACTTCCTGAATGCCGACGGCACGCCAAAAGCCGTGGGCACCCTGCTGAAGAACCCGCCACTGGCCGCGGTGCTCAAGCGCATCGCCAAGGAAGGTCCGGACGCTCTGTACAAAGGCCCGGTGGCCGCAGAAATCGTCGCCAAGGTCCAGGGCCACGCCAACCCCGGCAGCCTGTCGCTCAACGACCTGCAAGGCTACCGCGCCAAGGAACGCGCACCGCTGTGCAGCGACTACAAGCGCTGGCAGGTGTGCGGCATGCCGCCGCCCTCTTCCGGCGGCGTGGCGGTGGCGCAGATTCTCGGCACCCTGCAGGCCCTGGAACAGCGCGACCCGCGCTACACCCTGGCCAACCTCAAACCGCAGAAAACCAACCTGCCCGCCGGCCTGGAGCCAGCGCCACAAGCGGTACACCTGATCGCCGAAGCCGAGCGCCTGGCCTATGCCGACCGTGGCCTGTACGTGGCCGACAGCGATTTTGTGCCAGTGCCGGTGGCCGGCCTGATCGCCCCGGACTACCTGGCCAAACGCGCCGCGCTGATTGGCGAACGCAGCATGGGCAAGGCCGAACCGGGCAAGCCCCAGGGCATCCAGGTGGCCTACGCACCGGACCGTTCGCCAATGCGCATCTCCACCTCGCAAGTGGTGGCAGTGGATGACCTGGGCGGCGCCGTATCGATGACCACCACCGTGGAGGCGGCGTTCGGCTCGCACCTGATGGTCCAGGGCTTCATGCTCAACAACCAGATGACCGACTTCTCCTTCATCCCCGAGGAAAATGGCCAGCCGGTGGCCAACCGCGTCGAACCCGGCAAGCGCCCGCGCTCGTCCATGGCGCCGACCCTGGTCTTCGACCGCGCCAGCGGTGAACTGCTGGCCAGCGTCGGCTCCCCCGGCGGCTCGCAGATCATCGAGTACGTGGCCAAGTCGCTGGTGGGCATGCTCGACTGGAACCTCGACCCGCAAACCGCCGTCGGCCTGCCCAACTTCGGCAGCCGCAATGGCCCCACCGAACTGGAGAAAGGCCAATTCAGCCCGGCGCTGAAACAGGCACTGCAAGCTCAGGGGCATGAGGTCAACGAGATCGACATGACCAGCGGCACCCAGGCCATCGTTCGCGTGCGTGATGCCCAGGGCAAGGCCTCCTGGGCCGGCGGCGCCGATCCACGGCGTGAAGGGGAAGCGCTGGGGGATTGAGAGTAATCGGATGAACCCGAGGGCTGGCCGTGAGGCTGGCCCTTTTTTGTGGGCGGGAAACAACGACGCTGTATGCAAAATTTTGCGGCGGTCTGTGTCTGACCCGGCCTGGGGATCTGCCCTAGCATCGTCCCTGTCCACCGAGGAACCGACGATGAACGAAATTGCAGCCGACCTAGATATCCCAGGCCTGAGTCCACGACGCCTGACGCCCCAGGACCTTGAACTGATCTGCCGCCATCGCCAGGCGATGTTTCTCGATGCGGGTAAGGATCTCTGCACCTTGCAAGTAATGACCGAGCACTTTCACCCCTGGTTGCGTGAACGCCTGGAGGACGGCCGCTACTACGGCTTCGCCCTGATGGACGCCGAGCAGAGCGTGGCCAGCATCGGCCTGATGAGCATCGACTGGCCGCCCCACCCTTCCCATCCGACCCAGGATCAACGCGGCTACGTGCTCAACGTCTACGTCGAACCGGCCTACCGGCGGCGCGGCCTGGCTTCGGCGCTGATGAAACTGGCAGAGGCCGAGTTCAGCCAGCGCGGGCTGGGCTTTGCTGTGCTGCATGCGACTGAGGCTGGCAAGCCGCTGTATCAGGGGCTGGGTTGGGCGGCGACCAGTGAAATGGCGAAGGTGTTGGAGGGTTGAGTGAGCGGCTTCGAATCATGGAACCGCCCTGAGCAGAGTTGCCCGGGTTTCAGGTCATGCAAAAGGTGACATCGGGGGCATGGATCACACACAAGAAAACGAATGGGCTGACTGGAAATCAGGACTCCGCTCATTGGAGTTGCAACTCCACGTTCTTAATCTTTCAGGAGTCATCTCCTAGCACCCACCATTGCCGCAAGGTACGTCAAAGACGTAAAACCCTCCCGCATGCTGGCGATCATAGAATCTCCGCTGTTTTCCAGACTCTGGCCCGATTACTGGTCCGAAGAAGAGCGTGGAGCGTTCATGACATTTCTTGCCAGCGACCCAGAGCCCGGCGTTGTCATCCCGGGTTCTGGCGGTTGCAGGAAAATCAGATGGAGCGTTGATGGACGTGGAAAAAGTGGCTCGGTGCGGGTCATCCATACCACCCAGCTCGCATGCGGAGCCCTGGTTGCGCTGGTGATCTATGGCAAAGGCGCTACCGAAAACATTCCAGCACCTGTTCTACGCAGAATTGCGAAGGAGATGAATCATGCCCCTTACTGAAAAAGAACTATTGGAGCGCGATGCCAAGCGCAATATCGGCCTGGAGCTTCTGGACGCGATCATCGATGTCAAAGCCGGCCGGCATGGCCATACCCATAGCATTCCGCTCACCAAGGCCGCCGAAGCGCGCGGTAAAACCGGGTTGTCGTAACCCAAGTTTGCCCAACTGCTTGGCGTCTCGGTAAGGACCCTTCAGGAGTGGGAGCAAGGTCGGCGCTCGCCTTCCGGAGCGGCCCGTTCATTGCTGCATATCGCGATGCTCAGGCCCGATGTGTTTCGTGAGGTGCTGGCACAACCTCTGTAGCCGCTGCGGCAGGCTGCGATAAGGACCGAAGGGCCTTCGGCGCCTGGGAGATCGCTGCGACCGTTCCGATCGTTCGCAGCCTGCGGCAGCGGCTAAAGGGTTGGTTCACAAAATGTCGCAGTAATGCCGTTGCGGCGCCCCCTAGTCCAACCTATGGTTCGACCGTCGCTGCAAAATCAGCGAACAGGCTTGGCGGCCTGATAGAATCGAGGCGCAACAGCGCCCCCACCAATCATGCAGGCGCTTTTTTTGCGCCCGCATACCTGCGTTATGGCGGGTTGCGTGGGAGAACCTTCGGGTTCGCCGGTTCCTTGATTCCCGGTCCGCCAATCCTGCGCAATCCGCCACCCTGATCTGCTTGGCGGCAGACGGTGACGGTCCTTCGAATCAAGGAGTCGTGACCATGAACTGCTTCTGCAATCTGCTTCCCCAACACCTCCCGTCACACAAAACCGGAGGTGCCCGATGACCACTCAATCGCCCCTGACTACCCTCGGTGAAATCCGCTTTTCCCACTGCGGCGAACACTCGTATCCGCTGTTTCGGGTGAATGCCGACGTGCCGATCAACGACGCCCTGGAACACGCCTCGACCCTGTTGCATCTGGCAAAGCAATTCACCCTGGAGGCGGCCATGGAGCCCCGGTGCGACCGCTATGCTTGGGCGGCACACTACCTGGCGGAGATGGGCAAGGCACTGATGGACGACGTGCACGCCACGCTCTCTGCATGACCTGATCGTCACCGAGCCGACGTCGCCTGCGCGGGCAGATCCAGCGATCTGCCCGTACATCGCCTGATGCACTTGGTGACTTGTTTAAGTCCCATGACGGGACTAGGATCGCGCCATGAGAATTATTGCAGTCAGTCAGTTGAAGGCCTTCTGGGAGAAGTACCCGGATGCAGAGCAGCCTTTACTGGCTTGGATCGATGAAGCAAGGAATGCCGAGTGGTCCAACCCTGCGCAGATCAAGGAGCAGTATCGCAACGCAAGCATTCTCAAAAGCCGCAGGGTGGTCTTCAACATCAAGGGCAACGAGTATCGGCTGGTCGTTGCCGTGGCCTATCGTTTCGGCGCGCTGTACATCAAGTTCGTAGGCACCCACCGGCAGTACGACGCCATTGATGCCGACAGCGCAGACATGGAGTAACCCAGATGAACATCCGCCCTATCCACACCGACCAGGACTACCGCGCCGCGCTGAAAAGCGTCTCGCCCCTGTTCGACAACGAACCGCAGCCCGGAACACCTGAAGGCGATTACTTCGACGTGATGATCACCCTGATCGAGGCGTACGAAGCCAAACAGTTTCCCCTGGACCTGCCCAACCCGATCGAGGCGATCAAGTTCCGCATGGAACAATCCGGGTTGTCTGCCGCCGACCTGGCCCCCGCCATCGGCCGCACCAACCGCGTCTACGAAGTGCTCAACGGCAAGCGCGCGCTGACCCTGCCCATGATCTGGAAACTGCACCAGCTGTTCGGCATTCCCGCCGAGAGCCTGATCAAGCCGACCAAGTCGTCCTGAGCCGGGGCCTCATCGCCTGGCGCTGCATGGCAGGCAGTAACAAGACCCGATTGGGAGGGCACGTCGCCGGCGTTGAACCAGGACTTGAGCTTGCCCTTGGGTAAACCCTCAGACTGCCGTCCAGCCCCACCACCCAAAGGACGCTCCATGCTCACCATCGGACAAATGGCCCGCTGCCACAGCCTCACCACCAAAACCCTGCGCCACTACGACAGCATCGGCCTGTTCACCCCGGCCCTCACCGGCCGTGACAACGGCTATCGCTACTACAGCCCGGAGCAGATCGTGACCCTGGGCCGCATCGTCTGGCTGCGGCAACTGGGCATGTCCCTGGAAGACATCCGCGCCCTGGCGGATCAAGGTGGCCTGGACAGCGTGCTGCACATGCAGCAATCACTGCAGAACCACGCCCGGCATCTGGAAAGCGAGATTGCCCGCAGCCAGAAGGTGCTCGGCCATCTGCAACGCTATCTGGCGCAACCGCAACGCCAGATTCCTGCGCCGCAAACGCCGGAAAAAGTGCTCTTGGCGCCGCTGCGGATCATCGGCATGGCCTGGCAGCAGGATGATCCGGGCTCCATCGCCGAACTCTGGCAACGCTTCGAACCCCGTGAGCAGGAGATCCAGCGATTGGCCGACCCCGTTGGCACTTACGGTATCTGCCAACCCCTGAACGACGGCCACTGGCGCTACATAGCCGGCTTGCCGGTGGCGGCCGACGCGCCCTTGGTGCCGGGCATGGTGGAGTTGCAAATCCCCGGCCGCCACTACGCCAGGGTCGAGCATCACGGCACGGTGCAAACCTTGCCGGAAACCTTCCGCGCCGCCTACAGCGAGTGGCTGCCTGCGGCCGGGCTGCGGCCCATCGAAGCCCTGGAATTCGAGTACAGCGGCGAACGCTTTCTCGGCCCCATGAATCCCCACAGCGTGGTGGAGCTGTATATCCCGTTGAGCGCCTGAAACGCCCGGCAGACGGGCCCGCACTGGGACGACCGCTGGTCTGGCACCCTGCCCGGGCCAGTCGTTGTCAGCAAAAGTACCGCAGATGCCGTTATGCTCTGCAACCATTCCCAGGTAACCGAGCGAAGGCCCGATGAGTTTCCAGGCAGGTGTGTTGCAGCAGATAACCGGTATCCGTCATGACTTTTCCATCGTGGGCGCTGCCCTGCCGGCCAATCTGTTCTTCTGCTCCCAGGTCCACAGCGGCGAAGTGGTCGAAGCCAGTACCACCCTGCCCAGCGGCATCATTCGCGGCGACGCGGTGCTGACCCGCTCGAGCCGGCCGATTGCGGTGGTCACCGCCGATTGCCTGCCGATGCTGATCAGCAGCCACGATGGCGCCTGGGTGGCAGCGGTGCACGGCGGCTGGAAAGGCCTGCACGGCGGGATCATTGCCAATGTGCTGGAACACTTCGCCGCCCGGGGCATCGGCGTGCATCAATTGCGCGTGGCCATCGGGCCGTCGATCAAGCCTTGCTGCTATGAAGTCAGCGCGGATTTCGTCAATCACCTGTCTGCCAGCCAAGGCCATCTGTGGCCCGCAGCGCAGGCCCCCTGGAGTCGTCAGCAACCGGCCCCATTGCTGCCGCCCGAGATCACCCCGCCGCAACCCACTCAGGAGGGTTCACTGTGGTTCGACCTGAGCCGCTATGCCCTGTACTTGCTGCGTGCGGCCGGGGTGAATGATGAACAGGTCGAGTTCAGTCCGCTGTGCACCTACTGCTCGACCCCGAAGCTGGCCAGCTACCGGCGCCGGGGCCATCGAGGTGACGAGAAGGCCTTTCAATACTCCTGGATTGCCCGCACATGAGCCCGGCGATTGCATTGCTGGCCACCACCGTGAACGATCTGGAAACCCTAGTAAAAATGCGTATAACGGCCATGCGCGACAGCCTGGAACGCATCGGACGCTTCGACCCGCAGCGCGCCCGAGAACGCTTTGTGGCAAGTTTTGCTTGCGAACGATGCGAATTCATCTGTCTCAACGGACAGCATGTAGGCTTCATTCAGAGCCAAGCCTATAGCGATCATTTGCTTTTGCAGCACCTGTACGTCATGCCTGATTTTCAGGGGCAGGGCATCGGCGAGAAGGCCTTGAAACCGCTGATTGATCGATCAACCCTGGAACAGTTGCCGATCCGCCTGGATGCTCTGCGTGGCAGTGACTCGAATCGTTTTTATCAACGCCTGGGTTTTGTTCAGGCCAGTGAAAGCGAATGGGATATTCATTACCTTCGCCCGGCAGATCCGCTGGGTCGTTGAGGCATCCTACGCAGACCTGCCTGAATGCCAGTAGGCGTCCCCCCGAGCGGCGCTAACAATGCCGCTTCTTCAGACCCAACCAAGGAGTGCCCGTGTCTGACAACCTCTATGCCCCGCCCAAGGCGGAACTAGTCACCCCTGATGCCCAAGCGCCGCTACAGCCCTTCTATGTGGTGTCCCGGGTCAAGTTCATCACCCTGTACATCGTCACTTTCGGCATCTACCAAGTGTATTGGGCCTACAAGAACTGGCATCAATTCAGGCATGCCAGCGGCCAGGAGCTGTGGCCGGTGGCCCGGGCCTTCTTTGCCATCTTTTTCACCCACGCGCTGTACCGCGAAGCCGATGCACAGCTCAAGCGCGACGGCCGTAGTCATGACTGGCGGCCCGGTGAGCTGGCAACCCTGTTTGTAGTGGGGCTAATCATCAACAACGTGGTGGATGCGCTGTCGCGCAAGAACATCGGCTACCCGGTGACCGACATCGCCAGTCTGGCGCTGCTGCCCGTTCTGGCGTGGATCACCTGGCTCGGCCAGCGGGGTCTGAATGCTGCAGCGGGCGATCCCGAGGGTCGCAGCAACGCCCGCTTCACACCGATCAACTATGTGTTCATCGTGCTCGGGGCGCTGCTGCTGGCGCTGGCTTGCATCGGGGTGATGCTGCCACCGGAATGAGCCCGGAATCAGGCGCTGACGTAGACCCAGGCTTCGATCCCGGAGGCCAGGGTCACGCTGACCCGCTTGTAGTCCGAGACTTCATAGCTGTCGGCCGCCGCCAGCTCCTTGGGCGTGATGCGAAACACCGTGCCGGCGATCGGCGCGCTGTCTGCCGACCCCGGGCGCAGGATCGGGTGATGGGTCTTGCCGCTGGCAGCCAGGACGTCGGGGTCGGTGATTTCCACCCAGCTCTGCTCGTAACCAAGCATCGCGTCCTTGCTGCCCTGTAGCTCACGGCCGAAGTTGGCCAGTTGAACCGCTTTGTCCTGCAAAGTGCCGTAGGAAAAAAGAAAAACCGATGCTTCTGTTACCACGCTCATCCGTTACTTCCCTAGTCAATTGAGCCCCACCTCAGCGGGTGATTTTCAAGGTTTGGCGCTCGCCATGACGCTCCAGGGCCAGCTCGATCAGCCGGCTGACCAGCTCGCTGTAGCTCATGCCGGCGGCCTGCCAGAGTTTGGGGTACATGCTGATACGCGTGAACCCCGGCAGGGAATTGATTTCATTGATCAGCACTTCACCACTGTCGGTGAGAAACACGTCAACCCGGGCCAGCCCGGAGCAACCCAGCACCTGAAATGCCTCGATGGCCAGGGCCTGAATCCGCTGGCTATCAGCCGGGCTGATCGCCGCCGGTACCACCACCTGGGCCGCCTGCTCGTCGATGTACTTGCTGTCATAGGAATAGAAACCCTTGCTGACCACGATCTCGCCACAGCCACTGGCAAGCGGCTGGTCATTGCCCAGCACTGCGCATTCGATTTCCCGTCCGCGCACTGCCGACTCCACCAGCACCTTGTGGTCAAAGCCCAGCGCCAGCTCCACAGCGGCCAGATAATCGGCTTCGTTTTCGACCTTGCTCACCCCCACCGACGAGCCCTGGTTCGCCGGTTTGACGAACAGCGGCAGGCCGAGCTTGTCCCGGACCTGAGCAAAACCGTAGCGGCCACGACTGGCTCGGGTCAGGGTGATAAACGGCGTAACCGCCAGCCCGGCATCGCGCAGCAGGCGCTTGCTGATGTCCTTGTCCATGCACACCGCCGAGCCCAGCACATCGGAGCCGACAAAGGGCAGGTCGGCCATGCGCAACAAGCCCTGCAGGCAACCGTCTTCCCCCAGGGTGCCGTGGACGATGGGGAAGATCACATCGACATGCCCCAACAGTTCCTGGCTGGAGGTCTCCACCAGTTGCTGGCTGGCCTTGCCCGGTACCACCGCCAGTTCGCGGTTGGATTGGTTGAGGGCGATCAGTGCAGGGTTTTCCTGGTTGATCAGAAAGTTCGAGGTGTCATTGAGGTGCCAGTGGCCCTGCTTGTCGATGCCGATCAGCACCGGCTCGAAACGCGAGCGATCCAGGGCATCGACGATGTTGCGCGCCGACTGCAGCGACACTTCGTGTTCGGCCGAACGGCCACCAAAAATAATTCCGACCCGCAACTTGCTCATAAATGGTTTCCGTTGAAAAAGTGATTGCTGACGGCTGTTGGTTTCAGCTGGGGCTGTAGCGCAAATGGATCAGCGCCACCCGCTCCTGCTCCTTGTTCTTGCGCTCTTCGATGGCGAACGGCACAAAACCCAGCTTCGGATAGAGCAGCAACCCCGCCACGTTGCTGTTGAAGCACGACAGCGTCACCTCGCAGGCTTGGTGCTTGCTGTGGGCGATGTGGATCATCTGCCCGATCAGTTGCGCCGCCAGGCCCGCGCCGCGCACCTCTGGGTCGACGATGACATTGCCGATGGTGCAGGTGCCGCCGCTGGCCCAGCGGTAGAAGTTGGCAAAACCCACCACCTGCCCGTCACGCTCGATCACCGTCGAGTCGCTGCGCTGGGCGATGGAATCGCGCAGTTGCGCGTGGGTCAGTGGCCAGGTGGCGGCAGGAAAGAAGAAATACAACTCCTGGGGATTGCCCACGAAACTGCAGATCCGCGGAATGTCCGCCTCTGCCACCGGGCGAAAAACAACAGCCATGTTCAGTCTCCTGATACGGGGACGGGTCGTCCTTGTTGGGGGGCGTATCCTGGCCAGCGCAAGGCGCCGGCCGTTCAGCGGTTGGCCAGCAGATGCCCGCCAAACAGCACATAACAACCACCGGCCAGACGGTCCAGCCAGCGACGGGCCCGGGCGTAGAACCCGGCCACCCGGCTGCTGGCGAAAAACAGCGCCACGCAGCAGTACCAGGACAGCGACAGGCCGGCCATGGTCAGCACTGCCAGCCCAAGCAGCAGAGGTGGCGGGGAAGCCGGCATCGACGTGGCAAAGATAGTGGCCACGAACAGCGCCGGCGCCGCGCTGAACAGCGACTTGATGCCCAAACCTCCCGCCAGCCCCCAGAGCACGGTGCCGCTGGCCACCCCCAAGGCGGCGAACAGACCATGGCGCCGCGAGTTGCCCGCCGCCAGTTGTGCGGTGGTGAAAAAGTTCGGTCCGGGGGTGATCACCGCCACGCTCCAGAGCAGGGCCAGCGACAACAGCGGGGCAAGGTAAACCAGGTGTGGGGCGTGCATGAGTGCGAGTGGCCGTAAAGGGGGTCCGGGGGAACGACGCTACTCCACTCGCGCCTGCCCAGGCAACCGCCGATTGGCCTCGAAACCCGGCTCAGGCAATAGGCCGCGCGGCACCGGAGCCCTCCTGCAAGGCCCCCGGCTTCCGGCATCACCGCCACGGCGTGAACCGAGGGGCAAGACAGCCAGCGCGCCCCTGAGTTAACGTACCGCCCTCGGTTTCATCCATCAGGACCGTTCCATGGCCAAACCCGCAGCTGTCACCGACTGGGTTCACCGCGCGCCGCCCGCCCGGGGCCTGGAGCGCATCGAGGCGTATTTCGCCGGCCATGGCTATGACATGCACCGCCACGACACTTACGCCATCGGCCGCACCCTGCGCGGGGTCCAGAGCTTCCAGTACCGCGGCGGCTGGCGCCATAGCCTGCCCGGCGCCACCATGGTCCTGCACCCCGATGAAGCCCACGACGGCGAGGCCGGCACCCATGACGGCTTTCACTACCGCATGCTGTATGTCGAGCCGGCGCTGATCCAGCAGATCCTCGGCGGCCAGCCCCTGCCCTTCATTACCGGCGGCCTGTCCAACGACCCGCGACTGTTCGCCGCTACCGAGGCCCTGCTGCGCGGGGTCGAAAGCCCCATGGACCCGCTGGAACAGGAAGACGCCCTGTTCGACCTGGCCCATGCCCTGAACAGCGTCTCCGGTGTCGCCCAATCGCGGCAGCGCTTCGACTATGTGGCGGCCGAGCGAGCCCGGGAATACATTCACAGCGCCCTGGACCGTACCCTGACCCTGGAGGAACTGGCGGCCCACAGCGGGCGTGACCGCTGGAGCCTGTCCCGGGATTTTCGCCTGCTGTTCGGCACCAGCCCCTACCGTTACCTGAGCATGCGCCGCCTGGACCTGGTCCGCGCGCTGCTGGTGCAGGGCCAGACTCTGGCCAACGCCGCACTGATCGCCGGCTTCACCGACCAGAGCCACATGACCCGGCAGTTTCGCCAGACCTACGGCCTGCCACCGGCACGCTGGCTGAAGATGCTCGGCCGCTGAGCCACACACGATCGTTCAAGAAACCTTCGCCCCTGGCTGTTTACCCTCAGTGCTCATTCATCACTGAGGTGGACCGCAACATGCAAAACCCTGCCCCGCAAAACGCCTACCAGAGCATCAACTTCGCCCAGAAACTCGGCCTGTTCAGCGAACACTGGACCCCCAAGGTGATCGCCGAGATGAACGACTACCAATTCAAGATCTCCAAGCTGCAGGGAGAGTTCGTCTGGCACTGCCACGCCGACACCGATGAAACCTTCATCGTGCTCGAGGGCCTGCTGCACATCGACTTCCGTGACGGCCGGGTGACCATTGGCAGTGGCGAGATGTTCGTGGTGCCCAAGGGCGTCGAGCACAAGCCCTGGGCCGAACAGGAGGTCAAGCTGCTGCTGATCGAACCCAAGGGCGTGCTCAACACCGGCGATCAGGGTGGCGAACGCACCGCCCAGAACGACGTCTGGATCTAACCCTCACCGCAGAATCCGCGAGACGGAAAAAGGAATTTCTGCCTCATTAACGGAGTCAGACACAGCAACACGTCATCGATCAACTACCCTTTGCCGACCAATGGTGCGTCAAAAACTGTACGTCGGTGCAAAAAGCACAGGTAGAGTGACGCTCTCATTTTTCTGTGCGATGGCTCTAGTGCAGGGACTACAGCCTGGTCCCGGCTTTCGATGACGCCCATGGCGCGTCCATTACCTGTTGCGACCCCTGATCCCTGAATGCCCAAACCGCACCAAAACACTGCCGCTCCCACCCTGCTTCAAGACCTGCGCGCCGGCACCGCGACCTTGCACGTAGCCCTGGAAAAACGCCTGCCGTTTTTCTCCGAGCATCTTGATGGCGCCTGGTATCGACGCCTGATCCAGGCCTACTACGGCTTCTATCAGCCCCTGGAGGCGGCCCTGCATGACAGCGGCCTGATCCCTGCGGGCTACGATCCGAGCCAACGCCTGAAGACCCCGGCCCTACGAGGGGATCTGCATGCCCTGGGCTTGAATGCAGCCAGCATCGAGGCCCTGCCCCGCTGTGAGCAACTGCCGCACCTGAGCAGCGCCGGTGCCTGCCTCGGCACCCTCTACGTACTGGAAGGCGCGACCCTGGGCGGACAGATCCTGCGCCGGGAGATGGCCCAACGCCTGGATCTCGACGCCGATAACGGTGGCGCTTTTCTGGACATCTATGGCGCGGCCACCGGCCGGCGCTGGAAGGACTTTCTCGATTATCTGGGGCGCATGCCCGAAGACGCGAAGGCACGCCAACAAGTGGTCAGCGCCGCGCAATCCACATTTGCCTGTTTCGAACGCTGGCTCGACCGCCGCGAGGTGCTGCTATGACCCCACAAGACTCCCAAGCCTTCGAAAAGCTACTGGCCAACTGCGCCAACGAGCCGATCCGCTCCCCGGGAGCGATCCAGCCCCACGGTGTGTTGCTGACCCTGTCCGAGCCGCAACTGCGCATCCAGCAGATCAGTGCCAACGTCGACATCCTATTGGGTCGGCCGGCCGAACCGCTGCTGGGTCAGCCCCTGGAGCAATTGCTGGGAGAAGCGAATGGCCAACGCATCCGTGAAGTGCTGCAACTGGATCGGCTGTTCGATGCCCCGCCGCTGCACCTGTCACTCAACGGCACGCGCTTCGAAGGCTTGTTGCATCGCCATCAGGGGGTGCTGATGCTGGAGCTGGAAATCCAGCCCGATCACCCGCAACACCAGCACCTCAAGCAGCAGACCGAGAATCTCGGGCGCCTGCTGCGGCGCCTGCAAGCGGCCAAGACCTTGCACGAGCTGTACAGCATCAGCGTCGCCGAGATCCAGGCCATGACCGGCTACGACCGGGTGCTGATCTACCGCTTCGAAGAGGAAGGCCACGGCCAGGTGATCGCCGAAGCCACCCGCCCCGACATGGAGGTGTTCAACGGCCTGTTCTTCCCCGCTTCGGACATTCCGCAACAGGCGCGCGAGCTGTATCGCAGCAACTGGCTGCGGATCATCCCCAATGCCGACTACCAGCCAGTGCCGCTGCTGCCGACCCTGCGCCCGGACACCCAGGAGGCCCTGGACCTGAGTTTCGCCACCCTGCGCAGTGTGTCGCCGATCCACTGCCAGTACATGAAGAACATGGGCGTGCTGTCGTCCATGAGCATTTCCCTGCTCAAGGACGATCAGCTCTGGGGCCTGATCAGCTGTGGCAACCGCCAGCCGCTGCTGGTGCCCCACGAGCTGCGCATTGCCTGCCAGACCATCGGCCAGGTGCTGTCGTTGCAGATCAGTGCCATGCAAGCCCTGGACATCAGTCGCCAGCGAGAAGAAAAAGTCGCCGCCCTGGCCAGCCTCGACCAGGCCATGCGCGACTCCCCCGACAGCGTCTTCGACGGCCTGGCCCAGGCGTCGCAACAGCTGCTGGAACTGACCCAGGCCGGTGGCGTGGCGATCATCGAGGACAAACAGCTGCACTGCTTCGGCAACTGCCCGCCCCAGGACGAAATCCGCGCCCTGTACCGTTGGCTGCAAGGCACCGGGCAAGCGGTGTTCGCCAGCCATCACCTGGCCAGCGTCTACCCGCCGGCGGCGAGTTATCAACAGGTCGCCAGCGGCGTCCTGGCCATGAGCCTGCCCAAGCCTGTGGATAACGGCGTGCTGTGGTTCCGCCCCGAAGTGAAGGAAAACATCAACTGGAGCGGCAACCCGGAAAAGCCCCTGGACCTGGAAAACTCAGACGCCGGTCTGCGACCGCGCACCTCGTTCGAGATCTGGAAGGTGGAGATGGCCGGCATTTCCAGCAAGTGGAGCCACGGCGACCACTTCGCCGCCAACGACCTGCGCCGCTCGGCTCTGGAAAACGACCTGGCACGCCAGGTACTGCGTGAACAACAGGCCGTGCGCGCCCGAGACGAGCTGGTGGCGGTGGTGTCCCACGACCTGCGCAATCCGATGACGGTGATTTCCATGCTCTGCGGCATGATGCAAAAAGCCTTCAGCTCCGACGGCCCACACACGTCACGGCGCATTTCCTCGGCCATCGACACCATGCAACAAGCCGCCAGCCGCATGAACAACCTGCTGGAGGACTTGCTGGATACCTCGAAGATCGAAGCCGGGCGCTACAGCATTGCGCCGCAGCCGCTGGAGGTCAGCCAGATCTTTGAAGAAGCCTATTCGCTGCTGGCGCCCCTGGCTCTGGACAAGGCCATCGACATCAGCTTTCACGCCGAGCCGGACCTGACCATCAATGCCGACCCCGAGCGGTTGTTCCAGGTGCTGTCGAACCTGGTGGGCAACGCCATCAAGTTCACCCCCAAGCAGGGCAAGGTCGGGGTGGTGGCGATGTCCGACGGCGAGCAGATCGTATTCAGCGTCCGCGACACCGGGGAAGGCATTCCCGCCGATCAGCTACCGTTCATCTTCGATCGCTACTGGACCCTGAAGGAAGGCAACCCCAACGGCACCGGCCTGGGGTTGTACATCACCCAGGGCATCATTCATGCCCACGGTGGCAAGATCGAGGCCCACAGTGAAGTGGGCAAGGGCAGCGAGTTCCGCTTCAGCGTGCCCCGGGCCAGCCTCTAGACCGCACTCCGGGGCTCCCTGCCGAGCCCCGCCCCCTCATTCAACAGATTGCGCCACCAGCCAGTCGCGAAACAGCTGGCCGCTGGCGGACAGGCGCTTGTGCCGCACATGCGCCAGAAAGTCTGCCTGCCCGGTGCGAAACGCCCACTGGCCGACGCGCTGCAACTCGCCCTGGGCCACCAACTCACTGGCCATGAAATCCCAGCCCAGGCCAACCCCCATGCCCTGCTGCACGGCACTGAACATCAGCGTCAATTGGTTGAACCCCATGGCCCCTGGCGGTGCGCTGTAGTCCAGTCCGAAATGCCGGAACCAGTCGCGCCAGTCGATGCAGTTCCAGGCTGAGGCATCCAGCTGGATCAAGGGCAGCTCGGCCAGTTGTGCCAGCGCGTCAATGGCCGGCAACTCCAGGCGCCGGCTGGCGATGGGATAGACCATCTCGGCGAACAACGGCGTGGCGGTCAGGGACGACCAGTGCCCGGCGCCGTAGAGAATGGCGAAGTCGTGCTCGGCCACGCTGGACTCGTCCATGTCGTTGTTGGCGTGGATGCTCACGGTGATGTCCGGGTGTTGTTTGTTGAACGCCAGCAAGCGCGGAAACAACCAGAACTGTGCCACTGCATGGGTGCATTGCACGGTGATGGTGTTGGCGTCGCGCCCGGCCCGCAGACGGCTGACGCTGCGCAGTAACGCTTCCAACTGGGTACTGACCTCAGCAAACAGCGAGGCACCGCTGACGGTGAGTTTCACCCCCCGGGCCTGGCGCTCGAACAGCTCGGTCTTGAGCGACAGCTCCAGGGCACGAATCTGCTTGCTCACTGCACTCTGGGTCAGGCACAGCTCGGTGGCGGCGCGGGTGAAACTGGCGCTGCGTCCCACCGCCTCGAAGGTCACCAGGGTTTCCAATGGTGGTAAATGGCGGGCAAAGCGGCTCATCAGGCATTCCCCAGAAGAATAGGTGGGTGCCTATATATCCTTTGTCCGGTCGGTCAGCAATGACTAGGCTGCGCGCTTTGATGAATCGCTGCGAGTGTGTGCATGAAACGCGGAGTTGCTTACGCCGCCCTGGCCGGCGCGGTCTGGGGCCTGGCCATTGTGGTGCCCAGCCTGTTGCCGGAGTTCAGTCCGCTGATGCTCAGCTGTGCCCGCTTCACGCTGTATGGCGCATTCTCCCTGCTCCTGGCTGCGCCCCAGGCCCGGGAGCTGCTACAACGCCTGACCTGGGGCGACGCCGCCTTGCTGGTGAAGCTGGCGCTGACCGGCAACCTGATCTATTTCATGCTCCTGGCCACTGCCATCCAATGGGCCGGAGTGGCCAGCACCGCGCTGATCGTCGGCCTGCTGCCCCTGACCATCACTCTGGCCGGACGCGCCGACGCCGACGCGCTGCCCCTGCGCCGACTGCGCTGGCCGCTGCTGCTGGTGTTCGCCGGCATCTGCTGCATCAACCTCGACACTCTGCTCACGGCACACAGCGATTCCGTGGAACTGGGCCAACGGGCCCTGGGTCTGCTCTGCGCTTTCGGTGCGTTGCTGTGCTGGACCTGGTTCGCCACCGACAACGCCCGTTACCTGAAGAGCAGCCGCTTCAACAGCGGTCAGTGGTCGACCCTGTGGGGCATCACCACCGGTCTGATGAGTGCCGTGGTCTGGCTGCTGGCCCAGGGCTTTTCACTGCCGGGTACCCAGATCGAGGCCAGCGATCAACGCTGGATGCTGTTCTGGGGCCTGAGCCTGTCCAGTGCCGTGTTGGGTTCCTGGTTCGGCAATCGCATGTGGAATGCCTCGACCCGGCGCTTGCCCTTGACCCTCAGTGGCCAGTTGATCGTGTTCGAGACCCTGTTCGCCCTGCTGTACGGCTTTATCTGCCTGCAACACCTGCCGAGCCTGATGCAAAGCTCGGCAGCCCTGCTGTTGCTGGCCGGGGTGCTGTGGGCCGTGCGCCGCCACTTGCCCCAGCCCGATTAAATCCCCCTCAGCCCTGGGCCACGGAACAGGCCGGCAAGGCCGCTGAGGCCCGGGGCAGGCGCAGCGCCAGGAGTGCCCCGAGCAAGGCCAGCAAGGCGCTGGCCGCAGTGGCCATTTCGATGCCATAAGCCTGGTTGCCCGTAGGGCTCAAGGTATTGGCCAGGGACACCAGCAACGCCAGCCCCAGCGCCCCGCCGATCTGCTGGCTGGTGGAGGCCACCCCCGCTGCCACCCCTTGCTCGGACGCAGCGATACCCTGCCCGGCCGAGACCCACATTGAGGTCCAGGTCATGCCCTGGCCGATGCTCATGACCACGATCCCCGGCAACAGGCCGACAAAACCGCTGCTGCCGGGCAAGGCCAGGTACATCATGCCGATGCCCACCGCCCCAAGCAGCAAGCCGCTGACCAGGGTCGCCCGCAAGCCGATACGCAGCAGCGCCCGCTCCGCCACCCAGATCCCGGCCGTGCACAGCAGGGTCGAAGGCAGGAACGCCAACCCGCTCTGCAACACGCTGAACTGGTAGACCTGTTGGAAATACAGGCTGAGAAAGTAGTACTGCACGCCAAAGCTGCTCATGAACAATGCGGTAATCACCATGGCCATGCGCAGTTGTGGATAACCCAGCAAGCGCAGCGGCATCAAGGGGTCCGGGCTGCGCTGTTCAAGTCGGACAAACAGCCAGAGCAACGCCAGGGACAGCATCAGGCAAGCCAGGGTCGCCGGCGCGGTCCAACCCCACTCCGGCCCCTGAACAATGGAAAACACCAGCAGAGTGCCCCCCAGGGTCACAGTCAGGGCACCGCGCAGATCGAACTGGCGACCGCGCTGGCGCGCCGGGTCGGCGGGAATCCAGCGCCGGGCCATCAGCGCGCAGGCACCGGCCAGGGGCACGTTAACCAGGAACACCGCTTCCCAGCCCCAGTACTGGGTCAACACCCCGCCCAGCAACGCCCCCAGGGCCAGCCCCGCCGCCGAGGCCGCGCTCCACACCGCAAAGGCGCGGTTACGTGCCGGGCCTTCGGCGTAGTAGGTGTTGATCAGGGCCAGGGTGGCCGGGAACAGCATCGCCCCGCCGACGCCCTGCACGGCCCGGGCCAGCACCAGCAACAGGGCGCTGCCTCCCAGGCCGCCGGCCAGTGACGCCAGGGCGTACAGGGACTGGCCAATGATGTAGAAACGCCGCTTGCCCAGCAGGTCCGCCGCACGCCCGCCCAGCAGTAGGAAACCGCCAAAGGCCACGCTGTAGGCACTGACCACCCATTGCAGTTGCTGGGCGGAGAACCCCAGACGCTGGCCAATGTCCGGCAGGGCAACAAAGACGATGGTGGCGTCCAGGGCGATGATCAACTGCGCGGTGGCCAGCAGTAACAGCATCCAACCCGACGGCTTGGTTAACGGGGTCGCGGACATCGCGAAAATCCTTGTATGAAATTAAGCGGCGGCCAGTGTCATCGATGCCGTTTAAATGATAAACAAGCCATTCTCTCTTTCAGTAATGACTTTAATCATGGATCTGAACGCCCTTCGCCTGTTGGTCCGCGTGGCCGAGACCCGCAGCTTCACCCGGGCCGCCGGCGACCTGGGGTTGACTCAATCCGGCCTGTCCCGGGCCATCTCCCGCCTGGAACAGCAACTGGGCGTGCGCCTGCTGCAGCGCAATACCCGCAGTGTCAGCCTGACCCCGGACGGCCAGGTCCTGGTGGACCGGGCAGGACCGCTGCTGGCGGAACTGGCCCATACCGAGCATCTGCTGCTGGACCGCCGGGACTCTCCCACCGGAGCGCTGAAGATCAGCACGCCCTCACTGTTCGGGCGCAAGGTAGTGATGCCGGTGATTGGCGAGCTGACCGCCCGCTATCCCGAGTTGAGCATCGAGGCGGTAATGACCGATCGGGTGGTGGACATCATCGACGAAGGCTTCGACGCGGTGCTGCGTACCGGGGTGATCAACGACCAGCGCCTGATCGCCCGGCCCCTGGCGCCCCTGCGCTGGGTAACCGTGGCGGCGCCGGCTTATCTGCAGCGCCATGGCACGCCCCGGCAACTGGCGGACTTGCAGCAGCACAACTGCCTGACCGTGCGTAACCTGCGCAGCGGCCGCCTGGGGGAATGGCAGTTCATGGACCAAGGCAAGCCCCTGGACCTGGCGGTCCAGGGACGGCTGATCTTCGACATCGGCGACGCCCTGGTGGACGCGGTGCTGGGCGGCTTCGGCATCGCCCAGTTGATGGAGTTCGCCGTGCGCGATGCCCTCGACGCAGGCCTTGTGGTGCCGGTTCTTCAGGCCCATGACGGACGCTGCCGGGAACTGTCCCTGGTCTACCCGCCCTCACGCCAATGCTCGCCGAAGCTCAACGCCTTTGCCGACGCCCTGGGGCAGGTGAGCTGGTAGCCAAGGCTCAGTCGGGGGCGGTGCTCTGGGCTTGCAGATCCTGGGTCACGTCCAGCAGACGAGGCTGGGCGATCCTCAGGTAGTCCTGGGTATCGAGCACCATGGACGCATCCAGGCGCCCGGCATTGAAAGCAACTTGCGCGTAGCGTTCGATCAGGTGCGGATCGACGATCAGCAGGATGCGCGGATCGAAACTCAGCGGTGGAATGGCACCGATCACACAACCGGTCAGTTCTCTGGCCAACTCCGCCGATACCAGTTGCGCCTTCTTGCCCCCCAGGGCCGCACCGACCTTTTTCATGTCGAGCTTCTGGTCCCCGGAGAGAATCACCAGCCCATACACATCACTCGCTCCCTTGAGACTGCAAAGCATGGCCTTGGCCCCCTGCCCCGGTTCGGTACCGCGAATCTCGGCAACCCGCGCCGACTGCCCTTCGGCCGGGTGCAGGATCACCCGATAGCGCGCCTGGTGGCTGTCAAGCAGGCTCACCAGACGCTGGAAAACTTCATGCATGTTCTGTCCTTGGAAAAGTCGCCAGGGGGTTGATTCAAGCATCCGCCGCCGCACCTGACCAGAGGCAGGCTACAAGCGCACCCGCTGCGCCAGGAAGTCGACGAACACCCGTACCCGCGACGGCACGTGGCCGCCCTGGCCGACATAGAGCGCATAAAAACTTTCCAGCGGCGCCTGGTTGAAGGCTTCCAGCACCGGCACCAGCCGGCCGCTGGCCAGGTCATCGGCGATGGTGAAGGCCGCCAGTTGCGCCAGCCCCGCGCCGTGCAACGCCAGATGGCGCAAAGCTTCGCCGTCGCTGGCCTGGACCCGGCCATTGGGCTGCAGCAGCTGGCTCTCGCCCGCCACGCCCAGGCGCCAGCCCGGCACTGCCCGGGCGTAGTCGAAGCCGAGCAAGTGGTGCGCGGCCAGATCCTCCAGGGTCTGCGGTACGCCGCAACGGGCCAGGTAGGCCGGGGAGCCGACGACAACGCCGCGGGTTTCCCCGAGCTTGCGGGCAATCAATTGCGAATCCGCCAGCGGCCCGGTACGGATCGCCACATCGGTCTGCTCCCCCAGCAGGTCCACCAGGGCATCGCTGTGCACCAGGTCCAGGGAAACTTCCGGGTACAGTTGAAGAAACTCCGCCACCAGGGGCGCCAGCACATGCAGGCCAAAGGACGCGCTGGTGTTGACCCGCACCCGGCCCACCGGGGCCCGGGCGCTGCTGGCCTCGCCTTCCACTTCACGCAGGTCCGCCAGCAGGCGCACGCTGTTTTCATAGAAGCCGCGCCCCTCCGGGGTCAGTTGCAACTGGCGCGTGGAGCGGTTGAGCAAGCGCACCCCCAGGCGTGCTTCAAGCCGCGCCAGCAACTTGCTCACCGAGGAAGGCGTCACCTGCTTCAATCGTGCCGCGGCCGACAAGCCGCCACACTCCACCACCGCGATAAAGGTTTCCATCTCGGCAAACCGGTTGATCTCGCTGCCCGCCATATGAATTCAACTCACAGATGCTGTGCCGGCCGGCAGTCTATTTCACTCAAGGGCCCGACTCTATGCTGGCGATCCCTTTATTCGAGGTATCCCCGATGAGCGTTTCAACTTCCCCGGACCGTCACTTGCTGGTGATCGGCGGCTATGGCGTGGTCGGCACCGCAGTGGTCGAGCTGATGCACCGTACCCCGGGCTGGCAACTGACCACCGCCGCCCGCCGCAGCCCACCAGCCAGCCTGCTGGACGGCAGCCCGGCACCGGCCCATCTCAGCGCCGACCTACTGGACGCCGCCGGCACCGCCCGCGCCTTTGCCGAACTGGGCAGCGTCACCGACCTGGTGTTCTGCGCCTACAGCGAGCGGGAAACCATGGCCGCCACAGTGGCACCGAACCTGGCGATGCTCGACCACAGCCTCCAGGCCCTGCGTCAGGCCGGGGCGAAACTGCGTCAGGTGGTGCTGATCGGCGGCGGCAAATCCTACGGTGAACACCTGGGGCCCTATAAGACGCCGGCCAGGGAGAGCGATCCGCGCTTCATGGGGCCGATCTTCTACAACGATCAGGAAGACCTGCTGTGGCGCGAAGCCGAACGCCAGGGTTTTGCCTGGACGGTGTTGCGCCCGGACGGAATCATGGGCCCCAGCCTCAACTCACCGATGAATATCCTCACCGGCATCGCCAGCTTCGCCGCCATCAGCCAGGCACTGAAGCTGCCGCTGCGCTTCCCCGGCAGCCTGCAGGCCTGGTCGGCGCTGCACCAGGCCACCGACTCCCGGGTGCTGGCCCAGGCCGTGCTCTGGGCCCTGACCTCACCGCAGGCACAGCAGCAGGTGTTCAACGTGACCAATGGCGATCACTTCCGCTGGCAGCACCTGTGGCCAGAAATTGCCGCTTTCTTCGGCCTGGACTGCGCAACACCGCAACCGATGCACCTGGGGGTGCAGATGGCCGACAAGGCACCGCTGTGGGCACGCATTGTCCAGGAGCAGCAGCTGCGCCCCACGCCCTGGGAACAGATTGCCGCCTGGCCCTTCGTCGATGGCTGGCTCAACGCCGGCTACGACATGGTGCAAAGCACCATCAAGATCCGCCAGGCCGGCTTTACCGGCTGCATCGACAGCCATCAGAGCGTGCTCGAACAGTTGCAGCGGCTGCGTGACTATCGGCTGATTCCCTGACTCAGGACTCGCCGACCAAGGGCAACTGGTGACCGTCAACGGCGCCACCGATGGTCAGGAAGTGCCCGCCCGCCACATGGTGCAAAGTGCGCAGCGGGTCCTGACCGTCGAAGTGCCAACGCCCTTCGCTGAACACCCGGGCATCGGCCTGGGCGGCAATCACTTCGCCAAGGAACAGGTCGTACTGCTGGTGGTTGTGGGGCTCGGGCAACAGCCGGCATTCCAGCCAGGCTACGCAGCCTTGCAGCAGCGGAGCCTCAAGGGCCTGGCCGGCAAAGGTCGACAAACCATAGGCGGTAAACTTGTCGCGGCCGGCGTGGTTCAGCTCCAGTCCGGAGCTGTTGCCCAGGCTCTGCACAATGTCCACTTGAGCGGCGCAAGGCACGTTGAGAACGAAGGTGCCCGAAGCCTCCAGCAGTTGCCGGGTCCAGGTGGACTTGTCGAGTACCACCGCCACCTTCGGCGGCTCGAAATCCAGGGGCATGGCCCAGGCAGCGGCCATGATGTTGCGCTGGCCGCCCTGGGCGGCGCTGACCAGCACGGTCGGCCCGTGATTGAGCAGGCGGTAGGCCTTTTCCAAAGGGACCGGACGACGAAATGCGGGCATGGCAGGCTCCTGAAAAAATCCGATTGTAGCCCTATCCAGCCCCCGGGCAGACCACAGCATTAGATGGATTTTCTGGATAATCCGTCCAGCCGTCGACGGCTTATCCGTACCCCTCCAGAGACTAGACTCAGCCTTCACCTCAACCGTCGAAGGAGCCGCACCATGGCTGATCATTCCTTGAACAACAAAGTCGTGCTGATTGCCGGAGGGGTGAAAAACCTCGGCGGCCTGATTGCCCGTGACCTTGCCAGCCACGGGGCCAAAGCGCTGGCCGTGCACTACAACAGCCACGCCAGCCAGGCCGATGCCGAACGCACCCTGGCGGCGCTCAAGGCCCTGGGGGTCGAGGCCCACGCCTGGCAGGCCGACCTCACCAGCGCCGCTGCCGTGGAGCGTCTGTTCAGTGAGGTCAAGGCGCGCTTCGGCAAGATCGACATCGCCATCAACACCGTGGGCAAGGTGCTGAAAAAACCCATAGTCGACATCAGCGAAGACGAGTACGACCAGATGTTTGCGGTCAATGCCAAGAGCGCTTTCTTCTTTATCAAGGAAGCCGGCAAACACCTGGAGGACAATGGCAAGCTGGTGACCCTGGTGACTTCGCTGCTGGGGGCCTTCACCCCGTTCTATGCCGCCTACGGCGGTTCCAAGGCACCGGTGGAACACTTCACCCGGGCCGCGGCCAAGGAGTTCGGTGCCCGGGGCATCTCGGTCACCGCTGTAGGACCAGGTCCCATGGACACGCCGTTCTTCTACCCTGCCGAAGGGGACGACGCCGTGGCCTACCACAAGAGCGCCGCGGCGCTGTCGCCTTCGAGCAAGACCGGACTCACCGATATCGAGGACGTGGTGCCCTTCATTCGCCATCTGGTGACCGAGGGTTGGTGGATCACCGGCCAGACCTTACTGATCAACGGCGGCTACACCACCAAGTAATCCTGGCGTTCAAGGGGTAAATTGGCCTGCCGAGCCGCTGCATCGATCGCCTCGGACGATGCAGTAATTCACTGCCGCTCGGCGTCCCCGAACCAGGATCGTTCATACGATGGATAAGCTTGAACAATACCGCGTGTTCATCCAGGTGGCCGACATGGGCAGCTTCATCAAGGCTGCCCATACTCTGGAGCTGCCACGGGCCACCGTCTCCTCCGCCGTGCAGCAACTGGAAACCGGCCTCGGTACTCGCCTGCTGCACCGCACGACCCGGCATGTGCAATTGACTGCCGACGGCGCCATCCTCCTGGAGCGAGCTCGGCGCCTGCTGGCGGATGCATCCGAACTCAGCCAACTGTTCCACCATCGCCAGGTGGACGTCAGCGGGCGCTTGAACATCGACGTGCCCAGCCGTATCGCCCGGCGCCTGATCGTACCTGCCCTGCCCCAATGGCTGGCGCAATACCCGGGCCTGCAACTGTCCCTGGGGGCCAGCGATCGCAGCATCGATCTGGTCCAGGAAGGCATCGACTGCGCGATCCGCGTCGGCAGCCTGGCGGACAGCAGCCTGATCGCCCGCCCCCTCGGGCGCCTGGCACTGATCAACTGCGCCAGCCCCGCCTACCTCGCCGAACAAGGCGAACCCCACACGCCCCAGGATTTGCAGAACGGCCAGTGGATGGTCGGTTACGCCTCCCCGGACACTGGCCGCGAACAGCCCTGGGAATACCTGCTGGAAGGTCGCGAGCACCTGCTGGGCCTGCCCAGTCGGGTGATCGTCAACAACGTCGAGAACTACATTGCCTGCTGTCGCCAGGGCCTGGGGCTGATCCAGGTGCCGCGCTTCGATGTGCAGCACCTGCTGGAGCGTGGCGAATTGGTGCAGGTGCTTCATGAACTGCCGGTGGCGCCCATGGAAATCAGCGCACTGTACCCCGACCGCCGCCATCGCTCGCGCCGTCTCAATGTGTTTATCGAATGGTTCGCCGAGCTGATCAAACCGCACCTGGAGGCTTGAAGCCGACCTGCAGAACGTGAGATGAAGGCGCCTTCAACGGATTGAGGCCACCGGACCATGACGCACCTGTACATCACCGCCCCACAGCCTGACGACGTGCATGAACTGCTGACTTTTGAAGAAGAAAACCGCGCTTTTTTCGAAGCCTCGATCAACGCCCGACCCGCTGCGTACTACTGTGCCGAAGGCGTCGCCGAGGCCATCGCCCAGGCTCGACAGGACGCCGAAGCGGATCGCGGCTATCAATTCCTGATCCGTGAAAACTCACAGCTGGTGGGACGCATCAACCTGCACCGGGTGCAGCGCCCCTATTTCAATTGCGCCGAACTGGGCTATCGAGTGGGCGCCCGTTTCAACGGTCGCGGCATCGCCCGGGCAGCGGTGGAGCAAGTCCTGCAACGAGCCTTCGGGGAGTTGCAACTGAGCCGTATCGAAGCCAACGCCCGACCGGAGAACCTCGGCTCGGTGCGCGTACTGGAGGCGTCCGGGTTCTCCTGCTACGGCCATTCACGCCGCAGCTTCCTGCTGCACGGGCAGTGGTTCGACCGTTTGCATTACGAATGCCATGGGCCGTTGCAGCACTGAGACCCTCCGCGTCCGCTGGGCCAGGCGGACGCGAAACTTGAACCCTCAGCGTGGCACTCAGTTGGACAGCTGACTGGCAAACTGCCCCACCGCGCCCACCACTTTCTGCGCACCGTCCTGGATCTCGACAATCACCGTGCCGGCCTCCGCCGCCAGGGTCAGGCCCTGCTCGGCCTGCTGCCGACCTTCGGCCATCAGTTCCACGGCCGAGCGGGCCATGTCCTGGTTGTGCCGGACCACACCGACGATTTCGTCGGTGGCCTTGCTGGTACGCGAGGCCAGTTGTCGGACCTCATCGGCGACCACGGCGAAACCGCGCCCCTGTTCACCGGCCCGAGCGGCCTCGATGGCCGCGTTGAGGGCCAGCAGGTTGGTCTGTTCGGCAATCCCGCTGATGGTCTTGACGATGCTGCCAATCACCAGGGACTGCTCGTTCAAGGCTTCGATACCGTCACCGGCCTCTTGCATGCACTTGGCCAGGTCACGCATCACGTCCAGGGTTTCGGTGACCACTGCCGAGCCGCGCTGGGCACTGGTGTCGGTTTGCCGGGAGATGCTGTAGGCGATGTCGGCGGCCTCGGCCACCGAGCGTTCCTGATTCACCTGATCAGTGATCAGGGTGGCGAACTTCACCACCTTGTAGAGTTGGCCGCTGGCATCCAGCACCGGGTTGTAGGAGGCGTCTAGCCACACGACCCGGCCCTGGCTGTCGATACGCTTGAAGCGGTCGGCGACATACTCGCCAGCGTTCAAGCGCGCCCAGAACTCCTGGTACGACGCCCCTTCATATTCCTGGGGTTCGCAAAACAGACGGTGGTTCTGCCCCTGGACTTCATCGAGGCGGTAACCCATGCACGCCAGAAAGCGCGGGTTGGCGGTCAGCACCCGGCCTTGCAGATCGAACTCGATCACCGCCGTGGAACGCAGCAACGCCGCCATCAGGTTTTCATGCTCGCAGGCGCTTTCCACCGACGCCGTCTGGTCGGTGCAGATCAAGGTGTAATGGTCGAGCCGCCCGGCACCGTCGCGAATCGGCTGAACACAGGTATGCAACCAGGCATCGCGGCCGTTGCCACGCTGCAGGCGCAGTTGACCGACATAGCTTTCATTGCGGCCCAGAGCCGACTTGAAGGCACGGTACAGCTCAGTCGCTTGTGGGTGGCGCGACACGATGCGCTCCAGGGAGTGTCCACAGAGCTGTTGGCCGTCGAGGTCCAGCACTTGAGTGAAGTTCTGGTTGATCCGGCGGATCATCCCCTCGCCATCGAGCTCGATGCTGAGCACCTGGGTTTCCAGACAGGCCTTGAACTGCTGCAGAGCATTGAGCTCGTCGCTCAAGGTGGCAAGCTGTTGCTTCAAACGTTTGTTGAACATGGATACACCGACAGACTGAGAGTGGATACAGCGATCCTCTTGCCATCGGCGCCCCGTAACCTTTCTCCAAGCCGTGTTCGGCGTTTCAGAATATTCTTAAGGCCTCTTCGGAAACATCCTAAAGGCTGTCGGGGCCGGCGAGCGCCGCCCCGGGAGGATGAGCTGTGCCCCGTCACCGGGGCCCCACGACTCAGGTCGACAGTTGATTGGCGAACTGCCCGACCGCGCTCACCACTTTCTGTGCGCCGTCCTGGATCTCGACGATCACCGTGCCGGCTTCCGCGGCCAGGGCCAGGCCCTGCTCCGCCTGCAGCTTGCCTTCGGCCATCAACTCCACGGCTTCACGCGCCATGTCCTGGTTCTGCCGGACCACGCCGACGATTTCCTCGGTGGCCTTGCTGGTACGCGAGGCCAATTGCCGGACCTCATCGGCGACCACGGCAAAACCCCGTCCCTGCTCACCGGCACGGGCCGCCTCGATCGCCGCGTTGAGGGCCAGCAGGTTGGTCTGCTCGGCAATCCCGCTGATGGTCTTGACGATGCTGCCAATCACCAGGGACTGCTCGTTCAGGGCGCCGATGCCTTCGCCGGCGTCCTGCATGTGCTTGGCCAGATCACGCATGACGTTCACCGCCTCGGTGACCACCGTGGTGCCACGCTGGGCGCTGTTGTCGGTCTGCAAAGAGGTGCTGTAGGCAATGTTCGCCGCCTCGGCCACCGCCAGCTCCTGGTTCACCTGATCGGTGATCACCGTGGCGAACTTCACCACTTTGTAGAGCTTGTTGTTGGCATCCAGCACCGGGTTGTAGGAGGCCTCCAGCCAGACCACGCGACCATGGGCATCGATCCGCTTGAAGCGTTCAGCGATGAACTCCCCGGCATTCAGACGTCTCCAGAACGCCTGGTAGGCCGCGCTGTTGTACTCCTCCGGCTCACAGAACATGCGGTGATGCTTGCCCTTGATCTGCGCCAGGCTGTAACCCATGCCGACCAGGAAACGGTCATTGGCGGTCAGCACATGGCCATTGAGGTCGAACTCGATCAGCGCGGTGGAACGCATCAGCGCGCCGATCAGGTTCTCGTGCTCGCGGGAGGCTTCGATGGTGCGGGTCAGGTCGCTGGAAAAGATCGCGAAGTACTTGATCCGTCCCTCGGAGTCACGAATCGGCTGGGAAATGGAGCGCAGCCAGGCTTCCTCACCGTTGCCCCGCAGCAAGCGCACCGCCCCGGCAAAATGCTCGCCCCGTGCCAGGGTCGCCTTGAAGCGTTGATGGAACTCGTCGTGCTTGACGTGATCCGGAACGATGTCCTCCAGGGCACGGCCCACCAGATCACCCCCCTTGTAGAGCATTTCCTGGGCGAAGTTGTGGTTGACCGATTGAATCCGTCCATCGGCGCTCAAATTGATCACGAGCATCTCGCTTTCAAGACTTTCCTTCACTTGCTGAAGGCTCGAGAGTTCTTCACGAAGCGCCGACAGCTCTTGCTTCAAGCGTTTATTGAACATGAGGATGCACCGGGGGCGGGGGACTGAAAAAATAGGCTGCTTTGGGCCTAACATCGGCCCTGAAAGAATTTTCTTAATAGCAACTGCGACTTGTCCGACAAAAAAACTTCAACGGCAGGCAAAGCCCGTCGATACGGGGCTTTCACCGAAGATTCATCGCCGCGTTGGAGCGCGTATAGTCGGCTTCGGGAAATTCCACGGCGATCGACGGAGTTGGACTATGGATGCAACACGCAAGACACTTTTCCAGCAGGCGGCAGCCCGGATCGGGCACAGTTTCGAAGGCGAGATGCGCATTGGCGGCAACTATGTACCGGCGGTGCGCAATGGTGATGAGGTCTATGTCAGCGGGCAGATCCCGCGCATCGAAAACACCGTGATGGTGGTCGGCCGGGTTGGCGCCGAGACCTCCCTGGAACAGGCCCGGCACGGGGCACAGATCTGTACCCTGCGAGCTCTGGCGATCCTGGAACAGATGCTGGGCGACCTGCAGCGGATCAAGCGCATTCTGCGAATCAACGTCTATGTGCAGAGCGCTGCGGATTTCACCCAGCAGAGCGAAGTGGCAGATGGCGCCTCAGAGATCCTGTATTCGGTCTTTGCCGAGGCCGGCGTGCACACACGCACTTCGCTGGGGGTCTATCAATTGCCGAAAAACGCCTCGGTGGAAGTCGACATGATCGTTGCCCTGCACCCCGAGCCGGGCGACGCCTGAGGGCACGGCATCAAGGGCCCAGAGTCAGCTGCCGTTGTTACGGCACTGACCCACGACCTGATATTCGAGGGTCTTGAGCTGGCCGGCGGAGTCTTCATAGGTCATGCGTGAGGGCACCACCTCGCAGGACTTGATCGGAGGCGTCACGTTGACCACCCTGGCGATATCCAGCGCCATACCATAGCGGTAGTTCTGCACCACCGGGGCCGGTTTGCCCTGGCTCGCGGCATAGCGCTCCATGGCCTTCTGGTTCTCCACCATGGCGCGGGTAAAGGTGCGATCACCGCCGCCCTCGGCCAGAGCCAGGGAAGAAATGGACAGCAGCAGCGCGGCGATACTCAAGTTGAAAGGCTTCATGACAGTTTCCTCGTCCAGTTGACACCAGCGAGGATAAGGAACCGACCCTGTCAGAATGATCGCGGGCACATTACTTATCTGTAATGCCCCTTCAGGCAACCTCGTCCCTCATCGCCAGAGCCCCTGTTCATAGGGGATTCAGAGGCTTTTGCCGACCGCTATCACGGCGCTTTCTTGCACAATTGTAATCACCGGGTCACCCCGCCGTTATCGACTGTTTGCAACTATCGACCGCGACTTTCATGGCGTTTCTGCGCCTGTCAGTCCCCCCAATAAGAACGCCTCTGGCGATATAAAAGTTGATAGCTGCCAACACTCAGGAGCGACCCCATGCGAATCAATCCCCCTCTGTCCCTGTCCGTGCTTGCCGCGGTACTGGGGCTGTGTCCCGTGGCGGCGGTAGCCGCCGAGGAACAGCCCGAAGGCTTTGTCGAAGGCAGCCGCCTCGACCTGCTGCTGCGCAACTTCTACTTCAACCGCGATGATCGCAAAGGCCAGTCCAGCCCCACCGGCAACGGCTACTCCGAAGCTTGGGCCCAGGGCCTGATCGGCAAGTTCGAGTCAGGCTTCACCCAGGGCACTGTCGGATTCGGCATCGATGCCTTCGCCATGTACGGCCTCAAGCTGGATTCCGGCACCGGTCGCAGCGGTGGCGGTGGCTCCTTCGGCATGCTGCCGGTGAACCACGACAACGAGCCCGCCGACGGCTACGGCAAGGCCGGGGGCGCGGTAAAACTGCGAGCCCTGGATACCACGCTGAAAGTGGGCGACGTGTTCCCCAAGACGCCGGTGGTGCACTACGGCGACTCGCGCCTGCTGCCGGAAAGCTTTCGCGGGGTGACCCTGGAGAACACCAGCATCGACGGCCTGGATTTGCAGGGCGGACGCCTGCACGCCATGAGTCAGCCCGACAGCAGTGGCATGCGCGATGGCTTCGCCACCTTCTACGCGGGCAAGGTGGATTCGCCCTGGGTCGGCTACTTCGGTGGCGACTACAAGCTCAACTCCAACCTCGGTTTCAGCCTCTACAGCAGCCGCCTGAAAGACGCCTGGGATCAGTACTACCTTGGCGTCACGGGCAATTACCCGCTGTCCGACGAGTTGAGCCTGTTCAGCGGCTTCAACTATTACAAGGCCGTGGATGAGGGCAAGAAACTGTTGGGCGAGTTCGACAACAACATCTGGAGCGCCAAGGTCGGCGCCACCTACGGCGCCCACACCCTGGCCCTGTCGCACCAGCGCAACAACGGCAACGACGACTTCGATTATCTGCGCCAGTCGGACTCGATCTTCCTCGACAACTCGATCCAGTACAGCGACTTCAACTCGCCCAAGGAGCGCTCGTGGATGGTCCGCTACGACCTGGACATGCAGACCCTGGGCATCCCCGGCCTGTCGTTCATGACCCGCTACGGGCGCGGCAGCGGCGCCGACTACAGCAACGCCAACTCGGTATATATGCGCCGCGACGCGGCGGGTGATCCGCTGACCGATCAACGTCGCTGGGAGCGGGACATCGAAGCCAAGTACGTGTTCCAGGGCGGCACACTCAAGGACCTGTCCCTGCGTATCCGCCAGGCGACCATCCGCTCCAGCCAGTTCGAGTCCGACCTGGAAGAGTTCCGACTGATCGTCGAGTACCCCCTGGCCCTGCTCTGAAGTACCTGGCCGGGCAGGTTGACGCCTGCCCGGTGTTAAAACTTCTTCACAGACTCATGGCTTTCAGAACTGTAATATCGGCCTCACCTTCTCGTTAGGTTGGTCTCCATATACTCCCGAACACACTCGAATCCGCCGTGATTCCCCCGGCCGGCGAGCTTGTCAGGAGAAGCACCATGGGTCCCACCCGACTGTTGTTGATCGGCCTTCTGGCCACTACCAGCTCCGCCATCTGGGCTGCTGATGGCAGCGAACGCCCACAGCAGGCCCGCCAAACCTTCCTGGCCAGCCAGGAACAGATTCACGGCGACGCCAACCAGGAAACAGCCGCCGCTGACACCGGCACTCCCCCTTGCGACGCTTGCGCATCCGCTGCGGCCGAGGAAGATATTTAACGGCGATTGCCTACCGAGCACATTCATCTCTTGAAGCGTTTTTTTGATGCTCCTTTGGAAAGAGATGAATTTTTAGCGTCCCGCATGGGGCGCTTTTTTTTGCCTGCCCATTGAGCAGCGTCCTGCAGGAACTGACTTGCCGGCGCAGACATCCTCAAGAACGCCTTCGCCGGCAAGCCGGCTCCTACAGAAATTGACGCGATGTGCCTGTCCTCCGTAGGAGCTGGCTTGCCAGCGAGGACACCCTCAAGATCGCCTTCGCCGGCAAGCCGGCTCCTACAGAAATTGACGCGATGTACCTGCCCTCCGTAGGAGCTGGCTTGCCAGCGAGGACACCCTCAAGATCGCCTTCGCCGGCAAGCTGGCTCCTACGAGAATTGACGCGATGTGCCTGCCCTCCGTAGGAGCTGGCTTGCCAGCGAGGACATCCTCAAGAACGCCTTCGCCGGCAAGCCGGCTCCTACAGAAATTGACGCGATGTGCCTGCCCTCCGTAGGAGCTGGCTTGCCAGCGAGGACACCCTCAAGATCGCCTTCGCCGGCAAGCCGGCTCCTGCAGGAAGTGACGCGATGTGCCTGCCCTCCGTAGGAGCTGGCTTGCCAGCGAGGACACCCTCAAGATCGCCTTCGCCGGCAAGCCGGCTCCTACAGGAATTGACGCGATGTGCCTGCCCTCCGTAGGAGCTGGCTTGCCAGCGAAGACGCCCGCAAGAGCACCTTCGCCAACAGTCCAGCTAAAGGGGCTAGTCCTCTTCCTTGCGATGCGCCCATTGATACAGCGCCGGCAAGACCAGAAGAGTGAGGATGGTGGAGGACAGGATGCCGCCAATCACCACGGTAGCCAGGGGCCGTTGCACTTCAGCGCCGGTGCCGGTGGCCAGGGCCATGGGGATAAAGCCCAGGGACGCCACCAGGGCGGTCATCAGCACCGGGCGCAAGCGGGTCAGGGCACCTTCATGAATAGCCATGGACAGGGAACGCCCCTCCTCCCGCAGGTTGCGGATGAAGGCAATCATCACCAGGCCATTGAGCACCGCCACCCCCGACAAGGCGATAAACCCCACCCCCGCCGAGATCGACAGCGGAATGTCCCGCAGCCACAGGGCCATGATCCCGCCGGTCAGGGCAAAGGGGATGCCGGTGAAGACCAACAGGCCGTCCTTGAGGTTGTTGAACATCATGAACAACAACCCGAACACCAGCAGCAGTGCCACCGGCACCACCACTTGCAAACGCTGGGACGCTTCCTGCAATTGCTCGAACTGGCCGCCCCAAGTGGTCCAGTACCCCGCAGGGACCTTGACCTTCTCGCCGATCAACGCCGTGGCTTCCTCGACGAAGGAACCGATATCGCGCCCGCGCACGTTGGCGCTGACGATCACCAGGCGCTTGCCATTCTCGCGGCTGACCTGATTGGGACCCAACACCAGATCGAGACTGGCCACTTCCGACAGGGCGATAAAGCCGATCTGCCCATTGCCACTGCCCGCCGTCGCCGGGATCGGGATCAACAGCCGCGACAGGCCGTCAATGTCAGTACGCAACTGGTCGGACAGGCGCACCACCATATCGAAACGGCGGTCGCCTTCGTACAAGGTGCCGGCCTGGCGCCCGCCCACGGCCACCGCAATGGTGTCTTGCACATCGCCCACGTTCAGGCCGAAGCGCGCCGCCTTGTCGCGGTCGATATTGATGGTCAGTACCGGCAGGCCGGAGGTCTGTTCGACCTTGACTTCCGAGGCACCGGACAACCCCTGCAGGGCCGTGGCGATTTCATTGGCGGTCTTGTTCAGCACGTTCATGTCGTCCCCGAAAACCTTGACCGCCACATCGCTGCGCACCCCGGAAATCAGCTCGTTGAAACGCAACTGGATCGGCTGCGACAGTTCATAGGCGCTGCCCGGCACCAAGGCGCTGGCGCGCTGGATATCGGCAATCAGCGCCTCCCGTGACTTGCCCGGGTCCGGCCATTGCGCCTTGGGCTTGAGCATCACGTAACTGTCGGAAATATTCGGCGGCATCGGGTCCGAGGCAATCTCCGCGGTGCCGGTGCGGGCAAACACCCGCTCGATCTCCGGCACCTGCGCCAGCAGGGTTTTCTCCAGGCGCTGCTGCATGTCCACCGATTGCGTGAGGCTGGTGCCGGGCACCCGCAGAGCCTGTTGGGCGAAGTCGCCTTCGCTGAGGCTGGGAATGAATTCACTGCCCATGCGGCTGGCCAGCAGACCGCTGCCCAACAGGATCGCCACGGCCAGGGCGAAGGTCGGCGCACGATGGCCCATGACCCAATCGAGCACCGGCGCGTAGCCGCGCTTGGCGCTGCGCATCAGCAGGTTTTCCTCTTCCTTGACCTTGCCGGTGACGAACAGCGCAATGGCCGCCGGGACGAAGGTCACCGAGAGGATCATCGCCCCCAGCAGAGCCATGACCACGGTGAAGGCCATGGGATGGAACATCTTCCCGGCCACCCCGGTGAGGGCGAAGATCGGCAGGTACACCACCATGATGATCAACTGACCGAAGATCAGCGCACGCCGGGCCTCCTTGGCTGCGGCGAAGACTTCATGCAGGCGTTCGGAGCGGGTCAGCATGCGGCCGTGGTGCTGCTGGGCATGGGCCAGGCGGCGGATGGCGTTCTCCACAATCACCACCGCGCCGTCGACGATGATGCCGAAGTCCAGGGCGCCGAGGCTCATCAGGTTGGCACTGACCTTATTGCTGAACATGCCGGTAAAGGTGAACAGCATCGACAGTGGAATCACCAGTGCGGTGATCAATGCGGCGCGGATGTTGCCCAGGAACAGGAACAGAATCACGATCACCAGCAACGCGCCTTCGAAGAGGTTCTTCTTCACCGTGGCGATGGCTTTTTCCACCAGGTTGGTGCGGTCGTACACCGTGACTGCCACCACCCCTTCAGGCAGCGAGCGGTTGATCTCTTCGAGCTTTTTCGCCACGGCCTGGGACACGCTGCGGCTGTTCTCGCCAATCAGCATGAACACCGTCCCCAGCACCACTTCCCGGCCGTTCTCGGTGGCCGCGCCGGTACGCAATTCGCGACCGATCTGCACCTGGGCGACATTGCGCACGCGGATCGGCGTGCCGTCGCTGCTGCTGATGACGATGTTGGCGATGTCCTCGATGGACGCCAGTTGCCCTGGCGCACGGATCAGCAACTGCTCGCCGCTGCGCTCGATATAGCCGGCGCCGACGTTGGCGTTGTTGCGCTCCAGGGCCGTCACCAGATCATTGAGGGTCAGCTTGTAGGCCGCCAGGCGCTTGGGGTCCGGAGCGATCTGGTACTCCTTGGCGAAGCCGCCGATGGTGTTGATCTCCGCCACGCCCTGAACGTTGCGCAGTTGCGGCTTGATGATCCAGTCCTGAATCACCCGCAAGTCGGTGGGGGTGTAGGGGGTGCCATCTTCCTTGCGGGCACCGTCCTCGGCCTCCACGGTCCAGAGGAAGATTTCCCCCAGCCCGGTGGAGATCGGCCCCATCACGGCCTCCACGCCTTCGGGCAGTTGCTCCCGAGCCACTTGCAAGCGCTCGTTGACCAATTGCCGGGCGAAGAACAGGTCGGTGCCGTCCTTGAAGATCACCGTCACCTGGGACAGTCCCGAGCGCGACAGCGAGCGGGTCTGCTGCAACCCCGGCAAGCCGGCCATGGCGGTCTCGATGGGAAAGGTGATGCGCTGCTCGGTTTCCAGGGGCGAGAACCCTGGCGCTGCGGAGTTGATCTGCACCTGGACGTTGGTGATGTCGGGGACCGCGTCGATCGGCAGTTTCTGGTAGCTGGCGATGCCGACCCCGGCCATCAACAGCACCGCCAGGAGGACGATGATGCGCTGCTCGATGGCGAATTGAATGATGCGCTCAAACATGGGAAATCACTCTGTGCTGTGACCGATCAATGGCCATGGTCGGCCGAGCCTTTGCCCAGCTCGGACTTGAGGGTGAAGCTGCCACGGGTGGCGACCTGGGCACCGGCGGCCAGGCCTTCGCGGATTTCGACGAAACCGTCTTGAGTGGCTCCGGTGACCACCGGCGTGGCCTGGAAGCCCTCGGCTACCCGGACAAACACCGAAGGCCGGTCTTCCAGGGTCTGGATCGCCGTCTGCGGCACGCTGACCGGTGCTTCGAAGGCTTCAGTGGCCACTTGCACCGAGACGAACAGTCCCGGGCGCCAGGCGTCATCAGGGTTGGCCAGGGTCACCCGCACGGTGGCGGTCCGGGTCTGCTCCCCCAGCAGGCTGCCGACGTAGGCCACCTTGCCCTGGACCTGGGTCCCCAGCTCACTGGAGCTGACATTCACCGCCTGGCCGACCCGGACTTTGTCCAGGTCCTTGGGGAATACCCCGAAGGTGGCCCAGACCCGGGACAGATCCGAAAGGGTGAAAGCGGCGCTGGTTTCACCCACCACTTCGCCGACGCTGAGGTGTTTCTCCACCACCACGCCATCGAATGGCGCGCGCATTTCATAGCGATTGCCTCCCACCAACTGCGCACTGCCACTCAAGGCACTCATCTTCTGCCGGGCGTTGTTGAGGGCGATTTCCGCTTCTTGCAGGGTCTGGCGCGCCAACAGGTAATCCTGCTCGGCGGAGATCTGGTCGACCCACAACTGGCGTTCGCGCTCGAAGGTAGTGCGGGCCAGCTCCACCCGCCGCCCGGCAGCCGCCAGTTCGCTGCGCTGGTCGGACACCTGCTGGCTGGCAATGACCGCCAGCAGTTCGCCACGCTTGACCGCCTGACCGAGATTGACCTGCACCGACTCCACCACGCCGGCAGCCCGGGGCACGATGTGGGAGGTGCGATCCTCGTCAAAGCGGATTTCCCCCGGCAGGCTGAGCAGGCGGTTGAGGCGCCGGGGCCCGGCCTCGACCAGTTCGATACCGGCCGCCTGGATCTGCTCGGGGCTGAGCTCCAGATGCCCTTCAGGTTCTTCCTCGCCATGCCCGGCCGGCTCTGCCACTGCAGGTGCCTGGGTGCGGGCGGGGGTCGGGGTAGCGAACAGGTCCGGCAGCAGCAAGGCCGCCGCTCCCAGGCCGACCACCGCTGAAATGGCCATGACAAGGCTGCGTTTTTTATCCATGGGTGCTCCTGACAATCGATGTTCGGCAGCGCGAAAAGCGCCTTACGAGGTAGGCGGAAAGAAAAATGCGTCGAGAGCCCGGTGCCATTCATGGACACACCAGTGCCGGGGCGGCTCATCCGGCGGCGCCAGTGGTGCACCGCTGCAATCGCTGACCAGCAGGGCGGCCAGGCACGCGAGGCCCCTCAACCAGGCTTTCACCAACGGCTGAGGTCGCCGTAGATGCGTTCGATCCGCACCCAGGCCTCGGTGGTTTGCGCCACGGCGGCAAGGTACTGGCTGCGGGCGCCGATCAAAGTGCGCTGGGCATCCAGTACTTCGAGGAAGCTGAACTTGCCCATCTCGAAGCCTCGGGTGGCACTGTCCACCGCGCGTTGGGCCGCGGGCAGGATGGTCTGGTTGAACGACTGCACCTCGCCCCTGGCAGTGCTCCATTGCTCCAGGGCCTGGCGGGTTTCGGTGCGCAGACGCAGCTCGGTGGCGTTGCGCAGGTCCCGGGCCTGATCGGCGCGACGGGCGGCGGACAGCACATTGCCCTGGTTGCGGTTGAACAGCGGCAGCGGCATCGACAGCCCCACCAGGTTCACCCGTTCACGGGCGGTGGCGTCGTACTGACTGCCAACGCTGACGTCGAGGTCGGGAATGCGCTGGGCTTTTTCCAGGCCCAGAGACGCCTCGCGCTGGACAATCTCCTGCTCCGCCAGACGCAGTTCTGCGGTCTCCTGCAACCGATTCAGCAATTGCGCCGAAGCCGGCAAAGTCGCCACCGACAGCGAAGGCTCCTGCACGGCGGCAAAGTCCGTGGTGGCTGCGCCCGTGACCCGGGCCAACTGCCGATAGGCATTGTCCTGCTCCATCTGGCCACGATTGAGCTCCAGGCGAACTTCCGCCAACTGCACCTGGGCCCGGGTAGCCTCCACCGGCGAGGCCTTGCCGGCCTTGACCCGGCCCTGGGCCACCGTGACACCACGCTCGGCCAGGGCCAGGGAACGCCCGGCCAGTTGCGTGCGCTCCTGGGCCCGCAGGGCGGCGTAGAAAGCCTCCAGGACATCGGCCCGCAGTTGGTTGCCCCGTCGTTCCAGCTCCAGGGCCGCCAGCGCCTGTCCGCGGCTGGCCACCTCCACCCGCGCTCCGCGCTTGCCTCCCAGTTCCAGCGCCTGGCTGAGTTTGACCGAGGTGGTGCGCGTATCCCTGCGGGTGTCCTCGGCATCCACCGACAGCACCGGATTGGGCATCAGCCCAGCCTGTTGGCGAGCGCCCTGGGCGATTTCGATCTCCCAGCGCGCGGCGGCCAGTTCAGGGTTGTTGGCAAAGGCATTGGCCAGAGCGTTGTCGAGGCTCAGCGAGGCGGGCTCGGCCGCACTCGGGGACTGCGCCAGCAGCGCCAGCAGCAGCGCCGCGGAGCAGCGCCAGGCGGCCCGGGGAAGTGTTCTCGGGAAAGTCGGCATAACAGGTTCCGGCCCCTACAGAGGCAAAGTTTCTGCGAAAGTGCGGCGGAACATATCGGTGGTTATTCAACAGAGCCCTGGCCGATATGAAACTGCAACATTCCGCCCATTGACAGGGAGAGTTTCAATATCGACCAAGGGTAACTTTCGCTGCTTATCAGCAGGGTGGCGCAAAGATTACAAATCCGTTAGTAAAGGCTCTGGCTCAATGTTCTGTATTAATATTCCGCCATCCAAAGACAGTGCCAGACACACTTTCAAAGCGCCCAGCACAAAGTTAAAGGCGCCTCAAGCCGTCTGTATAAAAGTGCACTTTCAAATTATTACCCCAGTCATTTACAGCAACTTCCCTTTATTGCCGCTTATCGCCGAGAACCTCATCAGCATGCGTATCCTGGTTATCGAAGACGAACTCAAAACTGCCGACTACCTGCATCAGGGACTGACTGAAAGTGGTTATGTGGTGGATTGCGCCAATACCGGCGCGGATGGCCTGCACCTGACCCGCCAGCACGCCTACGATCTGGTGATCCTGGACGTCAACCTGCCGCAGATCGACGGCTGGGGGGTGCTGTGCCAGATCCGCGAGGACAGCAACACCCGAGTGATGATGCTCACGGCCCAGGGACGGCTGGCGGACAAGATCCGCGGGCTGGACCTGGGGGCCGATGATTACCTGGTCAAGCCGTTCGAGTTTCCCGAATTGCTGGCCCGGGTCCGCACCCTGATGCGCCGCAGCGAACAGGCACCAGTGCCCGACGTACTCAGGGTGGCCGACCTGGAACTGGACCAAGGGCGGCACCGGGCCTTTCGCGGCAAACAACGCATCGACCTGACCACCAAGGAGTTCGCCCTGCTGCACCTGCTGATGCGTCAGAGCGGGGTAGTGCTGTCCCGGACCCAGATCATCTCTTTTGTCTGGGACATGAACTTCGATTGCGACACCAACGTGGTGGAAGTCTCGATCCGCCGCTTGCGCGCGAAGATCGACGACCCTTTCGAGCGCAAACTGATCCACACCCTGCGGGGCGTGGGCTACGTACTCGAAGAGCGTGACTGAGCCGCGCACCAGCCCCACCGCCCCGTAGGAGCCGGCTTGCCAGCGAAGAGGCCGGCAAGGCCACCTTCAATGCTCATCCACCTGCTGATGAAACCCCGCCTGCTCCACCTGCAGGGTGACGTGGGCGATCTCGAACCGCTCCTGCAGCAACTCGGTGACCCGGGCCAGGACCTCCTGTTCATCCCGGCCCTGCAACTGCGCCACCAGATGGGCACTGAGCACGTTCTTGCCACTGGTCAGGGCCCAGATATGCAAGTCATGCACATCGCTGACCCCGGGCACCTCGCGAATGCCCTGCTCCACCTGCTCGATATCGATCCCGTCCGGCACACCTTGCAGCAGCACGTTCATGCTCTCCTTGAGCAGGGTCCAGGTCCGTGGCAGTACCCAGAAGCCAATCGCCGCCGCCACCACGGAATCGACCCAGCCCCAGCCGGTGAACAGAATCACCAAGGCGGCGATGATTACCCCCAGCGAGCCAAGCATGTCGCTCCACACCTCCAGGTACGCGCCCTTGACGTTGAGGCTCTCGCTGCTGGCCGAGGCCAGCAGGCGCATGGAGATCAGGTTGACGATCAACCCCAGGATCGCGATCACCAACATCCCGATGGACTGGATCTGCGCCGGTGCCTGCACCCGTTGCCAGGCTTCGAACAGGATGTAGAACGCCACCACGAACAACAGCAAGGCATTGAATGCGGCGGCCAGGATTTCGAAACGGGCATAACCGAACGTGCGCTTGCGGTCCGCCGGGCGCTTGGCAACCTGGATCGCCACCAGGGAAATCGCCAGCGCCAGGGCGTCGGTCATCATGTGGGCGGCATCCGACAACAGCGCCAGGCTGCCGGTGACAAAAGCGCCAATGACCTCGGCAATCATGAAACTGCCGGTCAGGCCCAGGGCCATCCACAACTTGCGTTCATGCCCGGCTCGCACCTGGCCGTGACTGTGTCCTGCACCCATGGAACATCCTCCCGTGGCTTAAACAAGCGTCGGCCTGATGATAGTTCGATTGCCCGCCGCACCTGCACTGGATAACCCCATTGTCATGCTGCCGTTAGCGGGCGGTTATCTGCAGCCAGGCATCGTTAGCCGGGCAGCGAATGCGCCAAAAGCAGGCAAACACCCGCCGATTGCCGTCGGCGCCCTGTTCAGCGCCCCGACCCAAGGCCCTAAGCCGGGCCTCCGGTTCGGCGATGGTCGCCATTACCACGGCCGCGCAAGGGGCGTACGCGTACGCCCCTTCTGCATCGGCAACAGCTCTGTAGAATGCCTGCTCCATTCTCAGCGCAAGGGACCGACATGCCTCATCAGCCATGGATCTTTGGCCTTGTCATCGCCGTACTCGCCAGTACCGCTGGCTGGGCGCCTGCCCGAGCCGCTGCGCTGGACTGCGAGCACATCAGCGTCAGCGAACAGGTCGATCGCTGCGCCCAGCAGGACAAGGATCGCGCCGACGCTGCGCTCAACCAGAGCTATCAGGCGCTGCTGGTGCGGGTTCACAACCTGTATCCCAGCAGCCTGCTGCAAGAACAGGAATACCTCGGCAAATTGAAGAATGCCCAACGTGCCTGGATCAAATTCCGCGACAGCACCTGCGTGCTGGAGGCTTTCGAAGTGGAACCGGGCAAGCCGGCCCACGTCACCCTGATCAACCTCTGCGTGACCCGCCTGAGCAACGAACGCACCCGCTACCTGGACCAACTGCTGCCCCAGTAACCGCCCCACTTGCCCTATAGCAGCTGGCTTGCCAGCGAAGGTGTCCATGAGGGCGATGTGGGGCTTGAAGGACTTCGCCGGCAAGCCGGCTCCTACGGAAGAAAGGTGTACGGCCGCCTGTTGTAGGAGCTGGCTTGCCAGCGAAAGCGCCCCTGAGAGCGATGCAAGGCTTGAGGGCCTCTTCGCCGGCAAGCCGGCTCCTACGGGGCGGGGAAGCTCATCAGCGTTCCGTTCGCCGGGAGAACGGGCGGGGGCGGTAGGTGTGCAGCAGCAGGCAGGCCAGACTGACGAGCCAGGTAAAGCACAGCATGCCCAGGGAAGACTCGCGCCCGCGTAGGCGTTCCTGGCACTGCTCGGCGTTGATGCACTGGGCGGTGCACCACGGTTGATCGTCGCGACTGCAACTGAGCAGGTAACCCCGCAGGTGACTCAGTACCAGGGTCTGCCCTGTCAGTTGCGTGAGCGGCACCTGGAGTTGACTGAGGTCGCGACTCAGACGTAAACGCTGGCGCTCCCCAGTGTCGAGTTGTTCCACCAGCAGCGCCCCCGTCTCCACCGCCAGCACTCGGGCACTGAGGCTGTCGGGACTGGCGCCCTCCAGGCCGTAGTCCACCAGGTTGCAGGTCCAGGCCTCGATCAGGGCAAAAACCAGCCCCAGCACAAAGCTCACCAGCGCCACTTGCAACAGTGGCTCCAGGGTGGAGAAATTTCGCAAGGAACACAGCGTCGAACGAATCAAGACAGCTCCCGGAAACCCAAGCGCAGGCCGCGCATTCCGGGAGAGTAGCGGGAAAAAACCTTGGGGCTGAAGGCGAATTTTCAGCCCGATTGCTTCCTGGATTCAGAGGTTGAATGGCAAGGGCTCTAGCTCGCTGTTTCGCACAATCGCAATCCTCTGAAGAAAATTCAGCGAAGCTGATCAGTAGCAACCATCACTGTGCGCTGATGCGTGCCGAGCCCCACCCACGCGCCCACCAAAGTAGCCGGCACTGGCCGCCCCCACCGCCCCCATCACCGCGCAATAGATCACGCAGATCCATGGGCTCCAGGGCATCAGGGCAATCAGCAACAACGGCGTGGTGCTGGCCCAGAGGGCATAGGCGATGTTGTAGGTGAAGGAAATGCCCGAGACGCGAATCCGCGGCGGAAACAGGCTGACCATCACCGAGGGCACCGCCCCCACCACCCCGCAGCCCAGGCCGGCGATGGCGTAGGCCAGGCCGATCCACTCGCCGCCGCTGATCAGACAGCCATAGAGCACGGCAATGCCCAGGGGCAGCAGCAGGCTGTAGAGCATCACCGTGCGCCAGGCGCCGAGGCGGTCGACGATCAGCCCAGCCAGGATGCAGCCGATGTTGAGGAAAACGATGCCCAGGCTGCTCAGGGCAAAGGTATGGCTGGCGCTCATGCCGAAGCTCTTCTGCATCATGGTCGGGGTGATGACCACGAACACCACCACCGCCGAGGTCAGCACGCAGGTGAGGATCAGCGCCGGCAGGATCGCCAGCCGGTGCTCCCGCAGCACGGTCCGCAGGGGCAATTCGCCGGCGCTGTCGCGTTGGTTCTGCAGGGCCATGAACACCGGGGTTTCACTCAGCCAACGGCGCAGCCAAACGCCGATCACCCCAAACACCCCACCCAGCAGGAAGGGGTAGCGCCAGGCATGATCGAGGATTTCCTCGGGGCTGAAGACCCGCGCCAGCAGGGTCGCTGTCAGCGCGCCCAGCAGGTAGCCGAAGGTCAGGCCGGCCTGGAGGAAGCCCAGGGCATAACCGCGATGGGCCCGGGGCGCGTGCTCGGCGACGAACACCCAGGCGCTGGGCACTTCACCCCCCACCGCGGCGCCTTGCAGCACGCGCAGGGCCAACAGCAGCAAGGGCGCGAAGTAACCGATCTGGGCATAGGTGGGCATGATGCCGATCAGCAGGCAAGGCAGCGCCATCATCAGGATGCTCAGGCTGAAGACCTTCTTGCGCCCCAGCCGGTCGGCGAAGTGGGCCATGAGAATGCCCCCCAACGGCCGGGCCAGATAGCCGGTGACAAAGATCCCGAAGCTTTGCAGCAGGCGCAGCCATTCAGGCATTTCTGGAGGAAAGAACAGCTGACTCAGGGTCAGGGCGAAAAATACGAAGATGATGAAGTCGTAGATTTCCAGGGCACCGCCCAGGGCGGCCAGGCCCAGGGTCTTGTAGTCGGAGCGGGAAAAGCGCGCCGGCGACGATTCTGTGGAGGGGGTCATAAAGGCAACTCGGGTGGCAGTCCAAAGCGAAGGCGCCATGGTCTACGCAAAAGATCCGGTGAACAACCCGTTGCGGGGCCTGGGTCGGTTTTCCGCGGTTCTCTGTGTATTGAATGCCCGGGCGCCGAGCCAATAATCGAGCACTTTCCAACCCCAGCAGAACCAGGAAAGTCGTCATGAGCATGCATACCCGCACCCGCCGCCTGAGCGTCCCGCAACTGGTGGCCATGAAAGGCCGGCAGAAGATCGTCTCCCTCACCGCCTACACCAGCCACATGGCACGGCTGATGGACCCTTACGTGGACTTCATCCTGATCGGCGATTCCACGGCCATGGTCGGCTACGGTCGCACTTCGACCCTGGACATGAGCCTGACGGAAATCATCGCCCACACCCGCGCCGTAGTCGCCGGCAGCCGTCTGGCCTGCGTGATCGCCGACATGCCCTTCGGCAGTTACCAGGAATCTGCGCAACAGGCCTACCGCAACTGCGCCGAGGTCATGGCGCGCACCGGCTGCGACGCACTCAAGCTGGAGGGCGGCAAGGCCCTGGCGCCGACCGTGGAATTCCTGGTGCAACGCGGGATTCCGGTGATGGCGCATATCGGCCTGATGCCGCAATACGTCAATCAGATGGGCGGCTTCAAGGCCCAAGGACTCGATGACGAGGCGGCTCGCAAGATCGAGGCGGATGCCCGCGCTCACTTGGACGCCGGCGCTTTCAGTCTGTTGCTGGAGGGGATCGCGGAACCCCTGGCGCGGCGCATCAGCGAGTTTTCGTCGATGCCCACCATTGGCATCGGCGCCTCACCGGCCTGCGATGGCCAGGTGCTGGTAACCGAGGACCTGCTGGGGCTCGGGGGGCCGCAAGTGCCCCGTTTCGTCAAGCAATACGCCGATGCCGGCGCCCTGATCGGCCAGGCCTGCGAACGCTTCGCGGCGGAAGTTCGGGACGGTGTCTTCCCCGAGGCGCGGCACTGCTATGGGGTGGCTCAGGACGCCTGATCCAGTGCCTGGGCCAACTGGCCCAGGGCTCCGGCGATGTCCTTGCTCCAATCCAGGGTGTAGCTCAGGCGCAAGTGATGCTGCCACAGGCCTTGCTGGCTGAAGATGGTTCCCGGGGCGATCACGATGCCCTGGGCCAGCAGTTGTTCGTACACCCGGGTCATTGCCACAGGCCGGCGTGCTTCGACCCACAAGGTGGCACCGCCGGCCGGGATCGGCGCGAACAATTGCGCCCCGGCCTGCTCCGCCAGCAACTGGCGCAACTGGTGCATGCGCTGTTGCAGCATGCCCCGCAGCTTGTGCAGGTGCTGGTCGATGCGCCCGGAGCTGAACAGACGGGCCACGGCTTTCTGGCGGATCGGTGAAAGCCGGAAGGAGCGCTCGAGAAACTGCCGATGCAGCTGCGGGCCCAGGCTACGATTCAACACATAACTGAAGGGCGCTTCGGCCCCTATGGCCTTGTCCAGGCTGGCAAACACCAGCAGGCGCTCGGGATCGGCGAAATCCCGATAACGGGCAGCCTCGGGGACAAAGCTGAATTCACCATAGTTGTCGTTCTCCAGCAGCCAGATCCCCCGTTCGGCAAACCAGCGACACAGCTGCTGTTTGTCAGCGGCGGGCATCAGGCTGCCGTGGGGGATGTTCACCGTCGAGGAGAGCACGGCCAGGCGCACCGGCTCGTGCTTGAGCAACACCTGCACCTGTTGCAAGTCGAAGCAGCCGGCGGCATTGAGCGGCAGTTCGATGATCCGCAGGCGCGCGGCCCGCAGTTGCCGCAGCACCGCCCAGGAACAGGGAGACTCCACCAGGGCCACGCCGCCGCCCAGGTCCAGCGCCTGCAAGGACAACTCCAGCACACTGCGCATATCCGCCCCTAGAAACACCTGGTCGGCCTGCCAGTAATCGCAGGTGGAGCGGGTGTAGCGCCGGGCCAGCTCGCTGCGCAGTTCCTGCTCGCCCAAGGGCTGGTACAGCGGCGCCTGGGTTCGCGGGTACTGGCGCGCCAGTTCGCGCTCGGTCATCAGCAACGGTTGCTCCAGGGACAGCAGCATTGCCGGTGCGTCGCTGCACAGTGCCAGGCGCCCAGGCTGGCGGGCATGGGCATAGAGGTCGTCAAGCAAGGCGGGGCCGGCCACGGGCAGAAGTGCGCCGGCCTTCACCCGGGTGAAGTAACCCTGGCGCGGACGCGAGCAAATGCGCCCCTCGTCCTCAAGCAGGGCGTAGGCGTATTTGGTGGTGGACAGGGAAACCTTCAAGCGCAGCGCCAACTCCCGCAAGGACGGCAGGCGCTGCTCCTGATCGCTGGCAACGCTGTCGAGCCACTGCAACAGGTAGCGATACACCGCCTGATAGGCGAAGGGCTGATCGCGGCTCACGCCTTCAGTTGCCCTTGGCCATGGCGATGGCGGCCTGGATCGCGGCGCGGGCCTGGGGGCTGTTTTTCCAGCAGCTGGACCCCACCAGGGCCGAAGCCTGGGTAACGATATCCAGGGCATCGGCGGCGGCCAGCTGGCTCAGGGAAATGATCCCCAATTGCTCCAGGCGACCCACCACGGTAGGCCCGACACCCTTGACCTTGAGCAGTGCGGCGCGTTCTTCAGGGGAAAATGACATCGACGTTCAGTCCTTTGCAGTCCGTGGCAATTGCCGCATTCTTGCACAGTTCTCGGCCGCCTCTGCCTGGGGCGGCCGACCTCCTGATAAACATAAGAAATCCGAGGTATTTCCGTGGCCGCTGATATTCAAGATAGCCGCTCCGCCCGCTTTGCCCTGCGCTGTTCGAACTGGGCCGAACGCTGGTTCCCCGACTCCTGGGTGTTCGCCGCACTGGCGGTGATCATCGTAGCCCTGGCCACCCTGGCCATGGGCGCCAGGCCCACCGATGCCGCCATGGCCTTCGGTGACGGCTTCTGGAGCCTGATTCCCTTCACCATGCAGATGGCCTTCGTGGTCATCGGCGGTTATGTGGTGGCCAGTTCGCCGCCGGCGGTGAAGCTGATCGACAAGCTGGCACGCATTCCCAAGAACGGCCGTTCGGCAGTGGCCTGGGTGGCGCTGATTTCCATGGTCGCGTCCCTGCTCAACTGGGGCCTGTCCCTGGTGTTCGGCGGCCTGCTGGTACGGGCCCTGGCCCGGCGCACCGAACTGCGCATGGACTACCGCGCGGCCGGTGCGGCCGCCTACCTGGGCCTGGGCGCTGTCTGGGCCCTGGGCCTGTCGTCCTCGGCCGCACAGTTGCAGGCCAACCCCGGCAGCCTGCCGCCATCGATCCTGGCCATCACCGGGGTGATTCCCTTCACCCAGACCATCTTTCTCTGGCAGTCGGGGGTGATGCTGCTGGCCTTGATCGTCGTCTCGCTGATCGTCGCCTACGCCACAGCTCCGGGGCCAAACAGTGCCCGCGATGCCCAGGCCTGTGGCGTCGACCCGAGCTTCAGCATGCCCAAGCCTCAGCCCCGTACCCGTCCCGGCGAGTGGCTGGAGTACAGCCCGTTGCTGACCATTCTCCTGGCGCTGCTGGCCGCCGGCTGGCTGTATCACGAGTTCGCCACCAAACCGGCGATCACCGCGATCTCCGGGCTCAACACCTACAACTTCCTGTTCCTGATGGCCGGCGCCCTGTTGCACTGGCGGCCCCGCAGCTTCCTCGATGCAGTGGCCCGCGCGGTGCCCACCACCACCGGGGTGCTGATCCAGTTCCCGTTGTACGGCTCCATTGCCGCGCTGATGACGGTGGTCAAGGGTGTGGACGGCCAGACCCTGGCCCACCACATCTCGACCTTCTTCGTGCAGATCGCCTCCCACGACACCTACGCCCTGCTGATGGGCCTGTACTCGGCGGTGCTGGGCTTCTTCATTCCGTCGGGCGGCGGCAAGTGGATCATCGAGGCGCCCTATGTGATGCAGGTGGCCAATGACCTGCAATACCACCTGGGTTGGGCAGTGCAGATCTACAACGCTGCCGAGGCCTTGCCGAACCTGATCAACCCCTTCTACATGCTGCCGTTGCTGGGAGTGCTGGGCTTGAAGGCCCGGGACCTGATCGGTTTCTCCTTCGTCCAGTTGCTGGTGCACACCCCCCTGGTGCTGGCCCTGCTCTGGGCCCTGGGCACCACCTTGGCCTACTTGCCGCCCGTGATTCCCTGAGGGCACCCCGAGCCCGCTCCGTCGTAGCGGAGCGGGCCTGTGGATAAGTCTTTGTCGACACGGATTTCAGACTTTTCACCGCTCATCGCAGTGGACTCTTGAAGCATTCCTGTAGTCTTTGCGTCATATTCGGTTGTTACCGTGCGACCGAAATAGTTTGTAACGAATTTTCAGATCGACGTGCAAGGAGCCGACATGAGCGACGATACCGACCAGCGCGACACCGCCGAAACCAACACCGACCACCCCACCGACACCAGCCGCCGCCGCTTCCTTGGCGGCGTTGCCGTTCTTGGGGTCGGCGCCACCCTGAGCGCTTGCAGCAAATCCGGCGAACCCGCAGGCCAACCGGATGAGCGCCCGCTGTCCCCCACTGAGCTGGACAAGGCGCTGCGTGATCAGGTCAAGAACGTGGTGGTGCTGTTCGCCGAGAACCGCAGCTTCAACAACCTGTTCGCCAACTTCCCCGGCGTGGAAAAACCGCTATCGGCCCTCAAGCCCGAAGCGTTCCAGCAACGGGACCGCGATGGCAGCCTACTGTCGAAACTGCCACCGATCTGGGGTGGCATTCTCCAGGTTGGCCCACAAACCCTGGATGGCATTACCTACCCGGTGGAAACCCAGTTCCAGGAAAACCTGCCCAATGCGCCGTTCGCCCTCAAGGGCCCGAGCGGCGAGGACCTGCCTCTGGGCCTGGTGACCCGCGACCTGTGGCACGTGTTCTACCAGAACCAGATGCAGATCAACGGTGGCAAGAACGATGGCTTCGTGGCCTGGGCCGACTCCGGCGCCCTGACCATGGGCCACTACGCCCAGACCCGTTACTCCCTGCGTCTGTGGGATGTGGCGCGGGAGTTCGTGCTCTGTGACAACTTCTTCCAGGGAGCTTTCGGTGGCTCGTTCCTCAACCACCAGTACCTGATCAGCGCCAAGGTGCCGTTCTACCCCGATGCCGCCAACTCGGTGGCCAAGTCGCAGATCGCCACCTTGCAGGGCGACGACCCCAAGGGCACTCGCCTCAAGCCCCTGGACAAATCCCCGGCCAGTGCCATGGAAGGTGCGCCACAGTTCGGCCCCAGCGCCCTGACCCCGGACGGTTACGCGGTCAATACCATGGCCCCGCCCTACTGGCCGACCTGGATCCGCGATCCGGAGCGCCCGGACTACGCCAAGCCCGACCTGCCCAGCGTGCTGGTGCCACAAACCCACGAGCACATCGGCGACAAGCTGTCGAAGAAGAACGTCGACTGGGCCTGGTACGGCGGCGCCTGGCAGGCGACCCTGGAGCAGTTCAAGGATTCCGGCGGGATTCCCAAGATCCCCAACTTCCAGTACCACCACCAGCCGTTCAACTACTTCGTGCGCCAGGGGCCGGAGAATCCAGCCGAACGTGCCAAGCGCCTGCGCGACGGCGGCCTGGGGGACGAGTCGAGCACCAACAAGTTCTTCGCCGACGCCGAGGCCGGCAAGCTGCCGGCGGTGACCTTCTACAAACCCCAGGGCAACCTCAACCTGCACGCCGGTTATGCCGACGTGGCCGCCGGCGACCGGCATATCGACCGGGCGCTGAAAGTGCTGCGCGAGAGCCCGCAATGGAAAAACATGGTGGTGATCGTCACCGTCGACGAAAACGGCGGTTGGTGGGACCACGTGGCGCCGCCCCAGGGCGATCGCTGGGGCCCGGGCACGCGGATTCCAGCCCTGGTGGTGTCACCGTTCGCTCGCAAGGGCACGGTGGATCACACGGTGTATGACACCGCCTCGATCCTGCGGCTGATCACCCGGGTATTCCAACTGGAGACCCTGGACGGCATCAAGGAGCGTGATGACGCCATGCTTGCCCGGGGCCAGAAACCCATGGGCGACCTGACCAACGCCCTGCACTTCAAAGTCTGACCCCGGCGGGGCCCGCAACGGGCCCGCCAACCACCGCAGAACCGAAGCTCAAGACCCGCTTCGGCGCTGCGGCACCGGCGCCAATGATAGCCATCTAATATCACGCACTTTACCCATCCACCCGACGGGTAATATCCTGCGCGCCACTTATTTGTTTCATCAGTTTTCCGATTGCAAAGGGAGTTCGTCGTCATGATCGTAGGCATCGACCTGGGGACCACCAACAGTCTGGTGGCGGTCTGGCGCGACACCGCCAGCGAGCTGGTGCCCAACGCCCTGGGCCAATTGCTCACCCCCAGCGTGGTGGGCCTCGACGACGAAGGCCGGATCCTGGTGGGGCAAGCCGCCAAGGAGCGCCTGCACACTCACCCGCAGCAGACCACCGCGCTGTTCAAGCGCTACATGGGCAGCGCCACCGAAGTGCGCCTGGGGGATCGGACCTACCGCCCGGAAGAGCTTTCCGCGCTGGTACTCAAAAGCCTCAAGGAAGATGTCGAGCGCGCCTACGGCGAGCCGGTGGAAGAGGCGGTGATCAGCGTGCCGGCCTATTTCAGCGACGCCCAGCGCAAGGCCACGCGGATCGCCGGCGAACTGGCCGGGCTCAAGGTGGAAAAACTGATCAACGAACCCACCGCCGCTGCCCTGGCCTACGGCCTGCACCAGCGCGACAAGGAAACCTCGTTTCTGGTCTTCGACCTCGGCGGCGGCACCTTCGACGTGTCGATCCTGGAACTGTTCGACGGAGTCATGGAGGTCCGTGCCAGCGCCGGCGACAACTTCCTCGGCGGTGAGGACTTCGACAGCCTGCTGCTGGAGCACTTCATCGAACAGCAAGGCCAGGCGGCGGACTTTCCCGAACGTCAGAGCGTGCTCCAGGCCCTGCGCCGGGAAGCCGAGCGGGTGCGGCGCGCCCTGGGCCAGGAACCCAGCGCCGAGTTCAGCTTGCGGGTCGACGGCCGGCAATGGACCCAGACCATTACCCAGGCGCAACTGGCCAATCTCTATACGCCGTTGCTGGAGCGCCTGCGGGCGCCCATCGAACGCGCCCTGCGCGATGCGCGAATCCGTGTCAGCGACCTGGATGAGATCCTCCTGGTGGGCGGCGCCACCCGCATGCCCCTGGTGCGCAAGCTGGCGGCCGGGCTGTTCGGGCGCTTTCCCTCCATCAGCCTCGACCCCGACCAGGTAGTGGCCCAGGGCGCGGCGGTCCAGGCGGCCCTCAAGGCACGGTCCGCGGCCCTGGAAGAAGTGGTGCTGACCGACGTCTGCTCTTACACCCTGGGCATCGAGACCTCGCAGCAGTACGGCAACCAGATCGAGAGCGGGCACTACCTGCCGATCATCGAGCGCAACAGCGTGGTGCCGGTGAGCCGGGTCAAGACCGTACAAACCCTGCACGACAATCAGGAACAGGTGCTGCTGAAGATCTTCCAGGGCGAGAGCCGGCTGGTGCGCGACAACGTCGCCCTGGGCCAGCTGGAGATCAGCGTGCCCAAGCGCCCGGCCGGCGAAGTGTCACTGGACGTGCGCTTCACCTACGACATCAACGGCTTGCTGGAAGCCCAGGTGAGCATTCCCCTGACCGGTGAAAGCCACTCTCTGGTGATCGAGAACAACCCCGGCGTACTGACCCCGGAGGAAATCCAGGAGCGCCTCAAGGCCCTGGCGCAGTTGAAGATTCACCCCCGCGACCAGCAGGCCAACACCCTGCTCAGCGCCCGCCTGGAACGTCTGTATCAGGAGAGCCTTGGGGAATTGCGCGAACAGATCGGCTATTGGGCCGGGCAATTCCAGCAAGTGCTGGAGACCCAGGACGAGCGCAAGATCCGCGAAGTGCGCAGCCAGCTCAACGAACAACTGCAACGCCTGGAAAATGGCCACTGGCACTGAGGAGCAGCGACATGGATTGCTGGGCCCTGCTGGAACTGCCGGACGATGCCGATGAGCGCAGCATCAAGCGCAGCTATGCCCGGCAGTTGAAGATCACCCGCCCGGACGAGGATGCCGAAGGCTTTCAGCGCCTGCGCGAAGCCTATGAGCGCGCCTTGCAGCTGGCCCGCTGGCGGGCCGAGATCGAGGACGAGGTTGCCGAGGCCCAGACCGCCCCCGCGAACACAGCGCCCCCGGACAACCTGCAGCAATGGGCCAGCCTGGTGGAACTGGGGCTGCCGGAACCAGCGCCAGCACCGCTGCTACCTGTCCAGGCACAGCCCTGGGCCGGCCTGACCGAGGGCTACCCGCTGTCCGTCGAGCCGCTGCCGGACTGGGTCCCGCCAGCCCCAGCCGAGCCCGTCCCAACGCTCGCCCCCGCCTCTGCCGCATTACCGCTGCTCAAGGGACTGAGCGTCGAAAACCTGGCAGAGCGCTGGCAACAGGCTCAGCAGCAAGCATGCGAGGAGGACTTCCTACAACGCCTGCTGGTGTCCTGTTGCGCACACCCAGAGCAATACGCAGCGATCCTCGCCTGGACCGCCGAGCACCTGGACTGGCTGACGCCCTGGCAGCGCCCATCGATGGAAGCCTGGCAGGAAGCCTTCCTGGTGAAGACTCTGTTGCAGGAATACCGGCGGACGCTGGAGGAGTTGTTGCAGGCAGGCCAGGAACGGGCCTTCCTCGAACGCCTGACAAACTACTGCGCACAACCCTGGCTGCGGATCTTCGACCATCGCCAGAACTGGCAGCATGAAATGCTGCAGTTGCTCCAGCAGCAATCCTGGCAGGTGCCCTTGTTTGACCGGGTGTGCCAGTTGTTCGGCTGGGACGAAAGCCGCGGCAACACCCCCGAACCGGCGTGGATCTGGCAGTCGCTGATCGAGCGCTGCCGCCAGGAGGCGTTCTATCAGAACCTGGTGGCCAACGCCGGAAAAACCGGCGCGGCGACCCCGCACATCGCCGCTGCGCGCCTGCTGCTGAACCCCTTGCCGCGCCGGCGCCAGGTGGCCCTGGCGCGGGAGTTCGAGGACGAGCACTGGCAAGCCTGCATGGAGTTGTCGAACACCCTGGCCTCACGTTTCCCCGAACTCCTGAAGCGCCTGCCCCGCAGCGACGTGTTTTTCTGGCAAGAACTGATGCCTCGCCCACTGGGTGTGGATAACTGGATCAGGTCGGGGCTGGCCACCTGCCTGGCGCTGTGCCTGTTCTTCATTAACCTGCCGCGACACGACCCGGTAGCGGCGGTGATGCTGGGGCTGCTCTGTGGTGTAGCCCTGACGATGTTCGGGCTGGTCTTGCTTAGCAACTGGGTCCCCGCTATCGCCCACCTGCTGGCCATCGACCTGTGGCTGAGCGACCGCCTGGTGCCCAGGCGCCTGAACCCGCACCAGCACTGGCTGGTGCTGCGCCATGGCGTGCCGCAAGTGCTGATGCTGGGTTTTTTCGGCTTCTGGCTGGGGTTGCTAGGCGTACTGGCCTACCTGGGCTTTACCCTGATCGGCCTGCTGCATGCACGACGCATCGGCCAGCCGGACCCGGAGTTCTGTGCTCGCAGTCCCTGGCTGGGCGCCTTGCACTGGAATCATTTCAGCCCCTGGCAGCCGGTCTACCTGCTGTTCATGGTGGTGCTCATCCGTGCCTGCCAGATCCATGCCCCCGGTTTCCCCTGGACGCGCCTGATCCCGGGCTGAGCCCCGAGCAGCTGGGAGCCGCGGATATTTTTTTGCTCCTGGCTTCTTCTGCGCGCCGGGCTGTTTCAGTATGTCTTGCCCCCTTCGAAGGGGTTCACGCTGAAAAGGATCTGAGCATGTTCAAATTCGCAGGAATCCCCCTGGCCCTGGCGGCCGCAGCCCTGAGCACGATGGCCCAGGCCGATGTCGAGGTCGATCTGGGCAGTCCCCAGCGCGTCACCCAGCTCTTCGCCTACCCCAACAACTGCAATGTCATCTGCTATCGCAACTGGACCCTGGAAGAGACGGTGGCTCACTACCTGACCCAGAGCGTGCAGCGTGACGGCTATAGCGCTGCAAAAGTCAGCGTCAAGACCGCCGGCGACAAGGTCCTGGCCTCCATCAGCGGGGTGCCGGAGGGCTACGCCAAGCCCTTGAGCGCCCTGCTGGATGCCGGCGACCTGGCCTACAAGGGCGCCAGCCAGCTCAATGCCGATGGCAAATGGGCCTACAGCTGGTACCTGTTCCTGCCTCTGGGCATGGCCCTGGAAAACCGCAAGAGCGTCGAGCTGCTGCACTTCCCACCGGACTATTCATTGACCCAGGCCCAGGACTATCTGGAGTCGGCCACCACCGACCGCTGGGCCACCCTGCTCACCGTCAACGGCATTGCCGCCGAGCAGACGCCGGCGTACCAGACCATTGTCGACATCGCACCGATCGCTGCGCCATCGAGCGCCGGCAAGGACCTGGAAGGGGTCTACAGCTACTTCAACAGCTACCAGACCACCATGGTCAAGCAGGTCAGCCAGAACGCCAACGGCGCAGCCCTGCCGATGGTGGCCTTCGGCGCACCAGTGCGCAATTGGCTCAAGCAGCAGTACGGGGTCACGGTGAATGTGCTGGGCCTGGCACAGATCAGCCCCAGCGAGGGGGTCAAGGTGCCGGTACTGGGCTCCAACCACCCGAGCTATATCTGGTACGCGGCAGACCCGGCGAACTACGACGATGACCAGGCCAAGGCCGACGCCGCAGGGCTGAAAGTCATGGGACAGGATTTGAGTGCGGCCTGCTGGCAGGCCGGTATGGGCAGCAAGCCGGGGACGGACCCGAGCACCCTGCTCAGCCGTTGCACCCAGACCTGGCAAGTGACGCAGAAAGTCCAGACCTGCGAGTTGTTCTACACCTCGGTACGCAAGCTGACCGAGCAACAGGCCGCGGCCAAATGCACCAGCACGCCGGTCAAGACTCAACTCAACCAGCTCAAGGCGCCGGCCCCGGCGCCAAGCACCGAGGTACCGCACATCTGAAGTCCGCCGCTGGCCGCTGCGCTTTCGACGCAGCGGCCAGCCAGCGCTCAGACAGCGCCGAGGGGACGCAGGCGATATTGCGGTGGCAGTTGCTCGAAACCGCTGATGGTCGCGTTCAGACTCTTCCAGCGACCGTCCTTGATCCCGTAAATGCAACCGTGGATCGACAGGCTCTGCCCACGATGCCAGGCGTTCTGCACGATGCTGGTGTGGCCGACGTTGGCCACCTGCTGGATCACGTTCAACTCGCAGAGACGGTCGACCCGCTCTTCTTCCGTGGCCAATTGCCCCAGCGCCTCACGGTGCTCGTAGTACAGGTCGCGGATGGAACGCAGCCAGCCATCGATCAGGCCAAACTGGCGATCCTGCATCGAGGCACGCACACCGCCACAACCATAATGGCCGGTGACCAGGATGTGCTTGACCTTGAGTACGTCCACGGCGTACTGGATCACCGACAGGCAATTGAGGTCGGTGTGCAGCACCACGTTGGCCACGTTACGGTGCACAAACAGGTCACCCGGCAACATGCCGACGATCTCGTTGGCCGGCACCCGCGCGTCCGAACAGCCGATCCACAGGTATTCCGGAGTCTGCTGGCGAGCCAGCTTGGAGAAGAAGTCCGGATCTTCCTGCTTGATCGCCTCGGCCCAACGCTCGTTGTTATCAATCAGATCTTGTAGTTCGTTCATGCTGTGAAGCCTCAAGAATGATGCGCTGCTTTGACAGACGACCGCCTGCCGGGGTCACGCGCGTTGCTGCAGATACCGGTCATCCCATGCGCGGGAATCTTCAGAGGGACCACGGGTCCACCCTTCAAGCCCCTGAAGTATGAGCAATTGCCATGACCGAATCACGACGTCCCTTCACCGCTCCCCAGCCCGAACCCATCGACGATGACCAGGATCGCATGGGCTCCATGGAAGAGCTGCATTTCGATGACGATGAACCGGGTGCCAGAAGCAGCGGCACCCTCACCAGCGATGGCTGCAGCGACGATGACCTGAGTCCGCAAACCCTGATCCGCGAGGATGGAGCCCGTTCCGCCCGGGAAGTCGGAGCTGATAAACCGGCGGACTGGGATCTGAGTATTGTCGATGGCGCAGACATTGGTGGCGGCGCAGGTCTGGATGAGGCCGAACTCGCGCGCCGCGACCCGCTGGACGGCAAACCCTGAGCCTGGTGCTGATTTACTGGCGCCCTCTCCCGTAGGAGCCGGCTTGCCGGCGAAGAGGCCCTCAAGCCATGCATCGCCCCGAATGGCGTCTTCGCTGGCAAGCCAGCTCCTACAACCAGCGTGCGATCAAAGGCTCAGTCGACCAGGGTGCAGGCCATCACCAGGGCGTCTTCGCGGCCACCCACTGCCGGGTAATAGTCGCGGCGGCGCCCCACTTCATTGAAGCCATAACGCTCGTACAGCCGATAAGCGGTCTGGTTGCTGGAACGCACTTCCAGGAAGCACTCGCGCGCGTCCTTCTGGTAGGCACGTTTCATCAGTTCTTCAAGGAGTCGCAGACCCAGGCCACGGCCCTGGCTTTCCGGCTTGACGGTGATGTTCAGCAAATGGGCCTCATCGATGATCACCTGAATCACCCCGTGGCCCACTTGCTGGCTGCCTTCGAACATCAGCCAGACTTCGTAGGACTTGAAGGCATCCATGAAAATGCCCCGGGTCCAGGGATGGCTGAACGCCGCATATTCGATTTTCAGGATGGCATCCAGGTCCGCTTCGGTGGCCAGGCGGAAGGTCAACGCGTCACTCATTGGTCATTTTGCTCATCAGTGCTTTTCCAGCGCGTCATCAATCGACGCATGGCTTGCCAGACATCAGCCTTACGCTGTGGCTCTTCCATTAATAGTTCCAGGCCGGGCAAGGCCCAGGCCGAACCCAGGCCTTCGACCTGAAGTTCGCGGTTGTAGGATTCAGCGTTAGCTTCCCCGGCGAAACGTACCGCCGGCAGACCGATCAGCCACAGGCAGACGCAGGGCTCTTCTTCGATTCGCACACCGACAAAGGCCTGGACGAAGTCCCGGGCGGCTTCCGGGCCCTGGTCGAGGTTACCTCGGGTGAGCATCGGCCAGCGCACGGGCTCGGCAAGGATCTGCGGGCTGTCCGGCAGGCCGGCGGCGCGCAACATATCCTTGAGCAGCAGATAGGCCGGATCGCGGCTCTGAAAGGCTTCCCCTGTGGGTAACTCCACCAGCAGCAGGCAACGGCCGGCTCGCAGCAGTTGCAGGGCAAAGCGCGGCGGCGGTACCACCGGCGCCTTGACCACCGGGGCCGGGGCTTCTTCGCCTTCGACCACGGGCTTGCTGGCCGAGCGCGCGGGCGTGGCGGATGGCCGCGGCACTTCGATTTTCGGCCGCTCGCTGGTCCTTGCCGCCGGCGCCGCCGGGGCTTTGGCCTCGACCACAGGGGCAGGCGGCGCCGCAAGCTCCGGTTCCGGCAGGGCCAGCAACTCGGGGCGCGAAGGGGCGGCAAAGGGCAATTCGCTGCGCGGCAGCCAACTGACCACCTGCATGGCGGACAGATAAGCGCGACGACGGGACTCGATAAGCAAAGGTCGGCCACTTGTGGATAACTGAGGTGGGGGATTCTACCGTCCTTCGCCAAAGATCGCCTGCTGTTGATTGCCCACAAAAGCGACTGTCCGTCTCATACCTGGACCTGGGGGTGAATCGTCAGCCCCCTGATGCAGTACAATCGCCGCTTTTCATTGCCAACCAGCCGGCCATTCCGATGATCGAACCCAAGCGCGTCTTGCGCGCCCTCGCCGAACACTGGGCACTTCTGGAGCCGCTGTGCGAGCACTTCGACCAAGGCACCCTGAGTCTTGCCGAACTGCGTTCACAGCTGTCTGCCCAACAACTGGACAGCACGCCCCAGGACATCACCCACCTGCTGGACGTATGGATACGCCTGGACATCCTGGTCCCGGTGGCGAAAAGCCCGAACCGTTTCGAGCTCAATGCGCAGATCCACGACTTCCTCGCCTACCTGCGCCGTGAACACCGCCTGGGCCTGTGCCTGGAGATCGAAGCCTACCTGCGCCACCTGGAGCGCCTGGCCGGTTACATCCAGGACGCCTTCGACGTGCGCGACGGCAACGACCTGGCTCGTCAGTTGCGGCTGCTGGACATGCGCGTGCGCGATGTCCTGAAGAAGCTCGCCAACGACGAACAGGCCCTGGTGGCCGTGGCCGAACGGGCCAAGACCAGCGACCGGCAGATCCCCCTGCGCCAGCGTTACGCCGAGGTGCTGGCCACCTGGGACGAATACGTCGAGCCGATGATCCAGCTGGTGAACGCCGACGGCGCCTTCGAACAGGGCGTGCGCAAGGTGGAGAACGTCCTGCTGCGCATGCTCACCGAGCAACAGCGCCTGGGCCACCTGGTGGACGACGACATGCTGTTGCGCACCCACGCGCGCATCCTGGAAATGCAGACCAGCGCCCAGCTGACCCTGCGCCACGCCCGGGAACTGCTGCTGCCGCTGCGTGAGGAAGCCCGCCGCCACAACGCCGTGACCCGCGGTGCAGCGCTGGCCCTGTCGGCGATCCGGCGCAAGGGCATCGACGCGGTGCCTCAGGCCGCCATGCCGATGTTCACCCGTCCGCAAAGCACCTTTCTCGGCAGCTCCGGCCAAGTGGAAGCCTATGTCTACGCCCTGGCCCGCTTCGAACCCAAGCCGGCGCGTTTCCCCAAGGCCCACAAGACCCACAAGGGCGTGGCCCCCAAGGCGCCGCGCACGATCCGGGAAATGCTCGAGCGCTGCGAAGACGCTCTGCCGATGCCGGACCTGATGAGCTGGCTGCTGGACCAGGAGCCGGATGGCGCCACCGACGAATTGCTGTACTGGTTCTCCCGCCTGTCCCGGGAAAAACGCTTCAAGCGCGAGCGCCTCGAACGTCGCGATTACCACACCCAGGAGCACCAGGTCAGCCTGCGCTCCTTCGCCCTGCTCTCGGCCCGCGATGACGCCGCCGAGCATTCTGCGAGCAACGCCAATGCATCTTGATCTTTCCGAACTGTCCCAGCTGGCGCCGATCTTTCGCGAGCTGTTCAAGGGTTATCACGTCAGCCGCCGCGACCCGGAGCTGTACGCCCAACTGTCGAACTTCCAGGACCAGTACCGCACCCTGTTCAAGGCCCTGGGCTTCGAGCTGGTGTGCGATACCCGCGGCTTCTACTACTTTGTCCCCGACAACGCCGCCGCCCAGGTGAACAAGACCGCCCAGCGCCTGGCGCTGTTCACCTTCATCCTGGTGGAGCACCTGGCCGACCAGGGTCGCGACCCGATCGCCGTGCTCGATGGTGGCAGCCTGGGCCGTGACGAACTGCCCTCGCTGCTGGAAAAGTACCGCGACCTGTTTATCCAGGCCGAAGTACAGACCCAGGAAGAGCTGGAAGAGAAAATCATGCGCCGCATGACCCAGCTGGGTTTTGCCGCCGAGGAGCCGGGGATCTACCGCTTCCTGCCACCGATGCACCGCTTCCTCGATGTCTGCCTGTCGGTGCAGCAGGACCGTGACCTGGCCGCCAGCCTGCACAGCGTGCTGCCGTTGCCGACCCCGGTGCTGGTGGACAACGACAGCGACGAGAAACTGCTGCAGACCGATGACCCGCTGGACCTGAGCGAATTCGACGAGTCCGAAGAAAGTGAAGAAGACGCGCTGGCCCGGGCCATCGCCGAAGAACAGGAGCTCGACGCATGAGCAAGGAACGCTACGGCATCCGCCGTTTTGCCCTACTGAACACCGCCGGCTACAGCCTTGGCCTGTTCCCCCTGGAAGAGCCGCTGTCGGTCTACGGGGCCAACAACCTGGGCAAGTCGGCGTCGATCAACGCCCTGCAATTCCCGATTCTGGCGCGCATGTCGGACATGAGCTTCGGCAAGTACAGCCTGGAGCAATCCCGGCGCTTCTACTTCGCCTCGGACACCAGTTACATCCTGGTGGAAGTCTCGCTGCCCCACGGCCCTCATGTGATTGGCGTGGTCGGGCGCGGTCCGGGCGGCGGTTTCGGCCACCAGTTCTTCGCCTACGCCGGACAGCTGGACCTGGCGCATTACCAGAAGGACGACACCTGCCTGCGGCAGAAAGAGCTGTTCACCAACCTGGAGCGCCAGGGCCTGAAGGCCTATGAACTCAAGCCGGATGAACTGCGCCGTCTACTGGTGGGCGGCCATACGTCGATCCCCCTGGACCTGACCCTGATCCCGCTGCGCTCCACCAGTGAACAGAGCCTGAAGACCTTCCGTGCGCTGTTCATCAACCTGCTGCACATGCGCGAGATCACCGCGGCCAAGCTCAAGCAGCTGTTCCTCGATGCCTTCGAGCACAGCTTGCGCTCCGGTAGCGTCGACTACATCGCCGCCTGCGACGAAGCCTTCCGCGATGTGCGACGCATGGAGCAAGACTACAACTCCCTGGTGGCCGCGGGCCCTCTGGTAGAAGCCCTGGCCAACGGCGTGAAGCAGCGGGACATTCTGCGGGGCAAACTGCATCGCCTGTCGCCACTGCTGGATTCGCTGCTGGGCACTTGGTCGGACTACGCCGGCGCCCGCAAGGAAGAGCTGACCATCCAGGCCGAGCACTACCGCAACGAGCAGGACGCGCTGCAAAACGACCAACGCAGCAGCACCCAGGAAATGATGCGCCTGGAACGGGAAATCACCGGCACCCAGCGCTGGCTCGGCGAGCTGTCGGTGCTCAAGCACCGCTTCGCCCTGGTGGATGACGTCAAGGTCCTGGAACAGCAACTGCTGGCGGCCAAGGATGCCCACGATGAACTGGCCGGCGCCCTGGCCCAGTCCCGGCAGTTCTCCGCCGAAGACCTGGAAGAGCGCCTGCGGGACCTGGAAAAACGCCTGAAGTCGGTCAAGCAACAGCTCGATCACGCCGACAACAACAGCTACGCCCGTCTGCGCGAGGAGTTCTCCCAACAGGACGTGGAACGCCTGATGCGTCTGTTCAACAGCGCGCTGTTCAGCCTGCCCCTGGGCGAGCACGGCATTGCCCTGGACGACAACGGCGAGTGGGTGAAGTCCGTGGAGCTGATCCTCGATGGCTTCAAGGGCGAGCGTTTCGAAGTGCCGGGGCTGTCCATCGACATCTCCCACATCGAGCCGCCAGCCTTGCAGGCCCTGGCTGACCGTGCCGCGCTGCGGGATCAGAAGGAGCGCCTGGAAAAAGAACTCAAGCAGCTCAAGACCCAGGCTGCCGTGGCTGCCGACCGCGCCGCGAGCAAGACCCAGACCGAAGCCCTGTACCAGCAGGTACTGGATGCGCAGAAGGCCCTGGAAGACTTCCGCCGTGCCCAGACCCTGAGCGCCGAGGAAGGCGAGAAGCTGGAGCAGCTGGCACAGATGGAAGCCGCTCAGGACGAACTCAAGCGCTCCAGTGACGCCTTCACCGAACGCGTCCAGCAACTGTCGGCCAAGCTGCAACTGGTGGGCCGGCAGATTGCCGACATGGAAGCCAAGCAGCGCACCCTCGACGACGCCCTGCGCCGCCGTCAGTTGCTGCCGGCGGACCTGCCGTTCGGCACGCCGTTCATGGACCCGGTGGACGACTCCATGGACAACCTGCTGCCACTGCTCAACGACTACCAAGACAGCTGGCAGGGTCTGCAACGGGTCGACGGACAGATCGAGGCGCTGTATGCCCAGGTGCGCCTCAAGGGCGTGGCCAAGTTCGACAGCGAGGATGACGTTGAACGCCGACTGCAGTTGCTGATCAACGCCTATGCGCACCGCACCGACGAAGCCCTGACCCTGGGCAAGGCACGCCGCGCGGCGGTGACTGATATCGCCCGGACCCTGCGCAATATCCGCAGCGACTACGACAGCCTGGAACACCAGCTGGCGCTGTTCAACCGCGAGATCAACAAGCGCCAGGTGTCCAACCTGCAGAGCTTCCGCATCGTCCTGGCGCCGAACAAGGAAGCCCTCAAGCACATCGATCAGATCATCCACAGCGCCGGGCAGTACGAAGAAGGCGAGACCCTGTCGGTGTTCGACCTGAGTCAGAGCGCCGAGCAGGACAACAAGAACGAAGAGGCCAAGGAGTACCTGGCGCGGTTGGTAGCAGCCAACCACAACCAGCTGGGCCTGAAGGACTTGTTCGAACTGGCGTTCGAGATCACCAAGGTCAATGGCCAGCCGGTGATCCACACCGACATCGATGGCGCGGCGTCCAACGGCACCACCATGACCATCAAGGCGCTGACCAACATGTACCTGTTGCTGCACTTGATGGACCGCGACCAGGCCGGGCGCATTCGCCTGCCCTACTACCTCGACGAGGCCGCGGACATCGACGAACGCAACCAGGCGGCGCTGCTGGAAACCAGCCTGCAGCTGGGCTTCGTACCGATCCTGGCCAGTGTGAAGCCGCAGGTGTCGGCCCAGGTAGCCATCGACCTGGAAGGCGGCAGCGGACCGAACGGTATCTACATCGACGAGGCGGACTGGAAGTTCATCCGTCGTCATGATCAGGTCAAAGCGACTCTGAACGTGGAACCCGAAGCCGAGGCAGAAGCGGAACTGGACGAAGTCTGATTTGCTAACGCTGTAACGAAGAAGGCCGCACTCTTTCGAGTGCGGCCTTTTTATTGGATAGCTTTTGTAGGAGCTGGCTTGCCAGCGAAGGCGTCCTCTGCGCTTGAAGACCTTTTCGCCGGCGAGCCGGCTCCTACAAGAGGGTTATTTGCCCAGGGGGATCTTGGGGGCCCAGGTCAGCCATTCATCCTCGAACTTGTCGAACAGCGGGAACGTCTGTTGCGGGCGGGCCGGGTTGCCCATGCGCTCGCCATCCGGGGTAGCGAATGCAATGCCGCCCTGGATCAGAGTTTCCAAGGATTCGGTGCGCACTGTGGCGCCCTTGAACAGACCAAAGTCCACGCCAAATCCACTGCTGTTCCAGAAGCGCGTACCACCGCGAATCAGCGGCGCATACTTGGGCTCGATGAGGATATGGATCAGTACCCGATCGGCGGTCTGTCCCAGTTCGTAGCCCGTAACCTTGCCCACTGTCACTTCGCGATAAGTCACGGGTACACCCACCTTCAACGAGCCGCGGCGAGCAGCGCTCAATACCAGACTCAGACCCGCTTCCTGGACGCTGGCTTCCGGCGGCTGCGGCAAGGCGACAAAGCTGGTTTGCACGCCCAGGTTCTTCGCTGCGGGCTGGACCTCGAGGTATTGACCGGTGACCAGGGTTTCCAGGTTCGAAGTTTTCATCAGGCCCAGCTCCGGCTTGACCACCCAGAACTGGCTGCCGACTCGGGCAATACGCTCGGGCACTTCGGTGATCCGCGCCTTGAGCATCACTGACTGCATGTCGGCGCTGAGAGTCACCGCTTCCAGCTTGCCTACATCCAGGCCCTTGAAGCGCACTGGAGTACCGGCACGCAAGCCATCGGCACGATCGACCTTGATATTCACCAGGATCCCCCGCTGTGCGGCTTCTTCCTGGTTAGCGAACAGACGGAAGCGCGGGATGCGTTTTTTCAGCGGGACGTTGGGTTGTGGTGTCTCGAAGGAAATGCCACCGGCCATCAGGCTTTGCAACGACTCACTCTTGATCTGGATGCCGCCGGTGAGGCCGCCCGTGAGGGTGATGCCACTGACGTTCCAGAAGCGCGTCGAGCCATTGACCAGCCCCTCGTACTCTTTCTCGATATGAACACCGATCACCACTTGCTTACGGGTGTGGGAGAACTGGTAGCTCTGTACCGAACCGACCTTGACCTGCTTGTAGAGAATCGGACTGCCCACATCCAGAGAGCCGAGATTGTCGGTAAACAGCACCATATGCAGGCCAGGTGCTCGCAGGTCCAGGGGAGGCGCCTTGGCCCGAGCTTCAAATTCCCGCTGGGGGGCGGCGCCCTTGTCACCGGGGCGGATGGCGATGTAGTTACCTTTCACCAGGGCCTCGAGCCCCGTGATACCCGCCAGGGAGATCGAGGGTTTGACGGTCCAGAACTGAGTGCCCTGGACCAGATAGTCCTCGGCCAGTGGATCGAGGGTCAGTTCGGCGGTGGCGCTGGTGAGATCGGAGTCGACCTTCAGGGCTTTCAGGCTGCCGACCTGGATGCCTTTGTACATCACGGGCGTGCGCCCAGCCTGCAGGCCTTCGAAATCGGTGAGCTTGACCTTGACCCGGATACCGGCCTGGGCGGCATCGAAATCTTCGTAAAGGCGGAACGGCAGGCTCGGGTCGGTAGGCGGACTGTCCCTGCGATTTTCCGGAGTGGCGAACGCGATACCGCCGGCCACTATGCTGGACAGGGACTCACTGCGCACTTTTACCCCGGACAGATTGGCGTCGATGCTAATGCCGCTGGCGTTCCAGAAACGCGTGTGTTTGCGCACCAGATTGGCGTAGGTCGGTTCGATGTAGACCTTGAGCTCCACTGTGTTCTGGTCTTCGGAAAGCAGGAAGCTCTTGATCTGTCCGACCTGGATCTGTTTGTAGAAGACCGGGCTGCCGCGGTTCAACGAACCCAGGCGCTCGGCCTTGATGGTCAGGTGCAGGCCGGGCTTGGCATCCGATAACGGCGGCTCTTCGGCCAGGGCCTTGAACTTGCGCGTGGGTTCTCCTTCTCCGGGATTGACCGCAATGTAATTGCCTGAGACCAAGGTTTCCAGACCGGTGATCCCGGCCAGGCTGACACTGGGCTTGACCAGCCAGAAGCGGGTGTTGGTCTTCAGGTACTGCTCGACATCCTTGTTCATTTCGACCGTGGCGATCACTCCCTTGGAGTTGCCCTCATCGTCCAGAGCCAGAGTCTTGACCTTTCCCACGGGCATGCCTTTGTAGACCACTTCGGTCTTGTTGGCCTGTATCCCTTCACCGCTTTCAAAGCGCAACTGGATCTCGATGCCGGTCTGGCTGTAGGCACGCCAGCCCAGCCAGCCGCCAATGATCAGGGCAATCAGGGGCAGCACCCAGATAGCCGACCAGTTGGAGGCCGGGCGGGTTTTGGCAGTAGGCAAATCACTCATGGTCGTCGTCCGACTCCGTGTTATCCCAGATCAGTCGGGGATCGAAAGTTACTGCGGCCAACATGGTCAGGATCACCACGCTGGCAAAGGCGACCGCACCGAGATTGGCCTCGATACTGGCCAGCCGGCCAAAGTTGACCACCGCCACCAGAATGGCGATGACGAAAATATCCAGCATCGACCAACGACCGATGAACTCGATAAAGCGGTACATGATGATCCGTTGCCGCGCTGACAGTGGCTGGTGACGCTGCACCGAGAACAGCAACAGGGCAATGCCCACCAGCTTGAAGGTGGGCACCAGAATACTGGCGACAAACACCACGGCGGCGATGGGGAACATACCGTGCTGCACCAGCTGGATGACTCCGGACATGATGGTGCTGGGATCGCCCTGACCCAGTGAGCTGACGGTCATGATCGGCAGGACATTGGCGGGAATGTAGAGAATGGCGGCGGTAAGCAACAAGGCCCAGGTGCGCAGGATGCTATTGGGACGCCGTGGGTGTACCAAAGCTCCGCAACGAGTACAGGTCTGCTCGTCGCTGTCGGCCTCCTGCCGGTTCAATTCATGGCATTCGGTACAAATCAGAATGCCTGCATCAATCGCCCGCATGCACATCTTCTCCAGATAACGCCTGCCAGATCTGGTGCGGCGACATCACCACTTCCAGCCAGACCTGCACCAACAACAAACTGATAAAACACACAAGGCCAAGGCCCACGGTAATGGACGCCATATCCGCCAGCTTGACGATGGCCACCAGGACACCCATCAGATAGACCTCGAGCATGCCCCAATCGCGCAGATGATGATAAATGCGATAGAGCAGCAGGCCGTAACTGCGGCCGATGTCCCAGCGAATGCTCAACAGGACCAGCAGCTGGCAAATCAGCTTGAGCAATGGAATGCCCATGCTGCAGAGGAACACCACCAGCGCTACACCTTCCATGCCGGTATCGAACAGGCCTTGCACGCCGCTCCAGACGGTATCTTCGGAAGACTGTCCCAATAGATTGAGTTGCATGATGGGAAGAAAGTTCGCCGGCACGTAGAGCAACAAGGCGGCAATTACCAGAGCCAGACTGCGCTCAACGACATTGTGCCGATGGGCGTACAGCTCATAACCACAGCGCGGGCATTGGGCTTTCTCACCGTGGGCGAGCTTTGGCTTGCGCATCAGCAAGTCGCACTCATGGCAGGCAACCAGGTCGTCCAGTGGTAGTTCTGACAACCCGGAGGCGTCAACCGGATCTGACATAGAGGGCTCTGGAAGTGAAAAGAGTAGCGGCTATTCTAGTGTTCCAATTTGAAAATAACTGTGCAAATTTGTTTGCGAATAAGAACGATTTTTTCTCA